>NZ_DAMAGA010000010.1:0-152410 GCF_031995545.1 Massilia sp.
GGTACTGCACTTGCTGCATCGTTGCGAATCGTTGTGTTCGTCAGCAGCAGAGAAGCGAGATTATGAAGCTTTACTACGATCTCGTCAACTCCCTTTTTTCCTTCGCTTCGCTGTCTTAACGACTGCGTTTGCGTTGGAGAGGCGAGATTATAGCCACACTATCATGCGCCTGCAAGGCCTGTTTTCTGTCGTTTTTCACGACATCGAAGCGACAAGTTCGTGATACCAGCGCTCTTGCCTTGTCTTGTGCAAGCGGAACCAAGCCTTGGCGGTTTCCGGACGCCAGACCTTCAGCATCTTCAGTACTTCATATGAAAACTCGAGCGGCGCCAGTCCGCTGGCGGTGATGAGGTTATCGCCGCGCACCGCCGCTTCCTTGCGGTACCAGGATTCGCCGCTGTATTCAGGGCAGGACTGTTTCAGGGATTCCAGATCGTCACTGGTATGGCGTCGCGTATTCAGGGCGCCAACGCTGGCCAGGCCGACCGTAGCGCCGCAAATGGCCGCGACCCGATGTCCGCGATCCAGCGCATTGCGCGCCAGCTCCAGAACCGGACGGGTCTGGGGCTGATCCCACAGGTTCGAACCAGGCAGCACCAGTACATCGTCCTGCTGCAACCCGATCGCATCGAAGGTCAGGTCCGGCGTATAGACCACGCCGCCCATGCTGCGAACGTCATCGCTGGTGATGCCAACCTTCAGCAGATTGAAGTCCATTCCCGGATCGGCGAAGTAGCGGCGGCTGTTCAGCTCGGCCGTCAGATAGCCGATCTCCCAGTCCGCCAGCGATTCGACGACAGCCAGATAGACGTTCATGCGACAGCGATCAGCGGCGGCCGGACTTCTGCTTGACGTCAGCCTTCGGCTTGGTCTTGATGGTAGCCAGGATCGACGGACGCGCCGCCGTCGATGCGGCCGGAGCAGCCGGCGCCCGATCGGCACGGCCACCAGCGCCACGCACGCCCGGACGCGCAGCAGCCGGACCGCGCTTGGCCGTCTCGCGCTCCGACATCGGCACATTGCCCGGCACCACGCGCTTGCGCTCGCTCACCGGCTGCCCGGTCTCTTCCGACGGATGCCATGCCGGAATCAAGTGCCGCTCGCCATTGCCGATCAAATCGCCACGGCCCATCTTGGTCAGCGTCTCGCGCAGGATCGGCCAGTTGGCCGGGTCGTGATAACGCAGGAAAGCCTTATGCGCCTTGCGCACCTTGCCGCTGCGCGCAGTTTCGACGACTTCCGAATCCTCGGTGACCTTGGCCAGCGGGTTTTTGCGCGAATGATACATCGTGGTCGCCATGGCCATCGGCGTCGGCGTGAAGGTCTGCACCTGGTCCAGCTTGAAGTTGTTCTTCTTGAGCCACAGGGCCAGGTTCAGCATGTCTTCGTCGGTGCAACCCGGGTGCGCCGCAATGAAGTAAGGAATCAGGTACTGCTTCTTCCCCGCTTCCAGCGAGAACTTCTCGAACATGCGCTTGAACTCGTCATACGCGCCGATGCCCGGCTTCATCATCTTCGAGAGCGTGCCCTGCTCGGTGTGTTCTGGCGCGATCTTCAGCAGGCCGCCCACGTGGTGGGTCACCAGTTCCTTGACGTATTCGGGCGAACGCACCGCCAGGTCATAGCGCAGGCCGGAACCGATCAGGATCTTCTTGATGCCGGGGATGGCGCGCGCCTTGCGGTACAGCGAGATCAGCTTGCTGTGGTCGGTGCCCAGATTGCTGCAGATGGTCGGATACACGCACGACAGGCGGCGGCAGCTTTCCTCGATCTTCTTCTCTTTGCACGCCAGGCGGTACATGTTCGCGGTCGGGCCGCCGAGGTCGGTGATGGTGCCGGCAAAATTCTTGGTCGTGTCGCGGATCAGCTCGATCTCGCGCAGGATCGACGGTTCCGAACGGCTCTGGATGATGCGGCCTTCGTGCTCGGTGATCGAGCAGAAGGTGCAGCCGCCGAAGCAGCCACGCATGATGTTGACCGAATAGCGGATCATTTCCCAGGCCGGGATATGGGCCTTGCCATAGCTCGGGTGCGGCGCGCGCGCATAGTTCAAGTCGTAGACGTTGTCCATCTCGTCCATGGCCAGCGGCAGCGGCGGCGGATTGAGCCAGACGTCGCGGTCGCCATGCGCCTGCACCAGTGCGCGCGCATTGCCCGGATTCGATTCCAGGTGGAACACGCGCGACGCGTGCGCATACATCACCGGGTCTTCGCTGACGGTCTCAAAGCTCGGCAGGCGCACCACGGTCTTGGCCGCCTTTTCGCGCGCGGCGGCCTGACGCTGCTCGCGCGTCATGATGACCACGGGTTTCGCCACCGGTTCCGGCGCGGCATTGTCCAGCGCGCAGGCTTTCGGGTCTTCCAGCGCCATCGCGTACGGATTCGGCTGCTTGTCGATGCGGCCCGGCACGTCCACGCGGGTGGAATTGTGCACCGACCATTCTTCGTCCGGCAGCCAGCCCTGCGGCACCAGGAAGGCGGTGCCGCGCAGGTCGCGGATATCCTTGATGTTCTCGCCCGCGGCGATACGGCGCGTGACGTCCACCAGCGCGCGTTCGGCATTGCCGAAGATGACCAGGTCGGCCTTCGATTCGAACAGCACCGAGCGGCGCACTTTATCCGACCAGTAATCGTAGTGGGCGATGCGGCGCAGCGAGGCTTCGATACTGCCGGCAATCACCGGCACGCCCGGGAAGGCTTCGCGGGCGCGCTGGCAGTACACGGTCACGGCGCGGTCCGGGCGCTTGTTCGGCGCGGCGTCCGGCGTATAGGCGTCGTCGGAACGGATTTTGCGGTCAGCCGTGTAGCGGTTGACCATGGAGTCCATATTGCCGGCGGTGATCCCCCAGTACAGGTTGGGCTTACCCAGCGCGCGGAACGGCTCCACCGACGTCCAGTCCGGCTGGCTGATGATGCCGACCCGGTAGCCCTGCGCTTCCAGCAGGCGGCCGACCAGCGCCATGCCGAAGCTGGGGTGGTCGATATAGGCGTCGCCGGTGATCAGGATGATGTCGCACGAATCCCAGCCGAGCGCGTCCATTTCGGCGCGGGACATCGGCAGGAAAGGCGCAGTAGCAGCGCGGCTAGAGCGCTTGGGAACGCTCGCGAAGAGATTGGTGGGGGAGTTCATTGGCCGGCATTGTACCGGAAAACCATTTTCGCGGCATCGCCGCCCCCAGAAAATGGCTTAACTATCAATGACTTGTGGCTTATTTGCCCAGTCTATGTTCCAGACTAGATCCCCATGTTCGACAGGATATTGCCAAGTTCACGCAGACCGGACTCGACGCGTGGGTGGCGGGCGGCGAAACGGGCGGCCAGTTCCTGCGAGCGCGAGCCCAGGCCATAGGTGGCGTCATCGAGCTGGGCTTGCGAGCGGCGTTCCAGGACTTTCTCGATATCGCCGTCGAGCTGGCGCAGCAGCATTTCGAGTTCGACGTCGGTCTCGCCGGTTTCCTGCAGGTGGCGGTGCAGGGCTTTGAGGCGGGCCTTCAGGTCGGCATCTTGTTCGGGTTGCATCGTTTTCCTCCGGTGGTGGGTCGATTTGATTGTACGACATGGGGGGAGGAAGGTAGAACACGGCTGTTCTGGGCAGTGCGCGCGGGAGGTGGGGCGGGTTGAACGCTGGACAATGCGCCGGGAAGCGGGAGCAGGTTGAACGCGTCGGCGGGGGACCCGCCAACCCTACGTAGGGCTGGCCTGGCGGCCGGCGCTACCGTTTATCGTAGGGTTGGCGGCTTTGCCGCCGACGCGGTGATACGCACCGGTCATGTCGCCACGACCGGCACCAAACACCGATCAGTTACCGGTCAACCCACGACGCTCCAGCAGCGGCTGAATGACCGCATCCTTGCCGCGGAAGTTGCGATACATCTGCATCGCATCCAGCGTACCGCCGCGCGACAGCAAGGTCTTGCGGAAGTGGTCGCCGTTCTTGCGGGTCAGGCCGCCGTTTTCCTTGAACCAGTTGACGGTGTCCGCGTCCAGCTTCTCGGCCCACAGGTAGCCGTAGTAGCCGGCCGAGTAGCCGCCCGCGAAGGTGTGCGAGAAGTAGGTGGTGCGGTAGCGCGGCGGCACCAGGGCGAAGTCGACGCCGGCCTTTTTCAGCGCGTCGGCTTCGAACGCCAGCACGTCGGTCGGGATCTGCTCCGGGGTCAGCTGGTGCCAGGCCTGGTCCAGCAGCGCCGCGGCCAGGTACTCGGTGGTGCGGAAGCCTTCGTTGAACTGCTGCGACGCCTGCACCTTGTCCAGCAGTTCCTTCGGCATCGGCTCGCCGGTCTGGTAGTGCTTGGCGTAGTTGGCCAGCACTTCAGGCCATGCCATCCACATCTCGTTCACCTGCGACGGGAACTCGACGTAGTCGCGCGGCACGCGCGAACCCGAGAAGCGCGGGTACTTCACATCCGAGAACATGCCATGCAGCGCGTGGCCGAATTCGTGGAAGGTGGTGCGCACTTCGTCGTAGGTGAGCAGGGTCGGCTCGCCCGCGGCCGGCTTCGGAATATTCAGGTTGTTGGCGATGACCGGCTTGGTGCCCAGCAGCGAGCTCTGTGCCACCCAGGCGTTGGCCCAGGCGCCGCCACGCTTGTTCGAGCGCGCGTACGGGTCGAAGGTGAAGATCGCCAGCTGCTTGCCGTCGACGTCGAACACATCGAACATGCGCACGTCTTCGTTGTAGCCCGGCAGGTCCTTGCGTTCCTTGAAGGTGATGCCGTATTCCTTGGTCGCGGCGAAGAAGACGCCGTCGATCAGCACGCGGTTCAGTTCAAAGTAAGGGCGCAGCTGGCCGGCATCGAAGGCGTAGCGCTGGGCGCGCACCTTGTCGCTGTAGAAGGCCCAGTCATGCGCGGCGGCCTGGAAGCCACCCTTCTCGGCGTCGATCATCTTCTGGATCTCGGCCGCTTCCTTGCGCGCGTTGTTCACGGCCGGCTTGGCCAGTTCGGCCAGCAGGCTGTTGACGGCGGTGGTGGTCTGCGCGGTCTGGTCTTCCAGGTGGTACGAAGCGAAGTTCGGATGGCCCAGCAGCTGGGCGCGTTCGGCGCGCAGTTTGGTGATCTTCAGCACCACGTCGCGGTTGTCGAACTCGCCACCGCGGCTGCCGCGCGCCATCGAGGCGGCCAGCAGTTTTTCACGGGTGGACCGGTTGGTCAGCACGGCCAGGCTGGCCTGCTGGGTAGTGTTCACGACCGGGATCACGAACTTGCCGTCCAGGCCACGTTTTTTACCTTCCGCGGCGGCGGCGTCAATCGCCTTGTCGCTCATGCCGGCCAGTTCGGCGCGGCTGTCGACCACCAGCGCCGATGCGTTCGATTCCTTCAGCACGTTCTGCGCGAACTGGGTCTGCAGCGCGGCCAGCTGGCTGTTGTAGTCCTTCAGCTTGGCCTTGTCGGCGCTCGACAGCTTGGCGCCGGCGCGCACGAAGTCATCGTAGTAGCGTTCCAGCAGATAGGTCGACTCGGCGTCCAGCTTCAGGCTGGCGCGCTTGTTGTACAGGGTCTCGATGCGCTTGAACAGCTTGTCGTTCAGGCGGATCGCGTCGCCGTGCTGCGACAGCTTCGGCGCCAGGTCCTTGCCCAGGGCGATCAGGGTGTCGTTGGTGTAGGAACCGGACAGGGTGCCGAAGGCGCCGCTCACACGATTCAGCAGGCGGCCGCTCTTTTCCATCGCGACGATGGTGTTGTCAAACGTCGGCGCGGCCTTGTTGTTGGCGATCGCATCGATCTCGGCGGCCTGCTGGCGCATGCCCTCGGCGTAGGCCGGCGCGAAGTGCTCGTTGCGGATCTTGTCCCAGGCCGGGTAGTTGAACGGCAGCGAGCTTTCGCGCGCGAACGGGTTCGACGCTTCCAGCTTGTTGCCGGGTGCGGCCGGGGCGGCCACGGCGACGTTGATGGCGGCGACGCTGGCGGCGGCGACCAGCATGATGTGAGGACGGTTCATGGTCTTGTTCTCGATGTTGTAAATGGGGTAGTGATCAGTTCAGGCCACGACGCTCGAGCAGCGGCTCGATGACCGGGTCGCGGCCGCGGAAGGCACGGTACATCTCGACCGCATCCTGGGTGCCGCCTTTCGACAGCACCATCTGGCGGAAGCGGTCGCCGTTCTTGCGCAGCAGGCCGCCGTTTTCCTTGAACCACTCGCCTGCGTCAGCGTCCAGGCGCTCGGCCCACAGGTAGCTGTAGTAGCCGGCCGAGTAGCCGCCGCCCATCGCGTGCGAGAAATAGGTGCTGCGGTAGCGCGGCGGGACCGGCGCGAAATTCAGGCCCGCATCCTTCAGCGCCTGCTGCTCGAATGCCACGACGTCAGTCGGGATTTGTTTTGAACCCAGCTGGTGCCAGCGCTGGTCGATCACGGCCGCGGCCAGGTATTCGGTGGTGCGGTAGCCTTCATTGAAGCGCTGGGCCGCGCGCAGTTTTTCCAGCAGTTCTTTCGGCATCGCGGCGCCGGTCTGGTAATGCTTGGCGTAGCTGTCCATCACTTCCGGCCAAGCCATCCACATTTCATAGACCTGCGACGGCAGCTCGACGTAGTCGCGCGGCACGCTGGTGCCCGAGAAGCGCGGATACTTCACTTTCGAGAACCAGCCGTGGGTGGCATGGCCGAACTCGTGGAAGGTGGTGCGCACTTCGTCCCAGGTGAGCAGGGTCGGCTCGCCGGCGGCCGGCTTGACCAGATTCAGGTTGTTGGTGATGACCGGCTTCTTGTCCAGCAGCGTGCTCTGGTCGACCAGGGAGCTCATCCAGGCGCCGCCGCGCTTGTTCGGACGCGCATACGGGTCGACCACGAAGATCGCCAGGTGGGTGCCGTTTTCTTCGAACACGTCGTACACGCGCACGTCGGCGTCGTAGGTCGGCAGGTCGGTGCGCTGCTTGAAGGTGATGCCCCACAGCTTGGTGGCGGCGAAGAAGGCGCCCTTCTCCAGCACGTTGTTGAATTCGAAGTAAGGTTTCAGCTGATTGGCATCGAACGCGTACTTGGCGGTGCGCACCTTGTCGCTGTACAGGCTCCAGTCCTGGGCCGCGACCTGGAAGCCGCCTTTTTCAGCGTCGATCACTTGCTGGATCTCGGCGGCTTCTTTCTTCGCATTGCGCACGGCCGGCTGGGTCAGGTCGCCCAGCAGCTTGTTGACCGAGGCGGTGTCTTTCGCGGTCTGGTCTTCCAGCGAGTAGGCGGCGTAGTTCTCGTAGCCCAGCAGCTCGGCGCGTTCGGCGCGCAGCTTGGCCAGTTGCAGCACCACGTTGCGGTTGTCGAATTCGTTGCCGCGGGTGCCGCGGATCATCGAGGTGGTGAGCAGCTTTTCGCGCGTGGCGCGGTTGCTCAGCACCGCCAGCGGCGCCTGCTGGGTGGTGTTGGTCACGGGGATCACGAACTTGCCGTCCAGGCCACGCTTCTTGGCTTCCACGGCGGCGGCGGCGATCGCTTTCTCAGGCAGGCCGGCCAGCTCTTCGCGGGACTCAAGCACGAAGGCCGAGTCGTTCACTTCCTTCAGCACGTTCTGACTGAACTGGGTCTGCAGCGCGGCCAGCTGGGCGTTGTAGTCCTTCAGCTTGGTCTTGTCGGCGTCCGACAGATTGGCGCCCGAGCGCACGAAGTCCTTGTAGTAGCGCTCCAGCAGGAACTTCGATTCGGCGTCCAGGCCGAGCGAGTCGCGCTTGTCGTGCAGGGTCTTGATGCGCGCGAACAGCTTCGGGTTCAGGCGGATCGCGTCGCCATGGGCGGCGAACTGCGGCGCCAGCTGCTTGTCCAGTGCCTGCAGGCTGTCATTGGTGTAGGAACCGACCAGAGTGTAGAACACCGCGCGCACGCGGCCCAGCAGCTGGCCCGAACGCTCCATCGTCACGATCGTGTTCTCAAAAGTCGGCGCCGCCTTGTTGTCGGCGATCTTGACGATCTCCTGCGCCTGTTCGCGCATGCCTTCGGCGAAGGCCGGAGCGAAGTGCTCGTTCTTGATCTTGTCGAAGGCCGGGTAGCCGTACTGCAGGGTGCTCGGCTTGGCGAATGGATTCGATGCCGGCAGGGCGGCGGCGGCTGGCTGGGAAATCGTCATGGTGGCGAAGGCGACGCTGGCTGCGATCAGCAGCAGTGGTGGACGGTTCATGAAGTCTCTTGTGCGTTATGGTGGGAAGGTATTTCGAACTCAAACGAAACGCCCCCTGTCGCTCATGACGACAGGGGGCGCGTGCAGCAATCAGTTACCGGTCAGGCCGCGGCGTTCCAGCAGCGGCTCGATCACCGGACCGCGGCCGCGGAAGTTCTGGAACAGGTCCATCGCTTCGGCGGTGCCGCCGCGCGACAGCAGCGTCTTGCGGAAGTGGTCGCCGTTCTTGCGGCTCAAGCCACCGTTATTGGTGAACCACTGCACGGTATCGGCATCCAGGCGCTCGCTCCACAGGTAGGCGTAGTAGCCGGCCGAATAGCCGCCGCCCATCGAGTGCGAGAAGTACGTCGTGCGGTAGCGCGGCGGCACCAGCGCGTAGTCGACACCGGCGTCTTTCAGGGCTTTCGCCTCGAAGGCCAGCACGTCGGTCGGAATCTGGTTCGGCGCCAGCTGGTGCCAGCGTTGGTCGAGCAGGGCCGCGGCCAGGTATTCGCTGGTCTTGTAGCCCTGGTCGAACTTTTTAGAGGCCACCACCTTGTCCAGCAATTCCTTCGGCATCGGCGCGCCGGTCTGGTGGTGCTTGGCGTAGTTGGCCAGCACTTCAGGCCAGGTGACCCACATCTCGTTGACCTGCGACGGATACTCGACGAAGTCGCGCGGCACGTTGGTGCCCGAGAAGTGCGGGTACTTCACATCCGAGAACATGCCGTGCAGCGCGTGGCCGAATTCGTGAAAGGCGGTCACTACTTCGTCGTAGGTCAGCAGCGTCGGCTGGCCGCTTGGGGGTTTCGGAATGTTCAGGTGGTTGCCGATCACCGGACGCAGGCCGAGCAGGTGCGACTGCGACACGTATTCGTTCATCCAGGCGCCGCCCTGCTTGTTCGAGCGGGCGTACGGGTCGAAGATGAAGATCGCCAGCTGCTTGCCGTCGACATCGAACACGTCGAAGGTGCGCACGTCCGGGTTGTACACCGGCAGGTCCTTGCGTTCCTTGAAGGTGATGCCGTATTCCTTGGTGGCGGCGAAGAACACGCCGTCGACCAGCACGCGGTTCATTTCAAAATACGGGCGCAGCTGGTTCTCGTCGAAGTTGTAGCGCTGGGCACGCACCTTGTCCTGGTACATCGGCCAGTCATACGCTGCGGCCTTGAAGCCACCCTTCTCGGCATCGATCACCTTCTGGATGTCGGCCGCTTCCTTCTGCGCATTGGTGACGGCCGGCTTGGCCAGGTCGCCCAGCAGCTTGTTGACGGCGGCCGGGTTGCGCGCGGTTTCCAGTTCCTGCGAATAGGCCGCGAAGTTCGGATAGCCCAGCAGCACGGCGCGTTCAGCGCGCAGCTTGGCCAGGCGCAGCACCTGCTGGCGGGTGTCGAATTCGCCGCCGGTGGCGCCGCGCTGGAGCGATGCCTGCAGCAGGCGCTCGCGCGTCTTGCGGTTCTTCAGCGTCGACAGCGCCGGCTGGCTCGAGGTGTTCACCAGCGGGATCACGAACTTGCCTTTGACGCCGCGCTTCTCGGCTTCGTCGGCGGCGGCCTTGATCTCGGCGTCGCTCATGCCTTCCAGTTCGGCGCGGGTGTCGACCACCAGTGCCGCGGCGTTGACGCCTTTGAGCACGCGCTGGGTGAAGTCGGACTGCAGCGAGGCGATCTCGCCGTTGTAAGCCTTGAGCTTGCGCTGGTCGGCTGCCGACAGATTGGCGCCGGCGCGCACGAATTCCTTGTAGTAGCGCTCGAGCAGGAAAGTCGATTCGGCGTCCAGGCCGAGCGAGGCGCGCTTGTCGTGCAGCGCTTTCACGCGCGCGAACAGCTTCGGATTCAGGTGGATCGCATCGTCGTGCGCAGCCAGCTTGGGCGACATCTCGCGGTCGACCGCATCCAGCGTGTCATTCGTATTGGCGCCGTGCAGATTCGAGAAGGTCGCGCCCACGCGCGACAGCAGCTGGCCCGAGCGCTCCAGCGCGACGATGGTGTTGTCGAACGTCGGCGCGGCCTTGTCGTTGGCGATGGCCTCGACTTCGCGCAGGTGCTCGCGCATGCCGGCGTTAAACGCAGGCAGGAAATGCGCGTCCTTGATCTTGTCGAAGGCCGGGTAGTTCAGCGGCAGGCTGCTCGGCTTGGCGAAGGGGTTGGATGCGTCGAGGACGGCGGAGGTGGGAGCGGCAATGGCAGGTGCATGCGCCAGCGCGACGGCGGCGGCTACGATGAGCAGTTGTGGACGGTACATGGGATCTTTCGCGAACACTGGGAAGGGTGCTGCCGGGCTAGCTCGACAGCCTTGCGCGAAGATCATAGCAGGCTTGCTCTTATATCGACACAATTAAAAAGTATCCAATGTAACAGCATGGGGAGGCCGTATTGACGGCGGTATTGATGACCGTGAGGTCATCGTCGCATGCGCCGGATGGTCTGCATCCCGCCCCTGTGCGGCGCCTGTGCTAGCATCGGCCGCCATGCATTTCCCCGCTTTCCCATGACTTCTTCTCCTGCCCGTTTCGATGCGATCGTAGTCGGCACCGGACCCGGTGGCGCCAGCGTGGCGCGCGAACTAGCGCGCGCCGGGCGCCGGGTACTGATCCTGGAACAGGGCGGCGCCGCGCCCCTGAGCGGCACCGTGACCCAGATGGCAAGCATGGCCGCGGTGCCCGGCCGTGCCGCCTTCATCCATCGCGATGCTTCGCTGCTGGTAGGCGGCGCCACGCTGGGCGGCAGTTCGGCGGTGAACTTCGCCACCGCCGCGCCGCCGCCGCGCGCGCTGTTCGATGCATACGGCATCGACCTCGAACCGGCCCTCGGCGCATTGCGCGCCGACCTGCCGATGGCGCCCCTGCCCGACAACCTGGTCGGCCCGATGGCGGCCCGCATCGCAGGAGCGGCGCGCGCCCTCGGCCTCGATTGGCGCAAGCTGGACAAGATGATCCGCCCCGCGCTTTGTCGCAGCGGCTGCTGGCGCTGCGCCTATGGCTGCCCGTTCGGCGCCAAGTGGAGTGCGCGCGAATTCGTCGAGCAGGCAGTGCGCCATGGCGCGCTCCTGCAGGCGCGCAGCCGGGTCACACGCGTGTTGCTCGAAGACGGCCGCGCGGCCGGGGTCGAGCTGGTGCAGGACAAACGCCTGCACACCGTACGTGCGCCGCTGGTGGTGCTGGCCGGTGGCGGCATCGGCAGCCCGCGCATCCTGCACGCCTCAGCCCTGGGGCCGCGCCATGCGCCGTTCTTCAGCGATCCGGTAGTGGCAGTGATGGGAACCGTCGACGATATCGACGGCGGCGCCGAGGTGCCGATGGCGGCCGGCATGCACGACGCGCAGGCCGGCATCGCGCTGGCCGACCTGACCTTGCCGCGCCCGATGTACCAGGCCTTCGCGGCGCAAGTCGGAAGGGTGGACCGCCTGTTCGCGCACCGGCGCACGCTGAGCATCATGGTCAAGATTCGCGACGATATCGGCGGCCGGATCGGGCCGCGCTGGGCCGACAAGCGGCTCACCGATGCCGACCGCGCGCGCTTGCGGCAGGGAGAAGCGATGGCGCGCGCGATCCTGGCCCAGGCCGGGGCGCATCATGTGTTCAGGAGCTGGCATTTCGCCGCGCATCCGGGCGGCAGCGTGCGCATCGGAGCGGGCGTCGATGCCGATTTGCAGACCTCGGCCAGGGGGCTGTTCGTGTGCGATGCCTCGGTGATTCCGGGGCCATGGGGTTTGCCGCCGACCTTGACGCTACTGTGCCTGGGCCAGCGCCTGGGGCAGCATCTCAGTAATGCGGAGGCGGTTCGTTGAGCGGCGCCTGGCCGGCGTCGCGCAGGGTGCGCACGTGGTCGGCCATCTTGGTCAGCATGGCTTCCAGCTGGTCGATGCGGCGTTCCTGGCGGTAGATGGTCTTGTTCATCTCGTCGAGCAGGTCTTCCTGCTGGGCGAGCTTGATCTCGAGATTGATGAAACGGTCTTCCTGGTCCACGGCGAACTCCGGCTGCAAAGCCGGCATTATGCCAGCCTTGCATTGCAGTTCGGGCAAGGGCGCTCAGTTCACGATCGGCTTCGGCGTTGCCAATAACGCTTTCAGGTTCGCCAATCTTTCTTTCGGACTCAATACTTCGCTTTCCATCGGCGCCGCTTCGCCGACGTCCAGCGCCATCTCCTTGATGAAGCGCGACGGGTCGCAGTTGACCAGCTCGCCGGCGCGCTTGCGCCGCTTGCACCAGCTTACGTGCAGGCTGCGCTGGGCACGCGTGATGCCGACGTACATCAGGCGCCGCTCTTCCTGGATGCGCGCCGCGATCGACTCCACCGACGCGTCCGGGTCGCCCTTGTGCGGCAGGATGCCCTCTTCCACCCCGACCAGGAACACGTGCGGATACTCCAGCCCCTTCGACGCGTGCAGGGTCGACATGCGCACCGCGTCCTGCTCCTCGTCCTGGCCTTCCAGCATCGACATCAGGGCCACCATCTGCGTCAGTTCCAGCAGATTCTTTTCTTCGCCATCGCGGTCGCGTCCGCCACGGCCGCGGTCCTTCAGCCAGTTATTGAACTCGAGCACATTCTGCCACTTGGACTGGGCTGCGCGGTCATCGAAGTTCTCGTACAAATAGTGCTCGTAGTTCATCTCCTTCATCATGTCGTCCAGCACCTCGGCCGCATGGTCGCCGCTGCCGGACGGGCCCGGACGGGTGGCGCGGTCTTCCAGCTCGGCGATGAAGTGGCAGAAGTCGCGTAGCGGCCCCAGCTGGCGGTCGGCCAGCTTGGCTTCGATGCCGCCCTTCCTTGCCGCTTCGAACAGCGAGCAGTTCCATTGCTTGGAGAATTCGCCCAATACTTCCAGTGTTGCCATGCCGACCCCGCGCTTGGGCGTGGTGACGGCGCGGATGAAGGCCGGGTCGTCGTCCTGGTTGGCGATCAGGCGCAGGTAGGCAATGATGTCCTTGATCTCGGCTTTGTCGAAAAAGCTTTGGCCGCCGGACATGGTGTACGGGATGCGTTCCTTGCGCAGCGCCTGCTCGATCACGCGCGCCTGGTGGTTGCCGCGGTACAGGATCGCGTAATCGGACCACTTGTTCTTGCGCTGGAAATGGTCGGCCGAGATCATGATCGCCACCTGATCCGCTTCCTGGTCATCGTTCTGCATGCCCAGCACCTTGATCGGCTCGCCCAGGCCGTGCTCGGACCAGAGCGACTTCTCGAACAGCTTCGGATTGTTGCCGATCACCGCGTTGGCCGCCTGCAGGATGCGGGTGGTGGAGCGGTAGTTCTGTTCCAGCTTGATCACGCGCAGGTCGGGAAAGTCGGTCTGCAGCGTTTTCAGGTTCTCGACCGAGGCGCCGCGCCAGGCGTAGATCGCCTGGTCGTCGTCGCCCACCGCCGTGAACATCGGCTTCTTGCCCAGGCCGGTCACCAGCAGTTTCACCAGCTCGTACTGGCAGGTATTGGTGTCCTGGTACTCGTCCATCAGCAGGTAGCGCAGGCGGCGCTGCCAGCGGTCGCGGATCGGCTCGTTGTTGCGGAACAATTCCACCGGCAGGCGGATCAAGTCGTCGAAGTCGACCGCCTGGTAGGCCTGCAGCGTGGCCACATAGCTGCGGTAGACGCGGCCGGCCATGGCTTCGTCTTCGTCGCGCGCCTCGCGGATCGCATCGTCCGGGTCCACCAGGCCGTTCTTCCACAGCGAGATCCGGTTCTGGATGGCGCGCACTTCCTGCTTATCGGTGGTCAGCGCCAGGCTCGAGACGATGGTGTAGCAATCGTCGCTGTCCATGATCGAAAATTTATCTTTCAGGCCCACGCCGGCCGCTTCCTGGCGCAGGATCTTGACACCCAGCGAGTGGAAGGTGGACACGGTCAGTTGCTTGGCCTGTTTCGGCTGTTTCAGCAGCTTGCCGATGCGCTCCTGCATCTCGAGCGCGGCCTTGTTGGTGAAGGTCAGGGCGGCAATGGTGCGCGGATCGTAGCCGCAGTGCTCGATCATGTAGGCGATCTTCTGGGTGATCACGCGCGTCTTGCCCGAGCCGGCGCCGGCCAGCACCAGGCAAGGGCCGTCCAGATACAGCGCGGCTTCGCTCTGCGGCCCGTTGAGGCCGAACTTTGGTGCGTTGGACATGGGAAATTTTTCTGGTGGGATAGACGAGGATTGTAACAATCCGGCGTGCCCAGCGGGCGGTGCCCTGCAATTGCGCGACCGGATTGCAACACCCGATTCAGCGTCATCAAGCAGGCCCGGCCTTGATGGAAAGCGTCCTGCGTCTAGCCGCGCAATCGGGTACCATGCGTCCTTTGCGCGCCACCCATCAGGACGTGGCGCGGCGCTCATTTTCACGGACATCCGCACATGAAATTCGAACATCTCGTCGCCGTCAACGATCCGATGAACCCGCTGATCGACACCCTCACCCGCGAGCAGCTGTGGCGCGGCCTGGTGCTGCGCGCCGAGCAGCCGACCGCTTTCATTCCGCATCTGGATAAATGCGAGATCCTGGAGCGCGACGCAGGCCGCCTCAAGCGCCGCCTGACCTTCGGCGAGCTGGTGATCGAGGACAGCGTGGTCCTGACCCCGCTGCAGGAAGTGCGCTACGAAGTGCCGGCCCAGGGCGAGATCGCCGCCTCGAGCCTGCGCATGATCATCGAGGCGCCGACCAACGCCATGCTGTTAGTGCGCTTCTGCTACGACGACGGCCAGGGCGACCACGTCGACGAAGCCAACGCGATGTACGACGAATTCAAGAAGTCGGCCTACCAGGAAGCCGATACCGACACCGTGCGCGTGATGCGCCAGATGGCGGCCGAGGGCAAGCTGGATGACAGCCTGCTGAACTGATTTCGCGCTGCCGGGTCATGTCCCCGGCTCGGTATCCTCGACCAGGGTCTCGCTGTCACCCTTCGACAGATTGGCCGCCAGGTCGCGCAGCGCGGTACGCACGCCCTCCTCGATCACCGGATGGTAGAACGGCATGTCCAGCATCTGTTCCACTGTCAGCCGCATCTGGCAGGCCCAGGCCAGCAGATGCGCCAGGTGCTCGGCGCGCGGCGCGATCATCTCGGCGCCCAGGAACAATCGGGTGCCGTATTCCGCATACACCCGCAACAACCCCTTGTTCTGCAACATGACCCGGCTGCGGCCCTGGTTGGCGAACGACACGCTGCCGACCGCGAACTTGCGCTGGCCGCCGGCGCACAGGGTACGCCAGTTCTTTCCCAGCGTGGCGATGTTCGGTTCGCTGAACGCGACCGCGATCGGCGTGCGGCGCAGGCCCGGACGCACGTCCGGGAAGCGCCCGGCATTGTCGCCGGCGATCTTGCCGTGGTCGGCGGCGTCATGCAGCAAGGCGCGCTCGTTGTTGGCGTCGCCCGCGATGAAGATGTGGCTGGTGCCGCACTGCATGGTGCGGGTGTCGAACAGGGGAATCCCGTCCTCGCCGCGTTCCAGGCCGGTATGCTCCAGCCCCAGGTCGTGCACGTTCGGCGTGCGCCCGGCCGCCATCAGGACGTACTGGAAGCGCTCGCTGCTTTCCTTGCCGAGCGCGTCGCGGGTGCGCAGCACCACCTCGTCGCCATCCTGCTCGGCGCCCACCACCTGGGTCTGGAAGGCGATGTCGAGTTCTTCGCCCATCACGCGCGCGGCGCAGCGCAGCACTTCGGGATCGCTGACATGGGCGATGTTGCCGCCGCGCGCGATCAGACGCACCCGCACGCCGAGCCGGCTCAGGGCCTGGCCCAGCTCGAGGCCGATCACCCCGGTGCCGATCACCGCCACCGAGCGCGGCAGCTCGTCCCAATAAAACACGTCGTCGCTGGTGACGACGCCGGGGCCGACGTTTTCCAGCTGCGGCAGGCGCAGCGGCGTGGAGCCGGTGGCGATCACGAAGCGGCCGGCCTCGATCTCGGTATGGTCGTCCACCTGCAGCGTGCACGGCGACGTGAAGCGCGCATGGCCCTGCAGGCGGTCGGCCACCGGCATCGATTCTACCCCTTCCAGCACGAAGCCGACGAAACGGTCGCGCTCGCGCCGCACGCGCTCCATCACGGCGCGGCCGTCGACCCGCACCTCGCCCGCATGCACGCCGAATGGGCCCGAGGTTTCCATCACGTGCGCCGCTTCGGCCGCCGCGATCAGGAGCTTGCTCGGCATGCAGCCGACCCGGGCGCAGGTGGTGCCGTACTGGCCGCCCTCGATCACCACCGTGCGTGCGCCCTGCGCCTTGGCGGCGCGGTAGGCGGTCATGCCGGCGGTACCGGTGCCGATGACGGCGACGTCCACGTTCAGTTTCTTCATGCTGTTCTTTCGCAGTTGACTGGCGAAACGATACGCTATTTTGCCCGGACCCGAGGTGAATCTCGCAACACCCGCCGCCACGCCTGTCGCGAATGCGTGGTCGGCGCTTGCTGTATTATCGCTGTCCCTTATCGCTGTCCCCCAAAACGAAAGCACCCCATGCTCATCATCACCATCAAACAGGGCAAGGAAAAAAGCATTCTGTCCGGCGACCCGTGGATCTACCTGTCGGCCATCGAAAAAGTCGAGGGCAAGCCGCAGGAACGCAGCAAGCAGGGCGCCACCGCGCTGGTGCAATCGTCGGCGCGCAAATTCCTGGCGCGCGCCGCCTACAATGCCAAATCGCAGATCGCGGCCCGCGTCTGGACCCTGCGCGAGGACGAGCCGGTCGACCACGCGCTGATCAAGCGCCGCGTGGCCGAAGCCGTCGAGCGCCGTGCCGGCGCCGTGCAGGACGCCGATCCGCAGGCGCTGGTGCAGCTGGTCGACGGCGAAAAGGATGGCTTGCCGGGCCTGCTGGTGCACGGCTACGGCGGCGTCGAGGGCTACCTGGTGTGCCAGTTCAATGCCGCCGGCGTCGACCTGTGGAAGGTGTCGATCATGCAGGCGCTGGTCAAGGCCACCGGTTGCCCGAACGTGTACGAGCGCTGCGACAAACCGCTGCGCGAGGGCGAGGACCTGGACCCGATCGCGCGTGCCCGGGCGGGTGAAGAGCCGCCGCAGCGGTTGATGGTGCGCGACGGCGAGAAGCTGGTGCCGATGGATATCCGTACCGGGTTCATCTATCCGCGCTAAGGTGATAGCAGTCTCATCGGCAGGTGAAATGTTTTGTAGCAATCCTTACCGGAATGCACCACCTGCTAAGCCTGCGTCGGCGTCTAATGGCTCATCTGAAAAATTTCAGCGAGCCACTAGGAGAACTGACATGAAGAACACCTTGATCGCATCCGGACTCATCGCCGTCAGCCTGGCCGCCAGCGGCAGCGCCTTCGCCCAGCGCGGCGACCACGACAATGACCGTGGCTACCAGCAGCAGCATAGCGACCGTTACGAC
Source organism: Massilia sp. (assembly GCF_031995545.1). Classification (GTDB taxonomy): domain Bacteria; phylum Pseudomonadota; class Gammaproteobacteria; order Burkholderiales; family Burkholderiaceae_D; genus Telluria. The sequence goes on from NZ_DAMAGA010000010.1 coordinate 17,398, forward strand.
AATGACCGCAACGACCGTCATGACGACGCGCGGGGCAAGGACGACAGGCGCCATTATGATGCCCGCACCTACCATCGCGACGACAAGCGCGGCGGCGGCCCGCGCCACGACCTGCGCCGCGGCGGCCACCTGAGCAAGGAATACCGTGACAACCGCTACGTCGTCACTGACTGGCGCGACCGTCACCTGAGCGCGCCGCCGAAAGGCCATCACTGGGTGCGCGCCGGTAACGACTACGTGCTGGCAGCGATTGCCACCGGCCTGATCGCTCAGGTCTTGCTGAGCAACTAAGCTAAACGCCTGACACGAAAAACCGCGCCTCGAACGAGAGCGCGGTTTTTTATTTTCGTCTATGAAATATTTTGTAGCATTCCTTACCGGAATGCTTCACCTGGGAAAGCTGATCCGCGGTGTAATGGCATCACTTCGTTACAGCGTGCCACAGGAGAACCAACATGAAAACCAAACTGATCGCAGCAGCACTGATGGCCTTGAGCATGGCCGCCAGCGGCAGTGCATTTGCCGAGCGCGGTGACCATGGCCGCGACCACGGACACTATCAAAAGCACGACAAGCACCATGACAAGGACCGCCACCACGACCGCGGACACGGCCCGCGCGGCCACGGCGACCGGCACCACTACGACGCCCGCCATTACCATCGCGACGACTACCGCGGCGGCGGCCCGCGTCACGACCTGCGCCGCGGCCATCACCTGAGCCGCGAATACCGCCACGACCGCTACGTCGTGCGCGACTGGCGTGCCCGTCACCTGAGCGCGCCGCCGCGTGGCCATCACTGGGTCCGCGCCGGCAACGATTACGTGCTGGCAGCGATCGCCACCGGCATCATCGCCCAGGTCTTGCTGAGCAATTAAGCCCGCTGCTTGTAACAAACACCGCGCCGCGCGAGACGGCGCGGTTTTTTTTCGCCTCAGTGACGCTGCCGGGTGCGCGCCACCGCGGCATTGATGCGGGCTGTCTCGGCATGCGCGTCCTTCACGCCGATCACCAGCCGGGTCCACTCGTTGCCGGCCAGTTCGATCACGATCGTGTTGCGCTTGCGCCGCGTATAGACGAACTGGCGGTCGCCGCCTTTCAGGAAGGTTCCGGCCGCGATTACGAAAGGAAGATGCGTTCCCGGCATGCGCCATCCCATGCTCATCCAGCCGAAGCCGCTGTCCTCCGTGGCGCCGCGCACCTGCGACAAAGGAATGCGCAAGCTGGGATGCAGGGCAGCCAGCGCCTCCCACTTACTCAGGTGCACGATCAGTTCGTGTTCGGTCAGTTCGAGTCGGGGCATCGTCAATCCTTTGTCGGAAGATGTTCGAGCAAACGCGATCCCAGCAGCCGCGCCGGGTCTTGAGAGGAAGCCGCCAGCGCTTCGCGGCATAGTGCAGCGATGGGCAAGTCGAAGCTCGCCAGTTCGCGCAGCGCGGTGATCAACAGGTCGAGCGCCGCCGGATCCTGCTGCCATTCTCCGGCCAGCGCCCGGCGCAATACCTGTTCGAACAAGCCGCGCTTGGAGCCGAACGTCTTGTACAGGCTGCCGCGCTGCAGCCCTGTCGCTTCGACCAGGTCGTCCACCGAGCAGCCGGTGTAGCCGAGCCGGCCGAAGGCACCGGCGGCGCGTTCGATGACTTCGTCTTCATTGAAGTTTCTGGGGCGTGCCATGAGAAGCATCCAGTTATGGAACGGTTGTTCAATAACTGTAATGTAAAGGTTTTTGAACGGACGTTCAACAATTTTTCACATCAGCATAGCCGGAGCGATCGCTCCGGATCACGCATCACTTCAGCTTGACGTGCAGTTGCGTCACGATCCCGCGCTCGTCCTGGCTTTCCCGAATCGCCAGGAACGGCAGACGCCGTACAAGTTCGCTCAGCTTTTGGCAGCCGTAGGTGCGTGGATCGAATGCCGGGCTGTTCTTGAGAATCAGGCTGCCCACGTTGCTGAGATAGGCAAATCCATCGTCGCGCGCGGCGGCGATGACGGCTTTTTGTACGATCTGTGTCGTTTCGGCGTCCAGCACGATCGGAGCTGCCGGCTGCACCGTTTTGGCCTGCTTGCACTCCTGCTGCGCAGCCGCGGCCGCTGGCCGCAGGTTTTCGGTATGGATGAATTTGTCGCAGGCAGCCACGAAGGCCGGCGGGGTTTTCCGTTCGCCGAAACCGTACACGGCCAGGCCGGCTTCCCGGATCCGGGTCGCCAGACGCGTAAAGTCGCTGTCCGACGACACCAGACAAAATCCATCCAGTTTGCCTGAGTGAAGCAAGTCCATCGCGTCGATGATCAACGACGAGTCGGTCGAATTCTTCCCGGTCGTGTAACTGAATTGCTGGATCGGCTGGATGGCCATCAGATGCAGCGTTTCCTTCCATCCCTTGAGATTCGGCGTGGTCCAGTCGCCGTAGGCGCGTTTGACCGACGCGGTGCCATAGGTCGATACTTCGGTGAACAGCTCCTTGATGATCGACGCTTGCGCATTATCGGCATCGATCAGGACGGCTAGCTTGGGGTTGTGCGTCATTCGGAAAGTTCTCCAGTCGAGGTCACCGTGACCCGGTCGTCGGGAAGACTACGGTTCTCGCTGGGATCCGTCCATGCGCAATGGATTTTTACGATCAAATATCGAGCGGGTCAACTTCGAGCGACCACTTCACGCGCGACTTCATCGCCCTCAGCTCTTCCACCCATATGCGCAGGAAAGCCTGCAGCGCCGGGCGCGAGCTCGACTCGACCAGCAACTGGGCGCGGTCGACGTTGTGCACGCGCGTCATGGTCATCGGAATCGGGTCGTTCATCATGATGCCCTCGACCGGCATGCAGTCGCGCGCCGCTTCCAGGAATTCGATGGCGATCGGCAGTTCGCGCGCCTCGGCGCGCAGCAGCGCCTGGTACATGAAGGGCGGCAGTCCCGCTTCGCGCCGCTCGTCCAGCAGGCTGCCGGCGAAGCGCTCGTAGTCGTGGCGCATCACCGCGCCGTACAGCGGATGCTGGGCATAGCGGGTCTGCACCAGCACTTCGGATGGCGCCCCAGCGCGGCCGGCCCGTCCCGCCACCTGCATCAGCTGCGCGAACAGGCGCTCGCTGGCGCGGTAGTCCTGCGAGAACAGGGCCGTATCCGGGTTCAGGATCCCGACCAGGGTCAGCTTCTTGAAGTCGTGGCCCTTGGCGACCATCTGGGTGCCGATCAGGATGTCGACCTCGCCGCGGTGCACGCTGTCGAACGCCGCTTGCGCGCTGCCTTTCAGGCGGGTCGAATCGGCATCGATGCGCAGGATGCGCGCCTCCGGGAACATCGCCTGCAAGCCCTCTTCCACGCGCTGGGTGCCGCGTCCCAGCGGCTGCAGGTCGACGTTGCCGCAGGTCGGGCACGAGCGCGGAATGCGCAGCTCCAGGCTGCAGTGGTGGCAGCGCAGCCGGTTTTCCGGCTTGTGCAGCACCATGAAGGCGGTGCAGCGGGTGCAGTTGCTAATCCAGCCGCAGGCGTCGCAGCAGATCACCGGGGCATAGCCGCGCCGGTTCAGGAACAGCAGCGACTGTTCGCGGCGCTCGAGCCGTTCACGCAGCGCCGCCAGCACGGTGCTGGTCAGCCCATCGCGCGGCCGGTCGCGCTCCATGTCGACCAGGCGCACCTTGGGCAGCACGGCGTCGCGCACGGCGCGTTCGCGCAGGTCGAGGCGGCGGTAACGACCGGATCTGGCGTGGTGCCAGGATTCGAGCGACGGCGTGGCCGATCCGAGCACGATCGGAATCCCCAGCTGGTGCGCGCGCCACACAGCCAGGTCGCGCGCCGAATAGCGCAGGCCTTCCTGCTGCTTGTACGACGGGTCATGCTCTTCGTCGATGACGATCAGCTTCAGGTTCGGCAGCGAGGACAGGATCGCCAGCCGGGTACCGAGCACGATGCGCGCCTGGCCGTTGTGCGCGGCCAGCCAGTGCAGCATGCGCTCGCCCTCGGACAGGCTGCTGTGCAGCGTGGCCAGCATCATGCCGGGGAAGCGCGCGCGGATATTCCCTTCCAGCTGCGGGGTCAGGTTGATCTCGGGGACCAGGATCAGGATCTGCGCCTGCGGGTCGCGCTGCAGCACCTGGGCGCAGGCTTGCAGATAAACCTCGGTCTTGCCGCTGCCGGTCACGCCCCACAGCAGCAGCGGCGTGAAACCGTCGGCGCCGCCGATGGCGTCGGCCGCTTCCTGCTGGGCGGGGTTCAGGGTCGGCATGTCGACCGCGCTGGCGTCCTGCGGCGCATCGAGCTTGGCCAGCTTTTTCAGGGCGCGGTCCAGCGCCACGGTCTTTGGCACGCGCAGATTCTTGGGCAGGCCGGGCAGCGCCACTTCGCCCAGCGGGCGCTGGTAATACTCGGCGGCGAAGCGCGCCAGCGCGATCCAGCGTTCGGGCAGCGGCGCCAACTGGCTGCGCACCGCCAGTGCGTCCTTCAGTTTTTCCGGCGGCACTTCGGTGTCGTGCTTGACGGCGACGATCAGGGCCATGATCTCGCGCCGCGCGAACGATACCAGCGCCAATTGTCCTGGTACGGGTTCTTGTCCCGGCTCACATGGCCAGCGGTAATCGAAGCTGCTGTTCAGCGGCGTGTCGAGCACGACTTCGAGTATGCAGTATGACAATTTAGGCCCTGTGCAAAACTGTGGAAAACTTTGTGAATAGCGTGGGACTTGACCCCGTCAAAGGTTTACGTTAGATCAAGTCAATTTTGATAATTCTCGAAATCAAGTCTATTTTTCTTATAAAAATCATGGACTTGCAACTACCCACGGCGACCTGTTAACAACCTCGGCTGGATTCGCGTTGTTGTGCATAAGTGGGTGATTCGTTCGGGAAAACTCGCTGCGTTGCATCAGAAACTTCAAGCGATACTTGAAGAAGCGCGCTAAGTCTCGGTAAACCAAGCACTTTTCCCCAACTATCCGGCGCCTGTTGATAACTTTGTGAACAAGGGCCCGATTTGTACCCTATTCTGCGGGACAACGTTGTGGCGCACACGGCACGACCCTCACTCCAAAGATAAAATCAACTTCAATATCAAGGAGTTACGTTAACTCTGCGGCATTTGAGATGTCCACAGGAATTTTTCATCGCTTTGACAAAGTTGTGAACAAGTGAGGGTTTGCAGTGCGCGGCGCCGGATCGCCGGCGCCGCCAGGGGGACAAGCAGGGGACAGCTTAGCCGGCGCGCTGCTTGCGGCTGAAGCTGTGCACAGCCTCGACCATGGCGCTGACCGATTCCGGCGGCGTGAATTGCGAAATGCCGTGGCCCAGGTTGAACACGTGGCCATGGCCGTTGCCCGGGGTGCCGTAAGCGCTCAGGGAACGTTCGACTTCTGCGCGGATCTGCTCCGGCTCGGCGAACAGGATGGCCGGATCCAGGTTGCCCTGCAGCGCCACGCGGTCGCCCACCAGCGCGCGTGCGCGGCCCAGGTTCACCGTCCAGTCCAGGCCCAGTGCATCGGCGCCGATATCCGCCATCTCGTCGAGCCAGATGCCGCCGCCCTTGGTGAACACGATGGCGGGAATACGCTCGCCATTCTTTTCACGTTTCAGGCCGGCCACGATCTGGCGCATGTACTTGAGCGAGAACTCCTGGTAGGCGCCGTCGGCCAGCGCCCCGCCCCACGAGTCGAAGATCATCACCGCCTGCGCGCCGGCATCGATCTGGGCGTTCAGGTATTGAATGACGGCTTGCGCATTGATGTCCAGGATGCGGTGCATCAGGTCCGGGCGCGAATACAGCATCTTTTTGACGGTATGGAATTCGCGCGAGCCACCGCCTTCGACCATATAGCAGGCCAGCGTCCACGGGCTGCCCGAGAAGCCGATCAGCGGCACGCGGCCATTCAGCGCAGTGCGGATCGAGGTCACGGCCTTGAATACATAGTCGAGCGACGCCATGTCCGGCACTTGCAAGGCGTTGACTTCAGCCTCGGTGCGCAGCGGACGCTCGAACTTCGGGCCTTCGCCGTCGGCGAAGTACAGGCCCAGGCCCATCGCGTCCGGCACCGTCAGGATGTCCGAGAACAGGATCGACGCGTCCAGCGGATAGCGGTCGATCGGCTGCAGCGTGACTTCGGTGGCGTAGTCCGGGTTCTTGGCCAGTCCCAGGAACGAGCCGGCGCGCGCGCGGGTGGCGCGGTATTCCGGCAGATAGCGTCCGGCCTGGCGCATCAGCCACACCGGGGTGTACTCGGTCGGCTGGCGCAGCAACGCACGCAGGAAGGTATCGTTCTGGAGCGGGGCGAATTGTGGCATGGGAGACAAGAAACGCGAGGGAAAGCCTCTATTATCGCATTCTTCGCGCACACGAGAGCCTATGCCGGTAGGCAGGGGGAAGCTCATGGCGATGCATGGCAAGCGTGGGCAAGGCGCGAGGAGGCCGCATGGCTAGCCATGCAACGACGAGCAACGCCGCTCACGTTTGCCAGGCGCGTCAGGAGCGACTCCTGCCTGCCGGCATAGGCTCTTATAATGCATGGTCCAAGTTGAAAGGGAGTCGTCATGAGCATTGCCGCCAGCCAAGATTCGAGCAAACAAGCCACGCCGTGCGGCGCCTGGACGTCGCCGATCACTGCCGCCGTGGTGGCCGCCGGCGCCGTGCCGCTGTCGCAAGTCATGCTCGACGGCCCACGCCTGGCCTGGCTGGAGGGACGCGCCAGCGAATCCGGACGCACCACCCTGATGCTGCACGACGCCGGCGGCACGTGCGAACTCACCCCGGCTCCGTTCAACGTCCGCACCCGGGTGCACGAATACGGTGGCGGCGCCTGCCTGCTGGCCGATGGCGACATCTGGTTCTCGCACCATGTGGATAACCGCCTGTACAGCATCCCGGCCGGCGGCGAACCGACCGCCGTCACCCTGGACGGTACGCGCCGCTTCGCCGACTTCGTGCTCGACCGCGCGCGCCGGCGCCTGGTCGCCGTGCGCGAAGACCACTCCAGCGGCGCCACCTACCCCACCAACACCCTGTGCGCGGTCGGCTTCGACGGCGTCGAGACCGTACTGGTCGAGGGCAACGACTTCTATGCCGCGCCACGCCTGTCGCCCGACGGACGCCAGCTGGCCTGGCTGTGCTGGGACCATCCGCGCATGCCGTGGGTCGGCACCGAACTGTGGCTGGCCGATGTCCAGGACGACGGCACGCTGGCCAACGGGCGCCTGGTCGCGGGCGGCCCCCAGGAATCGATCTGCCAGCCGGAGTGGTCGCCGGCCGGCGTGCTGCACTTCGTCTCGGACCGCAGCGGCTGGTGGAACCTGTACCGCTTCGGGCACGGCGTGGTCGAGCCGCTGTGCCCGCGCGCAGCGGAATTCGGCAGCCCGCACTGGGCCTTCGGCGGCTCGCTGTACGGCTTCCGTTCGGACGACGAGATCATCTGCGCCTATATCGAGAACGGCGTCAGCTATCTGGCGCGCCTGTCCACGCGCGACGGCAGCCTGCTGCCGATCGAGACGGCATACGAAGAAATCCGCGACCTGCGGGTGCAGGGCGATATCGTCGCCTTCCTCGGCGGCGCCCCGACCATCGCGCCGGAACTGGTGCGCATCGACCTGCTGGGCGACGCCAACGAGGTGCTGGCGCATTCGATCCCGCAGCCGCCAAGCACCGGCTACCTGTCGGTGCCGCTCGCGGTCAAGTATCCAAGTGAAAACGGCCGCACCGCGCACGCCTTCTATTACGCCCCCGCCAACGCCGACCACGAACCGGCCGCCGGCGAACTGCCGCCGCTGATCGTGATCGGCCACGGCGGCCCGACCGGCATGGCGGCCAGCACCCTGAAGCTGTCGACCCAGTTCTGGACCAGCCGCGGCTTCGCCGTGCTGGACGTGAACTACGGCGGCAGCACCGGCTTTGGCCGTGAATACCGCAACCTGCTCGAGGGCCAGTGGGGCGTGGTCGACGTCGAGGATTGCGTGGCCGGCGCGCGCTACCTGGCGCAGCAAGGCCTGGTCGATCCCGAACGCCTCTTGATCCGCGGCAGCAGCGCCGGCGGCCTGACGGTGTTATCGAGCCTGGCCTTCCACGACGTGTTCAAGGCCGGCGCCAGCTACTACGGCGTGTCCGACCTGGCCGGGCTGGACGCCGACTCGCACAAGTTCGAATCGCACTACAACCAGTACCTGATCGCCCCGCCCGATCGTGCGCAGGCCGTGTACCGCGAACGCTCGCCGATCCACCACAGCGACAAGCTGCGCCGCCCGATGATCTTCTTCCAGGGCCTGGACGACAAGGTGGTGCCGCCGCAGCAGTCCGAGAGCATGGTCGAAGCGCTGCGCGCGCGCCGCCTGCCGGTGGCCTACATCACGCTCGAAGGCGAAGGCCACGGCTTCCGCAAGGCCGACAGCGTGGTGCGCACGCTGGAAGCGGAACTGGTGTTCTACCTGCGCGTGTTCGGCATTCCGGTGCCGTCAGGCCTGCCGCAGATCGAGATCGACAACCTCGACGCTGCATGACGCGGGACGACCTGGACGCCCTGCTGGCCGACTGCAGTGCCGAAGAACGCGCGATCCTGACGCTGCTGGCGATGGCCGGCGAGCCGATGGGCCGCCAGCGCATCCTGGAACACATGCGCGCGCTGGGCGCGGCGCTGCCGCCGGCGCAATGGGCCGACGAGCTGGCGCGCCTGCACGGCGCCGGCCTGCTGCTCGACGCCAACGAGCGCGGCATGGCGATCGTGCCGTTCGCCGCCTGGCCGATGCTCGACCGCGCCCTCGACGACGGCCTGTTCGCCCAGGTGGCGGCGGCCTACGGCCAGGTATCGCCCCTGCGGCGCGACTGGCAGGGCAACCTGATGCTGCGCAGCTACCGCCAGGGCCTGGCCCTGCTGCGCATCGCCCTGCTCACGGGCGAAGGCGAAGACGTGGTCACGCCGCTGCTCGACGCCTGCCTGCGCTGCCATGAGGCGAACTACCTGCATCCGCTGGTCGACGTCTGCGCGCGGCCGTTCGAGCCGGCCCTGATCGAACGCATCCACCCGCGCCTGCGCGAGCGGGTGCTGCAGGTGCTGGTGCTGCACCTGCTGAACGAACCGGCGATCGCGCCGGCGGTGCGCGCCTGCGCCGAGCGCTACCTGCCGAGGAGCAGCCCCGAAAGCCCGCTGCGCCTGGCGCTGGGCGAACACTACCTGCTGTGCGGGCGCCTGGACGACACGCTGGAGATGGTAGCCGAGATGGGCGATTCGCCCGGCCTGTTCCTGCGCAGCGTGGTACAGATCCTGCGCGACGACCTGGATGCGGGCCTGGCCGGCGTCGAAGCGGCGCTGAAACAGCTGCGCAAGGAAACCGGCAAGCGCAAGGCCACCTTCGACGGCCCGGCCGCGCACCTGGCCGTCGCCGCCCTGCTGCGCAGCACCGATGCCGGGCACCGCAAGCTGCTCGATGCCTGGCTGGAGAGCGTCACGCGCTCGGTGCAGCGTCCCGAAAACGCGGTCTGGTTCCAGCTCGGCATGCTGCACGAAGTAAGGCGCGGCACCGTCGACGCCGATTTGTTCGCCACCCGCAGCTGGGAGATGGCGCTGGAACCGACCGTGTTCCGCGCCCTGATCCACTACTGGCTGGGGTTGTCCGCCCTGAGCGGGCAGCGCGCCCGCATCGAGGACATGCTGGCCGTGTCCGAACAAGCCGGCTTCGATCTGTGGTCGGCCCAGCTGGCCGGCGTGCTGGCGCAGATGGGCCAGGCCGGCGCCGTTCCAGGTGCAATCGCACATGAACAGCGCGCCTCCGAACTGCGCCGGCGCCACCGCTTCGCCGACATGACGTCCTGGTTCGCGCGCGAGGAATCGTGGGAGCGCCAGCTGAACGCCCTGATCAACCTGCAGCCGGCAGTCAGCGTCGAGACGGTACGCGAATCGCGCCTGGTGTGGATGATCCGCTACGACCCGCACCTGGGCGTGCAGGAAGTCGAACCGCGCGAACAGAAACGCGACGCGCAAGGCGCCTGGACCCGCGGCCGCGCCGTGGGCCTAAAGCGCCTGGCCGAGGAAGGCCAGCAACTCGACTTCCTCACCGCCCAGGACCTGCAGGCGGTGCATGCCATCGCCGGGCGCCGCTACTACGCCGGCAGCGGCATCCGCTTCGAGCTCGAGATCACCAAGGCGCTGGCGGCGCTGGTCGGCCATCCGCTGCTGTTCTGGATGGATGCGCCGGGCACGCGGGTCGAGCTGCTGCCGGGCGAGCCGGAACTGCGCGTCACCAAGCACGACGACAGCGTCCACATCGCGCTGCAACCGAGCCTGGAAGCGGCCAACGGCGACGTGGTGGTCACGCGCGAAACGCCGACCCGCCTGCGCCTGGTGCACATCAACGACGAACACCGGCGCATCGCCGCCATCCTGGGCGACGGCCTGAACGTGCCGCTGGCGGCCGAGCGGCGCGTGCTGCGCGCGATCGGCGCCGTGTCCTCGATCGTCACCGTGCAGTCGGACATCGGTGCCAGCGCGACCGACATCGAGACCATCGACGCCGACCCGCGGCTGCACGTGCACCTGCGCCCTTATCAACAGGGCCTGCGCATGCAGCTCTTGGTGCGCCCGCTGCCGGATGCCGGCGCCTATTACGGTCCGGGCGAAGGCGCGGCCAGCGTGATCGCCGATGTCGACGGCGTGCGCCTAGAGGCGCGGCGCGACCTGAACGCCGAGCGCGAAGCCGAGCGCCAGCTGGTGGGCGCTTGCCAGGTGCTGGAGCAGGCGGAATTCGACCACGGCGAATGGCTGCTCGGCCAGCCACTGCTGGCGCTGGAACTGGTGGACCAGCTGCGCGGGGTCGAGGAACAAGGCATCGTGGTCGCCTGGCCCGAAGGCGAGAAATTCCGCGTCACCAAAAAGGCGACAGCCAAATCGGTGCGGGTGCAGATCCGGCGCGACAAGGACTGGTTCGCGGCCAACGGCGACGTCGTGATCGACGAGGGCCGCGTGATGAACCTGCGCACCCTGCTGGAGAAGATGCGCGAGAGCGGCAGCCGCTTCGTGGCGCTGGGCGAGAACGAATACCTGGCCCTGTCCGACGAACTGCACCGACGCCTGACCGAGCTGGGCGCCTACGGCGAACTGCATGGCGACGGTATCCGTACTCACGCGCTGTCGAGCTTTGCGCTGGACGAACTGGCGCGCGACGCCGGCAGCGTCGACGCCGACAAGGCCTGGACCACGCACCTGGCGCGCATGGCCGAGAACGCGGCCTTCGTGCCCGCGCTGCCGTCGACGCTGCAGGCCGAACTGCGCGACTACCAGCGCGAGGGTTTCGAGTGGCTGGGACGCCTGGCCCACTGGGGCGTGGGCGCCTGCCTGGCCGACGACATGGGCCTGGGCAAGACGCTGCAGGCGCTGGCGCTGCTGCTCACGCGCGCCAAGGACGGTCCGGCGCTGGTGGTGGCGCCGACCACCGTGTGCCTGAACTGGATCGACGAGGCATCGCGCTTCGCGCCGACGCTGAACCTGAAGCTGTTCGGTGCGGGCGACCGCGCGGCAACGGTCGAACAGGCCGGCCCGTTCGACGTGGTGGTGGTCAGCTACGGCCTGCTGCAGCTGGAAGCGGCGCGGTTCAAGGGCCGGCGCTGGCACAGCATCGTGCTGGACGAAGCGCAGGCGATCAAGAACATGCACACCAAGCGTTCGCAGACGGTGATGGCGCTGCAGGGCGACTTCCGCATGGCCGCCACCGGCACCCCGCTGGAGAACCACCTGGGCGAGTTGTGGAACCTGTTCCGCTTCATCAATCCGGGCCTGCTCGGCACCGCCGACCAGTTCCAGCTGCGCTTCGCCGGCCCGATCGAAAAGGCGCAGACGGACAAGAATAGAGACAGACGCGCCGAAGCCGGCGCCCGTGCGCGCCTGCGCCGCCTGACCGCGCCCTTCATCCTGCGCCGCACCAAGGCGCAGGTGCTGACCGAACTCCCTCCGCGCACCGAAATCGTGCTGCCGGTGGAGCTGAGTGCCGAAGAGAGCGCGCTGTACGAATCATTGCGCCGGCAAGCGCTGGATAAACTGGCGGCGCTGGAAGCGCCCGAAGGCCAGAAGTCGATCGAGATCCTGGCCGAGATGATGCGCCTGCGCCGCGCCTGCTGCAATCCCGAGCTGGTGGCGCCCGGCGCCGGCATTGTCAGCAGCAAGCTGGCCGCGTTCGCGCGCCTGACGTCCGACCTGCTCGAGAACCGGCACAAGGTGCTGGTGTTCAGCCAGTTCGTCGACCACCTGACCCTGATCCGCAGCTACCTGGATAAACAGGGCATCCGCTACCAGTACCTGGACGGTGCGACGCCGATGCAGGAACGTAAAAAACGGGTCGATGCGTTCCAGGCCGGCGACGGCGACATGTTCCTGATCAGCCTGAAGGCGGGCGGGGTCGGCATCAACCTGACCGCGGCCGACTATGTGATCCACATGGATCCGTGGTGGAACCCGGCGGTGGAAGACCAGGCCTCGGACCGCGCGCACCGCATGGGCCAGCAGCGTCCCGTCACCATCTACCGCCTGGTGGCGCGCGGCACCATCGAGGAAGGCATCGTCGACCTGCACCGCCACAAGCGCGACCTGGCCGACAGCCTGCTGGAAGGCACCGAGATGGCGGCGCGCATGTCGCCGCAGGACATGCTGGAGATGTTGCGCACGGGCCTGGGACGCTAGGTTGACGCGACATCAACATTGTCAAACTTACGTGTCGGAATGTTTCAGGATGGCCGCAACGGCCACGTTTGATGCTAATCTGCACGCGCTCCGCGCCCGAATCCGCGCCTGCAAAGGGCGATTCTGGCCACCCTATTCATTTGTCACAGGGCCGAATACGATGATGAAAACCAAGATCGCGCTGGCAGCCTTGCTGGCGTGTTTCGCACTGGCGCCGGCCAGCGCCGCCACCTCCAAGTCCAAAGCCAAGGCCAAGTCCTCCAAAGTCGTCAAGAAAACGACGGGCAATAAAGGCAAGAAAGCCGCCGTCGTCGCAGCCGGCGCAGCCGCTGCCGGTGCGGCCACCGCGTCGACCGCGTCCAGCGCCAGCGCCAGCGAGCGCCGCCTCGACCGCCGCATGGCGTCGATGAGCATGCAATACCTGACCGCGCTGTGGCGCATCGATCCTGAAGGCGGCATCTATGTCGGCAAGTTCGACCAGGCCGCCAACCTGACCATTCCCGATGCCGCCACCCGTGCCAGGAAGCTCGCCTTCGCCAACGAGTGGCTGGAAAAATTCGGCAAGCTCGATCCCAAGCAGCTGTCGCCGCGCTACCGCACCGACCTGGCGCTGCTGCTGAACAAACTGGAACAGGACCGCTGGAGCCTGACCAGCTGGCGCGAATACGAGTGGAACCCGGCGCTGTACAACGTTGCCGCGCCGCTCGACCTGATCCTGAATACCGACTACGCCGCCAAGCCGCAGCGCCTGCGCACCATCCTCAAGCGCCTCGCCGAGGTGCCGGCCTACTACCAGGCGGCGCAAGCCTCGATCACCACGCCGACGCGCGAGCACACCCAGCTCGCGATCGCGCAGGCGCCGGGCACCATGGTGATCCTGGCCGACCTGGGCAAGGCGGCCCAGGAATCGATCCTGACCACGCAGGAAAAAGCCATCTTCGCCCAGCGCATCGCCAACGCCGGCACTGCGCTGCTGGGTTACATGGAATTTTTGGACGGGATCGAGAAGCGCCAGGCCGCCAACGGCCAGGCGCGCCCGTTCCGCATCGGCAAAGCGCTGTACGAACAGAAGTTCGCGCTCGACATCCAGTCTTCAAACAGCGCCGAGCAGACCTACCGCAAGGCGCTGGCCACGCGCGAAGAGCTGCTTACCCGCATGGATGCGGTGTCGGATGAACTATGGCCGCGCTACATGGCGGGCGTCAGCAAGCCAACGGACCGCTTCAAGAAGATCGGCATGATGATCGACAAGCTCTCGAGCCGCCACGTGACGCGCGAGAACTTCGTGTCCGAGATCCGGCGCCAGATCCCGCAGCTGCAGGACTGGGTCATCAAGCACGACCTGCTCACGCTCGACCCAAGCAAACCGCTGGAAGTGCGCGAAACCCCGATGTACCAGCGCGGCGTGGCCGGCGCCAGCATCGACGCACCGGGCCCGTACCGCTCCAAGGACAAGACCTATTACAACGTCACCCCGCTCGACGGTTTGACGGCGGAACAGGCCGAGAGCAGCCTGCGCGAGTACAACGAGTGGATCCTGCAGATCCTGAACATCCACGAAGCGATCCCCGGTCACTATGCGCAGCTGGTGCATGCGAACCGTTCGCCTTCGCTGATCAAATCCCTGTTCGGCAATGGCGCCATGGTCGAAGGCTGGGCCGTATATGGAGAGCGCATGATGCTCGAATCGGGCTACGGCGACAACGCGCCCGAGATGTGGCTGATGTACTCGAAGTGGAACCTGCGCAGCGTGACCAACACCATCCTCGACTACAGCGTGCATGTGAACGGCATGAAGCAGGCCGAAGCGATCGACCTCTTGACCCGCCAGGCATTCCAGACGCGCCAGGAAGCCGACGAGAAGTGGCGCCGCGTGACCTTGACCTCGGTGCAGCTGACCAGCTACTTCAGCGGCTACCACCAGATCATGGAACTGCGCGAGCAGCGCAAGCAGCAGCTGGGCGAGCGCTTCCAGCTGAAGGAATTCCACGACCAGTTCCTCAGCTACGGCAATGCGCCGGTGAAGATGATCTCGGAGCTGATGCAGTAATACCTTCCTTGCGCACGGCCACTCGGCTGTGCAAAAGCGCACAAGCGGCGTGCCGGCACGCCCGCTTGTGCACGGTATCTCGCGGACTATGATGAAACGACGGGCTTCCCGTCGCATAACCATAATCGGAGACACCGCATGCAATCCCTCGTCCGACGGGCGGCGCACGCCGCCATGCTGTTCTTCCCCCAGTTACTGCTGCAGCTCGCCTTCCTGGCGGTGCTGCTGGCGCCCTGGGCATCGGCGCACGCGCAGACGCCGGTCCAGCAAGGCCCCGGCACCTGGAGCGCCAACCAGACCTGGGCCAGCGACACGACCTACGGCGGCGCCCTCACCGGCTACTACTACTGGCCGGCCACGCCGCCAACCCTCGACGGCAAGCGCGCGCTGATCCTGGTGCTGCACGGCTGCGTGCAGACGGCGGGCGGCGACGTGATCGACAGCAGCGGCGACGCCGGCTTCAACTGGAAGGCGATGGCCGACCGCTACGGTGCCGTGATCCTGGCGCCGAACGCCACCGGCAATGTCTATGGCACCCACTGCTGGGACTGGGCCGCCACCAACCGCAGCCGCAGCTATGGCCACAGCGCGGTGCTGCTCGATCTGGTCAACCGCTTCCTGAGCAACCCACAGTACGCGATCGATCCGAAGCAGGTGTACGTGACGGGCTTGTCCTCGGGCGGTGCCAAGGCCATGGTGCTGGCCTGCACCGCGCCCGAGATCTTCGCCGGCGTCGGCATCAGCGCCGGTCCCGCGCCGGGCGTCAGTTCGGGGCAGATCTCGCTGGTGCCGTCGGGCTTCAGCGCCACCACCGCAGCCGACAACTGCCGCGCGATGGCGGGCAACGCGGCCGCTTCCTTCTCGAGCCAGATCGCGAGCGTGATCTGGGGCACGAGCGACTACACGGTGGCGCAGGCCTACGGCCCGCTCGACGCCGCCGCGCTGCGCCAGGTCTATGGCGGCACGTTCGTGAAAGGCGCGGCGGTGAGCGTGCCGGGCAGCGGCAGCAACGTGCCGTACACGGATGCCAACGGCAAGCTGCGCACCACCGAGATCACGGTCAGCGGGCTGGGTCATGCGTGGCCGGCCGGCAGCGGCGGGCAGAATGCCAATTTCGTGAATGCGACGCGGGTGAACTATCCGGCCTTCCTGATGGATTTCTGGTTCACCAACAACCTGCGCGTGACGCAGGCGCAGGCGCCGGTGATGAGCGCGTGCCGCGCCAGCGTATCGGGATCGACCGTGACGATCACCGGTGCCGCCTCGTTCGATGGCGGGACGATCGCGAGCTATCGGGTGTTGTTGAGCGGGCCGTCGCCGGTGAACGATGCTGCGGCGGGCAGCGGGAGCGGGTTCAGCAAGGCGTATGCGGCGCGGCTCGACGGCACCTACAGCGGCAGTGTGACGGCGACCGGCAGCAACGGCCAGGTGTCGGCGGCTTGTACGATTCCATCGTTCCAGGTCGGCACCGGGACACCGCCACCGGTGTTCACCTGCACCACCAGCACGGCCACCAATTACGCTCACGTGCAGGCGGGTCGCGCGCACGCCAGCGGCGGCTATGCGCTGGCCAACGGCTCGAATCAGAACATGGGCTTGTACAACATCTTCTTCACCAGCACGCTGGCGCAGAGGTCGGCGGGATATTACGTGGTGGGGAGTTGCCCTTAGGGTTGGCGGCTACGCCGCCGCCCCTACGAATTACGCTGCCTCTTCCGGCGCCTGCGTCGCGCGCTGGAAGGCCGGCGCCACCAGCAGGCCCAGTTCGTACAGCAGCCACATCGGAATCGCCAGCGCCAGCTGGCTGACCACGTCCGGCGGCGTCACGATGGCGGCAATCACGAACGCGCCGACGATCACATACGAACGGATCTCGCGCAGCTTCTCGATGCTGACGATCCCCATGCGTACCAGGATCACCACCACCACCGGCACCTCGAACGAGGCGCCGAAGGCCAGGCACATCGACATCACGAAATCGAGGTAGTTCTCGATATCGGGCATGACCGCGATCGAGGTAGGGGCGAACTCGCCGATGAAGTGGAACACGCGGCCGAACACGAAGAAGTAGCAGAACGCCACGCCGCCGATGAACAGCAGCGAGGACGAAATCACCAGCGGCAGCACCAGGCGCTTTTCATGGGCATACAGGCCAGGGGCGACAAACGCCCAGGCCTGGTAGAACACCCACGGCAGCGCGACGATGAAAGACAGCAGCAGCGTCACCTTCATCGGCACCAGGAACGGCGAAATGACGCCGGTGGCGATCATGGTCGAGCCCTTCGGCATCGAGGCGATCATCGGCTCGGCCAGCAGGTCGTAGATTTGCGACGGGCCCGGCCACAGCATCAGCGCGGCGCAGACGATCGCGATACCGATCGAGGCCTTGACCAGCCGGTCACGCAGCTCGACCAGGTGCGAGATAAAAGTTTCTTCGCCGGCTTGCTCGCTCATCTACTATTTTCAGCTAATCAAAAGAAGGAAGAATTGGATTTCGCGCCCGAACCCGGACGGAACTTGCGGACGCGGGCGGCGCCCGACATCACATGGCGCTTGGTGCCATGGCGGTTCTTGTACCAGGCCGGCACGGCGGAAGTGCGCACCAGCTTCTTGCGGCGGAAGTCCTTGGCCTTGCGGTCGATGTCTTCGAGCGTCGGCGTGCCGTAGCCACTACTGCTGCTGGCACTGGTGCTGGCGTTCTCATGGGCATTACCGCCATCCCAGAGCGCTTCGACCTCGTCGACGTGACTGGTCACGTTCGACTCGAAGTCGTTCTTGGCCGATTGCACCTCGTCCTTGAACGACTGCGCGCGGTCCTGCACTTCCTTGTGCAGGTTGCGCAGCTCGTCGAGCTCGATTTCGCGGCTGACCTCGGATTTAACGTCGTGCAGGTAGCGCTGGGCGCGGCCGTAGAGCGTCCCGGCCATGCGCGCCACTTTCGGCAGCTTTTCAGGGCCGATCACGATCAGGGCGACCACGCCGATGATCGCCAGTTTCGACAGTCCAAGATCGATCATGGAACTGCTTGATTACAGACGGGTCTTGTCGCGGGCTTCCACGTCGATGGTCGACTTGTCGGCCACTTGCTGGGTCGGCTGACCCGTGGCCGGGTTGACCGGATTGGCCGCGTTGGCCTTTTCTTCATCGCTCTTGACGCCGTCCTTGAAGCCTTTCACGGCCTTGCCCAGGTCGGAACCCATATTGCCCAGCTTCTTGGTGCCGAAAATCAGCATCACAACCACCAGCACGATCACCCAGTGCCAAATACTCATCGAACCCATGTTTATCTCCTAGCAAGGCGCCTGGCGCCTGTAAAACGGACAAGCGTATGTGCAGCGAATAGTGCCGCCAACACGCAGTATATGCGATGCGGGAACCGACTGCTCCCACCAAAACTTACGCCTGCCTTAGATGTTCAGGCCACGCCACGGACGCGGACCGCCAACCATGTGCAAATGCAGGTGATAGACTTCCTGACCGCCATCCGGACCGGCGTTGATCAGGGTCTTGAAACCGCCGCTGGTGTTGCCATTCGCGTCGGTCTTGACGTCGATACCATTCTCTTTTGCAAGCTTCGGCGCCAGCGCCAGCATCTTGCCCAGCACCCTGGCATGGGCATCGGTGCAGTCCGATAGCGTGGCCACGTGCTGCTTCGGGATCACCAGCAGGTGCACGGGGGCAGCCGGGTTGATGTCCTTGAAGGCGAGCACGTCTTCGTCTTCATAGACGATGGCGGCCGGAATCTGCTTGGCGACGATCTTGCAAAAAATGCAGTTATCCATCTTGTCTCCAGGTTTTTTATTACACCGTGCCACGTGGCTGGGCTTTCCGTGGAACCAGCGCATCGTATCAACGAAGCGTGACATCGGTGTGACGACCAAAAGCCGATTATGACACCGG
Source organism: Massilia sp. (assembly GCF_031995545.1). Classification (GTDB taxonomy): domain Bacteria; phylum Pseudomonadota; class Gammaproteobacteria; order Burkholderiales; family Burkholderiaceae_D; genus Telluria. The sequence goes on from NZ_DAMAGA010000010.1 coordinate 35,983, forward strand.
TTCGGCTTGGCCGCACGGTGAGCAGGCGCTTACTTGCATCGAGGCAAGCTTTAATGCAACAGCTTATTCCTTGCGCGCGGCTTTTTCGTCGATGCCCGACACGCCTTCACGGCGTGCCAGCTCGTCCAGCACCTGCTGCGGGGTCAGGTCGAACTTGGCCAGCAACACCATCGAATGGAACCAGAGGTCGGCGCATTCATACAGCACTTTGCCCGAGTCGCCCGCCACGCGCGCATCCTTGGCGGCCATCACCAGCTCGGTGGCTTCCTCACCGATCTTCTTCAGGATCGCGTCGTCGCCCTTGGCGAACAGCTTGGCGACATACGAGGTCGCAGGGTCGCCGCCCTGCTCGGGTTTACGCGATTCGATCACGGCCGCGACACGGGCCAGGGTAACGCTCATGGGGATTTCTTCTTGTCCGTAGAATAGATGGTGTCGGGGTCCTGCAGCACCGGCTCGACGCTGTGCCAGTCGCCATTGTCGTACTTCTGGAAGAAGCACGAATGGCGTCCGGTATGGCAGGCGATGCCGCCGGCCTGCTCGATCTTGAGCAGCACCACGTCTTCATCGCAGTCGAGGCGAATCTCCAGCACCTTCTGGGTGTGGCCCGATTCTTCGCCCTTGTGCCACAGCTTCTTGCGCGAGCGGCTCCAGTACACCGCTTCCTTCAGTTCGACGGTGCGTTCCAGCGCTTCGCGGTTCATCCAGGCGAACATCAATATGTCACCGGTCGCCGCTTCCTGGGCGATCACCGGCACCAGGCCGTGTTCATCCCAGCGCACCTTGTTCAGCCATTTGGCGTTGTTCACCATCTGCTTACTCCAGGCGCATCGGGATGCCACGCTCAGCCATGAAGCGCTTGGCTTCGCCGACCGTGTGCTGCCCGTAGTGGAAGATGCTGGCCGCCAGCACCGCGTCGGCGTGGCCTTCGAGGATGCCGTCGGCCAGATCCTGCAGGCCGCCGACGCCGCCCGAAGCGATCACCGAAATGCCGACCGCGTCCGACACGGCGCGCGTCAGCCCCAGGTCGAAGCCCGACTTGGTACCGTCGCGGTCCATCGAAGTGAGCAGCAACTCACCGGCGCCCAGGCTTTCCATCTTGCGCGCCCATTCCACGGCGTCCAGGCCGGTGGGGTTGCGCCCGCCATGGGTAAAGACTTCCCAGCGGCCCGGTTCGACCTGCTTGGCGTCGATCGCCACCACGATGCACTGCGAGCCGTGCTTGTGGGCGCAGTCGAACACCAGCTGCGGATTGGTCACGGCCGAGGTGTTCATGCTGACCTTGTCGGCGCCGGCATTGAGCAGGCGGCGCACGTCCTCGACCTTGCGCACGCCGCCACCGACGGTGAGCGGAATGAACACGGTCGAGGCCACGGCTTCGATGATCGGCAGGATCAGGTCGCGGCCGTCGCTCGAGGCGGTGATGTCGAGGAAGGTGATCTCGTCGGCGCCTTGCGCGTCATAGCGGCGCGCGATCTCGACCGGGTCGCCGGCATCGCGCAGCTCGGTGAAGTTGACGCCCTTGACCACGCGGCCGCCGGTGACGTCGAGGCAGGGAATGATGCGTTTTGCGAGCATGCGTTAAGCGTCCGAGCCTTCGGTCAGTTCGTCGGCGCGGTCCTGGGCCGAAGCCAGGTCGAGCGTGCCTTCATAGATCGAACGGCCGCAGATCACGCCTTCGATGCCTTCGTCCTGCACCGCGCACAGCGCTTCGACGTCGGCCAGCACGTGCACGCCGCCCGAGGCGATGATCGGAATCTTCACCGCGCGCGCCAGCTTGACGGTGGCTTCGATGTTCACGCCGCCCATCATGCCGTCGCGGCCGATGTCGGTGTAGACGATCGATTCGACGCCGTAGCCTTCGAACTTCTGCGCCAGGTCGATCACTTCGTGGCCCGACATCTTGCTCCAGCCGTCGGTCGCGACCTTGCCGTCCTTGGCGTCCAGGCCGACGATGATGTGGCCCGGGAAGGCGCCGCAGGCGTCGTGCAGGAAGCCCGGGTTCTTCACCGCGGCGGTGCCGACGATGATGTAGCTGATGCCGTCGTCCAGGTAGCGCTCGATGGTGTCGAGGTCGCGGATGCCGCCGCCCAGCTGCACCGGGATCTCGTCGATGCCGTTGTCGTCGGCATAGTCCTGCACCGCTCTCAGGATCGCCTTGATGGCGGATTCGTTCTTCGGCTTACCCGCGAATGCGCCGTTCAGGTCGACCAGGTGCAGCCGGCGGGCGCCCTTCTTGAGCCAATGCAGCGCCATCTCGGCGGGATCTTCGGAAAACACGGTGGCGAGGTCCATATCGCCTTGTTTCAGGCGAACGCAGTGACCGTCTTTCAGGTCGATGGCGGGGATCAGCAGCATGGTCGTTATCGGTTGGGTTGACGAGTGAGTCGGGGTGAATCGAACGGGGTGAATCAACAATGATTCAAGGAGTCCAGTGAACGAAATTGCGGTACAGGCGCAGGCCCGCTTCCGCACTCTTCTCCGGGTGGAACTGGGTGGCGACGATATTATCGCGGCCGACCGCGCAGCAGTAGGGCGCGCCGTAGTCGGCTTCGCCAATCGTGTCCTGCGCGTTCTCGGGCACCGCGTAATAGCTGTGCACGAAATAGAAATAGCTGCCGTCGTCGACGCCGTCCCACAGTGGGTGCTCGCGCGAGTGGCGCACGCGGTTCCAGCCCATCTGCGGCACTTTGAAACGCGAGCCGTCGCTCTGCAATTTGCCGTCTAATTGGAAGCGCACCACCTTGCCCGGCAACAGGCCCAGGCCCGGCGTGCCGCCGTTTTCTTCGCTCGCGTCGAACAGCATCTGCTCGCCGACGCACACGCCCATCACCGGACGCGTCTTCGCGGCGCGCAGCACGGCCTCTTCGGCGCCCGATTCACGCAGGCTGGTCATGCAGTCGCGCATCGCGCCCTGGCCCGGCAGCACGATACGGTCGGCGCGGTCGATGTCGTCGGCGTTGTGCGAGACCAGCACGTCGGCTTCCGGCGCCGCGGTGCGCAGCGCCTGCACCACCGAGCGCAGGTTGCCGAGACCGTCGACCACCACAATCTTGTTCGCCATGATTACAGGCTGCCTTTGGTCGACGGGATGATGCCGGCGGCGCGTTCGTCCAGTTCAGTGGCCATGCGCAGCGCGCGGCCGAAGGCCTTGAACACGGTCTCGCACTGGTGGTGCGCGTTCACGCCGCGCAGGTTATCGATGTGCAGGGTCACCGCCGCGTGATTGACGAAGCCGCGGAAGAATTCACCGGTCAGGTCGACGTCGAAGGTGCCGATCATGGCGCGCGTGAACGGCACGTGCAGTTCCAGTCCCGGACGGCCCGAGAAATCGATCACCACGCGCGACAGCGCCTCGTCCAGCGGCACATACGAGTGGCCGTAGCGGCGGATGCCCTTCTTGTCGCCGATCGCCTTGGCCACCGCCATGCCCAGCGTGATGCCGACATCTTCGACCGTGTGGTGGGCGTCGATGTGCAGGTCGCCGACGGCTTCGACTTCGAGGTCGAACATGCCGTGGCGCGCGATCTGGTCGAGCATGTGGTCGAGGAAGGGGACGCCGGTATTGAGCTTCTGGCGGCCGGTGCCGTCGAGGTTGATCGAGACGCGGATCTGGGTCTCGTTGGTGTTGCGCGTGATGTCGGCGGTGCGGGTCATTGCTGGGGTGCTCGTCAATCGGCCTCGGTGGACCGCGGTTGGTTTACTTCAGGGACGTCTTCAGGGCGTTCAGGAACTGGGCGTTCTCTTCGGGAGTGCTGACCGTGACGCGGATGCAGTTGGCCAGCAATGTGTGCATTTTACTCAAATTCTTGATCAGGACCTTCGCGCCGTGAAGATGCGTGCAGACGCGCTCGGCGTCCGGCACCCGCAGCGAGATGAAATTCGCGGCCGACGGGAACACCGTCACGCCCGGCAGTTCGGCCAGCGCGGCCGCCAGGCGCGAACGTTCTTCGTTCAGCAGATCGGCCTGGCGGTCCAGCACCTCGATGTGGTCGAGCGCGAACTCGGCCGCCACTTGCGTGAGCACGTTGACGTTGTACGGCGGGCGGACCTTCTCGAACTGCGCCAGCAGCGGCGCGGCGCCAGCCATGTAGCCGAGGCGGATGCCGGCCAGGCCCAGCTTGGACAGGGTGCGCATCACGATCAGGTTCGGGAAGCGCGGCAGGCGCTCCATGAAGCTGACCTTGGCGAACGGCTGATACGCTTCGTCGACCACGGCAATGCCGGTTTCGCCCAGCGCTTCGATGATCGCTTCCATGTCGCCGGCGTCGAACAGGTTGCCGGTCGGGTTGTTCGGGTAGGCCAGGAACACCAGCGACGGCTTGTGCTCTTCGATCGCGGCCAGCATGGCTTCGCGGTCGAGCGAGAAGTCTGCGCGCAGCGGCACGCCGACGAAGTCCGCGCCCGCAAACTGGGCTGAGCGCGAGAACATGACGAAGGCCGGGATCGGGGCCATGATCACGGCGCGTTTATTTTCCCGCTCCTGGCGCGCTATCGTGGTGGCCAGGATCGTGATCAGCTCATCGGAGCCGTTGCCGACCAGGACGTTGTAGCCGGCCGGGACGCCCAGCTTGGCGCAGATGCGGCTCTTGAGCGTGTCGTAGGACGGCACTGGATAGCGGTTCAGCGCCGCCTCGGCCAGGCGCGTGCCCAGTTCGGCGCGCAGTTCTTCCGGCAGCTGGTACGGATTCTCCATCGAGTCCAGCTTGATGTAGCCGCTGGCGTCCGGCACGTGATAGCTGCCGATGGCGCGCACGTCGGCGCGGATGGCGTTGTCGATCAGCTTAGTGATGTCGGTCATGATGTTTCTTCCGTGGTGGTGTCGACGGCCTTGGCCGCCTTGCGTTGTTTGGCGGCCTTGGCCGCGGCCTTGACCTTGGCGCCGGTCAGCGGCACCTCGGGCGCGGCCAGGCGCTGCTGGATGATCTCGCAATAGTCCGGGTTCAGTTCGAAGCCGGTGAACTGGCGTCCGAGGCGCTTGGCCGCGATGGCCGTGGTGCCGCTGCCCATGAACGGGTCGAGCACCACGCCGCCCGGCGGACACGAGGCTTTCACCATGCGTTCGATGATCTCGAGCGGTTTCTGGGTCGGATGGTCGGCGCGTTCCGGATGTTCGCGGTGCAGGCGTGACACGCTCCACACGTCCTTCGGGTTGTAGCCGACTTCGAGCCACTTGGCGCCAACGAAAATCGAGCGCGAGCGCGCCTTCTTGGTCTCGGCGTCATACGGGATGCGCACCGCGTCCAGGTCGAAGTAGTAATCCTTGCGCTTGGCGAAAAAGCCGATGGTGTCGTGCACCGACGAGAAGCTGCGCACGCTGCCGCCCATCGACGGCACGCGGCGGTCCCAGATGATTTCGTTCATCATCGTCATGCGTTTCTTGAGCATGACGAAGATCTCCGGCGCGAAGCGCCAGGTGAGGAAGATGTACAGGCTACCGTTGGGTTTGAGCTTGGGAACGGCGGCGTCGATCCACTGCTCGGTCCAGGCCAGGTAGGCCTCGACGCTTTGCTGGTCGGAGGCGTTGCCGTAGTCCTTGCCGAGGTTGTACGGAGGGTCAGTCAGGATCAGGTCGATGGAACCGTCCGGGATGCGCGCCAGCCCGGCCAGCGCATCCTCGCAGAATACCTGGTTGACCCAGGCCGTCATGATTGCTGCGGCGGCACTGGTTGCAGGCGCAGTTCGGCACTGCGCGCGTGCGCCTGCAGGCCTTCGCCATAGGCGAGGGTTGCGGCGACCTTGCCCAGCGTCTGCGCACCGGCTTCACTCACCTGGATCACCGACGAGCGTTTCTGGAAGTCGTACACGCCAAGCGGCGACGAGAAGCGCGCCGTGCGCGAGGTCGGCAGCACGTGGTTCGGACCGCAGCAATAGTCGCCCAGCGATTCGGACGAGAAGCGGCCCAGGAACATGGCGCCGGCGTGGCGGATTTTATCGGCCCACTGCTGCGGTTCGACGGCCGAGATTTCCAGGTGTTCGGCGGCGATCGACGAGGCGATCTCGCACGCTTCATCCATGTCGCGCACCTTGATCAGGGCGCCGCGGTCGCTCATCGAGGTCGTGATGGTGGCGGCGCGCGGCATCGATGGCAGCAGCTTGTGGATGCTGGCTTCCACCTTGGCGATGTAGTCGGCGTCGGGGCACAACAGGATGGCTTGCGCCAGCTCGTCGTGCTCGGCCTGCGAGAACAGGTCCATCGCCACCCAGTCCGGGTCGGTGGTGCCGTCGCACAGCACCAGGATTTCGGACGGGCCGGCGATCATGTCGATGCCGACCACGCCGAACACGCGGCGCTTGGCCGAGGCGACGTAGGCGTTACCCGGGCCGACGATCTTGTCGACCGGCTGGATGGTCTCGGTGCCATACGCCAGCGCGCCGACGGCCTGCGCGCCACCGATGGTGATCACGCGCGTCACGCCAGCGATCGCGGCCGCGGCCAGCACCATCTGGTTCTTCACGCCGTCCGGGGTCGGAACGACCATGATGATTTCTTTCACGCCCGCGACGTGGGCCGGAATCGCGTTCATCAGCACCGACGACGGATACGCCGCCTTGCCGCCCGGGACGTAGATGCCGACGCGGTCAAGTGGCGTCACGCGCTGGCCGAGAATCGTGCCGTCAGGTTCGGTGAAGGTGAAACCGGTCGACGCTTCCTTCTGGCGTTCGTGGAACACGCGCACGCGCTCGGCCGCGACTTGCAGCGCGTCGCGCTGGGCCGCTGGCAGCGATGCCAGGGCCGCATCGAGTTCGGCCTGGCCGACGTCGAATTCGGACATCGACCTGGCGCCGCCGTTCGGGATGCGGTCGAATTTATTCGTGTACTCCAGCACCGCAGCGTCGCCGCGCGCTTTCACGTCGCGCAGGATGCTGGTGACGGCGTTCTCGATGGCGTCGTCGGTCTCGGCCTCGAAGGCCAACAGGGCACCCAGCGTCTGCTTGAAGTCAGCGGTGCTGGAATCGAGTTTGCGGATCTGTACTGCCATTGCTTTTAGCCTTTAGCATTCGAGGCGCGTTCGAACGCCTCCAAAATCGGTTGCAGGCGCTCGCGCTTGAGCTTGAGCGCGGCCTGGTTGACGACCAGGCGCGAGGAGATGTCCATGATCTTTTCGACTTCGACCAGGTTGTTGGCGCGCAGCGTGCCGCCGGTCGAGACCACGTCGACGATGGCGTCCGACAGGCCGACCAGCGGCGCCAATTCCATCGAACCATACAGCTTGATCAGGTCGACGTGCACGCCTTTCGAGGCGAAGTGCTCGCGCGCGGTGTTGACGAACTTGGTCGCCACGCGCAGGCGCGCGCCCTGGCGCACCGCGCTCTCGTAGTCGAAGCCGGCGTTCACCGCCACCGACATGCGGCAGCTGGCGATGCGCAGGTCGATCGGCTGGTACAGCCCTTCCCCGCCATGCTCGAGCAGCACGTCCTTGCCGGCCACGCCGAAGTCGGCGGCGCCATGCTGGACATAGGTCGGCACGTCGCTGGCGCGCACGATCAGCACGCGCACGCCCGGGTCGTTGGTCGGCAGGATCAGCTTGCGCGAGGTTTCCGGGTTTTCCAGCACCTCGATCCCGGCCGCCGACAGCAGCGGCAGGGTGTCTTCGAAGATGCGGCCCTTGGACAGCGCCAGGATCAGGGACGTGCCGTTTTTGCTTTCGAAAGTCATGTGAGTCTTTACTTGATGCGCACTTACTTGATCCGAACGATATCGGCGCCCACCGCCGACAGCTTCACTTCCATCCTGTCATAGCCGCGGTCGAGGTGGTAGATGCGGTCGATCAGGGTCGTGCCCTCGGCCGCCATGCCGGCGATCACCAGCGAAGCCGAGGCGCGCAGGTCGGTCGCCATCACCGGCGCGCCGACCAGGCGTTCCACGCCCTTGATGAAGGCGGTATTGCCTTCGGTCGAGATATGCGCGCCGAGGCGGTTCATCTCCTGCACGTGCATGAAGCGGTTCTCGAAGATGGTCTCGGTGACCTTCGAGGCGCCGTTGGCGATGGTGTTCACCGCCATGAACTGCGCCTGCATGTCGGTCGGGAAGCCCGGATATTCGGTGGTGCGGAACGACACCGGCTGCGCACGGCCATCCATTTTGGCGCGGATGGTGTCGCTGCCGACGGTCAGCTGCAGGCCCATTTCGCGCAGCTTGTCGAGCGCGACGTCGAAGATGTCGGTGCGGGTGTTGGTCAGCACGATCTCGCCGCCGGTGGCAGCCACTGCGCACAGGAAGGTGGCCGCTTCGATGCGGTCCGAGATCACGGCGTGGGTGGCGCCGTGCAGTTCGTCGACGCCCTGGATCACCAGGCGGTCGGTGCCGATGCCCTCGATCTTCGCGCCCATCGCCACCAGCAGGTTGGCCAGGTCGGTCACTTCCGGCTCGCGCGCGGCGTTTTCCAGCACCGTCTCGCCTTCGGCCAGGGTCGCGGCCATCAAGAGGTTCTCGGTGCCGGTGACGGTGATCATGTCGGTGTGGATGCGCGCGCCTTTCAGCTTCTTGGCTTTGGCGTAGATGTAGCCGCCCTCGATCGTGATCTCGGCGCCCATCGCGCGCAGGCCCTTGATGTGCTGGTCGACCGGACGCGAGCCGATGGCGCAGCCCCCCGGCAGCGAAACCTTGGCTTCGCCGAAGCGCGCCAGCAGGGGTCCGAGCACCAGGATCGAGGCGCGCATGGTCTTTACCAGTTCGTACGGCGCTTCGAGCGAGTCGATGGCGCTGCCGTTCATGGTCACCTTCTCATCGTCCTGCTCGATCTTGAGGCCGGTCTTCTCGAGCAGCTTGAGCATGGTGCGCACGTCGTGCAGGCGCGGCACGTTCGACAGGTGCAGGTCGCCCGCGGTCAACAGGCCCGCGCACAAAATAGGCAGCGCCGCGTTCTTGGCACCGGAGACCGGGATGTCACCTTGCAGGCGTTTGCCGCCGACGATCTGGAGCTTGTCCATGCTTATCCTTGATATTCTTCAGGGGTGAGGGTCTTCATCGACAGCGCGTGGATCTCTTCGCGCATGCGGTCGCCCAGCACCGCGTACACCACCTGGTGGCGCTGGATCGGGCGCTTGCCGGCAAACGCGTTGGAGACGATCACGGCGTCGAAATGGTGGCCGTCGCCCTTGACTTCGAGGTGGGTGCATTCGAGGCCGGCGCTGATATAGCCGTGGATCAGTTCAGGTGTGGTCGCCAAGGTAACTCCAGATATCTTCAAGGTGCGCGGCCATGCCGCGCGGGTATTCATTAATGGCGCAGGTTGTAGCCGCGCTTGAGCAAGGTGATCGCAATCGTCGTCAGCACCACCAGGAACACCAGCACGATGGCCAGGCTGGTCCAGGGCGATACGTCCGACTGGCCGAAGAAGCCGTAGCGGAACCCGTCAATCATATAAAAGAACGGGTTGAAATGCGAGACGGCGAGCCAGAAAGGCGGCAATTTTTGGATGGAATAGAACACCCCGGCCAGGAAGGTGGCCGGCATGATCAGGAAGTTCTGGAACGCCGCCAGCTGGTCGAACTTCTCGGCCCATACGCCGGCGATCACGCCCATGGTGCCGAGGATGGCCGCGCCCAGCAGCGCGAACACGATGATCCACAGCGGCGCCACAAAGGTCAGGTGCGCGAACCAGGCGGTGACGATGAACACGCCGGCACCCACGGCCAGGCCGCGCAGGATCGAGGCGGCGACGTAGGCGGACAAAATCTCGGCATGCGACAGCGGCGGCAGCAGGATGAACACCAGGTTGCCGGTGATCTTGGACTGGATCAGCGACGAGGACGAGTTGGCGAACGCGTTCTGCAGCACGCTCATCATCACCAGGCCCGGGATCAGGAACGACGTGTACGACACGCCGTCCAGCATCTCGACCCGGCCGTCCAGCACGTGGCCGAAGATGAGCAGGTACAGCATGGCGGTGACCACCGGCGCGGCCACGGTTTGCGTGGCGACCTTCCAGAAGCGCAGCGACTCTTTATAGAACAGGGTGCGGAAGCCCACGGAGAACAGGTTCATTTATTTTCCCTCCATGATCTGGATGAAGATGTCTTCCAGGTCGGCTTGTTCGAGTTGCATCTCGTCGATCACAGCGCCTGACTCGCGCAGGCGCGCCAGGATCGGTTCGACTTCGGAATAATCGTTCACGCGCAGCGTGTACTTGTTGCCGTGGTTATGCTCATCATGGGAGACCAGATGGCGCAGCCCTTCCGGCAAGTCACCCGACTTCAGGTGCACCACCAGCTGCGAACCCGACACCCGGCGCAGCAGGCTGCTCATGTTATCCAGCGCCACCACTTCACCGCGCTTGAGCATGGCCACGCGCTGGCACATGGCCTGCGCCTCTTCCAGGTAGTGGGTGGTCAGCACGACCGTGTGGCCGCCCTCGCGATTGAGGCGCGAGATGAACTTCCACAGGGTCTGGCGCAGCTCGACGTCGACGCCGGCGGTCGGCTCGTCGAGCACGATGACCGGCGGACGGTGCACCAGCGCCTGCGCCACCAGCACGCGCCGCTTCATGCCGCCCGACAGCGCGCGCATGTTCACGTCGGCCTTGTCGGTCAGGTCCAGGTTGTGCATCACCTCGTCGATCCAGGCGTCGTTGTTGCGGATGCCGAAGTAGCCCGACTGCAGGCGCAGCGTCTCGCGCACCGTGAAGAACGGGTCGAACACCAGTTCCTGCGGCACCACGCCCAGGCGCTTCCTCGCTTCGCGGAAGTCGGTGACGACATCGTGGCCGTGGATGCGCACGCTGCCGGCGTCGGGCCGGATCAGGCCCGCGATGGTGGAAATCAGGGTGGTCTTGCCGGCCCCGTTGGGACCGAGGAGGCCGAAGAACTCGCCCTGTTCGATGTTCAGGGAGACGCCCTTCAGGGCCTTGAAGCCTTTGTAGCTTTTCTCGACGCTGTCGATCTGGATCGCTGTCATGCTTGTTGGGTGGGGTGGCGCGCGCACATCGTACGCACCGTAACCGTGCAGGGGAAACCGGTGATTATAGGTGAAATCGCCATGTCAAGCCGGGCGTGGCCGGATTCCCGACGGGCGGGTGCAATACAGGCGCAGGCAGGAGGGACTACGCACAAGGGATGCCACAAAAACGTCGCGCCGGACGGGCCGGCGCGATGCGAAGGACTTCAACGGCAGCGCTTCACGCCTGCTGCGGCAGCAGCGTATCGACCCCGTACAGGGCCGCCAGCTTGTGCACGTTGTCGGGCACGTTGACGAAGGTGACGCGGTGGCCGGCGTCCAGCGCGCGGCGCTGCCAGGCCAGCAGCAGGGCCACGCCCGACGAGTCGGCGGCTTTCACGCCGCCCAGGTCGAACACGGTCTCGCCGGCGCGGATCGCGGCCGCGCCCTGCTCCAGCGCCTCGCGGGCGGTGGTGAAGGTCAGGGCGTCGATCGACAGCATCGGATTTGCTTCAGCCATTACGTCGTGCTTACTTTGCCGGGGTGGCCAGCGGCTTCGATGCCAGCTGGGCGTTGCGATCGACCAGGCGCTTGATCAGGCCATCCACGCCGCCCTTGCTGATTTCGCTGTTGAAGGTGCTCTTGTAGGTTTCGACCAGCCAGGCACCGAGCACGTTCACGTCGTAGATCTTCCAGCCCTGGTCACCTTTGCTCAGACGGTAGTTCAGGGTGATCGGCTCGCCGCGCGAGACGTTCACCTGCGAACGCACTTCGACGTCGGTATCGGTCGGGCTGCCGCGCATCGGCTTGAACTCGACGGTTTCGTTCTTGATGGTCGACAGCGCGCCGGCGTAGGTGTACACCAGCAGGGTGCGGAATTCCTGGGTCAGCTTCTGCTGCTGCTCCGGGGTGGCAGTGCGCCAGTGGCGGCCGGCCGCCTGCTGGGTCATCTTCGGTGCATCTACGTACGGCAGGATCTTGGAATTGACCAGGTCCATGATCTTGCTGCGGTTGCCGGCCTGGATGTCCTTGTCGGCCTTGACGCTGTCGATCACGTCGGCGCTGATGCGCTTGACCAGCGCGTCCGGCGCTTCATTGGCGACCGGCGCGGCGATGACGCTGGTGGAGAAGACCACGGTCGCGGCCGCGGCGGCGAACAGTTGCATGACTGGCTTCATACATTTTCCTTTCGGTTGGCGCCGCCGGGCGCTTTCAACAGCGCAGCCGGGCGGCTGGTACCTGGTTAGTGTTTACTTCTTGTCCGGCGACACCGGCTGCGGCACCACCTGCGAGTTCGCGTCGGCATCCGCATCGTCGTCGGCCTGGCGCGGCACGTCGCCGTCGTACACCTGGCTCTGGCGGCGCTGCATGTAGCCGTCGCGCAGGAACTCATAGCGGTCCAGCGCGGCTTCTTCCAGCAGGTTCGACGCGTCGAGCAGCGTGGCGCGCTTGTCGACGATGCGCACACCGGCGCCGATATTGCGCACGTTGGTCGGATCCTTGTACTTCCAGATGTCGCCGGCGAAATCGGCCGGCAAGGCCGCGGTGTCACGCACCGTAGATGGGCCCAACAACGGCAACATCAAGAAGGGACCGCTCGGCACGCCCCATTTACCCAGGGTCTGGCCGAAATCCTCGTTGTGTTTCGGCATGCCGGCTTCGGAAGCGATGTCGAACAGGCCCAGCACGCCGAAGGTCGAGTTCAGTGCGAAGCGGCCGAAATCGGTGGCGCCGTCTTCACCCTTGCCTTGCAAGAAATTGTTGATCGAGCTCCAGGCATCCGACAAATTGCCGAAGAAATTGTTCACGCCAGTTTGCGCGAAGCCCGGCACCACTTTTTTATACCCGGTGGCGGTCGGCTTGAGCACGGCGCGGTCGACCGCGTCGTTGAAGCTGAATACTGCGCGGTTATAGCCTTCCAGCGGGTCTTGCGGGTTATTGGCCGTGGTGGCGCAACCGCTCAGGACCAGTACAGCGGCGGCAATGGCGCATGCGCGCAGGCGCGAGAGCGTGACGGTGTGCTTCATTCACTACCTTCCTTTCCTTCTGCAGCCTTGCTGTAGATAAATTGGTTAATCAAATCTTCGAGCACCGTCGCCGACTGGGTACGGATGATGCGGTCGCCTTCGGCCAGGTTTTTCTCGTCGCCACCGGCTTCGATACCGATGTACTGCTCGCCGAGCAAACCAGCAGTCAAAATTTTAAGAGAACTATCTTTTGGGAATTTATACTCCGTGTCCATATCGAGGCGCACGGAAGCCTGAAAGCTCTTGTCGTCGAACGTGATGTCGCTGACGCGGCCGACCACCACGCCGGCACTCTTGACCGGCGCTTGCGGCTTGAGGCCGCCGATATTGTCGAAACGGCCGGTGATGCTGTAGGTCTGGCCGAACGACATGGAACTCATATTCCCGGCCTGGAAGGCCAGGAACAGCAGGGAAGCCAGACCCAGCAGGACAAACAGGCCGACCCAGACGTCGATAGTTTTGCGATGCATTTGAATACCTTCAGAACCGTTGTATTTTTTGAATAACTTATTTATTGAACATCAGGGCGGTCATCACGAAGTTCAGACCCCAGACCAGCAGCGAAGCGATCACGACGGTGCGCGTGGTGGCGCGCGACACGTCTTCCGGCGTCGGCTGGGCCTGATACCCCTGGAACAGGGCGGTAAAGGTCACTGCGATGCCAAAGATAAAGCTTTTGATTACGCCGTTCAGTACGTCATTTCGCACATCGACGCCGGATTGCATCTGCGCCCAGAACGAACCTTCATCGACGCCGATCAGTTTCACGCCCACCAGGTAACCACCCAGCACGCCGACCGCCGAGAACACAGTGGCCAGCACCGGCATCGCGACCACGCCGGCCCAGAAACGAGGCGCCAGCACGCGTTGCAGCGGGTTGATCGCCATCATTTCCATTGCTGACAGCTGCTCGCCGGCCTTCATCAGGCCGATCTGCGCGGTCAGCGAGGTGCCGGCGCGGCCGGCAAACAGCAGCGCGGTGACCACCGGACCGAGCTCGCGCACCAGCGCCAGCGCCACCACCTGGCCCAGCATCTGCTCGGCGCCGTACTGGTTCAGGGTGTAGTAACCCTGCAACGCCAGCACCATGCCGACGAACAGGCCGGAGACGGCAATGATCACCAGCGAGTAGTTGCCGATGAAATGAATTTGCTCGGAAATCAGGCCCGGACGACGGAAGGCGCCAGGCGACACACGCATCAGGTTGAAGAAGGAACGCACCGCAAAGCCGAAGCTGGCGATGTTTTCGCGCACAGTGCGGCCAACGCCGCCAATAATGCGAGCGATCACTTACGCACCCCCAAGCCTAGGTCGTCGGCCAGCGACTTGCCGGGATAGTGGAACGGCACCGGGCCATCCGGCGCTGCATTCACGAATTGCTTCACGTAAGGGTCTTCCGAAACACGCAGTTGGTCTGGCGTACCTTCTGCCACGATCTTGCCAGCCGACATGAAGTACACGTAATCGGCAATGGCGAAGCACTCCTGCACGTCGTGCGAGACCAGGATCGAGGTCGAGCCGAGCGCGTCGTTGAGGTTGCGGATCAGGTTGGCAGTGACGCCCATCGAGATCGGATCCAGGCCGGCGAACGGCTCGTCGTACATGATCAGTTCCGGGTCCAGCGCCACCGCGCGCGCCACGGCCACGCGGCGCGCCATGCCGCCGGAGATCTCGGCCGGCTTCAGGCGGTGCGCATTGCGCAGGCCGACGGCGTTGAGTTTCATCAGCACCAGGTCGCGGATCAGTTCTTCTGGCAGATCGGTGTGTTCGCGCAGTGGGAAAGCGACGTTATCGAACACCGACAGGTCGGTGAACAGGGCGCCGAACTGGAACAGCATGCCCATGCGGCGGCGCAGGCGGTACAGGCCCTGCGTGTCAAGCTGATGCACGACTTCGCCGCCGATGCGCACTTCGCCGCGCTGGGGGCGGATCTGGCCGCCGATCAGGCGCAGCACCGTGGTCTTGCCGCAGCCGGAGCCGCCCATGACGGCAATGAGCTTGCCGCGCGGGAAGTCCATGCGCAGATTCGACAGGATGGAACGCTCACCGTACGCAAAATGCAGATCGCGGATTTCGACTAGGTTCGACACGGCGTAATTAAAGTTTGGGTAATCCGGTATTGTAGTGCAGAAAGCTATCATCCTGCTGGAGACACCCCTGTTTACGGCGAGGCGGCGACGTACTATTACAACACTAATAACTCACGAGTCATCTATTTCGCTCGGTAAGCTATTGTTTTTGTTGAGATATGTATGTTTCGCAATATTGCGATTTATTGAATTAAGTCAACAAATGCAGTGAGGCAACTTTAGCCACCTCCGTTCATTTCCTCTTGTCATCGCTGCTTTGCAGCAATTCGCGTGGCCGCGGTTCCCGGTTCTCTTATATAAAGACGGTTTGCGTATTCGTTTTGTCCACAAAAAAGTGTTGTTACCTTACATAAAACGCGCCTGTCATTTCTAGTTGTTAATATAATGTTTATTTTCAAGTCAAGGTTCTTGCCATGAACAAGCCCGCTGCCCCTTCGCGGCTTTCCGGCGCACGCGCCCGTAACGGCATGCAGTTTCTCAAGTTCGCTTTCGTCGGCGCCACGGCGACCGGGCTGCATTATGCGATTTTCCTGGCGCTGGTGATGTTCCTGGACGTCGCCCCCGGCCTGGCCGCCGCCATCGGCGCCTGCTTCGGCGCCTGCGTCGTGTATATCCTGAACCGCCGCTATACCTTCACCACCGAGCGTTCGCACAAGGAGACCATCCCGCGTTTCGTCGCGCTGTCGGTGCTGGGCGCGGTGCTCAATGGCGCCATCGTCGGCTGGCTGAGCGGCATTGGCCTGCATTTCCTGCTGTCCCAGGTGGTCGCCACCGTCCTCGTTCTTTTCATTAATTTCGTAGTGAGCAAAAAATGGATTTATCGGTAAACCCGGCTGTAACCGCTCCCCAACCCGGACCCGGCCTGAAGGCCGCCCTGACCCCGCGCGGTCCCGGCGCCATGCCCTCGATCTCGGTGGTCGCGCCTGCCTATAACGAGCAAGAGGTACTGGGAGAATTCCACCGCCGCGTGACCGAAGTCATGATCGGCATCGGCTGCGCCTACGAAATCGTGCTGGTCAACGACGGCAGCCGCGACACCACCCTGCAGCTGATGCACGCCCTGCGCGAGCGCGATCCGCACGTCACCGTGGTCGACCTGTCGCGCAACTTCGGCAAGGAGATTGCCCTGAGCGCCGGCCTCGATCACACCAAGGGCGATGTGGTGGTGGTGCTCGACTCCGACCTGCAGGATCCGCCGGAACTGATTCCCGCCATGCTCGACGGCTGGCGCGAAGGCTACGACGTCATCTACGGCACCCGCACCGTGCGCGACGGCGAGACCTGGTTCAAGAAGCTCACCGCCAAATATTTCTACCGCATCATCAAGCAGGTCAGCCGGGTCGACATCCCGAAAGACACCGGCGACTTCCGCCTGATGAGCCGGCGCGCCGTGCAGGCGCTGAGCGGCCTGCGCGAAGAGCACCGCTTCATGAAGGGCCTGTTCGCCTGGATCGGCTTCCCTTCGCGTCCGCTGTCCTACCGCCGCGACCCGCGCGCCGCCGGCGAGACCAAGTGGAACTACTGGAAGCTGTGGAACTTCGCGATCGAGGGCATCACTTCGTTCACCGTGGCCCCGCTCAAGGTCAGCACCTACGCGGGCGTGGCGATCGCCCTGTTCGCGCTGCTGTATGCGGTGGTGGTGATCGCCAAGGCGCTGCTGTTCTCGGATCCGGTGCGCGGCTATCCGTCCCTGATGGCGGTGATCCTGTTCCTCGGCGGCGTGCAGCTGATCTCGGTCGGCCTGCTGGGCGAATACGTGGGCCGCATCTTCAACGAGGTCAAGCGCCGTCCGCTGTACCTGCTCAACCGCCTGGTCCCGTCCGAACTGGACGGCAGCTTCAGCAAGCGCGAGGAACCGGGCGCATGAGCGCCACGCCGCCGGCCGACGGCGCCGGCGTCCTTCCCGCTGCGGGAGGCGCCAGCGCGCGTCTGAATCCCTTGCTGGCCGGTGCGCTGCTGCTGGCTTTCGTGCTGCTGTTGTGGGCGCAATCGCTATTCGAACTGCGCCTGCCGAAACAGGTCGACATCCTGGTACACCTGCGCTGGTCGGATCAGTTCCTGGCCGCGCTGCAGGAGGGCTGGCTGCTGCCGCGCTGGGCCTGGGCCTCGTTCGGCGGTTTGGGCGACCCGACCTTCTCGTACTACCAGCCGCTGTTCTATTACATCACCAGTGCCTATGCGCTGCTCGGCGCCAGCCCGCCGCGCGCGCTGCTGCTGGGCGCCCTGACGCCGTTCGTGATCCTGGGCCTGGTCGTGCAGTTCTCGATCCTCAAGCGCTACGGCGCCGGACGCGCGCTGCTGGGCGCCTGCTTCGTCGTGTTCTGCCCGGTGCTGTTCTTCCTGGCGGCGCAGATGGCGGCCTATCCCTGGACCCTGAGCCTGCCGTTCAGCATCCTGTTCATCCGCGAAAGCACGCGCGACGATCCGCGTCCGGCGCGGGTTGCAATCCTGCTCGCCCTGCTGTGCCTGAGCCACCTGCTCAGCGGCCTGATCGCGCTGATGGCGACCGGTGTCGGCCGGCTGGTGCTGCATGTCCCGGCGCGCCACAACCTGATGCGCCACGGCGCCTGGCTGCTCGGCGTCGCGCTCGGCCTGGGGCTGGCCGCCTTCTTCGTCTATCCGGCGGTGACCCAGCTCGGCCTGATCAATCCGGCAGGCTGGACCGGCGGCGACAACTTCGACTGGCGCCGCGCCTTCGCCTTCCCGACCGTCACCTTCATGCAGTACGGCCTGCGCTGGGCCGCGATCCAGTGGCCGTTCGCGGTGTTCGCGCTGGCCATGTGCCTGTTGGTGCTGCTGGCCAGGCGCGCGCCGGTGCCGACGCCGGGACAGGTGCTGGCGCGCCGCTTCACGATCGTGGCGCTGGCGGCGCTGGCCCTCGGCAGCGAGCTGGCCTATCCGCTGTACGCGCTGCTGCCGCCGCTGCAGAAGATCCAGTTCCCCTACCGCTTCGTGTTCGTGGCCACGATCCTGGCCAGCATCGCGCTGGTGCTGCACCTGTATGAGGGCGGCTGGTCGCGCTGGAACCGGCTGCTGCGCCTGGCGGCGCTGGCGATCTTCGCCGGCTACTTCGCCCAGACCCTGCTGCTGCAGTGGCAGATCCACCGGAGCGGTCTCGATCTGCCGCAGCGCGAGCAATACATGCAGGGCGTGTTCGGCCAGCCCGAATACCTGCCGGCGGTGCGCGGTCCGCACTGGAAGCAGTACGTCGAGGACGGCGGCCTGATCGGCGAATGCCTGCGCCTGCAGATCGCCTGCACCCCGGTCCGGGACGACGGCACCCACGCCTTCGGCGCCACCATCGAGACGCCGCGCGCGGTCGAGGTGCGCCTGCCGATGTTCGCCTATCCGGCCTGGCAGCTGACGGTGGACGGCGCGCCGCAAGCCCTGGCCGCCGATCCCGCCACCGGGGTGGTGCTGGCGCAACTGGCGCCGGGCCGCCATCAGGTCGCCCTGCACTGGATCGGCCTGGCGGCCGATCGTACCGGCCGCATCATCAGCCTGGCCGCCGGGGTGGCCGTGCTGCTGTTGCTGGTGGCCGGGCGCCTGCGCCGCGCCAAGGATCACCCTCGCCAAGGAATGCAGCCATGAACACCACCGAAAGCCGCCTGCGTCCCCTCGGCGCGCTGGCCCTGTTCCTGTTCATCGCCGCGATGTGGCTGTACCCGGCCATGACCCTGAAGCTGGCGCACCAGAACGACATCGCGGTGCATCTGCGCTGGATCGAGCAGTTCCATACCGCGCTGCAGGACGGCTGGCTGCTGCCGCGCTGGGCCTATGCGGCCCAGGGCGGGCTGGGCGACCCGTCGTTTTTCTATTACCAGCCGCTGTTCTATTACATCAGCAGCCTGTTCCTGTGGCTGGGCTTCCGGCCCGAGCGCGCGCTGGTGCTGGCGGCCGCGGTACCGTTCCTGATGGTGGCGGCGGTGGTGTTCTGGTACTTCCTGCGGCGCTACCCGGCCCGCTCCGCGCTGCTGGGCGCGATGTTCGTGGTGGCCTGTCCGACGCTGTACTTCATGTCGACCCACCTGGCGGCCTTCCCGTGGAGCCTGAGCATCCCGTTCAGCCTCCTGTTCGCGGCCGAGAGCATGCGCGACAAGCCGCGCGCGCGCGTCATCGCCGCGCTGCTGTGCCTGATCTGCCTGAGCCATCTGCTGAGCGGCATGATGACCCTGCTGTGCACCGGCTTCGCACGCCTGATCGTCGCGCCGCCGCGGCCGTCCACCTGGCCGGCCCACCTGACCTGGCTGGGCGGCATCGTGCTGGGCCTGGCGCTGGCGGCGTTCTTCGTCTATCCGGCCGTGACCCAGATGGCGCTGATTAATCCGGCCGGCTGGGAACAGGGCTTCAACTGGCGCCGCTGCTTCGCGCTGCCGCTGGTGTCGCAGTTCGTGCACGGCACCTACTGGTTCGGCGTGCAGTGGCCGTTCGCGCTGCTGTGCCTGGGCCTGGTGCTGCTGGTACTGCTTCCGCGCAGCGTGCGTGCCACTGCAACCCAGCCACTGAGCCCCGGCCTGGTTACCGCGCGCCGCATCGGCTGGGTCGCGCTGTGCGCGCTGCTGCTGGGCAGCGAGCTGGCCTATCCGCTGTACGCCTACATCGGCGCCATGCAAAAACTGCAGTTCCCCTACCGCTTCATGTTCGTGGCCTCGATCCTGGCCAGCATCGCGCTGGCGATCCAGCTGAGCGAAGGCGCGTGGACGCGCTGGAGCAAGGCGGTGCGGGTGGCGGCGGTGCTGCTGGTCCTGGGCCAGTGCGGCCAGGCCGCCCTGCTGCAGCTGAAGATCGTCAAGGACGGCGAGCGCATGCTGACCCACGAGCAGTATTTCAGCGGCCGCTTCGGCCAGCCGGAATACGCGCTGGGCGCGCGCGGACCGCAGTGGAAGGAGTACGCCGAAAACGGTTCGCAGGCCCACGATTGCCGGCGCGCCGGCGTCGCCTGCTCGGCCGTCGACAAGCGCAGCCATTCCTACGCACTGACGGTGGATGCGCCGCGCGCGGCCAGCCTGCGCCTGCCGGTATTCGGTTTCCCGGCCTGGCAGGCCACGGTCGATGGCCGGGTGCAGGACTGGCGCCTGGACGCCGACACCGGCGCGATCGTGCTCGACCTGCCGGCCGGGCGTCACGACGTGGCGCTGCACTACGTTCGCCTGCCGGTCGAAGTCGCGGGCCTGTGGGTCAGCGCGGGCGCGCTGCTGGTGTGGCTGGCGCTGGTGCTGCTGGCGCGCCGCCGCAAGGATGGCGTGGCGGCCACTTCGGCCGACTCGGCGCCGCAGCGGGAATTGAAACGGGCCTGATGCCGGCCCGCTGAAAACAAAAGGCCGCTGGGATGACCGGCGGCCTTTTTTCATGCGCGCGCCATGCTTAGCGCGGCAGCGTCGATGCCCCCATCAGGAACTCGTCCACCGCGCGTGCGCACTGGCGCCCTTCGCGGATTGCCCACACCACCAGCGACTGGCCCCGGCGCATGTCGCCGGCCGCGAACACCTTCGGGCTCGAGGTCTGGTAGGCGACGTCGCCATCGACCGTGGCGCGCGCATTGCCGCGCGCATCCTTCTGCACCCCGAACGCGTCCAGCACCTGCTGTACCGGCGAGACGAAACCCATCGCCAGCAGCACCAGGTCGGCCTTCATCTCGAATTCCGAATCCGGCACTTCGATCATCTTGCCGTCCTTCCACTCGACGCGGCAGGCGATCAGCTTGTCCACCTTGCCGCCCTTGCCTTCCAGGCGCTTGGTCGCTACCGCCCAGTCGCGCTCGCAGCCTTCCTCGTGCGAGGACGAGGTGCGCAGGCGGGTCGGCCAGTAAGGCCAGACCAGCGGCTTGTTCTCGTGCTCGGGCGGCTGCGGCAGCAGTTCGAACTGGGTCACCGAGGCCGCGCCATGGCGGTTCGAGGTGCCGACGCAGTCCGAACCGGTGTCGCCGCCGCCGATCACCACCACATGCTTGCCCGTGGCTTTGAGCTGGTCCTTCAGCTTGTCGCCGGCATTCACGCGGTTCTGCTGCGGCAGGAAGTCCATCGCGAAGTGCACGCCTTTCAGGTCGCGCCCCGGCACCGGCAGGTCGCGCGGCTGCTCGGCGCCGCCGGCCAGGATCACGGCGTCGAATTCCTTGTCCAGGTCTTCCGGGAAGATGGTGTCGCGCGCCATGTTGCTGACGCTGGCCGGGAAATCCTTGCCGATCAGGACACCGGTGCGGAAGGTCACACCTTCCGCCTGCATCTGTTCGACCCGGCGGTCGATCAGGTTCTTTTCCATCTTGAAGTCGGGGATCCCGTAGCGCAGCAGGCCGCCCACGCGGTCGCTCTTTTCGAACACGGTGACATCGTGGCCGACGCGCGCCAGCTGCTGGGCCGCGGCCAGGCCGGCCGGGCCGGAGCCGACGATGGCGACCTTCTTGCCGGTCTTGACGGCGGGAGGCTGCGGCACCACCCAGCCGTGCTCCCAGCCGGTGTCGATGATCTTGCGCTCGATCGACTTGATGCCGACCGGATCGTTGTTGATGCCCAGGGTGCAGGCCGATTCGCACGGGGCCGGGCAGATGCGGCCGGTGAACTCGGGGAAGTTATTCGTCGAGTGCAGGTTTTCCAGCGCGTGCCGGTAGTTGTTGTGGAAGACCAGGTCGTTCCAGTCCGGGATCATGTTGTTGACCGGGCAGCCCGTGTTGCAGAACGGGATGCCGCAATCCATGCAGCGCGCGCCCTGGACCTTGGCTTGCGCATCGGTCAGGGTGATCGTGAATTCCTTGTAGTTCTTGAGCCGGGCGGCAGGTTCGAGGTGATCCTCTTCCTGCCGTTCGAATTCCATGAAGCCGGTGATTTTGCCCACGTTGTTTTCCTTGTCAGTTGGTCGGCGATGCAAGAGCGTTACGCCGCCAGCTCGATCTTGTCGTTCGCTTCTTCCATGCTCGAGAAATGCATCTCTTCGAGCGCGCGCTTGTAGTCGGTCGGGAACACCTTGACGAACTTGGCGCGGCTGTTGGCCCAGTCGTCGAGCAGGTTGCGCGCGCGGGTGCTGCCGGTGTGCTTGAAGTGGCGTTCGATCAAACGGCGCAGGATCACTTCGTCCGCCTCGCGCTCGCTGCCCCGACCCTGGCTGTGCCATGCGGCAGGATCGGTCTGGTCGCGCGATGCCAGCACCGGCTCCAGGTTCACCATGGTGGTATTGCAGCGGCCCGCGAAGTCACCCTTCGGATCGTACACATAGGCCACACCGCCCGACATGCCGGCCGCGAAGTTGCGCCCGGTCTCGCCCAGCACCACGACGGTCCCGCCGGTCATGTATTCGCAACCATGGTCGCCGCAGCCTTCCACCACCGTGGTGGCGCCCGAGTTGCGCACCGCGAAGCGTTCGCCGGCGACGCCGTTGAAATAGGCTTCGCCCGAGATCGCGCCATACAGCACGGTATTGCCGACGATGATGTTGTCCACCGCGCGGCCGCGGAACTCGGTGTTCGGACGCACGATGATGCGCCCGCCCGACAGGCCCTTGCCGACGTAGTCGTTGCCTTCGCCGACCAGGTCGAGCGTGATGCCGCCGGCCAGGAACGCCGCCGCCGACTGGCCCGCGGTGCCCTGCAGCTGGATGTGGATGGTGTCGTCCGGCAGGCCGGCGTGGCCATAGCGCTTGGCGACTTCGCCCGACAGCATGGCGCCGACGGTGCGGTTCAGGTTCTTCACCGGCGAGATGAACGAGACCCGTTCGCCCTTTTCCAACGCGGCACGGGCCTGCGTGATCAGCTTGTGGTCGAGTGCCTTGTCCAGGCCATGGTCCTGCTCTTCGGTGTGGAACAGGGCGCGCGGGCTCTCGACCTTCGGCTGGTAGAAGATGTTCGAGAAGTCCAGGCCCTGCGCCTTCCAGTGCCCGATCGCTTTGGATTTATCCAGCAGGTCGGCGCGGCCGATCAACTCATCGTAGGTGCGGATGCCCAGCTGCGCCATGATCTGGCGCGCTTCTTCGGCGACGAAGAAGAAATAGTTGACCACGTGTTCCGGTTTACCCTGGAACTTGGCGCGCAGGACCGGGTCTTGCGTGGCCACGCCCACCGGGCAGGTATTCAGGTGGCACTTGCGCATCATGATGCAGCCTTCCACCACCAGCGGCGCGGTGGCGAAGCCGATTTCGTCGGCGCCCAGCATGGCGGCGATCACGACGTCACGGCCGGTGCGCATCTGGCCGTCCGCTTGCACTCTGACCCGGCTGCGCAGGCCATTGAGCACCAGCGTCTGCTGGGTTTCGGCCAGGCCCAGTTCCCACGGCGTGCCGGCGTGCTTGACCGACGACAGCGGCGAAGCGCCGGTGCCGCCATCGTGGCCGGCCACCACCACGTGATCGGCCTTGGCCTTCGAGACGCCGGCGGCGACGGTGCCGATGCCGACTTCCGACACCAGCTTGACCGAGATCGAGGCGCGCGGGTTGGCATTTTTGAGGTCGTGGATCAGCTGCGCCAGGTCTTCGATCGAATAGATATCGTGGTGCGGCGGCGGCGAGATCAGGCCCACGCCCGGCACCGAGAAGCGCAAGCTGGCGATGTATTCGGACACCTTGTGGCCCGGCAGCTGGCCGCCCTCGCCCGGCTTGGCGCCCTGCGCCATCTTGATCTGGATTTGGTCGGCCGAGTTCAGGTACTCGGCGGTGACGCCGAAGCGGCCCGATGCCACCTGCTTGATCTTCGAGCGCAGCGAGTCGCCTTCTTCCAGCGGAATGTCGGCGACCACGCGGTCGGCGCCCAGCACCGAACCCAGGGTTTCGCCCTTCTTGATGGCGATGCCCTTGAACTCATTCAGGTAGCGCAGCGGGTCTTCGCCGCCTTCGCCGGTATTGCTCTTGCCGCCGATGCGGTTCATCGCGATCGCCAGCGTGGCGTGGGCCTCGGTGCTGATCGAACCGAGCGACATGGCGCCGGTGGCGAAGCGCTTGACGATGTCCTTGGCCGGTTCCACTTCTTCCAGCGGGATCGCCTTTTCGCGCTCGATGCGGAATTCGAACAGGCCGCGTAGCGTCAGGTGGCGCTTGCTCTGGTCGTTGATCAGCTGCGCATACTCTTTATAAGTCGAGTAGTTGTTGGCGCGGGTCGAGTGCTGCAGCTTGGCGATCGCGTCCGGCGTCCACAGGTGGTCTTCGCCGCGCACGCGGAAGGCGTATTCGCCGCCCACATCCAGCGCATTGGCCAGGGTCGGATCGGCGCCGAAGGCCAGCGTGTGCAGGCGCAGCGCTTCCTCGGCCACTTCGAACACGCCGATGCCCTCGATGTTCGAGGCGGTACCCTTGAAGTACTTGTCGACCAGCGACTTGTTCAGGCCCACGGCTTCGAAGATCTGGGCGCCGCAGTAAGACATGTAGGTGGAGATGCCCATCTTCGACATCACCTTCATCAGGCCCTTGCCGATCGCCTTGATGTAGTTGTAGCTGGCGGTATCCGCCGACATCTCGTGCGGCAGGCCATGGGCCAGCTCGGCCAGGGTTTCCAGCGCCAGGTAAGGGTGCACGGCTTCGGCGCCGTAGCCGGCCAGCAGCGCGAAGTGGTGGGTCTCGCGCGCCGAGCCGGTTTCGACCACCAGGCCGGTGGAGGCGCGCAGGCCGCGTCCCACCAGGTGCTGGTGCACGGCGGAGGTGGCGAGCAGCGCGGGAATCGCGACCAGGTCGGGCGACAGGCGGCGGTCCGACACGATCAGGATGTTGTGGCCCGATTTGACGGCGTCCACCGCTTCCGCGCACAGCGAGGCGATCGAGGCTTCGATGCCTTCCTTGCCCCAGGCGACCGGATAGCAGATGTTCAGCTCATAGGCCTTGAACTTGCCGCCGGTGTGCTGCGAGATGCCGCGCAGGCGCGCCATGTCGTCGAAGCCCAGGATCGGCTGCGACACTTCCAGGCGCATCGGCGGGTTGACGTTGTTGGTGTCGAGGATGTTCGGCTTGGGGCCGATGAACGAGACCAGCGACATCACCATGCTTTCGCGGATCGGGTCGATCGGCGGGTTGGTCACCTGGGCGAACAGCTGCTTGAAGTAGTTATACAGGGGTTTGAGTTTGTTCGAGGTGACGGCCAGCGGCGAGTCGTTGCCCATCGAGCCGGTGGCTTCCTCGCCCAGCACTGCCATCGGCGCCATCAGGAACTTCAGGTCTTCCTGGGTGTAGCCGAAGGCTTGCTGGCGGTCGAGCAGCGTCAGCGCCGGCTTTTCGCCCTGCGCATCCTTGCCGCGAGCAGCAGCCTGCTGGCCCTCGGCCAGCTTGATTTCATTCAGTTTGATGCGCACCGACTTGATCCACGCCTTGTACGGCTTGGCGTTGGCGTAGGTGTCCTTCAGCTCCTTGTCGTCGATGATGCGGCCGGCTTCCAGGTCGATCAGGAACATCTTGCCCGGCTGCAGACGCCACTTCTGGACGATGCGCGATTCCGGGATCGGCAGCACGCCCGATTCGGACGCCATCACCACCAGGTCGTCCTCGGTGATCACGTAGCGCGCCGGACGCAGGCCGTTGCGGTCCAGGGTGCCGCCGATGTGGCGGCCGTCGGTGAAGGCCATCGCGGCCGGGCCGTCCCACGGCTCCATCATCGCGGCGTGGTATTCGTAGAAGGCGCGGCGGTTGTCATCCATCGCCGGATGGTTTTCCCAGGCTTCGGGAATCATCATCATCATCGCCTGGCCGATCGGGTAGCCGGCCATGATCAGGAGTTCGAGCGCGTTGTCGAAGCAGGCGGTGTCGGACTGGCCTTCATAGATCAGCGGGAACAGCTTTTGCAGGTCTTCGCCCAGCACCGCCGACTTGAGGATGCCTTCGCGCGCGCGGGTCCAGTTGAAGTTGCCCTTGACGGTGTTGATTTCGCCGTTATGCGCGATCAGGCGGTAGGGGTGGGCCAGCGGCCACTCGGGGAAGGTGTTGGT
This sequence comes from Massilia sp., assembly GCF_031995545.1. Lineage (GTDB taxonomy): Bacteria > Pseudomonadota > Gammaproteobacteria > Burkholderiales > Burkholderiaceae_D > Telluria. Next base: position 61,865 of record NZ_DAMAGA010000010.1, read on the forward strand.
CGAGAAGCGCTGGTGCACCAGGGCCAGGGCCGAGATGCAGCGCGGGTCTTGCAGGTCTTTATAGAACACGCCGACCTGGTCGGCCAGCAGCAGGCCTTTGTAGACCACGGTGCGCGCCGACATCGACGGCACGAAGAATTCCTTGCCGTGCAAGAGTTTCAGGGCCTGGATCGCGTGGCCCGACGATTTGCGGATCACGTACAGCTTACGTTCCAGTGCGTCGGTGACCATGATGTCCGGGCCGCGCCCGATGAAGATCTGGCGGATCACCGGTTCCTTGGCGCGCACGAACGGCGACATCGGCATGGTCTCGTCGACCGGCACGTTGCGCCAGCCCAGCACCACTTGTCCTTCGATGCGCACGGCGCGCTCGATTTCCTGCTCGCAGGCGATGCGCGAGGCGTGCTCTTTCGGCAGGAACACCATGCCGACACCATATTCTCCCGGTGGCGGCAGCTCGACGCCTTGCTTGGCCATCTCGTCGCGATAGTACTGGTCCGGGATCTGGATCAGGATGCCGGCGCCATCGCCCATCAGCGCATCGGCGCCGACGGCGCCCCGGTGATCGAGGTTCTTCAGGATCTGCAGACCCTGTTCCACGATCGAGTGACTCTTGTTGCCCTTGATGTGGGCGATGAAACCAACGCCACAGGCATCGTGTTCATTGGCGGGGTCATACAAACCTTGGGCAATCATGAGGCGTTCTCCACAGCTTTTTCGAGGGTCGAACGCCGAGAATAGTGCAATGCAAAATCAACCGTCAACCAGAATAATTAGGGTCAGAGTCGAATTGTTTGACAACTTTTTGAGAAAGCGAATAAATGGGGACAGAGTCAATCGCGTGCTCCATGCAGCCATGACTGCTGGGCTAAGCCCTTGATTTTAAAGGATGTATAGATGCAAAAACGGCACGGATAACCGTGCCGTCAAAGGGGGAATGAGCCGCGTTCAGGCTTGCGGAGGCGGTGGCAAAGTGCGCGCAAATGGCCGTCCACGCTTGGCCGGCAGGATCTGGCGCTGGGTTTTGCGCTCGAGGTCGGTCTTGAAGGTATTCGAGCCCAGCGGCTGGTTCTTCAGGATCGACAGCGTGATGAATTCGACCTCTTCCGTGGTAAGGCCCTGCTGCAACATATCCATATAGGCGGCTTCGCGCTGGAACGGCGTATTGCCCAGCGCCCAGAACAGCGCATGGTCGGCCACCAGGGTATCGGTCTTGGCCCCGGCGTGGTGCGCATAGCTGGACCAGGGATAGTCGCCCGGCCCCGCCACCATCTGGGCACGCACCGGATTGAGCTCAATGTAGCGGCTGCAGGTCATGAAGTAGCGGTCAGTATCGATCAGCGAGGTGCGGAAGCGCCCTTCGAACAGGCCGCCGGTGCGTTCGTACTTGTGGTTGAACCAGGGGACGTACAGGCGGCCGACTTTCTGCATCATCAGCGCCAGGCCGGTGGCGTCGGCCGGAGTGGCCAGCAGGTGCAGGTGATTCGGCATCAGCACATAGGAATGGATCGCCACTTCGTAGAAGCGCGCGCTGTCCTTGAGCCAGACCATGAATTTCTGGTAATCGGCCTGCTCCCGGAAAATCACCTGGCGGTCGTTGCCGCGCTGGATCACGTGGTGCGGTTGCTGGGGAACGATGAGTCGGGGTTGGCGGGCCATGGCGTCTGCTTCAATGTCGAGCAGCAATTCTAACGCCTGATAATGACTCTGTCCCTCATTAATCGCAAGCTCGGCCAAAAAAGGCGCGACTCTGTCCCCAATTATTCCTGAACACAGCTCAGAGACTATTGACTCTGTCCCTTTTTAGCGAAATCGGATCGTGGAAGCCATGGAAACGAGTAAATTGGCCAATAATTCGACTCTGACCCTAATTATCTAGGTGGAAATTGGCCAACAATTTTACTCTGACCCTAATTGAAGGGGTGAAAAGCGCCGGGGTGGCGCGGGGGTCAGGCGAGGGTGAAGCCGGCGGAGAGGCTGTAGCCTTCGCCGTAGGCGCTGCGCAGGGGCAGGTCCTGGCCGAGGCCGGAGCGGGCTTTCTTGCGCAGGCGGTAGACCAGCATGTCGACGCGGCGGCTGGCGTCGGGATCTTCGCCGCCCATGCCGGCCACGATCACGTGACGCGGCACCGGACGGGTGTTGATCGTCAGCAGGTGCAGGAAATTGCATTCCTTTTCGGTCAGGTCGATCGTCTTGTCCATCAGCTGCAGCTGGCGCGCGCTGACGCGCAGTGTCCATTTGCTCGGCGCCGGGGCGGGATCGGGCGGACGTACGCGGCGGTCCAGCGCCTCGATGTGGGCGGCCAGTTCGGGGAACTTGATCGGCTTGGTCAGGTAGTGGTCGGCGCCCAGGCGCAGGCCCAGGATGCGGTGGTCGAAGGCGACGCGGCCGGTCAATACCAGCAGGCCGATCTCGGGGTACAGCTGGCGCATGCGCGGGATCACGTTGAAACCGTCCTCGTCCGGCAGGCCGAGGTCGAGCACCACCACCGCAGCGGGCGTGCGCGTCAAGGCCGCCCACATTTCGCTGGCAGTCCTGGCGATCGTGACCTCATGGTCGAGTTCGGTCAAGAACTCGGCCATGTCGTCGGCGTACTCGCCATTGTCTTCAACAATCAATATCTGCGTCATGCGTTGGCCATGTTTTCTCTTTGCCCAGCCGTGTTAGCGTTATCGGACCAGGGCGCTCCCGATTATCACTGTTGAGGCTGGCTGAGGCAAGGAGTGCTTACTCTACATTCCAAGCGCCGGCATCCAGAGGCGGAATTCGGCGCCTCCCCGTTGTTGCTCCCGTTGCTTTTGCTGGAGCTGTTGCTGTTGTTCTTGTAGTTCGTGCCTGCGCTCCGCGTCGGGCACCAGGCTCAGCATACCGCCGTGCACCTCGACGATCGAACGCGCCATGTACAGGCCCAGTCCGCTGCCGGCCATGCCGAGCGCATTCTTGCCGCGGTACCCCTTGTCGAACACCCGCTCGGCATCTTCCGGCGGCACGCCCTCGCCGCCGTCCAGTACCGCCAGCTCGACCCCGCCGCCGCTACGCCGTGCGCGCAGCGTGACCGGGCTGCCGGGCGGCGAAAAGGCCAGCGCGTTGTCGATCAGTACTTTCAGCGCCAGCCGCAATCCTTCCGGTTCGCCGCGCAACAGCAGCGGCAGGTCTTCGGTTTCCAGGATCGCCTGGCGATGCGCCGTGCGCACCTGCTGCACGCCGGTCTCGACCAGGTCGCGCACGGTGATCGTGTTCGGCTGGCGCGCGCGGCCCAGCGCCGCCATGCGGTCCGGCGACAGGTATTCGTCCAGCATCGCGATCAGGCGGTCGACCGCGGCGCCGATCTTGCGGTAGCGCTGGCGGGTGGCGTCGTCGGCCTGGCTGGATGTCGCTTCCAGGCGCTGGATGGCGCCGTCGATGGTCGCCAGCGGGGTACGGAATTCGTGGTTCAGCATGCTGGCGAAGCGCTTCTGCTCGGCCAGGTAAGTGCGCCGCTCGGACAGGTCGCACAGCAGTCCCACCAGCGCGGCACGCGTGTCGGGGGCGCCGCCGATGCCCGGCGCGCCCGGTACCACCGTCGCGATCGCTTCCAGCGCCAGCGGCCGGCCTTCGGCATGCTGCAGGTCGAACTCGCGCGTGCAGCGCTGTCCCGGCGCGCCATACGAGGCCTCGGTCAGCCAGGCGCCCAGCGGCGCCAGCGCGGCCGGACCGGTACCGTCCAGCGCACCTTGCAGGGCGGCGGCGTTATGGCCGCTCAGCTCGGCGAAGGTTGGGCTCAGGTAGGCCAGGCGGCCTTCCGGCAAGGCCACGCTGAAGGCCACGGCACCGCCCAGCTCGGCCATCGTCCGGAATTGTTCCGGCGACGGCAAGCCCGCACTGCTGGACGAATCCAGTGTGCTGAGCGAAGCGGTGAGCGGGTTGGACGTCATGGAGAAATTCTTAACCAACTGTAAATTATGTTATGTTTACTGCCAAGTATATCCCTGCTGAACAAGATTTGCAGAGTTAATGTGTATCAATAACATTTCAGGTGCGGCACGGCCGGCTTGGAAACAAATGCGCCACGCTGGCGGGAGATGCGCGATAATTCGGCCACTATGACCGATACCGCAACCCTCCCCCCACTCCCAGACCGGCTCTCGATCGATCCGAGCAGCCCTTTCCACAACCGTGACGTGTTCCAGCATGAAGTCGGCATCCGCTTCAACGACAAGGATCGCTACGATGTCGAAGAGTATTGCCTGAGCGAAGGCTGGATCAAGGTCGCTGCCGGCAAGACCCTGGACCGCAAGGGCAAGCCGATGCTGATCAAGCTGAAGGGCAAGGTCGAAGCGTTCTACAAGTAAATATTTAAACCAGTTAATAAGCAAACAGGGCGCAATCTGCGCCCTGTTTGTTTTTCAATCCACCATCAGCCTTCTTCGAGCGGTGCGAAGATCGCCTGCAGATCCTCTTGCGTCAGCGCCATCTTCTGCGACTCGCCTTCCGACAGGATCGACTGCGCCAGCTCCGACTTCTTCAGCTGCAGCTGCTGGATCTTCTCTTCCAGCGTGCCTTTCGCGATCAATTTATACACGAACACCGGTTTATCCTGCCCGATGCGCCAGGCGCGGTCGGTGGCCTGGTTCTCGGCCGCCGGGTTCCACCACGGGTCGTAGTGGATCACGGTGTCGGCCGCGGTCAGGTTCAGGCCGACACCGCCGGCCTTCAGGCTGATCAGGAAGATCGGCACCGCGCCCTGCTGGAAGGCGGCCACCTGGGCCGAGCGATCGCGCGTCTCGCCGGTCAGCAGCGCGTAGCGGATGCCGCGCGCGTCGAGTTCTTCCTCGATCAAACCGAGCATGCTGGTGAACTGCGAGAACACCAGGATGCGGCGGCCTTCGCCCAGCAGGTCTTCCACCATCTGCATCAGGTCGGTCAATTTGGCCGACACCGCCGCGGTGTTTTTCTTGGCCGGCATGGCTTTTACCAGGCGCGGGTCGCAGCATACCTGGCGCAGCTTGAGCAGCGCTTCCAGGATCACGATCTGGCTGCGCGCCACGCCCTTGCGGTCGATCTCTTCGCGCACCTTCTTGTCCATCGCCAGGCGCACCGTTTCGTACAGGTCGCGCTGTGGGCCCGACAGCTCGATACGGCGCACCATCTCGGTCTTCTGCGGCAGTTCCTTGGCCACGTGGTCCTTGGTGCGGCGCAGCAGGAACGGGCGGATACGGCGATTGAGCAGCGCGCGCCGCACCGGATCGTCCTGGCGTTCAATCGGATGGCGGAACTGGGTATTGAAGGTCTTTTCGTCGCCCAGCAAACCCGGGAGCAGGAAGTGGAACTGCGACCACAGTTCGCCCAGGTGGTTTTCGAGCGGGGTGCCCGACAGGCACAGGCGATGGCGCGCGTCGAGCGAGCCGGCGGTCTGCGCCGCTTTCGAGCGGGTGTTCTTGATGTAGTGCGATTCGTCCAGGATCACCAGGTGATAGTGGTGCTTACGCAGCTCTTCCTCGTCGCGCGGCAGCAGCGCGTAGGTGGTCAGGACGATGTCGGCATTGTCGATCTGGTCGAACTGGTCCATGCGCTCCTTGCCCTGCAGGAGCAGGACCTTGAGGCTCGGCGCGAAGCGCGCGGCTTCGTCGCACCAGTTGGCCATCAGGCTGGTCGGCGCGATCACCAGTGCGGGACTGGTCAGGCGGCCGGCTTCCTTCTCGGTCAGGATGTGGGCCAGCGTCTGCACGGTTTTACCCAGGCCCATATCGTCGGCCAGGATGCCGCCCAGGTCGTACTCGCGCAGGAACTGCATCCACGACAGGCCATCGAGCTGGTAGTCGCGCAAGGTCGCCTGCAAGCCCGCGGGCGCTTCGACCTTCTTGACCGCGCCGAACTGGCTCAGCTTGCGGCCGGTCTCACGCAGGCGCTCGCCGCCGGTCCAGTTCAGTTCGACGCCGCGCGCCAGTTCTTCCAGGCGCGCCGCGTCCAGCGTCGACAGACGCACCCGGGATTTGATCTTGTCGTTGAAATACAGCTCGCCCAGCGTGGCCAGGATGGGTTTGAGGCGGCCCCACGGCAGCGCCACCCGCACGCCGTCCGGCAGCACCGCCAGCATCTGGTCGGCTTCCTGGTGCGCGGCCAGCACGCTCGGATCGAATTCGAGCGGCGCGCTGCGGATCAGCTGCACCAGCACCGGCAGCAGCGGCACGCGCTTCTTGGCCACCACGATGCCCAGTTCCAGCTCGAACCAGGCATTGCCTGCTTCTGCCGGTTCGTCGATGTCGGCGTACCAGTCTTCCACGGCCACGACGTCGTAACGGTACTTGTTCGATTTCTGCACATGCCAGCCGGCGTCGGACAGCGCATCGAGGTCGCTCTCGGCGAAGCGCAGCCAGTGCGCCTGGCTTTCCAGCTGCAGCGCGCCGGCCATGGCGTTGAACGGCGCGGTGGCCGGCTTGCGGAAGCCCAGTTCGCCCAGCTTATCGAGGGCGTCGCTCTCGGCTTTCGGATCGCGTTCGATGATCTCGGTGACGTCGCCGATCTGGCGCACCACGCGCTGCGATGGATCGAACGAGACGCGCTGGCCGTCGTAGTCGTAGGCCAGCACGGCGAAGTCGTGCCAGCGCGTGACGCCACCGTCGGCCAGCTGCACCGAATCGAGCAGCAGGTGCGGAATCGGTTTGACGTCATTGCGCAGACGCTGCGTCAGCGGCTGCGGCAGCGGCATCAGCTGCTGCAGGCCGTGCGCCAGCAGCAGCTGCGAGACGCGCTTCTTGTCGGTGCCGGTCAGGAGCGGCGCCTGCGCCACCAGTGCCTGCAGTTCGGCCAGCGAAATGTCGATGCCGCCGCGATTCAGGTCCAGCGGTCCGCACGACAGGTTGTCGATGTACCACGGCGGATCGGTCGGCAGCATGTAGTCGATCTGGTCGGCGGCGCTGTGGGTGGCGGCGCCATTGACCGGCTCCACCGACCATCCGAGCTTGGCGCTGCGGCCTTCGTCGCGCCAGGCCAGGCTGGCCAGGCGGGTCGGGCCGGCCTGCAGCGGATAGACCAGGCCATTGGCCATGTCGGACCACGAGTTCGCCCACAGCAGCTTGCCCTGTTCGAGCAGCATCTGCAGCAGGATGGCCCCGACTTTGCCTTTCGGCTCGGTGGCGCTGGTGCCCTGCGACGAGCCGCTGCGCATCGCGATGAAGAAGCGCACCAGGTCGACGTCATCGCCTTCCAGGTAGGCGGGCGGCGCCGACAGCAGCGAGAACACTTCGCTCACCGGGCTGGCCGCGGCCACTTCGCCGTTGGCGCGCAGGCGCGCCTTGCACAGGCAGACCGCGACGTGGCGGCCGCCGCTGGTGGGCGCCATCACGTACACGAACTTGTACTGCGCGGCCTTCGGATCCGCGACCTCGTCGGTCAGCTTCGGCTGCGGGTGCGCCGCCGCTTCGACCCGTTGCAGCCAGCTCACCACCGGCGCTGGCAGGGCGGGAGCACGTGCTGGAGCGCGGGCCGCGGGTAGCTCGCTGGCTTTCTCGCGAAGATAATCGACTGTTGTCATTGGGTCTCGTGGCTGGTAACAAAAAAGGCAATAACGGGCATTATCTCGCATGCGAACACTTCCGTTTTGTTCGGAATCGCACGCAGCAGGCAAATCTCATCCGTGGCTGGCCCACGTGTTCTTATCTCAACCGGTTGTTCTCTCATGTTCAGGTAACGCTGTCAAGACTGGCGTATCGTTCATGTTTGCGTATCATTGATCGCTTGGCGCTTGTGCGACAACATGCGCCACAAAATCATCACGACGCGCGTGCCTGTTTTGTGAGCACCACGTTTGCACCACTTCGTTCACTTCGCGTCTCCCGCTTTCCAGCCTTGCGCTTTTCATCATCCATGCTGCCTTCCATCGAACAACGCCTCGCCCAAGAACTCGCCGCCCGTCCGGCCCAGGTGGCCGCCGCCGTCGCCCTGCTCGACGAAGGCGCCACCGTGCCCTTCATCGCCCGCTACCGCAAGGAAGCCACCGGCGGCCTCGATGACACCCAGCTGCGCCTGCTCGAAGAGCGCCTGCGCTACCTGCGCGAACTGGAAGACCGGCGCGCCGCGATCCTGGCCTCGATCACGGAGCAGAACAAGATGACGCCCGAGCTGGCGCAGGCGATCGCGCTGGCCGAAGACAAGACCCGCCTCGAAGACCTGTACCTGCCCTATAAACAGAAGCGCCGCACCAAGGCCCAGATCGCGATCGAGGCCGGCCTGCAGCCGCTGGCCGAGGCGCTGCTGGCCGATCCCACGCTCGATCCGGAACAGGTGGCCAGCGGCTACCTGCGTGAAGCCTTCACCAATCCAGAGGGCGGCGCCAACCCCGGCGTGGCCGACACCAAGGCAGCGCTGGACGGCGCGCGCCAGATCCTGATGGAGCGCTTCGCCGAAGACGCCGAGCTGCTGCAGTCGCTGCGCGAGTACGTACAGGAGCACGGTGTGGTGGAGTCGAAAGTCGTCGCCGGCAAGGAAGACGAAGGCGAGAAGTTCGCCGACTACTTCGACTACAACGAGCCGCTCGCCGCGGTGCCGTCGCACCGCGCGCTGGCGCTGCTGCGGGGCCGCCGCGAAGGCATCCTCGACGTGACGCTGCGCCTGGATTCCGAACCCGAGAAGCCGAAGTGGGACGCGCCACTGAATCCCTGCGAAGGCCGCATCGCGGCGCGCTTCGGCATCAAGGCCCAGGGCCGCCCGGCCGACAAATGGCTGCAGGACAGCGCGCGCTGGACCTGGCGCGTGAAGAGCTTCATGCACCTCGAGACCGACCTGATGGGCGCCCTGCGTGACAAGGCCGAACTCGATGCTATCGGGGTCTTCGCACGCAACCTGAAAGCGCTGCTGCTGGCGGCACCGGCCGGCCCGCGCGCCACCATGGGCCTGGACCCGGGCCTGCGCACCGGCGTCAAGGTGGCGGTGGTGGACGCCACCGGCAAGGTGGTCGATACCGCCACCGTGTATCCGCACCAGCCGCGCAACGACTGGGACGGCGCACTGCACACGCTGGCCAAGCTGGCGGCCAAGCACAATGTGTCGCTGATCTCGATCGGCAACGGCACCGGCTCGCGCGAGACCGACAAGCTGGCCCAGGACCTGATCAAACAAAACCAGGAACTCAAGCTGACCAAGATCGTGGTGTCGGAAGCCGGCGCCTCGGTGTATTCGGCGTCCGAATTCGCCTCGCGCGAACTGCCCGACATGGACGTGTCGCTGCGCGGCGCGGTGTCGATCGCGCGCCGTCTGCAAGACCCGCTGGCCGAACTGGTGAAGATCGATCCGAAGTCGATCGGCGTCGGCCAGTACCAGCACGACGTGTCGCAGACCCAGCTCGCGCGCTCGCTCGACGCGGTGGTGGAAGACTGCGTGAACGCGGTCGGCGTCGATGTGAATACCGCCTCGGCGCCGCTGCTGGCGCGCGTGTCGGGCTTGTCGAACACGGTGGCGCAGGGGATCGTGGCCTACCGCGATAACAACGGCGCCTTTGCCTCGCGCGCGGCGCTGAAGAAAGTGCCGCGCCTGGGTGACAAGACCTTTGAACAGGCGGCCGGCTTCCTGCGCGTGATGAACGGCGCCAATCCGCTGGATGCGTCGGCGGTGCACCCGGAATCTTATCCGGTGGTTGAAAAAATCCTGGCGGACGTGAAGCGCGACATGAAGGCGGTGATTGGCGACGGCGCCCTGATCAAGTCGCTCAACCCCGCCAAGTATGCGGACGAGAAGTTCGGTGTGCCGACCGTCAGCGACATCCTGAAGGAACTGGAAAAGCCGGGACGCGACCCGCGTCCGGAATTCACCACCGCCACCTTCAAGGAAGGCGTGGAAGAAATCTCGGACCTGCGTCCGGACATGATCCTGGAAGGCGTGGTGACCAACGTCGCCGCCTTCGGCGCGTTCGTCGACATCGGCGTGCACCAGGACGGCCTGGTGCACATCTCGGCGCTGTCGAACACGTTTGTGAAAGATCCGCACACGGTGGTCAAGGCCGGCCAGGTGGTCAAGGTCAAGGTGCTGGAAGTGGACCCCAAGCGCAAGCGTATCGCGCTGACCATGCGTTTGACCGACAGCGCGCCGCAGCCCGGATCGCGGCCCGAGCAGCGCGGCGACCGTACGGACGCCAAGCGCGTGGCCCAGCATCAGCGCCAGGAACAGCGTTCGGCGCCACCGTCCGGCAACGCGATGGCGGCCGCCTTCGCCAAGCTGAAAAAGTAAACCGATGCTGCGCGTCGCCGCCGCCGACCCGGCCAGTGCCGAGGCACTGGCACTGATCGCGCAGCTCGATGCGGCGCTGCTGGCGATCACGGGTGACAGCGGCGCTTCGTCGTTCGACCCGCGCGACGTGATCGGAGAAGGCACGGCCTTCGTGATCGCTTACGACGAGCAAGGCGAAGCGCTCGGCTGCGGAGCCTTGCGTTCGATCGAGGGTGACGTCGCGGAACTGAAGCGGATGTACGCGCGGCCCGGCAGCGGCGCCGGCGCGGTCATCCTGGCGGAACTGGAGCGGCGCGCGGCCGCCTTCGGTTATCGCCGGCTATGGCTGTCGACGCGGCGCGTGAACGCGCGCGCGGTCAGCTTCTACGAGCGGCACGGCTATTCACCGGTGCCGCCGTATGGCCGCTATATCGGCCGCGATACCGGCCGCAATGCGTCGGTCTGCCTGGGACGCGAACTGGTTTAGCTGTGCTTGATCAGGATGCCGATCAGGTACACCGCCAGGCAGCCGAAACCGATCAGGAGCATCTTCGCCTGCGGGATCGCCGGCACGCCGGTCTTCTTGATATGCACGGCGTCGCGCACCAACAGCACCGCATACACCAGCGCCGCCAGGCCCGAGATGATGTCGCCCGGCAGCTGGCGCACGATGCCGCTGTAGATGTTCAGGATGCCTGGAATGCCCAGCAGGGCTGCGATCACCAGGTTCGCATTCGGCGACGGTACGCGGGGACGGGGTTGTTCTTGCATCGGGTTCTCCGGTCGGCTTGTCAAATTGGCGCGATCATACCGCAAGGCCGGGTGCAACCCCAGCGCCTGATCAGCCGATGGCCTGCATGCCCTGCAGCACCAGCTTGACCACGAAGCCGCCGGCGAACAGGCCGAAGCAGATATAGCCGGCCAGCGTCACTTCGCGCGAAGCCAGTTTGGCCTCGCGGCCGGCACGTTTCTGCAGCGCGCAGTAGGCCAGGAAGCCGGCCATCAGCAGCGGGCCGATGGCGAAGAACAGGCGCGCCGGCTGGTGCATGGCGACGCCGATGCCGATGTCGTACAGGGCCGGCAGTCCGAGCAGGGCGGCGAAGATCCACATGGCCAGTGGCGGCAGGGTGGCGAAAGTGTTGTGCATGGTGCATCCGGGAGTTCAAATCCGGTCGATGATAGCAGCAGGTGGCACAAAGCAACGATGACCGATTGGGGCTGCTGCCTGCCCTGTCGAATTCTTATAGAATGTCGCCATCCAACCTATTTTTCCAAAGGCAGAACCAAATGAGCGACGTGCAAACCTGGATCAAAGAAACCGTGACCTCCACCCCGGTCGTGCTGTTCATGAAGGGCACCGCCCAGTTCCCGCAGTGCGGCTTCTCGGGCCGTGCGATCCAGATCCTGAAGGCCTGCGGCGTGAACAACGTCGCGACCGTCAATGTGCTGGACGACGCCGAAGTGCGTCAGGGCATCAAGGACTACTCGCAGTGGCCGACCATTCCGCAGCTGTACGTGAACGGCGAGTTCATCGGCGGCACCGACATCATGAACGAGATGTACGACTCCGGCGAACTGCAGACCCTGCTGCAGGCGCGCTGATCGACCATGACTGACCGTCCGCGTCGCATCGTCGTCGGCATCACCGGCGCGACCGGCGCAACCTATGGCGTGCAGCTGCTGAAACGGCTGCGCGCCACTCCCGGCGTCGAGACCCACCTGGTCATTTCCGACGCCGCCTCCCTCACCCTGCACCAGGAACTCGGCCTGCAGCGGCGCGATGCCGAAGCGCTGGCCCATGTCGTCCATCGCAACCGCGACATCGGCGCCACCATCGCCAGCGGCTCGTTCCCGACCGACGGCATGGTGATCGCACCGTGTTCGATGAAGACGCTGGCGGCGGTGGCCCATGGCCTGTCCGACAATCTCGTGACGCGCGCGGCCGACGTGATCCTCAAGGAACGCCGGCGCCTGATCCTGATGGTGCGCGAAACCCCGTTCAACCTGGCGCACCTGCGCAACATGACCGCCGTGACCGAGATGGGCGGCATCGTGTTCCCGCCGCTGCCCAGCTTTTATCACCGGCCGGCGTCGATCGAGGACATGGTCGAGCACACGGTCGACCGCGTGCTGGATTTGCTGGGGATAGAGAATGCCCAGGCCGCCCGCTGGGGCGGCATGAAGGGCGGCCCGAAAGACGACCCGGCGGCAGAATAGATTACTGCGCCCGCTGAGGGTTCAGCGTTTGTCGTCGTACAGGCTGTCGTCGGCCTTTTTCGCTTCGCGTGCTTCTTCGAGCTTCCGCCGCCGGGCATTGCGTTCCCGCAGTACCTCGGCATGACGCGCAGCCGTCATCGGCGGCGCGGTCATCAATTCCTTGAGCTGGGCGGTGTTGGCGTAATTGTTTCGCATGCGTCAGCTGCTCCTCGATGGATCCGGTGGCGGCGATCGCAGCCACCGAAGCTGATTATGAACCAGCTGCGGCTGTTTGTGCTGCACGGCATGACGAAAAGTACAACGCTGAGTGCTGAGCGGAATTACTTGACTTCTGCTTTCTGATGATTCATGCGCACCAGCATGCGGATGAATTCGCGCGCCAGCTGGCGATGATGCTCGTCCAGGCGCTGCAGATCGGCGATCAGCTTGACGTCGGCCGACTCGAAGCGCGCGCCGCCACTGGCGGCATCGGCGCTGGCAGCCTGCTCGGCGCCGCCGAAGCGCAGCCAGTCGGCAGGCACGCCCAGCCACTGCGCGATCATGCGCAGCTTTTCCTGGGTCGGAATGGCTTCGCCCACCAGCCACTTGCGGGCGGCGTGCACCGTGATCGGGCGTCCTTCGAAGCGGATGTTGAATTCCCGGGCCAGCCGGGTCGGGCTATCGGGGGAGTAATGTGCGTTCTTCAGGGCCTGCTGCAGTCGCTCGCTGAAGCTCTCCCGTTCATTCGTTGAGTTCATCGTGATACTAGTTATTGATACGGACGGGTAACTTCTTCTGTTGAGAAGCATGAGTCCTAAATCATACCTCTAAAATGTAACAATGATGTGGTTTTTTAATAGTTTTTACGAACAGCGTTAATCAATTCCCAACAGCAAGTCACCGAAAGATTTTTTGTTCAAAATCACCATTTCATCTGAATATCTCTACTTTACGTACAATTACTTAGCCCTGCGTAAAGAATATACATTCCAAAATATATGTACTCGGTAGTTACAATTGTGTGTCACGACGGGTGAAACGGAAAATCCCGTCGTTACTTTGTAACTTTATTATTACATCATCGTAATAAAGTTGATGTAAATGTGCCAAAGCCTCGCCCAGCGCGAAACTGAGCTGGTGGGCGTCCAGGGCACGCTGGAACATGATCGGCACGATGTCCATCGCCGATTGTGGAGTGCTGCAAAGTTGCAACACTTCGGCCAGACGCGCCGCGTGATGCGCACGCAGCTGTCCGATCCGGGTATGCAGGCCGCGGAACGGCTTGCCGTGCGCCGGCAGGACCAGCACGTCGTCGGGCAAGTCCGCAAACTTGTCCAGTGAATCCAGGTACAGCTGCAGCGGGTTGCCATCCGGCTCGACCGCGAATACCGAGACATTGGTCGAGATGCGCGGCAGCACCATGTCGCCCGAGACCAGCACGTTCAGGGCCTCGCAATACAGAGATGCATGTTCCGGCGAGTGGCCAAAACCCGTGATCACGCGCCAGCTGCGCCCGCCGATTGCCACTTGCTGCCCGTCCTGCAGGCGGGTGTAGGCATCCGGCACCGCCGGCACCAGCGACGGATAATAATTGCGGCGGCTGCGCATCTGGTCCAGCAGCGCCGCGTCGCGCAGGCCATGGCGTTCGAAGTGCGGAATCGCCGAGGGCCCGTCCACGCCCGGCAGCGCGGCCGCCATCATGCGCGCGAAGCCGAACTCGCCCGTGGTGATCCAGAACGGCGCCCCGAAGCGCGTGCACAGCCAGCCGGACAGGCCGACGTGGTCCGGGTGGCAATGGGTGGCAATCACGCGCACCAGCGGCTCACCCTCCAGGCCGTCGGCCAGCACCTGCTCCCAGGCGGCGCGGCTGGCATCGGTGCCGGCCCCGGTGTCGATCGCACTCCAGCCGGCGCGGCCGTCGACCTCGTCCTGCAGCAGCCACAGGTTCACATGGTCGAGCGCGAACGGCAGCGGCATGCGTGCCCAGCGCAGGCCGGGCACGATCTCGTGCAGGGCGCCGGGCGCGGGTATCAAGTCCGCGAGCGGATAGTCCAGCTGGGCTTCGAGCGGGTTCATGGCAATCTTTCGTGTGCCGGCGCCAAATCGTCGCGCTACAATGCGACTGCTACCGACAGTTAACGTAAACGGAAACTACGTTCTGATTTTAGCGATTTTGTTTGTCTATTGCTATTCATTTCACATCCATGGCCACTTTCACCATTGCCGAACTGGCACGCGAATTCGACATCACCGCCCGGGCGATCCGCTTTTATGAAGATCAGGGACTGCTCAGCCCGATGCGCGAAGGCGTGGGCGGACGCAACCGCGTGTACACGCCGCGCGACCGCACCCGCCTGAAACTCACGCTGCGCGGCAAGCGCCTCGGCCTGACGCTGTCCGAAATCAAGAGCATCGTCGACATGTACGAGTCACCCAAGGACACCGCGGCCCAGATCGACCGTTTCCTCGGCGTGCTGGCGCAGCAGCGCCTGACGCTCGAGCAGCAGCGCGCCGACATCGAGATGGCGCTGGAAGAAATCGCCGCCCACGAGGAAGAATGCCGGCGCCTGCTGGCCGAGGACGAGGCCGGCCGCAACGCCGCCTGACCGACCGAAAGTCGTTTCGCAACACGGTTCTGCTTGACGTTTACGTTAACGTCACAGGCGAGTATGATGATCGCTCATCGGCGCCCTGCCCCAACACCGTTCATCGTGAGGACGACATGCTGCACCTTCCAGGCTTGACCTTTGACCATGGCGAGGACATCGCCGCATTGCGCGAAGCGGTGCAGCAGTTCGCCGCCGCCGAAATCGCGCCGCGCGCCGCCGAGATCGACCGCAGCGACCAGTTCCCGATGGACCTGTGGAAGAAGATGGGCGAACTGGGCCTGCTCGGCATTACCGTCAGCGAGGAATATGGCGGCGCCAACATGGGCTACCTGGCGCACATCGTCGCCATGGAAGAAATCTCGCGCGCCTCGGCCTCGGTCGGCCTCTCGTACGGCGCCCACTCGAACCTGTGCGTCAACCAGATCAAGCGCAACGGCAGCGAAGAGCAGAAGCGCAAGTACCTGCCCAAGCTGATCTCGGGCGAGCACGTGGGCGCGCTGGCGATGTCCGAGCCGAACGCCGGTTCCGACGTGGTCAGCATGAAGCTGCGCGCCGACCTGAAGGGCGACCGCTACGTTCTGAACGGCACCAAGATGTGGATCACCAACGGTCCCGACGCCGACACCCTGGTGGTGTATGCCAAGACCGACCTCGAGGCCGGCCCGCGCGGCATGACCGCCTTCCTGATCGAGAAGGGTTTCAAAGGTTTCTCGATCGCGCAGAAGCTCGACAAGCTGGGCATGCGCGGTTCGCACACGGGTGAGCTGGTGTTCCAGGATTGCGAAGTGCCGCTGGAGAACGTGCTGGGCGGCGTCGGCAAGGGCGTCAACGTGCTGATGTCGGGCCTCGACTTCGAGCGCACCGTGCTGTCGGGCGGTCCGCTCGGGATCATGTCGGCCTGCATGGATGTCGTCGTCCCTTACATCCACGAGCGCAAGCAGTTCGGCCAGGCGATCGGCGAGTTCCAGCTCATGCAGGGTAAGATCGCCGACATGTATTCGACCATGATGGCGTGCCGCGCCTATGTGTATGCGGTGGGCCAGGCCTGCGACCGCGCCACCTCGCCGGAAGCGGTGCGCGCCCTGCGCAAGGACGCCGCCGGCGCCATCCTGTACAGCGCCGAGAAAGCCACCTGGATGGCGGGCGAGGCGATCCAGACGCTGGGCGGCAACGGCTACATCAACGAATACCCGGTCGGCCGCCTGTGGCGCGACGCCAAGTTGTACGAGATCGGCGCCGGCACCAGCGAGATCCGGCGCATGCTGATCGGGCGCGAGCTGTTCGGCGAAACCGTATAAACCGTATTTATTTCGGAGACCATCATGAACGATCCAGTCGTTATCGTCGGCGCAGCGCGCACCCCGATGGGTGCCTTCCAGGGCGATTTTTCCTCCAAAACCGCGAGCGACCTCGGTGCCGTGGCGATCCAGGCCGCGGTCGAACGCGCCGGTGTGGCGCCCGACGCTGTGGAACACGTCTACTTCGGCAACTGCCTGATGGCCGGCCAGGGCCAGGCCCCGGCGCGCCAGGCGCTGATCAAGGCCGGCCTGCCGCTGTCGACCGGCGCCGTGACCCTGTCCAAGATGTGCGGTTCGGCGATGCAGGCCGCGATCTTCGCCCATGACCAGCTGGTGGCCGGCAGTGCCGACATCGTGGTTGCCGGCGGCATGGAATCGATGACGGGTGCGCCCTATCTGATCCCGAAAGCGCGCGGCGGCTACCGCATCGGCCACGCGCCGATGTTCGATCACATGATGATGGACGGCCTGGAAGACGCCTACTCGCGCAACGAAAAGACCGGCGAAGGCCGCTCGATGGGCACCTTCGCCGAAGAATGCGTGGCCACTTACCAATTCACGCGCGAAGAGCAGGATGCCTTTGCTATCGCCTCGGTCAAGCGCGCCCAGGCAGCAGCCACCGGTGGCGGCTTCGACTGGGAAATCGCGCCGGTTACCGTCACCAGCCGCGCTGGTGAAACCGTGATCGACAAGGACGAAGGCCCGCTCAAGGCCAAGGTCGACAAGATCCCGTCGCTGAAGCCCGCCTTCAAGAAGGACGGCACCGTGACCGCCGCGTCGTCGTCGTCGATCAACGACGGTGCCGCCGCGCTGGTGATGATGCGCGAGTCGAAGGCGAAAGAACTGGGCCTCACCCCGATCGCGCGCGTGCTGGGCCACGCAACCTTCGCCCAGGAACCGAACCTGTTCACCACCGCCCCGATCGGCGCGATGAAGAAGCTGTTCCAGAAAACCGGCTGGACCCCGGCCGACGTCGACCTGTTCGAGATCAACGAAGCCTTCGCCGCGGTGCCGATGGCCGCCATGCGCGACCTCGACATCCCGCACGACAAGGTGAACGTCCACGGCGGCGCCTGCGCGCTGGGCCACCCGATCGGCGCCTCGGGCGCGCGCATCATCGTCACCCTGCTCGGCGCCCTCAAGCAAACGGGCGGCAAGCGCGGCGTGGCCTCGCTGTGCATCGGCGGCGGCGAAGCGACGGCGATGGCGGTCGAACTGGTGTAAGCATCGGCGCGCGCGGCAACGATAAACGATCCATGCGACCATTGACGGCTTCTGTCGTCAATCCATTCACAAGGAGTTCTTCATGCCTACCGTATTGATCATCGGCGCCTCGCGCGGCATCGGCCACGAAATGGTGCAGCAGTACCGCGCCGATGGTTGGCGCGTCATCGCCACCGCGCGCAAGCAGGAAGACTGCGACGAGCTGGCCGCTATCGGCGCCACCGCCCACCAGCTCGACGTCACCAGCGCCGATTCCATCGCCGCCCTCGGCTGGCGCCTGGACGACGAGAAGATCGACAGCGCCTGGCTGGTGGCCGGCGTCTACGGCCCCTCGCACGGCAGCTTTCCCACCGGCCCCGAATTCGACGCCGTGATGCATACCAACGTCCTGAGCGCGATGCGCCTGATCCCGATCGTCGCCCCGCTGCTGGCCGACACCCGCGGCAAGCTGGCGGTGCTGTCTTCGCGCATGGGTTCGATCGGTGAACGCAGCGGCACCGACGGCACCCTGTACCGCGCCAGCAAGGCGGCGCTGAACTCGGTGCTGAAGGATGCCTCGATTACCTACGGCGCCCAGGGCGTGACCTGCGTCGCCTTCCATCCGGGCTGGGTCCAGACCGACATGGGCGGCAGTGGCGCCAGCCTGACGCCGAAACAGAGCGTACGCGACCTGCGCACCACGCTGGCCAAGGTCGGCGCCAGCGCCAACGGCAGCTTCCTGAACCACGACGGCGCGCCGATCGCGTGGTAACAAACTAAATAATTTATGTGATAAGCGGCTCCCGATCGCAAGACGAGGCGCCGCATCACGAGAATAGTCGAGACACCATGATTCTGAGCGAAGAACACCAGATGATCCGCGACGCCCTGCGCACCTTCGCGCAGGAGCGCCTGGCGCCGCAAGCGGCGCGCTGGGATCGCGAGCACGTCTTTCCCCGGGACGAACTGAAGGAGCTGGCGGCGCTGGGCGCCTTTGGCGTGGCGGTGCCGGAAGAATACGGCGGCGCGGGCCTGGATTACGTGGCGCTGGCGCTGGTGCTGGAAGAGATCGCGGCCGGCGACGGCGGCACCTCGACCATCATCTCGGTCAACAACTGCCCGGTGTGCAGCATCGCCATGATGTATGCCAGCGAGGAGCAGAAACAACAGTGGCTGCGGCCCCTGGCCAGCGGCGAACTGCTGGGTGCCTTCGCCCTGACCGAGCCGCACACCGGCAGCGACGCCGCGGCGCTACGTACCACCGCCACGCGCGACGGCGACGACTACGTCATCAACGGCAGCAAGCAGTTCATCACCAGCGGCAAGTACGGCGACGTGGCGATCGTCATGGCGGTCACCGACAAAGCCGCCGGCAAGAAGGGCATCAGCGCGTTCTGGGTGCCGGTCGATACGCCCGGCTACATCGTGGCCGGTATCGAACAGAAGATGGGCCAGCACTCGTCCGACACGGCGCAGATCGTGTTCGACAACTGCCGCATCCCCGCGGCGAACCTGATCGGCGAAGAGGGCATGGGCTACAAGATCGCCCTGTCCGGCCTGGAGGGCGGGCGCATCGGCATCGCGTCGCAATCGGTCGGCATGGCGCGTGCGGCGTACGAGGCAGCGCTGGCATATGCGAAAGAACGCGAAAGCTTCGGCAAGCCGATCTTCGAGCACCAGTCGGTGCAGTTCCGCCTGGCCGAGATGGCAATGAAGATCGAGGCCGCGCGCCAGCTGATCCTGCACGCGGCGGCGATGAAGGACGCCGGCCTGCCGTGCCTGAAGGAAGCGGCGATGGCCAAGCTGTTTGCGTCCGAGATGGCCGAGCGTGTAGTATCGGATGCGATGCAGGTCTTCGGCGGCTACGGCTATGTGGCCGACTTCCCGGTCGAACGCATCTACCGCGACGTGCGCGTATGCCAGATCTACGAAGGCACCAGCGACATCCAGAAAATCCTGATCGCAAGGGCTCTATGAACGTACCGCTGCTGCAAGTCGTACCGCTTGAACCGGAATACCTGCCGCAGCTGTTCATGTACCTGGACGACCAGCTGCAGGAAAACGGGCGCGATGGCATGCCCTTGTTCCAGCCGCTGTCACGTTCGCAGGCGCGCCTGCCGCCCGAGAAGGCGGCGTCGTTTGCCGGCGGCCTGTCGATCGCCCTTGGCCAGCCGGGCTGGCGCCGGGTCTGGGTCGCACTCGACGCCAATGGCGCGATTGCCGGACATATCGACCTGCGCGCGCGGCCGGAGCCCTTGTCCACCCACCGCGCCATGTTGGGAATGGGCGTGCACCATGCGTACCGGCGGCTTGGCCTGGGCCGGATGCTGGTCGATACCGCGCTGGCCTGGGCCTCCGGGACGCCGATGCTGGACTGGGTCGACCTCGATGTGCTGGCCGGGAACCACGCGGCGCGCCGGCTGTACCAACGTGCCGGGTTCGTCGTCACCGGCGAAGAGCCGGACCTGTACCGCATCGATGGCGAATCGCACGGCTCGGTCACGATGAGCCGCCGGATCAGGTAAGGCGCTACGCCACCGCCGCTTCGCGCAGCGTGATCGTCTGCGCGTTGGTGTCGAGCGTGGCGCGCACGCCGATCGGCAGCGTGCACTGATTGCGGATATGGCCGATCGAATAACCCGTCACCGCCGGAATCGTCAGCGGATGCAGGTGCAGGCCGAGCGTGCGTTCGAGCGTGAGCGAGAGGTCTTCGTGCTCCGGGCCGCAGTTCTCGCAGATGCCCACCACCAGCGCCGCCGCGTTCCTGAAGCCACCCGCCAGGTCGAGCTGGGTCATCCAGCGGTCGATGCGGTACGGTGCTTCGTTCACCTCTTCCAGGAACAGGATGCTGCCCCCGATATCGGCGGCGTACGGCGTGCCGGCCAGCGCCGCCACCATCGACAGGTTACCGCCCATGAGCGTGCCGCTCGCCGCGCCGTGGGTATGCGTGTGGATACCGAAATGCGGCTGGCTCAAGGCCTGCTTGGCATTCTCCTGCGACATCGGGATCGTGTACTGCGGCCGCGGGTCGGCCAGCACCGCCATCATGTGCTCGCGTGAATAATCCGTCAGCGTCGACGAGGCGACCGGGCCGTGGAAGGTCACCAGGCCGGCGTGCTTGTGCAGCGCCAGGTGCAGCGCGCTGATGTCGGAATAACCGAGCAGTATCTTCGGATGACGGCGAATCAGGTCGTAGTCCAGATGCGCCAGCAGCGAGATGCAGCCGGAACCACCGCGGATCGGCCAGATCATGCTCACCTCGGGATCAAGGAACATAGCATGCAGGTCGGCCACGCGCTGCTCGACCGAACCGGCGTAGTTGCCGAACACTTCGCGCAGATACCGGCCCTGCTTGACCTTGAGGCCGAGCGACTCGATATTGCGCAGCGCCTTGTCGATCGCGCGCGCGCTCGTGTAGCCGCCGGGGGCGATCAGACCGACGGTATCGCCCGGGCGCAGGCGCGCGGGTTTGATCAACTGGGGCATGGGGTTTGACACCGGGCGCCGGGCAGCGGCAGCGACTCCCGGGGCGATGGCGGAAAAGGCAGCGGCGGCCAATGCGCCGAAGCCGCGACGGTTGATGTTCATAACCACATTTATAACATCGTCACCCCTGCCTTCGCAGCGATGACGATGTGCATGGCGCCGGTCAGAAGAATTTATACGTCGCCATCAACGTGAACGAACGCCCGCGCGGATCGGCCACGCGCGGTTCCCAGCTGCTGCCGGCGCCGGTATTGCTGTCATACGTGATCGCGAACGGCGGGTCTTCGTCCATCAGGTTCTTCACGCCCGCCGTCAGGGTCAGGTTCTGGAAGCCGGTGTAGTTCACCGACAGGTTGTAGATCGAGTAGGCGTCCACCTTGGCGTTGTAGTCCGGCGGCGTCACGCGGCCGCTGGCCACGCCCGGCAGCACCTGGTCGGTGTAGCCCGAGCGGTAGATGTTCTGCAGCATGCCGCTCCAGTTGCCGTACTTGTAGGTGGCGTAGGCGCTGTGCTTCCACTTCAGGCCCAGGTCGCCAGTGAACAGGAAGCGTCCGACTTCGCTCTCGCCGAACGGCGCATCGGTGGTGGCGCGCGACTTCTTCTCGAGCAGGCGCGAACCGTCGATGCCCAGACTCCACAGCGAACCGGTGCTGAACTTGCCGTTGAAGCGTGCCCCGACTTCGACGCCGCGCGTCCTGCGCTCGCCGGTGTTGATCCAGCGCTGGTCGACCGCGACCAGAGCGTTGGTGGCCGGGTCACGCAGGAACGATCCCTGGAAGTAGGCGTAGTTCTGCAGCATCGTCGCCAGGTTGAACGAGTCGATCGTGTTCTCCTTGCGGATCTCCCACAGATCGGCGCTGGCCGAGAAGAAGTTCGACGGCTCGAACACCACGCCCAGGCTGGCCTGCTTGGCGGTCTCCGGTCCCAGATCCGGCTTGCCGCCGCTGTAGGTCTCGGGATTGACCGCCTCGCAGCCCGGGCGGGTGCTATCCACCTTGCCGCCCGGGCAGGTGGCCGGGTCGGCCAGGTCCTTGCCGGCGTACGGCGTGACCGTGATGCCGTTGAACAGCTGGTTGAATGACGGCGCGCGGAAGCTTTCGTTGTACGAGCCGCGGAACATCAGGGACGCCAGCGGCTGGTAGCGGAACGACACCTTCGGATTGGTGGTGGTGCCAAAGCCCGTGTAGTCGTCGCGGCGGATCGCGAAGGTCAGTTCCAGCGCGCTGGTCACCGGCACCAGCACTTCGGCGTACACCGCCTTGATGTCGCGCCTGACCTTGTCCAGCGCATTGACGTCGTCGAACGGCGCGTTCAGGATCGCGCGCCGTGCGGCGATGCTGCGCTCGTCGCCGTTGAACTTGTACTCTTCGCGGCGCAGGTCGATGCCGACCGCGGCCATCACCGAACCCGCCGGCAGCTTGAAGATCTCGCCCGACACCGCGCCATCGAGCTGGGTCATGGTGGTGGTGCCGCCGTACAGCGTGACGCCGGCGGCGCTGGTCGAGGCGATCAGGTCCAGCGCCTGCTGGCTCTGGTTCTGGCCCGGCAGCAGGAACGGGTTAATGATGCCGCTGCCCAGCGCTTCGGCCAGCGGCGCCGTGTAGTTGTAGCCGTTACCCAGCAGCGACTTCGATTCGCTGGTGGCGCGCGACAGGCCGACGCGATAGTCGAAGGTGCGGCCGAACAGGGTCAATGGACCGTCGGCGCCCACCAGCACGCGCCCGGCTTCGGTCTCGGTCTGGATCTCGCGGTTGCCGCACTCCATGCAGCGCCAGCGATACGCGATCGGCAAGCCATAGTTGGCGGCGACCGACGGGAACACCGCCACCAGCTGGTTATACACGTCGTTATAGGCGGCGCCGGTACTCGGGTAGAACGAGTTCGGGCCGAAGGTCGAGCTCGAGGGCGACACCTGGTTCGGCGAGAAGCGCTTGGCCACTTCGACGCGCGAGCCGACGGCTTCGGCGAACAGCTGGTGCTGGCCGACGTTGAAGGTGGCGCGCGCCAGCGCGTTGCTGTTCTTGACCGGCTGCTGCAGCACGGCCGCGCGCCCGGTGTCCCAGGCGCAGCCATAGGCGGCGCCCGGCGTGTCCCACAGCAGTTCGTCGTAGGCGGCCATGCCGTCGAAGCTGTTGCAGCCGGCGCCACCCGGCAGGTCGAGCAGGCTGATACCGTTGTAGGCGACCGAACCGCCCGGCAGGGTCGGACCGGTGCCGGTCGGCGACAGCAGCGATGGGCCGAGCGTGGTGGCGAAGATGTTGGCGTGCGGCGTGCCGCGCGTATCGACCGAGACGCCGCGGTTCGACTGGAAGGTGTTGACGAAATCGCGCTGGTCGCCACGCAGTGCCTTGTTCTCGCTGTGGGCGGCGGTCACCAGCACGTTCCAGCCCTGGGTATCGAGGTCGCCCCAGCCGCCGGTCAGCGACACGCGGCCGATCTCGCCGCCGCTTTCCTCGGCCACGTCGGTAAAGGCCTGCGCTTCCAGGCCCTTGTAGTTCTTGCGCAGGATGAAGTTGATCACGCCGCCGATGGCGTCGGTGCCGTACACTGCGGAGGCGCCGTCCTTCAGCACCTCCACCCGCTCCACCGCCGCCATCGGGATCGAATTCAGGTCGACCGCCGAACCCTTCATGCCGTGGGTCGCCACGCGGCGGCCGTTGAGCAGCACCAGGGTCGAGTCGGCGCCCTGGCCGCGCAGGTTGGCCGACGAAGCGCCGTTGTTGCCGCGCTGGGCGCCCGAGGTGACGTCGGCGTTCGAGGCCAGGTTGTCGGAGCCGTTGCCGTTGATGTTGAGCGTCGCGATCAGCTGTTCGGCGGTGACGATGCCCTGGTCTTCGAGCTGTTTGCGCGAAATGATTTCCACCGGCAGCGCGCCTTCCTTGGCGATGCGCTTGATGCTCGAGCCGGTGATTTCCACCCGCTGCATTTGCCCGTCGTTCTGGGCTTGCGCCATGCTCGGGGCGATGGCGCCCATCAGGGCCATCAGCCCTGCCAGTTTCTTCAATTTCACGTGTTTCTCCTGTTCCCTTGGTGTTTCCGCAGCCCGCTCTCGCTGGAGCAGGTCTGTGCTGTGGGTAATGTCCGCCAATTGTTGGCATACCCTTATGTTCTGAATTCAGAGTACGCCGACAAAAATGGCGCTATCCAATGAATTATGTGGAACCCAGTATAACCAGCAGGAATGTTTAATTTAGGAAAAACACAACGGTGCTAGCGTGCGCCTTGCGCTGTGCGTGCTCTTTGCGCAACATCGACGTCGAGGTAGCGCCAGGTCGTGAACTCGACCGGATGGCGTTTGTAGTGTTTCAACCACGGATGACGCAGATCGCCCGACAGCACATGGGTCAATGGCACCCACGGGTTGTAGGCGTGCAGCAGCTGGTTCATCTCGAAATAAAGTTTGCTGCGCGCCGGTCCATCGGTGAGCCGGCGCGCCTGCTCGTAGCGTGTGTTGTAGGCCGGCAGATCGAAGCGCGCATAGTTGGCGCGACCGGCATTCGGACCGTACAGCAGCTGATAGAAATTGTCGCCGTCGGGGAAGTCGGCGATCCAGTTACTCTCGAACATCTGCACCGTGCCGAGGCGCGAAGCCTTGATGATCTCGGTCTTCTTGTCCGACTTGAATACCACGCGCAAGCCGATCGCATTCAGGCACTTGCGCCACAACTCGTCACGCAGGCGGCCGCCGACGGTGGCTTCGCTGTGCATGGTCAAGGTCAGCGGCTTGCCACCGGGCGCGCGTCGGAATCCATCGGCGTCGCGCACCTTGTAGCCGTGGCGATCGAGCAGCGCATTGGCCAATGCGGGGTCGTACGGCACCGGGCTGCGGTAAGCCGGATCGTAGCCGAGTACATTCGGCGGCAGCGGCGATTCGGCCTTGATGGCAAAGCCTTTCTTCAAGAGCGCGATGTCTTCGGCGCTGTTGTACGACAGCGCGATCGCGCGCCGCAGCGCCACCTTGTCCTTGCCGTAGCCCCCGACGACCGGATCGTTCATGTTCATCCACATGTAGTAGGTCTGCAGCACGGGAAAGCGCGACAGCACGATGCCGCGCGCGGCCAGCTCCGGCTTCAGCGCCCCGTCGCGCACCACCATGTCGGTCATCGATTCCGGGATCTGCTCCAGGTAATCGTATTCGGCGTTCAGGAAGCCCAGCATGCGGCCCTGGAATTCCTCGGCGATGCGCACCTCGACGCGGTCCACGCGCGGCAGGCGCTTGCCGTTCAATGCGGCGGCGATGGCCCGGTCTTCATCGTTGTCGCCCGGCGTGGCATGGAACACCGCCGTCGAATCGGGATTGGCCAGCAGTACGATGCGGTCGCTGCGCTTCCACTCGCCAATCATGAAAGGACCGGTGCCGACCGGATGGTTGCCGGCCTGGCCCGGATAAGCCTCGATCACTTCGCGCGCCACTACGCCGGTGGCCGGTGTCGCCAGGTAGAACAGGAAGTTGTTATCTGGCGCCTTCAAGGTGATGCGCAGCGTGGTGCGGTCCAGTGCCTGCATACTGGCCACGCCGTCGAACATGTACGCCCATGGCGACTTGAGCGCCGGATCGGACAGCCGCTTGAGGCTGTAGACATAATCCGCGGCCGTGACTTCGCGCTTCACGCCTTTGAAGGCCGGGTCGGGTGTGAAGTGAATGCCGGGACGGATGCGGAAGGTGTAGTTCAAGCCATCCTTGCTGACCTCCGGCATGGCGACGGCGGTATTGCCGCGCAATCTGGCCGGACGCGCCAGGTAGTCGTAGCGCAGCAGCGGATCGAACAGGTTTTCCAGCAGCGACAGCGTGGCATTGTCGGACGCCACCGCCGGATCGAGCCCGGTTTCGCTGGTGGACAGGAACATGCGCAGCACCTTATCCTCGCGCTGCGGAGCGGCGTCGGCAGCCTGGGCGCACAGGCAGGACAGGGACAACAACAAGGTGGCGGCGTAGCGAAATGTCATCGAGCAGGTTCTTTCGGGCGACGCCTATCATATGCGCCGCCTGCCGGACCAGGCAACCGAAGCGGGCTGCTTAACACTTTTGAACATGGCGCAGGTGCATTCTTTCATCTGTGCAGCTTGCTCTCGGCCTATACTCTCCCCTGCACATCAGGCCTCATCCCGCAGACACACTATGGCACTTACCTATATCTGGACTGGTTTCTTCCTCGTCGGCTTCATCGCGGCGCTGGCGCAATGGCTCTTCCTGGGCGACACCGAGATCTTCAAGCGCATCATCGACGGTACCTTCGACTCGGCCAAGATGGCGGTGATGGACATCGCCCTGCCGCTGGCCGGCGTGATGACGTTCTGGCTCGGCGTCATGAACGTGGGCGAAAAGGCGGGCCTGATCAACGTATTCGCGCGCGTCATCTCGCCCTTCTTCTCGCGCATCTTCCCCGGCGTGCCGAAGGACCACCCGGCCAACGGCCACATGGTGATGAACTTCTCGGCCAATATGCTCGGCCTGGACAACGCCGCCACCCCGTTCGGCCTGAAGGCGATGGAGTCGCTGCAGTCGATCAACCCGAACAAGGACGAGGCCAGCGACGCGCAGCTGATGTTCCTGGTGATCCAGACCTCGGGCCTGACCATCATTCCGCTGGCGGTGATGGCGCAGCGCGCGGTGCTGGGCGCGGCCAATCCGGCCGACATCTTCATCCCGACCCTGATCGCCACCTATACCGCGACCATCGCCAGCATCATCGCGGTCGGCATCCGCCAGCGCATCAACCTGCTCGACCCGGTGGTGTTCGCATGGATCGGCGGCACCACGGCGCTGATCGCGTCGATGGTGTTCAGCTTCACCTACTTCCTGGACAAGGCGCAGATCCAGCTGGTGTCGAACGTGGTCGCCAACCTGGCGCTGTTCGGCGTCATCGCGGCGTTCATGGCGACGGCGATGCTGAAAAAGGTGAACGTGTTCGAGGCCTTCATCGAAGGCGCCAAGGCCGGCGTCGAGACCTCGATCAAGATCATTCCCTACATGGTCGGGATGCTGGTGGCGATCAGCGTGGTGCGCAATTCGGGGGTGCTGGGGCAGATCGTCAACGGCTTCGCCTGGGTGTTCGGCGCGCTCGGCCTGCAGACCGATTTCGTCGGCGCGCTGCCGACCGCGCTCATGAAGTCGCTCTCGGGCAGCGGCGCGCGCGCCATGATGATCGATGCGATCAACACCTACGGCGTCGATTCCTTCGTCGGCCGCCTGGCCAGCATCCTGCAGGGCGCGTCGGACACCACCTTCTACATCATCGCCCTGTATTTCGGCTCGGTCGGCATCCGCAAGACACGCTATGCGGTCAGCTATGGCCTGCTGGCCGACTTCGTCGGCATCGTCGCCGCGGTGTTCGTGGCCTATCTGTTCTTCGGTTAACGCTTGTAAAGGACCAGCATGTTTCGTCGCCTGACTCTCGCCGCCGCGCTGTTCGCCAGCTTCTCGTTCGCCCACGCCCAGCTGCCGGCGCCGGTGGCAGAGACGATGAAACTGAACGGCATCGGCGCCAATGAAGTCGGGGTGCTGGTGCTGCGCGGCGATACGACGCTGCTGGCGCACGGCGAACGGGTGGCGATGCAGCCCGCGTCCACCATGAAACTGGTGACCACGCTGGTGAGCCTGGAGCGCCTCGGTCCCGTGTTCCGCGGCCGTACCGAATTGCGCACCAATGGCCAGGTCGAGGGCGGCGTGCTGCGCGGCGACCTGGTATTGAAAGGCGGCGCCGATGCCGATCTCGATGGAGATGTGCTGAAGAACATGCTGCGCGCGGTGCGCTACGCCGGCATCGAACGCATCGAGGGCAACCTGGTGCTGGACCGGACCTTGTTCCAGCCGGCGCGCCAGGATGTCGGCGTGGCGCCGTTCGACGAAGCGCCCGAAGCCTATTACAACGTGATCCCCGACGCGCTGCTGGTCAACAAGAACATGCTGCAGGTCGACATGCGCTCCAACGCGCGCTCGCTGACGCTGCGCATGCAGCCGGACCTGGACCGCGTCGAAGTGACATCCGAAATGACCCTGATCGATGCCGACTGCGCCAAGTGGGAGGCCGGCTGGAAGCTGCCGGAAGCGCGCCGCCAGCCCGACGGCAGCGTGCGCGTGGTCCTGCGCGGCACCTTCCCGAAAAACTGCGTGCACAGCTACGGCATCAATGTGCTCGACCGCGACGACTACGTCGGCGCCCTGGTGCGCCGCAGCTGGCACGACCTGGGCGGTACGATCGGGGGCCGCACCGTGGCCGGCACCACGCCGCCGGACGCGCGCCTGCTGGCGGCGCACGCCGCGCGTGCGCTACCGGAGATCGTCCGCGACACCAACAAGCTGTCGGACAACGCGCTGGCGCGCACCCTGCTTCTGAGCCTGGGCAGCCTGCAGGCCGACCCGCTGGAAGGCAGCCTGCCACTGCCCGCGCCTCAGGATGGCGTCACCACCTTCGCGCGCGCCGACGCCACGATCCGCGACTGGATGCGCAGCCAGCGCATCGATGACACCGGCTTCGTGATCGAGAACGGTTCCGGCCTGTCGCGCATCGAACGCATCACCGCGCAGCAAATGGGACAAGTGCTGCAGGCCGGCCTGCGCAGCGCATGGGCGCCGGAATTCCAGGCCAGCCTGCCGATCGGCGCGGTCGACGGCACCATGCGCCGCCGCCTGCAGAACAGCCCCGCAGCGGGCCGCGCACGCCTGAAGACCGGGTCGCTGCGCAATGTGGTGGCGCTGGCCGGCTACGTGCCGGATGCGAGCGGCACGCCGTGCGTGCTCGTAGCATTCGTGAACAGCGAGCGCGCCGGCGAAGGACGCGGACGCGCGGTGCTCGATGCGCTGGCCGACTGGGTCGCGCGCTCCGGTACTGTGGTGCCAACGGCGGCCGCACCAGCACCTCAGCAGTGAATACTCACCTCAAACTGACCCGCCTTCGTCCCGCGAAAATTGCTTATTAGTTACGAAGTGTTAGTTTTTTGTAAGCTCATCCTGCGACACTAGTCCTACCCCGAACGGATAACCATCCATCGTGGGTAATGGTGTCACCCTGGACCTGGTCTGGAAGGTGTCTTGTCGTCTCGCCGGCCCCGATGCCGGCGCCCATTCCTGCCGTCTCCATGAGCATGTATTCATTGACCGGGGAGTTCGTCTCTCCCACGAGCGAACGCGCATTCCTCACCCACCAGCTCGAACGTACCCGCTCCCTGCTCGGCTTCACGCTGCTGTTCTGCGTGGTGTTTTTCCTGAGCTTCTTCGCCACCGATGTCGCCGTGCTGGGATTGCAAGCGGCGCTCGACCTGACCCTGCTGCCGCGCCTCGCGGTCGGCCTGGTGGCGGGCGTGTGCGCCTGGCTCGTCTACCGGCGCGCGCTGTCGGTGTTCGCCACGCGGCTGGCGGCGTCGCTGTCCGAGCTGACCGCGCTGGGCAGCTTCATGCTCATCGTGCAGCACCGGCCGCAGGAAGCGCACTGGCATGCGATGTCGCTGTCGATCATGCTGATGGTGATCTACCTGTACATCCCCAACCGGCTGACGTACGCGCTGGCGCTGGCCGGCTGCGCCACGATCGTGTTCATCGGGCTGGTGCTGAACCTGGCGCCGATGGAGGCCGCCGACCTGCTCACCATGAGCATGCTGCTGGTGCTGGTCAACACCTTCGGCCTGCTGGGCGCGCGCCGTTACAACCAGGTGGCGCGCGAAGAGTTCCGGCTGCAGCTCGACCTCAAGCGCAACGCCGAGCGCGACCACCTGACCGGCTGCTACAACCGGCGCTACCTGCACGAACACCTGCTCGGCGCCGAGCTGGCGCGGGCGCGCCGCTGCGGTCCGCTGGCGGTGGTGCTGTGCGATATCGACCACTTCAAGCGCATCAACGACACCTTCGGCCACCACCAGGGCGACGCCGTGATCCGCTGCTTCGCCCAGCTGCTGCAGGACACGGTGCGCGCGGAGGTGGATTCGGTGGTGCGCTACGGCGGCGAAGAATTCCTGCTGATCCTGCCTAATACCGACCTGGCCGGCGGCCGCCAGCTGGCCGAGCGCCTGCGCGCTGCCTTCGCCGCCAGCTGCATGACGGTCGAAGAAAGCCGCGAGCCGCTGCAGGCCACTGCCAGTTTCGGCGTCGCCGGCGCCGACTTCGCGCGGCCCGGCTCACACACCACGCTGTCGGACCTGATCCTGGCTGCCGACAAGCGCCTGTACGACGCCAAGCGCAATGGCCGCAACCGGGTCGAGACGATCGAGCTGGCCTGAAGCGCCGCGCTGCTAGATCACGCGGCGGAAGGTCGAGCGCACCAGTTCGCGGTCGCCGCAATCGAAATGCCACCACTCGGTGCGGATGCCAAGAAAGCCCGCCTGCAGCATCGCTTCGCGCAGCAGGCGGCGGTTGGCTACCTGTTCGTCGCTGAGCTTCCCGGCCAGCAGGAAGCCCTCTTCCAGCGCCGGATGCGACAGTTCGGTCATGTCGTCGAAGCCGGTGCCCATGTCCAGTTCGCGCCCGGCCGCATCGAGCAGCGTGATGTCGAGCGCCATGCCGTAGGAGTGGATCGAGCCGCGCGCCGGGTCGGCCAGGTACAGGCGCAGGCCGGTGCCCTCGAGCGCATCCCACAACTGCTGCTGCACCCGCTGCGGGCGCAGGGCGTCCAGCACCAGCGGCGTCAGGTCGGGATGGTGCTCCTTCAGCCAGGACACCACCCGTTCCAGCGCTTCGGCCGCCTGCACGTGCAGCCAGGCGCAGTCGTACGGCGCGTACAGGTCGCGTCCGACGAAGTTGTTGGCGGAGGCATAGCGCAGGTCGACCCGGATGCCGTCGATGCTGTCCAGGTGGCGAAATTCGGGGCTGGCCGCGACGTCTTCGCTGGCCACGGTGTGGTTCATGGCGTATGCGGTTCGAGGCAGGCGCGCGCGGCGGCGCCGATGCAGTCGGCCAGCTGGCGCGCGCCGTGCGACAGCGGCGCGTGGCTGGCGGTGAGCAGGTACAGGTGCACGGGGATCGGCGGCGCCCACTGGCGGCACTGCACCTTCGAGCGGTCGCCGGATGCGGCGGTGAACGGGTCCAGCACGGCGCTGCCGGCGCCGGCTTCGACCAGCGAACGCGCGATCTGGTAGGTCTGCACCACGGTATGGAACACCGGCTGCAGGTCCTGCGCTTCGCAGGCCGCGACCATGATCTCGCCCAGCGGATCGTTGCCGGCCAGGCCGATCAGCTCTCCGCGCAAGCCGCCAGCGGATACCGGCGTGGCGCATTCCTCGTCGCTCCAGGTGCCGGCCGGCGCCACCACGGTCAACAGGCCGTGCGCGATCGGCTCGGCCACGATGCCGGGGTGGCGCGGGTTCTGCAGCGACAGCGCCAGGTCGGCTTCGCCCAGGCGCAGCACGTTGACGATCTCGCCGGTGTGGTGGGTGGCCAGTTCGCAGCGCGTCTGCGGAAACTCACGCCGCCATGCGGTGACCGCGCTTGGCAGCACGCTGGTGGCGATGGTCGGGGTCGAGACCAGGCGCACGGTCTCCACGGCGCGGCTTTTCAGGCTGGCGGCCAGGCGCCGGATGCCCTGCAGGTCGCGGTTGAGTTTCTCGGTCTCGGCGAACAGGCGGTGCGCCTCGGGCTTGGGATACAGCTTGCCGCGCACGCGCTCGAACAGCGGCATGCCCAGCTGCAGCTCGGCGTGCTGCAGCACCTTGGTCACCGCCGGCTGCGAGATGTGCAGCACCTGGGCGGCACCGCTGATGGTGCCAACCTGCATGATGGCGTGGAAGACTTCGATATGGCGCAGGCGCATCGCTTCACCCCCTTCAGTAAGACCAGCGCGGCTTACAGCGTGTTACCTGCAGCCGGTGAGAGTACAGGAACAGGCGCCGGCTGGACCGGCGGAACCGGCGGCACCGGCGCGGTTTCCGGCACCGGCACCGGCGGCACTGGCGCGGCAGGCGCCGGCACCGGCGCAACCGGCGGTGCGGTCAGCGGTGCGGAAGGTGGCGGCACCGGCTGGCCCGGCGCTGGCGGCGGCACCTGTCCCGGCAGCAAAGGAACCGGCATCGGTACCGGCGGCACCGGCGGCACGATCACCGGCAGCGGCGTGCCCGGCGGCGTGGTCAGCACTTCCAGCAGCGCCGCGGTCTCGGCGTCCGGCATGCCGGCGATGTCGCGTGGGCGGTACTTCATCTGGAATGCCGACAGCACGGTGCGCGTCTGCACGTCCAGCACGCCGCTCTGCACGAAACCGAAACCGTGGGTGGCCAGCTTGCGCTGGAACCAGGCGACGTCCGGCAGCGTGGCGTCGAATACCGGACGCACGGCCGCCACGCGGTTCGCGTCCGGCCACTTGATCAGGCCTTCCTGGGCCAGGCGCTGCCACGGGAATTGCGGACCCGGATCCTGCTTGCGTAGTGGCGCGATGTCGCTGTGGCCGAGGATGTTCTCGGGCGCGATGCCGTGGCGCTGCACGATGTCCTTCACCAGCGGCACCAGGGCGTCGATCTGGGTCTGCGAGAACGGCGCGTAGACGCGGCCCTGCGGCGTGTCCTTCCAGCCGGCGTTGACGATCTCGATGCCGATCGAGCTGTTGTTCAGCTGCGTGAAGTTCTTCCAGCTCGAGTTACCCGCATGCCAGGCGGCGCGGTTCTCGTCGACCAGGCGGTAGATCTTGGGGCGCGCTTCGTCGGTGACCAGGTAATGGGCGCTGACTTCCTGCTCGGTCAGGATCTTGATCGAACTCGGCGTGTTGGCCACCGTGTAGTGCAGCACCAGGAAGCGCGCCCGGCTCGACTGGCCCTTGGCGGTGTAGGTGTCGTCGTAGGGTTTGGTGGCGGTGGTGGTACAACCGGCCAGCACGGACAGGGCGAGAACGGCGGCGAGCGATTTCATGTCGGTTCCTGAAAATGGGTTAATGGGATGGCGCGCGGGCGCTCAGCGCCAGGCGCGCGGCGGCGTGGTGCGAGCGCAGGCCGGTGCGGCTCAGCGAGATATCGGCCGGCAGCGCGGCGCGCATGGTGTCGACGATCGACGGATGCAGTTCGGCGGCGCGTCCGGCCAGCGCCACCGGACGCGGGCCGAAGCGGTTGATCAATGCCTGCGCCAGGCGGGCCAGTTCGCGCCCGGCTTCGCGCAGGATCGCGCTGGCTGCCGGATCGCGTTCGGCGCTGGCGGCGACGGCCAGCGCCAGCCGCCCGACCGCGCCACGCTCGCCGCCATAGATGAACTGGCGCGACAGGGCCCAGTCGTCACCGCCGATGTGCTCGAACACGGCATGCGCCATTGGCGACGCGCTCCAGGCACCGGGGTCTTCGTCTTCACGGCGCCAGATCTGGCGCAGCGCTTCGCGCGCGATCCAGAAGCCGCCGCCGCCATCGTCCAGCACCACGCCGCGTCCGCCGGCGCGGTGGAACCGGCCGTCGGCGTCGATGAAGGCGCCGATCGAGCCGGTGCCGGCGTACACGAGATAGCCTTCGCCCGGTGCGAAGCTGGCGCGGTAGGCGATCTCGATGTCGTTGCACAGCGCTACCGCCGTGGGCGCGACGTTCAGCAATTCGGCCAGCCAGGCGCCGATCTGCGCGCCGTCGCCGCCGAAGCCGGTCAGGCCCGCCTGCACATGCGACGGCCGGCCATGTGCCAGCACCGCCCGCGCCAGTTCGGCGAAGGTGGCGTGCACGGATGCGCGTCCGGCCTCGGTCGCCATCTGTAGCGCCGACAGGCCGGCGACGGTGCCTTCGGCCACGATGCGGCCGCCGGGCGCGGCCAGCGCCCAGCGCGTTTCGGTGCCGCCGGCGTCGATGCCCAGGCCTGGCGCCTCAGGATGGTGATGGTGGGTGTCCATATGCCAGAGCTATGCTACCCGCATTATGGTTTTGGCCACACACGCACGCGCTGGCCTTCGTTGCCGAGGCGGTCGACCGCGCTCACCACCACCGCATCGGCCGCGCCGAGTTTGGCGTCGTCCGGAATCGACCAGTCCACGCGCACCGCCGGCGCCACCGCGAAGCGCCACTCGCTGCCGTAGCGCGACCAGATCGCATACAGGGCATTGGCGCTGCCGGCCTTGAGCTTGAGATCGACCGATTTGGCGCGCCGCACGGCGCTCACCTGCGGCGTGCCGGGACGTTCGTTGCCCAGCCACGGCGAGGCCGGCACCAGTGCCGGGCCGGTGTAGCTGGTGTTGCGCAGCTGGTCGGCGATGCCTTTGCGGTTCTGCATCAGGGCGACCATGCTGAAGTGCATGTGGCCGGTCGCCAGCGGGCGCGAACGGGTGACGGCCACCTGCTGCACGATTTCATCGGGCTGGTAATCGCGGCTCGGGGCGCCGATGCGGCTGGTAAACAGGCCCGGCCAGATATGGCGGCCCTTCGGATTCTGCGCGATCCAGTAGTCGAGCAGGGTCGGATAGGCCTGGCCACGCGGGCCGATTGGCCAGTACAGCTGCGGCGTGAAGTAGTCGACCCAGCCTTTTTCGAGCCACAGTTCGGCGTTGGCATACAGCTGGTCGTACTGCGAGAAGCCGACGATGCCGGGCGGGCGGCGGTCCGGGCGGCCGATACCGAACGGGCTGATGCCGAAGCGCACCCAGCTCTTCTCGGCGTGGATGCCCTTGTACATGGCTTCGATCAGGCGATTCACGTTGTCGCGCCGCCAGGAAGCGCGATCGAGCCTGCCGCCGCCGGCCAGATAGCGCTGCCAGGCGGGGTCGTCCGGGAATTCCAGCTGCGCCTTTACGCCGCGGCCGTCGAGGGCGGCGGCGTTGCCGGCCACTTCCGGCGTGGCGTCGATCGGGTAAGGATAAAAATAATCGTCGATGTGGACCGCGTCGATGTCGTAGCGGCGCACCACGTCCAGGATCACGTCCATGGTCTGTTTGGCCGCCGCCGGCTCGCCCGGGTCCATCCACAGGAATTTGCCGTAGCGTTTCACCACCGCCGGATTGGTGTTGGTGATGTGGTTCGGCGCCGTCTGCGAACGCGCCGCGTCCATGCGCGCGCGGTAGGGATTGAACCACGCGTGCAGCTCGATGCCGCGCGCGTGCGCCTGCGCCACCCAGAATTTCAACGGGTCGTACCACGGCTGCGGCGCCTTGCCCTGGGCGCCTGCGAGATATTCGGACCATGGCTCGATCTTGGAGGCATAGATGGCGTCGGCCGACGGGCGCACCTGCAGCACGATGGCGTTCAGGTTGAGGGCCTTGGCGCGGTCGAGGATGGCGACGGCTTCGGCCTGCTGCTGGGCAGCGTTCAGGTTGGGACGGCTCGGCCAGTCGATGTTGGCGACGGTGGAGACCCAGGCGGCGCGCAGCTCGCGCGGCGCCGGCGGCGGTTCGTCGGCGGCCTGCAGCGGCACCACGGGTTTGGTGGCGCAGCCGGCCAGCAGGGCGCCGAGCGCCAGAGCGGCGGTCAGGCCGCCGAGGGTGAAGTCACGTTTGGTAAAGTCGGGCAGCAATTCGGATTCCTAAATCTTGTCGTTTCTGGTGCGGCTACGGTGCTTATTTTTTCCCGAACTCCGGGTCGATTCTCACCAGCGCCGCCATGATGAAGGCGGGGATCGTCGCCAGGCAGGTCCAGATGAAGAAGTTCTTGTAGCCCAGGTATTCCTGCAGGTCGCCGCTCCACATCCCCGGCACCATCATCCCCAGCGCCATCAGGCCGGTGCAGATCGCGTAGTGCGCGGTTTTATGCGGGCCGTCGGCCACCATGATCATGTACATCATCAGCGCGGTGAAGCCGAAGCCGTA
Organism: Massilia sp.; assembly: GCF_031995545.1. Taxonomy (GTDB): domain Bacteria; phylum Pseudomonadota; class Gammaproteobacteria; order Burkholderiales; family Burkholderiaceae_D; genus Telluria. Next base: position 97,511 of record NZ_DAMAGA010000010.1, read on the forward strand.
GCCGAACTGCTCCAGCGCGAGAAAAGCCGACACCGTCGCCAGGCCGGTCGGCTGGACCTGCGACAGGAACACGAACACCAGGTCCGGCAGGTGGATCGCGAACACCATCAGCCACAGGCAGCGCTTGAGACCAACGCGCGAGATCAGCCAGCCGCCGGCCAGGCCGCCGAGCGTGAGCGCGATGATGCCGACGGTGCCATAGGCGATGCCATATTCGGCGGTCGTCAGCCCCAGCCCGCCCGCGCTGACCGGATCCTTCAGGAACGGCGCCACGAGTTTCAGCAGCTGGGCCTCGCCCAGGCGGAAGGTAAGGATGAAGCCGACGATGAGCCAGATGTCGCGCTTCTTGAAAAAGGCGGCGAAGGTGCCGAAGAAGTCGCGCAGCGGGTTGTCGCTCGATGGCGCGGCGTGGTCGGCTTCGGGCTTGGGCAGCATGAACCCGTGCCAGACGAAGGCGGCGAAGAACACCGCGGCCAGCACGTAGAACACGATCGACCAGGCCTGGCGCACGTCGCCCAGGCTGACCGCGAGGTAGCCGGCCAGCACCACCAGTGGCCCCTGGCCGAACAGGGTGGCGAGACGGTAGAAGGTGCTGCGCACGCCGACGAAGGCGGCCTGCTGCTGCTGGCGCAGGCCGAGCATGTAGAAGCCGTCGGCCGAAATGTCGTGCGTCGCCGAGCTGAACGCCATGATCCACATGACGGCCAGGCTGACCGCGAAGAAGGCGGGCGTGTGCAGCACGGTGCCGACCGCGATCAGGGAAGCACCCACCGCCAGCTGCAGCAGCACGGTCCAGCGGCGCTTGGTGCCGAACATGTCGACGATCGGCGACCACAATGGCTTGATCACCCACGGCAGGTACAACAGGCTGGTATAGAAGGCGATGTCGGAATTCGACACGCCCATGTCCTTGTACATGATGACGGACAGGCTCATCACCACCACGTAGGGGATGGCCTGGGCGAAGTACAGGGACGGCACCCACAGCCACGGGCTGTTCGCTTGCGGTTTTTGCATGGTTCTTTCGTGCGCCGGACCGGCGGTTGCGCTGGAGCGCGCCGCCCGGGGACGATGCCTCAGGCGAGCGCCTGGCGCACGCTGCCGCGCGCCGCTTCCAGCAGCGCTTGCGCCTGCTCGACACTGGTTTGTTTGGACAAGGCCACGATCGCGGTCTTGACGTGGAATCCGCACGCTTCCAGCGTCGCCCGCGCGGCATCCTCGTCGGCGCCGGTGGCGAAGCTGGTGAGGCGGATCGCACGCCGTACCAGTTTGGCATTGGTAGCTTTCAAGTCTACCATCAGGTTGCCGTAGACCTTGTTCAAACGCACCATCAAAGCGCTGGAAAAGGTGTTCAGCGCGATCTTCTGGGCGGTGCCGGCTTTCAGGCGCGTGCTGCCGGAGACGACTTCGGGGCCGGTGTCGAGCAGGATGCCGATCTCGGCCTGCTCGATGACGGGAGCGCCCGGGTTGTTGGCGAAGCCCAGCGTCAGGGCGCCGGCCGCGCGCGCCGTTTTCAATGCGCCCAGCACATAGGGCGTGCTGCCGGAAGCGGCGATGCCGATCACCACGTCGTCTGGGCCGACATCCACGCCGGCCAGGTCGGCCATGCCCTGCTCATGGTCGTCCTCGGCGCCCTCGACCGCCACGAACATGGCGCCGTCGCCGCCAGCCAGCAGCGCCACCGCGCGTTCGTGCGGCCAGGAGAAGGTCGGATACAGCTCGACGCTGTCCAGCACGCCCAGGCGGCCCGAGGTGCCGGCGCCGACGTAGATCAGGCGTCCGCCCGCTTCCATGCGCGGCAATGCGGCGGTGACGGCGGCAGTAATCCGCGGGCCGGCAGCACGCACCGCCTGCACCGCTTTCAACTGGTCATCGACGAAGACGTTGACCAGTTCGGCGGTCGGGTACTGGTCGAGGGCGGCATGGGCCTGGGACGGGGTTTCGGTATTGAGCATCGCCGTATTGCTCCGCGCTGAAGGGGTCGAATCAGTGTAGTACCAATTCGACAAGCCCTTCCATGAAAGGATCGGGCGTCATTATGCCCAGAGGTTATGCGATGCGGCGCAGGTCAGCGCGGTGATGTGATGCAGCTCAGCGCGGTGTTACCGCCTGAGTTATCGCCTGAGCTCAGCAACGAAGTCGTAATGGTCGCTGCGGCAATACGAATGGGTCAGCTCGACCGGTGCGCCCGATTCCAGATAACCGACGCGGGTGATGAACAGCACCGCGCGTCCTTCCGGCACTTCCAGGCGCCCGGCCAGCACGGCGTCGGCGTTCATGGCGCGGATATGCTGCAGGGCGCGCGCCGGCAGGTTGCCACTGCCCGATAAATGGGCATACAGCGAAGCGTCGACCTCTTCCGGACGCGGCAGCACGCTGGCCGGCAGCACGCTGACTTCATACGCCATGACGATGTCGTCGGCCAGGCGCAGGCGCTCCAGGCGCGCCACCTTCGATCCCGGCGACAGGCCCAGCGCCAGCTGCTCGTCGGCGTCGGCGGCGACCAGATCGCGCCGCAGCCAGCGCGAGCGCGGGGTATAGCCGCGCTGCTGCAACTGTTCGGAAAAGCTCGACAGGTTCGACAGCGGCTGCTCGATGCGCGGCGCGATGTAGTTGCCCGAACCGCGCCGGCGCACCACCAGGCCCTGCTCCACCAGCTGGTCGATCGCCTTGCGCGCGGTGACGCGCGAGACATCCAGCTGCTCGGACAATACGCGCTCGGACGGCAAGGCCTGGTCGGCCTGGTAGCGGCCGTCGCGCACGTCCTGTGCGAGCTTGCGCGCCAGCTGCATGTAGAGTGGCGAATGGTCGTCCTGGTCGAGCCGGAATCCGCGGGTTTGGGTGTGCATGGCCCGAGGATACCATTTGCGGCCAGCCGCTCATGCACATAGATGCCGGTTATGCCCGGCCGCTCACCATTCATTGGCGACACGGACGCCAAGCACCTAAGCTCCACCTCCATACCCGAAAAAAGAGTTTGCATGCAGCACATCATCGTGATCGGCGGAGGCGTCGTCGGCCTGACGTCGGCCTGGTGGCTGGCGCAGGCCGGCTACGGCGTCACCCTGCTCGAGCGCGCGCCCGACGTCGGCAGCGGCGCCAGCTACGCCAATGGCGGCCAGCTCAGCTACCGCTACGTGTCGCCGCTGGCCGACCAGGGCATCCCGCTGAAGGCGGTCCGCTGGCTGTTCCAGGCCGACGGGCCGCTGCGCTTCAAGCCGGAGACCGACCTGCACCAATACCGCTGGCTGGCCAGCTTCCTGGCCCACTGCCGCGCCGACGTCAACCGCCGCACCACCACCAAGCTGCTGCAGCTGGGCGAATTGTCGCGCCAGGCCATGGCGCAGCTGGCGTTGGCCGTGCCGTTCGACTCGTTTGGCTGGCGCGACGCCGGCAAGCTGGTGGTCTACCGCTCGCGCGACGTGTTCGAGCAGGCGGCAGGTAAACCGGGCGCCGGCGAGGTCTGGTCGCCCGAACAGTGCGGCGCGCGCGAACCGGCGCTGGCCGCGGCCCAGCACCTGCTGGCGGGCGGCATCTACAACGCCGGTGAGGCGGTGGCCGACTGCCACGCGTTCTGTCTTGAACTGGCCGAGCGCCTGCGCGTGCACCCACGCTTTCGCGGCATCGTGCACGGCGAGGCGCTGCGTTTGCGCGCCGCGCGGGGACGCATCACCAGCATCGATACCGGCGCCGGCCTGCTCACTGCCGACGCCTACGTGCTGGCGGCCGGCATTCAAAGCCGCACGCTGGCCGCCAGCGCCGGCATCAAGCTGCCGCTGTATCCGCTCAAGGGCTACAGCCTTAGTGCGCCGATCCGGCTCGACGACGTCGCGCCCGAGATCAGCGTCACCGATTTCGAGCGCAAGGTGCTGTACGCGCGCATCGGCGACCGCCTGCGGGTGGCGGCGATGGTGGACATGGTGGGCGAAGACCTGCGGCTGGAGCCGAAACGGGTCGATGGCTTGCTGCGGCTGGTGCGCGAGACCATGCCGCGAGCCGCCGATTATTCGCAGGTCGCGGCCTGGGCCGGGCTGCGGCCGGCGACGCCGGGCAGCGCCCCGATTATCGGCGCCACGCGCTATGGCAACCTGTGGCTGAACGTGGGGCATGGGCCGCTCGGGTTTACCTTTGCCTGCGGCAGCGCCAGTGTATTGACGGATCTGGTGCAGGGCAAAGCGCCGCCGTTTGCGCTGGATGGGCTGACGCTGCGGCGGTGATGAATAAGAACGTGGAATCGGCGCTTACGCCATTTCGACATCACGCGGCTGGATGGCCTCGATGATCGCCTTGCCTTCGGTTTCGATCGTCTTTCTCAGTTCGTACATCATTTGCAGGTTCAGCCAGAATTCGGCAGTAGTGCCGAAATAGCGGGACACACGCAGTGCCGTGTCCGGCGTGATGCCGCGCTTCTCGCGCACGATTTCGTTCACCCGGGCTGCGGTCAGGTGCAGCGCACCTGCCAGGGCGTTGGCCGACATTCCCAAGGGCTCGAGATACTCCTCGCGCAGGATCTCGCCGGGATGAATCGGGCGCATTTTATTCACGAACATATAGTCTCTATCAGAATCGAAGCTCAAACAAGATTGTATATCGCTTATCGATAAACAGCATAGCGAGCGTTGTTTGCTAGCTCAGCATTTATTCCATCGACACAAGCAGGATTAATCTCGCACAAACCTCAAGCACTTGCAAAATCGCGGATAATTGCCGCCATGTCCCCCCGTCCCACCTCCCCCTGCCCTTGCGGCGGCCCCGACTTCGAGCATTGCTGCGGTCCTTACCTGGCCGGCACCGCCCTGCCGCCGACTGCCGAGACGTTGATGCGTTCGCGGTACACTGCCTTCACGCGCAAGGACGAGCCGTATCTTCTTGCCACGTGGCATCCCAGCACCCGTCCTCAGAAACCGCTGTTCGACGACGGCGAGCCGATGCGCTGGCTCGGCCTGGAGATAAAATCTGCTTTACGTTTACGTCAACGTAAAGCAGAATTGCCGGACGCTCCAGATCAAGACCCGGACCGCGACACCGTCGAATTCGTCGCCCGCTTCAAGACCGGCGGCCGCGCGCATCGCCTGCACGAGGTGAGCCGCTTCGTGCGCGAGGTCGACCCAAGCTCAGGCCCCGACGGCGTGCCACGCTGGTTCTATCTGGACGGCAGTTTCCCTGAGAAGAAAACCAGCTGAGAACAGAAGGACGGCACATGCCCCAGATCGAGAGCAAACTCAACCCGCGCGGCGAAGACTTCAAGGCCAATGCCGCAGCGATGCAGGCGGTGGTCGACGACTTGTGCGACAAAGTCGCGCGCCTGGCGCAGGGCGGCGGCGAAGCGGCGTGCGCCAAGCACGTCGGACGCGGCAAGCTGCTGCCGCGCGAGCGCGTCGAACACCTGCTCGATCCCGGCACGCCGTTCCTCGAGTTTTCCCAGCTGGCCGCCTACGAGATGTATGACAACGCGGCGCCCAGCGCCGGCATCATCACCGGCATCGGCCGCGTCGCCGGCCAGGAGTGCGTGATCGTCTGTAACGATGCCACCGTCAAGGGCGGCACCTACTACCCGATGACGGTCAAGAAACACCTGCGCGCGCAAGAGATCGCGGAGCAGAACAACCTGCCCTGCATCTACCTGGTCGACTCGGGCGGCGCCAACCTGCCGAACCAGGACGACGTGTTCCCCGACCGCGACCACTTCGGCCGGATCTTCTACAACCAGGCGAATCTGTCCGCCAAAGGCATCCCGCAGATCGCGGTGGTGATGGGTTCCTGCACCGCCGGCGGCGCCTACGTGCCGGCGATGAGCGACGAATCGATCATCGTCAAGGAACAGGGCACGATCTTCCTCGGCGGCCCGCCGCTGGTGAAGGCCGCGACCGGCGAAGTGGTGAGCGCCGAAGACCTGGGCGGCGGCGATGTCCACACCCGCCTGTCCGGCGTGGCCGACCACCTGGCGCAGAACGATCCGCACGCGCTGGCTCTGGCGCGCACCATCGTGTCGAACCTGAACCGCGTCAAGCCGCAGCAGGGCGCGTTGCGTGAGAGCGTCGAGCCGAAGTACGCCCCGGAAGAACTGTATGGCGTGATCCCGGTGGATACGAGAAAACCGTTCGACGTGCGCGAAGTGATCGCGCGCGTGGTCGACGGCAGCGAATTCGACGAATTCAAGGCACGCTACGGTACGACCCTGGTCTGCGGCTTCGCCCACATCTTCGGCATGAAGGTCGGCATCATCGCCAACAACGGCATCCTGTTCTCGGAGTCGGCCCTGAAAGGTGCCCACTTCATCGAGCTGTGCTGCCAGCGCAAGATTCCGCTGGTCTTCCTGCAGAACATCACCGGTTTCATGGTAGGCCGCAAGTACGAAAACGAAGGCATCGCCCGCAACGGCGCCAAGATGGTCACCGCCGTCGCCACCGCCTCGGTGCCGAAGTTCACCGTCATCATCGGCGGCAGTTTTGGCGCCGGCAATTACGGCATGTGCGGCCGCGCCTTTTCTCCGCGCTTCCTGTGGATGTGGCCGAATGCGCGCATCTCGGTGATGGGCGGCGACCAGGCCGCCTCCGTCCTGGCCACCGTCAAGCGCGACGGCATCGAATCGAAAGGCGGCCAGTGGTCGCCGGAAGAAGAAGCCGCGTTCAAGCAGCCGATCAAGGACCAGTACGAGCACCAGGGCCATCCCTACTACGCGTCGGCGCGGCTGTGGGATGATGGCGTGATCGACCCGGCCGACACCCGCACCGTGCTGGGCCTGGGCCTGTCCGCCGCCCTTAACAAGCCGATCGAAGACACGAAGTTCGGCGTATTCCGCATGTAACGTAGAAAGCTACCATGGACTTCCAGACTCTCACCGTATCGATCGCCGAAGGCGTGGCCACCGTCACCCTGAACCGCCCCGAGCTGCGCAACGCCTTCAACGAAGAAGCGATCCACGAACTGGCGGTCGCCTTCGCCGCGCTGGGCGGCACCGACAACGTGCGCGCCATCGTGCTGGCCGCGAACGGCCCGGCCTTCTGCGCCGGCGGCGACTTGAACTGGATGAAAAAGATGGCCGGCTACTCCGAAGAGGAGAACCAGCAGGATGCGATGCGCCTGGCCGACATGCTGCGCACCATCTACCTGTGCCCGAAGCCGGTCGTGGCGCGCGTGCACGGCGACTGCTACGCCGGCGGCATGGGCCTGGTGGCGGCCTGCGACATCGTCGTCGCCAGCGAGCATGCGGCGTTCTGCCTGTCCGAAGTGAAGCTGGGCCTGATTCCGGCTACCATCTCGCCTTACGTGATCAAGGCCATGGGCGAACAGGCCTCGCGCCGCTACTTCCTGACCGCGGAGAGATTCACTGCAGCGGAGGCGCACCGCATCGGCCTGGCGCACGAAGTAGTCGCTGCGGACGAACTGGATGACAAGGTTGGCGCCATCGTGCGCGCTCTGGCCGGCAACAGCCCGCACGCGGTGGCGCAAGCGAAGAAGCTGGTGCGCGACGTCGTCGGGCAGCCGCTCGGCGACACGCTCCTGATCGACACCGCCAACCGCATCGCCGCCATCCGCGCATCCGATGAAGGACGCGAAGGCGTGACCTCGTTCCTGGAAAAACGCAAGCCGAACTGGCTAAACAGTTAATATAGTTAGTAGATATTGGAATCAAAGTGAAGCAACAAACCTCCCTCGACTGGATCGCGCGCAGCCTGCGCAGCGTTTGGCATCCCTGCACCCAGATGCAGCACCACGAGGAGGTGCCGCTGATCGCGGTCAGCCACGGCAAGGGTCCGTGGCTGTATGACCATGAAGGCCGGCGCTACCTGGACGGCATCAGCTCGTGGTGGGTGAATATGTTCGGCCACGCCAACCCGCGCATCAACGCCGCGCTGAAGGACCAACTCGACAAGCTCGAACACGCGATGCTGGCCGGCTTCACCCACGAGCCGGTGGTCGAACTGTCCGAGCGTCTGGCCGCCCTCACCGGGCACGCGCTCGGCCACGCCTTCTACGCCTCCGATGGTGCGTCAGCGGTCGAGATCGCGATGAAGATGAGTTTCCATGCATGGCGCAACGCCGGCTACCCGGCCAAGCAGGAATTCGTCTGCCTGCAAGGCAGCTACCACGGCGAGACCATCGGCGCGCTGTCGGTCACCGACGTGCCGCTGTTCAAGGACGCTTACGGCCCGCTGCTGCGCGCTTCGCACGTGGTGAGCGCACCGGACGCGCGCAACGCCGGCGAAGGTGAAACCGCGCAGGACGTGGCCAGGCGCGCCATCGCCGAAGTGAAGGCGCTGTTCGAGGAACGCTGCGACAAGATCGCCGCCATCATTGTCGAGCCACTGGTGCAGTGCGCCACCGGCATGGCGATGTACGACCCGCTGTACCTGAAACTGCTGCGCGAGCTGTGCGACCAGCACCACGTGCACCTGATCGCCGACGAGATCGCGGTCGGCTGCGGACGCACCGGCACCTTTTTCGCCTGCGAACAGGCCGCCATTTGGCCAGATTTTCTGTGCCTGTCGAAAGGCATCAGCGGCGGCTACCTGCCGCTGTCGCTGGTGCTGTCCACCGACGCCATCTACCAGGCCTTCTACAGCGAAGACATCACGCGTGGCTTCCTGCACTCGCACTCGTACACCGGCAATCCGCTGGCCTGCCGCGCGGCGCTGGCCACGCTCGACATCTTCGAAGAAGACGACGTCTTGAACCGCAACCGCGAGCTGGCGACCAAGCTGACCATCGCGCTGGCCCCGCTGGCCGAACACGAACGCACGCGCCACTTCCGCCAGCGCGGCATGATCTTCGCGTTCGATGCGATCGAGCCGGATACCGATCGCGCGTCGACCTTCTCGCGCCGCTTCTTCAGTACCGCGGTCGAGAACGAACTGCTGCTGCGCCCGATCGGCCGCACCGTGTACCTGATGCCGCCGTACGTGCTGGACGATGAGGAAGTCGCCGGCCTGGCTGCACGCACGCAGAAGGTGTTCGAATCGGTGATCGCGGGTTGAATATGGACCTGATCGCCAATGACCTCATTGCCAACGTCCGCCGCAAGCTGGACGCCCTCGCCGCGCACAGCCTGATCCGCCGCCGCCGCGTGACCGACGGCGCCTGCGCGCCGCGCCAGACCGTGGACGAACGCGACATGCTCGCCTTCTGCAGCAACGACTATCTGGGCCTGGCGGCGCATCCGCAGGTCATCGAAGCGCTGCGCGAAGGCGCAAGCTTGTATGGTGCCGGCAGCGGCGCTTCGCACCTGGTCTCGGGCCACAGCCGCGCCCACCAACTGCTCGAAGATAAACTGGCCGAATGGATGGCGCCGAACCTGGTCGAAGCACGCGCCTTGAGCCTGTGCACCGGCTACATGGCCAACCTGGCGATCCTGACCGCATTGGGCCAGGACGCCGACGCCATGATCTTCTCGGAAGCGCTGAACCACGCCTCGCTGATCGACGGTGCGCGTCTGGCAAAGGCCGGCGTCAGCGTGTATCCGCACGGCGACGTGGCCGCGCTGGAAGCCATGCTGGTTGCCAGCAGCGCCGCCACCAAGATCGTCGTCACCGACAGCGTGTTCAGCATGGACGGCAACCTGGCCCCGCTGCCAGAACTGCTGGCGGTGTGCGAGCGCCATGGCGCCTGGCTGGTGGTGGACGACGCCCACGGCTTCGGCGTGCTGGGCCAGAACGGACGCGGCGCGCTGGAGCATTTCGGCTTGAAGTCGCCGAACCTGATCTATATGGGCACCCTGGGCAAGGCCGCCGGCGTCGGCGGCGCCTTCGTCGCGGCGCACGCCAGCGTGATCGAACTGCTGATCCAGCGCGCCCGCCCCTACATCTACACCACGGCCGCGCCGCCGGCGCTGGCGCATGCCCTGCTCGCCAGCCTTGCTATCATTGGCGGCGAAGAAGGCGCCGAGCGCCGCGCGCACCTGGCGAAGCTGATCGACACCCTGCGCGGCGCCCTGCGTTTCGAACGCTGGCAGCTGCCCGTCTCGCACACCGCGATCCAGCCGGTCATCATCGGCAGCAACGACGACGCCCTGCGCGCCAGCGCCAGCCTGCATGAACAGGGGCTGTGGGTGCCGGCGATCCGGCCGCCGACGGTGGCGCCGGGCACGGCGCGCCTGCGCGTGACCCTGTGCGCGTCGCACACGCCCGACGACGTGACGCGCCTGGCGCACGCGCTCAATGAACTGGAAAAGGCCGCACCATGAAGAACCTGAACGACAACGAAGAACCGGTGGTCGCGCCACCGCCAAGCGTTGCGCAGCCCGAGCTGGACGCGCCGGAGCCGGTGCTCGAACCCGAACTGCAAGCCCTCGAGAGCGTGCCGACGCGCTTCTCGTGCTTCGTCACCGGCACCGACACCGAGATGGGCAAGACCCTGGTGTCAAGCGCGATCCTGTACAAGCTGGCCTCCAGCGGCCAGCGCGCCTGCGGCATGAAGCCGGTGGCGGCCGGCGCCACCATGATCGACGGCGCCCTGCACAACGAAGACGCCGACATGCTGATCGCGGCCGGCAACGTGCACCTGCCGTCGTCGATCACCACACCCTACATGCTGCGCGAACCGGCAGCGCCGCACATCGCCGCCGCATTGGAAGGCGTGACCATCGAGGCGGTACCGATCATCGCCGCCTTCGCCGAGATCCAGGCCGCGTCCGATGCGGTGGTGGTCGAAGGCGTGGGCGGCTTCCGGGTCCCGTTCAACGACGAATTCGACAGCGCCGACCTGGCCGCGCAACTCAATCTGCCGGTGATCCTGGTGGTCGGCATGCGCCTGGGCTGCATCAGCCACGCGTTATTGACGGTGGAAGCCATCGTCGCACGCGGCCTGGTGCTGGCCGGCTGGGTCGCCAACACGGCCGATCCGGATATGCGCTTCGAACAAGAAAACATCGACGCGCTGGCACAGCGCATCCCGGCCCCGCTGCTGGGCCGCGTGCCGCGCCTGCAAGAACCCACGGCCGCCCAAGCGGCCGCATTTATCGACCTCGCTGGACTGCCGGGATGGCCGTCCACGCGGGTCCAGTCCTGAAGGAATCAAAACATGTCCGATATGAATACCGTCGCCCTGCACCGTCCAGTGGCCGCCATCAAGGAACGCGAGAACGCCACCTGGCCGCTGGCCGACGTGCTGGCGCTGTTCGAGCTGCCGTTTCCGGAGCTGATGCACCGCGCCGCGACCCTGCACCGCGCCCACTTCCCCGACGGCGACGTCGAACTGGCGACCCTGCTGTCGATCAAGACCGGTGGCTGCGAGGAAGACTGCGGCTACTGCCCGCAGGCGGCGCGCTACGACACCGGCGTCGAAGCCAAGAAGATCCTCGATATCGACACCGTGCTCGATGCAGCGCGCGCGGCGAAGGCCAGCGGCGCCACCCGCTTCTGCATGGGCGCCGCATGGCGCAGCCCGAAAGAGCGCGACATGGAAAAGGTCGAGACCATGGTGCGTGAAGTGAAGGCGCTGGGCCTGGAAACCTGCGCCACGCTGGGCATGCTGGAAGAAGGCCAGGCCGAACAGCTGAAAAACGCGGGCCTGGACTACTACAACCACAACATCGACACCGCGCCCGACTTCTACAACAACGTGATTTCGACTCGCGAATACCAGGACCGCCTGGACACGCTGGGCCGCGTGCGCCAGGCCGGCCTGAAGGTCTGCTGCGGCGGCATCGTCGGCATGGGCGAGACACGCGAGCAGCGCGCCGGCCTGATCGCGCAGCTGGCCAACCTGAATCCGTATCCGGAGTCGGTGCCGGTGAATCACCTGGTGCAGGTGGCCGGCACGCCGCTGCACGGTATGGACAAGCTGGACCCGATCGAATTCGTGCGCACCATCGCGGTGGCGCGCATCACCATGCCGGAAGCGCGCGTGCGCCTGTCGGCCGGTCGTCGTGAACTCGGTGAAGCGGTGCAGGCGATGTGCTTCATGGCCGGCGCCAACTCGATCTTCTACGGCGACAAGCTGCTCACCACCGACAATCCGGAAGCGGACGATGACCGTGTGCTGCTCGAGAAACTGGGCCTGAAAACCCGCGCGTCGACGCTGCAATCGGTGCAGAAGGAAGCCTGCGGCTGCTGATGCTGTCCCGGTAGTACCGCGCGGCCGGGGAGACACGGCCGCGCACCATCACATTGAACAACCATAAGCGAAAGATAAGCGCATGTTCACCAAGATCCTCATCGCCAACCGCGGCGAAATCGCCTGCCGCGTTGCCGCCACCGCACGTCGCATGGGCATCAAGACCGTCGCCGTGTACTCCGAAGCCGATGCCGGGGCCAAGCACGTCGCGGTGTGCGATGAAGCGGTCTTGATCGGCCCTGCTGCAGCCAAGGACAGCTACCTGCGCAGCCAGAAGATCATCGAGGTCGCCAAGGCCACGGGCGCGCAAGCAATCCACCCCGGCTACGGCTTCCTGTCCGAGAACGCCGAATTCGCCGAGGCCGTGCACGCCGCCGGCCTGGTCTTCATCGGCCCGCCGGGATCGTCGATGCGCGCGATGGGATCGAAGTCGGCCGCCAAGCAGCTGATGGAAGGCGCCAATGTGCCGCTGGTGCCGGGCTACCATGGCGACGAGCAGAATCCGGCATTCTTGCGCCAGCAGGCCGACCGCATCGGCTATCCCGTCTTGCTCAAGGCCAGCGCCGGCGGCGGCGGCAAGGGCATGCGCGTGGTCGAGCGCTCGGAAGATTTCGAAGCCGCGCTGGCCTCGTGCAAGCGCGAAGCGATCAGCAGCTTCGGCGACGACAAGGTGCTGGTCGAGAAATACCTGATCCGCCCGCGCCACATCGAGATCCAGGTATTCGCCGACAGCCACGGCAACTGCGTCTACCTGCACGAGCGCGACTGCTCGGTGCAGCGCCGCCACCAGAAGGTGCTGGAAGAAGCGCCGGCCCCCGGCATGCCGCCCGAGCGCCGCGCGGCCATGGGCGAAGCGGCGGTGAACGCCGCGCGCGCGGTCGGCTACGTCGGCGCCGGTACGGTGGAATTCATCGCCAACCAGGACGGCTCGTTCTACTTCATGGAGATGAACACCCGCCTGCAGGTCGAGCATCCGGTGACGGAAATGATCACCGGGACCGACCTGGTGGAATGGCAGCTGCGCGTCGCGTTTGGCGAACCGCTGCCGAAGAAACAGAATGAACTGACCATCCACGGCCACGCGATCGAAGCGCGCGTGTATGCCGAAAATCCCGAGAAGGGCTTTCTGCCGTCGATTGGCACGCTGCGCCACATGGACGTGCCGCGCGCGGTCGAATTCGAACTCGGCGCCGACGGCAAGGGTGGGGCAACTGAGCCCGCCGCAGTACGCGTCGATTCCGGCGTGCGCGAAGGTGACGCCATCTCGCCGTTCTACGATCCGATGATCGCCAAGCTGATCGTCTGGGGCGCCGACCGCACGCAGGCACTGGCGCGCCTGGCGCAGGCGCTGGGCGAGTTCCGCATCGTCGGCCTGGCCACGAATATCGCCTTCCTCAAACGCCTGGTCGAAGGCGAAGCGTTTTCCAGTGCCGACCTGGACACCGGCCTGATCGAGCGTCACGGCGCGACGCTGTTCCCGCCAGCAGCCCCGGCCCCGCTGGGTGCGCTGGCGCTGGCGGCGCTGGCCCTGAGCGAAGCCGGCCAGGCAGCAAACGAATCCGACCCATGGAGCCGCGCAAGCGGCTGGCGCATGAACGGCGACTACCGCCGCGTGCTCTCCTTCTCGGACGAGTACAGCGCCGGCCAGCAAGGCGGCGCCTACCGCGTCGGCCTCACCTACCGTCACGACGGTTGGGAAATCGATCTCGACGGCCAGCGCCAGCGCCTGGAACTGGTGAAACGCGACGGCGCCGAACTGTCGCTGCGTCTGGGCGACACCGCCCTGCACGGCTGCGTACGCCGCGACGGCGACGTGTTCCACGTGTTCACCGCCGGCCGCCATTTCACGCTGGCGTACAATGACCCGATGGCACATGCCGGTGAGGCAGAAGCCGCCGGCGGACGCCTGACGGCGCCGATGCCGGGCAAGGTGGTTGCCGTGCTGGCTCAGTCCGGCAAGGACGTGAAAAAGGGCGAGCCGCTGGTGATCATGGAAGCGATGAAGATGGAACACACCATTTCCGCTCCGAGCGACGGCCTGGTGGAGGAAGTGCTGTACGGCGTCGGCGACCAGGTCGCCGACGGCGCACCGCTGCTGGCGTTCAAGGCGGCGTAAGCGCGGCAACAACAAAACCACCCTGACAAACAACGAGGGGGAGACATGCGCATTGTCCTGTACCGGGGCGATGGCGTCATCGAGCCGTGGGAACGCGAATTTCACGCCGTGATGCCGGACGTCCAGACGGTCACGTGGAAGGAAGGCGAGCTGCTGGCGCCGTGCGACTACGCGGTGTTGTGGAACCCGGCGCCGGCGCTGCTGGCGCAGCTGGGTGACGTCAAGGCCATCTTCCTGATGGGCGCCGGCGTCGACGCCGTGCTCAAGTTCGGCGACGCCCTGCCCGACGTGCCGCTGGTGCGCCTGGGCGACGCCGGCATGGGCGTGCAGATGGCCGAGTATGTGGCGCATGCGGTGCTGCGTTACTTCCGCCGCTTCGACGAATACGAACAGCAGGCGCGCCACGGCGCCTGGAATCCGCTACCGCAGCACGCCAAGGAACACTTCACCATCGGCGTGATGGGCCTGGGCCGGCTGGGCATGCCGGTGGTCGAGGCGATGCGCCATTTCGGCTTCCCGGTGCGCGGCTGGAGCCGCAGCCCGAAGGACGTGCCGGGCGTGCAAACCTTCGCCGGCATGGAAGCACTGGGCGACTTTCTGCACGGCATCCGGGTGCTGGTGTGCATGCTGCCGCTCACACAAGAGACCACCAACCTGCTGGACCGCCACAACCTGGGCCGGCTGGCCTCCGGCGCCTACCTGATCAACGTCTCGCGCGGCGCCATTCTCAACGAACCGGATCTGATGACCCTGATCCGCTCGGGCCAGATCGCCGGCGCCACGCTCGACGTGTTCCGCCACGAGCCGCTGCCGGCGCCGCACCCGTTCTGGAACGAGCCGCGCATCACCCTCACTCCGCACATCTCGGCGCTGACCATGCGCCACGACGCCGTGCGCCAGATCGCCGACAAGATACAGACGCTGGAGAACGGCGAAGCGGTGACCGAGCTGGTCGACCGTCAACTTGGATACTGACATGAACCACCAACCTACCCTGCCCACCAAGGTCAAGATCGTCGAAGTCGGCCCGCGCGACGGCCTGCAGAACGAAAAGGAAGCGCTCAGCGCGGACGTGAAGGTCGAACTGGTCGAGCGCCTGGCGCGCGCCGGCTTCGTCAACGTCGAGGCGGCGGCCTTCGTGTCGCCCAAGTGGGTGCCGCAGATGGCGACCAGCGCCGAGGTGCTGGCGCGCATCGAGCGCCGTCCCGGCACCATCTATTCGGCGCTGGTGCCGAACATGCAGGGCTTCGAGGCCGCGCTCGCGGGCAAGGCCGACGAGGTGGTGGTGTTCGGCGCCGCCTCCGAAGCGTTCTCGCAGAAGAACATCAACTGCTCGATCGCCGAATCGATCGCGCGCTTCGAACCGGTGGCGAAAGCGGCCAAAGAACATGGCCTGCGCCTGCGCGGCTCGATCAGCACCGCGTTCGGCTGCCCCTACCAGGGCGAGGTGCCGCTCGATGCGGTGGGCGACGTGGTGGCGCGCATGCGCGACCTTGGCTGCGACGAGATCGACATCGCCGACACCATCGGCGTCTCGACCGCACGCAAGACGCAAGCCGTGATGCTGCGCGCGGCGCAGGAATTCCCGGTGACGCAGCTGGCCGGGCACTTCCACGATACCTATGGCCAGGCGCTGGCCAATATCTATGCGGCGCTGGAGGTGGGTGTGGCGATCTTCCACTCGTCGGTGGCGGGGCTGGGGGGCTGTCCGTATGCCAAGGGTGCGACCGGTAACGTGGCGACCGAAGACGTGCTGTATCTGATGCAGGGGCTGGGGATCGAAACCGGGGTGGATCTGGACCAGGTGGTCGATGCGGGCTTGTTCATTTCGCAGCAGCTGGGCCGCAAGAGCATCAGCCGTGCTGGGAATGCGATCGCGGCCAAACGGGCCGGCTGACAGACGTAGGGTTGGCGGCGGAGCGCGGGGCCGCCGAGACCAACCCTACGCGGAAAAGAAAAAAGCCGACAACTTGCGTTGTCGGCTTTTCTCACTAATGCTGGTCGGAGTACAAGGATTCGAACCTTGGACCCCCTGGTCCCAAACCAGGTGCGCTACCGGGCTGCGCTACACTCCGAAGAAGCAAGATAATACCGGCTTGGCGCTACTCGGTCAAGGGTTGGTGAAAAAAAACAATTTCCGAGTGGCGTTTGCCGGCGCCGGCACCTCACTCGCCCTTGATCTGCAATGCCCTCTCATACAGCGCATTCTTCTTGCGCCCGGTAATCTGCGCCGCCAGATTCGCCGCCTGCTTGACGCTGCATTCGCTCAGCAGAATCTGCAGCACCCGCTCCGCCTCGGCATCCTCGGCATCCGTCGCCGCCACCGCCCCTTCCACCAGCACTACGAATTCGCCGCGCTCGCGATGCTGGTCGGCCTTGACCCAGGCCAGCGCCTCGTCCAGGCGGCAACGGTGCACTTCCTCGAACAGCTTGCTCAATTCGCGGGCGAATACCACCTGGCGAGTCGGCTCGAACGCCGCCATCAATGCTTCGACGCAATCGACGATCCGGTGCGGCGCCTCATAGAACACCAGTGTCGAGGTCTCGCGCACCAACGGCGCCAGCGCCGCCTCGCGTCCCTTGGCCTTGGCCGGCAGGAAGCCGACAAAGTGGAAGCGGTCGTTCACCAACCCGCTGGCCGACAGCGCCGTCACCGCCGCCGACGGGCCCGGCAGCGGCACCACGTTCAGCCTGGCCTCCCGTACCGCATCGACGATGCGCGCGCCCGGATCGGACACCGCCGGCGTGCCGGCGTCGGACACCAGCGCCACACGCTGTCCCGCGCGCAGGCGCTCGACGATCTTGTCGGCCACTTCGCGCTCGTTATGCTGGTGCGCGGCGATGGTCTGTTTATTCAATCCGAAGCGCTGCAGCAGGGCGCCGGTCTTGCGCGTGTCCTCGCAGGCGACCACGTCGGCGAGCGCCAGCAGGTGCAGCGCGCGCAGGGTGATGTCGGTCACGTTGCCAATCGGAGTAGCCACGACATACAGCGTTGCGGTAGGATAGGACTGCTGGGCCGCCTCGCCCATGACGGGAAGTCGGGCGATGTCGATGGTCTGCTGTTCTGTCATAAAGGGTTCCGATGCTGAAGAAAAAAAATCTCACGGGGCTGCTCTCCGCAGCCACCATGACGCTGCTGGCCGGTTGCGGCAGCACGCCGTTGCCACCCGATACCGGTTGTGGCGTACCGGGCGGATTTTGCGCGCCCGCGACGCCGGTGACAAGTGCAACGCCGGTTCAACCCACTTATACCCCTGCCCCGCAAGCGGAGAGCGGCGTACGTACCATGCCGGTCGAAGCGCCGCCGAACGCCGACGGCAGCATGCCGTCCGCTTCCGCCCTACCGGCCAGCGCCAACGTCCGCATCGCGCTGCTGCTGCCGCTCGAATCGCAGGCGCTGGCCCAGCCGGCCGAAGCGGTGCGCGCCGGTTTCATGGCCGGCCATGAGCGCGACCGCGCCGGCATCACCGTCAACCTGGTGCCGACCGGCGACTCGTCGCAGGCGGCACTGGACGCCTATCGCCGTGCGGCTGATGCGAACGACATCGTGGTCGGCCCGCTGGCGCGTCCCGCCGTGGCGGCGCTGGCCACCAGCGGCATGGTCAACAAACCGACGGTCGCCCTGAACCACCCGCAGGTCGGCGGCGTGCTGCCGAAACAGCTGCTGGTGATCGGCCTGTCGCTCGAGGACGAAGCGCGCCAGGTGGCCGACTGGGCCAACGGCGAGCAGCCGGCCGGCAATGCGCTGATCGTCACCGGCCGCGCCACCTGGCAGCAGCGCCTGTCGGGTGCCTTCAGCGCGCGCTGGAGCGAGCTGGGGCGCCAGCAGACGACGGTCGAACTGCCGATCATGGACGGCTATGTGGACGGCAACGCGCTGGCCGAACTGCGCGCGCGTCTGCAAAGCGAGACGCCGCAATTGATGTATGCCGCGCTCGATGCCGGCCAGCTGCGCCAGGTGCGCAGCTCGCTCGGCACCTCGCTGCCGACCTATGCCACCGCCACCGCGAACCCCGGGCGCGACGCGGCCACCGTGCCGCAGGAACTGGCGGGCGTGCGCATCCTCGACCTGCCGTGGACGGTGCAGCCGGATCATCCGGCGGTGGGCCAATATCCGCGCTCCGGCCTGGCCGGCGAGGGCCTCGACATGCAGCGCCTGTATGCGCTCGGCATCGATGCCTACCGCGTGGCGCGCGAACTGGCGGCGCGTCCTACCGGCACCTTCGAGCTGGACGGCGTGACCGGCCGCCTGTCGGTCGACATGAGCCGCCCGACGCCGGCCTTCCGCCGCATCGAGACCGGCGCCGTGGTGCGCGACGGCGCGTCGGCGGCCGTCGACGGCCGCGTGTTCGACGCCGCGCCGGGGCCACTCCTGGGGCAATGAGATGTGGTCCGGGCGCCTGTCGGCACGGCAGGCCCTGGGCCGCGACTGGGAACGGGCCGCGCTGGCCTACCTGAAGCGTCAAAAACTGAGTCCGGTCGAAGCGAACTTCCGCTGCAAGGGCGGCGAGATCGACCTGATCATGCGTGACCGGGACACCCTGGTGTTCGTCGAGGTCCGTCAGCGCGCGGATACGGAACACGGCGGCGCCGCCGCCAGCATCACCCCGGCCAAGATCCGGCGCCTGATCCGCGCGGCCCAGACTTACCTGTTGCGTTTTCCCGTCACTCCACCCTGCCGCTTCGACGTGATCGCCATTGACGGCGAGCGGATCGAGTGGCTGCGCAACGCTATTGAAGTGTAAGCAATTTTTACCGCGGTTGCCCAGTACCCGTTGCTACTACACTATAATCGTCGGCTATGAATACTCAACGCATCCTCGCTCACTTCCAGGAGAGCGCCGACCTGAAGATGAAGTCGGCTGCACTCCTCGCCCCCCACATTTCGCAGGCGGTCGAACTGATGTTCGGCGCCCTGTCCAACGGCAACAAGATCCTGGCCTGCGGTAACGGCGGTTCCGCCGCCGACTGCCAGCACTTTGCTGCCGAGCTGGTCGGTCGCTTCGAACGCGAACGCTTCCCGCTGCCGGCCATCGCGCTGACCACCGATACCTCGATCCTGACGGCGGTCGGCAACGACTACAGCTTCAAGGAGATCTTCTCCAAGCAGGTGCAGGCGTTCGGCCAGGCCGGCGACGTGCTGCTGGCGATCTCGACCTCGGGCAATTCCGGCAACGTGCTGGCGGCGGTCGAGGCAGCGCTGGAACGCGAGATGCGCATCGTGGCCTTCACCGGCAAGGACGGCGGCGCCCTGGGCAAACTGCTGACCGATGCCGACGTGCACATCAACGTCCAGCATGCGCGCACCGCGCGCATCCAGGAAGTCCACCTGTGCGCGATTCACGCTATTTGCGACGGCATCGACGTCGCGCTGTTCGGAGGAGACGAGAATGCGTAACACCCGCCGGCCAATGGCCGGTTTGTTGGTAAAAGTTGTTTTGGGTTCCGCCCTGCTGGCATCGCTGTCGGGTTGTTTCGGCCTGGTGGTCGGCGCCGGTGTCGCCGGCGCCATGTCGACCGTCGACCGCCGCACCATCGGCGCCCAGACCGAGGACAAGGCGATCAACGTCAAGGCCGAGCTGAAGATGAACCAGGTCGCCGGCAGCAACGGCCACATCAACGTCACCAGCTTCAACCGCAAGGTGCTGCTGACCGGCGAAGTGCGCGACGAGGCGATGAAGCAGCAGGCCGAGCGCGAAGTGCGCGCCATCGAGAACGTGGTGTCGGTGATCAACGAGCTGGAAATCTCCGGCGCGTCGAGCTACACCTCGCGCTCGAGCGACGCCCTGATCACCGCCAAGGTCAAGACCAGCCTGGTCGACATGAAGACCGTGTCGGCGGTGTCGTTCAAGGTCACCACCGAACGCGGCGTGGTCTACCTGATGGGTGTCGTGACTCCGCGCGAAGGCAATATCGCGGCCGACGTCGCCAAGGGCGTGTCGGGCGTGACGCGGGTGGTGAAGATCTTCGAATACATCAGCGAAGAAGATCCGCGCGCGACGCAGAACAATCCGACCCGCAGCTGATCGTTTCAGCCGGCGCGCGGTAGGAAGGGAAAGGCAGGACTATAATGGTCCTGCCTTTTTTTCGTCCCTATCGATCATGACCGCTTCCACTTCCCGCCCCTGGATCAAGCCCGCCGCCGCTGCCGCCGTGGTGCTGGCGCTGGCCGGCGCCGGCTATGCCTCGTTCTTCCGCAGCACGCCGGCGCCCGACGTTACCTTCATCAGCATCGCCGGCGAAAAGGTCAGCACCGAAGCGCTGCGCGGCAAAGTCGTGATGATCAACTTCTGGGCCACGTCGTGCGTCACCTGTGTCAAGGAGATGCCAGCGATGGTCGACACCTACAACAAGTTCAAGGACCAGGGGCTGGAGTTCGTCGCGGTGGCGATGCAGTACGACCGCCCCGACTACGTGCTGAACTTCACCGAGCAGCGCGCGCTGCCGTTCAAGGTGGCCCTGGATTCGAGCGGCGACTTGGCGCGCCAGTTCGGCGACGTGTCGCTGACGCCGACCACCTTCCTGATCGACAAGCAGGGCAACATCATCAAGAAGTATGTCGGCGAGCCGGATTTCGCGACCGTGCACAAGCTGATCGCGAAAGAGCTGGCCGGCTGACCCGCTGTGTAAAGCTTACGCTTTCGGATACAGGATCATCTGGGTGCAGCGGAACAGCGCAATGGTCTTGCCGCTGGCCGCATCGATCACGGTCGCATCCCACACCTGCGTGGTGCGGCCCAGGTGCACGGCGGTGGCGACGCACGAGATGGTGCCGTCGCGCGCGGTGCCGAGGTGGTTCGATTTCAGTTCGATGGTGGTGAAGCTGTGCGCGCCCTCCGGCAGGTTGCTGATGCAGCCGTAGCCGGCGCAGGTGTCGGCCAGGGTGACCACGCTGCCGGCGTGCAGATAGCCGTTGGGGGCCAGGTGGTGCGCTTCGACCTTCATCTCGGCGGCCAGCTTGCCGGGGGCAACCTCGGTAATGCGGATGCCCAGGTGGCCCGGCAGGTAGGTGGCGCCGAATTGGTTGAAGCTGTCGGGGTTGTGCTTGGTGTTCACGAGCGTCTCGGTGTTGTTATTGAAAGCGAATCGTACACCGAGTGCCCCGGCTTGCGTTCGAGTGGAGCGTCTATTCGCACCGCGTCTCAGCGCCCGCGCTTGCCGCCGCGCCGCGCACTGTCCGCCTTACCCCCTGCCCTGCCACCTGCCCCGCCGCCCTTCTTGCGCGCCGCCGTGTTCTGCTGCTGCAGCATCGCATCCACCCGCTCCGACGCCTCGCGCGCCAGCTGCTGCGCCAGCTCGATGCTCGGAAAATACTCCGGCAGCCGGTAGCCCAGCCACGCATAGGCCGAATACAGGCGGCAGGTATCCTCGACCTCCTGCAGGTTCATGTAGAACAGCTGCTGCGGGTTGTCGCTCTCGTGCAGCTTGGTGACGCGCTTCTTGGCCAGCGACAGCGACCAGTGTTCCCATGCGCTTTGCAGCACGGGCACCCGGCTCGAGATCGGCACCAGCGACAGCATGAACTTCTCCGCCACCGACAAGGGCAGCGTGTCGAGCCATTCGGCGCGCTCGTTCTGTTCCTCGGTGATGCGCGGATAGAAGAAGCCGTCCGGCACGTCGATATTATGGACAAACCGTTTTAACAGTTTTACCAAGGACGTCTCGCCGGTCACCGCCGAGATCCGGTGCAGCTGCTCGAGCGACGGCGCCACCGCGAAGCCGGTCGCCGCCACCGGCGGGATCTTCTCCTTCATCAGCGCGCGCATCACGTAATGGGTGTCGTCGTCGTAGCCGGCCACGAAACCCTCTTCGTGCACGCCGTAGCGCCCGGCCCTGCCGGCGATCTGCTTGGCCAGCGCCGCCGGGATCTCTTCCTCTTCATAGCCGTTGTACTTGACCGTGGTGGTCATCACGATGCGTGCGATCGGCATGTTCAGGCCCATCGCCAGCGCATCGGTGCCGACCACGATATCGGCCTGCCCTTCGCGGAAGCGCTCGGCCTGGGCGCGGCGCACTTCGGGCGACAGGTTGCCATACACGGTGGCCACCGAAAAACCCTTCTCGGTGATCATGTCGCGCCACATCAGGACTTCGCGGCGCGAGAACGCGATCACGGCGTCGCCGCGGCGCAGGTTCGAGAGCTTGCGCACCGCCTGCGTTTCCATCGCCAGCGGCGCCATGCGTTTCAGCACATGCACCTCGAGCGGCACTTCGAGCCGCTCGGCCAGCGCCTCGATCGCGCGCCGCGCTTCCGGCGCGCCGACCAGGTACACGACGTTCGCCGGCGCCCCGCACACGGCGGTGGTCCAGGCCGCGCCGCGGTCGCGGTCGGCCAGCATCTGGATCTCGTCGATCACGGCCACCTCGACCGGCGTCTTGGTGTCGAGCATCTCGACCGTGCTGGCAACGTGGGTCGCGCCTTCGGCGATGCGGCGTTCTTCGCCGGTGATCAGGCTGACCTTTATCTCTTCGCCGTGTGGACGCGCGGCCTGCAGGCGCTCGTAGTTTTCCAGCGCCAGCAGGCGCAGCGGCGCCAGGTAGACGCCGCTGGCGGCCTTGGCCAGCGCTTCCATCGCGCGGTGGGTCTTGCCCGAATTGGTGGGCCCGAGCAGCGCGATGAACTTGCGTTGCATCCGGCTGGCCACCTCGAACGATTGCGGATACTCGGCCAGGTTGATGCTTTCCTTGGTGCGCGCCGCGTGCCGCTCTTCCTCTTCGCGCTCGACCGCGTGGGTCAGGCGCTGCGAGATGCGCTGGAACACGTACTCGGCCGGCTCGGAGGTTTCCAGCTCGTCCAGCACATCGAGGAACAGCATCGGATCCCAGCCGAAGTCGTCGGCATCCTCGGCGATGTCGCGCACGAATTCTTCGGTCTCCTGGTGCAGGCGCTGCAGATCGGCGTCAAGCGTGCGTTCCTCGATCAGCTCGCGCCGTGCCAGCAGGTCCATCTTGCGCCACTTGCTCGGCTTGGCCAGCACGCCGCGCGCCGGCACCAGGCGGTAGGGAACGCGCAAGCCCTCGTAGCGGACTTCGCCGGAAAAGCGCAGGAACACGCGCCCTTCCATCTTGACCAGTTCGATGCCGCGCCGGTCCAGGCCAAGCTCGCGTTCGAGGAAAGCGTCGTCGTCTTGAGTATTGTCGGATGGGGGAAAATCTCGGTGGTCGCTCATGAATGCAGGCTGAATGTCTCGTTGCCGCCACTATATCGCGGAACAGAAAACCGATTTGCCCACGCTGCGCCTACCGTGCCCGCTCATCCGCGACCAGGCCTCATGGTGCGTCGCCCACAGCCAGCGCAAACCCTTCGTCGCGCCAGCCCGTCACGCCGCCGATCATCAGCTTGACTGGCCGCCCCAGGCCGGCCAGGCGTTCGGCGCCACGATGCGCGCCATTGCAGTGCGGGCCGGCGCAATACACGACGAACAGGGTGTCTGCCGGAAAATCGCGCAGCTTGATGTCGACCATTTTTCTATACGGCATATGGAGCGCGCCCGGCACGTGGCCCTGCGCATAGGCGTCAAGACTGCGCACGTCGAACAGGACGAAATCCTGTTGCCCCGACGCGATGGCCGCGTGCACGTCGGCACAATCGGTTTCGTATGCGAAGGCCGAACGGAAATGTGCGAGCGCGCTGTCGCTGGACGCTGCGGGTACTGCCGAAACGATCGATGCCATGCTGTCTGCTCCCGAGTTGAATGAAGCCCCAGTGTGACGGCTGAGCCGTCCCGCCGGCAGGGGTTTGCGTGACAGAAACTGGTAACATCGCGCCATGCCTCACCACGTCGCCATCCTGGCCTATGACGGCCTGTGCACCTTCGAATTCGGCTGCGCCGTCGAGCTGTTCGCGCTCGAACGGCCGGAGCTTGGCGTGACCTGGTATTCGCACGCGGTGTGCGCCGCCGAGCCGGGTCCGCTGCGCGCGATGGGCGGCCTGTCGGTGCAGGCGCAACACGGACTGGAAGCGATCGACACCGCCGACACGGTAATCATCCCCGGCTGGCGCGACGTCGATGAACCGCCGCCGCCGGCCCTGCTCGATGCGCTACGCAGGGCCCGGGCACGCGGCGCGCGCATCGGCGCGATCTGCTCGGGCGCCTTCGTGCTTGCGCATGCCGGCCTGCTCGACGGCAAAAAGGCCACCACGCACTGGCGCTACCTGGAGCGGCTGGCGGCGGCGTTCCCGGCGGTCCGCGTGCAGCAAGGCGTGCTGTATGCGCAGGACGGCAACCTCATCACCTCGGCCGGCTCGGCCGCCGGCCTCGACATGCTGCTGCACCTGGTGCGCAGCGACTTCGGCCTCGACGTGGCGAGCCGCGTGGCGCAGCGATTGGTGATTCCGGCCCACCGCGACGGCGACCAGGCGCAGCTGGTGGCGCGTCCCCTGCCCTCGCTCGAACAGAATGCGGTCGCGCGGTTGATGGACTGGGTGCGTGAAAACCTGCGCGCCGAACACAGCGTGCAATCGATGGCGGCGCGCGCCGGCATGGGCACGCGCACCTTCCAGCGCCGCTTTCGCGACGGCACTGGACTCACGCCGGCCGCATGGCTGGTGCGCGAACGCGTGACGCTGGCGGCGCGCATCCTCGAGACGCGGCCGGCACTGGCGATCGACACCGTCGCCGACCTGGCCGGACTGGGTTCGAGCGCATCCCTGCGGCGCCATTTCCGCAGCCACGGCCTGCCGCCGCCGGGACGCTACCGGCGGTTGGGTCCGGCGGTGGCGGTATCGGATGCCGGCCCGGATGCAACGACAGTCTGAGCAACACTTGCCGCGGTGGTAGCTGCAGCGGTAGCAGGTGCAGCAGCCGGCGTGCCGGCCTGCCCTGTGGCTTCTGCCGGCACCGCCTGCGTCGTGCTGGAGGTCACCACCGCGGCCCCGATCAGCGATGAAGCATCGCCGCCGCCGCATCCCGCCAGCCCACCCAGCACCGCCAGCGTGCAGCCGCGCCGCCGCCAGGGCGTGATGGACCGATGTTGCCCGCGATGTTGCCCCATTGTCGTATGCATGGTCTCCTCCTCGTCGATTGGCGTGCCGGTTCGAATGCTCTTCGCGCGATGATGCCGAACAAGGCACCGTTCGAGCTTAGGAGGATGAAAGCGCGCACTTCATGGCGCAGCGCAAAGCTGGCGCAGAAATAGCCGACAAAAGTGTGCGCGGAAGCGACCGGAACGTAGTTAGAAAAACAAACAGACGCCCGAAGGCGCCTGTCATGGCCCGCGGTCAGCGGGCGGCAATCAACAGCGTTGCGACAATCAGGCGGCGACGCCCGCGTTGTGCGCCTGCTGGTCGGCGTGGTACGACGAACGCACCATCGCGCCCACGGCGGCGTGCACGAAGCCCATTTCATAGGCTTTCTCTTCGAACATCTTGAAGACGTCTGGGTGCACGTAGCGGCGCACCGGCAGGTGCGAATTGGTCGGCGCCAGGTACTGGCCGATGGTCAGCATGTCGATGTCGTGCGCGCGCATGTCGCGCATCACTTCCAGGATCTCTTCGTCGGTCTCGCCCAGGCCCACCATCAGGCCCGACTTGGTGACCGCGCTCGGGTACTTGAGCTTGAAGTCGCGCAGCAGGGTCAGCGAGTGCTGGTAGTCGGCGCCCGGACGCGCTTCCTTGTACAGGCGCGGCACGGTTTCCAGGTTGTGGTTCATCACGTCCGGCAAGCCGTCGGCGAAGATGTTCAGGGCTTTTTCCAGGCGGCCGCGGAAGTCCGGCACCAGCACTTCGATCTTGGTGTTCGGCGACAAAGCGCGGGTCTTGGTGATGCACTCGACGAAGTGACCGGCGCCGCCGTCACGCAGGTCGTCGCGGTCGACCGAAGTGATCACGACGTACGACAGGCGCAAGTCGGCGATGGTCTTGGCCAGGTTGCCCGGCTCGTTCACGTCCAGCGGATCCGGACGGCCGTGGCCGACGTCGCAGAACGGGCAGCGGCGGGTGCACTTGTCGCCCATGATCATGAAGGTCGCGGTGCCCTTGCCGAAGCATTCGCCGATGTTCGGGCAGCTGGCTTCCTCGCACACGGTGACCAGGTTGTTGGCGCGCAGGATTTCCTTGATCTCGTAGAAGCGCGACGAGGCGGTGGCGGCCTTGACGCGGATCCAGTCCGGCTTCTTGAGGCGTTCGGCATCGGCGATCGGCACGATCTTGATCGGGATGCGCGAGGTCTTGCTGGCGCCCTTCTGCTTGTCGGATGCGTTGTATGCAGCTGCGGAGGCGATGCCGGTATCGATTTCGGAAGTCATTTGGCTCGTGCCCTGACGGGCTTTCAGTTGGAGTTGTTCGGTTCCTGCGGGGCCGGGTCGCGCTCGACGGCGGCAGTCAGCTGCTCGATGAGTGCATGGGCCAGCGCCCCCTGCACGTCCGCCAGCGGCGGTTCGATGCCCATCGTGCGCATGTCGACCGTCGCCAGTCCCGAGTAGCCGCACGGATTGATCCAGGTGAACGGGGCCAGGTCCATGGCCAC
The DNA here is from genome assembly GCF_031995545.1 of Massilia sp. Lineage (GTDB taxonomy): Bacteria > Pseudomonadota > Gammaproteobacteria > Burkholderiales > Burkholderiaceae_D > Telluria. Next base: position 124,148 of record NZ_DAMAGA010000010.1, read on the forward strand.
GTTCAGCGACACGCCATGGTAGGTGCAGCCGTTGCCGCGCACCTTGAGGCCGAGCGCGGCGATCTTGGCGCCCTTGCGCGCACCGTCCGCGATATAGATGCCGGGCGCGCCGGCGATCCGCTCACCCGCGAGATTATACGCCCGTAGCACGTCGATGACCGCCTGTTCGATTTTTTCCACAAACTGGCGCGCATACAGCTTGCCGCCCGGTTTGTTGCGGCGCAGGTCCATCAAGAGGTAGATCACCACCTGGCCGGGACCGTGGTAGGTCACCTCGCCGCCGCGGTCGGTCTGGATCACCGGCACGTCGTGCGGCGCCAGCACGTGGCCGGCGTCGGCGCCCAGGCCGAGCGTGAACACCGGCGGATGCTCGACGATCCACAGTTCGTCGCGCGTCTCGGGCGTGCGCGCGTCGGTGAAGGCGCGCATGGCGGCGAAGGTGGGTTCGTAGTCGGCGCGGCCGAGATCGCGGATGAGCGGCGTGGCAGGGCGGTTCAGGGACATGAATGAAGGACGGGGCTCCGTGCCCGCAGGTTGGACCCCGTCATTATAAGACAGTCAGCCGGTCCCGGCACGCGGGGGCGGCTAACTGTCCTTACAGCACCATCTTGACCATCGGATGGGTCGACAGCGTGCGGTACACCTCGTCCAGCATCTCGCGGCTGGTGGCGCGGATGGTGACGGTCAGGCCGGTGTAGTTGCCCTTGGTCGAAGGACGGGTTTCCAGCTTGCCTTCATGGAAAGTCGGATCGAGCTGGGTCACCAGCGCGATGATGGTGGGAGCGAAATCGATGTGGGTCGCGCCCATCACCTTGATCGGGAAGTCGCTCGGGTATTCGATGAGGGATTCTTTCGGGTCCATGGCTGAGATCCTGTGTAAATGCTGGTGTAAATGCGCATTGTAGCCAATGCCGGCGCCGTCTACCGGGAGTCCTGCATATCGCTGCGCCCGCCGCGCATCGACCGCGGCGAGTCCGGGCGGCCCGGTCCACGCGACGGCGCGGCGCCGACGTTCGGCGCCGGCGTGAACTGGCGCACCGGCGGCGGCGAGCGATCCGGCGCGGGAGCGGGTGGCGCGGCCTGCAGCGTGGGCGCCGGCATCGCCGCCTGCGCTTGCGGACGCGGACGATAGTCGTTGCGCTCGCCGCGCTCGGGACGCATGCCCCGGTCGCCGCCGCGGTCACGCCACTGTTCGCGCTGAGCGTCGCGCTCCGGCCGCTGCCAGCCAGCCTGCGGCGCGGTCCCGATCAGGCCGGGCTGCACGCCAGGGGTGATGCGGCCCGGCTGGAACGTCGATACCGGGTTCTCGGTCGACAGCTGCGGCTGGCGTTCGCGCTGGCCGCGTTCGAAGCGTTCGTTGCGCTCGTCGTTGAAACGGTCGCGCTGCGCCCGTTCGCGGTTGAAGCGGTCCGGATCGAAGTTTTCACGGCCGCGGTCGGGGCGGTTGCGGTCGATGCGGTCGCGGTCGCGTTCCCAGGCGTCGCGCCCGCGCACGGCCGTGCTGTCGCTGCCCGGACGCAGGATCTCGACCCGGTTGCGCGTGTTGCGGTCGCGCCAGCCCTGCGGCGGCGGCGGGGCCACGCCCGGCGCCCCCGGCGCGGTGAGCGCGTTACCGTTCGCGCGCGGCAGGTTCGACACCACGACCGGGGCACGACCGCCGAAGTGCCCGTTCGGCACCACGGTCAGGCCGGCGCGCCGGAAGTCGGGACGGCCGTCGCGGTCGCGGTCGCGGCCTTCGTCGTGCCCCTTGTCGTTGCGCCAGGCGTTGATGCGCTGCAGGCGCTCCTGCGACAGCCGGTAGCCCGGCACGAAGCGGTCGCGCGGACCGAGCGGATACCAGCCGGTGGCCGGCAGCGGACGATGCACGCCGTGGCCCTGGAAGCCGACGTTCCAGTTGCTGCCGCCGACCCAGCCCACCAGCGCCGGCGCCCATACCGGACGCCGCACATGGCGGCCCGGGGCCCAGGCCCAGCGCCGGTTGACCTGCACCCAGCGCCCGTAGTGGAACGGCGCGTAGCCCCACGGCGCGTTGTCGACCCAGGTCCAGCCCCAGGGCGCGATCCAGGTCCACTGGCCGTCGCGGTAGGGCGTCCAGCCGGCCACCACGGTCGGCGTCCACAGGCTGCCGTATTCGGCGTCCTCGCTCCAGCTGCCGTGGCGGTCCAGGTCTTCGTAGCCGGTCATTTCGGTGGTGACGTAGCGCGCCGTGCGCGAGTTGTCGCCGACACTGTCGCGGCTGAGCGACCAGTCGTCGAAGGCGTCGCGCTGCGCCTGCAGGGTGCGCACGTCCTCGTCGCGTACCTCGGCGCTGCGGCCGGCGCGCACCGTCAGACTGGCGCCGGCGCCATCGACCGTGGCGGCGCCGTCGAACACGCTCACCAGGCTGGTGTCGGCGACCTTTTCCGCATCCACCCGCAGCCGACCCGGGCCCTGCAGGGTGACCCGCGCCTGCATCGTGTGCAGCTCGAATTCGGACGCCACCTCCGCGTTGGCGACGCGCACGCTGGCGCTGCCGTAGTGCAGGCGCAGGCGCATGCTGTCGTCGTCCAGCTCGGTGATTTCGAGCGAGCTGTCGGCGTCCAGCCTGACTGCGGTCGAGCCGATCCGCAGCTCGGCGCGCGCGCCGGGGGCGGTGGTGATCAGGTTGCGGGTGGTGACCGGCCAGTTGAGCAGGGCGTCGCTGCTGGCGTCGCCGACGTCGCCGCTGATGGTGACCTTGCCCTCGACCAGCGAGACCCGGCCGACCCGGCCCGGCGCTTCCGCCTCTTGCGAAGCGGCGTCGCCGGTCTGCAATGCCATCCCGTCGACGTCTTCCGTCGACAATGTCGATTGCGACTGCGCGAACGTGGAAAGCGCCGCCAGCGCGAGCGCGGTGGCGGTCTTGGCGAAACGGTGGTTCATGGCGGACTCCGCAGAAGGACGACCGGGCGCGGCCGAGATGGATGCGCAGGAGCGGTCGTTTCCATTACAACGCACGAGCTGTCCAGCGGACAACGCGGGTTACAGAAAGTTGCAACTGGCGGCAGACGGAAACACACGCGTCTGCCCTCGGGTCAGGCGGCCTGGCGCTTGACGAAGAATAGCATCGAACCGATCACGATCAGCACCGCGCCGAAGAAGCGGTTCTGCAGGCGCATCGCGCGCGGGTCGCGCAGGTAGCGCTGCATCGAGGCCGCCAGCGCGGCGTAGCCGTGCATCACGGTCGAATCGATCGCCACCATGGTCACGCCCAGGATCGCCAGCTGCGGCAGCAGCGCCGCGTCTTTCGAGATGAATTGCGGCAGCACCGCCACCATGAAGATGATGCCCTTGGGATTGGTGGTATTCGTCAGAAAGCCGGTCAGCACGCGCTTGCCGAACGACGGATGCGCTTCCAGGCCGGCGGTCGAGGCTTGCGGGCCGACCGGCGCCGCGCGCCACTGGGCAATGCCGAGCCAGATCAGGTACAGCGCGCCGATCACTTTGACCACGGTGAACGCGGTGCTCGAGGCCAGCAGGAGCGAGCCGACGCCGGCGCCGGCGATGATCAGCACCACGATCAGGCCCAGCTGCAGGCCGAGCACGGTGCCGCTGGCCTTTTTGAGGCCGTAGGCCAGGCCATGCGACATCGACAGCACCGCGCCGGAACCAGGAGAGATGGCGATCAGCGAGCCGGCGATGACGAAGGCGATCCAGGTAGCGAAGCTCATGGCAGGAAATCAGGGATGGAAACGGTAGGGCGGGGAGAGAAAGCGGCCGGCGCGCGCCCCGGAGGACGCGGCGCGCGGCCGGTGCCAGCTGCTGTCGGATGACGCGTCAGCTGGTAGTGCGGGCTGCTTACTTCTTCTTCGGATTGACAGCGGCCTTCAGGGTCGCGCCAGCCGAGAAGCGTGGCGACTTCGACGCAGCGATCTTGATCACTTCGCCGGTGGCCGGGTTGCGGCCCTTGCGCGCGGCGCGTTTGGTGATCGAGAAGGTGCCGAAACCGGTGATACCCACCGTGTCGCCCTTTTTCAGGCGCTCGGTGATGATGTCGATGATGGTGTTCACGGCGTCGCCAGCGGCAGCGCCGGACATCTCGGTGCGCTTCGCGAATTCTGCGATCAGTTCGCCTTTTTTCATAAATCCCTCCGGGGTTAAAAGAGCGGGAAGATTAGCATAAATATTGCTAAGTGTAATCTCGCTCCCAGAGGGAAATTTGAAAGGAAGCCTTATACGACGCCGGTTTCGAGCACCGGGGCACCGAGACGCTTGCGCAAGGCGGCGTTGATCAGGGTCTGGTAGCCGGTGCCGCAGCGCTCGGACAGCGAACGGAATTCGTCCAGCACTTCGTCGTCGAGATAGATCGTGATGCGGGTCTTGCGCTTCGGTGCGCGGGTGCGGCGTACAGGATGCGCTGCAACAGCGGCAGGGACGATGGTTGCAACCGGGGTAGGATCGATGTTCATGGCTTCTCCTTCAGGGCGACTTCGCTGGGACGAGGCTGCAGTACCGCAACCTTCTAGCGTCCACTATACGTATGCCTCTGCCAAGCCTGGCGGCAAAAGCGACAAGCTGCAGATTTCCGGGGATGAAACGCATACAGCCGCGCTGAACCGTGTGGCTGGCGGAATGGGCCTCGGTTAAGATGATGCGAAACTGACATCACGGAGTAATTCATGGCTGGAGCAAGTTTATTTACCTTGTTGGACGATATCGCGACCATCCTCGACGACGTGGCGGCGATGAGCAAGGTCGCCGCCAAGAAGACGGCGGGCGTGCTGGGCGACGACCTGGCACTGAATGCGCAGCAGGTGTCAGGCGTGAAAGCCGATCGCGAACTGCCGGTGGTGTGGGCGGTGGCCAAGGGCTCGATGAAGAACAAGGCGATCCTGGTGCCGGCGGCGCTGGCGATCTCGGCCTTCGTGCCGTGGCTGATCCAGCCGCTGCTGATGATCGGCGGCGCCTTCCTGTGCTACGAGGGCTTTGAAAAGCTGGCCCACAAATACCTGCACAGCGAGCAGGAAGAGGCGGCGCACAAGGCCGAGCACCGGGCGGCAGTGGCCAATCCGGCGGTCGACGTGTGCGCGCTGGAGCAGGAAAAGATCAAGGGCGCGGTGCGCACCGACTTCATCCTGTCGGCCGAGATCATCGTGATCTCGATCGGCACCATGAACGGCGAACCGTTCATCGAGCAGGCGGCGACGCTGGTGGCGGTGGCGATCCTGATGACGGTCGGCGTGTACGGCCTGGTGGGCGGCATCGTCAAGATGGACGACGTCGGCCTGTACCTGAGCCAGAAGGCCAACGGCCTGGCGCGCGCCATCGGCCGCGGCCTGCTGGCGGCGGCGCCGCGCCTGATGAAGATCCTGGCGGTGGTCGGCACCGCGGCCATGTTCATGGTCGGCGGCGGCATCATCGCGCACGCGATTCCGGCGGTGCATCACGTGTCGGAAAGCGTGGCGGCATCGGTGGCGGGCGTGCCGGCGATCGGCGGCGTGCTGGCGGCGATCGCGCCAACGCTGGTCGATGCGGTGGTCGGCGTGCTGGTGGGGGCGGCGGTGCTGGCGGTGGTGATGCTGGTGCAGAAGATGCGCGGCAAGAAGGGCGCCGCACACTGAAACGCGTCGGCGCCATGTCTGCTTGAATTCGGCCCGTCATTCCTGCCGCAGGAATGACGGGCCGATGCACATGGCAGCCAGCAAAACTCACTTCGGCGGCTGATCCTTGCGCGCCAGCAGCGCTCCCAGCGCCAGCCCGAGCGCCACGCCCCCATACACCACCGTCAGCGACTTCTTCGACAGCTTGCGCTCATACCCCGGCTGCAGCCGCTTGGGCGTCAGCTGATAGTCGGTGAATGCCGCCATGGCCGAAGTCGCCGTGGCCGCCACCAGCGTGGTCACCGGACTCTTCTTGTCCAGCACGCGTCCCAGCGTGTTCTCGAAAATGAAACCCCAGAACGTGGCGCTGGCGTGGTGGATCAGATAGCCGGGAATCGTGTAGCGCAGCGAAAAACCCTGGCGGCGGCTTGCCTTCTTACCGTGCACATAGTGGCTGACGGCATTGGTCGGCCCGAACGCGCTGCCGGTTTCCTTCTTGCCGGTGAGCGCCAGCGCCGCCGTCGAGACGATGCTGGACGCGGCGCCGGAGATGAGTGCGCGCTGTAATGCCGAATTTTCCATACAATCCTCTTTTACATGTTGTGAAGGAAGCACGGATGCGGATCTTGCTGACAGGCGCCAGCGGTTTCATCGGACAACACCTGTTGCAGGCACTGCTGGCCGAAGGCCACCACGTCGTGTGCGCGGTCAGGAAACCCGGCAGCAGCAGCGATCCACGCCTGAGCTACATCCATGCAGACTTCGCCAACGATACCGACAAATCCACGTGGCTGGCGCGCCTTAACCACATCGACGCCGTCATCAATGCGGTCGGTATCTTCAAGGAAAAAGGACGCCAGGATTTTGCTCGTCTGCACGTAGAAGCGCCGCGCGCCCTGTTCGCCGCCTGCGCCGAATCGCACGACGTGCAAAAGGTGATCCAGGTGTCCGCACTGGGCGCCGACCGCGACGCGCAAACGCCGTACCACCTGTCCAAGCGCGCCGCCGACGACTACCTGGCCGCGCTGCCGCTGCGTTCCTACATCGTCCAGCCGTCGCTGGTGTACGGCCGCGACGGCGCCAGCGCACGCGCCTTCCGCACCCTGGCCAGCATGCCGCTCACAGTGCGCTTCGGCACCGCGCCGCAGCTGGTGCAGCCGATCCACGTCGACGACGTGGTGGCGGCGATCGTCGGCCTGCTGCGGCACCGGCTGCCGATGCATCCCGGTAGCGGCAACCTCAACGGCACCTGCCTGCGCGTGCCGCTGGTCGGTCCTCAGGCAATGCCGTTCACCGACTACCTGGGCAAGCTGCGCGCCGCCATGGGCCTGGGGCGCCAGCGCGTATTGCCGCTGCCGGGACCGTTGGCGCGGCTGGCGGCCGGCATCGGCGGCCTGCTGCCCGGTTCGCTCCTGAACCGCGACACGCTGCGCATGCTCGAGCGCGACAACACGGCTGACGTCGGCCCTACCGCGCAGCTGATCGGCCACTTGCCGAGGCCGGTGGACCATTTCATCCAGGACCCGCTCAGCGAACGCGCCAGCGCCAAGCTCGGCTGGTTGCTGCCGGTCCTGCGCGGCAGCATCGCCCTGGTCTGGCTCCTGACCGCGCTGGTCTCGTTCGGCCTGTACCCGGTCGAGGACAGCTACGAGCTGCTGGGCCGCACCGGCATCCCGGCCGAGCTACAGCCGCTGATGCTGTACGGCGCGGCGACGCTCGACCTGCTGTTCGGCCTGGCCATCCTGTTCCTGGCGCGGCGGCGCTGGCTGTGGCTCGCACAATTGGGCCTGATCGGGTTTTATACGCTCGTGATAGCGTTCAAGCTGCCTGAATTTCTGTTGCATCCGTACGGACCGCTGACCAAGAACCTGCCGATGCTGGCGGCGATCTGGCTGCTGTATCAACTCGAGGAAAAATAGATGGCTGACCCTGTCGTCGATTACGTGGTGGTGAAATGGCTGCACATCGTGTCGTCGACGCTGCTGTTCGGCACCGGCATTGGTTCGGCCTGGTACATGCTGTTCGCCAGCATCAGCCGCGACGTGCGCGCCATCGCCGTGGTGACCCGGAACGTCGTCACCGCCGACTGGCTGTTCACCGCCACCACCGCCGTGCTGCAGCCCGCCACCGGCTTCTACATGATCCACCTGGCCGGCTATCCGCTGCACAGCCCCTGGATCATGTGGTCGATCGCGATCTACATCCTGGCCGGCGCCTGCTGGCTGCCGGTGGTGTGGCTGCAGATCCGCATGCGCGACCTGGCGGCGCAGGCGGTGCGCACTGACGCGCCATTGGCGCCGCAGTACTGGCGCTATTTCAAGATCTGGGTCGCGCTAGGGGTGCCGGCATTCGCCGCCTTCATCGTGATCTTCTGGCTGATGGTGGCCAAGCCGATGTAGGGCCACCCGGCATCCATCCACATTCTGTTGAAAGGAACACCGCATGCGGGCCTATCAAATCCTTCCCGGCGCAAACATCGACGGTTTGCAATGCATCGAGTATCCCGAGCGCGCGCTCGGCCTGGGCGAAGTGCGCATCCGCGTGCACGCCGTCTCGCTCAACTACCGCGACCTGATGGTCGCCAGCGGCAACTACCTGGTGACGGTGGACGACCCGATCATCCCGTGCTCGGACGGCGCCGGCGAAGTGCTGGCCGTGGGGCCGGGCGTGAGCCGGGTACAGGTCGGCGACCGCGTGGCCGGCTCGTTCTTCCCGCACTGGATCGACGGCGCGCCCACGCCGGACAAGGTGCGGCATGGCCTGGGCGGCGACATCGACGGCATGCTGGCCGAAGAAGTCATCCTGCACGAGGACGCGCTGGCGATCGTGCCACCGTCGCTGTCGTTTGTCGAGGCGGCCACCATGCCGTGCGCGGCGGTGACGGCGTGGAATGCGATCTTCGTGTCGAGCAACAACGTGAAGCCGGGCGACACCGTGCTGCTGCTGGGTACCGGCGGCGTGTCGATCCTGGGCCTGCAGCTGGCACGCGCGGCCGGGCTGCGCACCATCGTCACCTCGTCCAGCGACGAGAAACTGGCACGGGCGCGCGAACTGGGTGCGCACCACACGATCAACTACGCGACTATTCCCGAATGGCAGGATGAAGTGCTGCACCTGACCGGCAATCTGGGCGCCAGCGTGGTGCTGGAAGTGGGCGGCAAAGGAACGGTGAACCGCTCGGTGGCGTCGGCGGCGATGGGCGGCACGGTCGCCATCATCGGCGGCGTCAGCGGCTTCGGCGGCGAGGTCAATCCGGCCACGCTGCTGTCGAGTGCCAAGCGCATGGTCGGCATCTATGTCGGCAGCCGCAGCATGCTGGAAGACGTGATGCGCTTCGCCGACGTGGCCGGGGTCAAGCCAGCGATCGACCGTGTGTTCCCGTTCGGGCAGGCGCAGGAAGCGTACCGTTACATGGCGTCGGGCGCACACTTCGGCAAGGTCGTGATCGACGTCACGGCGAGGTGATCAGCGCCGCAGCTTCGGCACCAGTTCGATCTCGAACAGCTTGGGCCACAGCTTGCCGGTGACGAACAGGCGCTTGCCCTTGCTGTCCCAGGCGATGCCGTTCAGGACGGCATCGACCTCACGCGTGCCGCGCTGATCCGGCGGCAGCAGGCCGGTCAGGTCGATCACCCCCAGCACCTTGCCGCTGTCGGGATCGATACGGGCGATCAGCTCGCTGCCCCAGATGTTCGAATACAGTTCGCCATCGACCATTTCCAGCTCGTTCAGGCGGTCCACCGGGCGGCCTTCGGCCGTCACCTGCACCCGGCGCAGTTCCTTCATCGTCTTCGGATCGAGGATGCGGATGAAGGAGCTGCCGTCGCTCATGTATAGATTTTTCGTATCGCCCGCCAGGCCCCAGCCTTCGCCCTCGTACTTGAAGCTCTGCTTGAGCTTGAAGGTCTTGAGATCGAACACGTAGCCGACCTGCGAGGTCCAGGTCAGGCCGACCAGGTTATTGCCCACCGGCGTCGAGCCTTCGCCGAACACGTCGGCCGGCAGATCGGCCTTCTGCAGCACCTTGCCGGTCTTGAGTTCCACCTTGCGGATCGTCGATTGGCCGTACTGGCCGGTGCTTTCGTACAGGTGGCCGTCGCGGTAGAACAGGCCCTGGGTGAAGGCCTTCGGGTCGTGTGGATAGGTGTTCTTGACGATGAAACCGTATACCGGGAGCGCGGCCTGGGCGCTGCCGGCGATCGCGAGTGTGACGGCGAAGGTGGTGAACTGTTTGAGCATCTCGGTCGGATGAAAAGTGGCAAGAGACTGTAGCACGAAGGCCGGCGCCGCGCAGCCGCACCGCCGCGCGACCGCTGCGCGGCCGCCACGCGCAACGCAGGTGACGGCTCAGGCAGTGTGGCTTGCAGAGGCCATGCGCCGCATGCCGTTGACCCGGCGCACCCGCGCATGCAGCGCGTGTCCGATATCCAGGCGTAGCAGAATCACGATTGCCAGTGCCGCGCCCAGCACTGGCACGCCGAATGCCAGCGCCTTGAGTCCCAGCACCACCGCCGGCGGCTGGACCGCGCCCGGCAAATAGCCCAGCTGCCCGAGGACCCAGCCGATCGTCGCCAGTCCTGCCGCGCCGCCGGCCTTGAGCAGCACCAGGGTGAGGGCGAAGGCCACGGTTTCACGGCGCTCGCGGTAGCGGAACTCGGAGAAATCGACGATATCGGCCAGGATCCCCCAGGGCAGCATGGCCACGCCGGCCAGGCCGACACCGGCGACCGCCGCGCATGCCAGCAGCAGCGTGCGCTGCTCGCCGGCACAGGCAAACAGCACGATGCCGATGGCGGCCACGCCATGGCTCAGCGCCAACAGGGTGGTCTTGTCATGGCGCCGCACCAGAGCGATCCACAAGATGGCGCCGGCGATGCCGCTCAGGGCGAGCATCAGCAGCACCCGACCGGCGAAGCCGGCATCGTGCAGCACATAGGTGCACAGGTAGAGCAGGGTTTTGGCGAACATCGGCAGTGCGAAACCGGTCACCATGGCCACCACGGCAAATGCGCCGAACAACCGGTCGGGCTTCGGTCGCCAGCCGATGGCCGTGGCCTGGCGCGGGGCTGGACCATGCACCCGGCCGGCACCCTGCGCCGACCATGCAGCGATCAGGAGAGTGGTGCAAAACAGCAGGCCGGCGCCGGCGCCCAGCCACGCCATGCGCAGCGGGGCCGCATGCGCTGCCGAGGCATTCACCGATGGCGCGACGACGGTGGCGACGACGATGCTGGCGGCGGCGCTGAACAGGGTGCGGTAGCCGGAAGCGCGGCCGCGCGCGTGGCTGTCCTGCGTTACCCGCGCCAGCAGGCTGTTGTGCGGCACGTCGATCAGGGCGTAGCTGGCGCGCAGTACCAGCAACAAGGCCGCGACAAGGGCGAAATCGGCCGCCTGCAGCAGCGGCAGCATGTACAGCGCGCCGAAGGCCAGAGCGCACGGCAGCACGCACAGGGCGATCAGGCGCGGGTAGCCGATGCCGCGCCGGTCGGCATGCGCGGCCAGCATGCCGGCGCCGATGTCGAACGCCAGGTCGCCCAGGAACACGATCAGCATCAGCAGGCTGACGTCGCGCGCGGGCATGCCGACGATGTCGGTCAGCAAAAATAGCAGGGTAAGGTCGATGCTTCCGAGGAAGATCGCCTTACCGAAGTTACCCGATGCATAGCCGACCACGTAACGGTCTTCGTCGAGCTGGGCAGCACATGCGCGGTAGTCTGGCATCCCGCCAGGATAGCCGCCACCGATGACAGCTTGATGTCAGCCGCGGCTAGCCCGCCACCAGCGTCGTCGCCGCATGGATCGGCAGCAGCGCGGCCCCCAGCGCGATGGCGCTTCCGCCCAGCGCCGAGATGCGGATTCGTCCGGGCCGCTCGGCCGGCCAGCACAAGGACATGGCGTTCAGACGTTCGGCCAGGCGCGCCACCACCGAGGCCGGCAAGGGACTGGAAAACACGATGTCTTCCGGATCGAACCAGGCGATCGCGCTGTTGACCAGCACCTCCAGCTGGCCGGCGGCGCGGTCGAGCCAACCCTCGACCACTGTTTCGAAACCGGCCGTCAGTTCGTCGAAGCGGGCCACCGATTCGATACGGCAGCCGGCGTCCGCCAGCACCGACAGCAGGTCGAGCGTGCTCGGACGCGGCAGGTGGCCTGGATACAGCAGCCCGATTTCGCCGGCACCACCGAATCCGCCCTTGACCAGGCGCCCATCCTCGATCACGCCGGCGCCGATGCCATAGCCGAGCAGGATCACCACGACCGTGGACGCGGTGCGCCCGGCGCTGCTCAGGTAGTACTCGGCCAGCGCCGCCGAGTTGGCATCGTTTTCGAGCAGGACCGTGGTCGCGAGCGCGTCGCCCAGTATCGGGCCCAGCGCGACGTTATTCCACCCAGGCAGTTCTTTCACCGTATGCCAGGCATCGCCCTTGCGCGTGCGCGGCGCCCCCGGCAGGCCGACACCGATGCCGAAGAAGCGCTGGCCCAGCAGGCGGTGGCGCACGCTGAGCGTGTCCAGGTGGCCCTGCACGATCGCGGCGAATTCGGCCGGGCCGGGTGTCCCGATCTGTTCCTTGGCAAGTGCGATGATCTCGCCCGAGAAATCGACCAGGGCGATTTCCAGCACACCCTTGTGCACCGTCGCGCCGGCCGCGAAGCCGCCTTGCGCCGAAATGCCCAGCGGGATGGTGGGGCGGCCACGCGTCGGCATGTCGGTTGCCGGCCGCTCTTCGACCAGGCCCAGGCTGATCAGGTTATGCGACAGCTTGGTCAGTGCCGAGTTGCTTACCTGAAGCGACAGCGCCAGTTCGGTGCGCGGCAGCGGTCCCTTGGCACGCAAATGCCACAACAGGCGCTTTTCTTCTGACAGCAGATGCAGGCGTGCGGCTTTCAAGGTGCGGACCTTTCGATGGGATCGGAGCTTTTATATTTATTTTACGAGTAATAAATAATACGGTCAAAAAGGCCCAATAAGCTGAGCGGGTTCACTTTCATCCTTCAGGACTAGCTCATGATCAAGACAAGAATGACCCTGGCACTGCAGTGCGCGCTCGGCGCCCTCGCCATGTCCGGCGCCTGCGCCAACGCCCAGGAAGCCGGCGCAACCACTGCAGCGACCGCGTCGGCTGCAGGCCAGGACGCCGCAGCCGTCACCGATTCGCAGGTGGTGGTGGTCACCGGTTCGGCGCGGCCGCAGCGCCGCTTCGACGTGTCGTACGCGGTCAACTCGCTGTCGCAAGGCGACATCCTGAAACTGGCCCCCCTGAACATGGCCGACCTGCTGGGCAAGATGCCAGGCATCCAGGTCGAGGCCACCGGCGGCGAAGTACAGAACGTGACGCGCGTGCGCGGCATTCCTACCGATGACGGCTACGCCTTGTTCCAGCAGGACGGGCTGCCCTTGATGACCGAAATTAACGGCTTCTTCTTCCGCGGCGACAGCATGAACCGCTACGACCTGATGACCAGAAACGTGGAAATCGTGCGTGGCGGCCCGGCGCCGATCTATGCCAGCCAGGCCGCCGCCCTGGTCAACAATACCACCGTCACCGGTTCCGAGAAAACCATGGGCAAGGCGCGGGTCAGCGTCGGTACCACTGGCCTGAAACGCCTGGACGCCTATCAATCGGGCAAGCTCGACGACCGCACCTACTATGCCATCGGCGGCTTCATCCGCGAGGACGACGGCCATCGCGACAATGGCTTCCCCAACGACCGCGGCGGCCAGATCCGCGCCAACATCAAGCGCGTGACCGACAGCGGCACCTGGAAACTGAGCGCCAACTACCTGAACGACCACAACACCTTCTACCTGCCGATCCCGGTGTCGGACCCGCGCAATCCTGCCGTGTCGCTCGACCCCTACATCGATTATTTCAAGGGCACCATGAATTCGCCCGCGCTACGCAGCGTTCCGCAGCAATACCTGGACGGCGCAGGCCAACTGCAGACCGAAACGCGCGACCTGGCCAATGGCCGCCATCTCGAATTCGGCAACCTGGGACTGCAGTACGAAGGCGACCTGGGCGCCTGGCAGCTGTCGGCAAAGGCAGGCATGACCCGCGGCAAGCTCGATTTCGACGCCTTCTATTCGACCTCGAACCCGGCCGACGCCGCTGCTTTCGCCAACGGCTTCCTGCCCGCAGCCAGGACCGCCTTCGGCCCGGTCGCGCGCCTGGGCTATGCGGTTGCCGGCAGCAACGGGGCCCAGGCCTACGACCCGGCTGCGGATTCGGGCCTGGTAATGCAGGGCCAGTACCGCGCGCTGGGCGCCACCTTCTATTCGCACCAGGCCGATGTCAACCTGACGCGCACCTTCGAGTCCGCCCTCGGCAGCCACGACGTGAAGGGCGGCTTTTACGCCAGCGCCTACGGCACCACCAGCAAGTCGGTCTACAACGACATGCTGATCGAAGTGAAGGGACAGCCGCGCACCCTCGACCTGGTGGCGTATTCGGCCTCCGGCGCAGTGCTCGGCTCGGTTACCGACAACGGCGTGCTGCGCTATACCACGACGCTGAACCAGGGCGACGTCGAAGCGCGCATGGGAGCGCTGTACCTGAACGACACCTGGACCGTGAACGACCAGCTGCGCCTGGACGCCGGCGTGCGCACCGAGCGTTACCGCTACGACGGCTATGCGCTGCTGACCGCCCAGGCCAACCTGGGCGACGGCACCACCCTGGCCGACGACACCACGCGCCGCTTCACCGGCGCGCGCCAGGCGCACTTCCTCAAGCCGCGCACCACCAACTGGACGCTGGGCGCCAACTACGATTTCAGCGCGCGCCTGGGCGGCTACCTGCGCGTATCGCACCTGGAAGTGCCGCCGACGATGAACGTGGCCTCCTCGGTCGACCCGCTGGTGCTGACCACCAAGGCCGACCAGTACGAGGTCGGCATCAAGGCCACCCTGGGCCGCTCCTACCTGTACGTGACCGCCTTCCGCACCAACTTCGATCCGCTCAACGCCTCCTTCGTCGCCTTCAACCCGGTCACCGGCCGCAACGACCAGACCGTGCCGTTCTACGGCAAGGCCGTGGTGCAGGGCGCCGAGGCCGACGGCGCCTGGTATGTCACCGACCGCCTGGTGCTGAACGGCTCGCTGACCCTGCAAGAGCCCGAGTACCGCGACTTCGCCAGTGCCACCGGCGCCGATCCGTCGCGCATCATTGGCAACCAGCTGATTCGCCAGCCGAAAGTGTTCGGCAATATCCGCCCCAGCTACAGCTTCAGCGCCGGCGGCAACGACATCGACGTCTACGGCAGCATCGCCTACATGGGCAAGCGCTACGTCGACTTTTTCAACGCAACCGAGCTGCCTTCCTTCCACACCGTCGGTGCCGGCGTGACCGTGACGCGCGGCGACTGGCAATTCCAGCTCAGCGGCGACAACCTGAGCAACGAAAAAGGTCTTACCGAAGGCAATACCCGTACCGATGCGCTGGATGGCCAGGGCAACAGCGTGGCGATCTACGGCCGTCCGCTGTTCGGGCGCAGCGCACGCTTCTCGATCAGCAAGGCATGGTGAGCGCGATGATCAAGCATGTCACGCTCGCCGCGGCGTTCGCCGCGACTCTGGCCACGGCGCTTCCCCTGCGCGCCGCCCCGGTGGCCGACCGCCACTGGTCGCTGATGGCCGGGCGCATGTTCCCGCTGGTGTCCGCGCTCCAGTCCGAGCGCGCGCCCGGGCCACTGGCCGCGGTGCTGGAAGGGCGCCGCAAACGCATCGACGCCTGCGAACTGGCCCCCAAGTGCCTGCTGCTGGCATCGACCTGGACCGACACCGAGATGGATGCAGTGGCCGCTGCCGTGTCGGCCATGGGCAAGCCGGCGGGGCTCGCCGACGACGGTCCCCGGGCCCAGGTGGTGCGCGAGCTGCGCGGTCTGAATGCCGTGCTGCAGATCTACGGCTTCGGCAATCAGTCGCGCTATCCCATGATCGACGGCCCGGTCGAGAAGGTCGACGGCGCCGGCTTCAAGGCGCTGGTGGCCGATGCGATCTGGCTGGCTGACGCCGGCAGGAACGATCCGGCGGTACGGCTCGACCCCAGCATTGCCCTGGCCATCGCCCTGATCGACGCCAACGAACGGCGCGACGCGGTGCTGTTCGAGCCGCTCGACCAGGCCCACAACGCGGCACCGTTGGCACTGGCGCGCCAGACCGATTGGGGACGTTACCGCTATTCGGCGATCATCATCCCGGGCGTCGGCCCCGACAATCCGGCGCTCTCGATCAGTGCGCGCAGCAAGCTGCACCTGCAACTGGCCGCGCGCCGCTTCGCCCAAGGGGACGTGGCCTTCATCATCACCAGCGGCGCCGCCGTGCATCCCAAGGGATCGCAGTTCGTCGAGGCGGTCGAAATGCGCAAGACGCTGATCGAGCGGTTCGGGATTCCCGCCGAGCGCATCGTGATCGAGCCCTACGCGCGCCACACTACGACCAACCTGCGCAACGCCACCAGGCGATTGCATGCAATGGGCGCGCCATTGGACAAACCGACCCTGATCGTCGCCAACTCCAGTCAGAGCCGCTACATCTCGAGCCCCGAGTTTGCCGCCCGCAACCCGGCCGAGCTGGGCTACGATCCAGGCACTGTCGGACAGCGCCATTCGCCCTACGAGGTCGAATTCACGCCGTCGCTGCGATCGCTGCGCGTCGACCCCTGGGATCCGCTGGATCCTTGAACGGCGGTGCCCAGCCGCTCAGACATAGGCCAGCAGGCGCCCGCAGGCGATTACGCCGATCCACAGCAGCAGCGACACGCCCGCATGCAGCCGCGCCGATGCCGGCGGTGCCGCGCCCCAGTGCTGCGCGCGGCGCCACGGGCCGGCGTGGAAGGCCAGGGCATTGAGGCCCGCCGCCGCGATCAGCGCCAGCTTGAGCACGAACACGCGGTTGTCCAGCAGCTCGGGCTGGGTCGAGAACATCAGCAGGCCGCTGGGCACGATCAGCAGCAGGGCGAGCCACGACCATAGCAGCAGGTGGCGCGCCAGATCTCGTACCGGCAATGTGCGGCCCAGGCCGAGCAGGCGCAGGTCGAACATCGCCACCGCGCCCACCAGCACGCTGAAACCGACGATGTGGACGATCTCGACGACCGGGTACAACCACGGATCGTCGCGCATGGCCTGCGCCACTGCGGTGGATACGGCCCACGCGGCAGCGTCGTGCAGCAGGCTCAGCGCAGCTCCGTGACCTTGTCGCCGACCGTGATGCGCTCGGCGCGCAGCTCATCGGGCTTGCTGCGGTTGGGATAGCCATAGACGCTGGCCTTGCCGCCGGGCGCCAGCATGGTCTTGGCCAGGCCGCGGTTTTCCATGCGTCCGGGCGGGGCCAGCACCACCAGCCAGGTCTTGTCCGCCGTTTTCAGGCGCACGTAGCCGTGCGGTTGCTGGTAACCGGACTCTTCGATGGTGCCGGACAGCTGCAGCGGCTTGGAGGCGTCGTACTCGCTCCAGCCGTGGTGGGCCAGGGCGCCCGTGGTCACCAGGGTGGCGGCCAGGATGGAAAGGGACAGCATGCGCTTCATGATCTGCTCCAGGTGAAGAAATCGGCGACGAATGCGATACTCAGCTTATCGCGCCGCGCGCCGGACCGTCGCACGGCTCACCGTCTCCACCCTGTCCAGGAAGCAGCCACATGCCCAGCTACCGCAGCGCCACGTCCGCCGACCTCGATGCCTGCTGGGCGCTGCGCACGCGCGCGCTGCAAATCGGCTGCGCCGCACACTATCCGGCAGAGACGCTCGCGGTACTGTGCGCCAGCCCGCCGCCGCCGTCGATGCCCGGCCTGCTCGCGGCCGGCGCCGCCATCGTCGCCGAAGAAGACGGCTATCCGGTCGGCTACGCGGTGCTCGACGGCGCCAGCGGCGAAGTCGAGGCGGTATTCGTGGCGCCGGAGTGGCAGGGACGCGGCATCGGCCTGCAGCTGCTGGCGCGGCTGGAAGCGCTGGCAGCCGGGCGCAAGCTGCCGCGCCTGTTCCTGTCGGCCTCGCTCAACGCGGTGCCGGTCTATGAGCGTGCCGGCTTCGCGCGGGTACGTGAAGAGCTGCACCCGCATCGCAGCGGTATCGCCCTCGCGTCGGTCTTCATGGAGAAGCAGCTGACCCGGGGCAGCTCAGGTTTCAATGCGTCGAAATTGGATTCGCCGCCAGATAGGCGTTGAACTCATTGACCCACTTGTGCTCGTTCGGGCCGGCGTTGTTGCGCATCGGCTGGGCCGATTCGACCACTACTTCTTCCTTGTCGCCCGCCAGGCCGGCCATGGTCTGCGCGATGAAGGCGTCCAGCGGCATGGCACGCGGGTCGTCGCCCTTCTTGATCAGGTCGGTGTTCACCCATGGCGGGGCGATTTCCTGCAGCCGCACCGAGGTGTCGCGCAGCATGAAGCGCTGCGACAGCGTGTACGAGTGCAGGGCGGCCTTGGTGGCCGAATACACCGCGGTTTGCGCCAGCGGCGTGTAGGCCAGCACCGAGGTGTTGTTGACGATGGTGGCGCGCGGCTGGGCTTTCAGGTGCTCGATCAGGGCCGAAGTGAGGCGGATCGGGCCGAGCAGGTTGGTGGTGACGGTCGACAGCATGGTGGCTTCGTCGATCGCACCGGCGGCATCGTCGAACGGCATGATGCCGGCGTTGTTGATCAGTACGTTCAGGGTCGGGAAGTCGCGGATCAGCTGGGCGGCGGCCTGCTTGATGCTATCCGGGTCGGCGATGTCGAGTTCGACGGCGTGCATGCCGGGATTGGCCTTCACCACGTCGTCGAGCAGGGCCTTGCGGCGGCCGGCGACGATCACGGTATTGCCCAGCTTGTGGAAGGCTTGTGCCAGGCCACGGCCGATGCCCGAAGTGCCGCCGGTGATGAGGATGGTGTTGTCGGTCATTTGCATGATGCTCTCCTTGGGTTCGTGGTGCCTTGTCGATGTGAACAGTCTACGGAGGCAGGGCATGGCTTGTTGGTCGTATTTCCCTCGTTTTAAGACATCATGAACGTGGCTGGAAATACATGTATCGGGTGCAAGGCGGGCATTTTTCGGCCGTTGTAATCAATAGTTTCATGCAAAGTGCATGAATTCACAACAAAAGAAACAAACGAAATATATGAAATAAACAGAATAAAAGATATAAACGAATAATCCGGCAAAGGCGCCGGGAACGGAAACGGCGTGCATTGCTGCACGCCGTGGCTGGATTCGTTCGCCATCATGGTCGATGGCGGCCGGATCAGATGAAGGTGAAGGTCGCCTCTTGCGACAGGCGCGACTTCGGCAGCGCCTTGTTGAAGTCGGCCTGCGACGAGTAGCCAAGGCTCAGCAGCACCAGGCTGGCCAGCCCCTTTTCATTGAGGCCGAATTCGGCATCCAGGATCTGCTGGTCGAAGCCTTCCATCGGCGTGGCATCGATCTCCAGCGCCGACGCGCCCAGCATCGCGGTGCCGAGTGCCAGGTAGACCTGCTTCTCGAGCCACTGCGCCACGTCCTTGCCGCCGAAGCGGTGCTGCCTGACGTAACCGCGGCGCGCCGCGTCCTGGCCGGCGCGCGCAGCGTCGTCGCGGAAGCGGCCGTCGCGCGCTTCCTGTTCCAGCAGCGCGTTCAGGTGTGCGTCGTCCATGTCGATGCGCGAGCACAGCACGATCACGTGCGAGGCGTCGTTGATCTTGGCCGCGTTGTAGGCATAGCCGCCCTGCGCCGCCTTGGCGACGCGCGCCCGGCCTTCCGGCGTGTTGGCGACGATGAAGTGCCACGGTTGCGAGTTGACCGACGACGGGCTGTTGCGCAGCAGGTCGTACACCTGCTGCATCACTTCCTCGGGGATGCGGCGCTCGGCATCGTAGGCTTTGGCGGTGTGGCGCTTCTTGGCGGCCGACAGAATATCCATGCTGGTCCTTTCAGGTTGTTAGAGGTCGGATGCAATCTTCGATGTTAAGCGATCCCGGCCTTATTCGTACTCGAGCACGATTTTGCCGTGGGCGCGGCCGCTTTCGATCAGCGCGTGCACGCGGCGCAGGTTCTCGGCGTTCAGCGCGCCGGCATGCTCGCTCAGCGTGCTCTTCAGCGTGCCGGCCTCGATCATCCCGGCTACGCGGTTGAGCAAGTGGTGCTGGGCCACCATGTCGGCGGTCTGGTACATCGAGCGCGTGAACATCAGTTCCCAGTGCAGCGAGATCGACTTGCGCTTGAGCGGCACCACGTCCAGCGTTGCGGGGTCGTCGATCAGCGCCAGCTGGCCTTGCGGCGCCAGCACCTCGACGATCTGCGCAAAGTGCTGGTCGGTGTGGGTCAGGCTGATCACGATGTCGACGTTGTCGAAGCCCAGCGCCTTCAACTGCGGCTGCAGCGGCTGCGTGTGGTCGACCGTATGATGCGCGCCCAGCTCGCGCACCCAGTCGCGGGTGACGTCGCGCGAGGCGGTGCCGATGATGGTGAGGCCCGTCAGTGTGCGCGCCAGCTGCACCAGGATCGAGCCGACGCCGCCACCGGCGCCGATCACCAGCAGCGATTTACCGGCGCCGCCATGTTCTTCCACGCGAAGGCGGTCGAACAGCAGTTCCCATGCGGTGATCGAGGTCAGGGGCAGGGCCGCCGCCTCGGCGAAACCGAGACTGGCCGGCTTGCGCCCGACGATGCGCTCGTCCACGGTCTGATACTCGCTGTTCGAGCCGGGACGGGTCAGGTCGCCCGCATAGAACACTTCGTCGCCCGGCGCGAACAGCGTCACCTCGCTGCCCACGGCGCGCACGATGCCGCTGGCGTCCCAGCCCAGCACGCGCGGCTCGGTCACCGCCACGCCGCGCCGGATCTTGGTGTCGACCGGATTGACCGACACCGCGCGCACTTCGACCAAGAGGTCGTGCGGGCCGGCCAGCGGCATCGGCAGGTCGATCTCGGCCAGCGCCTTGGGGTCGTCGATCGGCAAACCGTGTTGCGTATACACTATCGCTTTCATCATTTTCTCCTGAACGTATGCGTGAATTGAGTCTGGCGACGATTCTAGTGACCCGCGCCGCGCCGAAACAGCGCCACGGCAGAGTTTCACTTTCACGGCTGCGAAGAAAATGATCCGCCTCGACGACCTGGCGCTGTTCGTGCGCAGCGCCGCCCTGGGCAGCTTTTCGCAGGCCGCGCGCGAAGTCAACCTGCTGCCCGGCCAGGCCAGCGCCGCGATCCAGCGGCTCGAGCGCGAACTCGACATCCGCCTGTTCGCGCGCTCCACGCGCAGCCTGCGCCTGACCGAAGAAGGCAAACGCTACCTGCCGTTCGCCGAGGAAGCGCTGCAGGCGCTGCGCGCCGGCCACGAAGGCTTGCGCGGCCCCGGCACCGAACTCACCGGCACCCTGCAGATCGCGGCGCCGTCCGACTTCGGGCGCAACGTGCTGCTGCCGTGGATCGCCGAATTCCGCCATGACCATCCGAGCCTGGACATCCAGCTGCTGGTGTCGGACCAGGTGACCGACGTGTTCCGCGATCCGGTCGACATCGCGCTGCGCTACGGCCAGATCGACGACGCCAGCTTCATCGCGCTGCCGGTGGCGCCGGCCAACCGGCGCGTGCTGGTGGCCTCGCCCGATTACCTCGCGCGCCACGGCCGGCCGGCATCGCTCGACGCGCTGGCCGCGCACCGCTGTCTGGCCTACCGCCTGCGCGGCCGGGTCTACGACCGCTGGTGCTTCCCGACCGAGGATGGCGAGCGGCTGGTGCAGATCGCCGGCCCGCTGGTGAGCGACGATGCCGACGTGGTGCGGCGCTGGGCGCTGGCGGGCGAGGGCATCGCCTACAAATCCTGGCTCGACGTGTGCGGCGACGTGCTGGCCGGCCGGCTCGAAGTGCTGCTGCCCGCGGTTGAAGGCCAGAGCACGCCGCTCAACCTGGTGTGCCCACACCGCAAGCAGTTCTCGCCGGCGGTGAAGCTGCTGCATGCGCTGGTGAGCGCGCGCTGCGCACCGCTGCTGGAGCAGCTGGCCGGCTTGTCCCGGCTATGACACGCCATTGACGCGTTGCGCTCCGGCTGTGTTGAATGCCGTACATGAGAGCTCAGCATTAAAAGCTAGGATCACATTTTCGCACTCACCGATCCTGCCCATGACGCACCAAGTCGCCGACACCGCCTCTCTCGTTGCGCTGCGCGCCGGCCTGGCTGCGCATGCCCATGCCACTCCCGCCGCTCCCGCCGACACGCTGCGCGCGCTCGTGGCCAACGGCCTGGATCGCCTGCCGCTGCCCGGCCACGGCGCCACGCTCGAACGCTGGCGCGCGCTGGCCGCGGTCGGCGCCCGTGACCTGAGCCTGGCCAAGCTGTTCGAAGGGCATACCGATGCGCTGGCGATCCTGCACGAAGCCGGCGCGGTGCAGCTGGCTGCGGCAAAAGCGGCGTTGTGGGCCACCTGGTGCGCCGAGCCGCCCGATGCGCGTCTGCTGATGGCGAAAGGCGCGGGCGGCAAGCCGGTGCTGCGTGGACGCAAGGCCTGGTGCTCGGGCGCGCGCGACGTGTCGCATGCGGTGGTGAGCTGCTGGAGTCCCGATGGCGCGGCGCTGCTCGCCGCGGTCGACCTGCGCCAGCCCGGCGTGAGCGTCACGGACGATGGCTGGCATGCGGTCGGGATGGCGGCCACGCTCAGTGTCGACGTGCATTTCGACGACGTGCCTGCGACGCCGCTTGGCGGCCCCGATTTCTACGTGCAGCGCGCCGGCTTCTGGCACGGCGGCGCCGGCGTCGCGGCTTGCTGGTTCGGCGCCGCCACGCGCCTGGCCAATGCCTTGCGCGAACGATCGGGCGGACGCGCCGATCCGCATCGCCTGGCGCAGCTGGGTGAAGTCACGGTCGCGCTGCAGGGATGCGCCGCCATGCTGCGCGAAACGGCAAGCGCCATCGACCGGGCGCCGGACGACGACGCCATGCTGGCGGCGCTGTCGGTGCGACTTGGCGTGGAGGCGGGCGCCAACGTGGTCCTGAACGCGGTCGGCCGCGCGCTCGGCGCCGGTCCCTTGTGCAAGGATGCGGCGCTGGCGCGGATGTATGCCGACCTGCCGGTGTTCCTGCGCCAGAGCCACGCCGAACGCGATCAGCAGGCGGTGGGCAGCCTGGTCGCCACACAGGAGCGCGCGCCATGGACGCTGTGAACCGTTCGCGTCATATCTCCGGCAGCGGCCCGTCGGCCCAGGCCTGGGCCGGGGATGCGGCGCTGGCGGCGGTGCCGGCGATCGCGCTCGACGCCCTGGTGCCGCCAGGGTCGCGCGTGGTGGTGGTGGCGCCGCACCCGGACGACGAAATTCTCACCTGCGGCGCCCTGCTGCACCTGGTGGCGCAGCAGGGCGCTGCGCCCCTGGTCGTGGCGGTGACCGACGGCGAAGCCAGTCATCCCGGTTCGCAGGCATGGCCGCCCGAACGCCTGCGCCACGAGCGTGCTCGCGAAACCGAATCCGCCCTGGCCTGCCTCGGCATCGGCAGCGAGCGCGTGCAGCGGCTTGCCATTCCAGACGGCGGCGTGACGGCGGCCGAAGCCGGACTCACGCAGCGCCTGGCCGACATCCTGCAGCCGGGCGACGTGGTGATCACCACCTGGCGTTTCGACGGGCATCCTGATCACGAAGCCACCGCGCGCGCCTGCATCGAAGCCGCGCGGCGCAGCGGTGCACGCCTGCTGCAGGCGCCGGTGTGGGGCTGGCACTGGAGCGCGCCGGGCGATGGCGCGCTGCCGCTGGCGCAGGCGCGCAAGCTCTTGCTTCCGGCGGCTGCGCTGGCGCGCAAGCGCGCCGCCCTGGGGTGCTTCCACAGCCAGATCGAAGCCGATGCCGGCACCGGCGCGGCGCCGATCCTGCCCGCCTTCGCGATCGAGCGCGTGCTGCATCCGTTCGAACTGTACTTCATCGGAGCCGATCATGAGTGATTCCCACGGCCTGGCGCATTTCGAGACCCTGTATGCCGCCAGCGACGATCCCTGGGACGTGCGCGGCGCCTGGTACGAGCAGCGCAAGCGCGCCATCCTGTTGGCCAGCCTCGGCCAGCCGCACTACCGCAGCGCCTTCGAGCCGGGCTGCGGCAACGGCGAGATGAGCGCCGCGCTGGCGCAGCGCTGCGAGCAACTGCTGGCCTGCGACGGCGCCGCCAACGCCCTGCTGGCGGCGGCGCGCCGGCTGCCCGATGCCCACGAAGGCAGGGTGCGTTTCGAACAGCGCCGCCTGCCGCAGGAATGGCCGCGCGACCAGACCTTCGACCTGGTCGTCATCAGCGAACTGGCCTACTACTTCGATCCAGGCGTGGTCGCATCGATGCTGGCCGGCGCCCGCGCCGGCCTGGTCCCGGGCGGCGAACTGGTGCTGTGCCATTACCTGCGCGATTTCGACGACCGCGTCACGCCGACCGCCGAGGTGCACGCGATCGCCGCGCGCCTGCCCGGCATGCGCCGCACCGTACATCACCTGGACGAAGACTTCGTGCTGGATATCTGGCGCGCCGATGGAGAGCGGCCATGATCGGCGTCGCGATTCCCGCCCATAACGAGCAGGCCTGCCTCGACGCCTGCCTGCGCGCGCTGCTGGCGGCCTGCCTGCACCCGCAGCTGCAGGGCGAAGCGGTGGCGGTGTGCGTGGTACTCGATGCCTGCGACGACGGCTCGCATGCCATCGTGCGCCGTCATGCCGCCCTGTTCGCGGCCGCCGGCTGCACGCTCGAGGGCATCGAGATCCGCGCGCGCCAGGTCGGCGCCGCACGCGCGGCCGGCGCCCGTCAATTGCTGGCGCGCGGCGCACGCTGGCTCGCCTTTACCGATGCCGATACCCGCGTCTCGCCGCAATGGCTGGCGGCCCAGCTGGCGCTCGGCGTCGACGTGGTGTGCGGCTCGGTGGCGGTGGACGACTGGTCGCCGCATGGCGGCAACGCGGCGCCGCTGCGCGCCCACTTCGCCGGCCATTACCAGGACCGCGACGGCCACCGCCACATCCACGGCGCCAACCTGGGCGTGTGCGCGGCGGCCTACCAGGCGGCGGGCGGATTCGCCGCCGTGGCCTGCCACGAAGACGTGCTGCTGGTGCGCACGCTGGAAAGGATTGGGGCGCGTTTTGCCTGGAGCGCGCTGCCGCGCGTGTTCACCAGCGCCCGCGTCGATGCGCGCGCCAGGGGCGGCTTCGGCGACACGCTGCTGGCCATGACGGTCGGCCTGGAGGCGGCAGCGCTCTGAGACCTACATGACCAGCAGCGCCGCCAGCACCAGCATCATGGTGCCGGTCAGCGCCTCGATCACGCGCCAGACGGTGGGCCGCGCCAGCACCGAGGCGCAGCGGCGCGCACCCAGGCCGAGCGCCGTGAACCACAGCACCGAGGCGCTCATCGCGCCCAGCGCGAACGAGGTGCGGCTGCCTTCGGCCAGGCTGCTGCCGACCGCGCCCAGCAGCACCACGGTGTCCAGGTACACGTGCGGATTGAGCAGCGACAGCGCGATCACGGTCGCCAGCGCCGCGCCCAGCGTCTGCGCCTGGCCGCCGGCATCGAGTGCCAGCAGCGCGCCGCCGCGCAGGCTGCTCTTCCAGCAGCGCAGGCCATACCAGACCAGGAACACGGCGCCGCCGTAGCGCGCCAGCGCCAGCAGCACCGGCGAGGCCTCGACCAGCGCGCCCAGTCCACTCATGCCGAGCACGATCAGGATCACGTCGATGACGATGCACGCCGCCACCGTCGGCAGTACGTGCTGCCCGCGCACGGCGGTGCGCAGCACGTGCGCGTTCTGGGCGCCGATCGCCATGATCAGGCTGGCGCCAAGCCCGAGCCCCTGAAGAAAAACCTGATGCGAGAACATGCGCCCCTCCGTGGAAAGACGCCACTATCCCAGCGGATGGAGATATCTTCAATTATATTCATGATTATTCAGCCCACTTAAGCCGCGCTAATCCATGAAACTCGACCCGCGCCGCAGCGCCGCCTTTCTCGCCGCCGTCGATGCCGGCAGCCTGGAGCTGGCCGCCGCCCAACTGAAGATCACGCCATCCGCGGTGTCGCAGCGCATCTCGGCGCTGGAGCAGGACCTGGGCACGCCGCTGCTGGTACGCAGCCGTCCCTGCCGTCCGACCGTGCCCGGCACGCGCCTGCTGCAGTACCTGCGCCGTTCCAGCCTGCTGGAGTCGGAGTTCCTGAACGAGATGGGCATGGACAGCGGCCCGGCGCGGGTCACGCTGGCGGTCACCAATGACACGCTGGCTACCTGGCTGCTGCCGGTGCTGGGACCGATCCTGGAAGCCGAAGGCCTGCTGGCCGAATTCATCCTCGACGACCAGGGCCACACCTTCGCCCTGCTGGAGGCCGGCCAGGCGCTGGCCGGCATCTCCGGCGAGCCGGAGCCGATGCACGGCTGCAGCGCCAGCGCGCTGGGCGTGATGCGCTACCGCCTGGTGGCCTCGCCCGCGTTCCGCCAGCGCTGGTTTGCCGGCGGCATGACGCGCGAGGCGGCGCGCCATGCGCCAGTGATGGTCTTCAACCGCAAGGATGCGCTGCAATCGCACTTCCTGCTGCGCCACTTCGACCTGCCAGAGGGCGCTTATCCGTTCCACTACGTGCCGGCGAGCGACCCGTATGTGAATGCGATCCGCCTTGGCCTGGGCTACGGCCTGCTGCCGCAGGAGCAGTGCGGCGATTTGCTGGCGGACGGCGAACTGGTCGACCTGACGCCGCACCTGCACGTCGACGTGCCGCTGTACTGGCACGCCTGGCGCATCCAGCCGCCACGCCTGGAGCGCATGGGTGCGGCGCTGGTCAAGGCTGCGCGTGCGGTGCTGCTGCCGATTGGCGGGTAACAGCGGCGCGTGGCGCGGAGGGTAGCGCCACCGGCCAGCACTGCGCGCAGCCCCAGAAAATCTCCGGCATCAGGAACACCCACAGCATCGGCATGTCCGCAACCAGCATCGCCCAGCCGATCCAGACCGCGAAGATCAGGCGCGCGCCGGCATCGAAGCGTCCCAGGCGCAGGCTGGGTGCCCACAGGCGGCATGAGGTCCAGGTCAGCACCAGGGTGCCGAGCAGGGTGGCCAGCAGCAGGTGCACGGTCTGGAATGCCGGCAGCGGCGCCGCGCCGAACCAGACGTTCAGGCGCGAGAGCTGGGCATACAGCAGGGCGAAGGTCCAGGGCGTGGCGAACGGCAGGATCTGGACCATGTCATGGATGGCGCTGGCGCGGATCAGGCGCAGGTAGCTGGTGTGGGGCAGCGCGGGCAGGGGCATGATGGATCCTCGGTGGGCATGCCCGATGCTGGCACGATCCGGCACCGGCCGTCTTGCGCGCCAATGAAAAAACGGGCCAGCTGCTTGCGCAACCGGCCCGTTCAGCCTTGCGGCCGGGAGAGAGCTTTTACATCAAGACCCGATGCGGCCGCCGTCGTTCTTGGTGATGACCAGGGTCGCCGAACGCGGACGCTTGCCGGCGCCGTAACCGGCGTTGGCCGGCCACTGGCTGGTGTACTTCGACACGTCGCCGATGTTGGCGGCGGCGGTGGTTTCGCCCGGGTGCTGGATGTTGACGAACAGCGCCTTGCCGTCCGGGGTTTCGGTGATGCCGGTCAGTTCGCAGCCGACCGGGCCGACGAGGAAGCGCTTGAGCGTGTCGGCGCTGGCGGCCTTGCCGACAAAGGTATCGACAGAGAGGGTCGAGCCGTCGGTCTTCGGATAGCTCAGCGTGACTTTCTTGCCGTCGCCGACCTTGCCCGGCAGGCCGGCCACCATCATGCAGTTGGTGACGTCGGTGTAGGCGCCGTCGTCGGTCTGGAACCAGCAGATGCCGGTCGAGGTGCTGAAGGCCAGGCCGTCCGGGCTCGAGAAGTCCTGGTCGTTGGTGAGACCCGACAGGTTGATGCGCGAGGCATCGGCCGCGGCTTCGGCGCCGAACAGGTAGACGTCCCATGAGAAGCTGGTGGCGGTCGAACCGGCGGCGTCTTCCGCCACACGGATGATGTGGCCGTTCGAGTTGCCCAGCTGCGCGGTCGAGCCCTTCATGTCGGTGTACGAGCGCGGATTGGCGGCGTCCGGAGCGACCTGGCTCGAGCTGCTCGGCTCGACGCGGCGGTTGCTGTTGTTGGTCAGCGTGTAGTAGATCTCGCCGTTGGCCGGGTTCACCGCGCACCATTCCGGACGGTCCATCTTGGTCGCGCCGACGGCGTCGGCCGCCAGGCGGGCGTTGACCAGCACGTCGGCCTGGTCGGCGAACTTGTAGTTGGCGTAGGCGGCGATGGCGGCGTTGGCGATGTTCAGCTCGATCCACTGGCCCTTGCCGTCGGCGTTGAACCTGGCGACGTACAGCTTGCCGCTGTCGAGGTATTTGTCGCCGGTGGCGATGCGGTCGGCGGCGGTGGCGTCGGCCGCGTTCCAGACTGCGGTCGAGACGAACTTGTAGATGTATTCGCCGCGCGAATCGTCACCCATGTACACGGCCAGCGGCTGGCCGGCGACGAGTTTGCCGAACGAGGCGCTTTCGTGGGCGAAGCGGCCCAGCGCGGTGCGTTTTTTCAGCGGACGGGTCTTGTCGTAGGCGTCCATCTCGACGATGTAGCCTTCACCATTGAGTTCGTTGCGGTAGTCGTCGGTACCGTCGGTGGAGGTGCCTTTTTTGCTGATGTTCCAGCGCTGGTACTTGTCGTCGGCGCCGCCGGTTTCCCAGCCGTGGCGCGAGGCCGCGCCCTGCGACACGCCGTAGCGGTTGAGCGAGGTGACGCTCTTGTCGCCGCGCGCGGCGTTG
>NZ_DAMAGA010000011.1:0-65626 GCF_031995545.1 Massilia sp.
GCCGCATGATCGTCATCGAGATGAACCCGCGCGTGTCGCGTTCGTCGGCGCTGGCCTCGAAAGCAACCGGCTTCCCTATCGCCAAAGTGGCGGCCAAGCTGGCTGTCGGCTTCACGCTCGACGAACTGCGCAACGAGATCACCGGCGGCGCCACTCCGGCCAGTTTTGAACCGTCGATCGACTACGTGGTCACCAAGATCCCGCGCTTCACGTTCGAGAAATTCCCGACCGCCGACAAGCACCTGACCACCCAGATGAAATCGGTCGGTGAAGTGATGGCGATGGGCCGCACCTTCCAGGAATCGTTCCAGAAAGCGCTGCGCGGTCTGGAAGTCGGCGTCGACGGCCTGAACGAAAAGACGCGCGACCGCGAGAAGATCGAAGAAGAACTGGGCGAGCCTGGTCCCGAGCGTATCTGGTACGTGGGCGACGCGTTCGCCCAGGGCTTCACGCTGGACGAAGTGCACAACCTCACCAAGATCGACCCGTGGTTCCTGGTGCAGATCAAGGAGATCGTCGACATCGAACTGTGGCTGGAAACCCAGACCCTGGAGTCGCTCGACAAGACCGTGCTGTACAAGTTGAAGCAGAAGGGCTTCGCCGACCGCCGCCTGGCCTTCCTGCTGAAGGTCGAGCCGAGCGCGGTGCGCGCCCGTCGCCACGCCCTGGACATCCGTCCGGTGTACAAGCGCGTCGACACCTGCGCCGCGGAGTTCGCGACCAACACCGCCTACATGTATTCGACGTACGATGAAGAGTGCGAGTCGAATCCGACCGACAAGAAGAAGATCATGGTGCTGGGCGGCGGTCCTAACCGCATCGGCCAGGGCATCGAGTTCGACTACTGCTGCGTGCATGCTGCGCTGGCGATGCGCGAAGACGGCTACGAAACCATCATGGTCAACTGCAACCCTGAGACCGTGTCGACCGACTACGATACGTCGGACCGTCTGTACTTCGAATCGCTGACGCTGGAAGACGTGCTCGAGATCGTGGAACTGGAAAAGCCGGTCGGCGTGATCGTGCAGTACGGCGGCCAGACCCCGTTGAAACTGGCGCTGGACCTGGAAGCCAACGGCGTGCCGATCATCGGCACCTCGCCGGACATGATCGACGCCGCCGAAGACCGCGAGCGTTTCCAGCAACTGCTGCAGCAGCTCGGCCTGCGCCAGCCGCCGAACCGCACCGCGCGTACCGAAGCCGAAGCCTTGACGCTGGCGTCCGAGATCGGCTACCCGCTGGTGGTGCGTCCATCCTACGTGCTGGGCGGCCGCGCCATGGAAATCGTGCACGAGCAGCGCGACCTGGAGCGCTACATGCGCGAAGCGGTCAAGGTATCGAACGATTCGCCGGTGCTGCTGGACCGCTTCCTGAACGACGCCATCGAAGTCGACGTCGACTGCATCTCGGACGGCGAAGCCACCTTTATCGGCGGCGTGATGGAACACATCGAACAGGCCGGCGTGCACTCGGGCGACTCGGCCTGCTCGCTGCCGCCGTACTCGCTGTCGCAAGCGACCATCGATGAACTCAAGCGCCAGACCTCGCTGATGGCGAAAGCCCTGAACGTGGTCGGCCTGATGAACGTGCAGTTCGCGATCCAGCAGACCGAGGAAAACGGCCAAACGGTTGATACCGTTTATGTGCTGGAAGTGAACCCGCGCGCTTCGCGTACCGTGCCGTTCGTCTCGAAAGCGACCGGCCTGCAGCTGGCAAAAATCGCCGCGCGTTGCATGGTTGGCCAGACGCTGGCCAGCCAGGGCATCGATAAGGAAGTGATCCCGCCGTTCTACAGCGTCAAGGAAGTCGTGTTCCCGTTCGTGAAGTTCCCGGGCGTCGACACCATCCTGGGACCGGAAATGAAGTCGACCGGCGAAGTGATGGGTGTCGGCACCTCGTTCGGCGAAGCTTTTGTGAAGGCCCAGCTGGCGGCCGGCGTCACGCTGCCGAAGTCGGGCACCGTGTTCCTGTCGGTGAAGGGTTCGGACAAGCCGCGCGCTGTCGCTGTCGCGCGTGATCTGGTGGCGCTCGGCTTCACGCTGGTCGCGACCAAGGGCACCGCCGCCGTGATCGCGGCCGCCGGCCTGCCGGTACGCGCCGTGAACAAGGTGCTGGAAGGCCGTCCGCACGTGGTCGACATGATCAAGAACCACGAGATCGTGATGGTCGTGAACACGGTCGAGGAAAAGCGCAGCGCGGTGAACGATTCGCGCACCATCCGTACCTCGGCGCTGGCTTCGCGTGTGGTGACCTTCACCACCATCTTCGGCGCCGAAGCGGCGATCGAGGGCATGCGTCACATCGACGAACTGCGCGTGTACGATTTACAAGGTCTGCATAAAACCTTACACTAAGCACACGTAGTACCCATCAACCACAGAGTTCGCGCGGCCCTGGCGCCGCGTGCCTCTGTGGTTTTCGCTTTACTGTGCTTCGTGCGGCGATTGTCGAGCGAGGAGAGGGAAGCATGCGGTACGCTTGAATTCACACTAACGCAGAGAACCATGAACACTCCATTGACCAAATTCGGCGCGGAACTCCTGAAGGAAGAGCTGCACCAGCTCAAGACCAAGGAGCGCCGCAACGTGATCGATGCGATCGCCGAGGCGCGTTCGCATGGCGACCTGTCCGAGAACGCCGAGTACGACGCCGCCAAGGAGCGCCAGGCCTTCGTCGAAGGCCGCATCGCCGAGCTGGAAGGTAAACTCAGCACCGCCCAGATCATCGACCCGTCGACCCTGGACGCCGAAGGGCGTGTGGTGTTCGGCGCCACCGTCGACCTGGAAGACCTGGAAAACGGCCAGAAGGTCAGCTACCAGATCGTCGGCATCGACGAAGCCGACCTGAAGCTGAACAAGGTATCGGTGACCTCGCCGATCGCACGCGCCCTGATCGGCAAGTACGCCGAAGACGTGGTCGAAGTCCAGGCCCCGTCGGGTCCACGCGAGTACGAAATCCTCGAAGTGCGCTACGTCTGATGACGCAAGCCGCGACTCCTGCCGGCGGGCGCCTGCCGGCGGCGCGCCTGCTGGTGGCGGCGCTGTGGGCGGGCAGCCTGTGGGCGCTCGGCTACATCGCGGCGCCGGCGGCGTTTGCGGTGCTGGAAAGCGGGCAAGCCGGTAACCTGGTCGCCACGCTCCTGACGCGCCAGGCCTGGCTGTCGATCGCCTGTGCGCTGCTGCTGTTCGTGCTGCTGCGGGTGTCGAAAGACCTGGCGCCGGCGCGCAAGCGTTTTCTGAACCTGCTGGTGCTGGCGATGCTGGCCTGTACCCTGGTGATCTTCGTCGGCCTGCAGCCGGCGATGGCGCACCTGCGCGAGCTTGCCGGCCCGGACGGCGTGCGCGCTTCGCCGTACTGGACCCGGTTCGCGGTGATGCATGGGGTGTCGCAGCTGTTCCACATCGTGCAGAGCGTGCTCGGGGCATGGCTGCTGGTCAGGCTGCGCTAGCCGCCAACCCTGCGGGCGTAAAAAAACCGGGTTGCCCCGGTTTCTCGAATTACTTGTTCAGCAAATTCTTCTTGGTACTGGTCTGACGCGGCTTGGCGCGCTTGATGTTGCCGCCGGCGGTAACGCGTTCGTTCCCCTTCAGCATGACCTTGGTGACACTCGGCTTCTTGGTGCCGCTGGCGCTGGCCTTGACGATGGTGACTTCGCGCATGCCCGGGCCGGCCTTGCTGCTGCGTTCCTTGACGGCTTCCTTTTTCGGTCGGTACAGCACCAGCAGCTTGCCGATGTGCTGGACCGGGGCCGCATCCAGGTCGGCGCAGATCTGCTCGTACATGGCGACGCGCGCTTCGCGATCGTCGCCAAACACGCGCACCTTGATCAGGCCGTGGGCGTCGAGGCTGGCGCCGATTTCCTTGACCACGGATTCGGTGAGGCCGGCTTCGCCGATCATGACGACTGGATTGAGCCCGTGGGCTTCCGCGCGCAGGGCGCTGCGCTCGGCCGGAGTGAGTTTAAGCATAATAATAAATCTTTGATGTACCTATAAAAGCAGTATTCTACGCGAATGGCCAAGAACAAATTAAACAAAAACTGGTTGCACGACCACATTAACGATCCGTACGTCAAACTGGCGCAGAAAGAGGGCTACCGCGCCCGCGCCGCTTACAAGCTGAAAGAAATCGACGAGGCCGAGAAACTGATCAAGCCGGGCCAGACCATCGTCGACCTGGGCTGCACTCCCGGCAGCTGGGCCCAGTACACCCGGCGCAAGCTGGCCGGCGCGGCCGAGGGCGGTATCCATGGCACCATCATCGGCCTCGACATCCTGCCGATGGAACCGGTGGCCGACGTTCACACCATCCAGGGCGACTTCCGCGAAGAAGAGGTGCTGGACCAGCTCGACGAGGTGCTGGCCGGGCGCAAGGCCGACCTGGTGCTGTCCGATATGGCGCCAAATCTATCGGGCATCGGCCACGCCGACGCAGCGCGCATGGAACATTTGATCGACCTGGCGATCGAATTTTCACAAATGCATTTGAAACCGGGCGGCGCCCTGCTGGTGAAGTGTTTTAAAGACATGGGTTTTACCCAGATCCTGGAAAAATTCCGCACCGAATTCAAGGTCGTGAAACAGATCAAGCCAAAAGCTAGCCGCGATAAATCGTCCGAGATTTTCCTGCTCGGGCGTGGCCTCAAGAACCCGGCGGAATAGGGCGGGCGCCGCCGGGCCGAATTGTTGGCCGGGAAAATGCTTGATCCAGGGCAGCAAATTGCTCTTGAAATCTCCGCGCGCGGCCACACATCAGCCCCGTGATCGTCCGCTTGGCGCCGCATTTTCATGGATGCGTCGCCGATAAGGCGATAATCAAGTGTATTTCCGGCACTATTGCAGGTGTTGCGTGGCAGCGTCGGCTTATTGCGAGTAAAATCGGAAGTCTGAAATCGGTAGAGATGCACATCGCATCGGAGGAGTTTTCGTGAATAATATGTTTTCCAAATCCGCCATCTGGGTGGTCGTCGCGCTGCTGTTGTTCATGCTGTTCAAGCAGTTCGACACCCACAGCGTCGCCGGCGGCAGCAAGACCATCGCTTATTCCGAGCTGCTCGATGAAGTGAAGGCGCGCCGCATCAAGGAAGTCCTGATCGAAGGTCAGAACATCACTGCGGTCAAGAGCGACGACACCAAGGTGCGCGCCACTGCCACCATCCTCGACCGTGGCCTGATCGGCGACCTGCGCGAGAACGGCGTGCGCTTCGACGTCAAGCCGCCTGAAGAGCCAGGTTTCCTGCAGCAAGTGTTCATCTCGTGGTTCCCGATGCTGCTCCTGATCGGCGTGTGGGTGTTCTTCATGCGCCAGATGCAGGGCGGCGGCAAGGGCGGCGCGTTCTCCTTCGGCAAGTCGAAGGCGCGCATGCTGGATGAAACCAACAACACCGTTACCTTCACCGACGTCGCCGGTTGCGACGAGGCGAAAGAAGAAGTCTCGGAAATCGTCGACTTCCTGAAAGACCCGACCAAGTTCCAGAAACTGGGCGGCCGCATTCCACGCGGCGTGCTGATGGTCGGTCCACCGGGTACCGGTAAAACCCTGCTGGCACGCGCCATCGCCGGCGAAGCCAAGGTGCCGTTCTTCTCGATCTCGGGTTCCGACTTCGTCGAGATGTTCGTCGGCGTCGGCGCCAGCCGTGTGCGTGACATGTTCGAGAATGCCAAGAAGCATTCGCCTTGCATCATCTTCATCGACGAGATCGACGCGGTCGGCCGTCACCGCGGCGCCGGCATGGGCGGCGGCAACGACGAACGTGAACAGACGCTGAACCAGCTGCTGGTCGAGATGGACGGTTTCGAAGCCCAGTCGGGCGTGATCGTGATCGCTGCCACCAACCGCGCCGACGTGCTCGATAAAGCGCTGCTGCGTCCGGGCCGTTTCGACCGCCAGGTGATGGTGGGCCTGCCGGACATCCGCGGCCGTGAACAGATCCTGAACGTGCACATGCGTAAAGTGCCGATCGGCACCGACGTGAAGGCCGACATCCTGGCACGCGGCACCCCGGGCTTCTCGGGCGCCGACCTGGCCAACCTGGTCAACGAAGCCGCGCTGTTCGCCGCACGCCGCAGCAAGCGCCTGGTCGAGATGATCGACTTTGAAGACGCCAAGGACAAGATCTACATGGGTCCGGAGCGCAAGTCGATGGTCATCCGCGAGGAAGAGCGCCGCAACACGGCCTACCACGAGTCGGGCCACGCGGTGGTCGCCAAGCTGCTGCCGAAGGCCGATCCGGTACACAAGGTCACCATCATGCCGCGCGGCTATGCGCTGGGCCTGACCTGGCAGCTGCCGGAGCACGACGCGCTGTCGGGTTACAAGGACAAGATGCTGGAAGAAATCTCGATCCTGTTCGGTGGCCGTATCGCCGAAGAGATCTTCGTCGGCCAGATGTCGACCGGCGCTTCGAACGACTTCTCGCGTGCCACCAAGCTGGCGCGCTCGATGGTGACCCGTTTCGGCATGTCCGAGAGCATGGGCGTGATGGTGTACGAAGACAGCGAGAACGAAGGCTTCTTCGGCGGCGCCACCAAGACCATCTCGGAAGCGACCCAGCAAAAGGTCGACGCCGAAATCCGCGCCATCCTCGACAAGCAGTACGCGCTGGCACGCCGTCTGCTGGAAGAGAACCGCGACAAGGTCGAGATGATGACCAAAGCGCTGCTCGACTGGGAAACCATCGACACCGAGCAGATCAACGACATCATGGCCGGCCACGAGCCGCGCCAGCCGAAGACGGTGTTGACCAAGCGCTCGCCGCCGGGCGACAGCGGCTCGGGCGGTGTGGCGCCGAATGCCACCGCACCGGCCTGACGCTGTCTGACTCAATCAAAAGGCACCCGTCAGGGTGCCTTTTTCGTTTACCTTCTCGCCATGAACAAGCAACTCCAATGCGGCCGCTTCAGCTTCGAGCTGAGCGGGCCCGACTCCCTGCGCCCGATCGTGATGGGCATCCTGAATGTCACCCCGGATTCGTTTTCCGACGGCGGCCGCTACCAGGGCCTCGAGTTCGCACTCGGCCGCGCCGAAGACATGATCCGCGATGGCGCCACCATGATCGACATCGGCGGCGAATCGACCCGTCCCGGCGCGCCCAGCGTGCCGGTCGAGGAGGAACTGCGGCGCGTGATGCCGGCCCTGTATGCGCTCAAGACGCTCGACGTCGCACTGTCGGTCGATACCTGCAAGCCGCAGGTGATGCGTGAAGCCCTGATCGCGGGCGCCGACATGATCAACGACATCAACGGTTTCCGCGCGCCCGGCGCGCTCGAAGCCGTGCTCGACAGCGATTGCGGCCTGTGCGTGATGCACATGCAGGCCACGCCCGAGACCATGCAGCAGGCGCCGCAGTACGGCGACGTGGTGGGGGAAGTGATCGCTTTCCTGCGCGAACGCGTGGATGCAATGACCGCGGCCGGCGTCGAGCGTTCGCGCATCTGCGTCGATCCGGGCTTCGGCTTCGGCAAGACCGTCGAGCACAACTATGCTTTGCTGCACGGCCTGCGCCGCATGCGCGATGAACTGGACTTGCCGGTGCTGGCCGGCATGTCGCGCAAGTCGATGATCGGCGCGGTTACGGGCCGTCCACTGGAGGCAAGAATGCCTGGAAGCATCGGAGCGGCATTGGCTGCGGTAGCGCATGGCGCTAGAATCGTGCGTGTGCATGATGTGGCAGAGACCGTCGACGCCCTGAAGGTGTGGCATGCGGCGATGAACCCGGGCGCGAGCGCGAGCGCTGCAACCGTTTGAAATTTTAAGAAAGAGAACAAGATGGCACGCAAATATTTCGGTACCGATGGCGTCCGTGGCCTGGTGGGCGTCGCACCGATCACTCCCGAGTTCGTCATGCGCCTCGGCTACGCCGCCGGCACCGTCCTGGCCAAGGGCGCCAAGTCGAGCGGCGGCCGTCCGGTGGTCCTGATCGGCAAGGACACCCGGATCTCCGGCTATATGCTCGAAGCAGCGCTGGAGGCCGGCTTCTCGGCCGCCGGCGTGGATTCGATGCTGGCCGGCCCGATGCCGACCCCTGCCATCGCCTATCTGACCCGCGCCCTGCGCCTGCAGGCCGGCGTGGTGATCTCGGCCTCGCACAATCCGTTCCAGGACAACGGCATCAAGTTCTTCTCGCGCCACGGCACCAAGCTGCCGGATTCGGTCGAGCTCGAAATTGAAGAAGCGATCGACCAGCCGATGGGTTGCGTGCCATCCGACAAGCTGGGGCGCGCGACGCGCCTGCGCGACGCCCAGGGCCGCTACATCGAATTCTGCAAGAGCACCTTCCCGAACGAACTCGACCTGCGCGGCCTGAAGATCGTGGTCGACAGCGCCCATGGCGCCGCCTACAACATCGCACCGCATGTGTTCCACGAACTCGGCGCCGAGGTGATCTCGATCGGCGCCCAGCCGGACGGCTTCAACATCAACGCCGGCTTCGGCGCCACCGCACCGAAAGCGCTGTCGGAAGCCGTGGTGGCCAACAAGGCCGACCTCGGCATCGCGCTGGACGGCGACGCCGACCGCCTGATCATGGTCGACGCCAATGGCCGTGTCTATAACGGCGACGAGCTGCTGTACGTGATGGTGCGCGACCGCATGAGCACCGGCCCGGTGGCCGGTGCCGTCGGCACCCTGATGACGAATATGGCGCTGGAAGTGGCGTTCAAGCAGATGGGCATCGGCTTCGCGCGCGCCAAGGTGGGCGACCGCTACGTGCTGGAAGTCATGAACGAGCGCGGCTGGCTGCTCGGCGGCGAAGGTTCGGGCCACCTGCTGGCGTTGGACAAGCACACCACCGGCGACGGCATCGTCTCGGCGCTGCAGGTGCTGTCGGCGCTCAAGCGCGGCAACAAGTCGCTGGCCGACTGCTGCGCCGAGTTGACGCTGTTCCCGCAGACCCTGATCAACAAGAAGGTCACGCCAGGCTTCGACTGGACCAGCGACGGGGCCCTGGTGGCCGAGAAAGAAGCGGTCGAGCGCGAGCTGGGCGACAATGGCCGCGTGCTGATCCGGGCGTCGGGCACCGAGCCCCTGATCCGAGTAATGGTCGAGGCGAGGGAAGCCGAGCTGGCGGAGAGCATGGCACGCCGGATCGCCGACAAACTGGCGGCCTGAAACGAGGTCGGCGCCGTGATGCGCGGCGCCGCCAACGCTGATTCTTGAAAGGTAGCGACTTGGCTGGATTGACGCCGCGCCCCGGCAGGAGTATTATTCTGGTCGACGGAGTGTAGCGCAGCCCGGTAGCGCACCTGGTTTGGGACCAGGGGGTCCAAGGTTCGAATCCTTGTACTCCGACCATAGCTTCATGACGGGCTGTCTTTTGACAGCCCGTTTTCTTTTGGTGGCGCCGTTCTGGCGTCATCGCAGTGCGGCATAAACTGCCCATAGCTCAGTTGGATAGAGCATCAGCCTTCTAAGCTGAGGGTCGCTGGTTCGAACCCAGCTGGGCAGGCCAAGACCATCCCTGTTTTCTTACAGCGCAGCGGCGAATTCCGATTCGGCCCAGGCATTGACTGCCCGGCGCAGCAGCCTGCGCTCGCGATGATCGATCACGCTGTCGGCGCGCGCGATTTCCAGCATGCCTTTCAATACGGTCGCGCGCAGCGCCGGGTCTTGTACCTCTTCCAGCAACCGGTCGATCGTTTCCGGCTCGATATCCACCATGCCCGGCTCGCGATTGCGGCTGGTCGACAGCAGGTCCTGGCACAGCTCGCCGGCGGTTTCATCGAACGTGTCTTCGCTCACCCGCAGCACAGCGAGCAGGCCGCTGCGGTGCAGGGCCTTGAGCTCTTGCGGCGCCAGGCGGCCGTCGGCGATCATGGCCAGGGTCAGCAGGCGGCTCATGGCTTTAGGACTATTAGTCGGATAACTTCGCATTGCTTTCTCGCTTCAAAATGAACTGGAGTCATCAATATACGGCTGGGCGAAGCGAAAATAAATTCGAATAATCCTGAGTGACAATCAGATTTATTGGAGGTGTTGCGTAAGCCGTCATGAGCGAGCGTCATACGGGCGGCAGTAAGGCCGCGGGTTATTCGCCCGTGTGCGCAACTGTTCCGCACTCTTACAAAAACGTCAGAACGGCAGCTCGCGCGTATCCGGAGGTGGAATATCGAAATTGATCTCGCGTTCTTCCATCCGCTCCAGGTCGAGCTCGGCGAGCAGGGCGCTCGTGTCGAACGTCGCATACGCGCGTCGGGGACTGCCCTTGATCGATACCAGCATGATCGGCAGGCCGGGAAAATAGGGCGTCAATTGCGCCAGCAGCGTGTCGCCCATGCCGGCGCTAAGATAGCGCGCCTGCACGAATGCGAGCGCGATCCGCACGCCGCGTATGCTGACGATGCCGGCACGCAGTTTCAAATCCGGTCACTTTCCTTGCGTACGACCCGTCCGATGACGATGCATTCACCACCCTGGCACAGCTTGCGGTGATACTTTCCCTTGTCCACATTGTCCGACGTCAGCCACCACTGGCCGGCGTCGCGCGCCAGCCGTTTGACCACCGCTTCTCCCTCATAGTTGAACGCGTACACAGCGCCATCGACCAGCTTGGTATCCAGGGTGTTGATGACCACGATGTCGCCCGCGTATAGCGACGGCTCCATGCTTTCGCCTTTGACGTAGATCGCGATCAAGTGCACCGGGTTGTACTGGTTCCGTTCGAGCCAGGTGCGGCGCATGCCGAGCGTACCGCCATCGCGCCGCTCGGGCTCGGTCTGATAGCCGGTGATGCCGGCCGACAGCCGTAGCTTGACCATCGGGATCTGGACGAAGCCATCGTCGTCGTGCTCGGCCGTGACAACGCGCATGGCACCGGCTACCTCCGCGGGCTGCTCGGCCCATGGCTTGCCGGACATCGGCGCCAGGATATCGGCCGGCAGACTCTTGCCGGTGACCTTGGCGATCGCCAGCAGCTGCTTCAGGTTCGGGCTGTGCTTCTCGTTTTCCCAGTGCGAGATATTGGCCTTGGTATGGCCACGCTCGGTTCCGAGCTCGAGCGCGAGCCGGGCACCGAGCGCGGCTCCGGATAGTCCCGCCGTCGTGCGCGCATCGCGCACCCAGCCGGCAATCATCGATTGAAGTTCCATGTGCTTATGGTATAGGAAAGCTATACGCAAGTGTATAGTTTTTCTTGACTTGCATGGTTTAGCTTTTCTATACTTTGTCATCAGTATTGATTTAGCACAGAGCGTTGTAAGAACGCCGTATGGATAACCACCGCTGTATGCAAGCCGGCTGGCCGGAGCAAAGGAGACGCAGTGTTCACCGACAAATTCAATCTGACCGGACTAGCCGGATACCTGGGCAGTGTCGTGGCAATATGGGACGCATGGACGCTGGCGGACGTGAGCATCCTGGTCGGCATCGTCACGGCGTTGCTGAGTTCGATCGCCAACCTGGTCTACACCTACCGCAAGGACCGGCGCGAACAGCGCGCCAGCGATGCCGCTGCAGCGCGTCTGGAGAAGGAGCAGTGAAACAGTCGCCGGTACGCATCTGCGGGCGCGCTGGCTGTACAATGACGCCCCCACACGCCAACGATTCTGGAGTACTTCCCGTCCATGGTTTTTCTGAATGTTCCCTATGCCGAGAAGGACGCCGCCAAGGCGCTCGGCGCCCGCTGGAATCCGACCCGGCGCCGCTGGTATGTCCCGGATGGCGCCGCGACCGAACCGTTCGCCAAGTGGATCGATGGCGCCGCAGGGGAGGGCGCGGCGCCGGCCGCCGCGCGTCCGGGCCGGGTCGACAGCTACCAGGGCAAGACCGTGGTCGGTGCCAACTACGTCGAGCTCGAGCACGACTGCAATCCGCTCGAGCCGTGTCCTGTCTGCGGCGCGCAGCTGGCCGGCACGCCATGGGCCCAGGCCCAGTCCAGCCTGCATGCGGTGGTCGCCAGCCTGGGCGGCAAGCGGACGCCCCGCGCATCGGCTTCATGATAGCTTCACGGCTGGGCGAGCCGGGCGGTTCGCCGGTTTCCGGAGACTGTCCATGCGCCTTGCCCCTCTGTCCGCTGTCTGTGCCATCGTCACTGCAATTGTCATCGGGCTGATCGGCGTTCAGCAGCAAGCCTTCGCCCAGGCCCCGAGCGGCAAGCCCGGCCGAGTCGTCACGCTTGAATTGCCTGGCAGTGGAGCGCCGGTCGACAACAGCCAGGGCACGGTGCAGTTCATCGGCACCGCAACCGTTCTGATCCGCTACCAGGGCTTCACGATCCTGACCGATCCGAATTTCCTGCACAAGGGCGACCACGTCCACCTCGGTTACGGCCTGACCTCGGAACGCAAGACCAATCCCGCCATCAGCTTCGACCAGCTGCCGCCGATCGACCTGGTGGTGCTGTCGCACTTCCACGGCGACCACTTTGACCAGCTGGTGCAGAAACGCCTCGACCGTGCGGTGCCGATCGTCAGCACCCGCCAGGCCACCGGCAGCCTCGAAAAGCTCGGGTTCACTCGCGTCACCGGCCTCGATCCGTGGGACCAGCTGGAGGTGAACAAGGGCGGCAACAAGCTGCGCGTGACCGCGACCCCGGGCCGCCATGGACCGGCCGGGGTGGCGGCGCTACTGCCCAAGGTGATGGGCTCGGTGCTCGATTTCGGCCAGAATGCCGCGCGGCCCGACTATCGCATGTACATCAGTGGCGACACGCTGGTGATCGACGACATCAAGGAAGTGCCGCAGCGCTTCCCCGGCATCGACCTGGCATTGCTGCACCTGGGCGGCACCCGCATCCTGGGCGTGGTCAAGGTGACGATGGACGGCAAGGACGGCGTGCGCATGATGCAGGTAGTGCGGCCACGCAAGACCATTCCGATCCACTACAACGACTACGACGTCTTCAAGTCGCCGCTCGAGGACTTCGCGCGCGAGGTCGAGGCCGCCGGACTCGAACGCGAGGTGGTGTATCTGGCGCACGGCGAAACCTACACCTTCCTGCCGGTCAAGCGCTGACCTGCGTCACAGCGCTCGCCTCCGGCGGAGGCTGGATCGTATCGTGTGCACCTCGCTTTACTGCTGAGTAAACGCTAAGATGCCAGCTTGACAATTGCTCAAGCCCGACATGCCATCAGCGTCCGCACGCAGTCGATCCCCTGCCACGATCCGCAGCGACCGTCGCCTTGGCGCCGGGATTGCCGTATCGGTGCTGCTGCATGGCTTGCTGTTGTCGCTGCAGTTCGGCGTGCCGGGACTCGATCTGGGCAGCGGGGGACCGATCAGCGTGAGTCTGGGGCCGGATGCGACGCCTGTTGCGCCGCCGGTCGCGCTTGCGCCGGAGCCGGTAGCATCGGTTCCGCTCACGGCGGCTCCTCGCGCGCCGGTCCCGGAGCCTGTGCCTGCACCTGCACCATTACTGCCGCCCGAGGCCGCGAAGGTGACCGGTTTGCGTCTTGTCGACCTGCCGCCGCCGCCTCCTGCAATCGAGCCTGCAACGCCGGCGCCCGCACGCGCCCGTCCGAAGCGTGCCAAGCAGCCGTCCGTGAAGCGCCGTGTGCGCGAAGCCGTGCCACCGGTCATCGTCGCGGCGCCCAATCCGGAGTCCGATTTCACGGTTCCGCTTCCCGACGTCGTGCCGGAGCCGGCGCCACTGCTGGCGCAGGAAGTCGAAGAAATTATCGAGCCGCCGCAACTGGCGCAGTCCGCCGCCGAGGAAGCCAGCACCAGTGCCCCCGACGATGCCGAGGAATTGGCACGGATCGCGGCCGAAGAAGAGCGCCGGCGCGCGTTGGAGCAGGAACAGGAACGCGAACGGATCGCCCGCCAGCAGGCGGACGATGAAGCGCGCAGGACGGCGCAGCTGGAGGAGCAGGAGCGTCTGGCGCGTCAGCAACTGGAACAGCAACGGCAGCTGGCCGACGAGCAGGCATTGCGCGCGCGTCAGGAGGAGGGGCGGCGGGCGCAGGAAGCGGCACTGGCAGCCCGCGCCAATGACGAATTGCTGCGACAGCGCGAGGCGCAGGAGCAGGCTGCGCGCCAGCTGGCCGATCAGCGCGCCGCGGAACAGGCGGCCTTGCAGGCGCAGGCCATCGCCCAGCAGCGTGCCCAGGACGAAGCACGGCGCCTGGCCCAGGCACGGGAGCAGGCTGAAACACAGCGGCTCGAAACGGAGCGCCTGGCGCAGCAGCAAGCCGAGCGGCAGCGACTCGAAGCGCAGCGTCTGGCCCAAGAGCAGGCCGAGCAGCAGCGCATTCAGGAACAGAACCGGCTGGCACAGGAACGCGCACGCCAGCAGGCCGAGGAACGCGCCCGTGCCGATGCCGAACGTCTGGCGCGGCAGCAGGCCGACGAAGCTGCGCGGCGTTCGGCGGCCGATCGCCTGCAGGCGCAGGGCCCCGGCCTGGGCCAGGGAAGCGGCCAGCCGGACGGCCTCGGCAGCGGCGTCGGCGCCCCTGGCAGCGGCAGCGGCATGGGCGAACGATCGCAACCGGGTGCCCTTGCGGGGCTACCAGGCAGCCGCGCGCGCGAGCTGCTGCGCGGCCTGACCATCCCCGGTGCCGGCGTCCCGGCGCCCGTAGCCGGGCAGAACGATCCGCGCCGTGTCGTGGCCAACGGCGGCGAACGCGACGCGCCGCTGCGCCTGTACGTTGACAGCGTGCGCCAGAAGCTCGAGCGCAATGCCGTGCTGGGCGGCGCGCGGCTGGCACCGCGCGACGTGCGCACCGATCCCCTGGTCAGCCTGGCCTTGCGCAGCGACGGCAGCATCGACGACGTGACCATCGTGCGCTCCAGCGGCCAGCCCGACATGGACGAGGCGGTGCGCCGCTTCGTGCGCCTCAACGCGCGCTATTCGGCGTTCCCGCCGAACGTGGCCGCACGTTTCGACGTCATCGAAATCCGCCGCATCTGGCGCTTCACGGACGGGCTCAAGCTGCTCGAAGAAATGCGCTGATTTACGTTCTGTATGACCGGCCCGGCCGCGCGCCCTGCCCGATTGCCTTTTGACGAGCTGCAAAGCCAAGCCCGATGGACGCCGTACTCTGGACTGCATCGTTCAAGTACCGCGACTATTTTTGATAGGCAACAATCATGGCTTTGTTTCGTTCAGTTGCAGGCATCGTCTGGCGCCATCCGGGCAGCGTTCGAGGCTGGTCCGCTGCGGCGACCCTGGTTCCGATTCTGGCCCTGGCGCTGATCCTCGGCGGCTGCGCTTCCAGCGCCGGCGTCAGCTTCGGCGAAGCGGCGCGCTCGGGCCACGGCAACGAGTCCGCGCCGCCCACCGAGCTGATCACCGAAAACCTGATCGCCAGCGAACGCCAGGCCAACGCTGCGGCGGCCAGGCAAGACCTGAGCCCGCTATTCGCGCAGCATCCGCCACCCTACACGATCGGGCGCGGCGACATCCTCTCGATCGTGGTCTGGGACCACCCCGAGCTCGCGGCCGGCGGCATGACCATGGCCACCTCGGCCGCCGACGCCGGCGTGGTCCAGCCCAACGTGACGCCGCCCGGCTTCGCGGTCGACCACCAGGGACGCATCCAGTTCCCGCTTGCCGGCCTGTTGCCGGTCGAGGGCCTGACCGAAGAGCAGGCGCGCGCGCTGCTCACCAAGCGGCTGGCGCGCTACATCGCCAATCCCAACCTGACCCTGCGCGTGCAGGCCTACCGCAGCCGCCGCGTATATGTCGACGGCGAGGTGCGCCTGCCCGGACTGCAGGCCATCGACGACATTCCGATGACGCTGGTCGAGGCGATCAACCGCGCCGGTGGCATGCAGCCCACGGCCGACCAGAGCCGCATCGTGGTCGAGCGCGGCGACGCGCGCTACACCGTCAACATGCGCGAGCTGGTACAAAAGGGCGTCAACCCCGGCACCATCCTGCTAGCGCATGGCGACGTG
Organism: Massilia sp.; assembly: GCF_031995545.1. GTDB lineage: Bacteria > Pseudomonadota > Gammaproteobacteria > Burkholderiales > Burkholderiaceae_D > Telluria. The sequence continues at coordinate 15,832 of NZ_DAMAGA010000011.1, forward strand.
GTGCGCGTGCATTCGCGCGACGAAAGCAAGGTGTTCGTCTCGGGCGAGGTGATCACGCCGCGCGCGCTCACCATGCACAACGGCCGTCTGACGTTGAATGAGGCGCTGGGCGAAACCGGCGGCATCAGCCCATTGAGCGGCGACGCGCGCCAGGTCTATGTGGTGCGCAAGACGGCCGAGCGCACCCGCGTGTTCCGTCTCGATGCCCGCGATTCAGGCGCGCTGGCGATGGCCGAAACCTTCGAGCTGCGTCCCAAGGACGTGGTGTACGTCGCCGCGTCGCCCCTGGCCAACTGGAATCGCAACCTGAGCCTGATCTTCCCCGGCGCGCTGACCAATGCGGTCGGCGTCACCAACCGGCCATAAGCGCGTCCATGAGCACGTCCATGAGCGCGTCCATGAGCGTCTTGCGCCCATGCATGATTCGACCGTGTAAAGCCGATCCGATGCCGATGTCCGATGCACCTGTCAGCGCCGTGAGCGCACCGAGCCGGAGGAAGCCAGCATGACCAGTACGCACGACGCGCATTCGCTCACACAGGTATCGCACAGCCCGCCGGTGCTGTCGGTGCCGTTCGACCCGCGGCCACCCGAGCCGCTGCCCGAGGAATCCAGCGTCGACCTGAAAGGCTATCTGAACACGCTGTACGACAGCCGCTGGCTGATCGGCAGCATCACCGCCATCATCACCGTGGTGGCGGTGCTGTACGCGCTGGTGGCCAATCCCGTGTACGAAGCCAACCTGATGATCCACGTCGAGGAAGAAAGCCCGAACGCATCGAAGAACATTCTGAGCGAAGCGTCGTCGCTGTTCGAAACCAAAAAGGCCGCCATCGCCGAGATGGAGCTGCTGCGCTCGCGCATGGTTGTCTCGCGCGCGGTCGACAACCTGCAGCTCTATGTCGAGGTGCAGCCGAAGTACTTTCCGGTGCTGGGATCGTGGTTCGCCAGCCAGAACGGCGGCGCGCTGTCCAATCCCGGCCTGTTCGGCTATGGCGGTTTCGTATGGGGCGGCGAGGGCGCCGAGGTATCGGTGTTCGAGGTGCCCGAGAGCTGGCTGAATCGCGAGTTCGTGCTGACCGCGCGCCCCGGCAACCGCTATCGTTTCTCGGGCGGCGGCCAGCGCATCGCCTTCGATGCCAGCGTCGGCCAGCGCTACCGGGTACGCACGCCGGACGGACTGGTCGAGATCAAGGTCGACCGCATGACGGCCAAGCCCGGCGCGCGTTTCAAGATCAAGCGCAAGTCGCGCCTCGGCACCATCCAGGCGATCCAGCGCGCGATGGTGATCACCGAGCAGGGCAAGCAGTCGGGCGTGATCGAGGTGCGTCTGCAAGGTGAAAACGCCGAGCGCATCAACGGCCTGCTGAGCGAGATCGGGCGCGAGTACATGCGCCAGAACCTGGCACGCAAGACCGAGGAAGCGGAAAAGTCGCTGGCCTTCCTCAACCAGCAACTGCCGATCCTCAAGCGTCAGCTGGAGCAATCCGAAGACCGCTACAACCAGTTCCGTAACGCGCACGGCACCGTCGACCTGCGCGAAGAAGCGCGCATGAGCCTGGCGCAGGCGGCGGCCGCGCGCGCGCGGCGCATGGAGCTGACGCAGAAGAAGGCCGAACTGCTGGCACGCTTCACCGAAGACCATCCGGTGGTCGCCGCCATCAACCGCCAGCGCCGCGAAGTTGACGCCGAAATCGAAGCGATCGCGGGCCGCATCCGTACATTGCCAGTGATGGAGCAGGACGAGGCGCGTCTGACGCGCGACATCAAGGTCAATACCGACCTGTACACCGCACTGTCGAACACCGCCCAGCAGTTGCGCCTGATCTCGGTTGGCCGGGTCAGCAATGTACGGCTGGTCGATGCGCCGATCGCGCCGGAACGTCCGATCAAGCCGAACCGTCCGCTGATCGTGGCGCTGGCCGTCGTCACCGGCCTGTTCCTGGGCACACTGATCGCCTTCACCCGCAAGGCCATGCGCGGTGGCATCGACGATCCGGCCAAGATCGAGCGCCTGTTGCGCGCACGCGTGGTGTACGCATCGATCCCGCACAGCGGCAATGAAGACCGTCTGATGCGCAAGGTGAAGCCCGATGGCGTGCTGCCCTTGCTGGCCCAGATCCTGCCGGAAGACCCTGCCGTCGAAAGCCTGCGCAGCTTCCGCGCCGCGCTGCGTTTCTCAATGCCGCACTTTAAGAACAACGTGGTGATGGTGGCCGGGCCCACGCGCGGCCTCGGTAAATCCTTCGTCACCGCCAACTTCGCGGCCGTGATGGCAGCCAGCGGCATGCGGGTGCTGCTGATCGACGCCGACCTGCGCAATGGACATCTGCACCGTTATTTCGGCGTCGACCGGGTGCGCGGCTTGTCGCGCGCCATCCTGGGTGCCATGACGGTGGACGAGGTCATCCACCGCGGCGTGCTCGATAACCTCGACTTCATTCCCACCGGCGAGCTGCCGACCAACCGTTCCGAATTCCTGCTGCAGCTGAATTTCGCCAACCTGCTCGAGGCCGCCAGCGCCCGTTACGACCTGGTGCTGCTCGACCCACCGCCGCTGCTGGCTGTGGCCGACGCGCTGATCATCGGCGCCCATGCCGGCGCCGTGTTCATCGTCGCCCGCTCCGGGGTGACGACCGAAAACCACATCAACGAGTCGATTAAGCGTCTGAACCACGCCGGCATTTCTCCGCGTGGCGTGCTGTTCAACGACATGGCCCTCCGCCTGGGCGAATATCGTTCGCAGTACAGTCCGGCGCAGCTTGGGTACGCTGCCTGATGCAGCCATCGCGCGGCAAAGGCATGGCACATTTCGCAGGCCGACTGCCAGTTTTGCTGAAGCACAGCCACGCCGAAGCCTTTACCTGATGGCCGTTCCACGCCTGCATTGAGGGGCGAGCACAGCTTGGCAGCGGGCACGCGGCGATCTGGACTTGCGAAGGTGCTGAGACGTGCGAACCGGCATCTGGAATGGAGATTCGCTGGGTGGAGTATCCGCAACCTTGGCAAAGTGCGATAACGCATTTGCGAATGCGTAGATCGGCTCATTTGCATACGCGTATTCGCCAGACCGTCTATGTGGCTGGCGATCCATGTGTCGGATTTCCGACAGTGCCCCTACAGTTGCTCAATCGCTCAGCTCCCTGCCATTCAGACACCAGGTCATCCACCCACCCGATCGTCCAGCCACGCGACCACGCGGCCACCCAGGCACCCACGCAGGTGCCCAAGCACCCACCTAGGTACCCAAGCACCTAGCTACCCAGCTACCCAGCTACCCAGCTACCCAGCCACCTGACCACTAAGCCAACCACCCAGGTACCCAGTCACCCAGGCACTCAGCCACTCCGCCACCCAGCCACCCAGCCACCGAGCGGTCCCTCCAGCCAGCCATCCAGCCAGCCGTTCGGCCACTCTGGAACCGGGCCACTTAGCCGTCTAGCCATGTTGCCGGCTAACCGTTCTGTTGTTTGTCCCTTAGCGTCCCCAGCCGACTTCTGATCTTATACATACGTCGAACGAATAAACGCACCCCCCGCAACTGGCGATGGAGGGGAATGTAAACACCCCAGTCAGCTCAACTTCGTGCAGCCTTGCGCGACAGCCTGGTACTGTTTCGACCAGTCGAGCGCCAGATTCCGTAATCGGTGGCCTGCATCAATGCCGGCTGCTTCACAAGCTTGCTTCGGCACGGCAGGCGATGGCAGCCGCGGATCCCGAATCTCGAGATTCGCCCGCAGCCGCCTGTACGTACCCGTTCTCCCGATGCCAGGACCTCCCCGATACCGTTGTGTTCAATCTGGCGACAACACCGTCACCACAGGACGTTTCGCCGGCGGTGCCAGCAGCCAATTCTTGAGTGCGCGGCGAATCCGGAAGGTATTGCGTTCGAATAGCAGATAGAAAACGTAAGCGATCGCGACCAATGCCAGCAGGATGGCACCGTACCAGAGATAGTCGAGCGTGACGTGCGGATCGAGCTGGCCTCGTCCCAAGTGTTCGGCGCCGAGGTGCAGCAGCAGGAAAATCAGCGGCAGGTGGATCACGTACAGCGTGAACGAGAATTCCGAAAAGAAGTTGGCCACGGCGCTGAGGCGCGCGAAGCGTGGCGAGCGGGTGTCGACCGGCTGATGCAGCGACGCCAGCAACAGGAGCAGGGGAATGCTGCAGATCAGGTCTTGCCAGAACGATTCGGGCACCAGCTCATTGTTGCTGCCGGTGAGCCGGTAATAGCTGAACAGGATGGCCGTCAGCAGCAGCAGCGTCGCGCGCATCGCGTTCCCGCAATGCAGTTCGATACGTGAGAAGGCGGCGCCAAGCAGCCAGAGAATGAAATAGGTCGAGATCATGCCCGGCAGCGCGAAGACCAGTAACACGAAGGCGGCCGCGCACCCGGCGCGGCGCCAGCGTCCATGCCCGAACAAGGCCAGCGCCAGCAGCGGAAACTGGACGTAGTACCAGGTTTCGTAAGTCAGACTCCACAAGGCATAGTTGCCGCCGAAGTTAGGGACCAGAATCGTTTGCAGGCCCAGCAAGTTGCCGATGAAACTCAGCGCCGAATAGTTGTTGGCGGGCGAAGCGTCGACCTGGCCGGGATGGGCTTCGCCGATCGCCATGCCGATCAGCAGAATCAATACCAGCGTCGGCAGCAGCACGGTCCACAGGCGCGTGACGCGGTCGATCGCGTAGTTGGCGAGCGCGCGCGGGTGGTGCAGGCGATTGAGCAGGCTGCCGCCGACCAGCCAGCCGCTGATCAGAAAGAACACGATCACGGCCTGGTGCGCAAAGCCGGTGACGAAGGCGAATACCTGATAGGCGAAGGTCGGATCCGCCAGCGAGCGCAAGCCGGGATAGATTTCGGAGCGCAAGTGTCCCGCCGCGACCTCGAGCGCCGCCAGCCCGCGCAGCAGCGACAGCGCCAGCGACTGCAGTGGGTGCTCGTTGAGGTTCGATTGCGCCCGACAGCGCAGGGTGGGAAGGGATAGGGAAGGCATCTCTTGCTCCTTTGGTGAAGAATTAGCTACAGGTATCCCACGCATGGGGACGGCTGTTGCCCGACAGCGCCAGGGCCACCCGGACCATCCAGTAGCCGACATGCGCGGATTCCATCAGCCAGGCGCCGACGACGAACACCGGTAGCGACCGCCACAGCCCGGGCAACAGGCGTGCCGTGCGCAGCTCGCGTGATAACGCAATACCGGCCAGGCTGACGGCGGCGCCGAGCAGCCAGCCGCCGAGCGCTTCGGCACCGGTGTGCTCGCCCTCGACGACCAGCAGCGCGGCGACCACCGCGCCAAGGCCAAGCCCGGTCGCCAGACCGACTCGGGATGCGGCAGGGCCTTGCCGGTACAACAGCACCCAGGCCAGCATCGGATACAGGGCGGTGACGACCGTCGCGTGGCCGCTGAGCGCCTTGAATTCGAGCGCGGCAAGGCCGGTGCCCCAGCCGAGGAAGGCGATCTTGCTGCCGCCGACCAGCACCACCGCGGCACCGAAACACAGACCCCAGCGCAATGCCGTGCGCCAGGCGCCGGCGGCCACCAGCCATGCGCCCAGCGCGGCCGCAAGTGGCAGCGCCACTTCGAGGTCGCCAAGATGGATCATGCGCATCATGCGAACCGCCTAACGGACAATCGCCACCAGCGTGCGCGCGATGATCTGCAGGTCGATCCAGAACGACCGCTCGCGCACATACCGCACGTAATAGTCGAGCTTGGCCGGCAGCACGGTGTCGATGTAGGCGCGCTCCGGATCGGCCGAGCGCGCCAGCACCGCGTTCTCGTCCTTGTACAGGATCGAGGCCCAGTCGGTGATCCCCGGCGCCACGGACAGTACCATGCGGCGCAGCGGTTCCGGATAGCAGGCCACGTAGCGTGGCACCTCCGGGCGCGGCCCGACCAGGCTCATGTCGCCACGGACGACATTGATCAGTTGCGGCAGCTCGTCGAGCTTGTAGCGCCGCAGCAGCGTGCCGGCGCGGGTAACGCGCGGATCGTGCCCGACCGTCAGCTCGGCGCCGGCTTCCAGCCGTTGGTGCATGGTGCGGAATTTATAGATCGTGAACAGCACGCCGCCTCGGCCGACCCGCTGTTGGCGGTACAACGCCGGACCGGGCGAATCCCAGCGGATCCAGAGCGCGATCGCGAGCAGCGCCGGAGACAGCAGCACCAGGCCGCCCAGCGACGCCAGCAGGTCGAAGCCGCGCTTGCTCATGACAGCAGGTCATGCAGCGCCGCGATCACCCGTTCCTGGTCGGCATCGCGCATGCGCGTGTACAGCGGCAGGGTGAGCATGGTCTCGAAGGCGCGCTCGGCGACCGGGAAGTCGGCCGCGCGCAGGCCACAGCTGTCGCGCCAGTAGGGCTGACGGTGCAGCGGAATGAAGTGCACGCTGGTGCCGATGCCGCGCTCGGAAAGGCGCTGGATCAATTGGTCGCGCTTGACACCGGCGTCTTCGGTCAGCCGCACCACGTACAGGTGCCAGGCGTGGGCGGCACCGGGGCCGGGGTGGGCCGGCAGCAGCAGCGGCAGGCCGGCGAGCGCATCGTCATAGCGCGCCGCCATCGCGGCGCGGCGCGCGTGGAATCGGTCGATCTTGCGCAATTGCTCGATGCCAATGGCAGCGGCGATATCGGTCAGGTTGTACTTGAAGCCGGCCGCGACCACTTCGTAATACCAGGACGGCGTGCGCGCGACATAGCGGTCGAAGGCGTCGCGGCTGATGCCATGCAGGCGCATGCAGCGGATGCGCTGCGCCAGGGCCGCGTCGCGTGTGACCACCATGCCGCCTTCGCCGGTGGTCATGGTCTTGTTGGCATAGAAGCTGAATACCGTCACGTCGCTGTCGAGCGTGCCGACCAGGCGACCGTCCCAACGTGCCGGGAAGGCGTGGGCGGCGTCTTCGACCACGCGCAGACCGTGGCGCGCGGCCAGTGCGCCAAGGGCAGCCATGTCGCAGGCCAGGCCGGCGTAGTGCACCGGCACGATGGCGCGTGTACGCGGCGTGATCGCCGCCGCGACCGCATCCGGCGCCAGGTTCAGCGTGTGCGGATCGGCATCCACGAACACCGGGCGTGCGCCGAGGTAGCGCACCACTTCGGCGGTTGCGGTGAAGGTCAGGGTTGGCACGATGACCTCGTCGCCGGGATCAATCCCCAGGCTTTCGAGCGCCAGGTGCAGTCCGGCTGTAGCGGAGTTGACCGAGATCGCCTCGACGCCGGCGCCAAGGTAGTCGCGGAACGCTTCCTCGAAGCGCTTGGTGACCGGCCCGGTCGTTACCCAGCCGGAGCGCAGGCAGGCCTCGACCGCGCGGATTTCTTCTTCGCCGATATCGGGCAGGGCGAAGGGCAGGAAGTCGTCCTGAGATGCGGTTGGCGACGCGTCCACCGCGCTGGCGGCGTGTTCGGTTCTGCTGACGGAGCTCGCCGGGGGGGCTGCGCTGGCGATGTCAGCAAGTGCGCCAACGTCGACCATTGTCCTGCCGCCAAGACTGGCGATGGCGGGGGGCGCGGCGCTACCTGCTTCCTGCACGGCGTCACGGCAGCTCCAGGCGTTGGGCGCGTCGTGAACAATGACGGCGGCGTCCTCCCCTGGCACAGCAGGTTCGGTCAGCCCGTCTTTGCCGTCGAACGGCGCCACGTTGCCTGCGCCAGCCGGAACGTCGGGATCGGCGAGTGCCTGGTCAGCCATGGGGAACCTCCTGTGCGAGTACATCGAGAAAGCGCTGCGCCAGCACCGGATAGGTGAAATGGGCGAGTGCATATTGGCGGCCGCGTGCCCCCATCGCACGCCGGGCTTGCGTGCCGAGTTCGAGCAAACGCAGCAACCCCTGCGCGAGGGCGACGGGATCTTCCGGCGCGACGCTGACGCCGCAGCCCGCCTCGGCAACGGGATCGTTGCCGGCATCGACCGCATGCAGCACCGCGCAGCCCGCCATCATGTAGTCGAGCAGCTTGTTGGGCGCGATGCCGAAGCGGTACAGTGGCTGGCGTTGCCAGCCGAGGAAGGCGATGTCGATATTGGCCAGCAGCGCCGGAATGTGGCGCTTGGCGATTGGCGCGGCGAAGTAAACCTGTGCCAGCCCACGCCGCTGCGCTTTCTGCTGCAACCGTTCCTTTTCGGGACCGGCGCCGACCAGCACGAAGGCCAGCGGCTGGTCGTGAAGCAGGCGTGCGGCGTCGAGCAGCGTGTCGAGCGCGTTCGCCGTACCGTGGCTGCCGGCATAGGCGACGATCGTCTTGCCTTGATCGCGCAGCTGTCCCAGCAGCTTGCTCAATTCGGGCGGCAGCTGGGGTAGAGATGATGCCGCTTGCCGCGCCAGTGCCGGCGCGGTCTCGGCCACGCCGATGCCTGATACCGCCAGCCCGACGGCCGACGTGGAAGGCCCTGGATTCGGCCGGGACAACGCGTTGGCAGTCCCCATGTTGCCAGTACCCGCATCCGGGCCGGGCCGTGGCGTGTCGGAATCCGGCGACGTAGCGGACTTGACGAGTGTAAGTGTCGGCCGTGCTGCCAAACCAGCACGCAGCCAGTCTGATGCATTGCACGACTCGGCCAGCGCCGGTGTTCGCTCGAGCGCAAGGCCGACCAACGCGGGCGTGGTTGCCGGATCGGCCTTTGCGACACGACTTCTCGTGGACGTTGCCGCACCTGGGCTGTTTGCCGTCGGCGTCATCGGAACCGGTGCGGCGACCGCCACGGGTCCGGCCGCAACTCTCCATTCGTCGGGATCGGCGCCGTTCGGGATGATGTGCAGCTTGTGCGGCGCCATGCCGCGCGCTTCCAGGTGTTCACGCACCTTGGGCAGGATCGAGACGATGGCGTCGGCGTGGCGGCAGGCGTGGTTCTCGGCCGCCTGCAATAACATGATGAACGGGTGGCGGCGCGAATAGCCGCCGAGTTCGATCGGCGACAGCGGCCACAGGTCGTGTACTTCGTGCAGCAGACGCGCGCCGGCCAGGCGGGCAATCCGGTGCGCCGGCCAGATGTCAAGCGGATAGGTGCTGGAGGCGATCACGGCGTCCGGCGCCACGCTGCGCGCCAGACGCGGCGCTTCGCGCCACAGGCGCGCGACGAAGGCGAGCATATTGCGCACGCGTGCCGCGCCATTGCCACGGTAGGGTGGCGTGCGAAGCCAGATGTAGCGGATGCCGTCGATATTTTCTTCGGTGCGCAAACTGGTGCCGGCGTCCGGGGCCTGGTGGCGCAGATGGGAGCAGCTGGCGGCAACGATGTACACCCGGTGGCCGCGGCGCACCCATTCGCGCGCCAGGTAGTACGGGCGGTATTCCATGCCGTGATGGACTGAACCCGCGTAGTGGTTGATCAGGAGGATGTTCATACCCGCCACGCCATTTCTTCGAGTAGACGGCGCAGGTTGCAGCGCGTGCTTTCGATCCAGTTGGTTTCCCACTGCACCGGATGGGTCAGCAGGCAGATGCGCTCGTAGCGCCCGAGCGCTTCGAATGGCGAGATCGGGTGGTAATAGACTGGGTGCTTGCGGTCGCTGATGTACATGTCGAAGCCGCGCAATAGTTCGACGTCATAGGACTCGCATTCGATGCCGCAGCGGGCGCGCAGCGAAGCGTCGCGCAGCAGTTCGTGGTTAATCACCTTCAGACGGCGGTTGGCGAAGTCGCCGTGACTGGCCACGGTCGCCAGTGGCGCGCCCAGGCGCGAAGCGATCTGGCCGATATTGCGCACGAACAGTTCGCGGATTTCAGGGAAGCGGCGGCGCAGCTCGTCGCTCTTGCGGATGCGGTGGCGTTTGGCGAAGTCGGCGACTTCCTCGTAGTGGTAGCTGGCCTCGCTGCCGGCGGCTTCGATCTCGCGCATGAAGCCGTAGTCGAGTGTGCGCAGGCGGAAGTAATAGCTGGCCTTGACGCCATGGCGGGCCTCGATCGCGAACATTTTCTTCGCCGTGCGCAGGTCGCTGTCGATGTCGTGCCGGTGCACCAGGGTGCGGCCGCGTTGCGCTGTCCGGTTCAGGTCGCGGAAAAAGCTGCGCACCGATACCTGCGCGTAGCCGGCCTCGGCCGCAGCGCGCAGCAGCGCCGCGTACTCGCCGAGGCGGCTGGGCATCAGGTAATCGGCATAGACCCGGTTCAGGAGCGTTTTCATTGCAATGAATAGCGTGCGCGATAAGGCTGGAAGCCGAGGATGGTCTTGAAGGTCCGCAAGCCCGGCTGGGCGCCAAAAAAGGTGTCGTACATGACGTAGCGCACCTGTTTTTCGTCGATCAGACGGCAAATCGACTCGGCCAGCAACAGGTGCATGATGCCGTCGTTGTTACGGATGCCGAGCATTTGCGAATAAGCGGCGAAATTGCCGTAAATGCCCAAATTGGCGTAAGCGACGAGTTTTCCTTTTGGATCGAACACGCCGTAATACCGAAAATGCGGGCGGCGCTCGAATGCATCGCGTTTCTCCATATACTTGGCATCCATCGGGCGGCCCTGGCGATGGTCGAGCGATATATTGATCTCGTGAATTTCATCGATATGGTTATTGCGCTCGATCTCTGAAAATACATAACCGCGCTTGCGTGCCCGTTTCGCGTGGTAGCCACCATGGTTCTTGGCTTTGATGTGCTCCAGGTACGCATTGCGGTCGTTGAAGCGCGCCAGGTCGATCAGTGCGGCGCCGATCGTCTTGGCACGGATGAAGGGAAAGCGTGGATGCGGCTGAGTGAACGTGCGATAGGTATTGCGGATATCGTCCGGGTCGATATGTTCGTGAAAACACAGTTTTGCGACGGGCAAATTAATGGCTTGAATAAATGTATTGTAGTGTTGTAAAAACATGTGATTGCCCATTCATGCGTCGTCTGACCACAATAAAGTGATTTGCTTATTACTTCCTTGATTCGCTTAAATGATCGGTAGTGTCGAATCTTTTATTTCGTTCGGTTGATATCGCTGATATTCAGATTAATTTCCACCGATAACTTTCATACGCTTAAAGCGCGAGGCGATGCGCCAGCGGATGACGACACAGGTCGGCATGAAAACGGACCAGCTTTTGCGCTTCATGGCGCCAGTTGTAGCGTTGCTCGACCGCGCGCCTGCCGTTGACGCCCATGCGCCGCGCTAGCTCCGGGTCGCCTGCCAGGCGGTCAATTGCCGCCGCGATCGCGGTCGGGTCACGCGGATCGACGCACAGGCCGCAGTCGCTGGTCTCGACGATGGCGCGCCAGCGCGGAAAGTCCGAGGCGATCACGGGAATGCCTGCCGCCATGTACTCGAACATCTTGACCGGCAGGGCATCGAGGTAGCTTGCGGTCGGTAGCAGCGTCACCAGGCCGGCGCAGGCGCGCCGCATGATCTGGGCCACGCCGCTGCGGTCGAGATGGCCGAGCGGGCGCACGCGCGCCCAGCCGGGCAGGGCTGCCATTTCAGCCGCCAGCGCGGGTTCCGAAAAACCTCCGGCCAGTGCCAGCGTGACCGGCGTGCGCAGCAGGTCACAGGCTTGCACCAGTTCGCGGATGCCGCGGATCGCCGATATGCTGCCGACGTAGCAGACCTCGAGGCGCGGCTCGCCGTTTGGTTCGCCGTCCGGCTCGCCGTCCGTCGCGGGCACGAATTCATCCGCCAGCGGATAGTTGGCGACATCCAGCGTGCGCGCGTTGTACGCTTCCAGCCGCATGCGGATGTGCGGCGTGGCCGCCAGCACGCCGTCGAGACGGGCGCAGGCATAACGTTCGTAGCGCGCGTAGGCGGCGGACAGCAGGCGCGCCGCGAACGGCGCCAGATAGGGCTTGTCGAGCAACTGGGTCGGCACGTCCTCGTGGGCGTCGAAAACGACGTGGATGCCGGCGCGCTGCAGACGCAAGCCGGCCGGCAGCAGCTCAGGATCGTGCAATTGCACCACGTCGGGTTCGAGGGCCAGTGCCCGCGCGGCGACCCTGCGCGTGGTGAGCAGCATGCGTTCCAGGCGTGTGACGAGCGGACCGTGACGCTTGTGCGGGACCGTGCCGGTACCACGCTCGCGCAGGGCGTCCGCCACGTGACCGGCGCGCGGGCAGGCATCGACGATGCGCACGTTGTCGCGCACTTCGTCGCCGCGGCCATCCGCCACCACCAGGCTCACCTCATGGCCATGGGCGGCCAGCGTGCGGCACTGCTTGACGAAGATCCGGGTGTCGTAGCGCGGATGCGCTGAAGTCATGTGCACGATGCGCGGCATGTTTCCTCTCGTACGAATAGCGGCTGCAGGCACCGAGGGTGGCGCTGAGCAGCATGTCGGTGAAGTAGTGGGACGACAGCAGCAACAGGATGGTTACGCAGGCGAATGCGAACGCCAGCAGGAACAGGGGACGCGCACGCGCGGCGAAGTATTCGTGGAAGAACATCGGCGTGATCGGGACGATCGCCAGCGCCGCCAGGTAGACCATGCCGAACAGGCCCAGGTCGACCCAGGCCGAGAGCACGTTGTGCGAGTAGTAGCCCGGCTTGTAGCTGCCGTAGTCGCCCAGCACCGGATGGGCGGCGATGGTCTCCATCGCGTACACCGTCAACTGGTGGCGCTTGTTGGCCGACGTCGAGTGCGACAGGTCGAGCAGCTCCAGGATGCGGTTGGAGGGCAGTGCGGCCAGGATCTGGTCGAGGTGCAGACCGATCGCGGTGGCCAGACAGACGCCGGCCAGCAAAAAATACAGCTTGTGGCACGAGTAGTAGAGCTCGATCAGCGGAATGGCGAACAGCAGGGCGACGAATTCGCTGCGCGCGGTATTCACGAACAGGGTGGCGGCGCCAACCGCATGCAGCACCAGGCGCAGCGGCAGGCTGCGGGTGAAACTGACCACCGCCAGATAGGTGAACAGATAAGAGCGCGAGAAGCCCTGGTAAGTAGCGAGCGCATTGCTGTCCTTGGCAATGCCGAGCGCGCCCAGATAGAACACGCCGTCGACGGAATACGAAAACACGATGGCCGACATGGCGCACAGGCTGAGCAGCCCGACGACACGGAAGCGGCGGCTGTCGAAATCGATGAAGCAGAACATGACGTAGACCAGCACCATGAACAGGATCGCCAGCACGTGATAGGCGACGATGGCAAGGTTGGCGCCACCTGCGGCGTTGACCCCGACCACGCCGAGGAAGTAGGCGAAAAACAGGCCGTAATGGAGGTCGACCATGGTCAGGCGTGCGGCATCACGCCGCATGCGACCCAGGTACACCAGCATCATCGGCATGGCGAACACCAGGGCCACCGGCGCAAAATAGCCTCCCAGGAATGCGCCGGTGGTGCCGGTACCGAGCAGCGTGTGATAGAAGAAAAAGCCTGGGAACAGCATGAAGAAACAGCCGATCATCAGCCACTGTTCGCGCCGCTGGCGGGCCGCGCCTTGACGGGCACCCTGAGGCGTGCCGGGCCACGGCAGCCCGGGCATCGGCTCCTGCCACACTCCTGGCCACCCCGGCGGCGCGACCGATTTGATCCCGGATGGGAGTTCGTGTGGCGGTCCGTGCGGCCCGGGGTGCTGCCCCGATTGCGGCGTATGGTTGGGCGTGTTCATGCCGCCGCCAATCGGTTGCGTGAACAGTTCCAGGACATGTGCAGATAGACCAGGTACAGGCTCGAGTAGCCGATCACGTACCACAGGACGTTTTGCTTGACGCTGCCGGGCAGCAGGAAGGCGGTGAGCGTGCTCGCGAACAGCGTCACCTGCCACAGCAGGTCGGCTTTCTGACGCCCGGCGACGAAGAACACGTAGCTGAGCGGACTGGCGATGAAGTTCAGCAGGAACAGCGGTGCCATCAGCTGGGCCAGTTCGCCCGCTGCGCGCCAGGATGCGCCGAACACGGCGGCAAACAGGGGCGGCGCGAACAGCAGCAACAGCAACGCAGGACCGGTGCCGAGCAGCAGCAGCGCCTTGAAAGTGTGCCGGTAGGCGCGGTTGCAGTTGCCATGTGCGCGGAATTCGAGAACCGATTCGCGCTTGAACACTTCCAGCACCGATGCCGCCAGCAGCGACACCGGTGCCGACAACACGCGCTGGGTCAGCGCGTACAGGCCCGCGGCCAGGGCCCCGTGGCGGATACCGATCAGGAACAGCGGCAACTGGCTGACCGCGCCATTGAGCAGGTTCGAGGGCAGGGAGAAGCGCCAGAAAGCCTGGTGGCGGCGCAGATAAGCGCGCTGGAACACATCCGGCAACCAGCCGATCGGCGCCGGTGGCGGATGCAGCAGCCAGCGCGCCGTGGCGTAGCCGGCGACCAGGCCGGCCAGGTGACCGGCGACCAGACCGGCGCCGCCCATGCCGGCGTACAGCAGCGCCAGCTGGGTCAGGACGATGGTGGCCGAGGTGGTGACCTTGGCGCGCGCCGCCTTGCCGAAGGCGTTGTGCGAAGTGGCATAGGCATAGGTGGTCTGCATGCAGGCGGTGAGCCAGGCGCCGGCGCCGAGGGTCAGCAGCGCTGCCCAGGGCAGGTGCAGCGCGGGGGCGAAGCCGGCCAGGCGTGCCAGGGCGGCACCGAGGGTCAGCAGCAGGGCGGTAATGGTGGCGCTGTAGAACACGACGCGAAAACAGGTACGCTGGTGTTCGGCTTCGTGGTCGAGGATCATCGCCGCTTCCATGCGCAGGGTGGCGCCGATCGCGCTCAGGGCGATGACGCCGAGCCAAACGCTGTAGGCGCCCATTTCCTCAGGCGTGCACATGCGCGTGAGCAGCGGCGCCGCCAGCAGCGGCAGGGCTTGCGCGCCGACCGCGCCGCCGAGGACGGTTACGACCTGGCGCCAGAACTGCGGCAATTGCTTCATGGGCTGGAAGCGAAGATTGCCGACGCCGCACAGGGATTGCGCGCGGCGCCGGGCTGACTGTCGGCCGGCGTGCTGGTCGAGTCCGGCGCCGCTGCGGATTCGTCGCCGGTGCGATGGCAAGCCCGCAGCAGCGCCTGTACGACCTGCTCCGCGTCGGCGCGGCTCAGGAAAGGGCTCATCGGCAGGCTGAGTACGGTGCGCGACAGCGCTTCTGCCACTGGATACGATTCGCCGCGCGCCAGGTGGGTGTAGGCGGGCTGTTGGTGGATCGGCAGCGGATAATGCACTGCGGTCGGGATGCCGGCGGCGTCGAGCTCGGCGCGCACGCGCTCGCGATCGTCCACCAGCACCGTGTACTGCGCATAGGCGCTGGTGCGGTCGTGGCGCACCGCCAGTGCCGGCAGTTGGTGAAGCAGCAGCGCGTCGTAATCGGCGGCGGCGCGCCGGCGCTGTTCCAGCTCCCATTCGAAGCTTTCCAGCTTGGCTAGCACGACCGCACACTGCAGGGTGTCCATACGTCCGCCCACGCCCAGGCGGGTGTGGACGTAGCGGCGCGACTGGCCATGGACCCGGATTTCGCGCATGGCCCGCGCCAGGTCCGCGTCGTCGGTAAACAGGGCTCCGCCGTCGCCGTAGCAGCCGAGCGGCTTGCTCGGGAAGAAGCTGGTGCAGCCGATCGTCGACAGCGCGCAGCTCTTGCGGCCGCGATAGCTGGCGCCGAAGCTCTGCGCCGCATCCTCGATCACGGCCAGCCCATGGCGTTCGGCCAGGGCGTTGATGCTGTCCATGTCGGCCGGCTGGCCGTACAGGGAGACCGGGATGATGGCGCGCGTACGCGGCGTGATGCGTTCGGCGATTAGGCGCGCGTCGATGTTGCCGGTGGCGGATTCGACGTCGACGAACACCGGGGTGGCGCCGACCAGCAGCACCGCTTCGGCAGTGGCGATGAAGGAGAACGGCGTGGTGATCACTTCGTCGCCGGGCTTGACCCCGAGCGCCATCAGGGAGATCACCAGTGCTTCGGTGCCGGAGGACACGGTGATGCAGTGGCGCGCGCCGGTCCAGGCGGCCAGATGCTGCTCCAGTTCGGCGACCTCGGGCCCCATGATGTATTGACCATGGTCGAGCACGGCCTGGATGCGCGCGTTGATCAGCTCGCGCGAAGCCAGGTATTGCGATTTGAGGTCGATGAATTCCATGGCTTATCCTCGGGCGGTATCGGCGTCGGCGTCGGCGTCGGCGGCGGTGTCCGTGTCGGTGTCGGTGTCGGCGGCGCCCGCGGCGCGGTCGGATGCGTTGTCTGCATCGGCGCCGATGTTCCGGCTGATGCAACTGCTGGAACCGGAACCGGAACCGGGACCGGAACTGGAACTGGAACTGGAACTGGCGCCAGCGCTGGGGCGGATGCCGCTTCCGGCGCTGGACTCTAAGCCGGGACTATCTTCACGGGCGGGAGCGGCCGGCGCCCGTGACGCCTTGTCCGCCGCGCCGCGTGCCGCGTCGAACGAGGCCTCGGCCAGACTGCAAACGCCGTCGTGCAGCACATAGAATTCGCCGGTGTCGGGACAGCGCGCTTCGCCGTTGCCGCTCAGGGGCAGGGCAAGGCGCGCGCCCGTGCGGCTGATCCAGCCGATGTGACGCGCCGGCACGCCGGCTATCAGGGCATAGGGAGCGACGTCGCGATTGACCACGGCGCCGGCGGCAATGAAGGCGTATTCACCGATCGTCACCCCGCACACGATGGTAGCGTTGGCGCCGATGCTGGCGCCGCGCCGTACCAGCGTGCGCCGGTATTCGTGCTTGCGCGGCACCGCAGCGCGCGGGTTATAGACATTGGTGAACACCATGCTGGGGCCGCAGAATACTTCATCCTCGAGCGTCACCGCGTCGTAGATCGAGACATTGTTCTGGACCTTGACCTGATTGCCGAGGCGCACATCGTTTCCGACGAAGACGTTCTGGCCGAGCGAGCAGTAGGCGCCGATGCGCGCCCCGGCGCACACGTGGGCGAAGTGCCAGACGCGCGTGTCCGGGCCGAGTTCGGCTCCGTCATCGACGATGGCGCTGGGGTGGATCACGGCCGGCGGTGCAGACCAGACCGCGGCGCCCGCCGTCACCGCGTCCGTGCTCGCGGTCACGCCGGCGGAGGGATCTGCAGTCTGGCTGGCGCCCGGCGTCAAGGATTGAGGCGTGAAAGTCATGGTCAATACTCCAGCGGCAGGGCGACGCGGCGGCCGTCGCGCGCAGAGCGGTAGGCGGCCACCAGCACCTCGAGCGACTTGAGTCCTTCGCGGCCATCGGTCTCGGGTTCGGCTTCGCCACGCAACACGCGGATCACGTTGTCGTAATACAGCGGGTGACCGAAGCCGTACACCGAGGTGGTCTGGTAGCTGGCCTGAGCCACCTGGGCATCGTCGGGATCGGGCTGGGCGAATTCCCATTGCTGGACTTCGTTGACGGCGACGCCGCCGATGCGGGCGCTGCCGCGCTCTCCCAGGATGGTGATCGACCCTTCCATATTGCGCGGCCAGGTGAGCATGGTGACGTTCATCGAACCCAGGGCGCCATTGCGCCAGCGCAGGCTGATCACGCCGGTGTCCTCGACTTCGATGTCGCGCGCCAGCGTGGCGGTATAGGCCTGCAGGCTTTCGACCGGGCCGACGATCCATTCCAGCAGGTCGACGTAGTGGCTGGCCTGATTCATGAAGGCGCCGCCGTCGAATTCCCAGGTGCCGCGCCAGCTGGCGCTCTGGTAGTAGGCGTCGGGCCGGGTCCAGAACACGTTCAGGTTGACCATGTAGATGCGTCCGAAGCGTTTCTTCTCGACCGCCCGCTTGAGCAGTTGCAGGGTGGCGTTGCGGCGGTTCTGCTTGACCACGAACAGGCGCACCCCGGCCTCGTCGGCCGCCGCCACCATGCGCTTGCCGTCTTCCCAGCGCGTGGCCATCGGCTTTTCGGTGATCACGTGGCGGCCGGCGGCGGCGATACGGATCGCCTGCTGCGAGTGCAGGCCGGACGGCGTGGCCAGCACCACCGCGTCAGGCTCGCATCCGGCCAGCATCTGCTCCAGGCTGGCGAAGGGACGGGCGCCGGTGTTGCCGGCGGCTTCGTCGAGGGCGCGCGGATCGATGTCGCACACGCCCACCAGCTCGCAGCGTTCGGCATGATCGCGGATCGCGTTCATGTGGTTGCGTGCGATGCGCCCGCAGCCGACCAGGGCGAACCGGATCTTGCGGTCGAGGATGGGAGGAGGATAGTGGAGCATGGATGCCTTCGCTCAAGCGGAGACCACGTTCGGCAGCCGCGGCGGATACACGCCGCGGGTGTCGACGATCAGGTTGGCGTATTGCTGGATCAGGTCGTAGTCGAAGGCGCTGTGGCTGGTGGCCAGCAGCACCACGTCATAGGACGCGATCGTGGCCGGCGCCAGCGTGACGCTGGACAGCTCGAAGCGGTGTTCGCGCATGCGCGGGAAGATCGGCACGTGCGGGTCGGAATAGTCGACCGTAGCGCCGCGCGCGCGCAGCAGCTCCATCAGGGCCACCGAGGGCGATTCGCGCATGTCCTCGACGTCCTTCTTGTAGGCGATGCCCAGCACCAGGATGCGGCTGCCCATCACGGCGCGGCCGCGGTTGTTGAGGGCGTCGGCCACCTTGCTTACCACCCAGTGCGGCATGTCGCTGTTGATCTCGCCGGCCAGCTCGATGAAGCGGGTATGCAGGCCGTACTGGCGTGCCTTCCAGGTGAGGTAGAACGGATCGATCGGGATGCAGTGTCCGCCCAGGCCGGGGCCAGGATAGTAGGGAGTGAAGCCGAACGGCTTGGTGGCGGCGGCGCGGATCACCTCGTGGATGTCGATGCCCATGCGGTCGGCGATGATCTTCATCTCGTTGACCAGGCCGATATTGACGGCGCGGTGGATGTTCTCGAGCAGCTTGGTCAGTTCGGCGGCGCGGGTCGAGCTGACCGGCACCACGGTGTCGATTGCCGGCCGGTACAGCGCGAGGCCGGCTTCCAGGCAGGCTTCGGTGGAGCCGCCGCACACTTTCGGGATGGTGCGGGTGTGATAATTGGGGTTGCCCGGATCTTCGCGCTCGGGCGAAAACACCAGGAACACGTCGTGGCCGACGCGCAGGCCGCGCGCTTCCAGGCGCGGACGCAGTTCTTCCTCGGTGGTGCCAGGGTAGGTGGTGCTTTCCAGCGACAGCAGCTGGCCCGGACGCATGTACGGCAGCAGCGAGTCGACGGTGCCGAGCACGTAGGACAGGTCGGGTTCGCGGTAGGCGGTGAGCGGGGTGGGGACGCAGATCACCAGGGCGTCGAGTTCTTCGGCGCGCTGGAAATCGGTGCTGGCGCTGAAGCCGGCGGCGCGCGCGGCGTCGATGTCGGCGGCGCCGATGTGCTGCATATAGCTGTCGCCGCGGTTGAGGCGGGCGACCTTGTCGGCGTCGATGTCGATCCCGAGCACGCGAAAGCCCGCGGCGGCATAGCGCAACGCCAGCGGCAGGCCGACGTAGCCGAGACCGACGATGCCGATCACGGCTTGGCGCTCGCGCAGCCGGGACAGCAGCTGCTCCAGGTGAACTGATTGATTCTCGTCTCGCATGGTTTTCCTCGGGTTGTACGGTGATGAATACGGTGCTGCTTGCGGTGTGTCGAATGCGGTGAAGCGTGCTGCGGTAGGTCTGTTGCTGTCCTGCGTGTTGCGTTGAAGCGTGAAGTTGGTGATATGTGCCGTTAGTGGCGCCCCGACTGCCGCAGGACCGGGCGACGCGATGCGCCCGCCTGCGATTGCGGCCACAAGCCGGGAGGGGCGCCGGTGTTCACGTCTGGATCCGGAATGGCACGAGCTTGCGGATCAGGCCCGCGGGCTCCGGCTCCGGCAGCGCCGGTTGCACGACCGGTGGCAGCGGCGAGGGCACGTATTCGGACACGATCGCCTTGACCATCGATTCGATGGTGCCGCGTTCATGCGTCTCGCACGCCATCATCAGACAGGTGATGCAGGTCTCCAGTACGCTCGGGCGCAGTGCGCTTTCTTTCATGCGCATGATGCGCGGGTGCTCGCTCGGGAACACGGTGCCGTCGGTGAGCAGTTCCTCGTGCAGCTTTTCGCCGGGGAATAGGCCCACGTATTCGATGTCGATGTCGCCGCGCGGCTGCTGTGGGGTGCGTTCGGTCAAGCCGTGCATGGCGATCATGGTGCGCGCCAAGTCGACGATGCGTACCGGCTCGCCCATGTCGAGCACGAACACATCGCCGCCCTTGGCCATGGCACCGGCCTGGATCACCAGCTGGGCCGCCTCGGGGATCAGCATGAAGTAGCGCGACACTTCGGGATGGGTGATGGTGACCGGGCCGCCGCGCGCGATCTGGCGCTGGAACAGCGGGATCACCGAGCCCGAGGAACCAAGCACATTGCCGAAGCGGACCATGCAGAAGGTGGTGTCGCCGCCGCGTGCGGCCGCCGCCTGGAAGATCAGTTCGGCGATGCGCTTGCTGGCACCCATGATGTTGGTCGGGCGTACCGCCTTGTCGCTCGAGATCAGCACGCAGGTCGCTACGCGGTGGCGCGCCGCGGCCGAGGCCACGACCTGAGTGCCCAGCACGTTGTTGCGCAGGCCTTCGACAATGTTCGATTCGACCAGCGGCACATGCTTGTAGGCGGCCGCGTGGTAGATGGTGTCGACCTGGCCGCCGCCCAGCACCCGCTCGACCAGGTCGGCGTTGCAGACCGAGCCCAGATGGGCATGCAGGGGCAGCTCGGGAAAGCGCGCGGCCAGCTCCTGGCGGATGGTGTAGAGCGCGTACTCGGAGTGATCGAGCAGGTGCAGGCGCGCCGGACCGAGGGTCGCGATCTGGCGGCAAAGTTCGCTGCCGATGGAGCCGCCGGCCCCGGTCACCAGCACGCCCTTGCCGCGCACGCAGCGGGCGAACAGGTCGAGCCGCGGCGGCACCGGCGGGCGTCCGAGCAGGTCTTCGAATTTCAGTTCGCGGATGGTTTCGCGCGGCGCGGACTTGTCGTCGCCCAGGTCGACCAGGCGCGTCAGGATGCGGGTCGGTACGCCGGCCTGACCGAGGCGCTGCATCAGCTCGCGCAGGCGTTCGGGGGCGACGCTGGGCAGGGCGATGACCACGGTGCGGATGCGCAGTGCCGCCACCAGTTCGAGCAGGCGCGCGGTGTGGAAGACGCGCAGGCCGGCGACGGTGCGGTCGGTGAGCGCGCGCTTGTCGTCGAAGAAGCATAGCGGACGGTATTCGTCGCCATCGCGCATGGTCTGGGCCAGGCGCGCGCCGGCCTCGCCGGCGCCATAGATGGCGACCGCCAATGAATTGGTGGCGCACGGAGGGCGTTGGCTGCGCAGCAGATTGCGCGCGCCGATACGCGACACCACCACGTAGGAAAAGGCGATAAACCAGTAAATGGCGAGGGCACTGCGCGGGAAACGCGCTTCATCGACCAATACCAGGGTCAGATAAGCGCCGAGTACCGCGATCGCCAATGCCAGGCCGGTCAGCATCAGCAGGCGATGATCGATATATCGAATGACGGCGCGGTATAAATCGGATAGCCAGAATGCGCCGATAGTTAATACGGCGACCAGCATGTACGATGCCGCATCGAATTGTTTTGCTAGCTGTAAATCGCCGCCACGCAATATCATCGCGATTAAAAAACACAGGGGCAGGGCGGTCAGGTCGGCCAGTATCGCCAACCCGACCTTGCTGGTGCGATGCATGGACACGATTCGGGCGCAAAGCTGTCTGGGTAGGCTGAGGCGTTGAATTGACATGGCGATCGGCTTATCGGGAGACCAGGGGTGCTTGCTGTTTGTCCTGAAAATAAATAAACGCCTGTAATGAGTCGTAATGTACGCAGCAATTGAATCAAAGCATGACTCAGCGACTTTGGTGAAAATAGTGGGACGAAATAACGCGCTGATTGGATTGGCCGATCATTTATAAGTTTATTATCTGTCCGTGATTGAATAATCGATTTGAGGTCACTCAACGGCGAATCGGGATCGGGATGGACTTCGTCTTATCTAAGTTTGGAATGGATGAGTAATGGAAATAGATTTAAATAATTATTTTTAAGCGGTTATTTCTTTATGGGAGAAACCGGGGCTTTGAAAAGTGGCCCACTTTGATGCGATGGGCGGACAGCGGGCCATGCCGCAGGCGAAGATCGCCCGGTCTTGACAGGCCGAATGGAGGGCCTTGCGGGACGAACCGCAAGCGTCGGCTCACGAACGACGTACGGATCATCAATCCCACTCGACTGCTGCTTTGACGAACGCATGGACGGCCGATGCGTCCGGGTTAATCCGAAGGTCGTTCCAGGCATCGACAGCGCGATGACGGCGACGACGCGCAGTGAGGGTCAGGCAAAGCAAACATCACAGCACTATGCGCGTAATGCACGCATGTGGGCCATCAAGAAAATGCCGTAGCCCGCGTCAAATCAAGCGCGAAGCGGCGACGCAATCAATGCAGTAGCGGGTCGAACATGAGACGTGTCGCCATAGTGTGCGGCACCTAACGGTGAAGATCCGTACGGCTCGGTATGATTCACCTGTCTGAGTGAGGAACGCGCGATTCGATTCGGCGCATTCCAACTATCTCAACAGGTTAGCCGGTCGCCTCGAGGACCGGCACCAATTCAGGGCCGCCGTTGCCTGTCGCTGGAACGGCGGTCCGTATCGGAAGCGGAGGTTGCCATGTCAAAAGTGAAGCAAGCACCCAAGCAGCTGGTTCGCGCCTACCTCGAACGGCGCGCCCGTGCCAGCGCACCGCCTCCGACGCCCGAGGAGATCCGGCGCCAGCTTGGATGGGGCATGCTGATGCCGGCCGATCTCAAGATGGGTACCAACCGCACCTGATCCCGCATCTGATCCAACACGCGAGCCGGTTCACCAACCGGCCCATCATCCGCCGCAGCGCGCCAGCCTGGCGCCACCCGGCAAGCCTCAACCCAAGGAGACATCCATGACCAGCAAGATCGGCAGCAAGCACATCGCACAACACCGCGGCAAGAAAGAACGCCAGGAAATCAAGCGCACCAACGTCGCCCGCGAAGCGATCCGCCAGGCGGAAGCGCGCGCCAAGTACCGCAACCAGCCGAAAGGCATGCGCGCACGCGACGAGGCACAGGCCGTCGCCGCCTGATCGCGCTTCGCGCAGCGAAAAAGCCCGCCCCCCGAGGCGGGCTTTTTTACGTCCCTGTGCCGCGGCTGATCGCGTCGCGGGCCGACGTCTGCGCGTTCCGTTCCACTTTTTTCGCCATTCGCCGCCCGCCGCCCGCCGTTCGCCGAAAAGCGGTTTTGCTCCGGCCGCGGTTCTTGTTATCGTTGCTCCTGTACCGACGTTCAATCACCGATGGAGCCGAATCAATGAATACCGACGATGCATACCGCTGGCGCAAGCAGGTGCTGTGGGGCCTGGCGCTGATCATCCTGGGCACGGTGGTGCTGCTGGACCGCCTGGGCCACATCGACGCCCAGGACTACTGGCACTACGCGCCGCTGCTGCTGGTGGTGATCGGGGTGGCCCAGACCATCGGCTATCCGAGTCCGAAAGAATTTGGCAACGGCTTGTGGACCGTGTTCACCGGCCTGTGGCTGTTCGCCGTGTTCGAGAACGCCTTCGGACTCACCTTCCGCAACAGCTGGCCGCTGTTCATCCTGATGTGGGGCGTCAAGCTGGTGCTCGACCCCTTCATCGCGCGCCGCTACGACAGCAACCGGGCCGCGAGTCACCTGGAGAGCCGCCATGAAAAATGATCTGCAGCCGCGCGGCGTGGGCAGCCAGGTGGTGCTCGGCGTGCTGGTGATCGGCATGGGGCTGCTGTTCCTGCTCGATAACCTGGGCATCCTAGACATGCACCGCGCCTTTTCGTTCTGGCCGATGGTGTTCGTGGTCGCAGGCACCGTCAAGCTGTGCGATACCCGCACCCAGGGCGGTCTGCTGATGGGCGGTGCGCTGGTCGGCGTCGGTGTGCTGATGATGCTGCACCGGATGGACGTGATCGATTTCGACTGGCGTACCGTGTGGCCGCTGGCGCTGATCGGGTTTGGCGTGTACCTGGTGGCCAAGTCGCTGCGCGGGCGCCGCACGCTGCATGGCATGCCGCTCAAGGATGGCGCGCCGACCGACAGCGTGCTGGATGTGGTGGCGGTGCTGGGCGGCTTCGAGCGCCGCGTCGCCAGCCAGGACTTTCGCGGCGCCGAAGTCACGGCGATCATGGGCGGCTGCGCGCTCGACCTGCGCACGGCGTCGATCCAGGACGAGGCGACCGTCAGCGTGTTCGCGTTCTGGGGCGGGCTGACGCTCAAGGTGCCACCCGATTGGACCGTGATCCTGGAAGGCACGCCGATCCTGGGCGCGTTCGAAGAAAAGACCATCGCCCCGCCGCACAACGGCAAGCGCCTGATCGTGCGCGGCTACGCGATCATGGGCGGGGTCGAGGTGCGGAACTGATGGGGCAGCGCTGATGGAGCATCGCTGATGGGAGCGGGCGCCTGGGGCCGGCGCAGCGCGGCGCTGTACCTGGCGGCCTGGCTGATGCTGGGACTGATGCTGGCGGGCCTGCTCGGCGCCCTTGATGGCGGCAGTTTCGGCGCCGGCCTGGTGTTCGCGTTGCCGCTGGTGCTGATGTATGCCAGCGTGTGTGGCTTCTCCGCCTATTACCTGTGCCGCGCGTTTCCGTTGGCGCGCAAGCCCTTGCCGGCGATACTGGGCGTGTTCTGCGCCAGCGCCGTCACCGCGTCCCTCCTGTGGTGCGCGGCCGGCAGCGCCTGGGCGGCGCTGTGCACATGGCTGGTGCCGCACGCGCAGAACGTGACGATGTCGCGCCCTTTGATAGCGGTGATGTTCGGGATCGGGGTGCTGCTGTACGGGGTGAGCGCGGCGGCGCACTACCTGGCGATGGAATTCGAGCGCGCCCGCGGCCTGGAACGCAGCGAGCTGGAGGCGCGCCTGCTGGCGCAGGAGGCCGAGCTGCGCATGCTGCGCACCCAGATCGATCCGCACTTCCTGTTCAACAGCCTCAATTCGATCAGCGCGCTGACTGCGATCGACGCGGCCGCGGCGCGCGCCATGACGCTGCAGCTGGCCGGCTTCTTTCGCCAGACGCTGGGACTGGAAGCGCACCGCAAGGTGACGCTGCTGGACGAGGTCGAGCTGGTGCGGCGCTTTATCGCGATTGAGGCGGTACGCTTCGGGCCGCGCCTCGCGTTCGAAGAACGGATCGGCCCTGACGCCGAGCGCGTCCTGCTGCCGCCGATGATCCTGCAGCCGCTGGTGGAAAACGCGGTCAAGCACGGCATCGGCGGCCTGCTCGAAGGGGGCGCGGTGCGGCTGCGCGCCGAGCGTGCCGGGTCGCAGCTGCGCATCAGCGTCGAAAACGATGTCGACTCCCAGGCCGGCTGCGATGCCAGATCGCCGGTGCAGGGCAAAGGGATCGGTCTGGTCAACGTGCGCCAGCGCCTGGCGGCGGCCTACGGCATTGAAGCCGGCGTGCATTGGACCAGAAGCGACGATGGGTTCAGGGTGGACCTGGTGCTGCCTTATGAAACGGGAGAGTAGACGATGCGCGTATTGATCGTGGATGACGAATACCTGGCGCGCGCAGTGCTGCGCGAATCCCTGGCGCCGCATCCGGATGTGGAGATCGTGGGCGAGTGCGCCAACGGCTTCGAGGCGGTCAAGGCGATCGCCGAGCACGACCCCGATCTGGTGTTCCTCGATATCCAGATGCCGAAGCTGGACGGCTTCGAGGTGGTGGAACTGGCGGGCAGCAAGCCGCACTACATTTTCGCCACGGCGTACGACCAGTTCGCGCTGCGCGCGTTCGAGGTGCATGCGCTGGACTATCTGCTCAAGCCATTCTCGCGCGAACGCCTGGCCGAAGCGCTGGCCCAGGCGCGGCTGCGCATGCCGGCGGTGGACCGGGCCCACGACTCACACCAGGCGCCGGCGATCGAGGCGCTGGTCAAGGAGGCGGCGGCGCGCCACCAGCCGCTGGAACGGGTCCTGATCCGCGACGGCGCGCGCGTGCACGTGGTGGCAAGCGGCAGCATCGACTACATCGAGGCCCAGGACGACTATGTGCAGATCAGCGCCGAAGGCAAGCGCTATCTGAAGCACCAGCGCCTGTCGGAACTGGAAGCGCAGCTCGATGCGGCGGTGTTCGTGCGCATCCACCGCTCGTACATCGTGAATGTCGGCGCGGTGCGGCGCATCGAGCCGGTCAGCAAGGACAATCACTGTGCGGTACTGGACGGCGACGTGCGGCTGCCGATCAGCCGCAGCGGCTACCAGAAGATCCGCGAACTGCTAGGCTGAGAGCGCAGGTGCGGTTGCCGGCGCGCTTGCGGATTTGTTCGCGGTGGAACGCGCGTCGAGCTCCCACCACGCCGGCATCAGGGCGCGGATGCCCGGCTGCGCAAAGCGGTCGTCGATCAGCCACACCACGCCGCGATCCTGCTCGGTGCGGATCACGCGCCCGGCCGCCTGGACCACCTTCTGGATGCCGGGATACAGGTAGGTGTAGTCGTAGCCGGCGCCGAACAGCGACTGCATCCGTTCGCGCAGCTGCTCGTTGACCGGATTCACCTGCGGCAAGCCGAGCGTCGCCACGAAAGCGCCGATCAGGCGCTCGCCCGGCAGGTCGACGCCCTCGCCGAAGGCGCCGCCCAGCACCGCGAAACCGACCCCGGCGCCGCCCGGCGCGAAGCGGTCGATGAAACCCTGGCGCTCGGATTCGCTCATGCGCCGTTCCTGGCGCCATAGCGGGATCGATGGATCGAGGCGTGCCAGCGCCGACGCCACCTGGTCCATGTAGTCGAAGCTGCTGAAGAAGGCCAGGTAGTTGCCGGCGCGTTCGTGGTACTGGCGCGCGATCAGGGCCGCGATCGGCGCCACCGAGGCGGCGCGCTGCTGGTAGCGGGTCGAGATGCCGTGCGCGACGTGGACATCGAGCTGGTCGGCCTTGAACGGCGAGGCGACGTCGACCCAGGCCGTGTTCTCGGGCAGGCCGAGCGTGTCGCAGCAGTAGTGCCAGGTGCCGAGGGTGGCCGAGAACAGCGTGGCCGAATGGGCGGCGGCGAAGCGCGGGCCGAGGAAGGGGCCGGGCACCACGTTGCGGATGCAGATCACCGAGTCGCGTACCGGGTCGGCCTGGCCCTCGCGCGACAGGTCGCACAGCGAGTGCGGGCCGAAGGCTTCGGCCAGGCGCACGAATGCCAGCGCGTCGAAATGGAAGCGCTGCAGGTCGGGGTCGAGTGGGCCGGGGAAGGCGGCCAGGTGCTCGTTGATGGTGCTGCCGGCGTTTTGCAGCGCATCGACCAGTTTCGACGGCAGCGACTCCAGCACCTGGTAGGGCGCGGCGGCAGTCTTGTTGACTGCCGACCAGGCGCGGCCCACGCGTTCCAGCGCCTTCTTGATCTCGCCCGGCGCATTGGCGCGCGCCAGGCGCAGCACGCTGCGGTCCAGCTGCGCGCTGTACATCGAGCGCGCACGGCTCACCAGGTTGTGCGCTTCGTCGACCAGCACGCTGGTCTTCCAGCCGTTGTTTAGGGCCAGCGCGTACAGCATGGCGCTGCCGTCGAAATAATAGTTGTAGTCGCCGACGATCACGTCCGACCAGCGCGTCATTTCGCTGCCCAGGTAATACGGGCAGACGTCGTGCGCCAGCGCCACTTCGCGCAGCGCGTCGCGGTCCAGCACCGGCACTTCGGCGGCAGCGGCGCGCGCGGCCGGCAGGCGGTCGTAGAAGCCCTGCGCCAGCGGGCAGGATTCGCCATGGCAGGCCTTGTCGGGATGCTCGCAGGCCTTGTCGCGCGCGGTCAGTTCGAGCACGCGCAGCGGGATCGTCTTGCCCGAGGACGGGCTGGGACGACACAGACTGGCCGCGCCATCCAGCGCCAGTCGCCTTCCCGGCGTCTTCGCGGCCAGGAAGAACAGCTTGTCCAGCCCCTGCTGCGGCATCGCTTTCAGCACCGGAAACAAGCTGCCGACGGTCTTGCCGATGCCGGTCGGCGCTTGCGCCAGCAGGCAGCGGCCGCTGGCATTGGCGCGGTAGATGTTCTCCGAGAGCTGGCGCTGGCCGGGACGGAAGTCGGCGTGCGGGAAGCGCATCGCGCCCAGGGCGGCGTCGCGCGCGGCGCGGTGCGCGGCTTCGCTGGCAGCCCAGGCGGCAAAGCGCTCGCACAGTTCGCGGAAGTGGTTTTCGAGCCAGGCGGCGTCGCGCGTTTCGCGCAGCACGGTTTCGACGCCGCTGCCGATGTCGTAATAGACCAGGGCCAGGTTGATCCGCTCCAGACCCTGTTCGGCGCACAGCAGGTGGCCGTAGACCCGCACCTGGGCCCAGTGCAGATGGCGGTGGTTGTCGGGAATCGCGTCGGCGCGGCCGCGGTGGGTCTTGATCTCTTCGATCAGATTCTCGTGTTCGTCGTAGCCGTCGGCGCGGCCGCGCACCTGCACGCCGTTCCATTCGCCCGACAGCGCGACCTCGGTGCGGTAGCCGTCGCCGCGGCGCGCCGCGACCACGGCGTGGCCGGCAATGCCTTCCTGGGCGCTGGGCGAGGGTGTGAAGCGCAGGTCGAGGTCTCCCTGCTTTGCCGTGAACTCGCACAGCGCGCGTACCGCGACGGTATAGCTCACGCGGCCTGTTCCAGTGCCGGCTCGGCGGCTTGCTGCCACTGCAGGTAGCACACCGAGACCGGCATGCCGTGGGTGGCGCAGTACTCGATCCAGCGCAGCTGGTTGTCCTGCAGGCGGTCGCCCGGTCCCTTCACCTCGATCATGGTGTAGCGCGCTTCGTCGGGCCAGAACTGGATCAGGTCGGGAAAGCCGGTGCGGTTGGCCTTGACGTCGGCCAGGATGCGCTCGCACCACTTGCGCAGGTGGGCCGGCGGGATGCAGTGCAGGGCCAGGTCGAGCAGGCCGGCGTCGATCGCTTCCCAGTGCACGAAGGGGCAGGACAGGCCGGATTTTTCGGCGAAGTTGCGGCGGATCGTGTCGCGGTAGCTGCCATCGTCCAGCTGCGCCAGGCAGGCGGCGAATTCGGCCTCGCGGCGCTGGTGGAAGTCGGCGCTGTGCAGGTCGGCCGGGCCGCGGTGGAAGGGGTGGAAGAAGGCACCAGGGATGGCGGCGAACACGGCGCGCCAGCACAACAGGCCGAACAGGGTGTTGGCCAGGGCGTTTTCGACGTAGAACACCGGTGCGTTCACTTCGCCCTGCTGCGCCAGATGGTCGCGTACCACGCCTTCGACCCACGGATCGAGATGCGGCAGAGGCAGGCACAGGTCGATGCGATCGACGGCGGCGGCGCGCCGTGCGGGCAGGCGTGCGTGGCCGAGTTTGCGTGCCAGGCGCGGGGCAATGCGCGTCAGGTGCTGGCGTTCGGCGTCGCTCTCCGGTGCGGCTTGCGCCGCGCACAGCAGCTCGTAGGCGTGGTCGAAGCGCTCGTGCTTTTCCAGCACCCGGATCGAACGGGCGCGCGCACCGGGGAAACGGCAGCGCGCGTACGCGGCGAAGGCGCCGTCCCAGTCCTTCAGCTTTTCGTAGTGCTGGCCGATCTGGAACAGCAGCTTTTCACGGCGGCCTTCGAGCCAGTCGTTGCCGAAGGCGTGCTGCGGTACGTCGCGCATGATGTCGTCGACCGTCTCGCCGGTGTCACGGGCCGTGGCGAAGCGTTCGCGGCACGAATAGAGCTGGATGTAGTGTTCGACGTCGGCGCGCGACCGGAAGCCGCGCGAGGCCGGCGAGATGTCGACCTGCTCGTAGCGGAACAGGCCGAGGTCGGACAGTACGAACTCGGTCCAGTCCTGATGCAGGTTGCCGAAAAAGATTAGGCGCAGGCGGTCGCACAGCGGCTTGACCAGGATGCGCAGCGCAGTGTCGGGGCAAGCGCGGTACCAGGCCGAGAAGCGGCGGCTGTTGCCGTCTTCGGCGCAGACCTCGCTCAGCACCTCACGTAAGGCTTCCAACTGGTCACCTTTGCGCGCGTTCTTGTGGCGCAGCTGCGGGCCAAAGGCTTCGGCGATCTCGGGCTTGGACAGCAGCTCGAACAGTTCGTCCAGCGTCAGTTCGGGGTCGCGCTCGATCCAGCCGGTGCCGAGCAGCAGGTTGGCGGCTTCGACCGGGCAGCCGATCTCGGCATACATGAGCTTGCTGGCGCGGAACAGGTCGCCCTTGCGCATGACCATGCGCACGAACAGGGCGCGCGCATTCTGCGGCAGCAGGGGAAAGGCGGCCAGGAAGGCCAGTTCGGTCTCGTCGAGCAGGTCGGCATAGCGTTCGCCGATCCAATCGAGAACGCGCTGGAAATTGTCCAGATAATAAAACTCGTTTTCCAGAACCCTGATCATGACGGAACGTCCTACTGTGCTTATGTACAGTATAACGCTCCCGGGCTGGAAAATCCCAGCGCTTTTGTCCGCGCCGGCTGGCGGCGCGGACTTTTTACCACGCTATTGCCGGGCAGGGCGGGCGCGGCAGGGTTCGTCGCCGCAGTTCGATGTGTTTTCGTCATTGCCGTCGGCGCTGGCGTGGCCGTTGGCGTGATAGATGACGGCCGAGATCAGCGCGACGTCGCTGTCGTCGTGCTCGCCAGTGCGGGCCGGGTTGATGGTGCGTGCCGAGCGTGACGAAGGGCGCGCCGGCGGACGGGCACTGGCACTGCGGGGACGGGCCGCGGACGGGCGTGCTTCAAGGCGCGCCGCGGCACGGGGCTCCGCACGCGGTTCGGCGCGGCGCTCCGGGCGCGGCTCGGGCCGCGGTTCGGGTCGTTTAGCGGGCACCGGCGGCGCCGCCACCCGTACCGGCGCGGGCGGGGCGGCGGCGGGCGGCGCTGGTGCAGGCGTCGGCCTGGCCGCCGGCGCGTCGAGCATGCGCAGCGGCGGCGCCGCATCGGGCGCGCTGTCGACGATCAGGGCTGACTTCGCTTCCTGTTCCGGCGGCAGCCCCAATACTTCTTCGGTGGTCGGCTGCGCCTCCTGCAATGGCTGGGTCACCGTGCCGGCGGCGCTCGAAGTGTCGCTTTCGGTCGCCTGGGCCACTTCCAGCACCTGGTCGCCACTGCCGGCGGCGAGCCAGGCCAGGGTAGCGGTCAGCGCCACCGCGACCAGGGCCGAGGCGCCGTACCAGGCCAGGCGGCGGCCGGTGCGGCCACCGGTGCGGCGGGCCGGCTCGCGCTCGAGCTTGGCGAGGATGCTGTCGTCGTGGCCACCGCGGCGCGATGACGACATCAGGTTGGGACGCAGATGGGGATGCGAGCTGGCTTGATTTTCGTCTGAAGGACGCACGACAACACTCCTAAGATTGGCTTTTCCGATTCCGATTAGAAACAATCTTGGGGATGTCCATGCTGATCTTTATCGCCCTTCTGTACGTTTGTGTTGCATCCGCCCTGATCTGGCTTGTGCTGTTTCCGGGCGGACGCGCGCTGGTGGCGCGCGGCGTGTTCAATGTGCGCGGCCTGTTCGCGCGCCGGGTGCCGGCCTGGCGCCATGCGCAGCAACAGTCCGGCGCCGCGCTGGAGCAAGCCGCCACCGACTGGCGCCAGCGCCTGTTCGAGGGCGTGCGCCGGCACCGCATGCTGCTCGCGGTCGGGGTGCCGGTGATCCTGGTGCCGTCGCTGCTGGCGCTGGCGCTGAGCAATCCGACCATGCTGCCGGTGTATGAAAGCAGCAACGCTTTGCCCGACGAACAGATCGCGGCGCTGCTGGCCGGTGAGCAGCTGGTACCGCCGGTGGCACTGCCGCCCGACGCCTTTACCACGCGCGAAGTGGAACTGGTGCGGCCGATGCTGGTCAACGCCAGCCGCAACTGGGGCTTGCTGCATCCCGACTTCAGCGCCCGCCTGCTGCTGGCATTCAAGATCATGAAGGAACAGCATGGCTACGAGATGGCGCTGCTGGAAGGCTATCGCAGCCCGGCGCGCCAGGACGAGCTGGCCAGTGCCGGCAGCCACGTCACCAATGCGCGCGCCTTCCAGAGCTGGCACCAGTACGGGCTGGCCGCCGATTGCGCCTTCCTGCGCGACGGCAAGCTGGTGATCTCGGAAAAGGATCCGTGGGCGATGCGTGGTTACCAGCTGTATGGCCAGGTGGCCGAGTCGCTCGGGCTGACCTGGGGCGGGCGCTGGCAGATGATGGATTTTGGCCACATCGAGTTGCGGATGCGCGGAGTGATGCGCCGTTGATACGGTCGGCGGGCGTTGCGACGGCTCAAATCCCGGCTTACTTCGGCATGCGACATTTCTCGCTGGACTCTTCCGCAACCACACATTTCCCGCCAT
The DNA here is from genome assembly GCF_031995545.1 of Massilia sp. Lineage (GTDB taxonomy): Bacteria > Pseudomonadota > Gammaproteobacteria > Burkholderiales > Burkholderiaceae_D > Telluria. Next base: position 47,896 of record NZ_DAMAGA010000011.1, read on the forward strand.
GGCACGAATCTGGAAATTCCTGACCGATACCCGCGTGCTGGCGGTGTTCGGTATCGCCGCGCTCGCGGCCATCCTGGTGATCGGCGCCGCGTTGCTGGGCGTCGGTCTGTTGTGGGCCGCCATCGTCGGCCTGGTGCTGCTGGCCTGCTGGGCGGCGTGGTGGATGCTGCGCCGCGCCTGGCGCGCGCGCAAGGCCAAGCAATTGCTGGAAGCGATGGCCGACGCCGACAGCGGCCGTGACGCCGACGGCAAGGGCGAAGTCGCCGTGCTGCGCAAGAACCTGCTCGAGGCGGTGTCCACGATCAAGACCTCGAAGCTGGGCCTGACGCGCGGCGCCGCGGCGCTGTACGAACTGCCGTGGTACATGATCATCGGCAATCCGGCGGCGGGCAAGAGCAGCGCCATCGTGCATTCCGGGCTGACCTTCCCGATCCCCGGCAACAAGGCGCTGCAGGGCGTCGGCGGCACCCGCAACTGCGACTGGTTCTTCACCACCGACGGCATCCTGCTCGACACCGCCGGGCGCTATTCGGTGCAGGACGACGACCGCGACGAGTGGTTCGGCTTCCTCGATCTGCTACGTAAGCACCGCAGCCGGGCGCCGGTGAACGGCATCCTGATCGCGGTCAGCGTGGCCGAACTGGTGGCGGGTCCGGCCAGCGCCTCGCACGAACTGGCCAAGAACCTGCGCACCCGGGTCCAGGAACTGACCGAGCGCCTGGGCGTGCACGCGCCGGTGTATGTGGTGTTCACCAAGGCCGACCTGATCGCCGGCTTCCAGGACTTCTTCCACGGCGCCGAGCGCGCCGAGCGCGATCGCATCTGGGGCGCCACGCTGCGCTACAACCGGCGCGCCGCGCCGCAGGACGTGCTGGGCTTCTTCGACAGCCAGTTCGAAGAGCTGGTCGACGGCCTCAAGGAAATGAGCCTGGCCGGAATGGGCGCCAACCGCAGCAGCGCGATGCGCCCGGGCGTGTTCACCTTCCCGCTGGAGTTTGCGGCGATCAAGACGCCGCTGCGCGCTTTCCTGGCCACGCTGTTCGAAGAAAACACCTATCAGTTCAAGCCGGTGTTTCGCGGCTTTTACTTTACCAGCGCGCTGCAGGAGGGCAGCGTGCAGGACCTGTCGAGCCGGCGTGTCGCCAGCCGCTTCGACCTCGCGCTGCAGGAGCACAAGAGCAGCGCTCCGGACTGCGCTGGCGAGCAGTCCGGCTTCTTCCTGCTCGACCTGTTCCGCAAGGTGATCTTCGCCGACCGCGAACTGGTCAAGCGCTACACCAACCCGTCGGCGGCGCGCTGGAAGGTGGGCGCCTTCTTCGCCGCCACCATCGTGCTGGGCGCGGCGATGGGCAGCTGGTCGTGGTCGACCATGGGCAACCGCCAGCTGGTGGCCAACGTGCAGTCCGATCTCGAGAAGGTGCAGAAACTGCAGGCCGGCCGCATCGACCTGCAGTCGCGCCTGGAGGCGCTCGACATCCTGCAGGACCGGATCGAGCAGCTCGACCGTTACGCCGAAGACCAGCCGCTGGCGCTGGCCTTCGGCCTGTACCAGGGAGAGACATTGGAGCGCAAGCTGCGCGACGAATACTTCGCCGGTGTGCGCGCGGTGATGGTGGAACCGGTGACGGCGGCGCTGGAATCGATGCTGACGGAGGTGAACAACAATGCCGCCGCGCTCGACCCGAATGCACAGGCGCCGACCGCGCCCCCGAAGCCCGGTCAGCCGTACCAGGATGCATCGCCCACCAATGTCGGCGACGCCTACAACGCCCTGAAAACCTACCTGATGCTGGGCGACAAACGGCACGCCGAACCGGGCCACCTGAACGACCAGCTGACCCGCTACTGGCGCGGCTGGCTGGAGACGAACCGCGGCAGCATGCCGCGCGAGCAGATGATCCGCAGCGCCGAGCGCTTGCTGACCTTCCACCTGGAGCAGATCAACGACCCGGCCTGGCCGCAGATGACGCTCAAACTCGGCCTGCTGGACGCGACCCGCGAACACCTGCGCCGTGTGGTGCGCGGCACGCCGGCGCGCGAGCGCGTCTACGCCGACATCAGGACCCGCGCCGCCACGCGCTTCCCGGCGGTGACGGTGGCGCGCATCGTCGGCGAGCAGGATGCGGCGCTGGTGGCCGGCAGCCATGCCGTGAGCGGCGCTTTCACCCGCGCGGCCTGGGAAAAGTTCGTGGTCGGTGCGATCCGCGATGCGTCGAATAAAGAACTGAACACGGTCGACTGGGTGCTGAAGACCACCGCGCGCGACGACCTGACGCTTGAGGGGAGCCCGGAACAGATCCAGAAATCGCTGATCGACCTGTACAAGGCCGACTATGCACGCGAATGGGTCAAGTTCGTGCAGGGCGTGGCGGTGGCCGACCTGCGCGGCTTCGACGCCAGCGTGCAGGCCATGAACCGGCTGGGCGACCCGCAGGCGTCGCCGATCGCCAAGCTGGTGCGCACGATCTATGAAGAGACGGCGTGGGACAATCCCGGCGCGCTGCGCCCGGCGCTGGGCAAGACCGAGCGCGGCGTGATCCAGTGGGTCAAGGAAGTGATCCTACGCCGCGCGCCGTCGGATGCGCGCACGCTGGCCGATACGGTCGATCCGGTGCAGCTGATGGGGCAGAACGGCGGGGCCGGGCCGATCGGGCGCGAATTCGCCGGCGTGGCGCGGCTGGTGGGTGCGAAGGAAAAAGAAGCGTCCCTGATGACCGGCTACCTCGACGCGCTGTCGCGGCTGCGCACCCGGCTCAATCAACTGAAGAACCAGGGCGACCCCGGCCCCGGCGCCAAGCAGTTCATGCAGCAGACGCTGGAAGGCAGCGGCTCGGAACTGGCCGATGCGCTGCGCTACGTCGACGAGCAGATGCTGACCGGGATGAGCGACAGCCAGAAAGGCGCGCTGCGGCCCTTGCTGGTGCGGCCGCTGACCCAGACCTTCGCCATGATCGTGCTACCGTCCGAGGCCGAGATCAACAAGACCTGGCAGGCGCAGGTGGTCGAGCCGTTCACGCGCACGCTGGCCACCAAGTATCCGTTCAGCGCCACTTCCACCGTCGAAGCCACTCCGGGCGAGATCGGCCAGGTGTTCGGTCCCGAAGGCGCGGTGGCCAAGTTCGTCAACAGCTCGATGGGACCGCTGGTGGTGCGGCGCGGCGACGTGCTGGCGGCGCGCACCTGGGCCGACATCGGCATCGCGCTGGTGCCCCAGGCTGTGGCGTCGTTCCCGGGCTGGGTGGCGCCGCTGTCGAACAACGGCGTGGCCAGCGGCGGCGCGGCCCAGACCGTGTTCCAGGTGCTGCCATTGAGCGCGCCCGGCACGCTCGAATACACGATCGAGATCGACGGCCAGCAGCTGCGCTACCGCAACACGCCGCCCAGCTGGACCAATATGGTGCACCCGGGGCCGCAGGGCGTGTCCGGGGCGCGGGTGTCGGCGGTAACCTTCGACGGCCGCACGGTGGAGCTGTTCAACCAGCCCGGCCAGTTCGGCCTGCAGCGCCTGTTCGAGGCGGCGCAGCGCACGCGCAAGGACGGCGGCGTGCACGAACTGCGCTGGAGCGCGAACAACGTGACGGTGGCGGTCGACCTCAAGATCGTCAGCAGCCCGCAAGCGGGCGGCGGCGGCGGCAGCGCCGGCGGCGGCCAGGGCTTCCGCGGCCTGCGCCTGCCGCCGGCGATCGTCGGGCGCAGCGATGTGGCGGCGCCGCCCGGCGCGCCGGCCGCGCCGGCACTGGCCAGTACGGGAGGCCAGTGATGCGCCCCGACCGGATCGGCTACTTCGGCAAGGTGCCGGCGCGCGCCGACTTCATCAAGCTGGCCCACGACGCCGCCGTGATGGGCATGCTCGACGACTGGCTGGCGAAGGTCATGACGTTACTGCCGTCCGATGCACGCTGGCGCTTCCATTACGACGCCATGCCGCCGGTGAGCTTCGCCCTTGTCGGCCCGGCGCGCCATCATGCGGTGGCGGGCCACCTGCTGCCCAGCCGCGACCAGTCCGGGCGCCGCTTCCCGTTCCTGGCCACGCGCACGCTGGCGCTGAGCGACCCGGCCGCGTTCGTGACGCGCTGTCCGCTGGCGTTCGCGCCGCTGTGGGTGTTCCTCGAACAGATCTGCCCCAGGGTGCTGGCCGATGCCGATCCGGCCGCCTCGCTGCAGGCGATCGCCGACAGCGCCATCGGGCTGGGCGACGAGAACGCCTTGCCGCGCTGGATGGAGCAAGGCACGCTCGGCTCGCTCGACGCGCTGCTCGGGCGCCCCGGCGTGGCGCGCCTGGTGCTGGCGCTGGGACTGCTGCTGCAGCCGGTGATGCACAGCCAGCCGGCCGAGCTGCACAAAAGCCTGGTGCTGCCGCTGCCCCAGGACAGCGCGGCGCGCTATTGCGTGGCCGCGTTCTGGCTCGAGCTGATCGCGCCGTTCCTGCGGCGCGCCCAGTTCGACCTGGCGCTGTTCGTCACGCGCCAGGAAGACCGGCCGGTGCTGGTGGTGGGCTTTTGCGCGGCCCTGGCCGAAACCCTGCGCGCGGTGATCGACCCGCTGGTGGGCAGCGAGTTCCAGGTGCATCTGCGCGACACCGCCTGGATCGACGAACAGCTGCAGTTCGATGGCGACGTGCGGGTGCTGGCCAGCCACCTGGCCCAGCCCGACCTGCCGCTGCCGCTGGCGCGCGACCTGTTCATGAAGACCTTCATTGGAGCCTGACGTGAAAGCATTCACTTTGGTGTTGGCGGCAACCCTGGCCGCCGGGGCGGCGCATGCCGATCCGCAGGCGGTAACGGTGGCACAAGGCGCCGGCGCGGAAGCGCCGGTGGTGGTCAGCGGCACCGTGGCCGACGAAGCCAGCAAGGCCGCGCTGCTCGAGCGCCTGCGCGCGCTCTACGGCGCCGGCCGCGTGGTCGACCAGCTGGCGGTGGGCGCGGTCTCGACCCCGGCCAACTGGAACACCTATGTCGGACGCCTGATCGGACCGAACCTGCGCCTGGTGAAGGGCGGTCAGCTGAAAATCGAAGGCAACAGCGTCAGCCTGCGCGGCGACGTCGCCGACGAAGCCCAGCGCCAGCGCATCGCCGCCGAGATCGCGGCCAGCCTGAACCCCACCTACACCGTCAACAACGGCCTGCGCGTGGTGCAGTCGCAGCAGGCGGTGCTGGACACGGCGCTGGCCGACCGCATCATCGAATTCGAGTCGGGCAAGGCGGCCCTGACGCCGGCGGGCACGGCGGTACTGGACCAGATGACGGCGGCGCTGCAGAAGCTGAAGGGCGTGCGGGTGGAGGTGATCGGGCATACCGACAACGCCGGCTCGCGCGCCGGCAACCTGTCGCTGAGCCAGGCGCGGGCCGAGGCGGTGAAGGCCTATGTGGTGGGGCAGGGGATTGCGCCGGATTCGATCGCGGTGTCGGGGGAGGGGCCGGATCGGCCGGTGGCGGATAACCGGACGCCGGAGGGCAAGGCGCGTAACCGCAGGATTGAGTTCAAGGTAATTCAGTAAATGCCGCAAGAATAGCGGGCTGCTGATTTCTTCCCCGCGTCGTCAGCACGTCATCCCCGCGGAGGCGGGGACCCAAGTTCGCAAGCGAAGCAACATCTTTTGAAGCGAGTGGTACGCAAGGAACTTGGGTCCCCGCCAAGGGGGACGCCTAGTCCGGGGATGACGAATCATCTGCTAACAATTTCGTCAGGCCAGGCCGATCACGGCAACGTGATCGTCACATGCGCCGCCTTCGGCGGCAGCTTTACCAGGTCGTTGTACTGCGCCAGCGTCGCCTCGGTTTCCCCCGCCAGCACCGTCCTGAACCCGAGATAGCCGCCCAGCCCCACGACCGCGAACACCGCCCCCATCACCCACATCGACAAGTCGCTGCGCAGCCGGTTGACCACCTGGTCCGGCCTTTCGGCATGCGGCGCGAAGCCGCGCGTGCGGCCGCGCATGCGCGCGATCTCGTCGCCCAGGCGCGCGATCAGGTAATCGAGCTTGTCGCGTCCATCGAGCGCGTAGCGGCCCTGGAAGCCGAGCAGCAGGCACATATGAAACACTTCCAGCGCCTCCACATGCTGGGCGCCGCGCGCGCGCAGGTCTTCCAGGCGGTGGAAGAAGTGCTCCCCGGCCAGCTGGTCGCCGAACACGCGCAGCTGCAGCGGGCGGGTTTCCCACGCTTCGCGCACCTCGTAGCTGGAGCGCAGGATGATCTCGTCCACCGCCGAGCAGAAGGCATACTTGGCCGCCGTCACGTCTTCGGCGGCGATGCCCAGGCCCTTGGCGTTGCGGTCGACGTCGGCCAGGAAGGCGGTCATGTTGTCGGCGAAGGCGCCCTTGTCCTGCGGCCCGCAGCCGTTCTGCAGCAGGAACAGCGCATAGAAACCTTCGTACATGATGTCCACCAGCCGCTGTTCGCGGCCGGCACCCTTTTCGCCGGCAGGCGCGGCGCGGCGCTCGATGAAGGCGTTCATGCCGACACCGCGATCAGTTCGAGCCGCAGGTCTCGGATGCCGGGCGCGGTGTGGGCCGCAGCGTGTCCTCCCGGCGCCGGGCCACCGGGGCCATGCCCGCCCGGCACGTAGACCGAGATCGATTGCGACTTGAGCATCGACTCGTACAGCGCGCCGCGGTTCTCGAGCACGAAGTAATAGGTGTCCGGCCGCACCGGAATCGCCGCCGGCACCTGCGGCGCGTGCACCAGCTTCACCCCCGGCAGCGCCGACAGCACGAACTTGTCGACGTCTTCCGGCGCACCGATCTTGAACTGCAGCGGCACCGCTTCCACCAGCTTGAGCGCCGCCATGTCGGCCGATACCGCCAGGTACAGCGTGGTCTGCAGGTTGATGCGGCCCGAGTCGAGCGCGCCCAGGTAGTAGTTGGGACGGTCCTTGTGCAGGGCGATGGTGAAGTAGCGCGACGAGATCACGGTGTCGAGCAGGTCGCGGATGATGCCGTCCAGGCGCGCGAACTGCGGACCCGGATCGGCATGCACGTAGGACGGCAGGTCTTCCAGCCGGTAGCTGCGCGAATAGGTCATCAGGCCGCCGGCCAGCGCCAGCAGCGCGCCGTACAGGCGCTCGGGATGCAGTTCGCGATGGTGCAGGAAGTGGGCCAGGGCGGCGTAGCCGGCGCTGGCGGTGTGCAGCAGCCAGAACGAAGAGACGTCGCCGCCGCGGATCTCGACCACGTTGCGGCTCGGTTCGCGCAGGTCGCCGTACAGGGCATTGACCTTGGCCAGCAGCTTTTCCATCAGCCGCGCCAGGCCGGTATGCAGGCCGGCCGACTGGCCGCTGACGGCATCGATCGACATGCTGGGCGGGATGAAGCCGGGATCGACCTCGAAGCCGCCGGTGGCGACGCGGCGCAGGCGCAGCAGCGGGAAGCTCTCGTAGGCTTCCAGCGCTTCGCTGTCGGGCACCAGGCGCAGCGTCTTGCGCAGGTAGGTGACCGGGGCGTCGGCGGCCTGGGTGTACAGGTCCTGGGTCTCGCGCTCGTGGCGGCCGTAGCGCATCGTCGGCGCGTCAAGCTGGTCGAAACTGTCGTCGCCGATGGTGCAGTTCTCGCCGTGGGTCTTGAGCGAGGGCAGGGCGGCGTGGAAGGTGACCGTCTGCGGCGCGCCGGCAAGCTCACCCAGGCGCACCGGCAGCGGCAGCGGATCGCCGCCCGGCGCGCGGTACACTTCGCCGTCCGGGAACAGCAGCGACAGTTCGTCGATGCGCAGCACATCGTTGCGCAGCGCGTCGAGGTCGACCGCCAGGCGCCGCACGCCCCAGCAATACGGGTGCAGCGCGCAGGCGGTCTGGTTCAGCCGCGCTTCATGGTAGCGGTCCTGTTGCTGGAAATGCTGGGGGCGCAGAAACAGTCCCTCGCCCCATAAGACCTTGGATGGCATGCTCACGTCGGCCTCGCTCGATTGGTCGGACATCATTAACTTGCGAAAGAGTTCATCGTTTCACTGGCAGCGCACGGACGCGATCGACGCCACGGCCTGCGCGGCGGCGCCGTTGACGCCGAGCGCGCAGCCGTACAGGCCGATGTCGATGCCGTTGCGCTCGGCCTCGGCGGCGCTGACCGTGGTGCGCCAGCGTTGTCCGGCAGGACGGTGGAACAGCGCCACCACGCCGACCGCGCCGGCTTCGCGCCCGACCTTTTCCACGGCTTCGTAGCGCTGGCCCGGCACCAGCATGATTTCGCGCACGTCGATCAGGTCGGCGCCCAGGCTTTCGCGTTCGGCCTGCGGATTGAGAAAAGCGGCGAACGGCGCCGCCTCGAACACATCCTTCTGGCGCAGTTTGTAGACCCGCACCGCCAGGGCCAGTGGCTGCCCACGCTCGTTGACGTTCAGGCGCTGGGCCGCATGCAGGCGCAGTGGTACGTTGCGCGGCGGCTTTTGCAGCTCCGGAATCTCGGGCGGCTTGCGCAGCCCGATGGCTTCCAGCGCCGTACCGCCGCAGCCGCCGAGCGTGGCGGCCAGCAACAGACAGCACAGGGAAAGGGCTGGGCGGATGGGGTTCATGCTTTCTCCTCGGAATTGTTGGCGCGCACCAGCGACCGATTGAACCCGACCCGTCCGGGCGCAGCACTGACGCCGCGCAAATGCGACGCGTATGCCACACCGCCAGCGGGAACTTATCAATCATTGACAGGGCACAATTTCAGTGAAGACGCGATGCGAATAATGGTGGCTTGTTCACACCCTGGAGAGCCGAGCATGATCCGCAATCGCCTGTTACCCGTGCTAGTCGCTGCGGCCGCCGTCGCCGCACTGGCCGGGTGCGAAACCCCCAACGCTGCCAGCGCCGACAAGCGCGCCGCCGTATCCCCGAACATCTATGCCGAAGCCGACGCCGCTCTCGCTTCGGGCCAGAGCGAAAAAGCCGTCGGCCTGCTCAAGCAGGCCAGCGTGGCGCACCCGGTCGACAAGAAGCCGTGGGTGCGCATGGCCCAGATCCGCTTCGACGCCACCCAGTACGGCGAAGCCATCTCCAACGCCCAGGAAGCGCTGGCGCGCGACCCCGACGACACGCTGGCCTACAGCATTCTGGCCGTCAGCGGCCTGCGCGTGGCAAGCAAGGCGCTGGCCGACCTGACCCGCAAGAACAACTTGCAGGGATCGGTGCGCAGCGAAGCGCAGGATCTGGCCAAACTGCTGCGTTCCAGCCTGGGCGAGGAAGTGCTGGTGTCGTCGCGCCAGGCCGTGCGCAAAGACCCGCCGGCGCGCAAGACCCCATCGCAACCAGCGGTGGCGGGGCCGTCCAAGCCCGCCGCTGCTGCAAGCGGCAGCCCGTTCGACGTACTGAAATGAATCCGGGCCGGCGCCCGCCGGCCTTTCGATCCCGCTTCAATCCACTGGAGTCGCCATGGCCAAGAACGAAAGCGTGCAAAAACGCTTGCAGAAGGTGCGCGCGCCGCGCGTGCAGATGACCTACGACGTCGAGATCGGCGACGCCATCGAGAACAAGGAGCTGCCGTTCGTGGTCGGCGTGGTCGGCGACTTCGGCAACGATCCGAACGTCGAGAAGAAGCGCCTGAAGGACCGCAAGTTCGTGAACGTCGACGCCGGCAACTTCGACGAGGTGCTGGGCGCGGTGGCGCCGGTGGCCAGCTTCAAGGTCGACAACCACCTGTCGGACGAAGGCGGCCAGTTCGGCGTGCAGCTGCAGTTCCGCGAGATGGACGACTTCCGGCCTGAATCCGTGGTGCGCCAGGTGGCGCCGCTGGCCGGCCTCTTGGAGGCGCGCACCAAGCTGGCCGACCTGCGCAACAAGCTGGCCGGGAACGACAAGCTGGAAGACATCCTGACCGAGGTGCTGGGCAATACCGAGAAACTCGACAGCCTGCGCAAGCAGGGCAACAGCAATGACAACAGCGACGGCGGGGAGGGCTGAGATGGCGGCGGTACTCGAATCGCACAATGGTGCCACTACGGCACCGGAACTGGAAACCTCGCTGCTGGACCAGATCGTCGCCGAGAGCCGGGTGGCGCGTTCGACCAGCGAGCATGAACGCGCACGCGACCTGATCTCGGAACTGGTCAGCCAGGTGATGCAGGGCACGATGGTGATGTCGTCGAACCTGTCGGCCACCATCGACGCACGCCTGGCGGAACTGGACCGCATGATCTCGGAACAGCTCTCCGCCATCATGCATGCACCCGAGTTCCAGAAGCTGGAGCGCAGCTGGACCGGTCTGCAATACCTGGTCAAGAACAGCAACACCAGCAGCAATCTGCAGATCCGCATGCTCAATGCCAGCAAGCGCGAACTCGTCAAGGACTTCCAGTCCGCCATGGAGTTCGACCAGAGCACCATGTTCAAGAAGATCTACGAAGAAGAATTCGGCACCTTCGGCGGCGCGCCGTACGGCACCCTGATCGGCGACTTCGAGATCTCGCGCCAGCCGGAAGACGTCTACTTCCTGGAGCAGATGTCGCACGTGGCCGCCGCCAGCCATGCGCCCTTCATCACCTCGACCAATCCGGAACTGTTCGGGGTCGAGAGCTTCGGCGACCTGGGTAAACCGCGCGACCTGGCCAAGGTGTTCGACACCGCCGAATACGCCAAGTGGAAGGCGTTCCGCGATTCGGAAGATTCGCGCTACGTCGGCCTGACACTGCCGCGCTTTCTCGGCCGCCTGCCGTATCACCCGGCCGACGGCATGACGGTCGAAGGCTTCAACTATGTCGAAGACGTGGATGGCAGTGATCACTCGAAGTACCTGTGGTGCAACGCCGCGTATGCCTTCGGCGCGCGCCTGACCCAGGCCTTCGAGGACTACGGCTGGTGCGCGGCGATCCGCGGCGTCGAAGGCGGTGGCCTGGTCGAGAACCTGCCGACCCACACCTTCAAAACCGACGAAGGCGAAGTGGCGCTGAAATGCCCGACCGAAGTGGCGATCACCGACCGCCGCGAGAAGGAATTGTCGGACCTCGGTTTCATCTCGCTGGTGCATTGCAAGAACACCTCGTACGCGGCCTTCTTCGGCGCGCAGTCGGCGCAGAAGGCGCGCAAGTACAACAACGAAGCCGCCAACGCCAACGCCGTGCTGTCGTCGCAGCTGCAGTACATCTTCGCCGTCTCGCGCATCGCGCATTACATGAAGGCCATGATGCGCGACAAGATCGGCAGCTTCGCCGCCGCCTCGAATGTCGAGGATTACCTGAACCGCTGGCTGACCCAGTACGTCCTGCTCGACGATAACGCGAGCCAGGACCAGAAGGCGCAGTTCCCGCTGCGCGAAGCCAGCGTCCAGGTGTCGGAAGTGCCGGGCCGCCCGGGCGTGTACCGCGCGGTGTCGTTCCTGCGCCCGCACTTCCAGCTCGACGAATTGTCCGTTTCGCTCCGGTTGGTCGCGGAGCTTCCGCAGTCGACCAAAAGCTGATCTTTTTATCAACCACCGCAATAACCAACCTGGAGTAGAACATGGCAATTGACGTGTACCTGCAGATCGATGGGATCAAGGGCGAATCGATGGACGACAAGCACAAGGACTGGATCGAGTGCACCGCCGTGAAGTGGGGCGTGTCGCAGCCGCGTTCGGCCACCGCGTCGACCGGCGGCGGCCACACCGCCGAGCGCTGCGAGCACCAGGAGATCACCCTGACCAAGCTGGCCGACCTGTCCTCGCCGATCCTGCTGCAGACCTGCTCGGCCGGCAAGACGATCCCGAAAGCCAAGCTGGAATTCATGCGCGCCGACGGCCAGGGCGACCGCATCAAGTACTTCGAGATCGAACTCGAGAACGTCCTGATCGGCGGCATCAACCCGAGCGTGGAAGAGGGCACCATCATCGCCGAATCGGTGGGCCTGAAGTTCTCGAAGGTGAAGTGGAAGTACACCCAGCAGAAGGTCACCGGCGGCGCCGGCGGCAACACCTCGGGCGGCTGGGATCTGGCGACCAACAAGATCGTCTGATCCATGCTCTCGTCGCGGTGGCGGCTCCGCCACCGCTCATTCGAGCGGCGGCCGCATCACCTGCGCCGCCGCTTCCATTCCCACCCACGACTTGCCGGAGGCAGCATGAAAGGCTTCACGCCGGGCCTGCTCGATCGCCTGATGCGCGAGCGCGGGGAGGGCGCGGCCTCCGGTCCTGCCGCAGCCGTCGGCATCGAGCAGCTCAAGGAGGGCGTCGCGCGCGACCTGGAAGCGCTGCTCAATACCCGCATCGCGCTCGATGCGGCCATCCTCGACGCATACCCGGCCGCGCGCGGCTCGATCCTGCGCTATGGCGTGATCGACTTCGCCGGCCTGTGCCTGACCAGCAGCATCGACCGCGCCGCCGTCTGCGCCAGCATCGAAGAAGCGATCGCCACCCACGAGCCGCGCCTGCGCGCGGTGAAGGCCACGCTCGAGCAGGACGCGGGCGACGTCAACCGCCTGCAGATCGTGATCCAGGCGCGGCTGGCGGTCGACAGCCTGCAGGAGCCGGTCAGCTTCAACGCGGTGCTGCAGCCGTCGTCGCTGCACTACGAGATCAGGAAATCCGCCCGGCCGCCCCGCGCCGGCGGCGCATGAACGACCCCGAACCTCTTCCACGACAAGGACGCCAACGATGGACATCAACCTCAAGACCCTGATCGGCAAGTTGAACGACACCACCCGCGCCGCCGCCACCCGCGCCGCCAGCATCTGCGTCGGCCTGGGCCAGTACGAGGTCGACGTCGAGCACCTGTTCCTGGGCCTGATCGAGCAGCCCGGCAGCGACCTGGCGGCGATCGCGCGCGCCTGCGACATCAGCCTGACCGGCCTGGAAGCGGACCTGCGGCGCGAAGTGGCGCGCTTCGCCACCGGCAGCGCGCGCACGCCGGTGTTCTCGCGCCACCTGCCGCTGCTGTTCGAACATGCCTGGCTGATCGCATCGCTGGCGAACGCGTCAAATGCGGGCCAGCCAAACCAGATCCGCAGCGCGCACCTGCTGCTCGCGCTGCTCACCGAACCGTCGCTGGCGCAGTTGGCGCAGCGTGCGTCACGCCTGTTCGCACGCTTCCCGCTCGATCGCCTCAAGCACGACCTCGAACGCCTGACGCGCGGCTCGGTCGAGATCCAGCAGGAGGCACCGGGCGTGGCCGACACCGGTGCCGATCCCGCCACCGAACTGACCCAAACCGCCGCCGGCAAGACGCCGGCGCTCGACCAGTACACCACCTGCCTGACGGCGCGGGCGCGCGACGGCAAGGTCGATCCGGTGATCGGGCGCGACCCGGAAATCCGCCAGGCGATCGACATCCTGATGCGGCGGCGCCAGAACAACCCGATCCTGACCGGCGAGGCCGGCGTCGGCAAGACCGCCGTGGTCGAAGGGCTGGCCCTGCGCATCGCCCAGGGCGACGTGCCGGAGGTATTGAAAGGCGTCGAGATCCACAACCTCGACATGGGCCTGCTGCAGGCCGGCGCCAGCGTCAAAGGGGAATTCGAAAACCGGCTAAAGAACGTCATCGACGAAGTGAAAAAGAGCCCGCACGCGATCATCCTGTTCATCGACGAGGCCCACACCATGATCGGCGCCGGCGGCACCGCAGGCCAGAACGACGCGGCCAATCTTTTGAAGCCCGCGCTGGCCCGCGGCGAACTGCGCACCATCGCCGCCACCACCTGGAGCGAATACAAGAAGTACTTCGAGAAGGATGCGGCGCTGGCACGGCGCTTCCAGGTGATCAAGGTCGAGGAGCCGGACGAAGACACGGCGAGCGCCATGCTGCGCGCGATGGCGCCGCTGATGGAACAGCACTTCAACGTGCGCATCTACGACGACGCCATTACCGAGGCGGTGCGCCTGTCGCACCGCTACATCAGCGGGCGCCAGCTGCCGGACAAGGCGATCAGCGTCTTGGACACCGCCTGCGCCAAGGTGGCGCTAGGGCAGAGCGCGACACCGGCGCTGCTGGAAGACTGCGGCCGCCGCATCGAACGCTACGACGCCCGCATCGCGGCCCTGACGCGCGACGCCAGCGCCGGCAGCGGCGACCCGGCCGCACTGGCGATCCTGACCGAGCAGCGCGCCGCCGCCAGCAGCGAACGATCCGGCCTGAACGCGCGCTGGGAAGAAGAGCAGGCGCTGGCCACTCAGATCGGCAGCCTGCGCACCGAACTCGAGTCGGCCGGCGGGCAGGGCGCCACCAGCGAATTGCGCGCGCTGACCGAACGCCTGCAGCAGCTGCAGGGCGAAGCGCCGCTGGTGCCGGTGCAGGTCGATGGCAATACGGTGGCCGAGATCGTGGCGGCATGGACCGGCATCCCGCTGGGGCGCATGGTCAAGGACGAGATCAAGACCGTGGTCAATCTGCAGGTGATGCTGGACGAGCGCATCCTGGGCCAGAAGCACGCCAGCGGCGTGGTGGCCCAGCGCGTGCGCACGGCGCGCGCCAATCTGGACGACCCGAACAAGCCGAAGGGCGTGTTCCTGTTCCTCGGCACATCAGGCGTAGGCAAGACCGAGACCGCGCTGGCGCTGGCCGACATCCTGTACGGCGGCGAGCGCAAGCTGGTGACGATCAATATGAGCGAATACCAGGAGGCGCACAGCGTCTCGGGGTTGAAAGGTTCGCCGCCCGGGTATGTCGGCTATGGCGAAGGCGGCGTGCTGACCGAGGCCGTGCGCCGCAATCCGTACAGCGTGGTGCTGCTGGACGAAGCCGAGAAGGCGCACCCCGATGTACTGGAGTTATTTTTCCAGGTGTTCGACAAGGGCGTGATGGACGACGCCGAGGGGCGGCAGATCGACTTTCGCAACACGATCATCATCCTTACCTCGAACGTCGGTTCGAGCCAGCTGATGGGGGCGTGCCTGAACAAGCCCGCCAGTGAATTGCCCACGCCGGACCAATTGTCGGAGCTGCTGCGCCCGGCCCTGATGAAGCACTTCAAGCCGGCGTTCCTGGGCCGCCTGACGGTGGTGCCGTTCTATCCGATCCGCGATGAGGTGCTGTCCAACATCATCCGCCTGAAACTGGCGCACATCGGCGCGCGCGTGCTGGCCAACCACAAGGCGCAGTTCGAGTACGACGACAGCCTGGTGGCAGCGGTGCTGGCGCGCTGCACCGAAGTCGATTCCGGCGCGCGCGCCGTCGACAACGTCCTGAACGGCACCCTGCTGCCCGAGATCGCCGACAGCGTGCTGGCGCGCATGATGGAAGGCGGCGCCATCGCGCGGGTCAAGGTCGGCGCCACCCGCGCCGGCAAGTTCAAATACACGATCGAATAGGGAGCCGCCATGCTGAACATCGAAGCGTTACTGGCACCGGTGGTGCTGGATCAGCCCTGCGGCGAAGACCTGGCGTTCGCGCCCGAAGTCGACGAGATCGCGCGGGCGCGGCTGGCAGACGATCCGTCGCTGGAGCAGGGCGCCTGGGTCACGGCGCTGAAGGAAGCCGACTGGAAGTTCGTCGGCAAGCGCTGCGCGCAGCTGATCGAAGGGCGCAGCAAGGATTTGCAACTGGCCGTGTGGCTGGCCGAGGCGAATGCCAAGACCGGTGGCGTGGGCGGCCTGGCCGAAGGATTGGCTCTGGTCGAAGCGCTGTGCGCGCGTTATTGGGATGGCCTGCATCCGCAGCCGGACGAAGACGGCCATGAGCGCCGCATCGGCAACCTGGCCTGGATCGCCGGGCGCATCGCGCCGCTGGTCAAGACCACGCCACTTGCCGACGCCACGCTCACGCTGCAGGCGTGGGAAGTCGCGCGTGCGCGTGGGCCGGAAGCGACAGCGGAGCTGGAAGCGGCGCGCGCCCGCTTGAAGCCGGCCGCCTGCCAGGCGCTGCTGGCCGAATGCGAAGCCTGCCTGGTGGCGTTGACGCGGCTGGAGCAGACGGTCGATGCCGTGCTCGGCGTCGATGGCCCGAGCTTCGGTAGCGGCCGCGCGGCGCTGCAGGACGTGATCGATCTGGTGACGCCGGGCTTGCCGGTGGCCGGCGTTGCGGCGCCGACTGCAAGCCCAGTTCCCGCGGCGGGTGGACACGCGGCACCCGCGATGCGCAGCGATGGCCCGGTCCAACACCGCGACCAGGCCTTGGCCCAGCTGCGCCAGGTGGCCGAATTCTTCCGCCGCACCGAGCCGCACAGTCCGGTGGCTTATCTTGCGGAGAAGGCGGCGCGCTGGGGCGAGCAGCCGCTGCACGCCTGGCTGCGCTCCGTGATTAAGGAAGAAGCTTCGCTGACGCGGCTGGAAGAACTGCTGGGGATCGAACACCCGGCGCCGCAGTAGGCGCGCCGGGCAAGTCGCTTACTGCGCGCCGCCGCCTTCGTGTCCGGTACTGGCGCCGGACTTGGCGCCACCCGGCGTCACCATCGAGGTCGCGCGGTCGAACTGCGCTTCGACCGTCTGCACCGCCTGGCGCGTAGCCTGCGTCACCTGCTCGTAGCCCTTGAAGGCGTTGTCGATCGCGGCCTTGATGATCTCGACCGCATTCTCGGAACCTGGCTTGACGTTCTGAGTGACGTCGTAGATCAGCGCCGACAGCGTGTTCTTGGCTTCCGCGACGTGGGTGTCGGCGGCGTTGCGGAACTCGGTGTGCATCTCGTCGATGATGGCCTTGAGCTGGGCGCCGTATTCGGCGGCGTTGCCGGCATTCGACTGCATCTTCGACGCCAGCGCGTCGAGCGCTTCCTTCGGATTGGCGGCTTGGCTGGCATCGCGGCCGGCGTTCAGGGTGCGGTCCATCGACTGCCTGGCCGCGTTCATGTTCAGGTTCACGACCTGTTCGACACCCTGGACCGTCTTGCTGGCGACGGCGTTAAAGGTCTGCATCTGCAGATCGAACAGGGTCTTGGTGGCGTTGGCGAACTGCTCCGGGCTGGTAAACATGGTGTCTCCTCCATGGATGCTCTGTTGTCTGCGCAAAAACGCGCAATGATTGTGGCGGAAGACAGGTGTCTTCTGCTTTCATTATTTAACAACAATAAGTTTTTCGCAACGCGCGTCCCGATACGGACCGTGCGCGCGTTCCCAGCCTTCGCCGAGCGGCGTCTGGGAACAGGCCAGCTGGCCGTTGGCCTTGCTGCGCCACTGGTAGTAGGCGGCCGGGGCGGCGGTGACCGAGGCGGCGCCGATGCCGAGCGCCACGATGCATGCGATGGAGCGGAGGATGTGCATGGGGTCCATGCTGTGCGCATCAGGCCGGCAAGTCAAGCCTTCGGTTGACCTTCCCACGATTGGAAGGTGTATCCTGCGCCTGAATACAACAGGAGGATTTCATGCAGGACAACGGTTGCCATCCATCGAACCTGAACATCGGCGACGCCGCGCGCGCTTCGGGCGTGACGGCCAAGATGATCCGCCATTACGAATCGATCGGGCTGGTGAAGGCGGCGCGGCGCAGCGAGGCCGGGTATCGGGTGTATGGCGAACAGGATGTGCGCGTGCTGCAGTTCATTCATCGCGGGCGCGCGCTCGGCTTTTCGCTGGAGCAGATTCGCAGCCTGCTGGCGCTGTGGGAGGACAAGGATCGCGCCAGCGCGGACGTGCGGGCACTGGCGCAGTCGCATATCGAGGAGCTGAACCGCAAGATCGCGGAGATGGAGGCGATGCGGCGCACGCTTGAGTCGCTGGCGGCCTCGTGCCATGGGGATGCGCGTTCGGCGTGCCCGATCCTGGACGATCTGGCGGCGCATTGAAAAGGGGAGGTTAAAAGGGGGAGATACAGCGCAAAACGCCGTAACCCTTTTGCAAAGGCTACGGCGTTTTACGGGACACGGGGTCCGTCAAACCAATTCGGTAGAGTTTGGTGCCCACGGAGGGACTCGAACCCCCACACCT
>NZ_DAMAGA010000011.1:65726-148678 GCF_031995545.1 Massilia sp.
CGCGGCACATGGACCTGAACCATGCGCGTCTACCAATTCCGCCACGTGGGCACTGAAACTGCATTCACAACGGTACTGCTTTATTACAGGTAGCATTTGGTGCCCACGGAGGGACTCGAACCCCCACACCTCGCGGCACATGGACCTGAACCATGCGCGTCTACCAATTCCGCCACGTGGGCACTGCAACATCAACTCTGCTACAATATCAGGCTTTGTCATTTTCCGCTAGATCAACATTTTGTCGGTCACCGCGTCGAACGCTCTTCCTGCTACTGCTGTTCTCCTCGCTTCGATGTTGCCACCGTTGCTGAAGAGACCGAGATTATAGCGGATCATTTTCAATAGTCAAAGACCCAACGTGAAGTTCGTGACAGGCGTGGGTCGAAGCTCAGCGACACAACCGCGAGCACGCCACGTTAGGCGAATCGGAGAGACCTCCGTTACACTACGCCTGTCAAGGTGTCAATCAAGCCTGGCCCAGGCGCTCCCCTTATTATGGCGAGCTTGCCTACCGCCATTAATCAGCCCTGGCCCTCGTGCCGGCCAAAAGAAAAAAGAATCGATTTGAAGCAACCTACTCATACCATTCCAAGCCGCGAGGAAATCCTCGCCGTGTTCCGCGATGCCACCGAGCCGCTCGATGCGGCCGCCCTGGCCCGTGCCCTGAAGGTCAAGCCTGCCGCGCAGGAAGTACTCGGACGCCGTCTCAACGCCATGGAGCGTGACGGCCAGATCCGTTCGGACCGCAGCGGCACCTACCAGCTGGCCGACCATTCCGGCTTCATCGCCGGCCGCGTCAGCGCGCATCGCGACGGTTTTGGTTTCGTGATCCCGGACGACGCCAGCCCGGACCTGTTCCTGTCCGACCGCGAGATGCAGAAAGTGCTCAATGGCGACCGCGTGATGGCGCGCGTCACCGGCACCGACCGCCGCGGCCGCCTGGAAGGCTCGATCGTCGAAGTGGTCGAGCGCGCCAATACCCACATCATCGGCCGCCTGCTCAATGAAGGCGGGGTCTGGATCGTGTCGCCGGAAGACCAGCGCATCAACCAGGACGTGCTGGTGATCGGTTCGCCGGGCAAGGCGCGCGCGGGGCAGGTGGTCAGCGTCGAGCTGATCGAGCAGCCGGGCCGTTTCCAGCAGCCGACCGGCCGCATCGCCGAAGTGCTCGGCGAACTGGACGATCCGGGCATGGAAATCGAGATCGCGGTGCGCAAGTTCGGCGTGCCGCACGTGTTCTCGCCGCCGGCCCTGAAACAAGCCGCGCGCCTGCCGAACGAAGTCATCGATGCCGACCTGGCCGATCGCGTGGACCTGCGCGACGTGCCGCTGGTAACGATCGACGGCGAAGACGCCCGCGACTTCGACGATGCCGTGTACTGCGAACCGGTCACGATCGATGGCGTCCAGGGCTACCGCCTGCTGGTCGCGATCGCCGACGTCAGCCACTACGTCAAGCCAAACGACGCGCTCGACGCCGACGCGATCGAGCGCAGCACCTCGGTGTACTTCCCGCGCCGCGTAATCCCGATGCTGCCTGAGAAGCTGTCCAACGGCCTGTGCTCGCTGAACCCGGCGGTCGACCGCTGCACCCTGGTGTGCGACATGGTCGTCACCGCGGATGGCGAAGTCAGCGCTTACCAGTTCTATCCGGCCGTGATGCACTCGGCCGCGCGCCTGACCTATAACCAGGTGGCCGAGATCCTGGGCGATACCGACGGCGAAGAAGCACAGAATCGTCCCGGCATCGTGCCGCACCTGCTGAACCTGAACGACGCCTTCCGCGCGCTGCTGAAAGCGCGCCAGGAGCGCGGTGCGATCGACTTCGAAACCACTGAAACCTATATCGTTTGCAACCCGCTGGGCAAGATCGAAAAGATCATCCCACGCACCCGCAACGACGCGCACCGCCTGATCGAAGAGTGCATGCTGGCCGCCAACGTGTGCGCCGCCGACTTCCTGCTGCGCCACAAGCACCCGGGCACCTTCCGCGTGCACGCCACGCCAACCGAAGAAAAGCTGAACCAGCTGCGTACCTTCCTCAAGCTCGTCGGCCTGAACCTGGGCGGCGGCACCAAGCCGACCGCGCGCGACTACGCCGCCGTGATGAAGGAAATCCGCGAGCGTCCGGACGCGACCCTGCTGCAGACCATGCTGCTGCGCTCGATGCAGCAGGCGGTGTACAGCCCGGACAACGTCGGCCACTTCGGCCTGGCGTACGAGGCGTATGCCCACTTCACCAGCCCGATCCGCCGCTATCCGGACCTGCTGACCCACCGTGCGATCAAGGCGATCCTGCTGGGCAAGCGCTACGAGCCGAAGGGCATCGAGCTGGGCAAGCTGAACACGACGCAATCGAACTCGGCGCGCAAGCAGGCCGCGAAAGACCGCCTTGAGGGCAAGCCGCAGAAGAGCGAGAAGGACCTGACCATCTGGGACGCGCTCGGCGTGCACTGCTCGGCCAACGAACGCCGTGCCGACGAAGCGTCGCGCGATGTCGAGAACTGGCTCAAGTGCTTCTTCATGCAGGACAAGCTGGGTGAAGAATTCACCGGCACCGTGGCCGGCGTGACCACCTTCGGCATCTTCGTCCAGCTGGACGAATTGTTCGTCGAAGGCCTGGTGCACATCACCGAACTGGGCCAGGATTACTTCCAGTACGATGAAGCGCGCCACGAGCTGCGCGGTGAGCGTACCGGCCAGCGCTACGGCCTGACCGACCGCGTTACCGTCAAGGTCGCCAAGGTCGACCTGGAGGCGCGCAAGATCGATCTGGTGCTGGCGTCCAGCGACAGTGCGGTTGCGGGCGAAGAGCGCGTTGGCGGCGGTCGTAACGGATCGCGCAACAACGGCCAGAAGAACGGTCAGAAGCGCGACGAGCCGCGTTTCGAACAACGCGAAGAATCGCGTTCGGAAAAGCGCGACTCGAAACGCAACCGTCGCGGCAAGCGCAACAAGGGCGGCCAGGACAATGGAACGCGCTTCGGCGCACCGTCGGCAGTGCCGGTTGCGGCGCCAACGACGCTGGCCGCCGTGCCATCGCCGATCGAGCGCGCGCGCCAGGCGGTGCAGGATACCCTGGAGCCGACGCAGACTGCCAAGCCGAAGTCGCGCAAGGCGCGTGCCAAGGCACGGGCTGAAGAGCGTGCGAATGCGGCGCAGGTGCAGGCTCCAGCAGCACCGGCAGTTGCACCGGCGCCTGCACCAGTAGCGCCGAAGCCTGCTCCAGCTCCAGCTCCAGCGCCGCTGGTTGTCGAAGCAGTGGCGAGCGAGGCGCCGGCCAAGCCGGCGCGCAAGCCGCGTGCTGCCAAAACGCCGATCGCCAGCGTGGTAGAGGCGCCGGTTGCAGCACCGGTCGCAGCGCCAGTAGCTGAGCCGGTCGCCGTCAAGGCGGCGGCAAAGCCGGCCGCCAAGCGCGCAGCCAAAGCCGCAGCCGCGCCGGCCGCAGAGCCAGCAGTCAAGCCGGCAGCGAAAGCAGTCAAGCCAGCCGCCAAGCGCGCTGCCAAGCCGGCAGCACCCGCGCCGGTTGAGGCGCCTGCAGAGGCACCTGCGAAGGCTCCCGCTAAAGCTCCGGCGAAAGCAGCAGCCAAGGTTGCCGCCAAGGCCCCGGTCAAAGCGCCAGCCAAGACCGCTGCCAAAAAGGCGCCTGCGAAGGCAGCCGCCAAGCCCGTCGTACCTGAACCAGTCGTGTTCGCTGTAGACAATCCGGCCAAGGCAGCCGCCAAGAAGCCAGCCGCCAAGAAGGCAGCCGCGCCACGCAAGGCAGCGGCCAAGAAAGACGTCGCCAAAGAAGACGCACCCATCGCGGCCAAAACCGCGTCCAAAACCAGTAAGAAGCGCAGTACCTGAAAAACGAAGAGAAGAAGTACAGCATGAAGAATAAAATGATTTTCGGCTTCCACGCAGTCACCTCGCGGCTGCGCCACGAAGCCCAGTCGGTGGAAGAAATCTTCGTCGACGCCGAACGCAATGACGGTCGCATGAAGGACCTGATCGCCAACGCCAAGGCCGCCGGCGTGCGCGTGATGCCGGTCGACGCCGCGCGTCTGGACAAGATCACCGGCACCCGCCGCCACCAGGGCGTGATCGCCTTCGCCAGCCAGCTGGCGCTGGCGCGCAACCTGGATGAGCTGCTCGATGCGATCGAGGGTCCGCCGCTGCTGCTGATCCTGGACGGCATCACCGATCCGCACAACCTGGGCGCCTGCCTGCGCGTGGCCGACGGCGTCGGCGCGCATGCGGTGATCGTGCCGAAGGACCGCGCGGTGGGCCTGAACGCCACCGCGGCCAAGGTCGCCAGCGGCGCGGCCGAGACCGTGCCTTACATCACCGTCACCAACCTGGCGCGCACCATGCGCGAACTGAAGGAACGCGACATTCTCCTGATCGGCACCTCGGACGACGCCGACAAAGGCCTGTACGAAGCCGACTTCACCGGCCCGGCAGCGCTGGTGATGGGCTCGGAAGGCGAGGGCATGCGCCGCCTGACGCGCGAGACCTGCGACGTGCTGGTCAACATTCCGATGTTCGGCTCGGTCGAGAGCCTGAACGTGTCGGTGGCGTCGGGCGTCTGCCTGTACGAAGCACGCCGCCAGCGCATCGCGCGCGAAGGCTGATTTAGCCTGACGTAGGGCGGGCTGCGGCGTACGCTGCAGCCCGCATGCAAACCAGGGCCGCACGGCCCGCCCGCAGCCAACTCGCGTTGCGCACCTCCCCGGCATTATTAGCTTCTCAAGCAATCCCGCCCCGGATCGGCTACCATGAACGCCGTTCCACTCCGAGTACCACCATGTTTTTCTCCCGACTCCGCGACGACATCCGCAGCATCATCGAGCGCGACCCCGCCGCCCGCAACGGCTGGGAAGTGCTGACCTGCTACCCCGGACTGCACGCGGTCATCATGCACCGCTGGGCGCACGCCTGCTGGCACATCAACCTGAAGTGGCTCGGCCGCTTCATCTCGATGCTCGCGCGCGCCTTCACCGGCATCGAAATCCACCCCGGCGCCACCATCGGCCGCCGCGTCTTCATCGACCACGGCTTCGGCGTGGTCATCGGCGAAACCGCCGTCATCGGCGACGACTGCACCATCTACCAGGGTGTCACGCTCGGCGGCACCACGCTGGTGGCCGGCACCAAACGCCATCCGACGCTCGAGCGTGGCGTGATCGTCGGCGCCGGCGCCCAGGTGCTGGGCGCGTTCACGGTCGGCGAATACGCCAAGATCGGTTCCAATGCCGTGGTCGTCAAACCGGTGCCGGCCGGCGCCACCGCGATCGGCAATCCGGCCCACATGGTGCGCAAGGAAGAGCAGTCGCGCAGCGCGCGCCTGTTCGCCGCCTATGGCGTCACGCCGAATGGCGACGACCCGCTGTCGAAAGCCCTGCGCGGCCTGATCGACCACGCCGCGCGCCAGGACGAGCAGATCGAGCGCCTCACCGCGGTGGTCAAGGCCGCCGGCCTGTGCTGTCCGAGCATGCAGGAGGGTGATAAACTCGACTCGGAACAATTGAACCGCTTAGTGGAGTAGAACAACGCATGACGAATGAAACGACTGGCGACGCCAGCGACACCGCAGCCGTACTGGACCCGGTCGAGCTGCGCGTACTGGCTGTGCTGGCCGAAAAGGAAGCGCTGACGCCCGACAATTA
Organism: Massilia sp.; assembly: GCF_031995545.1. Taxonomy (GTDB): domain Bacteria; phylum Pseudomonadota; class Gammaproteobacteria; order Burkholderiales; family Burkholderiaceae_D; genus Telluria. The sequence continues at coordinate 71,381 of NZ_DAMAGA010000011.1, forward strand.
TCCGATGTCGCTGAACGCGATCGTGAACGGCTGCAACCAGTTGTCGAGCCGCGATCCGGTGATGCAGCTGGGCGAAGACACCGTGCTCGACACCCTGCAGCGCCTGACGGAACGCAAACTCGTGAACGCCATCTCGCAGGCCGGTGCCCGTGTGGTGAAGTACGAGCACCGGATGCGCATCAAGTGGACGCTGGAACAGGACAAGCTGGCCGTGCTCACCATCCTGATGCTGCGCGGCCTGCAGACCGCCGGCGAGATCCGCACCCGCACCGGCCGCCTGCACGAATTCAAGACCGTGCAGGACGTCGAGAACGCGCTGCAATTCCTGATCGACAAATACCCGCCGCTGGTCGCCAAGCTGGACCGCGCGCCGGGAGCCAAGGAATCGCGCTACGGCCAGCTGCTGGGCGGCGAGATCACCATCGTCGGCGGCAGCGAACAAAGCGCCTCCAGCGCTGGCGGCGGCGGCCTGACCCAGGGCGCACGCGTCCAGCAGCTGGAGCAGGAAGTCGCATCCCTGCGCGGCGAGCTGGAAGAACTCAAGGTGCAGTTCGAGGCGTTTCGCCAGCAGTTCCAGTAACCGCGGGCGGGGCTTCCGGCTCGAGCTCGATCAAGGCATCGTCGCTCCAGCTGGTGTCCCCGAGCGGCACGCGGAAGCCCTTGCCCTCGGTTTCGAGCTCGGCGCTGCGGTTGCCGTCGACCAGCACGGCGGCCGCCAGCGTCTTGCCGTGCTTGAAGGTGAACCCGGCCTGGCCGCGCTCGTGGTAGCCGCACCAGTCGCGGGTGCGTAACAGCGTGTTCGCCGCCAGTACCACCCACAGCGGAATCTCTTCCTTGATGATCGCGACCTGCACCCGGCACTCCAGGCGCGGGTCGCCCAGGTGCTGGACATTGTCCGGCAGGCCAGGTGAGCGCACCACCGGCGTTACCCGGTAGTTGCGGCGTTTCTGGTTCAGGACCAGTTCGCTTTTGGTGTCGAGCGCGGCCTGGCTGCGCGGCACCGTGAAGAAGCCCGCAGCGTCGACCGGCAAGGCCAGGCTGAACCCATCGTTGCCGTCGAGGCGCGCCGTCGGCAACGTCGCCTGGGCGGCGCCGCCCCGCGGCTCACCTTGAAGCGCAGCGTCTCGGTCTTCGGCGCCATGCCATGGTGCTGGTCGAAGGCATCCAGGCCGGCGACGATCGCCGCGTACTTGCGCACTTCCGGGTCGCGCAGGGCGTTGACCTTGATCTCTTCCGGGCTGTCCGGCTTGCTGTCCGCGGCCAGGGCAGCCAGGGCGGGCAGACAGCAGCTGAGCAGGGCGCCAACCGCTATCAGGTGAAGGCGGCCCATGGCAATCAGCCCTCGTCGCGCCAGCGGCGCAGGCGGATCGCACCGTAGATCATCGCGCAGCCGGCCACGGCGGCGATCCAGACCGCGGGCGAGGACAGCGTCGAGTAGGACAGGCGCAGCAGCATGACGGTGTCCAGCCCGCCTTCCATCTGGCGCATGGTCGCGGTATCGAGTTCGCCGAACCAGATGCCCGGCATCAGGCCGCCCAGGAAACGCGCCAGCACCTCTTCGCCGATCCACTTGGCATGTAGCGACATGCCCGAAAAGCGCCCGACCAGGAAATCGAACCAGGACAGGATCGCCAGCGCCGCCAGCGGCAGGCCGACCGCCCACAGGAACACCTTGGAGCGCGCCCAGCTCGACACCAGCAGCAGCCAGCCGACGCTCGGCAGCGCCCAGATGATGTACAGCGGCAGGAAGGCGAGCAGGTACAGCGGCGACAGGTAAAGCCGGTAGTCGGCCAGCACCGGATTGAACAGGTTGATGTTGTTGGCGGCGGCCGCGACCAGCCCGATCGCCAGCAGCAGCAGCGAGGCGGCGATGCCGATGCCGATCACCACCAGGGGCGCCACCAGCAGCGCGACGATGACCTTCGACAACACGGTATCGACATCCGACAGCGGCAGCGACTTCCAGAACAGGATGCTGCGGTCGCGCCGGTCGTCGTGCAGCGCCGCCAGGCAGTAGAAGAACGCCACTACCGGCAGCACCAGGAACAGCGGTGCCGACAGCGCCAGGTAGCTCGATGCGGCGACGCCCGCCAGTTGCGCGCGCAAGTTGGGCGGAATGCCGTTGACCGCGATGACATCGTGTTCGCCGACCTGGAAGTGGAACGAACCGGTCGACGCTGCGGCGTACAGGCCGCCGCCACCGATCAGCAGCACCAGGATCGCCGCCACCAGCAGCGGCGCCCAGATGAAGGCGCCCTTGTGTTCCCACAGTTCGCGCCGGATCAGCCATTTCATGGTATTCATTGGTTTGCCGACTGAGGTGCTCATGCGTAGGTTCCTTTCATGGTGGCGACGAACAGGTCGGCCACGCTCGGATTGCGGACTTCGCCCAGGGCGGCCAGCTGCTCGCGCGAGACGCCGCCGACACGCTTGGCGTCGAACAGCATCACCGACTTGCCGAACACGGTGCGCTGGTCGATCGGCTGCAGCGCATTGGCCGCCGCGATCTTGTCGCCGCTCACCATCACTTCGACATAGCGTTCGCCGATCTCTTCCATCGAGGCTGACAGCGCGATCTTGCCGTCGCGGATGAACAGCAGGTCGGTCAGGATGTGCTCGACTTCCTCGACCTGGTGCGTGGTAATGACGATGGTCTTCTCTTCGTCAAAATAGTCCTCCAGCAGGTTCTGGTAGAAACCCTTGCGGTAGATAATGTCCAGGCCCAGGGTCGGCTCGTCCAGCACCAGCAGCCTGGCGTCGATCGCCATCACCAGCGCCAGGTGCAGCTGCACGATCATGCCCTTGGACATTTGCTTGACCTTCATTTCCGGCTGCAGCTTGGTGTTGGCGATGTAGCGCTCGGCCTTGGCACGGTTGAAGCGCGGATGCACGCCGGCCACGAAGTCGATCGCATCCTTCACCCGCAGCCAGCGCGGCAGGATGGCGACGTCGGCGATGAAGCAGACTTCCTGCATCAGCGCATCGCGCTGGGTGCGCGGATCGTAACCCAGCACCGACAGCTCGCCTTCAAATGGGATCAGGCCCAGCGCCGCCTTCAGGGTGGTGGTCTTGCCCGAACCGTTGGGGCCGATCAGGCCGACGATGCGGCCGGCCGGGATCTCGAAGTCGATGCCGTCGACCGCCACCTGCTTGCCGTAGCGCTTGGTCAGGCCGCGTGCCGAGAGGACGGCGCTCATGCCGGCCCCCGTTCCGATTTGCGCAGCAGCTGCTCGACGTCCAGGCCCAGACGGCGGATGCGCTCGACCATCGCCGGCCACTCTTCGCGCACGAAGCGCTCGCGCTCGCTGGCCAGCAGTTTTTCGTTTGCTCCCTCGGTGACATACATGCCAATTCCCCTTCGCTTTTCCACTAAGTTCTCGTCGACCAGTTCCTGGTAAGCCTTCGATACGGTGATCGGATTGAGTTGATACTCGGCCGCGATCTGGCGTACCGAGGGCAGGGCGTCGCCGGGCCTGAGGGCGCCGTCGAGCATCATGCCTACCACCCGCTCCTTGAGCTGGCGGTAGATCGGGGTGTTATCGTTCCAGCCGACATCCATGAGCGGCCTCCGTGCGGGTGCGGTGCGGCGTGGCGTGCATGCCTGCCTCCTTATGGTGGTGTGTTGATGTGGTGTTGTAGTGGACTATAACACCATGCGCGCGGATGTAAACATGCATACGCGAGATTATGCGGGTAGGGTTGGTGGCTGTGCCGCCGACGCGTTCAAATCACGTAAGCAGTCCGCGCGGTATATCGAAAGCCGCCTGAACGCGTCGGCGGCGGAGCCGCCAACCCTACAAGATGGTGCCGTCGAGGTCGTAGCGCGCGATGCTGCCGTCGCGCTGGAGCGCGATCCAGCCGCCGCGTTGCGGCTCGGCGTCGAGCTCCCAGTCGGGGAGCACATAGCGCAGCCGGTCGCCATGCGCGTGCACGGCAGGGCGGTGGGTATGGCCATGGATGATCACCGACGCGTCGAGCGCAGCGAATACCCCGTCCACGGCTTCGGGCGTGACGTCCATGATCTGGTAGTCCTGGCCAGATTGCGCCTCGCGGCTGCCTTCGCGCAGGCCGGCGATGATCGCCTTGCGCTGCGCCAGCGGCATGCCGAGGAACTGCGCCTGCCAGGCCGGATCGCGCACCTGGGCGCGGAAGGCCATGTACTTGGTGTCCTGGGTGCATTCGGCGTCGCCGTGCACCAGCGCGATGCGGCGTGGGCCGGTGTCGATCAGGTGGGGTTCTTGCAGCAGGCTCAGACCGGCGGCCTCGGCAAACGCCGGGCCGACCAGGAAATCGCGGTTACCGGCCAGCCAGTACACAAGCGTGCCGGCGTCGCTCAGCGCGCGCAGCGCGGCGACGATGCCGGCATTGAACGGGTCGGCGATATCGTCATCGCCGGCCCAGTATTCGAAGATGTCGCCGAGCAGGTAAAGCCGCTCGGCGTGCGCCGCGTGTTCCCGCAAAAAGCGCAGAAAGGCTTCCTGCGTCTGCGGGTGCGAAGCCTGCAGGTGCAGGTCGGATATGAACAGCGCGAACGGGCGCGCAGTCAGCGTCATCGGATTGACTGGTGCTGGTGCGCGCCGTCCATCAGATGACTTCGATCTTTTCGATGATCACGTCTTCGACCGGCACGTCCGAGTGCATGCCGCTGCGGCTGGTCTTGACGCCGTTCAGTGCATCGACCACGTCCTGGCCGGCGGTGACTTTGCCGAACACGGCGTAGCCCCAGCCGTCCTGGCCCGGATAGTCGAGGAAGGCGTTGTTCTTGGTGTTGATGAAGAACTGGGCCGATGCCGAGTGCGGCGCCGAAGTGCGGGCCATGGCGATGGTGTACTTGTCGTTCTTCAGGCCGTTCTTGGCTTCGTTCTCGACGGTCGCGTCGGTTGGCTTTTGCTTCATGCCCGGCTCGAAACCGCCGCCCTGGATCATGAAGTCCTTGATCACGCGGTGGAAGATGGTGTTGCTGAAGTGGCCCTTGTTGACGTATTCCAGGAAGTTGGCGACGGTCTTCGGCGCCTTGGCATCGTCCAGTTCGACGGTGATGTTGCCCTGGTTGGTGGTGATGAGTACGTTCGTCATGGGTTGTCCTGTTCCTTGATTGTTGTTCGGATCGGCCCGCGCCCGTTGAAACGGACGCGAGTTGCAAGGTCGCTATTTTACAAGCTTGTCGCCTTTGAGGAGGGTGGTCGATTTAATCGTGATCGGCACCACCGGCACGTTCTGCATATTGCGCACGTCGTCCACCACCACGCCCTTGATCTTGTCCACCACTTCCTGGCCCTTCACGACGCGTCCGAACACGGTGTAGCCCGAGCCGCCCACGTGCGGGTAGTCGATGCCCGAATTGTCGGCCACGTTGATGAAGAACTGCGAAGTCGCGCTGTCCGGGTTGTCCTCGCGCGCCATCGCCACCGTGTACGGCAGGTTCGACAGGCCGTTGTTGGATTCGTTCTTGACCGCCGGACGGGTCTTGCGGCCTTCGAACTTTTCGTTCATACCGCCGGCCTGGATCATGAAGCCGTCGATCACGCGGTGGAAGATGGTGCCTTTATAAAAGCCGGATTTCACGTAGGCCAGGAAGTTGGCCACGTTCTTGGGCGCCGCTTCCTGGTCGAGCTCGACGACGATCTCGCCCATCGTGGTCTTGATCGAGACCTGGGGCATCGGCTTGGCCGGTGCGGCCGGTGCATCCTGGAAGGCGAAGGCGGCGCCGGAGAGCATCATGACGCTGCCGGCGACGGCGAGACGGGCGAGCAGGGAACGGCGAACTGGCTGTAACGATGGCATGAAGGCTATCCTCCGGTGGAGCGCTGTCAAGGGTTGTCCACAAAAATAAAGCTGGACCGTAGGCGGCCAGCCGGGTTTTTATCAATGCTATACTGCGTAGACCGGCGCTAGCGGAAACGCGCCCCATTCTATCAAATAAGAACAACAACGAGGACCGCGGCGAACCCCGAGCCGATCGGGTCGTCCGGCGCTTCATCGAGCCATCGATGGCAGTGCCCGGATGGCTATTGCGGTTCGCCCTTCCTCCCGAAGGATCAACTCGGAATTCAAAGCGGTAATCAATGAACGAACTGAAGAGCCAACTAAAGATTTACAACACGCTCGCGCGTGACAAGCAAGTATTCGTCCCGAAGGTCGCCGGCAAGGTCGGCATGTACGTATGCGGCATGACCATCTACGATTACTGCCATATCGGCCATGCGCGAATGATGATGGCTTTCGACGTCGTGTACCGCTGGCTGATGACCTCGGGCTATGAAGTCGAGTACGTCCGCAACATCACCGACATCGACGACAAGATCATCCGCCGCGCGGTGGAAAACGGCGAGACCATCGGCTCGCTGACCTCGCGCTTCGAGAAATACATGGACGAAGACACGGCCGCGCTCGGCATCCTGGCGCCGACCGTGGTGCCGCGCGCCACCGAATACGTGCCGCAGATGTTGGCCATCATCGACAAGCTCGAGCAGAAGGGCCTGGCCTACAAGAGCGAGGACGGCGACGTCAACTACGCCGTGCGCGGCTTCGAGGGCTATGGCAAGCTGTCCGGCAAGTCGCTCGACGACCTGCGCGCCGGCGAGCGCGTCGACGTCAATACCGGCAAGCGCGATCCGCTCGACTTCGTGCTGTGGAAAGCGGCCAAGGAATCCGAACCGCTTGAGGCCAAGTGGGATTCGCAATGGGGCCAGGGCCGTCCGGGCTGGCACATCGAGTGCTCGGCGATGTCGTGCGCGACGCTGGGCGAGCACTTCGATATCCACGGCGGCGGCGCCGACCTGCAGTTTCCGCACCACGAGAACGAGATCGCCCAATCCGAAGGCGCGTTCGGCGCGCCGATGGTCAACTACTGGATCCACAACGGTTTCGTGCGCGTCGATAACGAAAAGATGTCCAAGTCGCTGGGCAACTTCTTCACCATCCGCGAAGTGCTGAAAAAGTACGACGCCGAAGTGGTGCGTTTCTTCATCCTGCGCGCCCACTACCGCAGCCCGCTGAATTATTCGGATGCGCACATCGACGACGCCAAGGGTGCGCTGACGCGCCTGTACACGGCACTGAATGGCATCGAACTGGGTGCTGAGGCGGTGAGCGTCGACTGGGACGAAGCCCACGCCGCGCGCCTGCGCGAAGCGATGGACGACGATTTCAATACGCCGCTGGCGGTGGCCGCGCTGTTCGACCTGGCCAGCGAAGTCAACCGCACCAAGTCGGTCGCGAGCGCGCGCCAGTTGAAGGCGCTGGCCGGCGTGCTCGGCCTGCTCGAGCGCTCGCCGCAGCAATTCCTGCAGGCCGGCGTGGCGCAGGAAGGCGCGCTGGGTGAAGCCGAGATCCTGGACGCCATCGCGCGCCGCGCCGCCGCCAAGGGCGCGCGCGATTTCGCGCAAGCCGACGCCATCCGCAAAGAACTCACCGCCGCCGGGATCATCCTGGAAGACAAGCCGGACGGAACGACCTGGCGCCGCGCATGATGGCAGCGAACAAGGACAAGTCCGGCGGCATGAACGCCGCGGGCGGAGCAGTCGCCGAGGCACTGGCCGTGCCGGCCTACTGGGCCGAAGCCAAGCTCGAGCTGATGCAGCGCGACCGCATCATGAACAAGCTGATTCCGCAGTTCGGCGACCTGCACCTGCGCGGCCAGCCCGACCCGTTCACCACGCTGGCGCGTTCGATCGTCGGCCAGCAGGTCACGCCGAAAGCGGCGGACCTGGCCTGGGGCAAGCTGCTGGCGGTATGCCCCAAGCTGTCGCCCGGCTGCGTGGTGAAAGCCGGCGCGGCGCAGCTCTCGGGCTGCGGCCTGTCCAAGCGCAAGACCGAATACATCCTCGACCTGGCGGACCATTTCAAGGCCAAGCGCGTGCATGCCGACCTGTGGTCGGAAATGGATGACGAAGCCGTCATCGCCGAGCTGGTGCAAATCCGCGGCATCAGCCGCTGGACAGCCGAGATGTTTTTGATATTTAATCTGCTGCGGCCGAACGTCCTGCCACTGGACGACCCCGGCCTGATCCAGGGCATCAGCCAGAATTATTTCTCGGGCGAACCGGTCTCGCGCAGCGATGCGCGCGAAGTCTCGGCCAACTGGGAGCCCTGGCGCACGGTGGCGACATGGTACTTGTGGCGCAGCCTGGACCCGGTATCGGCCCCCGGCTGAGCATTTTTGAGGCAGCCACCGACCCCCTGGCTACGGTAGAATAGCGCCCTGATCCGCCGCGCATGAGCACTCTCACAATAAACTGAGTAAGACATGTGCGGCCACGACATTACCCCGGAGGTACAATGACTAAAACAACTTTCCTCAATTTTGAGCAGCCGGTCGCCGAGCTGGAATCCAAGATTGAAGAGCTGCGGTTCGTGCAGGACGATTCCGCCGTCGACATCTCCGAAGAGATCGACCGCCTGGCCAAGAAGAGCCAGCAACTGACCAAGGACATCTACGCCAAGCTGACTCCGTGGCAAGTGTCCCAGATCGCGCGCCACCCGCAGCGTCCGTACACGATGGACTACGTGAACGCGATCTTCACCGATTTCCATGAATTGCACGGCGACCGCACCTTCGCCGACGACCAGTCGATCATCGGCGGCCTGGCCCGTTTCAACGGCCAGCCATGCATGGTGATCGGCCACCAGAAGGGCCGCGATACCAAAGAGCGCGCGATGCGCAACTTCGGCATGCCGAAGCCCGAGGGCTACCGCAAGGCGATGCGCCTGATGAAGCTGGCCGAAAAATTCGGCCTGCCGATCTTCACTTTTGTCGACACCCCGGGCGCGTTCCCGGGCATCGACGCCGAAGAGCGCGGCCAGTCGGAAGCGATCGGCCATAATCTGTACGTCATGGCCGAACTGAAAGTGCCGCTGATCGCCACGATCATCGGCGAAGGCGGTTCGGGCGGCGCGCTGGCGATCGCCGTCGGCGACGCGGTGCTGATCCTGCAATACGCGACCTATTCGGTGATCTCGCCGGAAGGCTGCGCCTCGATCCTGTGGAAGACCTCGGAACGTGCGGCCGACGCCGCCGACGCCCTGGGCCTGACCGCGCACCGCCTGAAGGCGATGGGCCTGGTCGACAAGATCGTCAACGAACCGCTGGGCGGCGCCCACCGCGATCCGGCCCAGATGGCGCAGCTGCTCAAGCGCGCGCTGGCCGACACCCTGCGCCAGTTCCAGGGCATTAGACCGAAGGACTTGCTGGAAGCGCGTCATCAGAAGCTGATGACCTACGGTAAGTTCAAGGAAACCCTGCCGCGCGAAGAGTGAGCCGTTCCAAGGCCGGCGACCTGCCGGCAGCACTTTCTTCAGCATTCGCGCAAGCCCTGAGCGGCTTGCGCGCGCAATATTCTCCTTCCCGCATGGCCATCGCCTGCAGCGGCGGCCTCGATTCGATGGTCCTGCTGCGGCTGGCGCACGTCTGGTGCAAGGAAGAGGGCATCGCGCTGCTTGCCCTGCACGTGCACCATGGACTGAGCCCGCATGCGGATGACTGGCTGGCCCACGTCGAGCATGCATCGAGCGAACTCGGCATCGCCTGCGACCACCGCCGCGTCACCGTGCCGAACGACGGTTCCGGTGTCGAGGCTGCCGCGCGCAAGCTGCGCTATGCGGCGCTGGGCGAGATGTGCCGCGCGCACGATGCAAGCCTGCTGTTGACCGCCCATCACCTCGACGACCAGGCCGAGACCGTGCTGCTGCAATTGCTGCGCGGCTCCGGCCCGGCCGGCCTGTCCGGCATGGATGCGTCGAATCGCGCGCCCGACCTGCTGGGCGACGCTGCGCTCGTCATGGCGCGTCCGCTACTGACCCAGCCGCGTGCGGCGCTGGAAGCGTACGCGCAAGCGCAGGCGATAACCTGGGTCGAGGACGAATCGAACCAGGACCCGCGCTATACCCGCAACGTGCTGCGCCACCAGGTGATGCCTGCGCTGGCCAACAATTTTCCCGGCTTCCAGGCGCGCATCGCGCGCGGCGCCGCCCACGTCGCGGCGGCCCAGCGCATGCTGGACGAACTGGCGGCGCAGGACCTGGCCGCCTGTCTCGATGGCGACGCGGTGGACCTGGGTCGCCTGTCGCAGCTGAGCCATGACCGCATCGACAATACCCTGCGCCACCTGTTCGTGGTGCGCGGCCTGGCGATGCCGTCCACCGCCTGGCTCGGCGAGATGGTTGTGCAGCTGTTCACGGCGCGCGAAGACGCGCAGCTGAAAGTCACGCACCCGGGCTGCGTCATCCGCCGCCATCGCGGCAAGCTGTATCTGACGCCACCGCTGGCCGAGCTGGCCGGCATGCGCGATCCGGACGACGCCGGCGTACTGGAAAAATTCGGCCAGGATTTCCGCTGGCAGGGCGAGCCGATGCTGGCATTCCCTGATTACGGCGGCGCGCTGCATTTCGAGGCGGCCGGGCAGGGCTTCGATGCCGCCTGGCTGCGCGGCCAGCGCTTGACCATCGACTTCCGCAAAGGCGGCGAGCGGCTCAAGCCGGCGGCCAACCGGCCCACGCGCGGCCTGAAGGCGCATTACCAGGCACTGGGCGTGCCGGCATGGGAGCGTGAACGGCTGCCGGTCGTCACCGCCGCGCTGGACCTGCTGTTCGCGGCCGGAATCGGCATGGACTGCCGTCATTTCGGCGCGCCGGGCGCCGAGCTGGTCGCGCTGCGCTGGGTGGCGAACGCGGCCTGATTCGCGCGGCCGCGTCATACCTTTCGGGTATTACTTTATTTTCTTTTCATATAGCTTTTCCGACCATCGCTGCTTGTGATGGCGCATTGCAACATGCTAGAGTAAGGGTCCCCTAGAACACATTTGTCATCCTTCTCACCAGTAGGAACCCTTCCCGATATGGCTTTAATTGTCCACAAATATGGCGGAACGTCGATGGGATCGACGGAACGCATCAAGAATGTCGCTGCCCGCGTGGCCAAGTGGCATGACGCAGGTCACCAAATCGTTGTCGTCCCGTCCGCGATGTCGGGCGAGACCAACCGCCTGATTGGTCTGGCCAAGGAAATCATGGCCCAGCCTGACCCGCGTGAACTGGACATGATCGCCTCCACCGGCGAGCAGGTATCGGTCGGCCTGCTGGCGATGGCGCTGCTGGCGATCGGCAAGGATGCGGTGTCCTACACCGGCTGGCAGGCGGGCATCCGCACCGACTCGTCGTTCACCAAGGCGCGCATCCAGTCGATCGACGACACCCGCGTGCGGGGCGACCTGGCCAACGGCAAGATCGTGATCATCACCGGCTTCCAGGGCATGGACGACGATGGCAATATCTCGACCCTGGGCCGCGGCGGCTCGGACACCTCGGCGGTGGCGATCGCGGCCGCGCTGAAGGCCGACGAATGCCTGATCTACACCGATGTCGACGGCGTCTACACGACCGATCCGCGCGTGGTGGACGAGGCGCGCCGCCTGTCCAAGATCACCTTCGAGGAAATGCTCGAACTGGCCTCGCTGGGCTCGAAAGTACTGCAGACGCGGTCGGTCGAGTTCGCAGGCAACTACCAGGTGCCGACGCGCGTGCTGTCGTCGCTGACCGACCCTTTGATGCCGCTGGCCGAAGAAGCCAAGTCCGGCACCCTGATCTCGTTTGAGGAAGAAAGCAATATGGAACAAGCCGTCATCTCCGGCATCGCGTTCAATCGCGACGAAGCAAAGATCACCGTCCTGGGCGTGCCGGACAAGCCGGGCGTCGCCTTCCACATCCTGGGCCCGATCGCCGACGCCAACATCGAAGTCGATATGATCATCCAGAACCAGTCGGTGGACGGCAAGACCGATTTCACCTTCACCGTGCCGCGCGGCGACTACGTGCGCGCCATGACCGTCCTGGAGAGCAACAAGGAACAGCTGGGCGCCACCAAGGTGCTGGGCGACGCCAAGGTGTCGAAGGTGTCGGCGGTGGGCGTGGGCATGCGCAGCCACGTCGGCGTGGCATCGCAGATGTTCCGCACGCTGTCGGAAGAGGGCATCAACATCCAGATGATCTCGACTTCGGAAATCAAGATCTCGGTGCTGATCGACGAGAAGTACATGGAGCTCGCGGTGCGCGCCCTGCATAAAGCGTTTAACCTGGAGCAAGGTTAACAATTTTCAAAATTTTTGGGCGTGCGTCCTTGACGCCAGGAGCACCAGCCCTTAAGATGCGTGCACTCAGCGCTGACTGACAAGCAAGTTTGGCAGCACTGATTGGAGACGTGGCCGAGTGGCCGAAGGCACATCCCTGCTAAGGATGCATACGGCTTATACCCGTATCGTGGGTTCGAATCCCACCGTCTCCGCCAAGTATCATGAGAGAAGCCACCGCAAGGTGGCTTTTCTCATTCCGGGACAGCGCAGACGAGAAGTGCGCCTGCGCGCGCTTCGTGTGGGATTCGAAGGGTTGCGCGTACTCGCGCAACCGCGGCCTGCAGGATGCAGGCGAATCCCACCGTCTCCGCCAGAATAAGCTCCACGGTGATCCAGGGAGATCAAAAAAACCGCTGTCCTTTTGGGCAGCGGTTTTTTTCGTTCCAGTGTCAGGAGATGTCCCGCTTGGCCATCAAGCCGGTGTACAGGAATGCACCGCGACCCGTATGCAATGATGAGCGGTCTTCATAAGTCTCATGAGCGTGCGGGGCTACTCGCCGGCACGTTCGCCGTCTATATTGTCCAGTAACTAAGTCGTTACGAGGAATACGGATGAAACGCACGCGCGCAGCTTTGCCCCTCAAGCTTGACTCAGAGGTCAACTCCCCGGACCGCACGTCTCTGCCGCAGCAGCGTGGCCATGCTCCTGCTGTTGGCGAAGGAGTGTCCGCATGAAGTTCGACACACCGGCCAGACAGAATCCGATCGACCGCCTGAAGGTGGTCGGCAAGCCAACCGAGCGCATCGACGGCCCACTGAAGACCACCGGCCGCGCGTCCTATGCCTATGAGCATCACCAGGAAGTACCGAACGCCGCCTACGGCTACATCGTCGGCGCCGGTATCGCCAAGGGCCGCATCGCTTCGATCGACCTGAGCAAGGCGCGCGCCGCGCCTGGCGTGCTCGGTATCGTCACGGCCGAGAATGCTGGCAAGATCGACAAGGGCGCCTTTTATGTCGCCCGACCGCTGGCCGGCCCCGAGGTCGACCACTACCACCAGGCTGTGGCGATCGTGGTCGCCGAGACCTTCGAGCAGGCGCGCGCCGCGGCCCAGCTGGTCAAGGTGCGCTACGCGCGCGGCAAGGGCAGCTTCGATCTGGCGGCCGCACGTGCGCGCGGTGCGGCCAAGCGGCCGGCCAAACCGAATCCGGAACTGGCGTCAAGTACCGGCGACTTCGCGGCCGCCTTCGCCGCGGCGCCGGTGAAGCTGGACGCGACCTACACCACGCCAGACCAGTCACACGCCATGATGGAGCCGCACGCGACCATTGCGTCCTGGGACGGCGAACGGCTGACGCTATGGACCGCGATCCAGCTGGTGACCTGGGGCGTGCGCGACATGGCCAAGACGCTCGGCATCGCGCCGGAAAACATCCGGGTGGTGGCGCCGTACATCGGCGGCGGCTTCGGCGGCAAGGGCTCGATCATGAGCGATGCCGTCATGGCCGCGCTGGCCGCGAAACAGGTGGGGCGCCCGGTCAAGGTGACGCTGCAGCGCGCGCTGATGGCCAACAACACCACGCACCGCGCCGCCACCATCCAGCGCATCCGCATCGGCGCCGGGCGCGACGGCAGGATCACGGCGATCGGCCATGACAGCTGGTCGGGCAATCTGGGCGACGGTCCGGAAACGGCGACCGCGCCGACGCGCCTCTTGTATGCCGGCGCCAACCGCATGACCAAACTCAGCGTCGCGCACCTGGATCTGCCGGAAGCGAACGCCATGCGCGCGCCGGGCGAGACGCCGGGCATGATGGCGCTCGAGATCGCGATGGACGAGATGGCGGAAAAGCTCGGCCTCGATCCGGTCGAGTTTCGCATCCTGAACGACACGCAAGTCGACCCGGAGTCGCCCGAGGTGCCGTTCTCGACCCGGCGCCTGATCGAATGCCTGCGCCTGGGCGCCGAGCGTTTCGGCTGGAACGCGCGCAGCGCCAAACCGGCGAGCCGGCGCGACGGGCGCTGGCTGGTCGGCATCGGCATGGCGGCCGGTATCCGCGGCGCGCCGACCGTCAAGTCGGCGGCGCGCGTGCGGCTGGGCCGCAGTGGGGACGTCACGGTCGAGACCGACATGACCGACATCGGCACCGGCAGCTACACCATCCTGGCCCAGACCGCGGCCGAAATGCTGGGCGTCGGGATCGACCGGGTGACCGTGCGCCTGGGCGACTCGGACCACCCGGATGGCGCCGGATCGGGCGGCCAGTTCGGCGCGGCCTCGTCCACGGCCGGCGTCTACGCGGCCTGCGTCAAGCTGCGCGAAAAGATCGCGCAGCAACTCGGCTTCAATGGCGCCAACGTGGAGTTCGTGGGTGGACGGGTGCGCGCCGACGGCGCCAGCCGGCCGCTGCGCGATGCGGCCGCCAATGGCGAACTAAGCGGCGAAGACACGATGGAGTACGGCGACCTCGACAAGCGCTATGCGCAGCAGACCTTTGCCGCCCACTACGTCGAGGTGGGGGTCGATGCCGCCACCGGCGAGATCCGCATCCGGCGCATGCTGGCCGTGTGCGCCGCCGGACGCATCATCAATCCGCTGGCCGCGCGCAGCCAGATCATCGGCGGCATGACCATGGGTGCCGGCGCCGCGCTGATGGAAGAGCTGGCGGTGGACAAGCGCCTGGGATTTTTCGTCAATCACGACCTGGCAGGTTATGAAGTGCCGGTGCATGCGGATATCCCGCATCAGGACGTGATTTTCCTGGATGAAGTCGATCCGACGGCCGGACCGCTGAAGGCCAAGGGCGTCGGCGAACTGGGCATCAGCGGGGTGCCGGCGGCGATCGCCAACGCGGTATACAACGCGACCGGGATCCGGGTGCGCGAGTATCCGATTACGCTGGACAAGCTGCTGGACCGCTTGCCAGCGGATGTATCTTGAGTCGACGAGGGCAGGGCGCAGGGAGGAGGGAACAGGGGAGCTTTGAACGTGCGTTGCAGTGAACAAGGATCGCCCCCGATGTTCATAAGTTTGAAGCGGGTGGCGACTCCAGTGAGTATTGGCTAGTTTCTGTCGTTTATGGCGCAGCTATACTCGCGCGAGCGACGGCAGACTGTGCGACCATATTGGAGCGGGCCGGACCTGATCACGGAAGCGATGCTCGACTTACATTACCCAACCTCCGGCGCGCCGATTGTTTTTTTCGATTTTGAGACTACTGGGCTGTGCCCGAAAAAAGAGTCGATTATCGAGATCGCGGCGGTGAAATACATTCCTGGTGCCGAGTCGCATCCTCATATGGCGCAGCTCATTGCGATCGATCGTCCACTACCGCCATTCATCACGAAACTGACCGGAATCACCGATACCATGCTCCGTCACCAAGGGCGGCCCATGAGCGAGGTGTTGGATGAGTTCATCGAATTCATCGGAGACCACGACGTAGTCGCCTTCAATATCAATTTCGATGCGCGCTTCTTGAACGCCACGGTCGAACGACACGGACGACGTCCGATTCGGAACGCAGGGCATTGCGCTCTTGCGCGGGCAAGGGCTGCCTGGCCCGAGCTTCCAAACCACAAATTAGTCACAGTGGCGCGGCATCTCGAGCTGGAAATGGGAACTGCGCACCGCGCGTTGAATGACACCCTGCTCGCGCTGGAAGTATATTTCCGGTCGCTCCACGTCGACAGCCGGGAGACACCATCAAAGGTCGCGCACAAGCCGGCGCAGAGCAAGGCGGTGGCGACGGGTGCGCCATCGGTCATACCCGTGATAACGGGGCCGCGACAGTTCAGGATCGAAGTGCTCGGCACCGGCCGCTACCAGGACGTGTTTCATGATGTTTGCGGTCCGAGGACCGCCAAAGGCGCGGCCTTGGACGTCCAGGTGCAGTTACGTGTCGAGGCAAAATCGAACGCTGTGCGGGTATTGGTCCAGGAAGAAATCGTCGGAAACCTGGCGCCGCGCGTCGCTCTGGATTTTCGTCGCGCCATTATTGAAGGTGACCTTGCCGAATTCACGCATTTCGAATGCTCTGCCAAGATCCGGGGTGGCAGGATCAGTGAATCGCCGAATGACGGGAATTACGTGATGTGGCTCGACATTCCGCAACACGACGATTAGACAACGAGTCCGACAGGCAGGCGCCCAAGCGGCGCCTGCCAACCGTCGATCAGCCAGCCTGGCTGCTCAGCGCTTCCTGGTAGCGACGTTCGACCTCGCCCCAGTTGATGATGTTGAAGAACGCGGCGATGTAATCAGGACGCTTGTTCTGGTACTTCAGGTAGTACGCGTGTTCCCATACGTCCAGGCCCAGGATCGGAGTGCCGCCCGACATGCCGGCGAACTGGCCCATCAGCGGGTTGTCCTGGTTGGCGCTGCTTTCCACCAGCAGCTTGCCGTCCTTGCCGACGGTCAGCCAGGCCCAGCCGCTACCGAAGCGGGTCTGGGCGGCCTTGGTGAAGGCGTCCTTGAAGGCGTCGTAGCCGCCCAGGTCGCTCTCGATGGCTTGCGCCAGTTGCTCCGACGGCTTGCCGCCGTCCGGGCTCAACACGGTCCAGAACAGGGCGTGGTTGGCGTGGCCGCCACCGTTGTTGCGCACCACGGTCTGGATGTTCTGCGGCAGCGAACCGATGTCGCTGATCAGCTGTTCGACCGGGACTTCGTCGACATTGTTTTCCGCCAGCGCGTTGTTGACGTTGGTGATGTAGGTCTGGTGGTGCCTGGTGTGGTGAATTTCCATGGTCTGCGCATCGAAATGCGGTTCCAGGGCGTTGTAGGCGTAGGGTAAAGGCGGCAGTGCATAAGGCATGATCGTTCTCCGTTCAGTTGGTTGGGAACACTGTTCCTGAATGAAGGACTGTCCGGAACCGGCATGCCAGTCCCGAAGCGGGCGCAGCGGCGCCGTCCGATGATGTTTTACAGTTGCATAACAGGGCGGCGGCGATCGCCCCCGGGTCCGCTCGCCGGACCGGGACGCTTACCGGGCGCCCTGACCTGTCCAGAATACCAGCATCCCGAGAACGCTGGCGCGCCAGGTGAGTGTGAGCGCGACCGTCAGGACGCTGCCGGCCAGCGCCATGAACCAGACCAGCACCGCGATCGACGGCGAATCGACCGCCAGGCACAGCGCGAGCGACACGGCGAGCGCGGCAGCGCCCATGGTGCGCAGGGTCTTGATCAGGGCCGGCGGCTGCGGCACGGCGCCGCGTACCTGGGCCCAGTGCACGTCCATCGACAGCGCCAGCCAGCCCATGCCGGCCACGCAGGCGAGCAGGGCGGCCAGTAGCAGCAGGGAATCATGCATGGCCGGCCTCCAGCTTCATGGACGGGGCCGCGGCGCGGATCGCTTCGCGCCGTTGCAGCTTGCGCGCCGCCAGCAGGGCCAGCACGGCGCTGGCCAGCATGAACAGGTCGGCGCCGGCCACCGGCCAGTAACCGGCACTGACCGTGCGCAGCAGATGGTCGCCGGTGGTGATCCAGTTCAGCAGCGGAGCGGCCACGGCCAGCGCCGCGATCGCCAGGCATTGCTCGCGCCAGGCCGGGGCCAGGCGGCCTGCGGCGACCGCGGCGGTGCGCCAGTAGGCATGGAGCGCGGCCAGCAGCCAGGCGCCCCAGAAGCAGTATTTCTCCATGCTGCCGCGCCATGGCCAGCCGGCCGGCAGGGTGTCGGGCAGCAGGCGGTTGGCGATCAGCATCGACAAGGTGGCGAGCAGCATGCCGGTGACCACGGTGACGGCCAGCGCGTCGACGATGCGGGCCCCGCTCACGCCCTGCTTGGCGTGCTGGCGCTTGCGCTTCTCGACGAAGAAGAACAGGCCGGTGGCGATGCAGGCGCAGCCGGCCAGGCCGCCCAGCACGTACAGCCAGCGCAGCAGCCAGTGGCGGAAGTGCTGCAGGTGCAGGCCGGTCAGGAATTCATTGATGCGCGCCACCAGGGTTGGCGGCGGATCCTCGCGCAGCACTTCGCCGGTCGACGCCTTGAAATGGATGCCTTCGCCGGCGAGCTGGATGCGGTCGGTACCGGCGCGGTAGATGCTGACGTAGCCGTTGGCGTCGCCCACGTGTTGCACGTTCAGGTAGCCGACGTCGCCCGCCATGCCTTTCGCGGCCCAGCGGCGCTGCGCTTCCAGCACCATCGCGTCGACCGAGGCCATGCGCGCCGGGACGCCGGCGCGGTCGTGCGGCAGGCCGGTCTCTTTGGCTTCGACCTGCTCGTGCTTGTCGTGCAGCGGCGCCAGCTGGGTGTGCGTCACCGGGAAATAGATATAGGCGAAGATCACCAGGCCGGTGAAAGCGAAGAAGAAGTGGAACGGCAGCGCGGCGACGCCGGTCAGGTTGTGCATGTCGAGTATGCTGCGCTGGGTGCTCTTCTTGGGCCGGAAGGTGAACAGTTCGCGGAAGATCTTGCGGTGCATGATGACGCCGGTAACCAGGGCCATCAGCATCATCAGGGCGGCGAAACCGACGATCCAGTAGCCGATGTTCTTCCAGTCAAGCGTCAGGCTGTAGTGCAGCGGGTAGAAGAAGCCGCTGCCGATCTTGAGGCGGTCGTCGGGCAGGGCGACGCCGGTGCGCGGGTCGATGGTGCGGTTGGCCCAGACCGCGGTTTCATGGTCCTTGGCGTTCGGCACTTCGTAGCCGATGAACAGGGTCAGCACCGGATCGCGGTGGGTGGTGTAGGCGCCCCAGCTGCGCGGGGTGTCGAAGCGCGCCGGCAGCGGGCCGTCCACCAGGCCGGCCACGGCGGCGCGCTCGACTTCGTTCGGCTGCACGCTCTCGAAAATCGGCTTGAGCATCTTGTCGAACGAGGGCATCGGCTGCGGCTCGTAGCGGGTATCGGGAATCGCCCAGCGGTCGATCTCGCGGTCGAACACCGAGAGCGAGCCGAAGAAGAACACCACCATCAACACCAGACCCAGGGCCAGGCCGAACCAGGTGTGCAGCCAGGCCATCGTGTGGCGCAATTGCGGGAATATGGCGCTCTCCTCAGACCAGTTGCTGCTGCAGCAGCCAGGCGCCGGCGGTCAGCGCAGCGCCGCCGCCCACCAGCGTGAGCGCGGTGCGGCGCAGGTCGCGCGCGGCGAACGCGGCCAGGAAGGCGCCCAGGAACACCAGGATGCCGACGATGTAGGACAGGTGTTCGGCATCGTGGAACTCCATGCCCGCACCGAACAGCATGGTCACGCCGGCGGCGACGATGCCCCAGGTGAAGACGTAGCCGCCGAGGACGGCGACCGCGGTGCGCCAGGCGATGTGGCTGCGGGTCAAGGTAATGGAGTTCATGAGTAGGGTGGCCGGCCGCTGGAAAATCGGAGAATGATAATCATTCTCATGATAGAGCGGTCTACGCCCCTTGACAAGCGGTTATCCGGCGGCCCGGGAACGGTGCGCTGAAAGACGCACCGGCAGGCGTTCAGGGCGACGGCGGCAGCGAGGCGTGATTGTCGCGCGATAGCGACATCGTCCGGATTTCGGTGCTCTGGTGCAAGGTGTTGCGCCAGCCTTCCGGCTGCAGGGTCCAGACCCGTACGTAGCGGCCGCGCCAGACGCCCGGCCGGTTGCCGCTGCGGGTCTGGGCGACCAGGCGTCCGGTGACCAGGGCAGTGCGGCCCTTGTCGAGCAGCGTGACTTCGGTGCCGTCGACGTCGTAGGACAGGAATTCGTAGTCGTCGCGCGTCAGCAGTTGCAGGAACTCGGTCTTCGAGCGCACCCGGCCGTTGGTCTCGACGTGGTAATAGGCGCCACCGATCAGGTCGCGCAGGGCGTTGACGTCGCGCTTGGCCACCGCCTGGGCGCGGCGCGCTTCGGCGGCGCGTACGCTGGCCAGGTCGCCGGCCGCGGGCGCGGCCGCATGTGCGGCGGCTGCCGGCAGGGCGCCGGCCAGGCAGAATATCAGGGCGGGCAATGGTCGCATGATCGTGTCGGGTGAATACTCATCCGCCAGTATAGGGAGTCTTGACCGCAAGTTTGTAACGAAGTTTGTCGAACGCGACACATTGTGGCTGCGATCCGACTAATCGTGTGCGTGACGCAACATCGCGCCGCTCTGGTACATTCTTGCCAAGGGCGCGGCGCCGCCGTTCCCGTATTGCCGTTCCCGTATTCCCCACCTCGATGGAGACCGAGTCCGCCGTATGCCCGCCGCCCCCTTGCCATCCAACGAACAGGAACGCCTGGCCATGCTGCACACGCTCGACCTGCTCGATACGCCCGCCGAGCCGGTCTTCGACCGGGTGGTGCGGCTGGCCAGCCGCCTGCTGGGCGTGCCGATGGCGGCGTTCTCGCTGGTCGACACCGACCGCCAGTGGTTCAAGTCGCAGGTCGGGTTGCCGGTCAACGAAACGCCGCGCGAGCAGGCCTTTTGCGCGCACGCCATCGGCCAGGACGAGCCGCTGGTGGTGCCGGACGCCACCCTCGACGCGCGTTTCAGCGACAATCCGCTGGTCGAGGGCGCGCCCGACATCCGTTTCTATGCCGGTGTGCCGGTACGCTCCAGCAACGGCCTGGCGCTGGGCACCCTGTGCGCGATCGACAACAAGCCGCGCGTGCTGAACGACGAAGAAAAAGCGGTGCTGGTCGACCTGGCGGCGGTGATCATGCGCGAGGTGCAGTACCGCGAACGCCTGGCGATGGCGCGCGACCGGCTGCAGGACAGCGACGTGGCGCTGGGCGCGAGCGAGGCGCGCTTTCGCGCCGTCTACGACATTGCCAGCGTCGGCATTTCGCTCACCACCCAGGAGGCGCGTTTCATCAGCGTCAACCCGGCCATGTGCCAGATCCTGGGCTACAGCGAAGACGAGCTGCGCGGGCGCACCTTCGCCGAAGTCACCTACGAGCCGGACCGCGCCGAAGACCTGGCATGTTTCCGGCGCCTGATGGCCGGCGAGATCGACTTCCTGCGGCGCCAGAAGCGCTACGTGCGCAAGGACGGCTCGTTGATCTGGGTCGAGTACGACATGAAGCGCAAGTTCAGCGCCGCCGGGCAGTACGAATACAACGTTACCGTGGTCAAGGACATCCACGCCCAGAAGCTGGCCGAGGAAGCGCTGGCCGCGCTGAATGCCGACCTCGAGCGGCGGGTCGAGCAGCGCACCGGCGAGCTGGCCGAGCGCGAGGCCGAGCTGCGCAGCGTGATCGAGAATGCCAACGACGCCTATATCCGGCTCGGCGCCGACGGCCGGGTGCAGGCCTGGAACCGCGAGGCCAAGCAGACCTTCGGCTGGAGCGAGCGCGAGGCGCTCGGGCGGCCGCTGGAAGAACTGATCATCCCGGCCGAACTGGCCGGCGCCCACCGCGAGGGCATGCGCCACGCGCTGCGCGGCGGCGGCGGGCGCCTGATCAATCGCCGGGTCGAACTGCCGGCGCTGCGGCGCGACGGCAGCCGGCTGACGGTCGAGGTGCGCATCCGCCGCATGGACGGGCGCGGCGGCACCACCTTCAGCGCCTTCCTGCACGACGTCACGCTGCGCAAGCAGCAGGAGGCGCGGCGCGAGTACGAAAGCCGGCACGACGTGCTGACCGGCCTGGCCAACCGGCGCGCACTGATGGAAGCGCTGCCGCTGGCACAGGCGCGCGCCGAGCGGCGCCAGGGTAGCCTGGGGCTGCTGTTCATCGACCTGGACGGATTCAAGGCGGTCAACGATGCCTATGGCCACGAAGCCGGCGACGAACTGCTGCGGGTCGTGGGCGAGCGCCTGCGCCAGGCCGTGCGCCGCACCGACAGCGTGTTCCGGCTGGCCGGCGACGAATTCACGGTGCTGCTGGAAGACCTCAAGGATGCGCAGGGCGATGCCCATACGGTCGGGCGCAAGCTGGTCGAGGCCGTGTCCGAGCCGGTGCCGCTGCAGGGCGCGCGCGCCCACGTGCAGGTGCGGGTCGGGGCGAGCATCGGGATCGCGATCCAGGGGCAAGGGCGGCGCTGCACGCCGGACGCGCTGATCAAGGAAGCGGACCACTGGATGTACGAGGCCAAGAAGGCCGGGCGTGGACGGATATTGCCGGCACCCGGCACGCCGGCCACGAGCGCGCTGCCGGAAGCGGCGCACAGGGAGTAGGCGCGGCAAATCCGCACCGCGGGCAGGGACAGGAGTAGAATCGCGTCATCGGAATGGCACGGGAGAAGGCGATGAGAAACGCTGACATGGGCATGCCGTCGCACGGCGCGGGGCTCGGCAGCGACGTGGCACGGGTCGCCGCAGTGACCACCCTGGTGCTGCTGGCGCCCTTGGCCGCGATGCAGTTCACGCCTGCAGTGCACTGGACGGCGCTGGACTTCGGCGCCGCCGCCGTCCTGCTGCTGCTGGCCGGCCTGGCCTGCGTGCGCGCGGCGCGCAGGCTGCGCTCGGCACGCGCGCGCCTTGCGGCCGTCACACTGCTGGCGCTCGGCTTCGCGGCGGTCTGGGTCGAACTGGCGGCCGGCGTATTTTTCGGACTCGGCAGCTGAGCGCCGCGCCGGGCAATCCGGCGCGATACGACAAGTAGCCTCCTAGCGCAGCTTCAGCCCGTTCAGCCCGAACGGCTGGGCCAGGAACACCGTGTCGCACACCGTGGTCGGATAGGCGAAATCGAACGCCACCGCCCCCGCGCCGTCGACCGCGATCAGGCGCGCCTGGGTGCGTCCGTTGAGCGCCGAATACGCCACCAGGTACTGATCCGGCGCCGCCTCGTAGGTCGATGAGCAGATGTCGGACAACAGCTGGCGGTCGGCTTCCCAGGTCCAGACTTCGCGCGCGGTGCGCGCCGTCTCGTCGATCGCGTAGCGCGACGGCGTGCTGTAGGTGCGGGTCAGGCCGCGCGGGGTGCCGGCCGGCTGGTTGAAGCTGGCCTGGCCGTTGTTGAACAGCAGCAGTTCGCGGTTGGCCAGCAGCGACAAGGAATGCTGGCCGACCGGCACCTTGCCGTCGGTGACGCGCAGGGCCAGTGCGCGCAGCGACGGGTAGTTCACGTACCAGTGCTTGGACTGGTCGCCCAGGATCCAGCGGATGGCGCCGCTGTCGTAGTCGAGCTTGACCACGAAGTTCTCGCGGCTCGACACCAGCAGGGCGTTGTCCTGGCGGTCGTAGATCGCCGAATTCGAGTGGAACCAGTCGACGCCGTCGCGCACGAAGTTGCTCGAATCGTCGCCGCCGGCGCGCATGGTGTCGCGGAAGATGCGGCTCAGGTCCCATTCCTTGATCACGCGGCCGCTACTGTCGACTTCGGCCAGCGTCGATTCGAGGCGCAGCACGCCGTTGTCGCGCACGTCGAACTGGCCGAGGAAACCGGTCTTGCCGGGCGCCAGCTCGTGGTGGAAGTTGCTCAGGCGGTTGTCGCTCAGGACGCTGCTGCGCAGGCTGCCGTCGACGTCCATCCGGTGCAGCAGCGGGTTGCTGGTGTCGCCGATATAGAAGGCGTCGCCGCCGAACAGCGAGGACACCGAATCGGCCAGGCCGACCCCGACCCAGCGCAGCTGGCCGTCGGTATCGATCACCACCGGCGAAGTCAGGCCATTGCGTACCAGCATGTAATCGAAACCGGGCGAGCTTGCACCGCGTGCGCGCCGGATGTCGGGCGCGGCGTAGACCGAAGCCGGGCCGCTGTAGCCACCGGTCGGCACCGCGACCTGGGCGACGTGCTTCGAGCCGTCGCGGAAGGTGGTGGTAACGGTCAGTTCGTTGCGGTGGTTGGCGTACAGGCCGAACACGGGGAAGGCGATCGCGCCGCCGGCCGCGCTCCAGGCCACGCGCCGCGCCAGCCAGTCGTGCTCGTAGGTGACGGCGGCCGCCTGCGACCGGGCGCCGGGACGCGGGGCGATGCGGTAGTCGATGCTGGCGACCTGGTCGAAGTTGCGCAGCGCGTAGCTGAGTTGGGCCACGAACGGGGTGGCGCCCGGACTCTGCGTCACGGCGCCGATGCCGGCGCGTTCGGCCTGAGTCTTGTGCTTGTCGTCGTCATCGTCCTTGCCGCCGCAGGCGCAGACCAGGCTGAAGACGAGCGCGCACAGAAACAGCTTGAGGTTGGCTTTCATCGATCCTCCTGCTTTCGGGTGGATGGGAATGGCTGGGCAATCCCGTTTGTAGCGCGCTGCCGGTCGCCGCGCCTGCGACCGGCGCAATGGATGCGCAAGGCAGGCGCACCGCTGTGGCAAAATCGCTTGACCTTGCCATCGTGGGAAGGGCTAATCTGACGATATGAATCAAAAGAACGAGCAAACCGATAACATCGTGCTGGCGATCGAAGGCATGACCTGCGCCTCGTGCGTGGCGCGGGTCGAACGTGCACTGCGCTCGGTGCCGGGCGTGCGGGAGGCCGGCGTCAACCTGGCCACCGAAAAGGCGAGCGTGTCCGGCGTCGCAACCCGCGAGGCGCTGGTGGCGGCGATCCGCGCTGCCGGCTACGCAGCGCGCATCCCGGAAGCAGCAACCGCCTCGCCGGCTTCGTCCGCAAGCGGCTGGCCCGCCTGGTGGCCGGTGGCGGCCGCCATGCTGCTGAGCCTGCCGCTGGTGCTGCCGATGCTGGCCCAGCCGTTTGGAATCCATCCGATGCTGCCCGGCTGGGTGCAACTGCTGCTGGCCACGCCGGTACAGTTCTGGCTTGGCGCGCGCTTCTACCGCGCCGGCTGGAAGGCGCTGCGCGCCGGCAGCGGCAATATGGATCTGCTGGTGGCGCTCGGCACCAGTGCGGCCTACTGCCTGTCGCTGTACCTGTTGCTGGCCGCGGACGCTAGCCATGCCGCCACGCACCTGTATTTCGAATCCTCGGCGATGGTGATCACGCTGGTCCTCTTGGGCAAATGGCTGGAAGGGCGCGCCAAGCGCCAGACGGTGCAGGCATTGGCGGCGCTGGAGGGTTTGCGTCCGAACGAGGCACTGGTACGGTGTGCCGGCGTGGATGAGCGCATCCCCCTCGAGCAGCTGCGCGTGGGCGACCTGATGGTGATCCTGCCCGGTGCCCGGGTGCCGGCCGACGGCGTGGTGCGTGAAGGTGCCAGCCACCTGGACGAATCGCTGCTTACCGGCGAAAGCCTGCCGGTGGCCAAGGAGGCGGGCGCGCGCCTCACCGGCGGCGCGCTCAACCTCGAGGGTGTGCTGCTGGCCGAGGCGGGCGCGGTGGGCGCGGCGACGACGCTGGCGCGCATCATCCGCATGGTCGAGGACGCGCAGGCGGTCAAGGCGCCGATCCAGCGCCTGGTCGACCGCGTCAGCGCGCTGTTCGTGCCGGTGGTGCTGGTCATCGCGCTGGTCACGCTGCTGGGCTGGGGATTGACCAGTGGCGACTGGCAGGCGGCGCTGCTCAACGCGGTGGCGGTGCTGGTGATCGCATGTCCGTGCGCGCTCGGGTTGGCGACGCCGGCCGCGATCATGGTCGGCACCGGAGCCGCGGCCCGCCACGGCATCCTGATCAAGGACGCCGAGGCGCTGGAGACGGCGCACGCGGTCGACGTCGCCGTGTTCGACAAGACCGGCACCCTGACCGAAGGCCGGCCGCAGTTGACGGCCCTTGAAGGCCCGCAACCGGAACAGGTGCTGCAACTGGCGGCGGCGCTCCAGCAGTACAGCGCCCATCCGCTGGCGCGCGCCGTGCTCGACGCGGCCGCGGCGCGCCATCTGACACCACCCGCAGCGCAGAATGCGCGCGCCTTGCCGGGACGCGGCGTGCAGGCCGAGGTCGATGGCGCCACGATCGTGCTCGGCAACCGGCGCCTGATGGAAGAACTCGGGCTGGCGCCCGATGCGGCCACGGAGCACGAGGCGGCCGGGTCTACCATATCGTGGCTGGCCGAACGGCGCGGCGGCGCGGCCCGCATCCTCGGCCTGCTGGCCTTTGGCGACCGCCTCAAGCCGGGCGCGGCGCCGGCAGTGGCGCGCCTGCTGGCCCAGGGCGTGACGCCGGTGCTGCTCAGCGGCGACAACCGCGCGGCGGCGCAGGCGGTAGCGCAGGCCCTCGGTATCGAACGCGTGCATGCCGAGGTGCTGCCGGCTGACAAGGCGGCGTTGGTCGCCGCGCTGCGCGCCGAAGGGCGGCGCGTGGCGATGATCGGCGACGGCATCAACGACGCGCCGGCGCTGGCCGCGGCCGACGTCGGCATGGCGATGGCCACCGGCGCCGACCTTGCCATGCACAGCGCCGGGATCACCCTGATGCGCGGCGATCCGGCGCTGGTGGCGGACGCGCTCGACATCTCGCGCCGCACCTACCGCAAGATCCGCCAGAACCTGGGCTGGGCCTTCATCTACAACCTGGTCGGGGTGCCGCTGGCCGCGTTCGGCCTGCTCAACCCGGTGCTGGCCGGCGCCGCCATGGCGCTCAGTTCGGTCAGCGTGATCGCCAACGCACTGCTGCTGCGGCGCTGGCAACCCGCAGCTTCGGCGTTATCTCAGGCCGGGCAGGCCACCGACCCTGAACCGCTGCGCGTGAAGACGCTCGCACCCGCCGCCAATCCGATTTCAACCACCGGGACGCCCGCGTCCACAGCAACAGGAGAACCCACCATGTATGAACTGACCGTCGACGGCATGAGCTGCAACCACTGCGTAGGCCGCGTCACCAAATCCGTCCAGGCGCTCGACGCCGACGCGAAGGTCGCGATCGACCTGCCGACCGCCAAGGTGCGCATCGACAGCCAGGCCGGCCTGGAGCGCATCGTTGCCGCCATCGACGCCGCCGGCTACCCGGTCACGTCGCAGGCAACGGTCTGAGAGCCTATCCCGGCAGATGCAACAAAAAATTCCCCTAAGTATGTACATCTAAGCTATATTTTGTAGAACAGACAACGTAACGGCCAGTCGCCCCTGCAGGCTTCAATCCTGCGCAGTTCCACCAGCGGCTCCCGACCACCGCGCCGGACCTCACGGGGAACCGCATGCAGAAGGGTGTTCTAGATACTGGCGTGCCGGCGGACGCTCCGGCTGATGCGACCGGCCTGGTGCGCCATGCGCCGACCGGCGCCCAGTCGCGCGGCGTGGCCGGGGTGCTGGTGGCGCTGGCGCTGCCGTTCGCCCTGGTCGCGCCGCTGGCCGGCGTGCCGCTGCCCGACCTGGCCGGTGCGCCGCCGTTCCTGCTGGTGGTGCAATCGTCGCTGATCGCGTCCAATCTGCTCAATGCGATCCTGTTGCTGGGCCACGTGCATGCGGGTGAATCGCGCGCGCTCGGCATCCTGGCGCTGGGCTACCTGACCACTGCCCTGGTCGCCAGCGCCCACATGCTGGCCGGCCTGTTCATCGACTACGGCCCGGCCGGCGGCGACCTGCAGGTGATGCCGTGGCTGTACCTGGCCTGGCACGCGCTGTTTCCCCTGTTCGCGCTCGGCTATACGCGCCGTGACGCCGCGCCGCCGGACTTCTTCATGCGCGGCGGCGCGCTGCTGGCGCTGCTGGGCGTGGCGCTGCTCGTGCTGGTCCTGGTATCGAACGCCGATGTGCTGCCGCCGCTGCTGCACGGCAAGCGTACGCTGCCGCTCTACGGCTGGCTGGGCGGCGCGGTGCTGGCGCTGTCGCTGGGGGCGCTGCTGGTCGTGGCGCGCAAGCGTCCGCGCAACGTGCTCGATCTGTGGCTGGCGGTGGCGCTCGCGGCCTGGAGCGCCGAGGTGGCGCTGTCGTGCGTACTCAACGCCGCGCGCGACGACCTGGGATTCTATGGCGGCGCCCTGTACGGCCTGGCGGCGGCGCTGTGCGTGCTGGGCGTGCTGGCGGTCGACAATATCGGTCTGCACGTGCGGCTGCACGCTACTTTCCAGGAGATGGTCGAGACCCGTGCCCGGGCGCACTGGCAAAGCCTGCTCGGCACCGTGCTGCGCCAGCTGCCGGGCGGGGTGCTGATCGTCGACCACGCCGGACGCTGCGTGATGGCCAACGACCAGGCGGCGCGCATGGCCGAGCGCTTCAGCCATGCCGGCAAGGGCGCCGAGACCGCCGGCGCCGGCGGCGTGGCCGCGATGCTGGAACTGATCGGCGAGCCGGTGGCGCGCGTGGTGCGCGGCGAAGGCTTTCGCGACGCGCTGCTGGAGAGCGCGTCCGACGGCACGCGCCGGGTGTATTCGGTCAGCGGCGAGCCGCTGCGCGCAGGATCGGCCGATCTGGCGGCGGCGGTGGTGGTGCTGGACGACATCACCGAACGCACCGAGGCCGCGGCGGCGCTGGCGCGCGCGCTCGACCAGACCCGCTACCTGATCGAGAACACGCCGCTGGCGGTGATCGAATGGGACCGCGATGTCCACGTCACCCTGTGGAACCGGCGCGCCGAGGAACTGTTCGGCTGGCGCGCCGAAGAGATGCTGGGCCGGCGCGTCGACCGCGTGCCGATCATCGACGACGAGGACACTACCCAGATCGCGCAGATGATCGCGCGCCTGGTGGAGTCGGGCACGCGCTACGCCAAGTCGAGCAACCGCAACCGCACGCGCGACGGCCGCTCGCTGTGCTGCGAGTGGTACAACTCGATGCTGTACGACGAGCGCGGCGAGATCCTGACCGTGTTCTCGCTGGTGCTCGACGTGACCGAACGGGTGCAGGCGATGGAAGGCTTGCGCGACGCCGACCGCCGCAAGGACGTCTACATCGCCACCCTGGCGCACGAGCTGAGGAACCCGCTGGCGCCGATCGCCAACGCCGCCTCGCTCCTGCGCAGCAAGGGCCTGGCGCCCGAGCGCATCGAATGGATCGCGTCGATGGTCGCGCGCCAGACCGCGCAGATGGCGCGCCTGCTGGACGACCTGCTGGACGTCTCGCGCATCGGGCGCGGCAAGATCGCGCTGCGCCGCACGCGGGTGGAACTGGGGCGCCTGATCCGCGACACGCTGCAGACCAGCATGCCGCTGATCGAAGCCGGCCGCCATCAGGTCGTGCTCGACCTGCTGGAAGAGCCGCTGTGGGTCGATGCCGATCCGCTGCGCCTGACCCAGGTGCTGGCGAACCTGATCAACAACGCCGCCAAGTACACGCCCGCGGGCGGCAGGATCGAGATCGTCCTGCGCGAGGAAGCCGAGGCGGGACGGGCCTGCGTGACGGTGCGCGACAACGGCGTCGGGCTGGAGCCGGAGATGATCGAGCGCGTGTTCGATCCTTTCGTGCAGGTCAGCAGCGCGAGCCACATGGCGCAGGGCGGGCTCGGGATCGGGCTGTCGCTGGCCAAGGGCCTGGTGGAACTGCACGGCGGCGTGATCACGGCCGAAAGCGGCGGGCCGGGGCAGGGCGCGCTGTTCACCGTGCGCCTGCCGCTGGGGCAGGCCGAAGAAGCATCCGAGGGTGGCGAAACAGCGCCGGCGGCCGGGGCCGCACTGGGACGGCATATCCTGGTCGCCGACGACAATGTCGACGCCGCCGAATCGCTGGCCTGGCTGCTGCGCGCCGAAGGCGCCTCGGTGACGGTGGCGCACGACGGCGCCGAGGCGCTGCGCCTGTACCATGCCAGGCCGGCCGCGATCGCGCTGCTCGACCTGGGCATGCCCGAGATGGACGGACTGGAACTGGCGGCGATCCTGGCGCGCAAGGAGCCGCGTCCCTACCTGGTGGCGGTGACGGGCCGCGGGCGCCAGGAAGACCGCGCCGCCTCGCTGGCGGCCGGATTCGACGAGCACCTGACCAAGCCGGTGGCGCCGCAGCAGCTGATTGCCTTGCTGCGTGCGGCGGTGGAGGAGCGCGACGGCGCTTAGTTGTTTTAGTGGCCGTGGTGGCCGGCGCCATCCGCTCCAGGCTTGCGCACGTCCAGCGCTCCGTCCGTGTGCTCCGACGGCGCATCAGGCGCGGCGTGCGCCGCCGGCACGTCGCCGGTCCATTCGCGCGCCACCGTGCCGGCCGGATGCTTGTACCAGCCCGGATCGCGGTAATCCCCGCGCTTCAAGCCATCGCGCACCTTCAGCACCGTGAACATCCCGCCCATCTCCAGATTGCCGAACGGCCCGTCGCCGCTCATCATCGGCAGCGTGTTCTCCGGCAGCGCCATCTTCATGTCGCCCATCGAACCGCCCCGGTCACCCATCACCATATAGCCCGGCACCAGGCGGTTGATCTTTTCCGCCACTCCGCGGTGGTCGACCCCGATCAGGGTCGGCACTTCATGCCCCATCGCGTTCATGGTGTGGTGCGACTTGTGGCAGTGGAAGGCCCAGTCGCCCGGCGCGTCGGCCACGAACTCGATCGCGCGCATCTGGCCGACCGCGACGTCGGTGGTGACTTCGGGCCAGCGCGCCGACTTCGGCACCCAGCCGCCGTCGGTTCCGGCCACTTCGAAGCGGTGGCCGTGCAGGTGGATCGGGTGGTTGGTCATGGTCAGGTTGCCGACCCGGATCCGCACCTTGTCGCCCAGGCCGGCCACCATTGGATCCAGTCCCGGGAACACGCGGCTGTTGATGGCCCACAGGTTGAAGTCGAGCATGGTGTTGGTGCGCGGCGTGTAGCTGCCCGGATCGATGTCGTACGACTGCAGCAGCATCACGTAGTCGCGGTCGACCGCGTGCTGCCTCGGATTTTTCGGATGGGTCACCCAGAAGCCCATCATCCCCATCGCCATCTGCTGCATCTCGTCGGCATGCGGGTGGTACATGAAGGTGCCGGCGTGGCGCGCCACGAATTCGTAGACGAAGGTCTTGCCGGGCGCGATGCCGGGCTGGGTCAGGCCGGTGACGCCATCCATCCCGCACGGCAGCAGCTGGCCGTGCCAGTGCACGCTGGTGTGCTCCGGCAGCTTGTTGGTGACGAAAATGCGCACCCGGTCGCCCTCGACCACTTCGATGGTGGGGCCGGGACTCTGGCCGTTGTAGCCCCACAGGTTGGCCTGCATGCCGGGCGCCAGTTCGCGCACCACGGGTTCGGCCACCAGGTGGAATTCCTTGACCCCGTCCTTCATGCGCCACGGCAGGGTCCAGCCGTTGAGGGTGACCACCGGGTTGTAGGGCCGGCCGCTGGCAGGCAGCAAGGGCGCGGCGGTGGCGCTGGCGGTATGCACGTGCGCTTCCGGCAGCGTTGCGGCGCCGGCCTTGCTGACCATGGAAGCGCCGAGCATGGTGGCGCCGGCCCCGGTCAGGAACGATCTGCGGTTGGTCATGGGGTCGGCTCCTTCGGGTCCTGTGCTGGGTGGTGATGGTGATGGGTTGGCGGCGGTAATGGGCCGCCGAGGGCGGCGCGCAGGTCGGTGTCGGCCAGCCAGAATTCGCGCAGGGCGTCGATCGCGGCGTGGACGGCCGCGGCCTGTTCGCGCGCGTCGGCCAGCAGCTCGAACGGGCTGGCCAGCATGCCGTTGTAGCGCAGCAGGGTTTCGTCGGCGATGCGCTTGCGCAGCGGCAGCACCTGCTCGCGGTAGTGGCGCGCCACGTCGTAGCCGGTGCGGTAGGCAAGATAAGCGGTGCGCGCCTGACTGCGCGCGTCGACCGCGGTCTGCGCCACGTGGCCGAGCGCCTGCATGTACAGGCTTTCGGCGCGCGCCACGCGGGCGCCGCCCCAGTCGAACAGCGGCAGTTCGAGCGCCACCTCGTAGCCGTCGCTACGCTCCTTGCCGGTTTCGCTCTTGCTGGCGTAACCCAGGTCGAGCACATTGACCATGCGCGTCACGCGCGTCAGGCCGAGGTCGGACGCGGTGCCGGCGGCGGCGGCACGGGCGGCGCGCAGGTCGAGGCGCCGTTCGAGTGCCAGGCGCTCGATGTCGGGCGTGTCGGTCGGCGCTTCAGGCAGGTCGGGCAAGCGCTCCGGGAGCATGTAGCCGGTCTGCTGTCCCCACAGGCCGAGCTGGCGCGTAAGCGCTTCGCGTGCGTTGTCGAGCTGGCGCGCGGCGCGCATGACGGCGGCGCCGGCTTCGGCGTGGAAGGCCTGTTCGCGCGCCAGGTCGAGCGCGCTGGCGTTGCCGGCCTGGCGCATGCGCGCCGTCAGCGCGCTCGAGGCGTCGAAGGCGGCCGCGACCTGCTTCGCATAGTCGAGCGCCTGGCGCGCCGCCACCGCCTCGATCCAGGCACGGCGCGTGTCGTGCGCGTGGCGTTCGATGGCGGCGGCGATGCGCAGCGTGGTCTCTTCGTGGCGGCGCGCGGCCATGCGCTGGCGCAGCGGCATGGTCAACAGGCCGGCCAGGTCGAACGCCACGCCGCGCTCGATCTCGCGCTCGCCGCCGCCCGCCATGCGCGAGAAGCCGAACGACGGATTGCGCAGGCGCGTGGCCTGCACCAGGTCGGCCTGGGCGATGCCGGCGTCCTGGTAGGTGGCCTGCAGGCCGGGATGGTTGATCAGGGCCAGGCGCACGGCGGCGTCGATGTCGAGCGGTGCCTGCAACAGGGCGTCGACCTCACTGGCCAGCGCGCGGCGCTCGTCGTCGGTGGTGGCCAGGCGCGCATCGGCACCGGCACTGGCGCGGGCCAGGTCGGCGCTGGCGCGCAAGCTGTCTTGAGAACCTAGGCTGGCGCAGCCGGCCAGCAGCAGTGCGGCGCCGGCCGCCAGCGGGCGGCGCAGGAAGAGGGCATTCATCAGTGATGCTCCCCATGGTGCTGGTGCTGCTCCTTGGCGGCGGGCTGGCCGGCGTGGCCGTGATGCCCGGCGTGCGGATCGGGCTGCGGCGCTTTCTTGTCGGCGGGCGCCGCATGATCGCCGTGTTGTCCATGACCGGCGTGCGGTTCGGCATTTTCGGCCACGGTGCGGTTCAGCGCCCGCCAGTTGCGGTCGGGCGTGGTGGAGTCAAGCGGCGCTGCCGGCGCCTCCCAGGCCGGCTGATAGCGGGTCGCCGGGACAGCGGCCTGCGGATCGTCGGCCGTGCGCTGCTGCGCGTGCAGCGGCAGTGCCAGTGCGCAGGCGCCAAGCGCGGCCGCGATCCGGCGCGCATAAGTGTGCGTGAACATGATTCCTCGTTCGGATGATTTGAAGGTGAGCCGCATCGCAAAGCCATGCGGCGGCCAGGTCAATCAGGCGAGCGGGGAGCGGGGAGGTCGTTCGGGCAGGGCCAGGTCGACCGCTGCCAGGTGGCCGGCGGCGGCGTGGTGGAAGATGGCGGGAGCGTCCGGCGCGGCGACACCGAGTGCCGGTGCCGGCGCCAGCGCGGCGCCGATGCAGCAGTCGGCGCAGGCGCTGCAGCGGCCGTCGTGGTCGTGGGCGTCGCCGTGATGACCGGCAGGTGCGGAAACCGATACCGCCTGTTCGTGGCAGTGGCCTTCGTGCATCGTGGCGTCGTGCTGCGGCGCCGCCTGTCGCATCGATCCGTGCGCGCAGGTCAGCATGGCCGCCGACGCGATTCCCTGGAACGGGAGCGCCAGCAGCATCAGCCACACGATCAGGTAACGGACGACGGTCTTCACATGCCGATTCTAGCATGGCGCCGGCACAACACTCGCGGCATCGAGGCAGCGCCTGCCATTGCCGCACCGCCCTGACGCTGTTAGCATGCCGTGTTGGTTCAATGACAAGTGGAAACCCATGCTATCGCTCTCGCGTCTGTTCGCACCGCGCCGCAGGAAGAATCAGGAAGACGTCGCCGGCAGGGCCACCGAAGTCATCGCAAAAGTGCTGACCGATATCGGCATCGACCGCTTCCTGAACGGCAGCCTGCTGCTCGACCGCCAGTTCAGGCCGCGCTTCTTCGCCGTCCTTCCCACGGTAACCCACGACTTCGTCGCCACCGTCGCCGTGCGCGACCTGGACGAAGCACACGCGCTGCGCGCCTACGTGCATGACGCCGCCCTGGACGCTGCCACCGCTGTACGTCATGCGCGCCTGGTCAGCGATGGCCTGATGCGCCAGATGCTGGCCTGCTCGCCCGAGCTGCGCGCCTTGCCGGCGCGCCGCGTGGCCGAGCTCGAACCGGCCTGACCGGCGCTGACCGGCGCTGGACGGGTGCGACCGACGGCACTCCTGTGCGCACCGGCGCCGCCGGCGGCGTTATGCTTGAGGCATCCGTCCACCTGCCGTCCACCTACCGTCGAAAGGCCGCCGCATGTCCCACGCCGTCCGCACCGAGCCAGCCCCGCTTGCCATGGCGCCGGCGCCATGAGCGTCCGTAACCTGCAGCGCCTGTTCGCGCCACGCTCGGTGGCCCTGATCGGCGCCTCGAACCAGCCGGACAGCCTCGGCACCACGCTGCTGGACAACCTGCTGCAGGGCGGCTTCAAGGGCAAGCTGTACGCGGTCAATCCCAAGTACGAACGCCTGGGCGAACTCGATTGCTACGCCGGCGTGCCCGACCTGCCGGAAGCGCCCGACCTGGCCGTGATCTGCACTCCGCCCGCGACCGTGCCGCAGATCGTGCGCCAGTTGGGCGAGCGCGGCACGCGCGCCGCGATCGTTTTGAGTTCCGGCATGGCGCGCGCCCGCGACGCGCGCGGGCGCAGCCTGCGTCAGGCGGCGCTGGACGCGGCCCATCCTTATCTGCTGCGCCTGCTCGGCCCGAACAGTGCCGGCCTGCTGGCGCCCGGCCTCGGCCTGAACGCCAGCGTGGCCCATGCCGGCGCGCTGCCCGGACGCATCGCCTTCGTGTCGCAATCGGGCTCCCTGATGACCGGGGTGCTGGACTGGGCGCGCACGCGTGGCATCGGCTTCTCGCACTTCATTTCGCTGGGCGACTCGAGCGACGTCGACCTGGGCGACGTGCTCGATTACCTGGCCAGCGACGGCCACACCGGCGCCATCCTGCTCTACGTCGAGCAGCTGCGCTACGCACGCAAGTTCATGTCGGCGGCGCGCGCGGCGGCGCGCAGCAAGCCGGTGCTGGTACTCAAGGCGCAGCGCCAGATCGATGCAGTGCGGCCGGTGGCCAGCGAGAGCGGGGCGCTGGCCAGCGAAGACGACGTGTTCGACGCCGCGATCCGGCGCGCCGGCATGCTGCGCGTGGACACCACCGAGCAGCTGTTCGCGGCGGTCGAGACGCTGGCCTATGCGCGCCCGCTGCACGGCGAGCGCCTGGCCATCGTCAGCAATGGCGCCGGCCCCGGCGTGCTGGCGCGCGACGCGCTGTTCCTGGCCGGCGGCAAGGCGGCGCAGTTGTCGCCCGAATCGCACGTGCTGCTCGACGCGCTGCTGGCGCCGGGCTGGAACGCGGTCGGTACCGTCAACCTGTACGGCGGCTCGCCGCCGGAGCGTTATCGCGCCGCGCTGGAAGTGGTGCTGAAGGACGCGCAGGTGGACGCGGTGCTGGTGGTGCATTCGCCCACCGCCAACGTCGACAGCGCCGAAGTAGCCAAGGCGGTGGCCTCGCTGGCCGGCAGCGCCTCGCGTCCGCTGCTGTCGTGCTGGCTGGGCGGCGCCTCGGTGCAGGAGGCGCGCGCGATCGTCTCGAACGCGCGTCTGCCCACCTACCGCACCCCGGAAGACGGCGTGGCCGGCTTCCTGCAGATGGTGAACTACCGCCACAACCAGAACCTGCTGATGGAAGTGCCGCCCTCGATGAGCGGCGCCATGGCGCCGGACCGCGCCGGCGCCCGTGCGCTGGTGCAGGAAGCGATCCGCGCCGGGCGCCTGCTGCTGTCCGATCCCGAGACCAAGGCGATCCTGCGCGCGTATGGGCTGGATTTGGTGGAAACCAGGTCGGCGCCGGACGTCGACACGGCGGTGGCGGCAGCGCGCGCGATCGGCTTTCCGGTCGCGGTCAAGATCCTGACGCCGGACGTGATGCACAAGTCCGACTTCGGTGGCGTCACCCTCGACCTCGATAGCGAGGAGGCGGTGCGCGCCGCCGCCGGGCGCATGCGGCGCCGGCTTCAGGAACTGTTCCCGCAGGCGCGTTTCGACGGCTTCTCGGTGCAGTCCATGTGCCGGCGCGCCCATGCGCACGAGCTGATCGTGGGCGCGGCCACCGATCCGGTATTCGGGCCGGTGCTGGTGTTCGGCCAGGGCGGGGTGGCGGTGGAAGTCACCGACGACCATTCGGTCGGCCTGCCGCCGTTGAATCTGGTGCTGGCGCGCGACCTGGTCGAGCGTACCCGGGTGGCGCGCCTGCTGGCCGGCTACCGCAACCGTCCGGCCGCGAATCTGGATGCGGTAAACGCGGTGCTGGTGCAGGTGTCGCGTCTGATCTCGGACATTCCCGAGATCGTGGAACTCGACATCAATCCGCTGCTGGCCGACAGCAGCGGCGCCACCGTGCTCGATGCGCGCATGCGCCTGGCCATGGCCGACCGCTCCGGCAGCACGCTCGACCGGCTGGCGATCCGCCCCTATCCGCGCGAGCTGGAGCAGACCATCGAGTGGCAGGGCGCGCCGCTGCTGCTGCGCCCGATCCGGCCCGAGGACGGCCCGGCGCACATGGCCTTCTTCGCCGCGCTGACGCCGGACGACATCCGCTACCGCATGTTCGTGCGCATCCGCGAACTGCAGCCGTCGCAGCTGGCGCGCTTCACCCAGATCGACTACGACCGCGAGATGGCCTTCATCGCCACGCGTAAGAATGCCGACGGCGTGGCCGAGACGCTGGCGGTGGGGCGGGTGGTGGCTGACCCCGACAACACCAGCGCCGAATTCGCGGTCACGGTGCGCTCCGACCTCAAGGGGATGGGACTGGGCAAGATCATGATGCAGCGCCTGATCGACTATTGCCGCGCGCGCGGCACGCGCGAGATCGTGGGCGAGGCGCTGCCGCAGAATTCGCGCATCGTCGGCATGGTGAAGAAGCTGGGCTTCGAGGTCAAGATCGGCGAGGAGGGCGTGCGCGAGATGCGGCTGCCGCTGCACTAGGATTGTCGGCTGAGCGGTTCAAGGATGTTGCGGCTGAATGACGCGGCTGTGACATTCGGTGGATTTCTGGCGATGTAAGAATGGTATCGTTACTGCTTTCGCTGAATCGCGTTTCCGGCGCTTGCGTCACCACTCGTTCCCGTCTTCGATGTCCCGTCTCGGTCTGTTCTTCTGCGCTCCCTATGCCCTGTTCATCGCAGCCTGCATCGCTTACGTGACGATGGGGGAGGTCGATTACGACAGTCAGTTCGCATTCCTGCAGCTGCCGGTGGCGGCGCAGATGGAACTGCTGCATGTGCTGGGCATGGACCGGTTGCTGAGCGATATCTCATGGCCGGATGCGTGGGGGCTGTTCATGACGCCGGCCTTCCTGCTGCTGTACGCGACCGGGTCGCTGATCGAGCGCAGCTTCGAGCGGCGCCGCGCGCTGCCGCCGGAGGCCGAATAAGCGACGTGTTAGCGGTGATGGCGACCGCTGCGGTCGGTTAAAAAGTAACTAACCAACAGTGCGATACGAGACTCCCGAAGGCAGCCCGTCCTTGCCGCCGACGGCGGCGCGGACGGGCTGGAACAGCAGGGCATGGGTCAGGGCGACGGCACCCGCCCGCAAGACAGGCTGCGCTCAGCGCCTGAAACGTACATCCTCGCTGACCACCGGCGCATCGCCCTTCGGCTTCTTGGGCTTCTTCGGTTTCTTGACGATCTGGCCCTTGGCGTCGGTCAGCGGCACCCGGTGGTCCGGCGCGAAGCCCGGTTCCTCGATCCGCTCCAGGCCCTGGCGCGTCAACACCTCGATCGCCGCCAGCTGCTCGACTTCGTCCGCGCATACCAGCGACACCGCTTCGCCCGATGCGCCCTTGCGCCCGGTGCGGCCGGTGCGGTGCACGTAATCCTCGGCCACGATCGGCAGGTCGACGTTGATCACCGCCGGCAGGTCGTCGATGTCGATGCCGCGCGCGGCGACGTCGGTCGCCACCAGCACCCGTACTTCGCCGGCGCGAAAGCGCTCCAGCGCGCGCAGGCGCGCCGGCTGCGGCTTGTCGCCGTGGATCGAATCTACCTTGAAGTGCTTGGCTTCCAGCAGGCCGACCAATTCATCGACGCCTTTGCGGGTACGGGCGAAGGCCAGCACCTGGGTCCAGTCGTGCTTCGTGAGCAGGTGGACGAACAGTTCCGGCTTGCGCTTCTTGTCGACCGGCACCAGCCACTGTTTGATGGCGGCGACGGTGGTGTTGCGCGGCGTGGCTTCGATGCGTACCGGGTCGCGCAGCATCTGGTTGGCCAGGGCGCGGATCTGGTCCGAGAAGGTGGCAGAAAACAGCAGCGTCTGGCGCTTCTTGGGCAGTACCTTGATCAGGCCGTCGAGTTCGCGCGCGAAGCCCAGGTCCAGCATGCGGTCGGCCTCGTCCAGCACCAGCGTCTTGACTTCGTTGAAGCGCACCGCGTTCTGGCGCTGCAGGTCGAGCAGGCGGCCGGGCGTGGCGACCAGCACGTCGACGCCCTTGCGCAGTGCCATCATCTGCGGATTGATGCTGACCCCGCCGTACGCGGCCAGGGTACGCAGCGGCAGCCCGGCGGCATAGGTGCGTACGCTGTCGTGCACCTGCTCGGCCAGTTCGCGCGTCGGCACCAGAATCAGGGCGCGCGCGGCGTTGGCGCCGACCGTACCGCTCTTGGCCAGGCGTTGCAGGATCGGCAGGGTGAAGCCGGCGGTCTTGCCGGTGCCGGTCTGGGCCGCCGCCATCACGTCGTGCCCGGCCAGCACGGCGGGAATCGCCTGCTGCTGGACCGCGGTCGGCGTCTGGTAGCCGAGCGTGTCGAGGGTGGCGACGATCTGCTCGATCAGGCCGAGCGAAGCAAAAGTGGCGGGGGCGGTGGAGGGAGCGGAAGGCGGCGAAGACAGCGACATGGACAGGGAAACCTTGCGGCAAAACATTGAACAGGCCGTAGTTTATCCTGCCGCGGCCGGCATGGCGAATCGGCCGCCGGCCCGCTTCAAACGTTGCGGGCTGCGGACGGTGCGGCGACTGCGACCGATGCGACCGACAGATCGGCGATCGGCTTGACCGGCTCGTTGTACTCGCGGCAGCCGCCCAGCAGCAGGCAGCCCACGGCCAGCACGGCGCTTGCCAGGCGAGACAGGTGTTGTTTGGTGTTCATGGCACGACCCTCCGGTGATTGAGCCGATCTTACGTCGCCTGCACCGATGGCGGCGCGCGGATGCCGGAATGTGTGCGCCGGCCTGTTGCAAGGCGTGGGCTGACCAGACCCGTGCCGGCATCGTCGGCTTTCGTCGGCCCAGCGCCGGCTTCGTCGCATAATGCGGGTGTGCGAAGAAGGGCGCGGCTACGCTGGTTCCATCCTTCACACCACAAGGGATATTCCATGATTTCGAGCCTCTTTCACCTCGGCCGCCTGCTGCTGGCCTGGATGCTGGTCTACCTGGCCCTGTGCATCGCCGCGAGCGAGGCCGGCCTGCGCCACGTCGATGCCCCGATCGGCGGCTTTGCCGCCCTGGGCGGCTTCGCACTCGGTGCCTGGGTGCTGTCGGTCGCGTTCTCGCACATCCGCCGGGTGCGCCTGGTGGCGGGTGGCGTGAGCGCGGCGGCGCTGTCGAACCGCCAGCGGCGCCGCATCGAAATTCCGTTCGAGGCCGGCGAGGCGTTCGACATGATCGACGCCGCCATCCGCGAACTGCCGGGCGCGCAGTTGATCGACAGCGCCCGCGACAGCCTGCAGGTGCGCGCGCGGGTGGACAGCATCGATCCCTACGGCGGCGGCGCGCAATTCGCCTGGGCGCTGGAACACCTGTCGACCCGGCGCAACCAGATCCTGGCCACCGTGACTCCGAACGGCGACGCCGCCGGCAGCGTGACCTTGATCTGCGAGCCGGAAGGCCCGGCCTGGATCGACTGGTTCCT
Organism: Massilia sp.; assembly: GCF_031995545.1. GTDB lineage: Bacteria > Pseudomonadota > Gammaproteobacteria > Burkholderiales > Burkholderiaceae_D > Telluria. The sequence goes on from NZ_DAMAGA010000011.1 coordinate 110,983, forward strand.
GGTCGACCATGGCACCAACCTGGAAAACGCCGAAGCCGTGGTGCGCGCCATCACGCGCCGCATCGCCGAGCGGCGGCGCCAGGAAGCGGCCGCGGTGCGCGAAAGCGCCACCGAGAAGGAGCTGACGGTGGCGCGCCTGAACCTGCTGCACGCCCAGGTCGAGCCGCATTTTTTATATAACACCCTGGCCAGCGCCCAGCTGCTCACGCGCAGCGACCCGGCGCGCGCCGACGCCATGCTCGGCAACCTGATCCAGTACCTGCGCCACTCGCTGCCGCGCACCGAGGACGCGCCCTCGACCCTGGGCGAGGAACTGGAACGGGCCCGTGCCTATCTCGACATCCTGGCGATCCGCATGGGGCCGCGCCTGGCGCTGCAGATCGACGTACCCGAGGAGCTCAAGCGCCTGGTGTTCCCGCCGATGATGCTGCAGACCCTGGTCGAGAACGCGATCAAGCACGGGCTGGAACCGAAGCCCGGAGGCGGCACGATATGGATACTGGCGCGCGCCCTCGACAACGCGGTGGCGGTGACGGTGGCCGACGACGGCCGCGGCTTCACGGCCGAAGGCGGCGGCACCGGCATCGGCCTGCGCAACGTGCGCGAACGCCTGCGCCTGGCCTATGGCGCCAGCGCCGGCTTCTCGATCGTGGCCAACTTCCCGAGCGGGGTGGCGGCGACCATCACGGTGCCGCTGGCGCTGGGAGCTGCATTGGGCACTGCACCCGCTCCGGCGCCGGCCCTGGAAACGGGAGACCGCCATGCTTGAGCCGACCGTCACCTGCGTGGTGGCCGAAGACGAAACGCTGCTGCGCGACGCCCTGGTTGCGCTGCTGGCCGAGGTCTGGCCGCAGCTGCAGATCGTGGCCGTGTGCGAGGACGGCGGCAGCGCGCTGGAAGCGATCGCCGCCCACCGCCCGCAGCTGGCCCTGCTCGACATCCGCATGCCCGGCCTGAGCGGGCTGGAAGTCGCCGCCGGGGTGGTGGAAGCAGGGCTGCGCACCGAGATCGTGTTCGTCACCGCCTATGACCAGTACGCGATCGAGGCTTTCGAGCGCGGCGCGGTCGACTACCTGCTGAAACCCGTGACGCGCGAGCGGCTGGCCGCCACCGTCGGCAGGGTGCGCGAACGGCTGCAACGCGGCGCCCCCGACGCCGCCCAGCTGGCGGCATTGCTGGCGCGCCTAGTCCCGGCGATGCCGCCGGCCGCGCCCGGCCCGCATCCGGCGGCGCCGCTGGTCTGGCTCACGGCCAGCCGCGGCAATGAAACGCGCCTGATCCTGGTCGACGATGTCGCCTACTTCCAGTCCGACAGCAAGTACACGGCGGTGATGACCAAGGATGGCGAGGCGCTGCTGAGAAAACCGCTGCGCGAGCTGCTGGCGGCGCTCGATCCGGCCATGTTCAAGCAGGTGCACCGCTCGACCGTGGTCAATCTGCGCGCGGTGGCGGCGGTGACGCGCGACGACAGCGGCAAGGGCGTGATCCGGCTGCGCAACCGCTCCGAGACGCTGGCCGTCAGCCAGCCGTTCATGGGGCTGTTCCGCAATATGTAATGACCATGCAACGCGAATGGGCTTGCCGTAGTAAAATCCGTCCTTGCTCGAGGTTCCGGCGCCGTTGCCGGGCGGGGCACGTTGAAGGAGGCAAGCTTGCGTAGCGATATCGTGATCGTGGGTGGCGGTGCTGGCGGTTTGGAGCTGGCCTGCAAACTGGGCCGCAAACTGGGGCCATCCAAGGTGACGCTGGTCGACAGCCGCCTTTACCATATCTGGAAGCCGTCGCTGCATGAAGTGGCGGCCGGCACCCTGGACATCCACCAGGAAGGCCTGTCGTACGCCATGCTGGCGCACGACAATGGATTCAATTTCGTGCTGGGGCCGATGACCGCGCTGGACGCGGCCAACCAGACCATCGACATCGGCGCCGTACGTTCGGCCACCGATAACGACGAGGTGCTGCCCGAGCGCCGCCTCGGCTACGGCAAGCTGGTGCTGGCGGTCGGCAGCACCTCGAACTATTTTGGCGTGCCGGGCGCGCAGGAACACTCGATCTCGCTGAATGCGACTGAGGACGCCGAGCGCTTCCGCCTGCGCATGCTGCGCCTGATGCTGGCGGTCGAACAGCAGCGCGAAGAGGGCAAGGAAACCGGCCTGGACGTCGTCATCATCGGCGGCGGCGCCACCGGCGTCGAGCTGGCGGCCGAGCTGCGCGAAGCGTCCGGCGCCTACGCGCGCTACGGTTTCGCGCGCATGGACGTCAAGCGCGACGTGCGCATCGCGATCCTGGAAGGCGCGCCGCGCATCCTGGCGCCGCTGCCGGAGCGCGTCTCGGCCGCGGCCCAGGCACTGCTCGACAAGCGCGGCATCCGCGTGGTGGCCGATTGCCGCGTCACCGCGATCGAACCCGACCGCGTGATCGACGGCAAGGGCAATGTCTATCCGGCCGACCTGTGCGTGTGGGCAGCCGGCATCCGCGCTCCTGAACTGCTGGGTACGCTCGGCCTGCCGACCGCGCGCGGCGGCCAGGTTGAAGTCGACGCCCATCTGCGGGTCAAGGGTGTGGCGAACGTGTTCGCGCTGGGCGACTGCGCGGCCTGCATCGACGGCAACGGCGCCCCGGTGCCACCGCGCGCCCAGGCCGCGCACCAGCAGGCCGATTATCTGGTCACCGCCTTCCTGCGCATGGACAAGGGCCAGCCGCAGCAGACCACGCCATACGAGTACCGCGACTACGGTTCACTGGTGTCGGTTGGGCAGAGCACCAGCGTCGGCAGCCTGATGGGTTCGCTGCGCGGCGCCAGCTGGTTCGTGCAGGGTTCGGTGGCGCGGCTGATGTACACCAGCCTGCACCTGAACCACCACCGCGCAGTGATGGGAACGATGCGCACGGCCTTGCTGGCGGTGGCGCGCTTCCTGATTCGGCGCAGTACGCCGTTGGTCAAGTTGCACTGATTGGGGCGCTGAGGCCACGGGGACAACCGCAGGAGGTTGCTCTGTCGCCGCAGATGTTCCATTGTCGCCCTCAAAACCGTCATCCCTGCCAGTGGCAGGGATGACGGTTTTTAGGTTAACAATGTTGTTTACGTTTGTGGATCGACCGGCGACTGTTTGCTACCGTCCGCCCACTGGCGCGTCAGGCAACCTGCTCGCGCGGCACCGTCATCTGCAGCATCGCGCCGCCACCGTCGGCCGTCTTCAGCACCAGGTCCCCACCCAGGAACCGCGCCCGTTCGCGCAGCAGGCGCAGTCCGCGGCAGGTGTTCGGCCCGCCGGTCAGCGCGTCCGCGCCTGGGCCGACGCCATCGTCGCGCACCGTCAGCATGGTCATCTCGCCGTCGTCATCCAGGATCACGTCGACCCGGCTGGCCTGTGCATGCGCGGCGGCGTTGCGCAGGCCTTCCTCGGCGCAGCGCAGCAGCAGGGCGCCGACTTCGCGCGTGTAGGGGCTGTCGTCTTCGGGCAGGCTGGCGTTTGCCGTCAAGCCGTGCTCGGTGCCGAAGGCCGGCACCAGTTCGGCCAGCGCGGCTTTCAGGCCGAGGAATTCGAGCTTGTCGTTCCACAGCTCCAGCTGCATCTTGCGGTTGGTTTCGATGATGCCGTTAAGCAGCGTCTTCATCTGCGCGCTGCGGTCGCGCATCGACTTGTTCTCGGCCGGGATGTGCTGGCTCAGCAGGGCCAGGTGCATGGTCAGCGCCGTCATCGACGAGCCCAGGCTGTCGTGCAGCTGGCGCGCCAGCTGGCGCCGTTCGTCGTCCCAGCAATTGGCCTGCCACGCCAGCATTTCGGTCAGTTCTCTCGTTCGCTCCGCGACCAGGCGCTCGAGCTCCGGGTCTGGGTGCGGATGGGCCGTATCGGTCATCGTAGGCTCTGTTAAATGTTTCCCAAATCATACAACAATTGACTTGGAGACGGCGCGCGCCGCGTGCTCGCGCCATCCGCGTTGCATGTGTGGGCGCTTCGTGGGGGCTGCATGAGAGCTGCGTGCGCTCGCGTACAGTCTGCCCAGCAGTTCGGGAGCAAGCTGGATTCGTGGCCAGCGAGCCATCATTCACAGACAAATACGGGGGTTTTACCATGCCAAACGCAAACACCAAAGGCCAGGCCGTGCAACAGGACGCGATCGAACTGCTCACCGCCCAGCACAAGGAAGTGAAGGACATGTTCGAAGAGTTCGAGAACATGAGCGACCGCGCCACTACCAGCAAGAAAAAGCTGGTCGAAAAGATCTGCGAAAACCTGATCATGCACACCGCGATTGAGGAAGAAATCTTCTATCCGGCCGTGCGTGAAGCCTCGAAGGAAACCGAAGACATGGTCGACGAGGCCGTCGTCGAGCATGCATCGGCCAAGGACCTGATCGCCCAGCTGCAGGAGGCCGATCCGGGCGACGACCTGTACGACGCCAAGGTCAAGGTGCTGGGCGAGCAGATCGACCACCATGTCGAGGAAGAAGAGGAAGAGATGTTCAAGAAGGTGCGCAAGCTCAAGCTCGACCTGGACGCCCTGGGCCAGGAAATGGCGGCGCGCCGCGACGAGCTGCTGGCATCGGCCTGAGGCAGCTGGCCTGCCGCGGCAGGCAGGCGGCGCACTCCCGGTGCGCCGCTCACCCTGACCTCATCAGGCGTCGGCGGAATGCGCCGCGCTGTCCGCTGGTTGCTGCTGCGCCTGTGACAGTACATCCAGCAGGCGGTCGATTGCCACCGGCTTGACCAGGTGCTGGTCGAAGCCGGCCGCCAGCACGCGGCGCTGGTCTTCTTCCAGGCCGTAGCCGGTGAGGGCGATCAGGCGGATCGCGCGCGTGGCCGGATCGGCGCGCAGGCGGCGCGCCACTTCGTAGCCGTCGATGCCGGGCAGCCCGATATCGACCAGCGCCGCATCCGGCGCCTGCTGCAGCGCCTGGGCCACGCCCTGCAGGCCGTCGGCTGCCTGCACCACCGGGAAGCCGTGCGCGGCCAGCATGGTTGCCATCATCTCGCGCCCGTCTTCATTGTCTTCGATCAGCAGCACGGTCGGCTTGCCGTCCAGGCTGCGCACGACTTCGGGCTGCGGCGCGGCGGCGGCCGGTTCGGCCAGCGGCAGGCGGATCTCGAAACACGAGCCGAGACCGGCGCCGGCGCTGGTGCAGGCCACGCTGCCGCCGTGCAGCTCGACCAGGCGCCGCACCAGCGACAGCCCGATGCCGAGCCCGCCCTGCGAGCGGTCGATCGAGATCGCGCCTTGCACGAACACGTCGAACACGTGCGGCAGCAGCTCCGCCGGGATGCCCACTCCGGTGTCGCGCACCGTGAATACCACGTCGCCATCCACGCGCGCCAGCGAGATGCCGATCTCGCCGCCGCTCGGCGTGTACTTGAGCGCGTTGTCGAGCAGGTTGGACACGATCTGCTCGAGCCGGGTCGGATCGCCGTCGACCCAGCCCGGTTGCAGGTCGACGCTGATGCCGTAGCCGGCAGCGCGGCCGGTGGCGCGGAAGGTCTCGAGACAGCTCGATACGAGGTTCGACAGGTCGAGCGGCTGGCGCGCCAGCAGAATCTTGCCCGACATCGCACGCGACAGGTCGAGCAGGTCGTCCACGATGCGCGACAGGTGCTGGCTCTGGCGCTGGATGATGGTACGCGCGCGCGCTACCGATTCCTGATTGGCGCCGGGCAGGCCGATCAGGCTCGATGCGCTCGAGATCGCGGACAAGGGATTACGCAGTTCGTGGCCCAGCATGGCCAGGAACTCGTCCTTGGCGTGGCTCTTGCGCTCGGCGGCCTGGCGTTCTTCCATCTCGCGCACCAGGCGCCGGTTGGTGGCGGTCAGTTCCAGCGCGTGCTGCGACAGGGCTTCGGCCTGGCGCTTGAGCTCTTCGTTCTTCATCGCCAGCGTGACGAAGACCGATACCTTGGCATGCAGGATCTGCGGAATGACCGGCGTGAACAGGAAGTCGGCGGCGCCGCGCTGGTAGGCCTTCAGGCGGTCGATCTCGTCGGCCAGGAAGGCGGTGACGAAGATGATCGGGATGTCGGCCGAGCGTGCGCGCTGGTGGATCGCCTCGGCGGTCTCGAAACCGTCCATGCCGGGCATGTTCACGTCGAGCAGGATCACGGCGAAGTCGTGCAGCAGCACCTGGCGCAGCGCTTCCTGACCGGAGCGGGCCGACAGCACCGTGTAGTTGCCCTCGGCGGCGCGCCCATCGAGCAGGCTGGTCAGGGCTAGCAGGCTGGCGGGGTCGTCGTTGACGACCAAAATCTTGGGTTTATCGTTGGCCACGATGGTTCCTGATGTTTCCGTCAACATTGCGTTTATTGCTCTTAGAGAAGAATACCAGACTACTTCCAGTTATGCCCGAGTAAATACCTGCTGAGTCCGCGATCATAGCATGCTTGAATGATGCAATTAGGCAAATAAATCAATCGTGCGCGTGGGGAAGATGTTCGCTGCCGCACATACGTCCTTACGCCCTTGTGGGATAGTGGAATCGAACCGGTTCGATGGAGGACGGGGGCGCCACGAGAAAGGACATAATATGAATATCGATACCATCGTAAATGAGCAATTCCACGGCAAGACTTTTGGCGAGCTGGTCAATGCACCGCTGTCCGCGCTGCGCGGCATCGGCGAGCAGCAGGCCACGGCGCTGGCCGACACGCTGGGCGTGAACACCATCGGCGAACTGGCCAGCCTGCAGGTCGTCAACTACGCGATCGCGATCAAGGCCCTGGCCGGTTGCGAAGGCATCACCAGCAAGGAAAAGGCGGAAGAAACTCTGCTCGACGACGCCGTCGAGATGACCTTCCCGGCCAGCGATCCGATCTCGGTCGACGCCGGCATCACGCGCATCGAAGTGGCGCCGGACATGGTCGATGCCGGACGCGATCACCAGCATGCGTCGGCGATGGAAGCCAATAGCGAGCAGGCAGGCGGTGCCGGCGCTGGCGCTGGGGTGAGCACCGGTGTTGCAGGGCAGTTCCCGACCGGCGAGAAGCGCTGAAGTTCTGGCGCCGCGAAAGCGGCGCTGCAACGAGAACGGGTCACGGGGTGCAAGCCTCGTGGCCCGTTTGCGTTGGCTGACACCGTTCAGCATCTTCGAAGCTGGTGTGATGCGAAGCAGCATCTGAACCGTATTCTTTTGTCAGCACCAAAACGTCATTCCCGCCGAGTGGGACACTCGGCGGGAATGACGTTTTGTGGCCTGCCGGCCGAAACGACCGGTCAGCGAGTACGATCAGCGGTGCGGCACCAGTTCGCCCGAACCCGCCGCCACCGGCGTCGGATTCTGCGCTGGCGCGGCCGAGGTCTTGGCCGCCGCCTGGCGGTTCGCTGCCGGCGAGCAGAAGCGGTTCTTGCCGGCGCGCTTGGCTTCGTACAGCGCGTAGTCCGCGATGTTGATCAGCGAGTCGACCGATTCCGCATCGTCCGGATAGATGCTGATGCCGATCGAGGTCGACAGGCGCAGCGTCAGGTCGTTGATGAAGAACGGTTCCGACAGCGCTTCGACCAGTTTCGAGGCCGGTCCCTGGGCATCGGCCAGGCTGTGGATGTCGCCCAGCACCACCATGAATTCGTCGCCGCCCAGTCGCGCCACGGTATCTTCCTTGCGCGAGCTGGCCAAGAGGCGCTGCGACACCATCTTCAGGATCTCGTCGCCGTAGGCGTGGCCGTAGGTGTCGTTGATCGCCTTGAAGCCGTCCAGGTCGAGATACATGATCGCGGCCTTGGCATGGGTGCGGTTGGCGTGCTGCAGCGCGGTCTCGATGCGGTCTTCCAGCAGGCGCCGGTTGGGCAGGCCGGTGAGGGCGTCGTGCAATGCCAACTCCTGCTGCGCCTTCGAGTACTGCGCCAGTTCCTTGTACAGCAGGCGCACTTCCAGCATGTTGTGGATGCGCTTGTGCACTTCGAGCAGGTCGAACGGCTTGCTGATGAAGTCGCGCGCACCGGCTTCGAGGGCGGCGATCTTGAAGCTCGGCTGGGCGGTCAGGGCCAGCACCGGCAGGTAGCCGCCTTGCTCGATCTCCTTCAAGCCCTTCATCACCTGGAAGCCGTTCAGCCCAGGCATCTGCAGGTCGAGCAGGATGATGTCGTAGTTGTGCTCGCGATGCAGCGGACAAACCTGTTCCGGCAGCATCGTGGAGCTGACGCAGGTGTAGCCTTCCTCGCGCAATATCTCCTCCATGAGTTCGATATTGTCGGGCGAGTCGTCGACCACCAGGATCTTCGCGTTCAAAATGTCTTGTCTGCTCGGCATGCTTGTCTCTTCTACGCTATTGGAGCGGATTCCTTTCTGCACAGAATCTGGCTTGACTACCTACTCCACTACTCTAATCAGTCTAGCAAACACCACAAAATTTCTTGTAGGACAGCGCCGCGTGCATGGGTAGGAACAGCGACGATTTCGGAACACCCCCTATGCCCGGCGCCCGGCCAGCATCGGCGCCGACGGTCCCACCACCATCCCGATCGCCGCCATCAGTTCACTCTGCTCGACCGGCTTCGATACGTGCGTGGTAAAACCGGCTTCCAGCGCCTTGAGCCGGTCCTCGGGACGGGCAAACGCGGTCAGTGCGATCGCCGGCACCAGGGCGCCGGCGTCGCGCGGCAGGGCGCGTACCCAGGACAGCAGTTCCAGTCCGTCGACTTCGGGCATGCCGAGGTCGCTGATCAACAGGTCGGGCGGTACTGCGCGCAGCTGGGCGTAGGCGTCGCGCGCATCGGCCGCCAGGCGCACGCTGGCGTGGCAGTCGGCCAGGATGCGTGCGATCAGTTCGCGGGCGTCGCGGTCGTCGTCCACCACCAGTACCGACATCCCGGTCAGGTCGCGCACCACGACTTCCGGCGCCGGCTCGGCGCCCGGCGGCGTGAACGGCAGTTCGCCGGTCAGCGGATCAGGGCCCGCGGCCGGCGCATCGCTGCGGATCATCGCGGCGCGCGCCGCGCTCATGCCCGGGCTGGATGCGCGCGGCGCGGCCTTGGCCAGCGGCAGCTCGACCGTGAAGCTGGCGCCGAGGCCTTCGCCAGCGCTCTCGGCGCGCACCGTGCCGCCGTGCTGCTCGACCAGGTGCTTGACGATCGACAGGCCAAGGCCGAGGCCGCCGTGGCGGCGCGTCATCGAAGCGTCGGCCTGGCGGAAGCGCTCGAACACATGGGTGATGAATTCAGGGCCTATGCCAGTGCCGTTGTCGCGCACCGTGATCGCGACCTGCTCGCCGCGCTGCGCCACCTCGATGTCGACCCGGCCTTCGCGCGGGCTGAACTTGATGGCATTGGTCAGCAGGTTCCAGACCACCTGCTGCAGTCGGCCCGGATCGCCCGCCACCAGCGGCCCGCCGGTGGCGCCGTAATGGCGTTCGATGTGGATGCCCTTGGCGTCGGCCGCCGGGCGCACGGTCTCGATCGCAGCGTCGATGAACGAGGCCGGATCGACGGTCTGCATGTCGAGCAGCACCTTGCCCGAAGTGATGCGGCTCATGTCGAGCAAGTCTTCGATCAGCTGCGCCTGGGCGCGCGCGTTGCGCTCGATGGTGGTGAGGCCCCGCTGCAGGTCGGCGCCGTCGCGGCTGCCGCGCCGCAGCACCTGCGACCAGCCCAGGATGGCGGAGAGCGGCGTGCGCAGCTCGTGCGACAGGGTGGCCAGGAATTCGTCCTTCATCTGGCTGGTGCGCTCGGCTTCGGCGCGCGCTTCGCGCTCGTTTTCGAGCAGCACCTTGCGTTCTTCGGCGGCGCGGCTGGCCGCTTCCACCAGGCGGATATTGTCGAGGGCGATCGCGGCCTGGGCCGCGATGCCGCTAACGATGCGCTCGCTGCGCAGGGTGAATACATCGGCTTCCGGATGGCCGAAGAACATGGTGCCGAGCAGTTCGCCCGAGCGCGCCACCACCGGCACCGCCATGTAGCTGCGCAGCGGCGGATGGCCGCCCGGCGCATCGAAGCGCGGGCCGCCGTCGGCGTAGCGCGGATCGCGCCGCAGGTCGCCAAGGCGCACCAGGCCGCCGGCCGCCAGGCCCGGACCGAACATGGTGCCGGCGTCGGGCTCGCCGATGCTGCGGAATTCGCTCGAGGTGGCGCCGGTATGGGTGGTCAGCGAGAACAGCACGCCATCGCCGGCCTGGCCGACGTGATAGAAGGCGGCGTAACGCGCGCCCGAGACGCCGGCGGCGGCATCGGTGGCGGCCTGCATCAGCGAGTGCAGGTCGCGCGTCGAGGCCAGGATGGTGCCGGTGCTGTTCAGTAGTTCGAGCACGTGCGATTCTTCGCGCAATGCCTGCTCAGCGCGCTTGACCTGGTCGACGTCGGTGTTGGTGCCGAACCAGCGCACCACGTTGCCGTCGCGGTCATGGACAGCCTCCACACGCGTGAGGAACCAGCGGTAGTTGCCGTCGGCGCCGCGGATCGGGAATTCCATCTCGAACGGGGTGCCGGTGCGGATCGATTCGTCCCAGTGCTCGAGCACCGCCGGCAGCACCTCGGGGTCGTACATCTTTTTCCAGCCCCAGCCGGTGGTCTGCGCCGGCGTGCTGCCGGTGTATTCGTACCAGCGCTCGTTGAACCAGGTGATGGCGCCGTCGGGATCGGCCATCCAGGCCAGCTGCGAAATGGTATTGGCCAGCGCGCGCAGTTCTTCCTCGCTCTGGCGCAGGTGGTCGTCGGCTTCGCGCCGGGTGGTGATGTCCTGCGCCATGCCGGTCATGCCTAATACGCCGCCTCCGCCGCCGGCGGGCGCGTGCTCCAGGCGCCCGACCAGTGCCACACAGCGCGCCGGGCTGTCCAGCGTGGGCAGCAATCTGCATTCGAGGTCGACGTCGCTGCCGCGTGCGTACGCGGCCAGCACTTCGCGCCGCACCCGCACCCGGTCGGCCCGGGTCAGGCGCGCGCGCAGCTGCGGCCAGGCGAGCGGGGTTTCTGCCGGCAGGCCGACGATCTCGGCGGCGCGCGGGCCGAATACCACGCGGTCGCTGTGCGCATCCCAGCGCCAGTCGCCCAGGCGGCCGGCGGCCAGCGCCAGCTGCAGGCGGGTGTTGTTGTCGATCAGGGCCTGCTGGTCGTGCTTGCGCGGAGTGATGTCCTGGAAGTACAGGGTCAGGCCGTCGGGGGACGGGTAGACCCGCATCTCGAGCCAGCATTGCAGGCGCTTGTAGAAGAATTCGCGGTTGACGGTGACGCGCTCGTGCATCGCGCGGCGGCAATCCTCGGCCACCGAGGTGCCGTGCAGGTCTTCGAATTCATCCCACAGCTTGCGTCCGACCAGGCCGCCGCGGCTCTTGTTGAGCGGCTTGACCATCTGCAGGGCGCGTCCGTTGATGTAGGTGATGCGCCAGTCGCGGTCCACCGCGCAAAAGCCGTCGGTGAGGCTTTCGAGCATGTTTTCCATGCGCTCGTTGGCCTGGCGCAGCGCTTCCTGGGCCGCGACCAGGTCCTGGCTGCAGCCGCCGTTGCTGTCGTTGCTGCTGTTGCCGCTATCGCCGATGGCGCTCATGCGCGACTCCCTGCGCCGGCGCACGCCACGCCGTGCACGCCGGACTGGCGGACCGGGGCGCGGACGCTGTGGATCGGGTCAATAGGAGTCTTCATCGATGCATTCGGCGCGGTTCAGGGGCGCCCGGGGTACGCCCAAACTGGGCAGGCTGCCTTGCGGGCAGGATGTCTTGCATTGTAGACCAGCCGAGCAGGGCCGACCCGCACACTTGCATTTCACCACCGGCGCCCGCTGGCCGCCTCAGGCCGCCGGCTGGCGCGCCACCTTGGCGAGCGCATCCTGCAGCTGGTCGAGCTCGTACGGCTTCTGCAGCGACAGATAAGGGAAGGTCAGGTGGCGCAACAGGGTGTCGCCATAGCCGGACGCGAAGATCACGCGCAGCGCCGGGTTGTCGTTCACCGCGCGTTGGGCCAGCTCGACGCCGGACATGCCGGGCAGGCTGACGTCCGAGAACAGCACGTCGTAGCGGCGGCTGGCGAGCAGGGCCAGCGCGTCGTCCGGATGGGCCACGCCGTCGGCTTCGTGGCCGAAGGCCTTGAGCATCTCGCACACCAGGTACTGCGAATCGATATTGTCTTCCACCACCAGGATCTGCAGGCTGGCGTCGCCGACGTCTTCCTGGGCCGGCGCCGCGGTGGCCGGCGCCAGTGCCAGCAGCACGCCGCGCACCGTACCGGTTTCGTCGCGCACCGGCGACAGGCGCAGGTCGAAGCGGTGTTCGCGGGTTTCGCCCGGATGGCGGAACGCCAGCGAGGCATCGGTCACCACCTGCGCCTCGCCGCGCCAGGCACGCGCCAGCGCTTCGCCGGCAGCGGCCAGCGGTGGCGGCAGCACCGGTGGCACCGAGCCGCCGGGAACCCGGCCGTAGCCCGGTCCGGCCAGCGCGGCGTAGGCCTCATTGAACACCAGCACGGTTTCCTGGCCCCAGACCAGCAGCGTCGGCAGCGGCGAATTGAGCAGCAGGTCGCTCGTCAGGCGCAGGGGCAGGGGCCAGCGGGCGGCATCGCCCAGGGTGGTCGCGGACCAGTCGTAGGACGCGGTACTCCGGGGCGATGTGTCGATGTCGGGCATGAGGACAGTTTGTTGTATAAACGAAAATATGGGCGGCATCCTACACCAAACCGGGCGTGGCTGCTTTGTCAACCGTGCGCGACAGCCCAGCCGTTCGCTGCGCCGGAGCGGCGGCGGGCAGTGTAATGTCGGAGAAAGCGTAGCGCGCGCACGTACTTTGCCGCAAGGAGAAAATGAGGGCAAAAAAAAAGCCCGCTTCGTCGGAAGCGGGCTGAATCTATTTCCTAGGAGGAGAATAGAGGAGACAGGTGAATGATGCTGCATTGCGTCAAATCAGTCCAATTTATATTTCAAATGACGGTCATTGCGATAATAAATATCCCAGCGGTTTGTCAAGTGGCGGTTGTGGCGTGCGCGCACTTGGTGCGTGAGAGAAAATGTTCTAGGATGGCAACTATGTCATATTTTGTTTCATCAATTTGCACAATTCGCGCGGCTGGCCCCTCCCGGCACACCGCATTTGCGCGCGCGGGCGAGCCCGGTCCAGGTTACGGGTCGCGCCCGGTGTCGAGGACGGTGACAGCCGTTTGATGATTGCCATGACACCGATTCGATTCGACCGTCCAGAGCAGCGCTGCGTACTGCATTCCGTGCAGCAGGCCGTGCGCCGGGCGACGCGGCGCCTGAGCGCACTGCCGCTGCTGGCCGCGGCCTGGCCCGCGTTCGCGGCGCCGCTCGCCACCGTCCCGGTCGGCGCCGAGGCGGCTGCGTCCGGTGTCGAAGCTGCGGCTCCGGGCGCCGGTGCCCAGGCCACCGAGGCTGCTAATGCCGCGGGTGCCGCGCTGGAACGCCGCGTCAAGGCGGCGTTCCTGTACAAATTCCTGGGCTACGCCGAATTTCCGGCGGCGTCCTTCGATAGCCCCGCTGCGCCGCTAGTGATTGGCGTGGTCGGCGCCGACGACATCGCGGCCGAACTCACCCGCATCGTCGCTGGGCGCAACGTCAACGGCCGGCCGATCACGGTGCGCGCACTGCGCGAACAGGACCTGGCGCAGCCGGCCCACCTGCTGTTCGTGGCGGGCGTCGACGAGGCACGCAGCGCGCGCCTGCTGCGCGCCACGCCGGCGCTGCTGACGGTCACCGAATGCGACGACGGCCTCGTGGCGGGCGGCGTCATCAATTTCACCATCGTCGACGAGCGGGTACGTTTCGACGTCTCGCTCGATGCGGCGGAAAAGAAGAATGTGAAACTCAGTTCGCGCCTGCTGGTGGTCGCGAACCGGGTGCAGAAAGGAGCCACCTGATGCCAATGCACGATACCGGCTCGGTGCGCAGCAAGCTGATCCTCATGGCGGTGGCGACCACCGTGGTGGCGCTGCTGTCCGCCGGCATAGCCATGCTGCTGCTCGACTTGCGCACTTTCCAGCGCTACTGGATCGACGACCTCACCACCCAGGCCGACATCGTGGCCGGCGTGACCGCGCCGGCGGTCTCGTTCAACGACACCGCCAGCGCCACGCGCAGCCTGGCACTGCTGCGGGTGCGGCCGCAGATCGTCGCCGCGGCTATCTACGGCGCCGGCGGCGAGCGCTTCGCCAGCTACGTGCGCCCGGGCGCCACGCCCGATCTGCCGCTGCGGCCGCAAGCGCCCGGCTACCGCATCGAGCGCGGTCAGGTCTCGCTGTACCGCGACATCGTGGAGAGCGGCGAGCGGGTCGGCACCATCTACCTGCGTTCGCGCTACGACCTGTTCGATCGCGCGCTGAGCTATGGCGCGATCCTGGGCGGGGTGCTGCTCGGCGCGCTGGTGATCGCGGCGCTGGTGGCCTCGCGCCTGCAGGCCTCGATCACGCGGCCGCTGGAAGCGATCACCGCGGTGGCGCGCCAGGTGGTGCTGCGGCGCGACTTCAGCCTGCGCGTGCCGGGCAAGGAAAAGGCCGAGATCGGGGTGCTGATCGAAGCGTTCAACGACATGCTGGCCGAGATCGGCCGCCGTTCGGAGGCGCTGCAGACCGCCAACCGCACGCTGGAACATGAAATGGGCGTGCGCCAGCGCGCCGAGCAGGCCCTGATCACTGGCGACCGCCGCAAGGACGAATTCCTGGCCACGCTGGCGCACGAGCTGCGCAACCCGCTGGCGCCGATCCGCACCGGCCTGGACATCCTGCGCATCCGTAGCGGCGACGCCCAGGCCACCCAGCGCGCCACCGACATCATGGAGCGCCAGCTGCGCCAGATGGTGCGCCTGGTGGACGACCTGCTGGACGTCTCGCGCATCAATACCGGCAAGTTCACGATCAAGATGGGGCGCGTGGAACTGAAGGCGGTGGTCAACGACGCGCTGGAAGTGGTGCGTTCGTACATCGAGCTGCACGGCCACGAGCTGGTGCTGGAGCTGCCCGACCGCCCGGTGTTCCTGCACGGCGACGCCACGCGCCTGGCGCAGATCCTGTCGAACCTGCTCAACAACGCGGCCAAGTACACCAACCGCGGCGGCCGTGTTCTGCTCAAGGGGGCGGTCGAGGACAAGACCCTGATCCTGGAAGTGGCCGATACCGGCATCGGCATCGCGCCCGACATGCTCGACTCGGTGTTCGAGATGTTCGTGCAGGTCGATTCCACGCTCGAGCGCAGCAATGCCGGCCTGGGCGTCGGCCTGTCGCTGGCGCGCAAACTGGTCGAGCTGCATGGCGGCACCATCGCCGCCCACAGCGAAGGCCTGGGACACGGCAGCCGCTTCGTGGTGCGCCTGCCGATCGTGGTCGAGCCGGAACCGCCCACCAAGCCGACCCCGGCCGCCTTCATCAGCACCGAAAGCTACCGCATCCTGCTGGCCGACGACAACGTCGACTTCGTCAACAGCATCGGCGCGCTGCTCACGGCCATGGGCCACAGCGTGGTGATCACGCACAACGGGCCGGACGCACTGGCGGCGGCCACGCGTTTCTGCCCGGACTACGCCTTCCTCGACATCGGGCTGCCGCACATGTCGGGCTACGACCTGGCGCGCGGCATCCGCAAGCTGCCGACCGGCGCCATGACGGTGCTGATCGCGGTGACCGGATGGGGACAGGAGAAAGACCGCCAGCTGGCGTTCGAGGCCGGCTTCGACCATCACATGGTCAAACCGGTACGCTTCGAGCAGATCGAGGAAATCCTGGGCAACCGCAGCATCATCAAGAAGCTGCGTACCTGATCAAGATGGGATGGACGCAAGCCGTCGGCTTGCGTCCCGGCCGCTCACACGCAGCGACTCATTGCACGCCGGACTTGCGGCGCCGCGCCAGCCACCCCAGCACACCCAGGCCGCCGAGCAGCATGCCGTAGGTTTCCGGCTCCGGCACCGGCGCCAGCATTACCGCGCCGCCGAAGCTGCCGGCGGTATCCGACACCACCGAACCGCTGACCTGCAGGTAGTAGTCGCCCGCGTCCAGATTGTCGCTGGCCAGCGACCAGACATCGCGCGCGCCGTCTTCCAGCAAGGTGCCGGCGGTGATCAGGGTTTCGTCGGCGTCGTACAGCGACAGGCCGGTGATGTCGAGCCCGACGTCGGCGCTGCGGCTGGCCGAGCCGATGATGGCGTCGAGGTTCAGGCCGATGGTGCTGTCGACGGTGAAGGTGAAGCGGTCGGCAAAGGTTGCGCCGGAATTGCCTTCGGCGAAGGCGTCACCGAAATAGGCGGTGAAGTCGGTCCAGTCGATCGCCTGCGGCGCGCTGCTGATGTCCTGCGCCATGACGCCGGTAGAGCCGAATGAAGCCGATGCCAACACGATTGCTGCGATCAAAGATTTTTTCATGTTGTTCCTCGCAAAGAAATCAGCCGCGTCCTGCAGCCTGGGTTTCGAGATCGGGAACTTCATGCTAGCAAACGGCCAAGCATATGAAAGCGGCACGGCGTTTGATGTGCAAAAAAGCCAACGCATGATGGGTGACAACGAATTGCAGTGCGATGCAATCGGAATCACGCGCTTCATAGGAGAGAGCGGGGCGATAAAGTGAAGTGCAGAAAAAGTCCGCTGAGTTGCGAATGTGGTGTAG
Organism: Massilia sp.; assembly: GCF_031995545.1. Lineage (GTDB taxonomy): Bacteria > Pseudomonadota > Gammaproteobacteria > Burkholderiales > Burkholderiaceae_D > Telluria. The sequence continues at coordinate 127,489 of NZ_DAMAGA010000011.1, forward strand.
GTCTGATCCTACATAAATTGATGGCGCGGGATTTCGACGTGCCCGCTACCGGGTCAAGCGCATTTAATTGAACGGGATAAAGGGGCGGGTTTGGTCAGCGTGATAGTACGCGATCCGTCCAAGCGTCGTTGCCTATCGATGGCAATAGAACCCGGAAAAGAAAAATGGCTCAGAATTTCTTCTGAGCCATTCTCTTTGAAACTTTGGTGCGGCTGGCAGGAATCGAACCCACGACCCCTTGGTTCGTAGCCAAGTACTCTATCCAGCTGAGCTACAGCCGCCCGAGGCACGCATTATAGCAGCATGTGCCGAAATGGCAAATAGCGTCTGAATCACCGGCCACAGGCCACGTTTATTGCTGTCAATCCAGTTCCACAATTCAATGGTGCCAGATGCTTGCGCATTGTCAGCTTGAGCCATTGTGCATTCCCAAACTGCTGAGCCGGCATGGACAAAGAATGGTCGACATATCAACCATTTGGAGTACGGAACATGGCAATCGACGTCTATCTGCAGATCGACGGCATCAAGGGCGAGTCGAGCGATTCGACCCACGCCGGCTGGATCGAAGTCAGCCAGGCGCAGTGGGGCGTGACGCAACCGGTCGGCACGCCTGGCTCCGCCACCGGCGGGCGCACCACGGGCCGCAGCGAATACCGTACGCTGTCGCTGGCCAAGTTCGCCGACCTGGCGTCGCCGCTGCTGATGCAGCACTGCTCGAACGGCAAGACGATTCCGAAAGCGAAGCTTGAATTCATGCGTGCGGACGGTGACGGCAAGCGGGTGCGGTACTACGAGGTCGAGCTGGAGAATGTGCTGGTCGGCAGCATGGAGCAGATGGTGGGCGAGGGCAACATCCTGCGCGACCACGTCGCGCTGCATTTCACCAAGGTCAAGTGGAAGTACTCACAGCAGAAGATCGGCGGCGGCATGGGTGGGAATACCGCCGGCGGCTGGGATCTGGGCTGCAACAAGTCGTGCGCATGATGGACCAGCATCATGGCCAATCAACAGGATGATCCGCTACGGCCGATCCAGGACAAGCGCGGCTTTTTCATGCTTCCACGTGCGCCAAACGAGTCGGGCTATTACAACTACGGGATGATGGATAGGAAGCCGGATCGGGGCGGTTACCAATATCCCCATCCGATCATGATGCAGGCCATTCTCCGAGTGGCACTGGAGTGGCAAAGTATCGACCGGCGCCGTGTTGGGATCGGGAATATCAGCCGTGCCGATCGCTTTGACGACACCGACCACGACTCGCATCTCGACGGGCTTCAGGTGGATGTTCGGCCCATGCGTAAAGATGGGCTGGAACTTCCTGTCGTATGGACGGACAGGCAGTATGACAGAGATGCGACCGCCAGATTGATCGAGCTGTTCCGCACGTTCTCTCCAGTGAAGCTAATTTATTTCAACGATGCCAGCATCCCATTTGTCAGGCCAGCGCTCGCGCATGACAACCATTTCCACGTAGCTCTGATCGGATAAGTATGCGCAAATTTACTTTGTTGATTCTTGTCGTCGCATCCCAATTGGCTGGCGCTGGTGAAGCCGATAAAAAACGTCCTGAGTTAAACGCGTGGAATGCGGTGCAGGCGAGCTACAAGATTCACTCTGGCGGCACTGCCTATTCGGAGCTTCCTACCAAGAACGACAGCGCACTGACAATTGTGTTCAGGGATGAGGACGCCAAGCTGGTATTCGACCAGATCGGGCCTGATGTCAAGGAAGTATGCAATGACACGGCAGGCAACCGCGTACGACAGAAAAAGGGAGTCTACTGTTCGTACACGGCGCGGTTGGAAAATCCTGCTAACTCGCACTACCGATGCTGGATAGGCATTGATCTGCATACTGGAGACGGTACCATGCGCCTAACCTGCTAAGTTGCGGGAAGCATCCCGGTTCCACAAAAGAAAAATGGCTCAGAATTTCTTCTGAGCCATTCTCTTTGAAACAGTTGGTGCGGCTGGCAGGAATCGAACCCACGACCCCTTGGTTCGTAGCCAAGTACTCTATCCAGCTGAGCTACAGCCGCCCGAGGCACGCATTATAGCGGCGCCCGTCCGCCTTGGCAAACGGTCATTTACTTTTTCAACGATCGCACCTTCATCAGCGCCGCGATCACGGCCTGGTCGTTGGGATTGCACAGCAGTTCCGCCAAGCCCTCGAGCGGCGCCAGGTGCACGGCCTGGCTCTCCCAACCCATCAGCGCCGGGTTGCCGCCGATGCGGCGCGCCAGGTAGTACCGGGTGAAGGTCTGAGTACGCGCGCTGTCGGCCAGGAAGGCCACGATCTCCACCCGCAACCCGGATTCTTCGAACGCTTCGCGGATGGCATTGGCCTGCAGGGCGACGCCGGGATCGACCCGGCCCTTCGGGAAGGTGGCGTCATAACCGCCGAACCGGTTCGACGGCGACACCGCCCATATCCGCCCGCCGGCTTCCTCGATCACCACGCCGGCCGCGGCCGCCTTGCCGGGCGGCACCAGGAACGCCGGCTCGACAATATCGGCCTGGCCATCGACCTCGTTCCAGCCGGCAGAAGTCAATGGTGTGTCGAGCCAGGGCGCGAACGCGATGCCATTCAGTTCGCCGGGCAGGGCGCCGAGCGGGGTGACCGTGGCGCGCCGTACCGGATCGTGCCAGGCGGCGATGTCGCTAGGAGTCGAAGGATGCCGGAGGTGCACGGGTTGACCGTGCTCGTCGGGTTGCGGATGAAAGACTGGGCTGTCGGTCATGGCGTTTGCTGGCAGGTGGCGCGCGCTGAAAACCGGGCGCACTAAGCAATAAGGGCACTTCTTGCGAAGTGCCCTTATCTGAAGAAGGTTGGTGCGGCTGGCAGGAATCGAACCCACGACCCCTTGGTTCGTAGCCAAGTACTCTATCCAGCTGAGCTACAGCCGCCCAATGCAGGCATTATAGCGGCAGCTTGGCGTCTTGGCAAAGCCTCATTGCCATTTCGTGCATGCGGCCCCGAACGCACCCCGGAACAACCTCTGCAAAACCTGTCGGCGCAACGAAAAAAGGGACCAGATCTTCCGATCTGGTCCCTTGCATTCTTGGTGCGGCTGGCAGGAATCGAACCCACGACCCCTTGGTTCGTAGCCAAGTACTCTATCCAGCTGAGCTACAGCCGCCCGATGCACGCATTATAGCAGCGGCTTGTTGTTTCCGGAAGTCTCAAATTATTTCGCGGCAACACATCCTCTGGTAGATTAGCCGCTGGATCTTGTCGAACGGAAGAATATGCTGGGCTTGACCTGGGCCGCGCACGGCGGCCCGCACCGCTTGATGCGCGCCATCTGTCTGGCGGCACTCGCCGCTGCCGCGCTGGCCGCCACCTCGATGACCGACGCCGCCGCCGCCCAGCGCAGCCTGCGCTTCGAGCGCATCACCAGCGAGAACGGCCTGGCGCAGCAGTCGGTGCTGAGCATCCTGCAGGACCGCCAGGGCTTCATCTGGTTCGGCACCCAGGCCGGCCTGCACCGCTTCGACGGTTACCGCATGACAGTGTTCCACAACGATCCCAACGATCCCGGCAGCCTGCCGGACAATTACGTCTCGGCCTCGTACCAGGACGCCCAGGGCGTGCTGTGGTTCGGTACCAAGGGCGGGCTGGCGCGTTTCGATCCGGTCAGCGGCCGCTTCCAGCGCCATCCGCTGGCGCAGCCGGGCCGCAGTCCGCTGCGTGCGGTGGAGGCGATCCTGCCGGCGCCCGACGGCGACCTGTGGCTCGCCACCAACGACGGCCTGGTGCGCTTCGATCCGGCCAGCGGCCGCCACCGGACCTTGCGCCACGACCCGGGCGACGCCGCCAGCCTGCGCGACGACCACGTCAATGCGATCGCGCTCGACGGCCAGGGCGCGCTGTGGATCGGCACCCCGTCCGGCGTGGACCGCCTGGCGCCCGACGGCGCGCGCTTCACCCATTTCGACATCGCGCCGCCGGCGCGCGGCGGGCGCGACCCAGCCCGGAATCACGTGCTGTCGCTGTCGATGGGCCCGCGCGAGACGCTGTGGATCGGTACCGCGGCCGGACTCGAAGCCTGGCGCCTGGACGACGGCGCGCCGCAACCGGTGGCATTGACGCCGGCGCAGCGCATGGCCGACCTGCGCATCGAGCGTCTGTACCACGACAGCGGTTCCCAGCTGTGGGTCGGCACCGACACCGGCGGCCTCAAATGGCGCGACCCGGCCAGCGGCCAGTTCGTCAGCTACCGCCATTCGCAGTACGACCAGCACAGCCTGTCGGACAACCAGGTGATGTCGGTGCTGGTCGACCGCACCGGCACGCTGTGGGCCGGCACCTATTTCGGCGGTGTCAGCCGCACCGACCTTGCCAGCGGCGGCTTCGCGCGCTACGGCACCGCCGACGGCCTGGGCCGGGCCAAGGTGCGCGCGGTGCAGGGCGACCCGGATGGCCACATCTGGATCGGCACCACCGGCGACGGCCTGTTGCGCCTCGACCCGGTGACGCGCCAACTGGAGCGCGTCCGCGATCCAGCGTTGCCGGGCGAGGTGGTGACCGCGCTCGCGCTGGGCGGCGGGCGGCTGTGGATCGGCACGCCCACCGGCCTGCGGTGGCGCGACGCGCGCGGGCGCTCGGGACGGGTGCCGCTCGGTCCCGGCGGCGCGGCCAGCTACGTGCAGGCGCTGCGCATGGGGCGCGACAGCACGCTGTGGATCGTCACCCGCGGCGGCCTGTCGGCGCTGGGGCCGGGCGCGCACACCACGCGCAGCTGGCGCAACGATCCGGACGACCCGACCAGCCTGGGCGACAACTACGGATTGACGCTGCTGGAAGACCGCCACGGCGCGATCTGGATCGGCACCCAGTCGGGCCTGGAGCGGTTCGACCGCCGCGCCAACGTGTTCACCCACTACCGCCACGACCCGGCCGACCCGCGCAGCCTGCGCCACAGCCGCGTGTACAACCTGCTCGAATCGGCGAACGGCGCACTATGGGTCGGCACCGCCGGCGGCCTGCACCGCATGGAGCGCGACGACGCGGGCGCGCGTTTCCGGTTCTTCCCGTTCTCGGGCGACCAGCCGGCGCCGCCGGTCGGGGTGGTGCTGGAAGACGGCGACGGCAACCTGTGGGCCAGCACCACGGCCGGCATCACGCGCATCGATCCGGCCAGCGGCCAGACCAAGAGCTACACCGCCAAGGACGGCCTGATCGACGGCTCGTATTTCGTCGGCTCGGGCTGGCGCGGCCCGGACGGCCGCCTGCATTTCGGCGGCATGAACGGCATGACCTCGTTCCAGCCGTCCGAGGTGCGCGACAACCCGTTCCCGCCGACGGTGGCGATCACCGACCTGCTGGTGCTGAACCGCTCGCTCGGCGTGCACGACCTGCCGGCGCGCAAAGAGGTGACACTGTCGCACCGCGACGCCGTGTTCACGCTCGAATTCGCGGCGCTGCACTTCGCCGACCCGCGCGGCAACCGCTACGCCTACCGCCTGGACGGCTTCGACCAGGGCTGGGTCGACGCCACCGCGGGGCGCCGCTTCGCCACCTACACCAACCTCGATCCGGGCCGCTACGTGTTCCGGGTGCGGGCCAGCAACAAGGACGGGCTGTGGAATCCGGAGCCGGCCACGCTGGCGATCACGATCACGCCGCCGTTCTGGAAGACCTGGTGGTTCCGCACGCTGCTGGTGGCCACCGTACTGGCGCTGTCCTACCTGGTGTATCGCCTGCGCGTGAACGCACTGGTGCAGCAGACCGACATGCTCGAGCGCGAGGTCGGCACCCGCACCGCCGAGCTGCGCCTGCAGAAAGAGGACGCCGAGCGCCAGAAGGAATCGGTCGAACGCGCCCACCGCGACATCGCGCTGCTGTCCGACATGGGGCGGGTGCTGACCGCCAACCTGGACAACGAGGCGATCATGGTCACGCTATACCAGCACGTGGGCGAACTGATGGACGCGCCGGTGTTCGCGGTGGCGCTGCTGCGGCCGGGCCGCGGCGTGCTCGACGTACCGTTCGTGATGGCGCAGCGGCGCCGCGCCGCGCCGGGCGAACTGGCGCTGGACGGCGCGCCGCATCTGTTGGTCAGCTGCGCGCTGGAGGGGCGCGAGATATTGCTGGGCGACGTCGGCGCCGAACTCGCCGCCGAACTGCCGGGCGCCGGCTCGCGGGCCGACCTCGTGACGCTGGCAGCGCCGCCGGGTCTCGACCCGCATCTGCGTCCAGCCTCGCTGCTGTGCGTACCGGTGACGGTCGGCGAGCGCGTGCTGGGCGCGGTGACGGTGCAGAGCATGGCGCGGCACGCCTACCACCAGGTGCACCTGGACATGCTGGGCACGCTGGCGGCCTATGTAGGAGTCGCGATCGACAATGCCGACGCCTACCACCAGCTCAAGGAAACCCAGGCCCAGCTGGCGGCGCACGAAAAACTGGCCTCGCTCGGCTCATTGGTGGCAGGCGTAGCGCACGAACTGAATACACCGATCGGCAACAGCCTGCTGATGGCCAGCACGCTGCAAGAGCGCAGCAGCGCGCTGGCCCAGCGCTTCAATGCCGCGCAACTCAAGCGATCAGACCTGGAAGCGTATATCGGCGCCTCGCTCGAAGCGTCCGAACTGATCGTGCGCAGCCTGCACAACGCGGCCGAACTGGTGAGCAGCTTCCGCCAGGTGTCGGTCGACCAGGCCAGCGACCAGCGGCGACGCTTCGACCTGGCCCAGGCCTGCCACGAAATCGCGGCCACCATGATGAACATGGTGCGCCGCGGCGGCCACCAGCTGGTGCTGGAGGTCCCGGCAGGTATCGTGATGGATGGCTATCCGGGTCCGCTGGGCCAGGTTATCATCAACTTCGTCAACAACGCCATGCTGCATGCCTTCGAGGCGCCGGGCGGCACCATGGTGCTGCAGGCGACCCGCGTCGATGCCCAGGTGCGTTTGACGTTCCGCGACGACGGACGCGGCATCGAAGGCGAGCACCTGGGGCGCATCTTCGATCCGTTCTACACCACCCGCATGGGGCAGGGCGGCACTGGACTCGGGTTGAACATCGCCTGGAACATCGTCACCACGCTGCTGGGCGGGACGATCCGGGTCGAGAGCGCACCGGGCAGCGGGACCGCCTTCGTGCTGGAGTTACCGCTGGTGGCGCCGCATACGCAATCGAGCTGAGCGAGTCAGACCAGATTGCGCGGCGTGCCGGCGGCCCAGGCTTCGATGTTATCGACCAGCATATCGGCCAGGGTCTGCATCGCGCCGGCGCTGGCCCAGGCCACGTGTGGCGTCAGGATGAAGTTCGGCAGGCGCAGGCGCAGCAGCGGATTGTCGGGCGAGGGCGGCTCCTTGCTCAGGACGTCGAAGCCGGCGCCGATGCGGCCAGTGGCCAGCACGTCGGCCAGCGCCGCCTCGTCGACCAGGCCGCCGCGCGCGGTGTTGATCAACAGCGCGCCCGGCTTCATCAGCGCCAGCTCGCGCGCGCCGATCATGTTGCGTGTTTCATCGGTCAGCGGCAGGTGCAGGCTGACCACGTCGCACTGCTGCAGCAGTTCGTCCAGAGGCAGCTGCGTGACATCGCCATCGTCGATGCGTGAACGCGCGGTAACGCTGACCTGCATGCCGAAAGCCCGTCCGAGCGCGGCCACCTTGCGGCCCAGCGCACCGTAGCCGACGATGCCGAGCCGGCTGCCGGCCAGGTCGCCGATCGGGTGGCCCAGCAGGCAGAAGCGGCTCGAGGTTTCCCATTGCCCGGCCTCGACGTCGTCGGCATAGGCGCGCAGGTTGCGGCGCAGCGCCAGCATCAGGGCCAGGCTGTGCTCGGGCACCGATACCAGCGAATAGTCGCGGATGTTCGCCACTGCGATGCCGCGCGCGCGGCAGGCGGCCAGGTCGACGTTGTCGGTTCCTGTGGCGGCGACGGCGACCAGCTTCAGGTCGGGCAGTTGTTCGAGCGCGGCGGCGCGCAACGGCACCTTGTTGGTGATTGCGATCGTGGCGCCGGCCAGGCGTTCGACCACCTCGTGCGCCTGGGTCGCGTCATGCTCTTGCCAGACGTGTTCGAAGACAGGGGCGCGCACGCGCGTCGGCAGGCTGTCGCGGTCGAGGAAGACGATTCGGTGCATGGTGTCCTTTTGCGGCTGGCAAAGGGACATTGTAGAACACTGGTGTGAAGGTGCGGGAGCACCCCGCAGGCGCGCAAGCGCCTTCGGAGTGCTCCCGTATTTTATGATGGGGCTCGAGCCGGCTGTTATGAAAGATGGTGGCCCTGAGCGGTCGGGGATCAGTTGGTCTTGGCGGTGTGGTCGGCCTTCGCTTCCGCCTTGTCGGTCTTGGCGTCGGCTTTCTTCTCGGCGTGCTTGCGGTCGGCCTTGGCTTTCTTCTCGGCGGCGTCGGCCTTCGCTTCGGCGACGTCTTCCTTGGCTTCGGCATTCGCCTTGTCTACCTTGGCGTCGGCTTTCGCGACTTCCTTGGCGTGCTTGGCGTCGGCCTTGGCCACGTCCTTGGCTGCCTTGGCATCGGCTTTGGCTTCGGTGGTGGTCGCCGTGGTGCTGGTGGCGGCTGGGGTCTGGGCGAACACGGAAGTAGCGAACAGGCCGGCGATCAGGGTGGCGACGATTTTGCTCATGGTTTCATTCCTTCACTTTGGTTAAACAGGATGTTGCTCAGAGTGTTTCGGTAAGCCGGTTATTGCCGGGTTACTGGACTGATAACGCGAGCGCTTTGCGCCCAGTTGACGGGCTTTACATCCGCTTACATTTGCGTTTTCGACCACACTTTGCGTTCGCTGCCGTACAGTCCGGCGACCGCTGCAGGAATACGCTGAAGGCTCGGATCAAGAACCGTCGAGTCACGAACAGGTGCCGCCATGCCAGACGCGCTCAAACTCTATAAATCGAAACGCAATTTCGCCATCACCAGCGAGCCTGCCGAAGGCGGCGACCCCGGCCTCGATGCGCTGACCTTTGTCATCCAGAAGCACTGGGCCACGCGCCTGCACTACGACTTCCGCCTGGAACTGGACGGCACCATGAAAAGCTGGGCGGTGCCGAAAGGCCCGAGCTACGATCCGCGCGACAAGCGCATGGCGGTGCACGTCGAGGACCATCCGATTTCCTACTCGGATTTTGAAGGCACGATTCCCGCCAAGCAGTACGGCGCGGGCAAGGTCATCATCTGGGACAAGGGTACCTGGACCCCGCTGGAAGATCCGCACGCCGGTTTTGCCAAGGGCAGCATCAAGTTCGAGATCCACGGTCACAAGATGCGCGGACGCTGGGCGCTGGTGCGCATGAAGGGGCGCGGCGAAAAGCAGGAAGCGTGGCTGCTGATCAAGGAGAAGGACGAATACGCGCGCTCGTCGGAAGAATTCTCGGTGATCGACGAGATGCCGGACAGCGTCAAGAGCCTGCCGATGCCGGCGCCGGCCGAGCGCAAGGTCGAGGCGTTGCGCGAGGAGGAAGAAGAGGAGGCACCGAAGCGCGGCGCTGCGAAGAAGGCGCCGGCCAGGAAAGCGGCAGCAAAGCCGGCCGCAAAAAAGAGCGCCGCCAGGAAGCCGGCTGCGAAAGCAGCCGAGGCTGTCATGGAAAAGGTCGCGCTGCCCCAGAAATTCTCGCCCGAACTCGCCACCCTGGTGGACGCGCCGCCGCCCGCCCCCGAGAACTGGGTATTCGAAGTCAAGTTCGACGGCTACCGCATGCTGGCGCGCATCGAGAACGGCGAGGTGCGCCTGATCACGCGCAACGCCAACGACTGGACCGAGCGCCTGCTGTCGCTCAAGCGCGAACTCGAGCGCCTCAAGCTGCCGGACGGCTGGTACGACGGCGAGATCGTGGTCCACGATGAAACCGGCAAGCCCGACTTCGGCCGCCTGCAGCTGGCCTTCGACGAAACCCGCTCGGAAGACATCGTGTTCTTCCTGTTCGACGTGCCGTACTTCGACGGTCACGACCTGCGCGAGATGCCGCTGGTCGACCGCCGCACGCTGCTCGAACAGGTGCTGGAGAAAGCCAGGACCAAGTCAAAATCGAAATCCGACCGCATCCGCTTTTCCAGCGAATTCGGCACCAAGCCGGACGAACTGGTCGTCGCCGCCTGCAAGATCGGCCTGGAAGGCGTGATCGGAAAGCGCCGCGACTCGCGTTACGTGTCGCGCCGCTCGCCCGAATGGATCAAGCTCAAATGCGGCCTGCGCCAGGAATTCGTGATCGGCGGCTTCACCGATCCCAAGGGTTCGCGCACCGGCATCGGCTCGCTGCTGCTGGGCACCTACGACGACGAGGGCGTGCTGCGTTACGCCGGCAACGTCGGCTCGGGCTTCAACCATTCCTCGCTCACGGCGATCAAGGAGCGGCTGGAAGCGATCAGGAGCGATGACAGCCCGTTCCCGCCGCGCGCCGTGCCGGGCCGCCAGCATCACTGGGTGAAACCGGTGCTGGTGGCCGAAGTCAGCTTCTCGGAATGGACCAGCGCCGGCGCCGTGCGCCACCCGGTGTTCCAAGGCCTGCGCGAGGACAAGCCGGCCAAGGGCATCACGCGCGAACGTCCGCGCCATGTTGATGAAGTCGTGGAAGAAAAAGCCAAGCCGTCGAAGAAGTCTGCGGTGAAGGTGAAACCGGCAGCCAAACAGGAACCCGAAGACGCGCCGAGCCGCATGCCGGCCACGATGAAAGTCACCAACGGCGACCGCGTCATCGATCAGGAAACCGGCACTACCAAGCTTGAACTGATCCGCTACTACGCGCTGGTCGGCGAGCTGATGATGGAACACCTGAAGGGCCGCCCGGTATCGCTGGTGCGCGCGCCGGAAGGCGTGGGCAAGGAGCTGTTCTTCCAGAAGCACGCCGACGTCGGCAAGATGCCGGGCGTGCGCAATATGGACCAGGCGCTCGACCCGGATCACCCGCCGATGCTGGAGATCGCCAGTATCGAAGGCATCCTGTCGGCGTCGCAGTGGAACGTGGTCGAGTTCCACACCCAGAACGCCCTAGGTGGCGCCTACGAGAAGCCGAACCGCATGGTGTTCGACCTCGACCCGGGCGAAGGCGTCGAGTGGCCGATGGTGCAGGAAGCGGCGCTCTTGATGCGCGCCTTTCTCGCAGAGCTCGGGCTGCCGGCCTTCCTGAAGACCAGCGGCGGCAAGGGCCTGCACGTGGTGGTGCCGATCAAGGATGGCTACGACTGGGATACCATCAAAGCCTTCTCGCAAGCGGTGGTGCGCCACATGGCCACCACGCTGCCCGAGCGCTTCGCCTTCAAGAGCGGCCCCAAGAACCGGGTCGGCAAGATCTTCATCGACTACCTGCGCAACGGCCAGGGCGCGACCACCGTCTGCGCCTGGTCGGCGCGGGTGCGGCCGGGTCTGGGCATCTCGGTGCCGTTGCGCTGGGAAGAGCTGCAGGGCCTGAAATCGAGCACGCAGTGGAACGTCACCAATGTGCACACGCGGCTGGATGAAGGCAATGCGCCGTGGGAGGGCTATGCGAAAGCCGCCAAGACGCTCACCAAGGCGATGAAAGCGATCGGCTTCGAGCCATGACGATCTGGCGTTGCAAACAAAAAAGCCGCCACACCGGAACTGGCGGTCCGGGGTGACGGCAAAGGGAAAGGTGGAGAACCTTCGAGGGTGATGCTTAATCGATGTTGCGACCCAACGCCTTGAGCGAAGCGCGCACGCCGCGGCCATACGCCGGATCGGCCTTGTCGAAGTGACGCAGCTGGCGCTCGACGATATCCAGGTCGCACTGGCTGAGCGGCCCGGCCAGGTTGTCGAACAGATTCTGACGCGCCTGCTCGTCCATCAGGCGGAACAGATTGCCGGCCTGGGTGTAGTCGTCTTCGGCGCCGCGGTAGTCGAAGCGGCCGGCATTGCCTTCCAGCCCCAGCTCGCCTTCGCCATGGCCCATGCCGGTAGCGCCGGCGCCGACCGAGTTCAGCGTGTAGTAGTTACGCGCCGAGCCGCCGTTGGCGATCGCCATCGAACCGTCACGCTGCTGGTTGTGGAACGGGCAGCGCGGGGCGTTCACCGGCAGGTGCTGGTGGTTGGTACCGACGCGGTACAGCTGGGCATCGTGGTAGGCGAACAGGCGGCCTTGCAGCATCTTGTCCGGCGAGTAGCCCATGCCCGGCACCACATTGGCCGGCGAGAAGGCGGCCTGCTCGACTTCGGCGTGGTAGTTGTCCGGATTGCGGTTCAGTTCCAGCACGCCCACCGGCAGCTTGGGGAAGTCGCCGTGCGGCCAGACCTTGGTCAGATCGAACGGGTTCCAGCCGGTGCGCTGGCTCCAGTCCGCCAGTTGCTGGGCGCTGGCGATCTGCACCTGCACGTCCCACTGCGGGAAGTCGTTGGCGGCAATCGCATTGAACAGGTCGCGCTGGGCGTGGTCCGGGTCGGTGCCCGCGATGCGGGTCGCTTCCGCCGCACTCAGGTTCTTGATGCCCTGGCGCGTCTTGAAGTGCCACTTCACATAGTAACGCTCGCCTTTTTCGTTGATCAGGCTATAGGTATGGCTGCCGAAGCCGTCCATGTGGCGGTAGCCGTCCGGAGTGCCGCGGTCCGAGAACAGGATCGTCACCTGGTGCAGGCTTTCCGGCGCGTTGCTCCAGAAGTCGAACATCATGTTGGCCGACTTCAGGTTGGTCTGCGGATCGCGCTTCTGGGTGTGGATGAAGTCCGGGAAGTTGATCGGGTCCTTGATGAAGAACACCGGCGTGTTGTTGCCGACCAGGTCCCAGTTGCCTTCTTCGGTATAGAAGCGCAGGGCGAAACCGCGCGGATCGCGTTCGGTGTCGGCGCTGCCTTTTTCGCCGCCCACGGTCGAGAAGCGCAGGAACACCGGGGTCTTCTTGCCGACTTCGTCAAACAGCTTGGCCTTGGTGAAGGCACGCAGGTCATGCGTCACGGTGAAGATGCCGTAGGCGCCCGAGCCCTTGGCGTGGACCACGCGCTCAGGGATGCGCTCGCGGTTGAAGTGCTGCAGCTTCTCGATCAGGTGGAAGTCTTGCAGCAGCAGCGGGCCGCGCGGGCCGGCGCTGAGCGAATTCTGGTTGTCGGCGACCGGGATACCAGAAGCGGTGGTCAGGCGAGGGTTGGTCATCTGAATCTCCTTCATTGCGTGTGAAACTTCAATGAAAGAGATTCTACGTAGCAACTCGGTAAAGGAAAAGTTAATTGATTTTATGGATTCAATAGATTTTGATAGATATTTTAAATCAGTAAAAACTGTAATAGCACGATTTTACAATCGGAAAAATCGGAACCGTGCTAGGCCTCGCTCGCGTGCTCGTTCTTGAAGATGCCACGGATGTTCATCGCCATCAGCGCCAGCTGTAAGGTGATCAGTGCCCAGGCGCCGTCGTGCCAGCCCCAGATGATCCACAGGATATTGCTGAGTATGAACATCGTGAACCCGAACACGCGCCGCTTGGCGCGTTTCGAGCCGATCAGGTACGCCGCGAACAGGGTGACCAGCATGGCCGGCCACTGGAGGAAGTCGATGAATTCCGCCATCCTCACGCCGCTTTCTTGCGCTGTGCCGGCGCCTTTTTGGCGGCAACCGCCTTGGTGGCGGTCTTCTTCGCCGCCGGCTTGGCAGCTACCTTGGCCGCAGGCTTCGCTGCCGACTTCGAGGCCGTGGCGCGGGTCGACTTGGCGCTGGCATTCAGCCGGCTCGGCGCACGTGCCGGTGCCTTGCGTCCGCGCGGCACCTGGACGTCGTCATTATCATCGTCGTCATCGTCCTCCGACGGCTTCTTCGACTTGCGTGGCGGCGGATCATCGTCGTCATCATCATCGTCTTCCGCCATCGCCGCCAGCGCCGCCTTGGCCGGCTTCTTGCCAAGGCTGGCCTGCAGCAGCGCCACCAGGTCGATGACCTTGCCGGTGGTGCGTTTTTCCTTCTCCGGTTCCGGCTCGGTGATGGTCTTGGTCTGGCGCGCCTTGATCTTCTTCTTGACCATCGCCAGCACGTCCTCGCGATAGGTGTCGTGGTACTGCCCCGGCTCCCAGTCCTCGCTCATGCCTTCGACCAGAGCCATCGCCATCTTGAGTTCCTTGACGGTGACGGCGGCGGTCTTGGAATTGGGCGAGGGGATCTTCAGTTCATCCGGATCGCGCATCTCGTCCGGGAAGCGCAGGGTATTCAGGACGATGGTATCGCCCACGCACACCAGCGCCGCCAGGTGCTGCTTGACGCGGATGACGACGCGCGCGATGCCGATCTTGCCGGCTTCGCGCAGCGTCTCGCGCAGCAGCGCGTACACCTTGGCACCGCCCTTGCCGGGGGCGAGGTAATAGGGCTGGTCGTAGTAGATCAGCGGCACTTCCTCGGCCTGCACGAAAGCCTGGATGTCGATGGTCTGGGTGGCTTCCGGGTTGGCGCGGCGCAGATCTTCGTCCGACAGCACCACGTACTCGCCGCTCTCGTACTCGTAACCCTTGACGATGTCGTCCCATGACACTTCCTTGCCGTTGCTCTTGTTGTAGCGTTTGAAGCCGACGGGCGAGAAGTCGCGCCGGTCGAGCATGGTGAGGTCGAGCCCCTTGCTCTCGACTGCGGGATACATATCGACCGGAATATGGACCAGCCCGAAGCTGATCGCCCCTTTCCACATGCTGCGCGCCATGGCGTCTCCTCTCTCTCGTCGTCTTTCAGATGCTTTGGTTTTGCCTCAGCCCACCGAACCCGTGATCGGCAGGATGATGCCCGTGATGTAGCCCGAGCACACTGGCGACGCCAGGAACACGTAGGCCGGCGACAGCTCTTCCGGCTGCGCCGGGCGCTTGAAGTCGGTGCTGGCGCCGAATTCCTTGAGCTGTTCCGGGGTCTGGTCGGCCGGGTTGAGCGGTGTCCAGACCGGGCCCGGTGCCACGGCGTTGACGCGGATGCCTTGCTCGATCACGCTCGAGGCCAGCGACATGGTGAAGGCGTGGATCGCGCCCTTGGTGCTCGAATAGTCGAGCAGCTTTTTCGAGCCTTTCAGGCCGGTGACCGAGCCGGTGTTGATGATCGACGAGCCTTGCTTCAGGTGCGGCAGGGCGGCGCGCGCCATGTGGAAGTAGCCGTAGATATTGGTGCGGAAGGTTTCGTCGAGGCGCTCGTCGGTGATGTCGAGCAGCGAGTCGGCGTGTTCCTGGAAGGCGGCGTTATTCACCAGCACGTCCAGCTTGCCGAATTCGGCGACCACTTTCGCCACCGCGTCGTTGCAGAAGGCGGCATCCTTGACGTCGCCCGAGATGGTGATGCAGCGGCGGCCTTCGGCTTCGATGCAGCGTTTGGTTTCTTCGGCGTCCTCGTGTTCGTTCAGGTACAGCACCGCCACGTCGGCGCCTTCGCGCGCGAACAGCACTGCCACCGCGCGGCCGATGCCGGAGTCGGCGCCGGTGACGATGGCACTCATGCCTTCCAGCTTGCCGCTGCCCTTGTACTTCTCGGCCATGAATTTGGGTTTCAGTTCCATCTGGGCTTCGATGCCTGGCTTGGCCAGATGCTGGGCGGGCATCGGGGTTTCCGGCTGCTTGACGCCGGTTTGCACGGCCTGGTCTTCGCCGCCTTGCTGGTCTTGCTTGGAGGCGTCCGCCTGGTCTTGCTGGCTCTGGATTGCCTTCTGCTTGTTTGCCACGCTGTTTGCCGATTCGTCCTGCTGAGTCATGCTGCTTCTCCCATAAACGTTCATCCGATCTGGAGAGTATTGGACGCACGCGCCGTGACGACGGTGCGCTTCCACACACAGCGGCGGACTTCGCCCTTGGCCGACCCGGAACACGGTTTTATGGCACACTGCGCAGGAGGAAAAACAGGAGATTCCAGGATGCATCAAGAGGGCGGCTCGCGCGAACATGCCACCGGTCTGTTCGTCAATCCGGTCGGCCAGCGCCGCGCCGACTTCCAGCATGCCTGCGGCGGCCTGTTCGCCCAGCTGCGCGTGGCCGCCGGCGCCGAGCAGGCGGCCGGCCTGCTCGAACGCGAATCGGCCGACCTCCTGATCCTGGACCTGGAGCGCTGCGAGATCGGCCTCGACCTGGCACCGCTGGGTGCACTGGTGGCGGCGCGCGCCGCGGTGCAGGCGCCGGTGCTGGTGCTGTGCCCGTTCACCAATGCCGGCTGGCTGCAGGCATTGATGGGCTTCGGTCCCATCGATTACGCGATTGGCCCGCTGCGCGAGCAGCAGCTGCGCTCCCTGCTCGACACCCGCCTGCGCGCCGGTTTTGCGCCACGTACTGCGCCGACCCCGGGCGAAGAAGAGATGCGCGGTCTGCTGGCGCTGCACGGCGCCGCCCAGGAAGCGCTGCTCGACGCCGACGACGCCGAGCGTTTCGCCGAGCGCCTGTGCACGGCGCTGGCCGGCTGGCCCGGCGTGGTGCATGCGGCGCTGTTCCAGCATCGCGACGGCGACCTGTATCTGGAAGCCGAACACGGCCTGCCGGGCCTGCGCCTGGGTGCACTGCTCAAACCCGGTGCGCGCCTGCTACAGTCGCCGCTGCGCCATGCTTTCCCCGGCCTGCTGGCCGCCACGACCGACGAATTCACGCTGCTCGACGCTCCCGGCAAGGCGGGCGAGCCGGAGCTGGCCGAGCGCCTCGACGCCTTCGGCGTGCGCAGCGTGCTGGGCGTGCCGATCCCGGGTGAGGGGCCGGGCGGGCCGCGCGGTTCGCTGTCGCTGTTGTTCGACCATGCACGCCCGTTCTCGCATGCGCAACTGAGCGCGCTGGAGCAGCTGGCCCGGCTGGCCGGCGTCGGCCTGCGCATGGCCGAGGCGGCGCGCGAGAACGAAGCCCTGCTGGCGCGCGTGACGCACCTGGCAACGGTCGACGCGCTGACCGATGTCGCCAACCGCCGTCACGGCGAGCAGCTGCTGGAAGCCGAGATCAAGCGCGCACGCCGCTACCGCCTGCCGCTGGCGCTGATCGCGTTCGACATCGACCGCTTCAGCGTGGTCAACGACACCTATGGCCACCCGGTGGGCGACATGGCGCTGCGCACCGTGGCCGACACGGCGCGCGCGCTGCTGCGTTCGAGCGATGTGTTGATCCGCTCGGGCGGCGAGGAATTCCAGGTGATCGCGCCGCATACCAGCGCGGTCGATGGCCTAAAGATGGCCGAGAAGCTGCGCGCGGCGATCGAGCAGGTCGAGATTCCCGGGTGCGATCACGTCACCATCAGCCTCGGCGTGGCCCAGCTGGGCGAATCGGAAAGCGGCGATTCGCTGGCGGTGCGGGTGCACGCGGCGCTGGCGCGCGCCAAGCGCGCCGGGCGCAATTGCGTCGAGCTGGCGATGCAGTAATCCTGGCCGGCCCCGACCGGCACAGCAGCACGGCGCGGTAAATATGCTACGCTAGCGGCCTTTCCAATCCGGCAATCGAGCCAGACTTACCGATGCTTCAGTGGTTGCGGCAGTACCGCCGTGCCGCGCTGCCGGGCGACATCAGCGCCGGCATCGTGGTCGCGATGATGATGATCCCGCAGGGCATGGCCTATGCCCTGGTGGCCGGCCTGCCGCCGGTGGCCGGCATCTACGCCAGCATCGTCCCGCCGCTGCTGTACGCGCTGTTCGGCACCAGCTCGACCCAGTCGGTGGGGCCGATGGCGATCATCTCGCTGATGACCGCTTCCAGCCTGGCACCGCTGGCTGCGCCGAGCAACGCCCTGTACGGCGTGCTGGCGGCCCAACTGGCGTTGCTGTCGGGCGTGGTGCTGCTGGCCTGCGGCCTGCTGCGCATCGGCTTCCTTGCCAACTTCTTTTCGCGCCCGGTGATGAGCGGCTTCACCATCGGCTCGGCGATCGTGATCGCCTGGGGCCAGCTGCGCCCCCTGATCGGCGGCCCTGTGGATGCGCCGCACCTGCCCAGCGCGCTGCTGGGACTCGGTTCGCTGGCGCTGCTGGTGGCGGCGCGCCACTGGCTGGCGCCGCTGCTGCGCGCGCTACGGGTGAAACCGGTGGCGGCCGATATCGGCGCCAAGCTGGCACCGATGTTCGTGGTGCTGGGCGCCACCGCGCTGGTGCCGTGGCTCGATCTGGCCGGGCAGGGCGTGGCGATCACCGGCGCGGTGCCGTCCGGCCTGCCGGGCCTGAACCTGGCCACCTCCGATGCGCACTGGCAGGCGCTGCTGCAGCCGGCGCTGCTGATCGGCTTCATGGTCTTTTTGATCAGCATGTCGGGCGCGCAGGCGCTGGCGCTCAAGCGCGGCGGCGAGAAGCTGGTCAGCAACAGCGAACTGGTGGGGCTGGGCGCGGCGAATATCGGCAGTGCGCTCTCGGGCGGCTTCCCGGTCACCGGCAGCATTTCGCGCTCGGCGGTGAACTTCGCGGCCGGCGCCAACACCCAGCTGGCCAGCATCATCACCGCCGGTCTGCTGGCGCTGGCGCTGGTGGCGCCGACCGGCTGGCTGGCCTTGCTGCCGCTGCCGACGCTGGCCGCGACCATCATCGTCGCCGTGCTCGGCATGCTCGACCTGTCCACCCTGCGCACCGCCTGGCGCTACGACCGCGCCGATGCGGCCGCACTCTTGGCGACTGCCGGCGGGGTGCTGGTGCTGGGCGTCGAGGCGGGCGTGGTGGTCGGGGTGGCGCTGTCGATGGGGGCGCTGATCTGGCGCGCCAGCCGGCCGCACATCGCGGTGCTGGGACGCATCCACGGCACCGAACACTTCCGCAACATCGACCGCTATTCGGCCGAGACTACGCCGGGCCTGTTGATGATGCGGGTCGACGCCGGACTGTTCTTCGGCAATGTGGAAGCGGTAAACGGGCGCATCGACGAGGAATTGCTGGAACATGCCGGCACGCGCCACCTGGTGCTGGTGCTGTCGGCCGTGAACGCGATCGACACCTCGGCCCTGTTCGGGCTGGGCGAACTGAACGCGTCGCTGCGCCAGCGCGGTGTCGTGCTGCACTTGGCTGAAGTGAAGGGGCCGGTGATGGACCGGCTGCGCGACAGCGATCTGCTGCCGGCGCTGAGCGGCCAGGTGTTCCTGAGCGCGGCGATGGCCTGGGACCAGCTGGCCGGATCGGCAGCGGCGGGCACGCCGGCCGCGACTGCACCGGCGACGACTATGCCGGCGGCATAAGCTTGCCTGGAATACCCCCTTTGTATTGACGAAGGGTTACAGGACTACTACGATCTTTCGGCACGGCATTTACAAGACAATGCCGGCATCCGCACCGGGGCCGATCGAGACGAGGTAGACCATGACGTCGCATCTCCGCACCCGTCCCACCTTGCTGCGCCGCGCCGGCGCTGGTACTGCCGTGCTGCTGATCGGCTGGGCGGGCGCCGCCTCGGGCGCCGACGTCAAGTTCGGCGGGCGCATCACCTACGGCGAAGTGATCCGGGTCCAGGACCGCGATCCCGATCTGCTCACCGGCATCAACGCGTCCGCCATCGGTCTGTCCGGTTTCGGCAGCGGCGGCAATGCCGACGACGCCAACACCAATTATGCGCGCTGGGACGCGGCTTCGCGCGCCGTGAAGGGATTGTTCGAACTGAGCGCCAGCGAGGGGCCATGGTCGGCAGCGCTGCGGGTCAAGGCCTGGCGCGACGTCGGCCTGGCGAATGACGACCGGCCCTGGGGCAATGTGATCAACGGCTACGCGCCGGACGCGCCGCTGAGCGATGCCGGCGCGTCGCGCCGCGCGCGCTTCGACGGCGTGGCGCTGTCCGAGGCCTGGGTCGGCCGTACCTGGCGCGTCGGCGACGTGCCGGTGCTGGCGCGCCTCGGCCACCAGTCGCTCGACTGGGGCGGGCGCACCCTGAACCAGGGCGGGCTGGAAGCGCTCAATCCGCGCGACCTGCCGGGCCTGCGGCGCGCGGGCGCGGTGCCGCAGGAGACGGTGGTGCCGCGGCCGATGCTGTTCGGCCGCCTCGAGGCGATGCCGGGGCTGGCGTTCGAAGCCTATTACCAGAGCGCCTTTCGGCCCACAGCGATCGACCTGTGCGGCACGCTGTGGTCGATGAGCGACTATCTGGCCGAGGGCTGCGACCGGGTGATGAGCGGCCAGCCGCAGGTCAGCGACCGCGCCCGCATCGGGTTGCAAGCCTATCAGAAGCGCTTGCCGACACCGAAACCGGAAGCCCAAGAATTCGGTTTCGGCGCCACCTGGCGCATGAAGGCGCTCGACCTCGACCTCGGCCTGTACCACGCGCGCTATAACGCCCGCTCCGCACTACCGTCGCTACGGCGCAGCACCCGGATCGGCGGGCCGGCGCTGGTCCCCGGCGACCCGGACGGGCGCAACATGGCCTACTTCACCGAATACGTCGAGGGCTTGCGCATCAGCGCCTTGAGCCTGTCGCGCAAGCGCGGACCGACCACGCTGTACGGCGAACTGTCGTACCGGCCCGAGACGCCGTTCATGCTGGCGCCGGGCGACGTGCTGCCGCCGTTCCTGAACGCCAGCGCGCCGGCGCTGCTGCGCGCGCGCGCCGACGCGGTGCCGGCGGGCGGCATCTTCCATGGCTACGACGTGTATGCGATGTGGCAGGCGCAGGTCGGCGCGCGCCACGAATGGACCATGGGCGGCGTGCCGCTGGCGGCGACGGTGGAGGCGGTGGGCAAGCATGTGCGCGACCTGCCCGATCCGGCGCTGTTGCGCTACGGGCGCGCCGACATCTTCGGCGTGGGGCCGGTGGGTGGCATCTGCAACGTCACCACCGGCAACGCGGCGCGCCAGTGCAGCCTGCGCGGCTACAACACGCCGCGCTCGTGGGGCTATCGGGTGCGGCTCGATGCGCGGCTGCCGGCGCTGCTGCCGGAGTTGACCAGCAGCGCGAGCCTGCTGTTCGTGCACGACGTGAAAGGGTGGTCGGGCGACTTCTTGCTCAATGAAGGCCGCAAGTCGGTGGCGCTGGCCCTGCGGTTCGAGTACCGCCAGCGCTACCTGGCGGAGTTCGGGTACAACCCATCGTGGGGCGGGCAGTATCATCCGGCTGCCGACCGGGATACGGCGTCGCTGGCGCTGGGGGTGAAGTTTTAGGGAAGCTAGCGGATGATCCGCATCAGGCTTGCTCGCGGCGCGGCTCTTCGCTGTCGCGCGGGCTCAGTTTGATCGGCGCGGCGTCTTCGGGATGCAAGGCTTGCACGTCCTTGTAGACCGCGCGGATCGCTTCCATGTCGCACTCGACGTCGCCGCTCGGCATGAGCGTATTGACCAGGCGTAGTTCTTTCTTGCCATAGTCGAAGCTGACCAGCAGCAGCGGTACGTTGGCGGTGCGCGCCAGG
>NZ_DAMAGA010000012.1:0-128606 GCF_031995545.1 Massilia sp.
CCGGCGGCGCAGGCGGCGCGGGCCAGGGCGGCACGGCCGGCACCGGCGGCATGGGCGGTTCGGGCGCGGAAGCGACCGCATCGACCGGCACCGGCGGCGCGGGCGGCTCCTCGACCGGCGGCTCGGCCACCGGCGGTTCGGCCACCTCGGGTGACGCTACCTCGGGCGCCGGCGGCGCAGGCGGCAACGGCGGCGCCACCACCGGCGGCGCCGGCGGCAGCGGCGGCGAACTGGTTGCAGGCGCAGGCACCGGCGGCTTCGGCGGCGCGGGCACCGGCGGCAACGGCGGCACCGCCAACGTGAGCGCAGGCGAATTCAACATGTCGAACTCGATGAGCGGCATCGCCCAGTCGGCTGCAGGCATCTCGATCATCAGCCAGAACAACGGCTTCTCGTCGCTGATCCAGCAGAGCGTCAACGTGCAGTCGAACATGAACGTCGGCGGCCAGCAGTAATGGAGGATCCCGCCGGGTGCCACGCGGCACCTGGCGGGGTATTCGCCATTATCAATCCGCCACGCGCCTGTTGACGCGTGGCGGTTTTTTCGAGCGAGGCATCATGAAACGGATTACCCCTCTTCTGCTGGCGGCGCTGGTTGCCCTGCCGGTCGCGGCCCAGGCCGGCGAGCCGGACAAGCTGCCGGTGAACGTGAGCTTCCTGTCGAAGGTGCAGGTCGCGCCGAGCCAGGACGCGGATGCGGCCGACGGCTGGGGCAAGACGGCCGACACCGCGGCGCTGGGCGAGCTGCGCGGCGGCGCCGACACGGTGTTCACCGAAGCGTCGGCGACCCTGAGCGGCACGGTCGGCCACAACGTCGCCAACAACGTCACCACCGGCTTCAACGTGATCGACAACGGCTCGTTCTCGGGCGCTTCCGGCTTGCCGGTCGTGATCCAGAACAGCGGCGCGAACGTGCTGATCCAGAACGCCACCGTCATCAACCTGCAACTGCAATAAGCGATACCACGCATGAAACGAAGCCTCTTTCTTGCTGCACTCAGTGTTTCATGGGGCGGCTTCCTGCTGACGCCGACCACGGCGTCGGCACTCGACCTGGCGGTCCTGCCGCGCGTGAACGTGCCGGTGACCAGCCTCAAGGACATCAAATTCCAGCGCACCACGCGCCAGCAATACGACTACAGCTGCGGCGCGGCGGCGGTTGCCACGCTGCTCTCGCACCACTATTCCACCCCGACGCCGGAACAGGACGTGTTCCAGCAGATGTACGCCAACGGCGACAAGGCCAAGATCCACAAGGAAGGCTTCTCGATGCTGGACATGCAGCGTTTCCTGGCCACGCGCGGTTTCCGCGCCGACGGCTTCAAGCTGCCGATCGAAAAACTGATCAAGGAAAAACTGCCTGCCATCGTGCTGGTGACCGACCGCGGCTTCAACCACTTCGTCGTGGTCAAGGGCTCGGAAGACGGCCGCATCCTGCTGGGCGACCCGTCCACTGGCAACCGCGTGGTGAGCATGGAACGGTTCCAGGAAATCTGGCGCAACAAGCTGCTGTTCGTGATCCACAGCCACAAGGACAGCGTGGCCTTCAACACCCCCGAGGACTGGCGCGGCGCCCCGCGCGCGCCGCTCGGCACCGGCATGCACCAGGACCAGCTCAGCGCCTCGCTGCCGAAATTCGGCCCCGGCGATTTTTAAAGGAAATACCTATGCGCTGGACACGATTTACATGGGCAGGATGGGCCAGGGGAGTCGCCCTCGGCGCCGCCCTGCTGGCAGCGCTCGGCGCGCCGACGGTGCAGGCCGCGAACGACGGCGTGGCCGATGCCGCGCCGCTGTCCGCCTTCGGCGCACCGGTCGAAGCCGACACCCTGGACGGCGCACGCGGCGGCTTCGAAGTCGCCGGCGGCCTCAACCTGGCACTCGGTATCGAGCGCGTGGTGTCGGTCAACGGCGAGGTGCTGTCGCGCACCAATATCTCGATTCCCGATCTGTCGGCGATGACCTCGGAGCAGGCGCGCCTGGCGCAGGACGCGCTCGGCGCGGCCAAGCTGATCCAGATCGGCGGCAACAACTTCGTGGGCAGCGACATCGCGCTCAACAATGGCGCCACCTTCCTCCAGAACACGCTCGACGGCCAGGACATCCGCGCCGCCACCACCATCTCCTCCACCGTCAACAGCATGTCGCTGCTGAAGGACATGAATTTCCAGTCGACGATTCGTGACGGGCTGGTACGTTCAGCCGGAAACTTGTAATATTGTTAATTATAACTCTGGAGACTCCGGATGTACCCACATGTCGCGCGGCTCGGCGCCGCCGGCCTGGCTGCCGCCCTCCTGGCGCCGCCCGTCCTTGCTCAGCAATCCCCTCCACCTGGCGCCGAATCCGGCATCCAGGAACAGAAGAATGAACTGTCCCAACTGAAGAACGAACTGGCCGAGCAGCGCGCCCTGGTCAACCGCCTGGTGGAAGAACTGCAGGCCCAGCGCGCGCAGCTGCAGCGCATGCAGGCCACGGCGCCTGCGGGTGCAACAGCAGCAGCGCCGGCCCTGGCGGTGGCGCAGCAGGGGACCATCATCACCGATCCGACCCCGCTGGCCGGCGCCCCGTTCGCGCTGCCAACCGCCGGCGCCGACGGCGTCACGCTGTCGCAGCTGCGCGGTACCGGCGGTGCCGGCTTCATGAGCGGCGACATGAGCGGCCAGGCGCCGGTGGCCCAGCCGCCGCAACTGCCGCCGGCCGTGACCGGCGTGCCGGCCCCGGTGCCGCCGCAGCAGCGTCCGAATCAACCGACCGTGCCGGTCCCTGTCCCGGCCCCGGCCAACCCTGCAGCGCAGCAGCAGGCGCAGACCCAGCAGCGTCCGCCGCAACAGGGTCAGCAACCTCAGCAGAACCAGCAACCGCAGCAGGCGAACAACCAGCAGCCCAACAAGCCGCCCGAGATCGCGCCGATCACCGACCAGCCGGGCGTGCTGACGCCGCGCGGCACTTACGTGGTGGAGCCGGCGGCGCAGTTCGGCTACTCGTCCAGCAACCGGGTGGCGCTGGTCGGCTACACCGTGATTCCGGCGCTGCTGATCGGCCTGGTGGACGTACGCGAAATCAAGCGCAACACCTTCACTACCTCGATCACCGGCCGCACGGGCCTCTCCAACCGGATGGAGGTCGAGGTCAAGGTGCCGTATGTGTACCGCTCGGACGCCACGGTCAGCCGCGAGCTGTTCACCGGTACCGCGGTCGAGCGCGTGTTCGACACCACCGGCAAGGCGATGGGCGACATCGAAGTCGCCGGGCGCTACCAGCTCAACAACGGCGGCGCCGACAAGGGCTATTACATCGCCGGCCTGCGCTACAAGAGCCGCACCGGGCGCGATCCGTTCGAAGTCGTGACCGACTGCGACCGCCGCTGCATCGGCGAGAACGTGACCGGCACCGGCCTGCCGTTGACGCTGCCGACCGGCTCCGGCTTCCACTCGCTGCAGGGCAGCCTGACCTGGCTGTATCCGTCCGACCCGGCGGTCTTCTTCGGCAGCCTGAGCTACCTGCACAACTTCAAGCGCGACGACGTGACGCGCCTGGTGCGCAACGGCGAGCGCGAGCCGCTCGGCACGCTCGAGCCGGGCAATGTGCTGGGCTTTAACTTCGGCATGGGCCTGGCGCTCAACGACAAGGCTTCGCTCAGCCTCGGCTACGACCACAGCACGATCGCGCGCATGCGCCAGAACGGCACCATCGTGCCCGGCTCGGTACGCACCCAGCTCGGCACCCTGCTGCTGGGCTATTCGTACCGCCTCAGCCCGCAGCGTTCGCTGAACATCGCGGTGGGCGCCGGCGTCACCCGCGACACCCCGGAC
Organism: Massilia sp.; assembly: GCF_031995545.1. GTDB lineage: Bacteria > Pseudomonadota > Gammaproteobacteria > Burkholderiales > Burkholderiaceae_D > Telluria. The sequence continues at coordinate 3,816 of NZ_DAMAGA010000012.1, forward strand.
GTGACGCTGACGGTGCGCATGCCGATGACGTTCTGACGTGCCTCCGGCCGCCTGGACCTCACGGGAACCATGCGGCCGGGATGCATTGTGAAAAAAATGCCGCACGATTACAAAATCTTGCTGAAATTTTAAAAATACTCTCTATAATCAGATTTGCAACGTTGAGTGTTTCGCTGGTTCCAGTCCTCCGATTCGCCTGCGAAGCATTACAGAGACAACTTAAAAATTTGAGGGAATAACATGGCGACTGGCATTGTCAAATGGTTCAACGACGCAAAAGGTTTTGGCTTCATCACCCCTGACGGCGGCGGCGAAGACGTCTTCGCGCACTTCTCGGCGATCAACAGCACCGGTTTCAAGTCGCTGCAGGAAAACCAGCGCGTGACCTTCGACATCACCGCTGGCCCGAAAGGCAAGCAGGCTGCCAACATCCAGCCGCAAGCGTAATGTCGCTGCCCGCCTGATTCGGCGGGCACACAAACGAAAAGAGCACGTCCGAGGACGTGCTCTTTGTCGTTTACGGCAGCAATATCGGTACTTGCGCGATCGCATCACTTGAGCCGAGGGAATTGGTCACACTTGACGGGTTTTTGAATGTCAACATGCCTGCACCAGCGGGCGTTACTCAAGGACCCTGCGAATGAATGCTGCCATACCCGCCGCCATCCTGACCGACAGCAATCGACCGATCCGCCTCCGGATCTGGAACCAATCCGGCGTCAGCGAAGACGTCTTGCTGGTCAAGCATGTCAGCGGAACCGAGACGATGTGCGGCGGAATTGAATACCACCTCCTGTGCGTCGCGTCCCGCGTCGGCATGCCGCTCAAGGAATTCATCGCCAATCCTGTCGAACTGCAGTTCGTGACCGATACCGGCGACCTGCGGTCGGTACGCGGCATCGTCGCCGAAGCCGCCGAAGGACAGAGCGACGGCGGATTGGCGACTTATCAGCTGACCGTACGCGACGCCTTCGCGTTGCTCGACAAGACCTGCAATACCCGGGTTTTCCTCAACCTGAGTGAAGTCGATATCACCGCCATCCTGCTCAAGGAGTGGCGCATCGCCAATTCCATCGCCGCCACCGTCTTCGAATTCGACTTCCGGAATCTGAAATCCTATCCGGCGCGCCCATTCACCATGCAATACAACGAGTCGACCGCAGCCTTCCTGCGCAGGCTGTGGAAACGGCGCGGCATTGCCTGGTTCGTCCAGTCCGGCTCGTCGGTCGAAACGCGTGGCGACCATCCGCCGGTGCATACGCTGGTCTTGTTCGACGATGCATGGTCATTGAAAAAGAATGTCGCGGGAACGATCCGATTCCATCGGGACGACGCTACCGAGACCCGCGACACGATCACTGCGTGGCATGCCGTTCGTACGCTGGCGAGCGGTGTTGTCACACGTCGCAGCTGGGATGTTGCTCAGGCCCGGATGATCATGAGTCATGAAACCGGGTTGAACGACCAGGGCCCTTTCGGCAATCGCTTCGCCGCAGGGCTGGACGATTATCTGATCGATGCACCGCATGCGGGCAGTGACGGCACCGATTACCTCGACCTGGGACGGGCGCGAATCCAGCGTCATGAATACGCAGCCAAGTATTTTCACGGTGAAGGAAGCGATCGCAATATGTGCGTCGGCCAGTGGAACGGTATTGCCGGCCACCCCGAGCTCGATTCGCACGCTGCCACCGAGCGTGAATTCGTTGTCACCGAATTGCATGTCGAAGCCGAGAACAATCTGCCGAAAACGCTGGATGAACGCGTGCGGCATCTGTTTGCGCTGAACCACTGGCACAAAGGCAGCGCCAGCCTGCAACAAGCCAGCGCCGAGCGCGGAGTGCGCTATACCAACCGATTTACCTGCGTACGGCGCGGCATCCCGATCGTGCCGGCGTACGATCCCCGCGTCGATCTGCCTCGCACCACATTGCAGTATGTGACGGTGGTAGGGCCGGTGAATGAAGAAATCCATTGCGACGAATTCGGGCGCGTCAAGGTTCGCTTTCCCGGCTGCCGCGAAGAAGATCATGAGCATGCCCAAGGTGCTGGCGCATCAAACACCGACCGGGATTCGGCCTGGGTGCAGGTGGCGAATCCCTGGGCCGGTGCGCAATATGGATCGATTTCCCTGCCGCGCGTCGGGCATCAGGTCTTGTGCGCTTTCGTGGGGGGCGATCCGGATAAACCGTTGATCATCGGCCGTGCTCATGGCGGCCGCACGCCCCCGCCTTCGTTCAACCGTCGTAGCCGTCTGCCTGGCGACAGATACCTGTCGGGCATTGTCAGCAAGGAAGGCAAAGCCGAACGCCACAACCAGCTGCGAATGGACGATACGCCCGGACAAATCAGCGTCCAGTTGGCAAGCGCGCACGGCCAGAGCCAGCTCAATCTTGGTTACCTCACTCACCCGCGCTGCGATGGCGAGGCTACTGCGCGCGGCGCCGGTTTTGAATTGGCGACAAACGACAGTGGCGCGATTCGTACGGCGAAGTCGCTCCTGATTTCGGCATGGAAGCGGCTCGACGCATGCGGGATGCAATTGAGCGGCGAGGAGCATCTGGCGCTGATGCAGGATTGCCTCGACCTGTTCAAGTCGCTCGGACGATACGCTGCGGAACATCAGGCATTACCGGTCGATGCGGCGTCGCAAGAAGAGCTGAAATCGTACCTCGATGCCTCTGGGGGCGCTGAAAACAGCGATGGGAGTGACGAACCGACACTGAGCGTGACGGCGCCGTCAGGGGTCGCTTTCAGCACACCGAAAACCCTGGTCAGCTACGCGGGCACCAATATCGATTCGGTGGCGCAGCAGCACCTGCAGCTGACCAGTGGGGCGCGTTTCAATCTCAACGCCGGTAAGGGAATCTCGCTGTTCTCGCACATGGATGGCATCACCCAGGTAGCGCACAAGGGAAAGTTTGTCATGCAAAGCCAGCATGACGACATGGGGATCGATGCGGCCAAGGATTTAAAGGTCACGGCAGGCAAGCGCATGGTGTTCATGGCCGAGGATGAGATCACGCTGATCGTCAGCGGCGGCGCTTATCTCAAGCTCAAAGGCGGCGCGGTCGAAATCGGCGGGCCGGGGGCAATGACGATCAAGACCGATGGGCACCATTGGAATGGGCCGGCCAGCGGCAAGACCGAACTGCCGACCTTCAGCACCGGCGAATTCGGCCGTATTCCGCGGCTGTTGCGGGCGACCGATGGCAAGCCGGTGGAGGGCATGAAGGTGCATGTCGAACGCTCTGGTGACAGTCCTCTCTCAGGCCAGACCAACAGCGCTGGAGAGGGAGAAATGATTACGGTCGACCACTTGCAGCAATTGAAAGCGACATTCTACAAACCACTGAAATAGCATTCACTGGAGCAGACATCATGTCCTCGCCGTCCATTGCAGAAAGCCCATCGATCAGTCCTCTCGATGATCCAGAAAACCGCGTGCTAGGTTACCGGTGCGGTACGGTCTTGCTTACTCCAAAATATTTGGACGTGGTGATGCAGCTCCCACTACCTGGCATCGTTATTTTTGTTCATGGTGTCAATTCGGACGGCGAGTGGTATACGCAGACAGAGCAAGGCTTATGCGATGGCCTCAATGATCGTCTGAAGCGGCGTACGGAACACTTGGTACATCCAACGCCCGAAGGCGGGCAGCTACGACCGGCGCGGTACTTGTCTGAGCTCACCCCGGATGGGTTCATCAATCCCGAAAGAAAATCGGACAACTTTATCGAGTCAAGCAGTCACTTTTCTCCCGTCATCCAGTTTCGATGGGGATACAAGGCAAGCAGCGAAGAGTTGCAGGACTTTGGCGCTGGGATCTATTTGAACGAGAAAAACTATTGGGGCGGGGGGCCTTTTGCCAATGGCTGCACCGCATTGCCTGATTTATGGGGCGGCGGGCTATCTGACCAGCTATTTCTGTGGCTGCACGTGCAGCACATGAATCCAACCAACGACCGTAAAGTCTATGCCTGTCCGCCGCGGCCCTACTACGTCCTGGCAGCACTGCGCCTGGCCAAGCTAGTAGAGTCGATTCGCAAGAAACAGGCTGATGTGCCAATTACGATTGTCTGCCACAGCCAAGGCAACATGATTGGGATGGCAGCGGCATTTCTCGGCGATCGACTCGATTCGGTAACAGACATGTCAGGGAAAACCGGGCGCTGCGTCGCTGATAACTACGTGTTGTGCAACCCACCATATAGTCTGGTCAAAAAGAATGGTACGCAAGACTGGGTGGAACGCGGCATGACGGATGCCGCTGGCAATACTGGCCGTCAGAGTTGGGAAGCGCGCATCGGCACCTTGCGCGCATTCTTCGACATCATTCGACAACAAGCATCAGCCGCACAACCGATCGCGACCATCGACGAAGCGATGAAGAACGAAGTTCATGGTTTCGATGCGCAATCGGACCGGACGAAGTATGGGTATGGCGCCGCCCCATCGACTCACGGACGTGTAACCCTGTACTTCAATCCCCATGACCAAGTCATCTCGGCAACGACGATCCAAGGTATCGGTTGGCGTGGTCTGGACCAAGCCGAGATAGACGCTGCCAATGGGACAGGCGTGTTCTGCCAGCGAGTTTTTTCCCAAGGCTTCGAAGTGGGCAAACAAGGGAGTTACGACTTCTGGGCAAATCAGTATAACCAACCGAAACGTGGAACGCATGATTACTGGTACCCACCTTCGCCGGTTGCACGCTACTCGCTGGAAAAAGGATTGCAATCGAATACCGACGGGCTGGCGAAAATCATGACTATTGCAACGGCCCCCATCATGTACATCGTGACCAGTTTGGCAGGAACTCGCATCAACGCGCTGCCACCGAAAGACTGGAAAACACCGTTGTCGGGACCGGACCTGCCAGTTGGATTCAAGCCCGAAGGCATGCGATTTGGTTCATCGAGTACCGCGTTCGATCAAGGCATGGATGCCCCAGGGGAATATCGCGCAAAAGATCGTAAGCGTACAGCTGATGATCCATACGCGGGAGACCGTACCGTAAAGAAAGACGCTACTGCTGAAGCCAAGCGCAAGGGAACAGACGCGGCGGAGGGAGATGCGGAAAGTGAAGCGGCCCTGCTTTACGAACATCATGCCATGTTGCGCATGGAGGCCAGACGTGAAGGACTATACGACAAATCTGCCAAAGTAGAGAAAGAGGATGATCCGACAAAAGCCGATGATAAATATACAGAATGGCGTACCAAAAAAATCAAGGATGTCCTGGCAAAAAGTATCGACACCCATGCCACGGATCACTCAACCATCATGACCAATGCAATGCATGCGCAACGCGCGCTTGCGTATGACGTTGCAGTAGGCACTTGCCATATTAATGAACGGGACCTGAAAAAATTACGCATTGCTGCCGATTGGAGATTTTTGGAATCTTTAACTGATGACAATGCACATAAAGTTTATTTTGAATATTTCGACTCCGGACGTTTTGACAAAAAATCTCTCATTGAGTGGGCAAGCAAAGATAGTAGCGAAGGGAAAATTCCTTCAAAAATAGTTGACATCCGCTAGATCAATAAATAAGAGACTGGAACCGGCAGATGAAAAGACTTAAATTTGGCACCCGCAAACGCATTGCAATTAGCATAATTACTTTCGCCAGCATTCTTTTAATCTCAATATTTTTAGTCTGGCATATCGAAAAAAACGCTGCCACTGTCTTAACCGATGGAGAAATCATGATTCGCTTAATTATCATTCCAGCAATAATTTCCGTATCGATTTTTTTCTCAACAGCATCCGCAGAATCTTTACCTAAAGACGAAGTCGTCCACAAACAAAGCAATGTATCGAAGCATCGTACCCAACCTTTCGTTGCGCAGGTCATAGGATTGCAATGGCTAAATCCATTACAACGAATGGATTATCCAACGGAGTGGCAACTTCTATGGACAATGGGTCTAGTTGCACCCAATAAAAATGATGACATGGTCAAAACCAATCCTCAAAAATACGGCTCAGTACAATCCATATCATCGATTGCAGTTGGAAATGATGGGGAGGAAACTTTCGACGGGTATCACCGAAAATATCTGCGCGAGGTTTTTGTTCTCTATAGAGACAACTATTTTTCTGACTCTCGCTACTTTTATAATGCTCACTCTAAAAAAGACCGATCGACTTGGCGCGAATTGGCTGGCATACATATCGAGTATGCGCTTCCTGAAGAAAAAATAGATCCTATAAAAGCAGGAAAGGATCTTCAGGAATACGTTACTGACTATTTTGACATAGGCAACAAATCCTTTCCAAATTCATGGAGCAAAAGTACTCTTCCCGATATTAATGTAACTACCGGCGGCGCCAATGCGGGCTTTTCTTCACTAGCAAAAGGACTCGATTATTTACAAGCGCATCCATCTGAAACAGTATGGATCATGAATTGGGATGCGCCAAGCAGACCAAAAGACCGACAAATTGATGAGAATATTGTCCAACTAATACTCGCCGGACCAGACTACGAAACTGGGCGAGCGCCGCTAGCCTGGCTCTCTTATCCGGCCAGCGCAAAAGCGAGCGACTTCACGACCGAGTCAAAGCCATCGCCGCGATTGGTACAAGCATGGAAAACCGTCTTTGACAAAGCTGCGATCCATGCAGGCAAGCAAACGAGAGACATAGGTTTCGTGATCCACGATGCCAATGCTACTCATCCAGATTCAACAGAACGCCTAGCCCCTCTGGCACAGACCCTTACCGAACAGCTGCCTGAACTGGACTTTACCAAACAGACTTTCAATACTGCGGCTCTGCTCGGCGAAATGCGTGCAGGCAGTGCGCTTACAAACGTGGCGCTTGCCATTGCCTACGCTAATCACATCGGAAAAAACGTCTTGGTGGCCGGGACTACCGACCTGAACCAGCCCACAGCTACCGTCGTGATCCCTCCTGCCGTTGTCCGCCCCATCAATCCGGACGAGCCATGGTTCCGCGCCCGTGGAGGCAATACCACCTATCTGCCTTGGTGGGGATTACGCCACGATGCAACGAAAGGTTCCCAAGGCTATTCGCGCTGACTTAGAGGTGAATACGATGAAAAAAGTCATCCGGCTAGGCGACCCGACCACGCACGGCGGAAAAGTCATTGCCGCCGCGCCCAACACCACAGCGATGGGCGTCGCCGTGGCACGCAAGGGCGACCGCTGCTTCTGCCCGATACAGGGCCACCAGAGTTGTGTGATTGCAGAAGGAGACCCCATAGTGAAAATCGATGGAGTACCGGTCGCCTTCGAAGGTCACGCCACGAGCTGTGGCGCAAAGTTGATTTCCACTGTACCGAACAGTGGGCGCGGCTAGGCACGCTGCGCCGCTCGGGGCGAGCGACGCATCACTTAAGACTTACTTGCAGCCGCAGCTACCCGACCCGCATCCACCGCCACCGCCGCCCGACTTGGCAGCCCTGGCCGCCGCCACTTCCGGCAGCAGCGTGTCCGGCGCGCGGCCGGTGGCTTCGTCGAAGCCGGCGGCCTGCAGGCGGCCCAGGTACTGCTGCCACAGCGACTCCTGGCTGCGGCCCAGCTCATACAGATAGTCCCAGCTGAAGATGCCGGTGTCGTGGCCATCGGTGAAGACCGGCTTGATCGCGTAGTTTCCGACCTGCTCGACATCATTGATCCCGACTTCGCGCTTGCCCACTTGCAGCACTTCCTGGCCCGGGCCGTGGCCCTTGACTTCGGCCGACGGCGAATACACGCGCATCAGTTCGAATGGGATGGAGAAGGCGTTGCCGTCGTCGTAGGCGATGTCGAGCACGCGCGACTTCTGGTGGAGGGTCAGTTCGGTTGGATTAGGCATGATGACTTCTTTATTCAGTGAAAACGGCGCGCGATCGCGGCGCCAAGTTGGTTCGACAGCGTGCGGCGCGCCGCCAGGATAGCAGGGTCGGTCGAGCGCACCGCCTGCGCCCACACCGGGGCCGGGAAGTGCGCATCGTCCGCATAACGCGGGATCACGTGCCAGTGCAGGTGCGGCACCACATTGCCCAGGCTGGCCACGTTGACCTTCAGCGGCTGCATGACTTCGCGCACCGCCTGCTCGACCTGGAACACGGCCTCGTTCAGCAGCAGCCGGTCTTCGCGCGACAGGTCGCTCATCTCGCGCACGTGGTCGCGCCAGATCACGCGGCAAAAGCCGGGGTAGCCGGCATCGTCGACCACGATGACGCTGAACTTGTCGCCGGCCCAGACAACCGGCACCGACAGCGCGCACAGCTCGCAGCCAGGCTCACGCAACGCGGCCGTCATACCAGCACCCTTTCGATGCCGCCGTTGTTGGCGCGCTTGACGTAATCCGGCAGCCAGTCTTCGCCCAGCAGGTGCTTGGCGATTTCGACCACGATGTAGTCGGCGGTGGTGCCCGAGTCGTCGTTGTAGCGCGACAGGCCCTGCAGGCACGATGGGCAGCTGGTCAGGATCTTGACGTCGCCCTTGAAACCGTCGGCGCGCAGCTTATCCGCGCCCTTCTCCATCTCGACTTCCTTGCGCGAGCGGACCTGGGTCGCGATGTCCGGACGCGACACGGCGAAGGTGCCCGACTCGCCGCAGCAGCGGTCGTTCTTCTCGATCTTGACGTTATCCGCTGTGGACACCAGGGCGTTCACGGTCTTGAGCGAATCCTGCATCTTCATCGGCGTGTGGCAAGGGTCGTGGTACATGTAGCGGGTACCGTTCACGCCTTCCAGCTTGACGCCTTTTTCGAGCAGGTATTCGTGGATGTCCATGATGCGGCAGCCCGGGAAGATCTTCTCGAATTCATAGGTCGCCAGCTGGTCGTAGCAGGTGCCGCACGAAACCAGCACCGTCTTGATGTCGAGGTAGTTGAGCGTGTTGGCCATGCGGTGGAACAGCACGCGGTTATCCGTCATCATCTTGTCGGCCTTGTCGTACTGGCCGGCGCCGCGCTGCGGGTAGCCGCAGCACAGGTAACCCGGCGGCAGCACGGTCTGCACGCCGACTTCCCACAGCATCGCCTGCGTCGCCAGGCCGACCTGCGAGAACAGGCGCTCGGAGCCGCAGCCCGGGAAGTAGAACACGGCTTCGGTGTCGGCCGTGGTCTTCTTGGGGTTGCGGATGATCGGGATCACCTTGTCGTCTTCGATGTCGAGCAGCGCGCGCGCGGTCTTCTTCGGCAGGTTGCCCGGCATTTTCTTGTTGATGAAGTGGATCACCTGCTCGCGGACCGGCGCCTTGCCCGTGGTCGGCGGCGGCGCCGCGGTCTGCGGCTTGGCCAGGCCTTTCAACAGGCGGTTACCCAGGCGCTGGGCCTTGTAGCCCAGATCGACCATCGTCTTGCGCGTGGCGTTGATGGTGGTCGGGTCGGTCGCATTCAGGAAGAACATGGCCGCGCGGTTGGCCGGCTTGAAGCTGCGCTTGTCCATCTTGCGCAGCAGGTTACGCATGTTCATCGACACGTCGCCGAAGTCGATGTTCACCGGACAGGGCGTGACGCACTTGTGGCACACGGTGCAGTGGTCCGACACGTCCTCGAATTCTTCCCAGTGGCGGATCGACACCCCACGCCGCGTTTGTTCTTCATACAGGAAGGCTTCGATCAGGGCCGACGTCGCGAGAATCTTATCGCGCGGCGAATACAGCAGGTTCGCGCCTGGCACGTGGGTGGTGCACACCGGTTTGCATTTACCGCAGCGCAGGCAGTCCTTGATGCTGTTGGCGATCTCGCCGATATCGCTCTGCTGCATGATCAGCGACTCGTGGCCCATCAGGCCGAACGACGGCGTGTAGGCGTTGCGCAGGTCGGCGTGCGCACCTTCGAGATTGAGCAGCTTGCCCTTGTTGAAGCGCCCTTCCGGATCGACGCGCACCTTGTAGTCGCGGAACTCCTGGATCTCTTCGTCCATCAGGAATTCGAGCTTGGTGATGCCGATGCCATGCTCGCCCGAGATCACGCCGTCGAGCGAACGCGCCAGCCCCATGATGCGCTCGACCGCCTTGTGTGCGTCCTGCAGCATCGCGTAGTCGTCCGAATTCACCGGCAGGTTGGTGTGCACGTTGCCGTCGCCGGCGTGCATGTGCAGGGCGACGAACACGCGCGAGCGCAGTACGCGCTTGTGGATCGCGCTGCACTCGTCGAGGATGCATTTGTAGGCGGCGCCGTTGAAGATCTGGCGCAGTGGCGCGCGCAATTCCTGTTTCCACGACACGCGCACGGTATGGTCCTGCACCACGTCGAACAAGCGCGCGTCCGGCTGCACGGTCAGGCGCTGCGCCAGCGCCGCGTCCAGGTGATCGAGCCCGAACGATTCGAGCTGGGCGCGCGCATCGCTCAGCGGCATGTCGAGGTTGGCCAGGATGAAGCTCCAGCGCTTGCCGACCAGGTCGACCAGCGCGCGCGCCTGCAGCGGACGCTCGCCCATGATCTCGTCGCGGTCCACGCCGTCGCCGCTGGCGTCGTCGCTCTTCTCCAGCGGCAGGTGGTCGCTGGCCAGGTAGGCGGCCAGCTGCTCAACCAGTTGCAGCTTGTTCTTGATCGACAGCTCGACGTTGATGCGCTCGATGCCGTCGGTGTACTCGCCCATGCGACCCAGCGGAATGACGACGTCTTCGTTGATCTTGAAGGCGTTGGTGTGGCGCGCGATGGCCGCGGTACGGGCGCGGTCGAGCCAGAACTTCTTGCGCGCGTCAAGGCTCACGGCAACGAAGCCTTCGCCCACGCGGGTATTGGCCAGGCGCACCACTTCCGAGGCGGCCAGCGCCACCGCGTTCTCGTCGTCGCCGACGATGTCGCCGAACAGCGCCATCTTGGGCAGCACGCCGCGCTTGGATTTGGTGGCGTAGCCGACCGCGCGCAGGTAGCGTTCGTCCAGGTGTTCCAGGCCGGCCAGGCGCAGCGTGCTGAAGGCCGGATCGCCGTTCTTCGGCAGGCTGTCCAGGTAATCCTTGATCTCGACGATCGACGGGATCGCGTCGCGCGCCTGGCCGAAGAATTCGAGGGCCACGGTGCGCGTGAACTTCGGCATCTTGTGCAGGATCCAGCGGCTCGAGGTGATCAGGCCGTCGGTGCCTTCCTTCTGGATGCCCGGCAGGCCGGACAGGAACTTGTCGGTGACGTCCTTGCCCAGGCCTTCCTTGCGGAAGCGCTTGCCCTCGATGGTCAGGGTCTCGGTGCGGAACGGTTCACCTTTCGGCGCGCCTTTCGGGCTCGGATGGGTCCACTCCAGCAGGAATTCGGCGGTCGGCGCATCGTGGATCTTGCCCAGGTTGTGCTTGATGCGGGTGACGTCGAGCCAGTCGCCGTTGGGGTCGACCATGCGCCACGAGGCCAGGTTGTCGAGCGCGGTGCCCCATAACACGGCCTTCTTGCCGCCCGCGTTCATGGCGATATTGCCGCCCACGCAGGACGCGTGCGCCGAGGTCGGGTCGACCGCGAACACGAAGCCGGCCTTCTCGGCCGCCTGCGACACGCGTTGCGTCACCACGCCGGCATAGGTGTGGATGGTCGCGTATTCGCGCTCCACGCCCGGCAGCGCGGTCATCTCGACTTCGCCGATGCCGATCAGCTTTTCGGTATTGATCACGGCCGACATCGGCGTGAGCGGAATCGCGCCGCCGGTGTAGCCGGTGCCGCCGCCGCGCGGGATGATGGTCAGGCCCAGTTCGATGCAGCCCTTCACCAGGCCGGCCATTTCATCTTCGCTGTCGGGAATCACCACCAGGAACGGATACTCGACGCGCCAGTCGGTGGCGTCGGTCACGTGCGACGTGCGGTGCATGCCGTCGAAGCGGATGTTGCGCTTGTCGGTGTAGGCGCCCAGCACCTTCTGGGCGCGCTTGCGCAGGTCATAGGTATCGGCGAACTCGCGGCCGAAGTCGTCCACCGCACGGCGCGCGGCAGCGAGCAGCTGTTCGACCGCAGCGCTGCGGCTGGCCACCATCGCCGGATCATCGGCCGAATCGAGCGCATCGACCGTGGTGCGGCGCTTGTCGATTTCGGCCAGGCGGTGGTGCAAGGCCGCGATCAGTTCCGCGCGGCGCTTCGGGTTGTCCAGCAGGTCGTCCTGCAGATAGGGATTGCGGCGCACTACCCAGATATCGCCCAGCACCTCGTACAGCATGCGCGCCGAGCGCCCGGTCTGGCGCGCGCCGCGCAGGCTGTCGAGCAGCTCCCACGACGACTCACCGAGCAGGCGGATCACGATTTCGCGGTCCGAGAACGAGGTGTAGTTGTACGGGATCTCGCGCAGGCGCGCGGGAGCGTTATCGGCAAGCAGGGTATGGATATGTGCGGGTGCGTTCATTGGGTGCAGGCTGGAGATGCAGCTGGATGAGTCAACAGTCGGACGGGCCCGAAGGACGTTCATTCTAGCGTATTGCGATGCACCACGCTCGGGCAATGCCGGGTTTGCCATTCCTGGCAACGCAACAAAATGTTTATCCTAAAGATAAACTGCAAACTTTATTTGCCTTGGGATCAATCGCTGCAACGTTTATGCAGCGGGATCATCCGAATGGCATATCTCATCAGGTGGACTGCGCCGTGGTCGGGTCGCCGGCATCGGGCGCGGGTTCCCCGGCGCTGACCTCGAAGGCATCGCCGATCTCGAAGAAATGGCCACCGGCGACATAGTGGATGCTCTTCCTGCCGCCCGCTTCCATCTGCCAGTGGCCGTCGCGGAACGCCGCCGGATCGGCCCAGGCCGCCACCACTTCGCCCAGGAACAGGTCATAGGTTTCCTGGATGTGCGGCTCGGGGATCAGGCGGCATTCGAGCCAGGCGAGACAGCCGTCGAGCAGCGGTGCCGTGATGCGCTCACCGGTCCAGGCGCCGGCGCCGAAAGCGGCGAACTTGTCGATTTCACGGCCCGAGGTCGAGCCGACCTGCAGCGTCAGGCGCGCCAGTTCGCGCGACGGTACATTCAGGGCGAACTCGCCCGAGGCTTCGATCATGCGTCGCGTGAGCGTGCTCTTGTCGAGCACGACGGCGACCTTGGGCGGCTGGAAGTCGAGCGGCATCGACCAGGCGGCGGCCATCACGTTGACGGCGTCGCCGTGGCGCGCCGAGACGAGCACGGTCGGGCCGTGGTTCATCAGGCGGTAGGCTTTTTCGAGGGGAACGGGAAGGCGGTCGGTCATGCCATGCATCCTTGGAACGGCGTTAATAGGCTCAGTAAATGGGTTCAGGTAAAGAACCCATTATGACTGCGCTGCCAACCGCGTGCCGGACGCTAGCCGAAGATGCGCGTGAGCATGTCGCCGAGCGAATGCCAGAACCCGTCCGGGATGTACAGCAGCGCGATGGTCATGGTCAGATAGCGCGCGAACTTGCCGATCATCATGTACATCACGCTGGGCCAGAACGGCAGGTGCAGCCAGCCGGCCAGCGTGCACAGCGGATCGCCGATGCCCGGCAGCCAGGACAGCAGCATGGTCTTGGCGCCATAGCGCTTGAGCCAGTTGAACCAGCGGCTCTGGCGTTCCTTCGCGAAGGCCACCTTGGCGCGGTAGCCCAGGAAATAGTCGAAGGCACCGCCCAGCGTATTGCCCAGGGTGCCGACCAGGATCGCGGGCCAGAACATGTCGGGATTGGCTTTGATGACGGCGAACACCGCCGGCTCGGAGCCCAGCGGCAGCAAGGTGGCGGAAACGAAGCTGACAATGAAGATGGAGGTCAGACCTACGCTGGGTGCGGCGATGAGGTTCAGCAGCCACTGGACGGCGGATTCGATCATAAGCTTGAGCGTTGGTAATGTCGCTCCATTATAATGAAGCGCACATATCGTAACGACACGATACGTCCAGCCTGCAACCCAGCGCTGCGTATCGCCTGCAAGCAACGGTCACCCGCCCGAGCAGAACGGAACGCGTCGTCCGGATTTGCCAGCCATGCTGGCCAGACTTTTCCATCCCGACCATGACTACCGACTATCTCAAGAAAATCCTGACCGCCCGCGTCTACGACGTCGCCCAGGAAACCCCGCTCGACCTCGCTCCTACCCTGTCCCAGCGCATGGGCAACCGCATTTATTTCAAGCGCGAAGACATGCAGAGCGTGTTCAGCTTCAAGCTGCGCGGCGCTTACAACAAGATGGCGAACCTGACGCCCGAGCAGCTCAAGCGCGGCGTGATCTGCGCCTCGGCCGGCAATCACGCGCAAGGCGTGGCGCTGTCGGCCTGCCGCCTGGGCTGCCGCGCCCTGGTCGTGATGCCGACCACCACCCCGCAACTGAAAATCGACGCGGTCAAGGCGCGCGGCGGCGCCAGCGTCGAAGTGGTGCTGCACGGCGACTCGTACACCGACGCCTACAACCACGCGCTGTTGCTGGAAAAAGAACAGCGCCTGACCTTCGTGCACCCGTTCGACGATCCGGACGTGATCGCCGGCCAGGGCACGATCGGCATGGAAATCCTGCGCCAGCACTCGGGCCCGATCCACGCGATTTTCGTCGCCATCGGCGGCGGCGGCCTGATCGCCGGCATCGGCGCTTATGTGAAACAGATCCGGCCCGACATCCGCATCATCGGCGTCCAGACGCTCGATTCGGACGCCATGGCACGCAGCCTGCGCGCGGGCGAACGCGTGACCCTGAGCGACGTCGGCCTGTTCTCTGACGGCACCGCGGTGCGCCTGGTGGGCGAGGAAACCTTCCGCGTGGCCAAGGAAGTGGTGGACGAGATCATCCTGGTCGACACCGACGCCATCTGCGCCGCGATCCAGGACGTGTTCCAGGACACGCGCAGCATCCTCGAGCCGGCCGGCGCGCTGGCCGTGGCCGGCGCCAAAGCCTATATCGAGCGCGCACAGATGAATCGCGAACCGATCCGCGGCGAAACCCTGGTCGCGGTGGCCTGCGGCGCCAACATGAACTTCGACCGCCTGCGCTTCGTGGCCGAACGCGCCGAGCTGGGCGAATCGCGCGAAGCCGTGTTCGCGGTGACCGTGCCGGAGCAGCGCGGCAGCTTCCGCCGCTTCTGCGCCCTGGTCGGACCGCGCAACGTGACCGAATTCAATTACCGCATCAGCGATGCGAACGAGGCGCATGTGTTCGTCGGCGTACAGGTGGGCAACCGCAGCGAATCCGGCCTGCTGGCGCGCACCTTCGAAGAGCACGGCTACAAGACGGTCGACCTGACCCACGACGAGCTGGCCAAGCTGCACATCCGCCACCTGGTGGGCGGAAAAAGTCAGCTGGCGCACGACGAATTGCTGTATCGTTTCGAGTTTCCCGAACGGCCGGGCGCGCTGATGCGCTTCCTGGACAGCATGGCGCCGAACTGGAATATCTCGCTGTTCCATTACCGCAACCAGGGCGGCGACGTCGGCCGCATCCTGGTTGGATTGCAGGTGCCGAAGACCGAGATGGAAGAGTTCCGGCAATTCCTGGCGTCGCTCGGTTACCGCTACTGGGACGAGAGCGACAATCCCGTCTATAAATTGTTTTTGGGCTCGTAAGCCCTGTCTGTATTTTTTTCGATGAATACTCCTGATCAATCTCCTCTCGGCAAATCGTCGGCGTACCAGACCCAGTACGCCCCCGATTTGCTGTTCCCGATCCCGCGCCAGCAAAAGCGCGACGAACTCGGCTTGTCCGGCACCCTGCCGTTCTTCGGCGTGGACATCTGGAACGCCTATGAACTGTCGTGGCTGAACATGCGCGGCAAGCCGCAGGTCGCGATCGCGACTGTGACGGCGCCGGCCGATTCGCCGAATATCGTCGAGTCGAAATCGTTCAAGCTGTACCTGAACTCGTTCAACCAGACCCGCCTGGCCGGTCCCGACGCCCTGCTGGCGCTGCTGCGCGACGATCTGTCGGGTGCCTTCGGCGCGCCGGTCCACATCAGCCTGACGTCGCCGGAAAACTACGGCAGCCTCAAGATGGGCGAACTCGACGGTGAACTGCTCGACCGCCTGGATGTCGAAATCGACCAGTACTCGCCCTCGCCCGAGCTGCTGAGCGCCAACCACGACGAAGCGCCGGTCGAGGAGACCCTGGTGTCGCATTTGCTGAAATCGAACTGCCTGGTCACCGGCCAGCCGGACTGGGGTACGGTGCAGATCCGCTACGCCGGCCCGCAGATCGACCAGGAAGGCCTGCTGAAATACCTGATCGGCTTCCGCGAACACAATGAATTCCACGAGCAGTGTGTCGAGCGCATCTTCATGGACGTGTTGCGTCAGTGCAAGCCGAGTCAGCTGGCGGTGTATGCCCGCTACACCCGCCGTGGCGGCCTCGACATCAACCCATGGCGCGCCAACTTCAGCACCGGCAAACCATCCAACCTGCGTGGCGCGCGCCAGTAAATATCGATTCCGGGGCAGGATACGGCTGAGCGGCTGTGCGTTTTTGGCGACAGCCGCCCGCCGCGCGCAGCCCCTGGCCCGGCCGTGCCGGAGTTGCTGCCCTGCTCACGCTTTGAGCAAGGTGCGTGCAAAAATCGGAGAATTCGCGGCCCGGCAAGCATTTGCAGGTGCCGGCCGCGAATTTGTCTTAGAAATTGCGTGACACGTTCGATGAGCATCAATGGCTTATTCGGCATATTTGGCCAGGTGCCAAATGCCTGTCCGGCATGAACGGCAAACTGTCGCGAATTCGAGTGTCTTGGGCCGGAAACAGGCCTATAATCCGTGCTCGCTAGCACTCCCACTAGTGCATCGCACCACATGTCATGACGAATCTTAGCAAAATCCTTTCGCTCGAAAATGTGCAGCTCGACATCGAAGTATCGAGCAAGAAACGCGCTTTCGAGCAGGCTGGCCTGATCTTCGAGAACAACTGCGGCATCGCCCGCTCGACCGTGTCGGACAATCTGTTCGCGCGCGAGCGTCTCGGTTCCACCGGCCTCGGCCATGGCGTGGCCGTCCCGCACGGCCGCATCAAGGGCAGCAAGAGCCTGAAGGCGCCGCTGGCCGCCTTCGTGCGCCTGAAGGAGCCGATTCCGTTCGAGTCGCCCGACGGCCAGCCGGTCAGCCTGCTGTTCTTCCTGTTGATCCCGGACCATGTCACCCAGCAGCACCTGGAGATCCTGTCCGAGATCGCCGAGCTGTTCTCGGACGAGGCGGTGCGTACCGCCCTGGCCACCGACACCGATCCGAAGTCGGTGCACGAGCGCATCATCAACTGGCAACCCAGCCTGCAGGCCCTGGGTTAAACTGTCTGCTCGGCAATTGAGCCGCGCTTCCAACGACAATGCCCATGCTGCAGACTCCGCTGACCATCCAACGGCTGTACGACGATAATCGCGACAGCCTGCAACTCGGCTGGTTCGCGGGCTTTCCCGGCGGCGAGCGCCAGATCGCCGGCGACGCCGCGTCCGCGGCCGACCAGGTCGGCCACCTGAACCTGATCCACCCCGGGCGCATCCAGGTGTTCGGCCACCAGGAGCTGAACTATTACCACCGCCTGAAGTCCAATTCGCGCACCCATGTGATCGGCGAATTGATCGGCGGCGGCCCGCCGGCGCTGATCATCGCGCAAGGCCTGGAAACCCCACCCGACATCCTCGCCATCTGCGACGAGCAGAACATTCCGCTGTTCTCGACCCCGCTGCCGGCGGCGCAGGTGATCGACTTCCTGCGCGTCTACCTGTCCAAGAAACTGGCGCAGCGCGTCATCATGCACGGTGTGTTCATGGACGTGCTCGGCGTGGGCGTCCTGATCACGGGCGATTCCGGCCTCGGCAAAAGCGAGCTGGGCCTGGAGCTGATTTCGCGCTCGCACGGTCTGGTGGCCGACGACGCGGTCGAGTTCTCGCGCATCGCCCCCAACATGATCGAGGGCCGCTGCCCGCCGCTGCTGCAAAACCTGCTCGAAGTGCGCGGCCTGGGCCTGCTCGACATCAAGGCGATCTTCGGCGAGACCGCGGTACGGCGCAAGATGCGCCTCAAGCTGATCGTGCACCTGGTCAAGCGCGGCGCGATGGACGAAGAAGTCGAGCGCCTGCCGTTCCACTTCCCGACCGAAGACGTGCTCGGCCTGCCGATCCGCAAGGTCGTGATTCCGGTGGCGGCCGGCCGCAACATCGCGGTGCTGCTGGAAGCCGCCGTGCGCAATACCATCCTGCAACTGCGCGGCATCGACACGCTGCAGGAATTCATGGAACGCCAGCGCCAGGCGATGAGTTCGGACTGACACTCCTCATCGTATTGACCGGGTCGTTCTGACACGCCTCAATGATGTGAAAAGAGCATCGCAACGTGGTTTGCGATGTGCTCTTGCCCCTGCGGTTGCGGTATCATTCGCGCATGCACATCGTCCTCATTACCGGTATCTCCGGCTCGGGCAAATCGGTTGCCCTGAACGTCCTGGAAGACGCAGGCTACTACTGCGTCGACAACCTGCCGCCGGCCTTGCTGACGGCGCTGGTCGATACCGTGAACGAGACCGGCACCGGCAAGATGGCGGTGGCGGTCGATGCGCGCAGCGCCGAGTCGCTGGTCGAACTGCCGGTGAGCGTGCGCCGCCTGCGCGAGGACGGGCATTCGGTGAAGGTCATGTTTCTGACGTCGAGCACCCATTCGCTGGTGGCGCGCTTCTCGGAAACGCGCCGCAGCCACCCGCTGTCGCACGAGCTGCGCCCGGGCGAGAATCCCGCTTCGCGCCGCACCCTGATCGAATGCATCGCCGAAGAGCGCGAACGCCTGTCGGCGATCGAGAACCTGGGCCACGTGATCGACACCTCCGAACTGTCGGCCAATAAACTGCGCGCCTGGATCAAGGAACTGGCCGAGCTGGCGCATGCGCCATTGACGCTGTTCTTCGAATCGTTCGCCTTCAAGGTCGGCGTGCCGCTCGACGCCGACTTCGTGTTCGACGTGCGTGCGATCCCGAACCCCTACTACGACCTGGCGCTGCGCCCGCTGACCGGCAAGGACGCCCCGGTGATCGCCTTCCTCGACGCCCAGCCGAGCGCGGCCGAGATGCTGGAAGACATCCGCGCCTTCGTCGCCAAATGGCTGCCATCGTTCAAGACCGACAACCGCAGCTACCTGACGGTGGCGGTCGGCTGTACCGGCGGCCAGCACCGCTCGGTGTACATGGCCGAGCGCCTGGGCGCCTACTTCGGCGAGTCCGAGCGCGTGATCGTGCGGCATCGGGAGCAGCCGAAGAATCCGGCGGCCTGAGCCGCCCTAGTGCATCACATGGCGGCGTTCAGCGCAGCACGGCCGCCGCATCCACCACCTTTACGTCGTGCATCTGGTGCAGGTAGCTTTCCAGATATCCCTTGTGCGACGCGCCGACGATCACCAGCATGCGTTCGCCGGGCCGCGTGCCGATCGCCTCGCGGATGTTCGCCGCCATGCGCAGGTTGCGCGTTTCCCAGTAGCGCAGATAGCTGCGTCCGAAACGCTGCGGTGACGGCTCGTTCATGGCGGCGCCGAAGTCGCTGCGGAAGATGAGCTCTCCCTGGCCGGGTGCATTGTCCTCGCGATACATTTCCAGCACGCCTTCGGGGCTGTCGAGCCGCGCATTCTGTACCTTGTCGGTATCGAAGCGCTGCTTGGTTGCCGGGTTGTCCCAGGCTTTCGACAACGCATCGCCATAGGCCTTGCGGTCGTCCACCGCACTGTCGGCGGTATGGTCGTCCATCGGGACCAGACGTTCGTGACCGAGCCGGGCGGCCAGGCGTGCGCCGATCATCAGGCTTTCGTCGCGGCGCGTCTCCAGCGCCTGCAACTGAGCGACCAGGGCGGCGTCCAGACCGTCGCCGGCGCGCCGTTCGCCGGCCGGCAGGCGCAGCCATTGCACCAGGGCCGAACCCCGTTCGCCGCCCGCCAGGAACACGGCGGCCAGGCGGCGGCGCTGCGCGGCGCCGGGCGACTGCGGCATGGAAGCCAGCAGCGTCTCGGCTTGCGTGGTCGCCTCCATCACGTCGAGGCCGGTGGCAGTGCGGGCCGCCGTCGTATCGTGGCAGTAGGGATCGAGGCTGTCCTTGTAGCGGCGCGGATTGCGGCGCATGAAGTCGCATTGCACGCCGGACAGCGATTCGATCGCGATCGCATGCGGTTGCCAGCGCGCCAGCCGCTCGATCACGGGTTGCAGGGCCGCCTGCTGAACCTCCTTCGACAATTGCGACAGATGGGCCGAGCCCAGCACCAGCACTTCGCCGGCGCCGCCCGCGGCCGGCCCTTTCAAGCGCGATGGATCGAAGTCGGGCCGGTATTCCTGCGCCATGGCGGCGCTGCACAGGGTGATCGAAACCAGTAGTGGAAGCAGGCGCATCGCTCGGGTCCTCGTGAAGTCATGAAGGACCGATGCTCACACCCTATCCGGCGCAAGTCACGCGAAAATGGATATGCATGGACAACTTTATGCCAGCTGCCTGAGCGGATGCGCGGTGTCCGGCCACACCGGTTCGAAGAAGCGCGCCACCATCTGCGGCGTCACCTGCTCCAGCGTCGGCGGATTCCATTGCGGCAGGTTGTCCTTGTCGATCACCAGCGCGCGCACGCCTTCCAGCACTTCGCCGTGTTCGAAATTGCGGCGCACCAGCGAGCGCTCCAGGCGCAGGCAATCGGCCACGCCGAGCGCCGCACCGCGCTGCAACAGTTCGTGGGTCACGCACATCAGCAGCGGCGAGCGCTGGCGCATCGCCTTGAGTGCCCGCTGCGCGAATGGCGTCTCGTCGCCTTCGAGCGAGGCCATGATTGCCGCCACCGACGGTGCGCCGAAGTGGGTATCGATCAATGCGCGCTGCGCCTCCAATTCGGCGGCGCCGGCTTGCTCCGAGAATGGCGCGGCGAACGTGCGGATCGCGGCAGGCAACGCATCGCCCGGCGTGGCCGCGATCAGCGCCTGCAGCGCCGGCATCTGCTCGGCGGGGACGAACACGTCCGCCAGGCCGATGTACAGCGCATCGGCGGCGCCGATCGTCAGCCCGGTCAAGCCGAGATACATGCCCAGCTGGCCCGGCGCATGCGACAGGAAATGGCTGCCGCCCACGTCCGGGAACAAGCCGATGTTCACTTCCGGCATCGCCATTTTCGTGCGCTCGGTCACGATGCGCAGGCCGCAGTCGGGACCTCCCTGGGCGATGCCCATGCCGCCGCCCATCACCACCCCATCCATCAGCGCGATGTACGGCTTCGGATAAAAATGGATCAGGTGATTCAGCGCGTATTCTTCGGTAAAGAAATCTTCCAGCAGCGCGCTGCCGCCCTGCAGGCCGCCATGGCCGACGTCGTAAAAGAAGCGGATGTCGCCGCCGGCGCACAGCGCTTTCTCGCTGCTGCTCCTGAGCACTACAGCCGCCACCGACGCATCGTCCTGCCAGTCGCGCAGGATGGCGGCGAGCGCGCGCACCATCTCGAGCGACAGCGAATTCAGGGCCTTGGGACGATCGAGGGTGATGATGCCGGTGCCGTTGGCGACGTGGGTCAGGACGTGGTCGGTCATGGTACTTTCCAGATCAAGAAAGCATGCATTCTACCGAACGTGGAGGCGCACGAAAACGAAGGGACTGGATGCAAAAAGGGCGTCCCATTGGACGCCCTTAGCTATGCTGCCATTACGTCAGATTGCCCGGCAATCAGACCTCAATGGCGTCGCCGTTTTCCGGCAGGCGTTTGATCGCCGTACGACTATGGTCCTGCAGCATCTGCTTGTGCTTCAGGATCTGTCTATCCAGTTTATCCATCAGGGTGTCGATCGCGGCGTACAGGTCTTGCGCGACGCTGGCCACGTGCAGGGTCTTGCCAGACACCTGGACATTGATTTCAGCTTTCTGCCTTTTTTCTTTTTCAGTGAGGTTATCGACGGCCAGGAACACATGCGTGTCGATGACCTGGTCGAAATGGCGAATAATGCGCTCGAGCTTATTCTGAACGTATTCACGGATCGCTGGGGTAACTTCGAGATGGTGACCGCTGATTGTGAGGTTCATACACACTCCTTTGAAGATGTGGCGCCGCGTGGAATCACACCGGCTTGACAAGCACGTGGGTGTGAACGGCGCCGTTACAAGGCTTTGCGGAGACTGACCGGAGGAATCTTGAGCGCTTCGCGGTATTTGGCGACCGTCCTGCGCGCAATGACCATGCCTTGTTCCCCGAGCATCTCCGCGATCTTGCTGTCGGATAATGGGTTCCTAGGGTCTTCTGCTCCTGTCAATTGCGCGATGAGCGCGCGTATCGCCGTCGAGGATGCTTCTCCCCCCGCTTCGGTGGCGACATGGCTTCCGAAGAAATATTTCAGCTCAAACATGCCGTGCGGGGTCAGCATGTATTTCTGCGTTGTGACACGAGAAATTGTGCTCTCGTGTAGGCCTAGTGTATCAGCTATCTCGCGTAAAACAAGGGGCCGCATGGCAACCGCGCCGTGCGAAAAAAAGTTGCGCTGACGCTCGACGATGGCCTCGGCGACACGCAGAATCGTGTCGAAACGCTGGCGCATATTCTTGATCAGCCACTTGGCTTCCTGCAGCTGCGCACCCATCTGGCTCTCGCTCTTTCCTTGCTTGAGCAAGCTTGCGTATAAACTGTTTACACGCAATCGCGGCATTACGTCCGGGTTCAGCGTCACCGCCCAGCCGTTCTTGGCACGGCGCACGATCACGTCCGGCACCACGTAGTCGGACACGTTCGAGGCGAACGGCGCGCCCGGATGCGGATTGCACTGGCGGACCACCGCCTGCACCTCGCGCAGGTCGTCGTCGTCGCAGTCGAGCGCCTTTTTCAGCTTGCTGTATTCGCGCTGCGCGAACCAGCTCAGGTAACCTTCGACGATCCTCAAGGCCAGGCGCCGCGTCACCAGCGGCACGCCCGGCATGCGCCGGATCTGCAGCGCCAGGCACTCGGCCGCGCTGCGCGCGCCCACGCCGATCGGGTCCATGCTCTGCACCAGCGCCAGCGCGCAGCGCAGCTCGTCCATCTCGATCTCGAGTTCTTCCGGCAGCCGTGCATGGATGTCGTCGAGCGGCTCTTCCAGATAGCCGTTGTCGTCGAGCGCGTCGATCACCAGTTCGGCCAGCGCGCGGTCGCGCATGGCCAGGCTGGTGGCGCGTACCTGTTCCATCAGGTGCTCGCGCAGCGAGATGGCGCCCGCTTCCAGCTGCGGGCGGCCGTCTTCGTCGTCGCTGCCGGAGGCAGGGCCGGCGCTGTTCCAGTCGATGTCGCTATCGCCGCGTTCATGCTCCCCATCGAAGCCGTCGGCTTCCGGCGTTGTGCCGGCGCCCTCGCCTTCGGCGGTTTGCTGGCCGGGGGCCGGCGGCGCTTCGCCGTTCGCCGGCGCACTGTTGATGGCGCCGTCGGCCAGCAGTCGCACTGAGCGGTCGAGCGGGTCGTCGAGCCGTTCCAGCAAGGGGTTATCGCTCAGTATCTGCTCGATCTCCTGGTGCAGTTCGAGCGTCGACAACTGCAGCAATCGGATCGACTGCTGCAGTTGCGGCGTCAGCGCCAGGTGCTGCGAAGTGCGGAGTTGCAGGGACTGTTTCATTGCGCGCTGATCGATTACATCCGGAAGTGTTCGCCCAGGTACACGCGCCGCACCGATTCGTCCGCGATGATGTCGTCAGGGCGGCCCGATGCCAGCACCGCGCCCTGGTTGATGATGTAGGCGCGGTCGCAGATGCCGAGCGTCTCGCGCACGTTGTGGTCGGTGATCAGGACGCCGATCTTGCGCTCCTTCAGGAAGCGCACGATGCGCTGGATCTCGATCACCGCGATCGGATCGACGCCGGCGAACGGTTCGTCCAGCAGCACGAAGCGCGGATTGGTCGCCAGCGCGCGCGCGATCTCGACGCGGCGGCGCTCACCGCCCGACAGCGACAGCGCCGGGTTCTCGCGCAGCTTCTCGATCTGCAGGTCGGCCAGCAGGGTGTCGAGGCGTTCGTTGATCTGGTCCTTGGTGAGGCTCTTGCCGTTGTCCTTCTGCAGTTCGAGCACGGCGCGGATGTTTTCTTCCACCGTCAGCTTGCGAAACACCGAGGCTTCCTGCGGCAGGTACGACAGGCCCAGCACCGCGCGGCGGTGGATCGGCAGGCTCGAGATGTCGG
Organism: Massilia sp.; assembly: GCF_031995545.1. GTDB lineage: Bacteria > Pseudomonadota > Gammaproteobacteria > Burkholderiales > Burkholderiaceae_D > Telluria. The sequence goes on from NZ_DAMAGA010000012.1 coordinate 27,794, forward strand.
TGCCGTTGATGTCGATGGTGCCGGCATCCGACGGCACCAGGCCGACGATCATGTAGAACGAGGTGGTCTTGCCGGCGCCGTTGGGGCCCAGCAGGCCCACCACTTCGCCGCATTCGACCTGCAGCGACACGTCGCGCACGACCAGCCGCTTGCCGTAGCTCTTTTGCAGGCCCTTGACGATCAGGGTGCTGCTGCCGCCCGCGTCGCTATGCAATACCGTCATTGAGCACTCCCTGCAGGGCTTCCGGTGGCTGTGCGCTTGGGCGACAGGATCAGGGTACCGCGGCCGCCGCCAACCTTGCTCTGGCCGCTGGCGTCATTACGCACGGCGGCCACTTCGCGCCGGTTGTCGTAGGAGATGAAGGGGCCGGTGATCTGGTTGGTCATGCGGCTGCCTTCGAGTTCCTTGACCAGGGCATTCGAATACAGGCGCACCAGCTCGGAACGCTCGTCGTATTCGATGCGCTCGGCCTGGCCTTCGATCCACAGATCGGGGCCGCCGTCGCGCTTCTGGCGGAAGTTGGTCAGCTTGCCGGCGTTGGCGGTCAGGGTCACGCTCATGTAGCCCTCCGGGGTTTCCTTGAGCAGGGCGCGGTCGGCCTTGAGCACCAGGGTGCCGCGGGTCAGGATCACGTTGCCGGTCAGGATGCGGGTGCCGCTGACTTCATCGACGTCGAGGGTGTCGTATTCGACCACCGCCTGCTTGAGCGAATCGGCGCGTTCGGCCGATGCCGTCAGCGACAGCAGGGAAAGGAGTACGGCAGCAAAGATTTTTTTCATGGTGGATGCTGGTCCTGGGTTAGCACGCGGGGCTGGCTCGATGCTCGAGCGTTCAGCGCGGGCGTGGCGGATAGACGATCTGGCCGCGGCTGGAAAGGTGCAGCTTCTGGGTCGCGTTGTTGGCGACCATGCCGGTGCCTTTCACGCTGGAGGCGCCGAGCTGCATGTCGATCGGCTGGTCGGTCTTCAAGATTTCTTCGTCGGGCAGCACGGTCAGCGCCTGGGTGCGCACGTGCAGCGCTTCGCTGGCGGCGGTCTTGGGGCGCTGCAGGTCGACGTCGCCCATCAGTTCGACGCGGTGCTCCTGGTGATGGATGCGCGCGCTTTTCGCGTTGACGGTCATCGGCGGGCGGCCCGGTTCGACGCCGCGCAGCAGGGGCGCGTCGACGTTCGAGACGTCGCCTTCCGGGATGTGCTCCAGGCGTTTACCCGACAGCACATAGCTCGGCTGGCCGTTTTCGGTCATGCGCACGAAGGAGAAATTCTCGACGATGTAATCGGGTTCATTCGGCGGGCCGCCCAGCTGCGCGTCCGGGTCCGACGCCTGCATCAGCTGCAGCAGCCAGAAGCTGCCGAAGGCGAAGAAGACGCCAAGCACGATCATCGCCAGCAGGTTCCAGCGGTGCGCGGTGCGCTTGTTGACGATATGGGTGGCCATCGCTTGCCCTTACGCGAAGTACGGCGCGAGCGCCTGTTCGTAGTTGCCCTGGGCGCGCATCACCAGGTCGCACACTTCGCGCACCGCTCCACGGCCGCCGCCGTTCTTGGTCACGTAGTGCGCGCGGTGCTGCACTTCCGGGTGGCCGGACGGCACCGCGACCGCGAAGCCGACCCGCATCAACAGCGGCAGGTCGATCACGTCGTCGCCGATGTAGCCGCATTCCTCGGCGGTGACGCCGGTAGCTTCCAACAATTTGGCGAAGCCGACGCGCTTGTCGTGGATGCCCTGGTAGACGTGCGAGATGCCCAGGTCGGCGGCGCGCTTGACCACGATCGGCGACTGGCGCGCACTGATGATCGCGGTCTGTACGCCGGTCTTGTTGAGCAGCTGGATGCCGAGGCCATCGAGCACGTTGAAGGTCTTGGTGACTTCGCCGTCCGGACCATAGGTCAGGCTGCCGTCGGTCAGCACGCCGTCGACGTCGAAGATCATCACTTTCACGCGCGCGGCGCGTTCCATGTGGGCCAGTACTGGGAATGCATTCATATCAGATCACCTTGGCGCGGGTCAGGTCGTGGATGTGCAGCGCGCCCACCAGGCGATCGTCCGCGTCGGTCACCAGCATCTGGTTGATGCGGAATTCTTCCATCACGGCGACGGCGTCCACCGCCAGCTGGTCCGGATGCACGCGGCGTGGATTGGCATGCATCACGTCGCGGATCAGGATGTTCGAGAAGTCGTGCATGCGTTCGATCAGGCGGCGCAGGTCGCCGTCGGTGAACACGCCGATCGGACGCCGTTCTTCGTCGACGATGGCGGTCATGCCCATGCCCTTCTGGCTGATTTCGAGCAGCGCTTTCGCCAGCGGCACGTCCGGGCCGACGGCCGGAATCGCGTCGCCACTGCGCATCACGTCGCGCACGTGGGTCAAGAGACGCCGGCCGAGGGCGCCGCCCGGATGCGACAGCGCGAAGTCCTGTTCGCGGAATCCGCGCACGTCCAGCAGCGCCACCGCCAGCGCGTCGCCCATCGCCAGCGTCACGGTGGTGCTGGTGGTCGGCGCCAGGTTCAGGGGGCAGGCTTCCTTGTCGACGTGGATGTTCAGGTGCACTTCGGCCAGCCTGGCCAGGCGCGACGCCGGTTTACCGGTCATCGCGATCACGGGCGTGCCCATGCGCTTGACGGCCGGCAGGATGTCGAGCAGTTCCGACGATTCGCCGGAATTGGAGATCGCGATCAGGACGTCTTTCGGCGTGACCATCCCCAGGTCGCCGTGCGCGGCTTCGCCCGGGTGCATGAAGAAGGCCGGGGTGCCGGTCGAGGCCAGGGTGGCGGCAATCTTGCGGCCGACGTGGCCCGACTTGCCCATGCCGGATACCACGACGCGGCCGGTGCAGGCGAAGATCAACTGCGCGGCGCGCACGAAACTGTCGTCGTCGCCCAGGCGCGCCTGCAGCGCGCGAATGGCGTCGGCTTCGATCGCCAGGGTCTCGCGACCCAGCTCCAGCACGCGCCGGGCCTGGGTCTCGTCAAAACTTTTCAACATTGTTTTTTGATCGGTTACACTCATTCTGGAAGTATAAACGAATTGAGAAAGCAAAAAACTTGCCAGTCGTAACAAACTACAACAGACACCACAATCCGGAGCCTGCCCACCCCTGCCGCGGCAAGCGCCCAGCCTTCCTTTCTCTCTCGTTTTCCCAATGCATTCCGGCCTTGAACTGACCTTGCTGCTGCTTGGCTGCGCCGTCCTCGGCGTGGTTGCCTTCCGCTCCCTGCACCTGCCGCCGATGCTCGGCTACCTGGCCGTCGGCGTATTGATCGGCCCCCACGCGCTGGCGCTGGCCGAAGACAGCCCCACCACCCACGCGCTGGGCGAATTCGGGGTGGTGTTCCTGATGTTCTCGATCGGGCTTGAATTCTCCCTCAACCAGCTACGCTCGATGCGCCGCATCGTATTCGGGCTCGGACTGGCGCAGGTGGTATCCACGCTCGTCGTAACCATGGGCCTTGCCCTGCTGGCCGCCTTGCTGCTGCCGCAACTGCACCTGGGCTGGCAGGCCGCGTTCGCACTGGGCGGAGCGCTGGCGATGTCCTCGACCGCGATCGTGGTCAAGCTGCTCACCGAACGGCTCGAACTCGAGAGCGAGCATGGGCGGCGCATCATCGGCATCCTGCTGTTTCAGGACCTGGCGGTGGTGCCGCTGCTGATCCTGATCCCGGCACTGGCGCGCGATCCGGAAGACCTGGCCGTCACGCTGGGGTACGCGGCGCTGAAGGCGGCGCTGGTGCTGGCGCTGCTGCTGTTCTTCGGCCAGAAGCTGATGGGACGCTGGTTCACGGTGGTGGCCAAGCGCCGCTCGCAGGAGCTGTTCATGCTCAACCTGCTCCTGGTGACGCTGGGCGCGGCCTGGATCACCGAGCAGGCCGGCCTGTCGCTGGCGCTGGGGGCATTCGTCGCCGGCATGCTGATCTCGGAGACGCCGTATAAACACCAGGTGGAAGAAGACATCAAGCCGTTCCGCGACGTGCTGCTCGGCCTGTTTTTCATCACCATCGGCATGCTGCTCGATCTGCGCATGGTGCTCACGCACTGGTGGGCGGTATTGCTGCTGCTGTCGCTGATCATCGGCCTGAAGTTCGGCCTGATCGCGCTGCTGGCGCGCGCATTCGGCGCGGCGCCGGGCACCGCCATGCGTACCGGCCTGGCGCTGGCGCAGGCCGGCGAATTCAGCTTCGTGCTGCTCAATCACGCGGCCGAATCGCGCCTGGTGGATCCATTCGTGATGCAGCCGGTGCTGGCGTCGATGGTGCTGTCGATGATGGTGGCGCCGTTCATCATCGCCCACATGGACCGGATCGCGATGAAGGTCGCGGCCAACGAATGGATGACGCAGTCGCTGCAGCTGACCCAGATCGCGGCGCGCACCATGAAGACCCAGAAGCACGTGATCATCGCCGGCTTCGGGCGCAGCGGGCAAAGCCTGGCCACGCTGCTGGGCGAGGAAAAGCTGTCGTGGTATGCGCTCGACCTCGAGCCCGAACGGGTGCAGGAAGCGCAGGCGGCCGGCGCCAGCGTCTCGTACGGCGACGCGGCACGCCGTGAAAGCCTGATCGCGGCCGGCATCAACCGCGCCAGCGCGCTGGTGATCACCTTCGCCGACACCCGTCTGGCGCTGCGCGTGCTGCACCTGGTGCACGAGCTGGCGCCGAACCTGCCGGTGATCGTGCGCAGCCACGACGACGGCGACATGGACGCCCTGAAGGCGGCCGGCGCCACCGAGGTGGTGCCGGAAGCGCTCGAGAGCAGCCTGATGCTGGCCTCGCACGCGCTGGTGACGATGGGCGTGCCGCTGCGGCGCGTGGTGCATCGGGTGCAGGCGGCGCGCGACGAGCGCTATGCGGCGCTGCGCGGCTACTTCCATGGCGCCAGCGACATCGGCGGCGACCTGGAACACAGCCAGGTGCGGCTGCATTCGGTGCGCCTGCATGCGCAGGCGATGGCGGTCGGGATGCGGCTGGCGGGGTTGCAGCTGGAAGACATCGGCGCCGAAGTGACAGCGCTGCGGCGTGGCGGCCACGGAATCGCTCTCGAGCCGGAGGTGGTCTTGTTGGCCGGCGACGTGATGGTGCTGCGCGGCGATGGCGAGGCGCTCAATCGCGCCGAGGAACGGCTCCTGTAGGGTTGGCCTAGGCGGCCCCGCGTTTCGCCGCCAACCCTACGATTCATGCATGAGCATGATCAGGCGAACGTCACGACCTTGTTACGCCCACCGGCCTTGGCCTGATACAGCGCCGCGTCGGCCGACGCCACCAGATCCTGCGCTACGGTTTCGATCGCGATGTCGCGCGCGCTTTCGATCGACTGCGCCGGGAACTGCGAGATGGCCAGCGCCGCCACCCCGATCGACACGGTCACGTCGACCCGCTCGCCCGAGCTCAGATCGACCGGCTGCGCCGCCACGCTGGCGCGGATGCGCTGCGCCACGGTGCTCGCGCTTTCGAGGTCGGCGTCGATCAGCAGCACCACGAATTCCTCGCCACCGAAGCGCCCCAGCGCGTCCGACATGCGCAGCTCGGCCTTGATGCGCCCGCACACTTCGCGCAGCACGTCGTCGCCGCCCTGGTGTCCGACGGTATCGTTGACCCGCTTGAAGTGGTCGATGTCGATGTACATGCACGACAGCCGGTAGCCCTGGCGCCGCGCGCGTGCAATCTCTTCCAGCAGGCGCCGGTCCATGTAGCGGCGGTTGTAGACACCGGTGAGCGAATCGGTGAGGCCGATGTACTTCAGCATTTCGTTGCTGATCACATTTTCCAGGCAGATCGCGATGATCGAACCCATGTGCTCGACGAAGTCGGTGCCCAGCTGCGGCGTGAAGCGGGTCGGATCGGCACTGCCCAGGTTCAGGCTGCCGATCAGGCGCGTGTTGCGCAGCAAGGGCACCAGCGCCACGCTCTGCAGGCCGACCGGCGGATGCGGGAAGGCGGCGCAGTGCTGCGCCGGCGCGTATGGTCCCAGCAGCGGACGCGGACGGCGCTCGGGCGACATGTCGAAACCGAGCTCGACCGCGTGCTCGCAGAACATCAGGTGCGGGAACTGTTCGAAATCCACGCCCAGGCGGTGCATCACGGTATAGATGTCGGCGTCCGGGTCGACCAGCGACAGCGTCACGATGTCCAGCTCCGAGATCACCGGCAGCGTGCGGAAGATGGTGCTGATCAGGTCGGGAAAGCTGCCGGCGCCGACGATCTGCAGGTCGAAGGCCTGGTGGCGGCACATGATTTCATGGTTGCGTTCTGCCTGTTCGAGCAGGTACGCCATGCGCGCGCGCAAGGTCTCGTTTTCCGCCATCAGTTCTCGCGCGGACGCGCTCGGCTCATGCATAAAGCATTCCTTTCAGCAATAACCGTAACATTACGCCATCCCGGATTGCTTGGATATGAAAAACGGATCGTCGTAGACGATTCGCTACACTGTGGCGGTGTTTGCGTCAGGTATCCGGCGTTTGACCCGCGATTTCGTCTGTCGGCTCAGAAGGCGAGCTCGGCATCGAGCTGCTGGCCGACGCGCACCGTGTGGCCGATACCGTCGACCACGATCACGTTCATGCCGACGGTGACGGCGCCGTCCATGCGCGCGTTGGCGCGGTAGGCTTGCAGGATGTCGAGCGGGTCGGGGCCGGGGATGCCGGTGGCCTGGTCGATGGACGGAATCGGGCAGCGCGCGCACGGCTTGACCGGATGCAGCGCCACGCCGTCGCCCGCGAATGCGCCGACGAAATCTTCTTCGAACGCATCGATGCCCGTCACCACCAGATTCGGACGGAAGCGGTTCATCGGCAACGGGGCGCGCCCTGCCCGGAGCAAGCGCGTGTTCAGGTCGTCGAGCGAGGACTGGCCGATCAGCAGGATCGGATAGCCATCCGAGAAGCGCGTGGCGGCGGGAATGCCGTTGGTCCACTTGGTGCTGGTCGGGCGCACCACGTCCGGGCGGAAGCGCACCAGCCGGCACGGCGTGCCGATAGCGCCGGAAAACCAGAGCGCCGCCGCCTCGCCGCAATCGGCGGCCAGCACATGGTCGTCCCAGATCTGCACCGCGCGCGACGCCGCGCCCGCGTCGTGCGCCAGCGGCAGCCGTAGCGGCGTCATGCCCGGCGCCTCGACCAGCAGCGTGTCGCCGTCGATGCGCGGCGCGATCACGGCCATGCGCGGATGTTCGCGCTGGGTCAGGAACAGGCCGTCCTGGGTGACCACCATCCATTCGCGGTCGTACATGCCGTGCGCCGCCAGGCCATCGATGCACAGCATGGCTTCAGGCACCGACAGGCCGGCGCAGGATTTGATCGGATACAGGACGAGTTCGGAAATGGTGGCCATGCTGGATACGAAAACCGGGAAAAGCCATCAGTATCGCAGCAATCGGCAGCGCCAAGTAAATTCCGGAAGACTGATTCTTCTTTCGGAATTCACTGGCGGCGCGTCAAGATGCAGTCGCTTCCGCGTCCGATTCGGACAAATAGGTCCCCAGCAACCCGGAAGGCAGGTGGCGCTTGTCCGCATCGAACAGCTTGCGGTTGCCGATGACGATGAAGCTGTCCCTGGCGCGCGACACCGCCACGTTGAGCATGTTCGGCTTCTGGTCGAAGAAGGCGCTGCCGTTGAAGCCGTCGCCATAAGCCGGCGAGAACAGCACGATGGCGCGCTCGGCGCCCTGCAGCGCGTGCACGGTGCCGATCGTCAGGCGGCTGTCCTTGCGCAGCAGCTCGGGCAGTTCGCGCCGCAGGCGGCGCTCGATGGCCGCGGCCTGGGCCGCGAACGGCGTCACGATGCCGACCAGTTTCCACAGCGGCGTCGGCTGGCCGTTGTCGTCCGCGTAATGGCGCTCGATGCGCGTGCGGTGCGCCTCGAGCCAGTCGACGACGGCCGCGGCTTCGGCTTCGTTGTAGCGGCTGCCGCCGCGCCGGCTGTCGGCGCCGCCGACGTGGACCAGCTCGAACGGCGGCAGAATGCGCTGATCAAGCGCAATCGCAGCGCGCTTCGGCTCCAGCCGGCCGCCATAGATCAGCTCGTTGCAATAGCCGATCAGCTCCGGCACGCAGCGGCGGTGCTCGGTCAGCATCAGGCCTCGCATGTCCTCGTACTGCTGCACCGCGCAGGCACGGTTGGCGATGCGCATCAGGTTGCCGCTGGCCGAGGTATAGCCGGCCTCGTCCAGATGATCGTAGGCCGGGTCGTGGGCATGCTGCGCCAGTCCGAACTTGGCCGCATTGGAGCGGTCAGTGGCTTCGCCGCTGTTCCACACCGGTTCGATCTGGAAAGTGTCGCCGACCACCAGCGCACGCCGCGCCAGCGCGAACATCGGCGCGCCGATGTCGGGCGACACCTGCCCCGCCTCGTCCACCACCAGCAGGTCGATCGTGTTCCAGAACGGCATGTCCTCGCCTTCCCAGGCGGTGAAGAACGACGGCGCCATGTGAAAGTTCGACACCAGGCACGGCGCCAGCTTGGCGAAGCGGCGGTACTTGCCTTCCAGCTTGCGCCGGCCCTTGCTGTCCTTGGCGGCGGTGCGAATGCGGTTGCGCACTTCCAGGATCCATTGCCCGGACCAGTACCAGTCGGCCACCGCGAACATGCGTGCGCGCAGGTGCTTGTCGAGATAATCGTTGAGGTTGGCGAGGCTGGTGTCGAGCAGTTCGGCGTCGTCGCCGGCCACGTCGCGCCAGGCGGCGAAGGCTTCAAGGATGCGCGCACGTTCTTTTTCGGCCTGGGCCACGGCGCGGCGCTGCTCGTCGATCCGGTCGGCCAGCGCCACCTTCTGCGTGGCCAGGCTCGCCACGGCATCGTTCTTTTGCTGCAGCGCTTCTTTCTTGAGCATCTGGAAGTGGCCGGGCACGCCGTCGGCGCGGTGCATCAGGTCCGCCGTCAGTGGATGGCCCAGCAACGCCTGGCGGTCGCGCGCCTGGCGGCGCCGGCGCAGCGGCGGAATGAAGCTCAGCACGTCGAGCCAGAGCGGCGCGTCGGCCAGGTAGGCGGTCCAGTTCTTCTCGGCCTGCACGATCTCTTCGCGCTGCGCTTCATAGACCCGCAACGCTTCCGCGCTGGCAGTGTCGCACCCGTCGAGCGCGGCGCGCAGCGCGGCCAGCGCGTCGCTGCAGCGCGCCAGTTCGGCGTCGCAGGCCGCCTGTCTCGCCTCGTACGACGCCACCGCGCCGCTGTCGGGATCTTCGCCCAGGGCCTGGAACAGCGCATGGCGCGCCCCCATCAGGATCTCGATCCAGCCGGCCAGGCTGACCAGCTCGGCGTGCAGGTCGTGCACCACGGTGCCGACGCCGTCGCTGCGCTGGCGGAAATGGCGCGCCGCGCACTCGAGGTAATAACGTTCGACGGCAGCCAGTCCCTGCGGGGATTCGAACTCCTCGAAGGGGTGGCTCTTGTTGCTGCACAGCGGATGCGCGCTCTGGCGCGATTCGGACGCCATGAACAGGCCGAAACCGCGCGCGTACGGGTGCCAGCGCTTGTGGCCGGTCTCGGCGGCGATGCGGGCAAAGCTGTCCAGTACGTTCTCGACGGCTTTCACGTTGGTCGATGCGACCACGATCAGGGGACACTCGGCGCCGGCCAGGGCGGCGTCGATCCACAGCTGGGCCACCACGCTTTGCAGCAGCGTGGTCTTGCCGGTGCCGGGCGGACCGTTCACCGCCAGCACCTTGCCCTCGCCCAGCAGCTGCAGTTCGGCCATCGCGTTGCGTTGGGACGGCGACAGCGGATACACAGGGCTCATGTGGCCGAAGGTCTTGGCGTGTTGCGGCGCCGCTTCCTGCAGCCTCAAGGGGGCGCGTGCCGGACGATCGGAGATCGTGCGCAGCGAGTCGAGCAGCGGCGTCGGCGGGCGCTCCTTGATGATGCTGTCGTACAGTTTGACCAGGTGGCGCGCCATCACCGGCGGCTCGTAGGCGATCCCGTGCCAACCCGACACCAGGTGGTGTTCGTCGAGCGCGAAGTCGGGCAGCGATTGTTCGCTGAAAGCCGCCAGCGCGGGCAGGCCGGCGCCGGTCACCGCTTCGAACAGGCGCGCCGCCAGCTGCAGAGTCGCCTCCATGCTGTCGGGCTGCAGCAGCAGGCTGCCGATGAATTCGTCGTAGTGTGCCAATGCGCCGACCGATGTACGGTTCAGCGTGGGCTCCAGCAGATCGCGCGGAATCCACGGCAGGCGCTCGGGATCGGGCTGCAGCCTGCCCTCGCGGTCCAGCAAACAGGGAATGCACAGCACCGACGCGCCCTTGTGCAGCTCGGCGCCATCGTGCTTGACGCCGTGGCTGGCCATCGGCGTCAAGCGCGCCGGCACCAGCACGAAGGGAATGCGGCCGCCGCGTTCGAGCTTGCTGGTGGCGAACTGCGCTTCGATCCAGCCGGCCACGTCCGGCGCGGCCTGGGTGACGCGCCAGTTGCCCTCCGTTTGTCCGATGGCGATCGGCCGGCTGTCCGGCGCCACTTCGGGATGCAACAGGCTGACTTCGGCCAGCGCGGCGCGCCAATACGGCAGGGGGACCATCTGGTTCGGTACGGTATTGCTCATTTGATTCGACGGCGCGCTGGCGAAAGCGCTTTATTGCTGCATGACAAGGGAAACAGAGGGCCAAAAAGCAACAAGCCCTTCCGGCTGGAAGGGCTTGCGCGGGGTGGGCGCCGTGGCGCCCGGTCAATCAGACGTTGAACAGGAAGTTCAGCACATCGCCATCCTTGACGATGTATTCCTTGCCTTCGGCGCGCATCTTGCCCGCTTCCTTGGCGCCCGCCTCACCCTTGTAGGTCAGGAAGTCGTCGTACGAAATGGTCTGGGCGCGGATGAAGCCGCGCTCGAAGTCGGTGTGGATCACGCCGGCCGCCTGCGGGGCGGTGGCGCCGATCGGCACGGTCCAGGCGCGCACTTCCTTCACGCCGGCGGTGAAGTAGGTCTGCAGGCCGAGCAGCTTGAAGGCGGCGCGGATCAGGCGGTCCAGGCCCGGCTCGTCCATGCCCATGTCGCCCAGGAAATCGGCCTTGTCGGCGTCGTCCATCTCGGCGATCTCGGCTTCGATGGCGGCGCTGATGGCCACGATCGGGGCGTTCTGCTTGTTGGCGAACTCGGTCAGCTGGTCCAGCAGCGGGTTATTGGTGAAACCGGTATCCGACACGTTGGCCACGAACATCGCCGGCTTGGCGGTGATCAGGTGCAGCGGATAGATGATCGCCATCTCTTCCTTGTCCAGACCCAGGGTGCGCACCGGCTGGCCTTCGTTCAGGTGCGGCATCAGGCGTTCCAGCAGCGCGACCAGCTTGGCCGCGTCCTTGTCGCCCGAGCGCGCTTTCTTGTTCTCGCGGTGGATGGCTTTCTCGACGGTGCCCATGTCGGCCAGCGCCAGTTCGGTCTGGATGACTTCGATGTCGTCGATCGGGCTGACCTTGCCGGCCACGTGGATCACGTTCGGGTCTTCGAAGCAGCGCACCACGTTGACGATGGCGTCGGTTTCGCGGATGTGCGACAGGAACTGGTTGCCTAGGCCCTCGCCCTTCGAGGCGCCGGCCACCAGGCCCGCGATGTCGACGAACTCGACGATGGCCTTGACCACGCGCTCCGGCTTGACGATGTCGCTCAGCGCGTCGATGCGCGGATCCGGCACTTCGACCACGCCCACGTTCGGCTCGATGGTGCAGAACGGATAGTTTTCAGCCGGGATGCCGGCCTTGGTCAGCGCATTGAACAGGGTGGACTTGCCGACGTTTGGCAGGCCGACGATGCCGCATTTGAGGGTCATGGAGATTTCTTTCGGATTCGGTAAACGCGAGCGGCCAGGCGGGCGCTCTCAAACCCCACATTGTAACCCCGGACGCCCCGCCCTGCCGCAAAAAACGGCGCGGCGCGCGCTGCCGTGCAACGCTTTGCGCTGCGCCTTCGTCCCTAGATCGGCAGGATGCACGCCAGATCGGGACGCTCGGCGAAGGCGGCCAGCTCGTCGCGCAGGCGCTCGCCTTCTGCGATCGCGCGTTTCCAGACGCGGATGCGCTCGTCGTGGTTCAGGCCGTAGAAGTGGAAATCATTGCGATCGGGCAGCTTGCCGTTCGGGAGCGTGCGCAGGAATTCTTGCGACGGCGACGCCAAGAGCATGTTGTCGAGCCAGCCGCGATTCGGGCCGCGTGATGCGCGCCGCCAGGGGAAACTCTTGTCGAGCCAGCCCGGAACGATGTGCGAGGTAAAGTGGGGATACAGCACCAGTTCGCCCTGCTCCTGCTCGTCTGTCGGCACGGCCCGCGAATACGGCAGGGCCAGGTGATAGTCGACGATGCCGCCGTCCCAGTAGCTGCCTTCGGGCGCGTCGGCGATGCCGGTGACCGCCTTCATGATCAGCGGCAGCGTACCCGAGGCCAGCAGGCCGGGCGCCAGGTTGTCGCGTGTGAGCGGCGTGAAGTGCGTGGTGAAGGCGTCGAACGGTTGGCGCAGCCATGGGGCCGGACTGCGTACGTCGCCAATCACGACCCGCTCCATCAGGCGCGCCAGCCAGGCACGCGACGCCGCGTTGTGCAGGGCCGCCGAAATAAAGCCGCGCAGCTCGGCATTGCGGTGACCGGGCGCCGCCAGCGAACGACGGCCGCGCGCGGCGATCAGGTGCATCCGGTAGTGGGGATGGTTGAGGATGTCGTCCTCGTGTCCGCGCACCAGCTCGGCCAGCAGCGCCTGCACCACCTCGTTGATTTCGTGCGGCGTGGGTTTCAGGCTGGTATAGCGCTGTCCCGCGTACAGTTCGCCCAGCAGCGCGAACGCTCTGGCCGGATCCTTCTGGCAGGCGGCGGCCATGCGCCAGGCGCCGATCGACGCGCCGATCAGGTCGCGCTCGCGCGGCGCGCTCGGGAACCATTCGCCGAACATCCAGCTGTCGAGCGCCTGGAAGATCAGGCCCTTGGGGCCGCCGGCGGCGCCGGGCACGATGGCGATGTCGCGTGCGCGCAGGCCGTACTGGGCGACGCGGGCCATGGCCAGCGGTCCGGCGTGGAATGTGAGTGCCTTCATGGCGAAATTATCGCAGGTATCGTGGCAGGACGAGAGCGCTTGCGCCGGATCAAGCGCGGCCTTGCGCCGCCCCGTAACATGGGTCGGTCGCGTGCCTGGAGAACACTATGTCCCTGCGCTTCATCGTCATGCTGAGCCTGCTTTTGTGGTCGCTATCCGGCCCAGCACTGGCGCGTGCACCCGGTACCGATCACGGCACCGACCATTCGGTGACGGTCGAGCGCCATGTCCAGCATTTCGTCGTCGAGCCGGACGGCAGCTATACGCTCACGGTCGAGCAGATCAAAACCATCGCCACGCGCGACGCCGTGCACGAGCATGCGCAGCACTACATCGGCTACAACCAGTCGCTCGACACCGTCGTTTCGGTCGAGGCCCACACCGAAAAAGCCGACGGCCGGCGACTGGCGGTGCAGCCGCACCAGATCCGCGACCAGCAGGAAGCCGCCTCGCTCGAGGCGCCGATGTTCCAGGACACGCGCCTCAAGATCGTGGTCTTCCCCGACGTCCAGCCCGGCGACCGGGTAGCGGTGCGCTACGTCGTGCGGCGCCACACGCCGCTGTTCCCCGGCCAGTTCGAAGACCTGACGACGGCGCGCTTCCACCGCCACCGCGACTTTCGCCTGATCTACGACATGCCGCCATCGCTGCCGCTGCACGCCGATGCGGTCGGGTTCGAGGCGCTGGCCGGTACCGGCCCGCCGGGCAAGCGGCGCTATCAATGGCGCTACGTCGATGGCGACAACGCGCGCATCGAAGCCGATTCGGTCAGCTACCTCGATTACGGCAAGCGGCTCGCGGTCTCGACCTTCCCAGACTATGCCGCGTTCGCGCACGCCTACCAGGAACGCGCCGCCGGCAAGGCGCTGGCGGACGACAGCGTGATGGCGCTGGCGCAACGCATTGCCGGCGGCATCGTCGACCGGCGCGAGCGTGCGATCGCATTGTCGGACTGGGTACGCAAGAACGTGCGCTACGTCGGCGTCTATCTGGGACCGGGTGGCGTGGTGCCGCACGCCGCGGCCAGCGTGCTGGCGAATCGCTACGGCGACTGCAAGGATCATGCGACGCTGCTCGAAGCCCTGCTGGGCAGCGCCGGCATCGACAGCACGGTGGCGCTGGTCAACAACGGCGACGCCTACCGGCTGCCCGAAGTACCCACGCTTGGCGTGCTGAACCACGCCATTGTCTACGTGCCATCGCTGCAGCTGTACCTCGACCCGACCGCCGAATCGGTGGCGGGCGGTTTCCTGCCGCCAAGCCTGCTGGGCAAGCCGGTGGTGCTGGCGCGCTCGGGCGAATTCGCGATGATCCCGTTCTTCCAGCCTGCGCGCAGCCGCACGCTGACCCGCTTCGACATCCGGCCCGACGGCAGCAGCGCTTTTCGCGTCACGCGCACCAGCAGCGGTGCCCAGGCCGAACCCTACCGGCGCGTGGTGCGCGCCACCGCGCCGAGCGAACGCGAGCGCTTCGTCGAACGCATGCTGCAGGGACTCGGTCACGTAGGCGGCGGCGTGCTCGAACCCGGCGACACCGACAGTGTCGGCGACGATTACACCCTGTCCTTCCGCGGCGCCAGCGACGGCTTTGCCCAGCTGCCCGGCCCCGCCGGGCTGGCGACCACCTACAATTTCTGGGGAGGATTGGGCGACGCGGTGCAGGCGTTTGCGCAGGAGCCGGAACGGCGCCAGGAATTCGTCTGTCCGGCGATCGACGCCGAGGACGAGCTGCAGTTCAGCCTGCCGAAGCGGGCGCGCGTGCTGGCGCTGCCGCGTGCAGTGAAAGTGGAGGATGCCAACTTCGCCTACCGCTCGCGCTATGAACGGCGCGGTGCGCTGGTGACCGTCAAGCGCCAGTTGAAGTTCCGGCATACGCAGGCGACCTGCTCGCCCGCCGACTACCGCCGCGTGCGGCCGGCGCTCGAGCGCATGCTGCGCGACCTGCGCACGCAGGTCGTGGTCAAGGGAGGCTAAACGCTGAACGCGTCAGGCGGTATGCAGCTGCATCGTCGCCGTATCCAGCTTGCCTTCGCAGCAGAGCGGGATGATGCGCAGGGCCTTGTCGATCGACTCTTCGATCAGGCTCTGCTCTTCGCGGCGCGGACGGTGCAGTACGAAGTCGGCCACCGCCTGCTGCAAATTCAGGCTGCGCGGATGGCCGATGCCAAGGCGCAGGCGCCAGTATTCCTGGGTGCCGAGGGCCGAGGTGATGTCCTTCAGGCCGTTGTGGCCGCCCGATGAACCGCCCTTCTTGAGCTTGGCGACGCCGGGCAGCAAGTCGAGTTCGTCGTGCACCACCAGCACTTCGTCCGGATTGATTTTATAAAAGCGCGCCAGCGCGCCGACCGACTGGCCGGAGCGGTTCATGTAGGTCTGCGGTTCGAGCAGCCAGACGTCGTTGCCGGAGATCGAGGTCTTGGCGACCAGCGCATTGAAACGCGATTCGCGCTGCAGGCGGCAACCCGGCAGGCTGTTGGCCAGGTTGTCCACCAGCCAGAAGCCGGCATTGTGGCGGGTTTGTTCGTATTCCGGGCCAGGGTTGCCGAGGCCGACGATCAGACGGATGGACATGCGTGCTTATCAATCTCAAGAAAAGGCGATTATCGCTCAAACATGGGGTCGGCGGCTTTCAGGTTTGCACCCTACGTTTCCCGCCACGACTGCGGCACGGATACCGATTACCAAATAAATGTGACCCCACAAAACAAAAACCCGCCGGGCAAGCCACGGCGGGTTTCGTTCGATGCGCCACCGAAGCGGCGCAATCCAAACCGAAATTACTCGGCAGCGGTTTCAGCCGAAGCTGCGCCGCGTGGGATCGACGAGGTGACGACGGTCAGGTTCTGGCCGTGGGTCAGCGCGGTCACGCCTTCTGGCAGGACCAGGTCGCCGGTGTGGATCGACTGGCCGGCTTCCAGCTTCGACAGGTCGACTTCGATGAACTCCGGCAGCTTGCCTGGCAGGCACGACACTTCCAGTTCGTTCAGCACGTGCGACACGACGGCGCTGCTCAGCTTGACGGCTGGCGAGATCTCGGCGTTCACGAAGTGCAGGGTGACCTTGGTGTGGATTGGCTTCGACGAATCAACGCGCTGGAAGTCAGCGTGCAGGACCAGTTGCTTGTATGCGTGCATCTGGAAGTCGCGCAGCAGGACTTGCTGGGCTTTGCCGTCGATTTCCAGGTCCAGCACGGAACCGTGGAATGCTTCTTTCTTGAGCGCGTGGTACAGGGCGTTGCCGTCCAGAGCGATCAGTTCCGGGGCGCCGGCGCCACCGTAGATGATGCCTGGGGTCTGGCCAGCCTTGCGCAGGCGGCGGCTCGCTCCGGTCCCCTGCTGAGTGCGGTTGAATGCGACTACTTTCATGTGAAACTCCAAAAATAAGGGTCCGAATGCCGGTCGATACCAGCCCGGTAACCCAGTGGTGACCATCCCCGCGACCAGGGACAGTCAAAAACGAGCGCCACGCTGCGCGCTCAAGAATCAGATACTTCTAAACGTCGTTCCCGCACAGCCGGGAACCTCAGTTCTACTTACGTCAACGGCGCGCCGGCTATTAGCCAGGCGCGCCGCGAAATTCAGCGTCGTTGTTGCTTAGTCGACGAACAGCGAAATGACCGAGTCACCCTTCACGATCCGCTTGAAGGTCTCAGCCAGCAGCGGTGCGCACGACACCTGGCGGATCTTGTCGCAAGCCGCGCCTGCCGCGCTCAGCGGAATGGTGTCGGTGACGACCAGCTCGTCCAGCGGCGAGTTGGTGATACGGTCGATTGCCGGACCCGACAGAACCGGGTGGGTGCAATACGCCACGACTTTCTTGGCGCCGCGCTCTTTCAGCACTTCGGCGGCCTTGCACAGCGTGCCGGCGGTGTCGACCATGTCGTCCATGATCACGCAGTTGCGGCCTTCGACCTCACCGATGATGTTCATGACTTCCGACACGTTCGCCTTTGGACGGCGCTTGTCGATGATCGCCAGGTCGCAGCCGAGGCGCTTGGCCAGCGCACGGGCACGCACCACGCCGCCGACGTCCGGCGACACGACCAGCAGGTCGTCGTAGTTGCGTTTCTGCAGGTCGCCCAGCAGGATTGGCGAAGCGTAGATATTGTCGACCGGGATGTCGAAGAAACCCTGGATCTGGTCGGCGTGCAGGTCCATGATCAGGACGCGCTCGACGCCGGCTTCTTCCAGCATATTGGCCACGACTTTGGCCGAGATCGCCACACGCGCCGAACGCGGACGGCGGTCCTGGCGGGCGTAACCGAAGTAAGGAATGGCAGCAGTGATGCGGCCAGCCGAGGCGCGCTTGAGAGCGTCGACCATCAGCATGATTTCCATCAGGCTGTCGTTGGTAGGAGCGCAGGTCGATTGCAGAACGAAGACGTCCTTACCACGGACGTTCTCGTTGATTTCGACCATGACTTCGCCGTCCGAGAACTTCGAGACGACTGCTTTACCGAGAGGAATACCGAGGCTCTTTGCGACCCCCTCTGCTAGTGCCGGATTGGCATTGCCGGTAAAAACCATCAGGTTTTCGTAAGCCATGGGAGTCCCAAATGAGTAGCGTTGATACAGTGGAAAAACAATCAGCCGGATATACCGGCTGATGTCATTGTACTGATGGGGCGCTCGGCACCGCATCGTATTTTTCTTGCTGGACGCATCCGCATCGACAGATCAAGAAAACTTTGGCAGGGGAACAAGGATTCGAACCTTGGAATGCCGGAATCAAAATCCGGTGCCTTAACCAACTTGGCGATTCCCCTACACGACCTTCACTTGCTTATCGCATCGTTTTACGCGTTACGCTCAACGCTGCGACAGGCAAAATTATATTCTCTAACTCACTGATTTGCAAGAGCGATTTCTTTATCGAAGAAATTCAGAGGATGTCTTTCAAGGGACTTCGCTTTCCATGCCGTCCATTTGGAGGGCACTTGCGCCAACACTTGGTTGGCGGCGAATTCGCCTGGAAACGCGCAAAACACACACGCCCCTGAGCCAGTCATCCTGGCATCGCCATGGCTGCCCAACCATTCAACCGCCTCTGCTACTGGCGGGAACAGGCGCATCGCCACGTCCTGCAAATCATTTTTCCCGAAACCAACCAAACTGCCTGAATTGGTGTCCCTGGAAAAGTCCGCTATTCTGACCGGCTTTGTATCTCTTGTCAAATCCTGCGCAGAAAAAATTGCAGGCGTCGGCACGGCGACACCCGGCTCGATCACGACGTACCAGCAATCCGGCCCCGGCACCGCCTGCAAATCCTCGCCCACGCCTTCCGCGAACGCGGTCTGCCCGAACAGGAAGAACGGGATGTCCGCGCCCAGCGGCAGGCCGAGCGCCATCAATTCTTCACGGCGCAAGCCTGCCTGCCACAGGTGATTCGCCGCCATCAGCGCGGTGGCCGCATCCGACGAACCGCCGCCCAGGCCGCCGCCCATCGGCAAGATCTTTTGAATCGCCACGTCGATACCCGGCGGCAGTTGCCCGTGTCGGCGCACATATTCCGCCTGCAGCAGGCGCAGTGCGCGCACGATCAGGTCCTGCTCCTGCGGCACGCCCGGCACCTCGTTGGTGCGTACGATCTCGTGATCGTCGCGCAGGTCGAAATGCAGGGTGTCGCCGCGGTCGATCAGTTGGAACACGCTTTGCAGCAGGTGGTAGCCGTCGGCGCGGCGCCCGACCACGTGCAGGAACAGGTTGAGCTTGGCCGGGGCCGGGCAATCATGGAGCGAACGCATCATGGATCAGGCCGCCGGATCGATGACGATGCGGATCGCCAGGTCCTGGATATCGCCCACCGCGGCGCGCTCGGCGCTGATGACGCGCGGCTTCGGCTGCGGCGCCGCTTCATCCTGCCAGCTCATGAAGCGCAGGCGCCAGCCGTCCTTGGTGACGATCTGGCTGTTGGCCGGCGACGCCTGGAAACGCTTGCCCTCGGCATCCACCGCATAGCCTTGCAGCCAGTCGCGCAAGCCCGACACCGGCAGCGGCCAGCCCAGCGTCTGCTGGCTCAGGCCGTCGATATCGCCCGCCGTGCGCGGCGCTTGCCCGGCCTGGGTCAGCGTGGCCGCTTCCGGCGTGACATTGACCACGGCCACGGTCTGCCCCAGCGGCGACACCATGGTGACGTCGATCGCCGCCGGACGCTGGGCCCAGGTGAAATTGCCGTTCAACGATTCTTTCCTGCCATCCTTCTGGTAATTGACCGACAGGCGACCCGACAGATCGATGGTTTCCTGGTAGGCGCCCACCGTGGCGCGCGACAGATTGGCAGTGCTGGTGGCGCAGCCGGCCAGCGTTGCGGCAAAGGAAGCGGCCACGGCAAACATGGCAAGGCGTCGGGTCATCGGCATCGGATCAATATCTAGAAAGGATTTATACGTGATCAACCGGACGCCGCTGGCGCCCGGTGCAAGACTGGATTATTTCACAAGGTCACAAAGACAGACGCAGGCGCGCCAGCGTCGTGCGCAGCGTGTCGTTGTCCGGATCCTTGGCGCGCGCTTCGCGCCACAGCTGCTGGGCCGCAGTCTTGTCGCCCTTCTGCCACAGCACTTCGCCCAGGTGCACCGCGATCTCGGGATCGCGCCGCAAGCCATAGGCGCGGCGCAGGAATTTCTCGGCCTCGCCCAGATTGCCCATGCGGTAGTGCACCCAGCCCATGCTGTCCATGATGAAGGGGTCGTCCGGCGCCATCTCCAGTGCCTTGGCGATCAGCCCATACGCTTCCTGCAGGCGCACATTGCGCTCGGCCAGCGAGTAACCGAGGGCGTTGTAGGCGTGGTGATTGTCCGGCGCCTGTGCCATCACTTCGCGCAATTGCACTTCCATCACGTCAACCCGGCCCAGCTTTTCGGCCAGCAGCGCGAAGTCGTACAGCAGGTCGGGATTCTTCGGGAAGCGTTTGGCTGCCGCTTCCATCAGCACATACGCTTCCTGCAACTGGTTGGCGTCGCGCAGCAGTTGCGCCTCGGCCGCCATCGCCTGGGCCTGGCGCGCCGGCTCCGACGGCTTCAGGGTGGTGAGCAGGCGCCGCGCGCCAGCCAGATCACCCTGCTTGGCCACCAGCTGGGCGCGCCGCAATTGTGAATTGAACAGGACTTGCGGATCGGCTCCCTCCGGCACCTTGTCCAGCCACTGCAGGGCGCCGGCCAGGTCGCCCCGCTCTTCCGCCAGTTGCGACAGGATCAGCAATGCACGCGACGGATCGCGTTCGTCGTCCGGATTGCGGCCCAGCACCTCGACGAAGCGGGTGAAGTAGCGCTCTGCACCAGGCGCGTCGTTCATCTGGGTCGCCAGGATACCCAGCGCATACAAGTGGGCGGCATTGTCCGGCTGGTCCTTCAGCAGGCGCTCGAATTCCTGGCGCGCGCGCGGATAGTCCTTGCGGTTGACCAGCACCCGGGCCTGGGCCGCGCGCACCTCGCGCGCTTCGGGATACTTTTGCAGGAAGCCATCGAGCAAGCGCATTACCGCTTCGTCGTCCTCGGTCACCTGGGCCAGCATCAGCACCGCGATCTCGGAATTCGGCCGCACCGCCAGTGCCGCCTGCGCCTCGGTGCGCGCTTTTTCCTTGTCGCCGCGCACCAGCGCCACCTGGGCGCGCACGATGTGCGCTTCCATTGTGCCCTGGTAGGGCGCGATCAGGCGCTCGAGCATCGCCACCGCCGCTTCCTTATCCTTGGCGCGGCCCAGCAACTGCTGGACCTGGAACATCAGCACGCCGCGCCGGTTGGGCGGCGCTTCGCGCAAGCGTTGTTCGAACACCGGTTCCAGTTCGGCGATATTGTCGGACGTGACCACCATGCCGACGAAGTATTGGGTCGCTTCGTCCGATTGCGGATCGAGCCGGTACCATAGCCGCACCGCGGCCAGCGTGTCGTCAGCCTGCTTGGCCGCCACTGCCATCTCGGCCGCGCGCCGCGCCAGACGCGGGTCTTGCGTTTGCTGCGCCAGGCTCAACATGGTGAGGTAAGGACCTTGCCAGTCGCCGTTACGGAAAGCGAATTCGGCCTTGAGCAATTGCTGCAGCATGGTCGGTGTCAGCTCGACCTTGGGCAGCCGCGCTTCTTCCTCGGCCTTGGTCTTGGCGGCCTGCTCTTCCTCGTCCAGCTCGGGTTTTGCTTCCGCATCGGCGTCACCGTTGTCCTGCGCCTGGACCTGCCCGAAACGGTCGCTGTCGGCCTCGCCGCCGGACGT
The DNA here is from genome assembly GCF_031995545.1 of Massilia sp. GTDB lineage: Bacteria > Pseudomonadota > Gammaproteobacteria > Burkholderiales > Burkholderiaceae_D > Telluria. The sequence continues at coordinate 48,986 of NZ_DAMAGA010000012.1, forward strand.
CGCCAAGTGCTGTTGCGGCGCGACAGCGCATGCCGTCAACAGGCCGGAGAGAGTTACAATGGCGAAAGCGTTTTTCAAAGCAAGTCCAAGTGTCCGAGTTGTTGTCAAATTCTACGCTCAACCGTCTGCGCCTGCCGCGCCGATAGCTGAGCCCGGACCGGCGCTGCGGCCGAGATGGCAGCATCCCTTCCGACTTTACACGAATCCCCTCCCCCATGCCTGAACTGCCAGAAGTAGAAGTCACCCGGCGCGGTGTCGCGCCCCATATCGAAGGCCGCGTCGTCGAGCAGGTCGTGTGCCGGCGCGAAGGCCTGCGCTGGCCGTTCCCGGCCGGCCTGTCTGAACTGCTGGCCGGCCGCCGCATCCTGGGCACCGGCCGGCGCGGCAAATACCTGCTGGTGCATTTCGAGCACGGCACCCTGATCGTCCACCTCGGCATGTCCGGCCACCTGCGCGTGCTGCCGCCGGGGATCGAGCCACGCACCCACGACCATTTCGACCTGGTGGTGAACGGCCCCGAAGGCCGCCAGGTACTGCGCCTGCACGACCCGCGCCGCTTCGGCGCCGTGCTGTGGCATGCCAGCGAAGACGGCCCGCTGGAGGATCACGTGCTGCTGCGCGGCCTGGGCGTGGAGCCGCTTGGCGACGATTTCGACGGCGCCTTGCTGTTCCGTGAAACGCGGCGCCGCAGCGCGCCGATCAAGCAGGTGCTGTTGGCCGGCGACATCGTGGTCGGGGTCGGCAATATCTACGCCTGCGAAAGCCTGTTCCGCGCCGGCATCAGCCCCAAGACCCCGGCCTCGCGCATCAGCCGCGCACGCTACGACCGGCTGGCCGAAGCGATCCGCGACATCCTGGCCGCCGCCATCGTGCAGGGTGGCAGCACACTGCGTGACTTTATTGCCGTAAATGGCCAATCTGGATATTTCCAGCAGACGTATTTCGTCTATGATCGTGCTGGTGTTCCCTGCAAGCAATGCGAGGCGCCCGTCCGCCAGATCAAGCAGGGCCAACGTTCCACCTTCTATTGCGCCAAGTGCCAGCGCTGAGCACCATCTTCGGGTAAACAAACATGCAGGACTTACAACAGTATGGCGCGTGGCGCCTGCAAGTCGCGGACTCCCTGGCGAGCCACGGCGCCGCGCTGCGCCAGGCCGGGCTGATCGACGCCGCCGGCGAACAGATCCTCGAGCGGGCGCTGGCGCGCCTGCGCGACGACCGCCTGACGGTCGCCTTCGTGGCCGAGTTCTCGCGCGGCAAGACCGAGCTGATCAACGCCCTGTTCTTCGCCGACTACGGCCAGCGCATCCTGCCTTCCAGCGCCGGCCGCACCACCATGTGCCCGACCGAGCTGCTGTGGGACCCTGCGCTGCCGCCCTGCATCCGCCTGCTGCCGATCGCCACCCGCGCCGGCCAGCTAGCCACCGGCGACTACCGCGACGATCCCGCTGCCTGGACCGTGCTGCCGCTCGAGCTCGACAATCCGGCGCGCATGCAGGAGACGCTGCGCCAGGTCAGCCAGACCTGCCGGGTGTCGGCGCAGGAAGCCGAGCGCTACGGCCTGTATGACCCGCAAGATCCCGACCTGGCCGCCGGCCTCGCAGCCGATGGCACGGTCGAGATCCCGCAATGGCGCCACGCCCTGATCAACCTGCCGCACCCGCTGCTGAAACAGGGCCTGGTGATCGTCGACACCCCGGGCCTGAACGCGATCGGCACCGAACCGGAACTGACGCTGAACCTGATCCCGAACGCACACGCGGTGCTGTTCGTGCTGGCCGCCGAAACCGGCGTCACCCGCAGCGACATCGAAGTCTGGCGCACCCACATCGGCGCCGGGCCGGGCCGCCTGGCGGTGCTGAACAAGATCGACGCCATGTGGGATGAGCTCAAAAGCGACGCCGCGATCGAGGCCGAGATCGCACGCCAGCAGCACGACGTGGCGCGCCTGCTCGGCCTCGACGACGGCCAGGTGTATCCGGTCTCGGCGCAGAAGGCCCTGGTGGCGCGCGTCGGCGGCGACATGGCGCTGTTCGAACGCAGCCGCCTTGGCGCCCTCGAAACGGCGCTGTACCGGCACCTGATTCCCGCACGGCGCGAGATCGCCGCGCGCCAGCTACGCGCCGACCTGGAAGCATTGCTGGTGTCGTCGCAGACGCTGGCCGCAGGCCGCCTGCGCGAACTGGTCGAGCAGCTGCAGGAACTGCGCAGCCTGCGCGGCAAGAACCGCGGCGTGATCGCGCACATGGTCAAGCGCGTCGAGCTGGAAAAGAAGGAATTCGACGCCGGCCTGTTCAAGCTGCAAGGCACGCGTGCGGTATTCACGCGCCTGTCCACCGACCTGTACACGACGCTGGGCATGGACCTGCTGCAGGAACGTACCGATGCAGTTCGATCGGCGATGACGGCGGCGCGCTTCGCCACCGGCATGCGCGGCCCGGTACGAGATTACTTCAATGCCGTGCGCGCCACGCTGGATGCGGGCCAGGCCAGGATCGACGAGATCAAGGCCATGATGGAAGCGATGCAGCGCAAGTTCGCGACCGAACACGGCCTGGGCCTGAATCCGCCGCCGGCGCTGTCGCTGGCGCGTCAGCGCGACGAGATCGACGCCGTCGAGCTGCTGTTCGCGCGCCAGTTCGGCACCGCCACGCTCCTGATGACCAGCCGCGCCACCCTGCTCGAGCGCTTCTTCGATTCGATCGCCTCGCGCGTACGGCGCGTGCTGCGCGCGGCAAATGCCGAAGTCGAAGCCTGGCTGAAAGTGGTCAACGCGCCATTGGAAGGCCAGATCCGCCAGCACCGCGACGGCCTGCGCCAGCGCCAGGCCTCGGTGCAGCGCATCCACGACGCCACCGACAGCCTGGAGCAAAAGATCGCCGCCTTCGAGCAGGGCCAGGTCGATCTGGAAGACACGCGCACCCGCCTCGCGGCCAGCGCGGCCCGGGTCGACGCCACGCTGGCGCTGGAGCCGGCAAACGAAGCGACGCAACCCGAAACCGCATAAACGATATGAAACGATTGAACGACTTCGGCCCCGCTGTCTCGGGGCTGGGCAACCTCGACGACCTGGCCGACCCGAGCTTCTCGCAAGCGGTGGTCGACTGGCAGCGCAGCCACGGCCGCCACACCCTGCCATGGCAGAACACGACGGATGCCTACCGCGTGTGGCTGTCCGAGATCATGCTGCAGCAGACCCAGGTCGCGGCGGTGCTGGGCTACTACGCGCGCTTCCTGGAACGCTTCCCGACCGTACAGGCGCTGGCCGAAGCGCCAAGCGAAGACGTGATGGCGCACTGGAGCGGCCTCGGTTACTACACGCGCGCGCGCAACCTGCACGCCTGCGCAAAGCGCGTGGTGCAGGACTACGACGGCGTGTTTCCGAGCGACCCGGCACTGCTGGCCGACCTGCCCGGCATCGGCCGCTCGACCGCGGCGGCGATCGCCGCGTTCTCCGGCGGCGTGCGCGCCGCCATCATGGACGGCAACGTCAAGCGCGTGTTCGCGCGCGTGTTCGGGATCGACGCCTACCCGGGCATCAAGCCGATCGAGGATGCGATGTGGCGCCGCGCCGAAGCGCTGCTGCCGGAGACGCAGGACAATCCTGGCGCGATCGAGGCCTATACCCAGGGCCTGATGGACCTGGGCGCCACGCTGTGCACGCGCTCGCGGCCCGACTGCGGGCGCTGTCCGCTGCAGGACCGCTGCGTGGCCTTCGCCACCGGGCGCACCGCCGAACTGCCGGTGCGCAAGCCGAAGAAGACGACGCCGGAAAAGCGCACCGCGATGCTCGTGATCGTCGATGGCGGCCAGGTGCTGCTCGAGCAGCGGCCGCAGACCGGCATCTGGGGCGGGTTGTTGTCGCTGCCGGAAGTCGGCGGGCATGTGCCGATGGAAGAAGATGAAGAACCGGTCTGTACCTCGGATGTCGCCGCGGCGGCCAGCGCCTTCGGCACGCTCGACGAAGTACGCGCGCTGCGTCCGCTGGTGCATGTGTTCACGCACTACAAGCTGCACATCGCGCCGTTCGCCGTGACGCTGGCGTCGCGCGCCGATGCCGACAGCCGTTATCAGTGGTGGGACATGAGCGCCATCAGCGACGCCCCGCTGCCGGCGCCGGTCAAGAAGCTGTTGCTGGATCTGGCAGCGCCTAGCCTCTTCGCATAGCAATATTTCAAGCGTCCCCCAAATTTCATTTTTTAAGTCTTTTCACGCTCCGTGAAAAGCCAAATAAATTGAAAATCAGGGACTGCTTGGCTCGTACCTCAGAAATGATCGAGCGAGAAAATCCGCCGATGCTCGCGGATCGCATAGCGGTCGGTCATGCCCGCGATGTAATCGGCGATCTTGCGCGCCTGCTTCATCGGATCGTCCGCCACCTGATAATCGTTCGGCAGCAGCACCGGATCGTTGAGGAACGCTTCGAACAGCTCGCGCACGATGCGGCTGGCTTTCACCCGCATGCGATTGACCTGGAAATGGCGATACAGGTTCGCGTACAAGAAGCGCTTCAGCGCCGTGGTCTCGGCCCGCATCTCGCTTGAAAAACGAATCAACGGCGGCCCGGCCCGAACTTCGTCGATGCTCTTCGGCGCCGCTTCCAGCAGCAAGGCACTCGACGTCTCCACCAGATCGGCCGTCATCGCCGTGATCATCAACCGGATCGTCTCGTACAACGCGCGCCGCCCCGCCAGCCCCGGATACGCCTGCTCCACCGCATGCCGGTGGCGCGCGAACAGCTCCACTTCTTCCATCTGCGCCATCGTGAGGAGGCCAGAGCGCAGCCCGTCATCGATATCGTGGTTGTTGTACGCGATCTCGTCGGCCAGGTTGGTCAGCTGCGCTTCCAGGCTGGGCTGCGTGCGGTCGATGAAGCGCTGGCCGAGTTCTCCCAGCTGGCGCGCGTTGTTCAGCGAGCAGTGCTTGAGGATGCCCTCGCGCGTCTCGAACGTCAGGTTCAGCCCGTCGAAGGCGCCGTAGTGCTCTTCCAGGTGGTCGACCACGCGCAGACTTTGCAGGTTGTGTTCGAAGCCGCCATAGTCCGCCATGCATTCGTTGAGCACGTCCTGGCCGACGTGGCCGAACGGCGTGTGGCCCAGGTCGTGCGCCAGCGCGGTGGCTTCGACCAGGTCTTCGTTCAGGCGCAGGCTGCGCGCCAGCGTGCGGCCGATCTGCGCCACCTCGATCGAGTGCGTCAGGCGGGTGCGGAACAGGTCTCCTTCGTGGTTCAGGAAGACTTGCGTCTTGTATTCCAGGCGCCGGAACGCGGTCGAGTGGATGATGCGGTCGCGGTCGCGCTGGTATTCACTGCGCGAACCGGGTGCAGGCTCGGCGTGCTTGCGCCCGCGCGATTGCGAGGAATGGGCCGCGTACGGGGCCAGGCCGGCGTCGAAGTCCATCATCGCCCTCCCCTTCAGCCGCTGCAGGCCGCCAGCGTCGAGCGCAGGTGCTCGATCGGCGCGGTGGTGATCGACGGGCTGCCGAGCGGTTTCAGAAGAATGAAGCGGATTTCGCCGCCCTCGTTCTTCTTGTCCACCGCCATCAGCTCGATCCAGCGCGCCTCGCCCAGGTCGGGCGCGCTGGCCGGCAGGCCGGCGGCGCGCACCAGGGCGCGCATGCGCTCCACGCTGGCCGGATCGATCAGGCCCAGGCGCGCTGACAGGTCGGCCGCCATCACCATGCCGCAGCCGACCGCTTCGCCGTGCAGCCAGGCGCCGTAGCCGAGACCGTTCTCGATCGCGTGGCCGAACGTGTGGCCGAAGTTCAGCACCGCACGCAGGCCGCCTTCGCGCTCGTCCTTGCGCACCACGTCGGCCTTGATCTCGCACGAACGCGCGATGGCGTGCGCCAGCGCGTCGGGGTCGCGCCCGACCAGTTTGTCGATATTCGCTTCGATCCAGTCGAAGAAGGCGGCGTCCAGCACCGCGCCGTGCTTGATTACTTCGGCCAGGCCGGCGGCCAGCTCGCGCGCCGGCAGCGTGTCCAGGGTGGCGGTATCGGCCAGCACCGCGCGCGGCTGATAAAACGCGCCGATCATGTTCTTGCCCAGCGGGTGGTTGATGCCGGTCTTGCCGCCGACCGAGGAATCGACCTGGGCCAGCAGCGTGGTCGGGATCTGCACGAACGGCACGCCGCGCATATAGCTCGAGGCGGCGAAGCCGGTCAGGTCGCCGATCACGCCGCCGCCCAAGGCCACCAGCGTGGTCTTGCGGTCGCATTTATTCTGCAGCAGCGCGTCGTACACCAGGTTCAGCGACTGCCAGTTCTTGTGCTCTTCGCCGTCCGGCAGCACGATCTCGACCACTTCGCGGCCGGCCGCGCGCAGGTGGCCGGCGACCTTGTCCAGGTACAGCGGCGCGACCGTGGTGTTGGTGACGATGGCCACCTTCTGGCCCTGGATATGGCGCGCCAGCAGTGCGCCATCGTCCAGCAGGCCGGGGCCGATCGCGATCGGGTAGCTGCGCTCGCCGAGATCGACGTTGAGGGTGAGGTGGGTCTGTGCCTGTTCGTTCATCGCTGTCCTTGCAAGCCGGCGCGCGCGTGCGTTTTCCTGCGCCGCCAGCTGGTCCAATATGGTTTGTACCATCGATTGTACGTTAGGACGGCCGGTGTCGATGACCAGGTCCGCGATCTCGCGGTACAGCGGATCGCGCTGCTCGAGCAGCTCTTCCAGCTTGGCGCGCGGGTCGGCGGTCTGCAGCAGCGGACGGTTCTTGTCATGCGAGGTGCGCTGCAGGATGCTGCCGATCGAGGCGCGCAGGTAGATCACGGTGCCGCGCTCGGCCAGCAGGGCGCGGCTTTCAGGATTCAGCACGGCGCCGCCGCCGGTGGCCAGCACCAGGCCGTCCTGGGCGGTCAGGTCGCGGATCACGTCGGCTTCGCGCTTGCGAAAGCAGGCCTCCCCTTCGATCTCGAAGATCCAGGGAATGGTGGCGCCGGTGCGCGCCTCGATCTCGTGGTCGGAGTCGATGAAGCGGCGGTTCAGCTTGCGCGCAAGCAGCCGGCCGATGGTGGTCTTTCCCGCCCCCATCAGGCCGACAAGGAAAATATTGTTGTTCTTGGGATGTGGCACTACCAAGCCCGCTCAAATGAAAAGGCGACCAGTATAGACTGGCAGCCTCTCATTTCGTCAAATCATCGCGTCAAGCTATCCCCGACGCGTAGCGCGGAATCACGGGCAGGTGAAGTTCATGGTGAACGCCTTCGAGCTGGTGTCGCCGCGCGGCGTGGTCACCGACACGTTGAAGGTCGCCTTGGCCGCCGCGGTGCACGGCTTGGTGGCGGCGTTCAGCGTGACGCGGTGGGTCGAGCCGTTGGGCGCGGTGCCGCTGCTGTGGACGGCGAAGATGTTGCCCACCTTGGCCGGAGTGATCTCCACCAGCGTGGCGCCGGACAGGCCGGTGATCGCCACCACCGAGTCCGCTGGCAGCGGATTGCCGTTAAGATCGGTCAGCTGCAGCGTAAACACCTTCGGATCGGCGGCCGGCGCATCGCCCAGGTCGATCGGATCGCCGCTGGCCGGGGTGGTGCTGCCATTCACGTAGACCCGGGCCAGGATGTTGTCGCTCAGGGTGATGGTGGTCTTGGCGAACTGGGTATTGGTGCCGTCGGTGGTGCTGGCGCAGATGGTCGCCACGCCCGGACGGGTGCTGTCCGGCGAGACGCCCGGGCCGCTGCCGGTGTTGCATGGCGTGGCCGGCAGGTTCGGCAGCGCGGTGCGCGGGTTCTGCACGCGGAAGTCGACCGAGCAGCCGCCGTTCACGGTCAGGCAGCCGCCGCGGTCGGACGAACCGATGGCGCCGATATTGGTCTGGAACACCACCGGGGTACCGTCCGCCACCGGGTTGCCGAACCCGTCGGCGATCAGGATGTTGGCGACCGAGGCCGGGGTGCTGGTGCCGCTGTCGAAGGTGCCGTCGACATTGGCCTTGGTCACGCTCAGCGAGAAGGCGCGCTGCACCAGCTGGCCGGTGGTCACCACGATCGAATCGGACGCGGTGGTGATGTCGGGACGGTTGGCGGTGGCGGTGCCCGGCAGCGTGGCGTGGACGCGGAAGCTGGTCGGCATCGTGCCCGAGTTGACGGTGGTGATCACTTCACCGTTGGCGTCGGTGTTGTCGCGCGCCTTGTTCAGGGTGACCACGCCTTCTGGCATCACCCGGAAATCGACCGCTTTGCCGGCCAGCGGACGGCCGAACACGTCGAACACGCGGAAGCGCAGGGTGGCGGTCTCGGTGCGGTTGATGCCGCCCTGGCCGCGGATCACGATCGATTTGTCGTTTGGTACTGCTTCAGCGAACTGGACCGAGGCGGCGCTCGGCGCCGCGATCGCCAGCGAGGCGGCGGCCGGAGTGGCGACGCCGTCGGACGAGACGGTGATCACGTCGTTGTTGCCGCAACCCTGGTCGCGATATACGGTCTGGGCGGTGCCCATATTGGTGGCGACGCTGGCTGCCAGGGTCGCCTTGCCGGCGGTCACGCAGGCCGAGCTGAAGCTGACGTTGACCTGCTGGCCGGTGTACTTGGCGCCGTTGGCCAGCAGATCGACCGACACCAGGGTCGAACCATAGGCATCGATGCTGGCCGTATCCAGGCGCACCGCGCTGAAGCTGAGCGCGGTGGCATTGACGGAATAGTTGGCGCTGCCGCTGACGGTGGTCGCGGTGCCGGGCAAGGTGGCGGTGGCGGTGACGCTGCCGGCGCCGCCCGCGGCCAGGCTGGCGGCGCGCATGGTGATGCTGGCGGTCCCGCTGGCGTCGGTCAGCGCGGTGCCGGACTCGGGCGCGAACACGGCCAGGGTGGCGCTCGAGGTGAAAGCGACCAGGGCATTGGGCACCGGCTTGTTGCTGGCGTCGAGCACGACCGCGCGCACGGTCAGTGGCGTGGCGCCGCTGAGCGCGCCGCTGGCCTGGCCATTGGCGCCGACCAGGGTCACGCCGACGCTCGGCGCCGCCGGCGTGGTAGTGCCGCCGCCGCTGCCGCCGTTGCCGGTGTTGCCGACGGTGGTGCCGGGGCTGCCGCCACCGCCGCCGCAGGCGCTCAGGGTGGCCGCCAGGAGCAGGGCCAGGGTGCCGTAGGTAAAGTTCGGGTTTTTCATATCAGGACTTGTTGTTGTCGGTTGTTGTGATGGATGAAATTCCTGGCCCGGCAGCGCTGCTCTCTGCTACATCAGCGCACGCCGGCCACGTTCTCGTTGACGATCTTGGGCGTGATGAACACCAGCAATTCGGTCTTGGTGCTCTCGCGTCCGGTCGTCTTGAACAGGTAGCCCAGCAGCGGGACGTCGCCCAGCAGCGGGGTCTTGGTCACGTTGTTGCGCTCGGTCTGTTGGTAAATGCCGCCCAGTACCACGGTGCCGCCGTTCTCGACCATGACCTTGGTCTTGACGTGCTGGGTGTTGATGGCGAAGCCGGCGCGGGTCTCGTCGCCCTTGGAATCCTTGTTGACGTCGACTTCCAGCACCACGTTGCCGTCCGGCGTGATCTGCGGGATCACTTCCAGGCGCAGGTTGGCTTTCTTGAAGCTGATCGAGGTGGCGCCGCTGCTGGTGGCCTGTTCGTACGGCAGCTCGACGCCCTGCTCGATCACGGCGACCTGCTTGTCTTCGGTGACCACGCGCGGCGACGAGATGATCTTGCCCTTGCCGTCGGCTTCCAGCGCCGACAGTTCCAGGTTCAGGAAGCGGTTGGCGGCCGACGAGAACAGCGAGAACGCCAGCGAGGTCGGGGCGATGCCGCCGATATTCGCGGCCGGCAGGTTGACCATGGTGGTGTTGGCGAAACTGTTCTCGCTCGAGACCTGGCCGGTGACCTGGCCCACGCCGTTCAGGTTGCCGCCGATGGCGATGCGCTCGTTGCCGCTGACCTGCCAGCCCGAGTCGCCGCCGCGCAGGGTGCGCATGTCGGCGAAGCCGAGCTTGGCGCCCAGGTTGCGCGAGAAGCCGTCGTTGGCTTCCACCAGGCGCGCCTCGATCAGCACCTGCTTGGAGGCGATGTCGGTCTTCTGGATGAGTTTACGGATATCCTCGATCTTGGAGGCGATGTCGGTCACGAACAGCTGGTTGGTGCGCGGGTCGATGATGGCGCTGCCGCGCTTGGACAGCACGCGGTTCTTGTCGTTGGCGCTGGCGCCGCCGTTGGCGTCGAGGCCGAACACGTTGCGGAACGATTCCGCCTTCTGGTAGTTCAGCTGGAAGATCTCCGAGCGCAGCGGCTCGAGTTCGGCGATCTGGGCGCGCTGCTCGAGCTCCAGCTTTTCCTTGGTCAGCAGTTCTTCTTTCGGCGCGATCCACAGCACGGTGCCGTTCTTGCGCATGTCCAGGCCCTTGGCGGTCAGGATCACGTCCAGCGCCTGGTCCCACGGCACGTCGCGCAGGCGCAGCGTCAGGTTGCCGGCAACCGAATCGCTGGTGATGATGTTCAGGCCCGAGATGTCGGCGATTGCCTGCAGTGCGGCGCGCACTTCCACGTTCTGGAAGTTGAACGACAGCTTTTCGCCGTTGAAGCCTTGCGGATTGTTCGCCGAGCCCTGGCTGACGCGGTTCGGATCGACCGCCACCTTGCGCACCTCGACCACCAGCTGGGTGTCGCTCTGGTACACCGACTGCTCCCAGTTGCCCTGGGCGGCGATGGTCATGCGGGTGTTGTCGCCGTGGCTGGTGGTGGTCACGCTCGAAACCGGGGTGCCGAAGTCGGTCACGTCCAGGCGGCGGCGCAGGTTTTCCGGCAGGCGGGTGCCGGCAAAGTCGACCACCACGCCGCTGGCGGTCTGGCGCACGTCGACCGCGACCTGGCTGTTGGGCAGGTCGACCACCACGCGGCCGGCGTTGTTGGCGCCGCTCTTGAAGTCGAGGCCGCGCAGGGCCGGACGCACGCTGGCGGCCGGAGCCGCAGCAGCAGCCGGCAAGCCGTCGGCATTCACCGCGCGCGCCACGGCGCCGGTGCCTTCGACAGTGACGATCACCGACTTGCCGTCGATCGCGGTGGCGTAGTTGAGCGGACGCGACAGGTTCAGCACCAGGCGCGTGCGTTCGCCGGCCTGCACAAGGTTCACGCCGCGCACGTCGCCCAGGTTCAGTTCCTGGGTCGATTTGCCGGTCGCGTTGGCGGTGGCGCCGAAATCGAGCGCGATGCGGGCCGGGTTGGTGATCGCGAAACCGATCGGCGCGCGCGCCGGCGCCTGGCGCATGGCGACATTGATGACCACGTTGGCGCCCTGCTGGTTGGCGGTGATCGATTCGATCGCATTCTGGGGCGTCGACTGGGCCTGCGCCAGCGCGGCGCCGGCCGTCAGCAGCAGTGCGGCGGCAGCGCGCGCCAGGGCCGCGGGCACGGCAAAGCTGAAGCGCGAACGCGGACGCATGTTAAAACCTGGGGTCATTTCCCACTCTCCTTGTTTTCCTGCAGCTCGATCGTTGCCATGCGTTCGGTCCAGTCGCCGTTCGAATCCTGCACGGCTTCGCGCAGTTCGATGGCGCCGTCGGTGATGCGCACGATGCGGCCATAGTTCTGTCCCATCCGCTGGCCGGCGCGCACGTGGTACAAGGTGCGTTCGACCTGCACCAGCGCGTAGCTGACGCCGCCTTTATGGAGCGTGCCGACCATCTGCATCGTGTCCAGCGGGAAGTTTTCGAGCAATTCTTTGGGCCGGTTCACGTCCGGCTGATACGGGTTGCGGCGCGTGGCGCCGGCCTGGGTCGCGTCGCCGCTGAGCTTGGCGATGTTGAACGGGTCCAGCGCTTCGCCCGGCACATAGCCTTGCGGCACGAACTGGGTCGGCGCCGGCAGCGGCTCGACCTTGGCCGCGGTGCGCGCTTCGACCTGACGCATCCAGTCCTGGATCTCGCCCACGCCGCCGTCGCCGCAGCCGGCCAGCAACAAGGCCGCCAACGCCGGCGCAAACTGTTTAACGTGCATCACGAGCCGCCTCCGCGCTTGCGCTTGTTCTTCTTCTCTTCCGCGCGCGCCTTGCGCTGCGCCGCCAGTTCTTCCTGGTCGAGGTAGCGGAAGGTCTTGGCGATGGCTTCCATTTCCAGCACGCCGTCCTTATCAAGGATCGCCAGATTGTTCAGCGTGACGATGCGCGGCAGGTTCGCCATGTCGGCGGCAAACGCGCCCATGTCGTGGTAGCGGCCATTCACACGGATGTCGATCGGCAGCTCGGCGTAATAGTCGCGCAGCACTTCCTGGCCCGGCTTGAACATCTGGAACTGCAGGCCGCGGCCGACGCCGGCCTGGTTGATGTCCGACAGCAGATCCGCGATCTGCGATTTGTTAGGCAGCTGGCGTTCCAGGCGCGCCACGTACTGGTCGACCTGGTTCTTCTGTTCCTTGAGCGCTTCCAGGTTGATCGCCTGCGCCATCTTGGCTTCGTATTCGGTGCGCAGGGTCTGTTCCTGGGCGGCGCCGCTGTCCTGCTGCGCGAACTGTTCGCTCCAGTAGAAGAAGTAGCCCAGGCCAATCACCGCCGCCATCACACCGGCCGCGCACAGCAGACGCGGCGCCAGCGGCCACTGGCCCGGCTGGCGTCCCTGCAAGTCCTGGAACTGGGCCGCCAGGTCGGCGAACAGCTCGTTGAGATCGATATTCTTCATGTGCTGCTCTTGGCACGTTTGACCGGCTTGCCATCCTTGCCGGCCTGTTCTTCGTCGCGGCTGCGCTTGATCGCAACGGTCAGGGTGAACTCGACCACGCGGCGCACGCTGGTTCCCTTGGCGCCGCCGACGGTCGCGGCGCGCACCTCGACCAGCTCGGGCGTCTGCAGCCAGGGCGAGGCGCCGGACAGGTTGCGCAGCAGTTCGGCCACCCGCTCCTGCGACTGGGCGCTGCCGCCCAGGGTCACGCGGCGGCCATCCTGCTTCACGCTTTTCAGCTGCACGCCTTCCGGAGTCTGGCGCACCAGCTCGTCGAGCAGGTGCACCGGCTGGTTGCGGTCGCCCTGCAGGTCTTCCACCGCCTGCTGGCGCGCCTGCAGGGCGGCGATGTCTTCCTTGAGGGTCTTGATCTCGGCAATTTTCTTGTCGAGGTCGGCGCTGGCCTGGGTCAGCACGGCGTTGCGCTGTTCCTGGACCGAGATCTGGCGCGCGTTGTAGCCGCCCACCAGCAGCACCACAGCCGCGCCCACCACGCCGCCCAGCGCCAGCAGGGCCACGAAGGCTTGCTGCTTCTGCTTGCGTTTGGCTTCGCGGTGCGGGAGAAGGTTAATCCGGATCATCAGCCGAACCTCCGCAGCGCCAGGCCGCAGGCGACCAGGAAGGCCGGGCCCTCCTGGCGCAGCTGGTGTTCGCGCACGCTCGGGCCGAACTGCATGCCGTCGAACGGCGCGACCAGGGCAGTGTTGATGCGGGTACGGCTGGCAACGATGTCGAGCAGGCCCGGCAGCAGCGCGCAGCCGCCGGCCAGGTACAGCCCGTCGATCCGGGTGTACGGGGTCGAGGTGTAGAAGAACTGGATCGCGCGCGTGATTTCGAGCGCCGCGTTTTCCAGGAACGGCGCCAGCACGTCGGGGCCGTAGTTCTCGGGCAGGTCGTTGGCTTTCTTGCGGGTTTCCGCTTCCTCGAACGCCATGCCGTAGGCGCGCACGATGTCCTGGGTCAGCTGGTTGCCGCCGAACGGCTGCTCACGCTCGTAGACGGTGTCGGCGCCGACCAGCACCGAGACGTGGGTGGCCTGGGCGCCGATCTGGAACAGGGCTGTGATCTGGCCGGCGCGCGGCATCACCGCGTGTTCCAGTGCGCTGCGGGCGGCATACGATTCGATGTCCATCACGGTGGCGATCAGGCCCGAGGCTTCGGCGATCGCGACCCGGTCTTCGACTTTTTCGCGGCGTGCGGCGGCCAGCATGACTTCCATGTCTTCGGCGGAATTGGGAGCGGCGCCGATCACGTCGAAGTCGAGGCTGACCTCATCGAGCGCGAACGGGATATACTGGCTGGCCTCTGACTCGACCTGCACTTCCAGCTGGTCTTCCGACAGCCCGGCCGGCAGGATGATCTTCTTGGTAATGACAGCGGCCGGCGGCATGCCGAGCGCCACGTGGCGGGCACGGGTGCCGCTTTTTTTCCAGACCCGGCGCACCGCATCGGTGACCTGCTCCAGGTTTTCGATATTGCCGTCGACCACAGCGCCGCGCGGCAGCGCTTCGGTAGCGTAGCGCTCGAGGCGGACGACACCTTTGCCGGCATCGGCCAGCTCGACCAGGCGGACACCCGACGTGCTGATATCGAGCCCGACCATTGGCGGTGTCGATCGTCCGAACAAGGAACCCAGATTGATCACTCAAACTCCCCTTAGCTACTCTTCAGCTGCTCTTCAATTAGACAGGTCACTGCAATGAACGCCCGCGAAGGGGAAGTTGTCTCGGATGCCACAGGTGTGTATTTCTTATAAAAATCCGATACTTACGTCAAATACAGAGGCAAATCGTAGCAACAAAAGATGACTGGGGACAAGATATTTCTACCTGGGAAGAATAGAATCCGGCGCGTGCGCGCCACACTTTCCGGTTTCCATTGCAAGGCCAATATTCCTCTTGTGTTTTTAGTCTTAAGACAATGTCATTAGCCTTGCCATTAAGTTCTTGCTGCTAGGATTTATTGAGCTCAAGTGAGTATCAGGCGCAAAACCGCTGCCTTATAATGAGGCGGATCAACAAAGCGAAAGTCAGCATGAAAGAGAAACAAGCTTCATCCTCTTCCTCGAAGTTCAGCCCCAAGCGTCTGTTGTTGCTTGGCATCGCTGGCGTGTTTGGTCTGGGCGCGATCGGCGTGCTGGTCGTGGTCTTCGCCCTGGCGATGGCCTACCCGAACCTGCCGGCGCTGGACACCATCACCGATTACCGGCCCAAGATGCCGCTGCGGATCTTCACCGCCGACAACGTCCTGATCGGCGAGTTCGGCGAAGAGCGCCGCACCCTGGTGCATTTCAAGGACATCCCGGACGTCATGAAGAAGGCGGTGCTGTCGATCGAGGACGACCGTTTTTATGAACACAGCGGCATCGACTACTGGGGCATCCTGCGCGCGACCGTGCACAACGCCACTAGCAGCAGTGCGCGCCAGGGCGCCTCGACCATCACCCAGCAGGTGGCGCGCAACTTCTTCCTGTCGTCCGAGCAGACCTTCAAGCGCAAGGCGTATGAAGCGATGCTGGCCTGGAAGATCGAGAAGAACCTGAGCAAGGACCAGATTCTCGAGCTGTACATGAACCAGATCTACCTGGGCCAGCGCGCCTTCGGCTTCCAGTCGGCGGCCCAGATCTATTTCGGCAAGGACCTGCGCGACATCAGCGTGGCCGAAGCGGCAATGCTGGCCGGCCTGCCGAAGGCGCCATCCGCCTACAATCCAGTGGTCAATCCGACCCGCGCCCGCACCCGCCAGCAGTACATCCTGACCCGCATGCACTCGCTCGGCTACATCACCGACGCCCAGTTCGCGCAAGCCAAGGACGAGCCGCTCAAGATCAAGTCGGACAGCACGGCCTTCGGCGTGCACGCCGAATACGTGGCCGAGATGGCGCGCCAGCTGGTCTATGAACAGTTCAAGGAAGACACCTACACCCGCGGCCTGAACGTGTTCACCACCATTACCAAGGCCGACCAGGACGCCGCCTACCTGGCGCTGCGCCGCGGCGTGATGGACTACGAACGCCGCCGCCCGTACCGCGGCCCCGAGTCGTACATCGAGATCCCGGGCGCCAAGGGCGAAGCCGACGAAGCGATCGAAGCCGAGCTGGCCGAGCATCCGGACAGCGACAACATCATCGCCGCCGTGGTGCTGGAGGTGACCGGCACCCAGGTGAAGGCGACCATCGCCTCGGGCGAGACCATCACCCTGAGCGGCCCGGGCCTGACCTTCGCGCGCGCCTGGCTGTCCGACAAGGCGGCGCCGAACCGCCGCATCCGCCGCGGCGCGGTGATCCGCGTGACGCAGGACGACGAATCGAAATGGCTGATCACCCAGATGCCGGAAGTCGAATCGGCGTTTGTTGCGGCCGATACCGAAAGCGGTGCGATCCGCGCGCTGGTGGGCGGCTTCGACTTCAACCGCAACAAGTTCAACCACGTGACCCAGGCCTGGCGCCAGCCGGGTTCTTCGTTCAAGCCGTTCATCTATTCGGCCTCGCTCGAGCGCGGCCTGTCGCCGGCCACCGTGATCAACGACGCGCCGATCTCGTTTGACGCCGGCCAGACCGGCGGCCAGGCGTGGGAACCGAAGAACTACGACAACAAGTACGACGGCCCGATGACCATGCGCCGCGGCCTGATGCAGTCGAAGAACATGATCTCGATCCGCATTCTGAACAAGATCGGCGCCCGCTACGGCCAGGAATTCGCGAACCGCTTCGGTTTCGATCCGGAACGCAATCCGGCGTATCTGACGATGGCGCTGGGCGCGGGCTCGACCACGCCGCTGCAGATGGCCGGTGCCTACGCCGTGTTCGCCAACGGCGGCTACCGCATCAGCCCGTACCTGATCTCGAAAGTGACCGACAGCGATGGCAAGGTGCTGTCGGAAGCGCGTCCGGCCAAAGCGGGCGACGAAGCCAACCGCGTGATCGATGCGCGCAACGCCTTCCTGATGGACAGCATGCTCAAGGACGTGGTGCGCCACGGCACCGCGGTCAAGGCGATGTCCCTGAAGCGCACCGACCTGGCGGGCAAGACCGGCACCACCAACGACTCGATCGACGCCTGGTTCGCCGGCTACCAGCCGAAGCTGGTCGGTATCGCCTGGATGGGCTACGACAAGCCGCGCAACCTGGGCAACCGCGAAACCGGCGGCGGCCTGGCGCTGCCGATCTGGATCGGCTACATGCAGAAGGCGCTCAAGTCGGAACCGATGGTGGAACGCGAAGTGCCGGCCGGGCTGGTGCAGTATGGGAACGAGTTCTACTACGCGGAGACGCCGCCGGGAATGGGCGTCGAGACGCTGGACGTGGGACCGCCGCCGGCGCCGAGCGAGCAGAAGGTGCGCGACGCGGTGCGGAACGAATTGTTCTGATCTGATCGTTAGATAGCAAAAAGGGGCAGCCAAGTGGCTGCCCCTTTTTTATACGATCGGCCAACCCTACGCGATCACGTCAGGGATACGTTCGCCCCGCTCTGCTCGCTCGCATACTTCGACAGCGACGCGAAGAACTCGCTGTCATCGCGCGTATTGCGCCATTCCCCATCCACGCGCTTGTAGTGGAACCCGCCCGAGCGCGCCGCCACCCACATCTCCTGCAGCGGGGCCTGGCTGTTGACGATGATCTTGGACCCGTTGTCGATGAATTCGATCTCGAGCACGTTGCCGCTGCGCTTGCACTCGACATCGACCACGTCCTCGTCGTTGAGGCGGTCGAAGGCTTCCTCGATCTGGCTGAGGGTACTGTCGGCAAGGTCCAAAAATTCGGTTTCGGTCATGCTACACTCCAAAATCTGCTAATCAAACCGTGATTCTAATCGTGAAGTCCACCCTTGCGCTTCTTTCCGGCTCGGCTTTGTTGGCCGGCCTGCTGGCAGGCTGCGGCCAGACCGGTCCGCTGTACATGCCGAACCCGCCGTCGCGCCCTGCGCCGACGCCAGCCCAGACCGAACAGCCGCCTCAACCGGTGCCTTCGAATAACGCTTCCACCCCTGCCCCGCACCGTTAATTCAATGTCGCAATTTACTATCCAGGACGGCGTCCTGCACGCCGAAGGCGTCTCCCTGTCCGCCATCGCCGACCAATTCGGCACACCGACCTACGTGTATTCGAAAACCGCGCTGCTGGAAAATTTCAGCGCCTACCATGACGCCTGCCAAGGGCGCGATGCGCTGGTCTGCTACGCGATGAAGGCCAACTCCAACCTGGCCGTGCTCGACCTGCTGGCGCGCCAGGGCGCGGGCTTCGACATCGTCTCGGGCGGCGAACTGCTGCGCGTGATCGCGGCCGGCGGCGATCCGGGCAAGACCATTTTCTCGGGCGTGGGAAAAACTGTGGAAGAGATGCAGTTGGCGCTGGAAAAAGGCATCCTCTGCTTCAACGTGGAGTCGATCCCCGAACTGCACCGCCTGAACGACGTCGCCGGCAAGCTCGGCATGCGCGCGCCGGTCTCGCTGCGGGTGAATCCGAACGTGGACGCCAAGACCCACCCCTACATCGCCACCGGCCTGAAGGCGAACAAATTCGGCGTCGCCTTCGACGATGCGCTCGACACCTACCGCAGCGCCGCCGCCCTGCCCCACCTGGACCTGGTCGGCATCGACTGCCACATCGGCTCGCAGCTGCTGGACGACGCGCCGCTGCTGGAAGCACTGGATAAACTGATCGAACTGATCGACACCCTGCACAGCGAAGGCATCCACATCCACCACCTCGACATGGGCGGCGGCATCGGCGTCGACTACGGTGTCGCCGGCGACAAGCCGGCGGTGCCGGTGGGCGACTATGTGAAACGCCTGTTCGCCCGCATCGACGCCTGGCGCACTGAAAAGCACGATGGCAAGCCGATCAAGGTCATCTTCGAGCCGGGCCGTTCGATCGTGGCCGACACCGGCGTGCTGCTGACCAAAATCGAGTACCTGAAGCCGGGCGTGGAAAAGAACTTCTGCATCGTCGACGCCGCCATGAACGACCTGATGCGCCCAGCCTTGTACGAAGCCTGGATGGGTGTGCAGCAGGTAACGTCGCGCGGCGGCGAGGCCGTGACCTATGACGTGGTGGGCCCCGTATGTGAATCGGGCGACTGGCTGGCGCGCGAGCGCGAGCTGACGGTGGAAGCGGGCGACCTGCTGGCGATCATGACCGCCGGCGCCTATGGCATGACGATGGCATCGAACTACAACACCCGCGGCCGCGCCGCCGAGGTGATCGTCGATGGCGAGCAGCCGCACCTGGTGCGCCGCCGCGAAACGCCGGCCGAGCTGTTCGCGCTGGAAACGATGCTGAAGTGAAGGTTTGACCGACCTGAAATCTGAAATGACACCACCCCGAAATCACCAGCGTTCGGCGTAAACTGCCCGCTCAAAGTTTGAGCAGGCAGCTTCCGGGGTCGCTATGGCTGAAGACGATGCAGCGGGACCGTCCCTGGTGATCTGCGGCAATGGCCAGCCCGCGATTCCGTTCCTTCAAACTTACGTAAAGCCATTACAGCTGGCTTTACCGTTGAATTCCTGCTTCGTCGAAGCTGGTTTCACCCTGCAATGTTGCAGGGCCAGAGCCTTCTTCTCCACAGGCTGACACGGTGGAACTCACCGCCGTATGATAAGACTACTCAAGTTTGAATGAGTTCCAAGCTAACTGCAAAACCCTCTACCTGGTGTCGCTCGACAAGCAGGGCCGCTGCACCTCGCCGCGCACGCAGGCGGCGGTGCTGGCCGACGCCAGGAGCGAAACTCTAGCTGCAGCTTTGGTATTCGAAAGCAGTGGGCGGTGGCGAGTCTGGTGCGCCAGGCAATCGCCGCGGAAACGCTCATTCGAGAGCATCAGGCGCGTGCAGCGGCACGCGCCTTGGTCCGGCTCCACACCACGCGCAAGCCGAGCAACACGGCCACGATAATGCCGAACAGGATCGGCTGCGCGAAGTCGTTCTTGCCCGCCTTCATCCACCAGAAATGCAGGATCGCCAGCGGCGCGATCAGGTAGATCAGGCGGTGCAGCCACTGCCAGCGCTTGCCGCCGAGGCGCTTGATCATGCCGTTGGTGCTGGTCGCGGCCAGCGGAATCAGCAGCACGAAGGCGATGAAGCCGACCAGGATGAACGGCCGCTTGACCACGTCGCGCAGCATCTCGCCCACGTCGAAGAAATGGTCGAACCACAGGAAGGCGATGAAGTGCACCAGCGCATAGAAAAAGGTAAACAGCCCCAGCATCCGGCGCAGGCGCACCACCCAGTTCCAGCCGGTGAAATGGCGCAGCGGCGTCACCGCCAGCGTGATGCACAGGAAGTACAGCGCCCACTCGCCGCTGCCTTGCGTGATCGCGGCCAGCGGATCGGTGAACGCCCCGCTCGCCGTGCCCCACACCAGGCGCGCAAACGGCAGCAGGCCCAGCACGAAGATCGCCGCCTTGACCCACCCCACCTGTTTGTTGGAAAGCTGGGCCGCCATCAGAAGAAGCGCTTCAGGTCCATGCCCGAATACAGCGACGACACCTGGTCGTAGCCATTGAACATCAGCGTCTTGCGCTTGGGCTGGAACAGCCCGCTCTCGCCGATGCGGCGCTCGCTCGCCTGCGACCAGCGCGGATGGTCGACGTTCGGGTTCACGTTCGAATAAAAACCGTATTCGCGCGGCGCAGAATCGTTCCAGGCGGTGCGCGGCTGGCGCGATAGCAGGCGGATGCGCACGATCGACTTGGCCGATTTGAAGCCATATTTCCAGGGCACGATCAGGCGCACCGGCGCGCCGTTCTGGTTCGGCAGCACCTGGCCATACATGCCCATGGTCAGCAAGGTCAGCGGATGCATGGCTTCGTCGAGGCGCAGGCCTTCGACGTACGGCCAGTCGAGCACGCCGCTACGCAGGCCCGGCATCTGCTTGCTGTCGGCCAGGCTGGTGAATTCGACGAATTTGGCGTTGCCGGTCGGCTCGACCTGCTTGAGCAGGCTCGACAGCGAATAGCCGAGCCATGGGATCACCATCGACCAGCCTTCGACGCAGCGCAGGCGGTAGATGCGTTCTTCCATCGGCGCCAGCTTGAGCAGGCTGTCGATGTCGAGCGTAATCGGCTTCCTGACCTCGCCCTCGATGCGCAAGGTCCAGGGCCGGGTGCGCAGTGTGTGCGCGTTCTCGGCCGGGTCGCCCTTGTCGAGGCCGAACTCGTAGTAGTTGTTGTAGTTGCTGGCGTCCTTAAACGAGGTCAGTTTCTCGTCGGTGGACAGGGCGGCGTTGCGGCGTGCCGCCAGCTTCTGGCCATCCTGGGCCATCGCTTCGCGGTTGGCCATTTCCCAGATGCCGCTGCCGACGGCGGCGGTGGCCGCCATGCGGGCGATGAATTTGCGCCGGCCTTCGTACACGTCCTGCGGCGTGATTTCGGACGAAAACGGCAGGTCGATTCCGTTTGGATTGCGTTTGATGAGCATGGCGGCCCCGCGAACTGAGAGAACCTTTACCTTACAACAGTTCTCCTTAAGCGAGCGTTAGGCCGCCAACTTTGAACCGTTATCCTTACAGTTCTCCGTAAGAATGCAAGCCGGACAGGAACATGTTCACGCCAAGGAAGGCGAAGGTCGTCACCAGCAGGCCGACCAGCGCCCACCACGCCGCGGCCCGGCCGCGCAGGCCGCTCATCAGGCGCATGTGCAGCCAGGCCGCGTAGTTGAGCCACACGATCAGCGCCCACACCTCTTTCGGGTCCCACGACCAGTAGCCGCCCCAGGCTTCGGCGGCCCACAGCGCGCCGAGGATGGTGGCCACGGTGAAGAAGGCGAAGCCGACCGAGATCGACTTGTACATGATGTCGTCCAGCACCTCGAACGACGGCAGGCGGTCGGCCAGGATGCCGTGCGACTTGAGCAGGTAGGCAGTGGCGACCATCGCGGCCAGGGCGAAGGTGCCGTAGCCGATGAAGTTGGCCGGCACGTGGATCTTCATCCACCAGCTCTGCAGCGCAGGCACCAGCGGCTGGATCTGGGCGGCGTCGCGCGACACCGTGTACCACAGCAAAAAGGCGACCGCGGCCGAGATGATCAGCATCACGAACGGGCCCAGCTGGCGGGTGGCGTAGCGCTCTTCGTAGTACAGGTGGAACAACGCAGTGATGATGGCGAACAGGATGAACACTTCGTACAGGTTCGACACCGGGATGTGGCCGACGTCGGGACCGATCAGGTAGCTCTCGTACCAGCGCACCATCATGCCGACCGCACCCAGCAGCACGGCGGTCCAGCACAGGCGCGCGCCGACGCCGCCGCCGAACTTGCCGCGGCTGAACAGGCCGACCCAGTAGAACACGGTCGAGAACACGAACAGCGCGCTCATCCACAGGATCGCGGACTGGCTCGACAGCATGTACTTGAGGAAGAATTTCTGGTCGGCCGCGGCCAGGTTGCCGTCGTACATGGCGATCGCGCCGAGCGACAACAGGCCAACCCCGACCAGCAGCGGCCGCATCGGCTTCCAGTGCCAGCCCAGCGCCGCGAACACCGGCGCCGTGCACACCAGGATCACTTCTTCGTACACGTCCATGAAGTGGCCGTAGCGATTCAGCGCGAACAGCGCCGCCGCGCACAGGGCGACGGCGTACAGCCAGTCGAGCGCGCCCAGGCGGCGGAAATAGCCGGGCGCTTCGGTGTAGGTGCGCGTGGCCTCATTGCCCGCGACTGCTTTGGTTTGCGATAGTTCCATTGTTTCCTCCTGGCCGTGGCTAGATTACGCCGTCTGCGGCAGCTTTGTCTTCAAGTCGTCGTACTCGCGCTCGAAGTCGAGCGTCTTGCGCTGGGTGCTCATTGCCATCAGCGCCTCGGCGCCGCCGTCCGGCCCACCTTGCCCGTCCTTCACCCAGATCCACACGCGCCGCTCGCGGATGTAGAACATCGCGAACACGCCGGCCACCAGCAGCAGGCAGCCGAAGTAGACCACGTTCTTGCCCGGCGAGCGCGTCATCTGCAGTACCGAGGCCTTGACCTCGGTGAACTCGTCCAGCTGCAGGTAGACCGGGGCGCCGTACAGGAAGCTGTCCGACAGCGCATTGGTGGCCAGCTGCAGGAAGCGGCCGTTGGCGTCGCTGGCCTCGACTGCGGCGTCGCCGTGTTTTTCACGCGCCACCTGCCACAGTTCCCACAGCGCGCCGTTGAGCATCTTCATGAAGATGCCGGCTGCCTTTTCCTGCTCGGCCGCCGGCACCCCTTCCAGGAAGCGCGCCACGCCGACGAAGCCGCCGCGTCCGCCCTCGCCGGCGAAGATCGCCAGCGTGCGCGCCGCGGACTCCTGCAGCTGGCCGGCCAGCGCGCTCGACTGCTGCTGCGGCGACAGCGCGCGCCGCGCATAGCGCTCGGCGGCCAGCGTACGCGCGCCCGGGTCGGCCAGCGCCGCGCGCAGGCGCATCCAGTCGCCCACGCCATACTTGTCGTCGACCGGGATGCGCAGGAAACTGAAGTTCTCGGACGGATTGGCGCGCACGCCGGCCAGGTAGACCTGGCTGCCCTCGAGCGTCACCGGCTGCATGTAGTTCATGAATTCGCGCGCCTGGCCGGTGTGGTCGCGCAGCTTGTACTGCACGCTGGGGCCGACGTTCTTGAGGTCCTTGTTGGCGTCGAGCTTGGCGGCCGCACCCGAGGCCTTGCCCAGGGTGGCGGCGAACTGCTGGTTGAACGACTGGCCCTTGCTTACCGCGCGCACGTCGTTGCCCTGCGCCGTGTTCTCGACGTTGAAGGGACGGAAGCCCGACCACTCGACCGAATAGGTGTCGGCGCCGACCTTGAGCTCGGTGGCGCCGTTGACCTGGCCGGCGATCGGGAACGAAGCGCTGTCGCTGCCGCTCATCGGGAAACCGGTCAGTTTCAATTTGCTGCCGCCATCGTCAAAGCTCGACTGGTAGACGGCAATGCCCTTGTAGATCAGCGGCTGGTTGACCTTGATCGTGGCCGGGAAGGTATTGCCGTCCTGCAGATCGCGCACCACGACATCGCTGGCGAACAGCTTCGGCATGCCGGTCGAGTAGAACTCGATGTGGAATTTCTTCAGCTCGATCGAGAACGGCAATTCCTGGATCAAGACGCCGGTCGACTGGTTCAGGATCGCGGTGCGGCTGCTCTGCCCTTCGGCGATGGCGGTATTGCCGCGGAAGGTCGGGTTGCCGATGCCGAGGCGGTGCTGGGCCGGAATGTCGGCGATCACGCCGTCGCCGGTGAATGGCGTCTTATTGAAGATCCATTGCTGCACGCGTACCGGCAGTTCGGAATCGAGCATGCCGCCGAGCAGGATCACGATGATGGCCGAGTGCGCGAAGATATAGCCGAACTTGTTGCCGGCGCCCTTTTTTGCCGTCACCAGGATGCCGCTGTCCTTGTCGACGATGCGGGTGGCGTAGCCGGCGTGGCGCAGGCGCAACGCGCTCTGCTCGGCCAGCGCAGTGCGGTTCAACGGGGTTTGCCAGGCCAGCTTGTGGTGGAAATTGCGCAGCGAATCTTCGCGCACATTGTCGCGCCAGCTGCGCATGTCGCGCACCATGCGCGGCGCATTGCGTACCACGCACAGTCCGGTCGAGGTGATCAGCACCACCAGCGTTATCAGGAACCAGGGACTGGCGTACACGTTGTACAGGCCGAGCTTGCCGAACACCTCGAACCAGAACGGCCCGAACTGGTTCACGTAGTTGGTCATCGGCTGGTTCTGCTGCAGCACGGTGCCGATCGCCGAGGCGATCGCGATCAGTGTCAGCAGGCTGATCGCGAAGCGCATCGACGAGACCAGCTCGACGGTTTCGTCCAGCCAGCGGCGGCGGGTATTCAGTTCAATTCCGGTGGTACTCATTTTGTATACAATCTGGTCCAGGGCGGCAGTGTACCTGTGCCCGCGAAAAAAAGGGCGACGGCTCGATGCCGGCGCCCTGTTTTTTCTTGCTGTAATTACCTGGCAAACTACCCGGCAAACCGTCAGCGCAGGCCGGCGATGTAGTCGGCCACCGCCTTCATTTCTTCCGGCGACATGCGCTGCGCCAGCGTCGTCATCTGCGGGCTGTTCTTGCGCGCCCCTAACTTGAAGGCGTCGAGCTGGGCCACTGTGTAGTCCTGGTGCTGTCCGGCCAGGCGCGGGTATTGCGCGGGGATGCCGTTGGCGGTGGCGCCGTGGCAGCTGGCGCACGCCGCCACGCCCTTGTCGGCGATGCCGCCTCGATAGATCTTGCGGCCCAGTTCCACCGTATCCTTGTTCTTGGCCGCGCCCGGTTTTTGCTTCTGGGTGGCGAGCCAGGCCGCGATGTCCTTTTTCTCGGCATCGGTCAGCATCTTGGCATAGGTGGTCATGATCGGCTGCTGGCGGTTGGGCGTGGTGAAGTCGACCAGCTGCTTGTGGGTGTAGCTGGCGAACTGGCCGGCCAGCTTGGGATTGGCGACGATCGACGAGTTGCCGGCGGCGCCGTGGCACGACAGGCAGGACGGCAGGCCGCGCGCCGCGTCGCCACTGTCGTACAGGGTGCCGCCGCGGGCCGGATCGACTTTCACGGCGCCGGCCGGGGCGGCGGGCGCAACTGCCGCCGCCGCCGCCAGTGCGGGACCGGGGGCCATCAAACCGCTGCCGAAGACTACTGCCGTCACAACCAACAAGGATCTCAACGCCAAGCGATTCATACTAGCACCCTGAAAAAGTCAAACACGATTGGAATGTCCAGTGCAGCGGTCCTTTGACTGGGCCCGGCCAGGCCGGAGCAGCAATCAACCCCTTATTGTACAATAGCTTTGTTTCTCCATCGCCATTCCCTTGTCATTTAAACCTTTTCCCCATGTCCAGACTTTGGCAGGCCCGGTTCTTCACGACCGTTAATCAGTTGCGCGATTTGCCCGGCACCACGGTGCCCGAAATTGCCTTCGCCGGGCGCTCGAACGCGGGCAAATCCACGGCGATCAATATCCTTACCAACCAGAAGGGCCTGGCGTTCGCGTCCAAGACCCCTGGTCGTACCCAGCACATCAATTACTTCTCGATCGGCGGCGCCCACGTTGGCCAGCACCGCAAGGACGCGGTGCGCGTCGACGAGATCGAAGCGCTGCTGGTCGACCTGCCCGGCTATGGCTACGCCGAAGTGTCGGGCTCGGCCAAGCTGCACTGGCAGAAACTGCTGGGAGATTATGTCCAGCGCCGCGATCAATTGGCCGCGCTGATCCTGATCATGGATTCGCGCCGCCCGTTCACCGACCTGGACGTGCAGATGCTGGAATGGTTCGCCCCGACCGGCAAACCGATCCACTGCATCCTGACCAAGGCCGATAAGCTCAACCGCAACGAATCGACCAACGCCCTGCGCGAAGCACGCGCCGTGCTCGACAGTTATGTCGACGAGGAAGGCAATGGCTTCCCGTTCACAGTGCAGCTGTTCTCGGCCCTGAAGCGCATCGGCCTGGAAGAAGCCGACGCAAAAATCATCGAATTGGCGGGCCTCACGCAGAACGAAGAAAATGCCCCCACCAACGGAGACACGCCGCCGGCGGACGACGCAAGTTCCGTCTGATCTTTAAGGGACTCCACAAGATGACCATCATCACTCCAGCCGCCTACCCGGCGGCCCGCCTGCGCCGCATGCGCCGCGATCCGTTCTCGCGCGCCATGATGCGCGAAAACACCATCACCGCAGCCGACCTGATCTATCCGGTGTTCGTGCTGGAAGGCGAGAACCAGCGCCAGCAAGTGGCCTCGATGCCGGGCGTCGAGCGCCAGTCGCTCGACCTGCTGCTGCAGACCGCCGAAGAATGCGTCAAGCTGGGCATCCCGGCGCTGGCCCTGTTCCCGCTGGTGGACCAGTCGGTCAAGACCTACGACGGCATCGAAGCGACCAACCCGGACGGGCTGGTACCGCGCGTGATCCGCGCGCTGAAAAAGAACTTCCCGGAACTGGGCGTGATCAGCGACATCGCGCTCGACCCGTACACCACCCACGGCCAGGACGGCCTGCCGGACGAGAACGGCTACATCGTCAACGAAAAGACGATCGAGATGCTGGTCAAGCAGGCGCTGACCCATGCCGAAGCCGG
Source organism: Massilia sp. (assembly GCF_031995545.1). Taxonomy (GTDB): domain Bacteria; phylum Pseudomonadota; class Gammaproteobacteria; order Burkholderiales; family Burkholderiaceae_D; genus Telluria. The sequence continues at coordinate 75,634 of NZ_DAMAGA010000012.1, forward strand.
CGTCGACGTGGTGGCGCCATCGGACATGATGGACGGCCGCATCGGTGCGATCCGCTCGGCGTTCGAATCCAAGGGCCTGATCCACACCCGCATCATGGCCTATTCGGCCAAGTATGCCTCAAGCTTCTACGGCCCGTTCCGCGACGCGGTGGGCTCGAGCGCCAACCTGGGCAAGGCCGACAAGAACACCTACCAGATGGACCCGGCCAACAGCGACGAAGCGCTGCGCGAAGTGGCGCTGGACCTGGCCGAAGGCGCGGACATGGTGATGGTCAAGCCGGGCATGCCCTACCTGGACGTGGTGCGCCGCGTGAAGGACGAATTCAAGGTGCCGACCTTTGCCTACCAGGTCAGCGGCGAGTACGCGATGCTCAAGGCCGCGGCGATCAATGGCTGGCTCGATCACGACAAGGTCATGATGGAATCGATGATGGCGTTCAAGCGTGCCGGCGCCGATGGCGTGCTGACCTATTTCGCCATGGATATCGCGCGCAAGCTGAAGGCCGGCTACTGATCGCTGCCGTCGCTGCTCGCAATAAAAAAACCGTGCTCTGGCACGGTTTTTTTATGTCCTGGCGCATTCCGGATGGCCGGTAGCGCAACGTCTTTCTAGCGGTCTTCCGGATGCAGACGCCGTTCAGGCGGATCGCCCTCCTCGAAGCCGGCGACGAATACCATCAGCATCTCGTTCGCCACTTTCCGGTCCCCTGCTTCCAGCAAGGTATTCGCAATCTTCGACAAGCCGGCCGGGTCGACCTTGCCGTTGGTCCGATCGAAGGCGCGGCGCGTTACCTTGCCCAGCTCGAATACCAGTTCGGCAGTCGTGTTTTCGCGCTCTGTCATATCACTTCTTCCCTTTCGGCGTTTTGGTGGAGAGAAGATCGTCTATGGAAAGCCCGGCGTTTCTGGCGATGTGCAGGATCTGCTCACGCGCCTGGCTGATTCCCAGAAAGTGCCGCTTCTTTAACTCTTCGCCAACCTGGGCTTCCAGCTTGCGCAATTGAGAAAGTGAATATTTCGACAGATCCTGCATCATGAGCCTCATTAAAAGTAACACGGCCATCATACGCGATCGGTGCGTATCTGCTTCACACAGGTCGATGTACAGCGTCTCAATCGCCCCTGGCCATCTGCCCGAACACGCCGTCGCGCCGCACCCACGCGTGGTACAAGGCCGCGCCCAGATGGGCCAGGATGGTGAAGAACAGCACATACGCCAGCACGCCGTGCAGCGGGCGCAGGATGCCGTACATGACAGGACTGTGCGGCAGGATCGGCGGCAGGCTGACGCCGTCGAACAGCAGCACCGGATAGGCGCCGGCCGACAGCATCGCCCAGCCGATCAGCGGCATCGCCAGCATCAGTACGTACAGCGCCCAGTGCGAGGCCTTGGCGGCCCACACCTGCAGGCGCGGCAAATCGGCGGGCAACGGTGGCGGCGCATGGCGCAGGCGGTTCGCCAGGCGCACGATGGCCAGCAACAGGATCGCCACGCCGAGCGGACGATGCAGGTCGAGCAGCGCCTCGCGGTGGCGCAGCGAGACCACCATGGCGGCGCCGACAAACAGCATGGCCAGGATCGCGACCGCCATCGACCAGTGCAGCACGCGCGCCAGCAGATTGAAATGGCGTGGACGGTTCATCGTGCGCTCCCGTGTTGTGCCGCGCCCTGGCTGACTTCGCGTTCGCGCCGATTGAACGATACCGAATAGACCGACGAGCGTGCGTGCAGCACCGGGTCGTCGGTTGCCGCAATACCTTGCGGCAGGATCAGGGGATCGAAATTCAGGTCGCGGCAAGCGCCGTCCGCCTGTGGTTCGGCGCGCACCAGCGTCAGCGTGCCGGCCACGGTTTCAGGGCGGGACTCTGGCCAGGCCCTGGATGGGTCTTCGATCGGATCGCCCGGCGCCGCAAACTGCATCACCATGTCCCAGCGCAGCGGGCCGGCGGCCAGACGGCGGTCGAGGTCGGCCGCCAGGAAGTCGTTCGCCGCGCCTTGCAGCTGCGCCGGATCGGCGGCCACGAAGGGCGCATGCGGGCGCATCGACCAGCGCACGGCGCGCGTCTCGCCCTGGGCGTTGGTCAGGCGGAAGGCATTGACGCCATTGAAACGGGTATTGGCCAGGCTGTCGGGTGTCGGTGCGCTTTTCGACCACGCCATGAAGTTGGCGATTTCAGGATAGCGCGCCAGCACCGCCTTCATTTTCTCCGGGTCCGGCTTGCCGGTCGCCGGATCCGGCAAGCGGGCCGCATTCATGGCCTGGAAGCCTTGCGGCGTGGAGGACGCGAAGAACGGGAAACTGTTCATCGCCATGCGCCACTCCTGGCCGTCGTCGGTCTTCAGTTGCAGCGCCATGCCGCGCACGGCGGCCTTGTTGTCCGGCGCGTGCGGATCGTTGCCCGGATTGGAGAAGCGGCCCAGTACCGGCGTCGACGGCTGCGCGAACACGCGCGCCGTGGACAGCTGCGCGGCGGCGGGCGTGGGCGTGAAGGTGCCGGCGATACAGATGCCTTTGGCGTGCGCCCGGCGAAAGCCCGGCGGCGTACCGGATGCCTCGGCGGTATTGACCATGGTTTGCGGCGTCACGCCGTGCTCGCCGATCCAGCCGCCGGTCCATGCGAACAGCAGGGCCAGCGCAATCACGATCAGCGCAATGGGCAGCAACAAGAGCGGGGAGCCGCGGCGCGGCGTGGGAGTCGGCATCGTCAAACGCTTTCGTCAGGATTCAGGCCGGCGCATCAGCCGGTGCGGGCCGGATTGTCGCATGACTAACAAGTTAACGTCGTACCGGACTCCGGTTCAGCGCGGTGCCCTGGCAGGCGCCAGCCGCGCCCGCTCTCGTCGCCTCAGCACATCAATCCCAGCAAGCCCTCGACATCCTTGATCGACGTGCGCGCCGGCCCCAGCTGCAGCGCCAGGTCGCGCCCGATGTCGCGCACGCGCCAGCTGATTTCGCTCAGCGCCAGTTCGCTCTCGAAGATCTCGGCGGCACCCGGCGGCGCCCCTTCCGTCACCGCGATGCGCATGTCGAGGCCGGTGGCCATGAAGGCGCGCTGCACCAGCGCCAGGCGTTCGCGCGTGCGCAGCAGCAGGTCGAGGTGCTTGGGGGCGACCGCGCCACTGCGGGCGATCTGGGCCGCCAGCTCGGTGGCCTGGTTCATCCGTTCGGACAGCCGGATGATCTCGTCGTCGCCGATCCCCGCTACTTCCAGCCCGAAGTCGTCGCCGCCGAGCTTGCGGCTGGCCTGCGACATCAGGGCCGAGATCGTACGCGGGTGTTCGCCGCTGATCACCTTCAGCGCCATGTCGGCGCGCTGCAGCGGGTTCGGTTCGTGCAGCAGCCCGGCGATCAGTTCGGCGCCGGCGACCAGCTGGCCGGCGGTACTGCTTTGCCCCACCACCATGGCGCGCGGGTAACCGGTGCCGTTCAGGCGCTCATGGTGTTCGGCCACCGCGATCGCCACCGCCGGCGGGCAGTCGCCCAGGTCCTGGATCAGCAGGCGGCCGATCTGCGGGTGGACGATGACGTGTGCCCATTCTTCCGGCGCCAGCACGTGGGTTGCGCGCAGCAGCTCCGGGTTGATGTACAGCTCGCCGATATCGTGCAGCACACCGGCCGTCACGCTGGTACGGCGTATGTCCGGCCCCTGGCCGGCATGCGCAGCGAAGGCCAGCGCCAGCGTCGCCACCTCGGCCACGTGGCGCAGTCCGTTCGGATCGCCGCGGTCGATCATGGTCAGCATCATCGCCAGCGGCGGGGAGAATTCGAGTGCGTCGAGCTCGCGCCGCAACGTGTCGCCGGTGATCCCCGACAGACCGAGAATCGCGCCCAGCGCGGCCGACTCTTCGACCGCGCGCGCGGCGCGATCGGCCAGCGAGCGCGCGTCGATGGCGCCATCGACGGCGATGCAGGATTCGATTGGTTTACGCAGCCGGTGCACGATCAGCCGCTCCTGCAGTCTGCGCGACACCTGGGCGCCCTTTGCCAGCAACTTGTTGCCGTGGGTATCGTAGATGTCCTCGGTCGCGGTCACGCCGACTTCTTCGGAAAGCGCCAGCACCTTGTCGAGATAATGCTCGTTGACGACGGCGCCTGATCGGTGATCGGTCATGGAGTGCCTGTGTGATGACCGCTAGCGATCAATGAAAATTTGCTATTTGCCTTTCGACAATTAGCCCACAAGCAATCATATAACATTTGCCAAAAAGATGTCGTACGGCAACAAGAGATAATATATTTACATTGGCCGAAAAGTGGGACATTTGCGGGCCAGAAAATTGCCTGCCGGAGTAACAAACAAGGTCGAGACAGACCAATGCGGTGTACTAAGCGCCGGACTGGGGTCAGGTCCGAAAAGTGGACACAGGCTGAGCATTACCTAACGCGGCAACTTGAAACTACAGCAACCAATGCTCAGCTCGTGTCGACTTGTCGGATCTGACCCCACGGATATAAAAGGGTGATGGGCGTCGGTACCGACGCCTTAGCGTCCGGGCGGCGCCTTGTAGTCGGGGAACATCTCTTTGTAGAGGAAGGCCATCAGCTGGTCGGTATCCTGCGGACGGGCGCTGAGCTTGACCACGCGGCCCAGGCGGTGCGAGTCCCACTCGAAGTCGCCGGTCTTTTCGCGGCGGATCAGCTCGATCATCTTCTTGATCACCGCCGTTTCGACATCCGGCTCGCTGCCCTGCTCCACCGTCACCGCCGTCAGCCAGCGCCGCTTGAAGCTCGGGTTCCAGCCGCGGAACTTCAGGTCCATGCTGTGGAAGGTCTTGTTCGAGACCGAGAAGATGCCGCCGCTCTCGTTGCTGTCGTCACGCCCGCGTCCGTTGATAGCGGCGATGTTCGCCAGCGCGTTGCGGGTGCCGCGCGCGGCTTCGCTTTCCTCGCTCGGGGTTTCGCTGCCGGTCGGGGCGCCGCGCTGCTTGCGGCGCGCTTCGATGTAGGCGGCCATGTCGGTCTCGGGCGGGACCTCGGTCTTCGGCTGTGGCGCCGGAGCCGGCGGCGGTTGCTCGGCCGGCTGCTCGTCGGGGATCGTGATCGTGTCCGGCAGGCGCTGCACGATGACGCGCTCCTGCTGCGGGCGCGGCGTGCTCTTCGGTGTCGGGGTCTTGGTCGGGGCCGGCGTCGGACGCGGCTTGGGCGCCTGCTCGCGCGGCGCCGGGGTCGGTTGCGACAAGGGCGCCACGTACACCACTTCGCTTTCGCGGTCGGCGGCCGGCTTGGCGCGCTTTTCCTGGTCTTCCTCGGGCTGGAAGAAGTACAGCGCCACCAGCAGCAAGTGCAGCGCGATCGTGCCGACCAAGCCCAGCCGGTTCGGTCCCTGGCGCCCATAGGATGGGGCGGGACGCGTCAAAGGCTGCCCGCAGTGGGAGCACACGTCACTGTCCGCATCGAAGGTATGGGAATGGTCGCGCAAGGTAGATCGGGTTCCTGGAAGCGGCGTGTCGAAAAAACGGCAGAGAGCCGAAGTCTAACCGTTTTGCGTCGCGGACGCATCACGCGAGCGGCGCGGCCGGTGTGGTCAACTCATTAATGGATGTTACCAAATGTTTCCGGCCGCCATAGAGGATCCGGTTGCGATCCCCGATGGCGGCCGGCTGACTCCCCTTGCCTATGTTTCAAGCAGGATGCGCGGGATGATGCATGCCTGGTGCCGCTTCGTCGAGCTTGACCATCTGCTCGTCGCTCATCGGTCCGGTGCCGCTGTACTTGTCCAGGTACAGGTAGATCACCGGGGTGATGTACAGCGTGATCACCTGCGAGAAGATCAGGCCGCCGCACACCGCCAGGCCCAGCGGCTGGCGCAGCTCGGCGCCGGCACCGATGCCGAGCGCGATCGGCAGCGCGCCCATCAGCGCAGCCAGCGTGGTCATCAGGATCGGGCGGAAACGCAGGATGCAGGCCTCGCGGATCGCCGCTTCCGGCGTCATTCCCCCATTGCGCTGGGCGTCGAGGGCGAAGTCGATCATCATGATCGCGTTCTTCTTGACGATACCGATCAGCATCAGGATGCCGATCATGGCGATCAGGGTCAGGTCCATGTCGAACAGCCACAGCGTGAGCAGCGCGCCCACCGCCGCCGACGGCAGGCCGGCGAGGATGGTCAGCGGGTGGATATAGCTTTCGTACAGCACGCCGAGCAGCACGTAGATCACGCCGATCGCGGTAATGATCAGGATCAGCTGGCTCGACTGGGTGTCCTGGAACACCGCGGCGTCGCCGCCGTAGTTGGTGATCACCGATGCCGGCAGCTTCATTTCGGTCTTCATCGCCTCAATGGCGTCGGTGGCGTCGCCCAGCGGCACGCCCGGCGCCAGGTTGAACGACAGCGTGATGGCCTGCAATTGCCCCTGGTGATTCACCTGCAGCGGGCCGACGGTGCGGCGCACGCTGGCGATGCTCGACAGCTTCACCAGCTCGCCGCTCTTGCTGCGCACCGAGACGCGCGACAGCGCTTCGTCGTAGTAGCGGTCGCTGGCCGCCGCTTCCAGGATCACGTAGTAGCTGGCGGCGGTCGAATAAATCGTCGAGACCTGGCGCTCGCCGAACGAGGCGTACATCACGGTACGGATGTCGGCCATCTGCACGCCCAGCAGCGCCGCCTTGTCGCGGTCGATATCGACCGTGGCTTGCAGCGCCTTGTTCTGCGAGTCGCTGTTGACGTCGCGGAAGCGGTCGTCGGCGCGCATGCGCTCCAGGAATTGCTCGGCCCAGCCGCCGATCTCGCCGCCGGATACGCTCTGCAGCGTGTACTGGTAACGCGATTTGCTCTGGCGCCCGCCCAATTGAAGGTTCTGCACCGGGGCCAGGAATACCTGCACGCCGGCGACCGAGCGCGTCGCCTTGCGCAGATCGTCCACCACCAGGTCCATCGGCGGACGCTCGCCGCGCGGTTTGAGCACCAGGAACATGCGGCCGGTATTGCCGCCGCCGCTGAACGAGGTCGTGTCCTGCACGTACGGGTTGGCGCGCACGATGTCGACCACTTTACCTTGCAGCTCGGCCAGCGCCACCGACGAGGTGTCTTCGGACGCTTCCACCGTCACGCGGATCTGGCCGATGTCTTCCTCGGGGAAGAAGCCCTTCGGCATGCTCATGTACAGCACGGCGGTCAGGGCGAAGGTGCCGGCGGCCAGCAGCAGCACCAGCGGCTTGACGCGCAGCGCTTTATCGAGCGAGCGGCCATAGGCGTCGCGCACATTGACGAACATGGCTTCGAAGCGGCGCCCGATCCACGACATGTCTTTCGGATCGACGTGGCCGCCATCCTTGAGCAGGCGCGAGCACAGCATCGGCACCAGTGTCAGCGACACCGCCGCCGACACCAGCACCGCCAGGCCGACGATCACCGCGAATTCGCGGAACAGCAGGCCGATCACGCCCGGCATGAAGAAGATCGGGATGAACACCGCCACCAGCGAGATCGAGATCGAGATGATGGTGAAGCCCATCTCGCGCGCGCCGATCAGCGACGCGGCCAGCGGCTTCTTGCCCATCTCCATGTGGCGCACGATGTTTTCCAGCACCACGATGGCGTCGTCGACCACCAGGCCCACCGCCAGCGTGATACCCAGCAGCGAGATGTTGTCGAGGCTATAGCCCAGCCAGTAGAGCAGCGACAGCGCGCCCAGCAGCGAGATCGGCACCGTCACCGCGGGAATGAAGGTGGCGGCGGCGCGGTGCAGGAACAGGAAGATCACCAGGATCACCAGGATCACGGTGCCCAGCAGGGTCAGGTTGACGTCGTGGATCGCTTCGCGGATCGACAGCGAGCGGTCGTTGACCAGGTCGATCTTGATCGACGAAGGCAATTGCTCCTGGAAGCGCGGGATCAGCGCGCGCACGGCGTCGACCACCTGCACCGTGTTGGCATTCGGCTGGCGCTGCACCATCAGCGAGATCGAGCGCTCGCCGTTCAGGCTGCCCATCGCCTTCACCGACTGGTAGCTGTCCTGGACGTCGGCGATGTCCTTCAGGCGCACCGCCAGGCCGTCGCGGCTGGCGACGATCAGGTTGGCGAAGTCGGCCGCCTTCATCAGCTGGCCGCCGCCCTGGATCGTCAGGGCCTGGGTCGGACCGTCGAGCAGGCCGAGCGGCGTATTCGAGTTGGCCGAGCGCAGCGCCGCGGCCAGTTCATCCATCGAGATATTGCGCGCGTTCATCAGGTCGGACTTGGCGCGCACCCGCACGGCAAAACGCTTGCCGCCGTTGATCGAGACTTGCGACACGCCCGGCACGGTGGAAATGGCCGGCGAGACCAGGTTCTCGGCGTAGTCGTTCAGCTCCGACAGGTCCATCGACGGCGAGGTCATGTGCATGAACAGGATCGGGGCGTCGGCCGGATTCACCTTGCGGTAGGACGGCAGATCGGTCATTTCCAGCGGCAGCTGGCGCTGGGCGCCGAGCAGCGCGGCCTGGACGTCGACCGCCACCTTGTCGACATCGATCGAGGTGTCGAATTCGAGCGTGACCGAGGTGTTGCCCTGGGTGCTGGTCGAGGTGATCAGCTTGATGCCGGCGATGGTCGAGAACTGCTTTTCGAGCGGCAGCGCCACCGACGAGGCCATCGTTTCCGGGCTGGCGCCGGCCAGGTTGGCGTTCACCTGGATCACCGGCGTGTTATAGCTGGGCAGCGCCGCGACCGGGATGTTCATATAGGCCAGGATGCCGACCAGCACCAGGCTGATCGACAGCAGCACCACCATCACCGGACGGCGGATACACAGTTCGGACAGATTCATGCCTGTTCGCCCTTTTTGGCTGCAGGAGCGGCCGCGCGCTTGCTGCCACCGGCGGCGGCGGCCAGTTTCACCTTGCCGCCCGGGCGCAGGTTCTGCTTGCCTTCGGTGATGACCTGTTCATTGCCGTTCAGCCCGGTGACCACGGCCTGGTCGCCATACGCATACACGCGCTTGACCGGCACCTGGCGCGCCGCGTTGCCTTCGCCGACCACGTACACGAAGTTGCCCTGGTTCTGGGTCACGATCGCGCCCTGTGGGATCACCACCGCATCCTTGAGCGTCTGCACCGTGACGTGAGCGGTAACATACTGGCCCGGCCACAGGCGGGTGTCGCGGTTGGCGAATTCGCCCTTCACGCGGATGGTGCCGGCCTGGGCGTCGACGGCATTGTCGATGAAGCTCAGCTTGCCCAGCGCCGGGACGCTGTCTTCGGTGGCGCCATTGCCGGTGTTCACACGCACCTCAACCTGGCCGCTCTTCTGCGCCGCCAGCAGCGCGCCGAGTGACGATTCCGGCAGCGTGAACGAGACATTGATCGGATCGAGCTGGGTGATGCTGGTGAGCGAGGTCGTCATCTGCACCAGGCTGCCCGGATGCACGTCGATGGCGCCGACCCGGCCCGACATCGGGGCGCGGATCGCGGTGTAGCTGGCGCTCACTTGCGCCGAGCGTGCCGCGGCCTGGTTCGACTGCACCAGCGCGCGCTGCGCTTCCACCTGGCTCAGCAGCGAATCGAGCGCGCTCTGAGCCAGGAAGTTCTGCGACACCAGTTCCTGGCTGCGCTTGTACTGGCGCTCGAGGTCGGCCAGGGTGGCGCGGTCGCGCGCCACCTGGGCATCGGCGCGGGCCACGTTGGCCTGGTCGGCGCGGTCGTCGAGCGAGAACATCAGCTGGCCTTCCTTGACGAAGTCGCCTTCGCGGATGTGGACCTTGCGGATGGTGGAGGTGGTCTGGGGATGCAGGTCGACGGTGCGCAGCGGGGTCACGGTGCCGTTGGCGAACAGTTCGACGCCGACGTCGCGTCGCTGCGGCGCCACGACGTTGACCGTTACCGGGGGACGGGCGCCGCCGGCACCGGGCCCGCCTGGACCGCCCTTGCCGCTTTCGGCATGGGCGTCGTTGCCCTGGTTGAAGTACCAGCCGCCGGCCACGACCAGCGCCGCCACCACGGCGATGACGCCGACATTCTTCTTTTTCATTCTCGTCCCTCGCCGCCCGTGCCGACGGCTTCTGTCAATGTTCAAGTGATGCGTGCAGCCAAATGAGCGCCGCATTGTCTCACAGTAATATTACTGAGTTATTAATTCTGTCTTTACTTGTTCGGGTAATACTCGGGCAGCATCAGCGTCACTTCCAGCCCGCCTTCAGGATGGTTCGCCAGCGTGATGCTGCCGCCGTGGTGCTCGGCGATATTGCGCGCGATCGTCAGGCCCAGGCCGGTGCCGCCGGATTCGCGCGAGCGCGAGGTCTCGACCCGGTAGAACGGATCGAACACGCGGCCCAGCTCGGTTTTCGGAATGCCCGGCCCGTTGTCGCGGATGCGGATCCGCGCAGCGCCGTTGATGCGGTCGACCGTGACGCGCGCCTCGCGCCCGTACTTGACCGCGTTGTCGATCAGGTTGCCCAGACAGCGGCGCAGGTCGAGCGGGCGGCCCAGCAGCGCCATCGCGGCGCGGCCGGTGAGCGTGACTTCCTGGCCGGCGTCGCTGGCGTCGGCGCACACCGCCTCCAGCAGCGAATCGAGGTCGAGCGCCTGCATCGTTTCGGTGGTGTCCATGCTGCGCGCCAGCACCAGGCCTTCGCGCACCATCTGCTGCATCGCCGACAGGTCGCCGATCAGGCGTTCCTGCAATTCTCCGTCGGACACTTTTTCAAGGCGCAGGCGCATCCGCGTGAGCGGGGTCTGCAAATCGTGGGTGATCGCGGCCAGCATCTGCGTGCGCTGGAAGATGTACTGGCGGATGCGCGCCTGCATCGCATTGAAGGCGGCGCTGGCCTGGCGGATCTCGCTGGCGCCGGTGAGGTCGAGCGGCGCGCGGTTGATGTCCTGGCCCAGGTCTTGCGCGGCCTGCGCCAGCTGCTTGAACGGACGCACGGTCATGCGCGCCACCAGGTAGGCCAGCACGGCGATGCTGAACATGAACAGCAGCACCAGCGCGCGCAGGTCGGTGTCGCCGCTGATCAGCGAGCCGCGCGGCGGCAGCACCGACAGGCGCAGCTCGGCGCCGTCGCGCAGGTGGATATTGAGCGATTCGCAGGCGCCGCCGTAATCGAGATTGAGCAGGCCGTACATCAGCGGCTGGCTGACCGCGCTGTCGCAGGCCGGCGGACGGGTGGCGGCCGAGGCCACCTGGTAGCCCTTGCCCAGGCGCGTCGACAGCAGCCTGGCGAACGGGGTGATGGCGCCGTCCGGCGGCAGGCCTTCGCTGACCTGCAGTTCCAGGCCCGGACGGTTGGCGACGTCGAGGTAGATCGAACGGGCCGAGGCCGGCACGATCTCAGTGGCCATGATCAGTTGCTCGGCGCGTTCCAGCAGGTGCTGGTCGCGCTGGCGTTCCCAGTCGCGCAGGCGCTGGTAGTCGGCCGCCAGCTGGGTCAGCGTGGCCGAGATCAATACCCCTAGCAATAGCGTGATGAACACGCGCCCGGTCATGGAACCGAGAAAGGCTTTCACGCCGCCGGCTCCACCGTCACCTGGCCGGCCAGCACGTAGCCGCCGTTACGCACCGTCTTGATGATTTGCGGCATGCGCGCGTCTTCGCCCAGCTTCTGGCGCAGGCGGCTGATCTGGATGTCGATCGAGCGGTCGAACGGGTCGGCATCGCGCCCCTGCGTCAGGTTCAGCAGCTGGTCGCGGTTCAGCACGCGGTTCGGATGCTCCAGGAACACGCGCAGCAGGCGGAACTCGGCGCCCGAGAGCATGATGACAATGCCGTCCGGGTTGACCAGGTGGCGCGCGGTCAGGTCCAGGGTCCAGTTGGAAAAACGCATCTGCTGCACGTTCTCGGACGGCGCATTGGACGGCATCGCGTGCGAGCGGCGCAGCACGCTGCGGATACGCGCCAGCAGCTCGCGCGGCTCGAACGGCTTCGGCAGGTAGTCGTCGGCGCCCATCTCCAGGCCCAGGATGCGGTCCAGCGGTTCGTTGCGGGCGGTCAGCATGATCACCGGCAGGGTCGAAGTGGCGCGCAGCTTGCGGCACAGGGTCAGGCCGTCGTCGCCCGGCATGTTCAGGTCGAGCACGATCAGGTCGGGACGGGCATCCTCGAGCGCTTTCCACATGCCGATGCCGTCGGCGGCCGCCAGGGTGCGGTAGCCGTTCGACTCGAGGTAATCGGCCAGCAGCGTGCGGATGTCGCGGTCGTCGTCGACGATCAGAATCGTAGAGGGATTGTCCATAACCTCAATTATCCGAGTTTATGACAAGACTGCGGCAGCATTTTGTATCGCTGTGTATAAGCCGAAAGGCGCGAAACATATTGATACAAAGTACGAGACAGGGGAAATCCAGCGGTTACAACTTTTGGTGAAGATGGGTCCTGTGCACAGCGAGTTTCGACTGCACGACACCCATCTCACACAAAGGAACCGCCATGAACACCCTTCGCAAGCACCTCGTGATCGCCTTCACCGCAGCCGGCCTGTTCGGCGCCGCCGTCGGCGCGCAAGCCCAGAGCACCGCGGCCCCGGCCGAAGGCCGTCACGCCCACGCCATGACCCAGGAACAGCGCGCCGCCAAGAAAGCCGAATGGCAGGCCAAGCGCGCCGAGCGTCATGCGCAGATGCAGGCCAAGCGCGCCGAACACCAGGCCAGGCTGCGCGACGCACTCAAGCTCAACGCGCAGCAGCAGCCGGCCTGGGACGCCTTCGTTGCCAGCATGACGCCGCAGAAACGTGGCGAGGGCCAGCGTGCCGGCCGTCCGGACCGCGCCGCATTCGCCAAACTGAGCGCACCACAGCGCATGGAACGCCACATCGCCATGCAGAAGCAGCGTACCACGCGCATGGAAGCGCGTCTGGCGGCGCTGAACAACTTCTACTCGGTGCTGACGCCGGAGCAGCGCAAGACGTTTGACGAGCAAAGCAAGCATCGTCGCGGTGGCCGTCATCATCAGCATCAGCAGCGCGCTGCCTGATCACCGCCGTGGGGTTGGCAGCTTCGCTGCCAACCCTACTCCAAACGCTGCAACGAATTCAGGAACTTCTCCGCATTCTGGTAGCCGATCACCCGGCTATCCGCGATCTCCTTCCCCTGGGCGTCGAACAGGATGATGCCCGGCGGCCCGAACAGGCCGAAGCGCTTGAGCATCGCCTTGTCCTCGGCATCGTTCGCCGTCACATCCACCTGCAGCAGCACCGTCTCGGCCAGCCGTGCCTGCACGGCCGGATCGACGAAGGTGAACTTCTCCATCTCCTTGCACGACACGCACCAGTCGGCGTAGAAGTCGAGCATCACGGTCTTGCCGCTGTTGGCGGCCAACGCCGCGTCGAGCTGGTCGACGGTCTTGATGCGGGTGAAGCTCAAACCATGCTGCTGCGTGCCGCTCAGGTGCGCCAGCGGCGCCAGGGCGTCGCGCCCGCCGCTGGCCACGCCGACCAGCTGCATCGCCCCCAGCAGCGCGAAGGCAGCACCGGCCGCCATCGCCGCCCACCAGCGCGTCTGGCGCAGCAGATAGAAGCCGTGGCCGAGCAGCAGCGCGGCCCACAGCAGCATCGCGGCTGCAGCCGGAATCACCGGCGACACCAGCCAGATCGCCATCGCCAGCATCAGGACACCGAACAGGCGCTTGACCGACTCCATCCAGGCACCCGCGCGCGGCAGCAGCGAGCCGGCCGACAGGCCCACCAGCAGCAGCGGGATGCTCATCCCGATCGCCATCGAGAACAGCGCCGCGCCGCCGATGAACACGTCGCGCGTCTGGCTGATGTAGACCAGCGCGCCGGCCAGCGGCGCGGCCACGCACGGGCCCACGATCAGGGCCGAGATCGCGCCCATCGCGAACACGCCGGCGAGTTTACCGCCCTGCTGGCGGTTCGACGCGGCGCTCAAACGGGTCTGCAAGGTGTTAGGCAGTTGTAACTGATAGAAACCGAACATCGACAGCGCCATGGCCACGATCAGCAGCGCGACCGTGCCCAGCACCCAGGGATTCTGGAGTGCCGCGGCTAGGCCCTCGCCGGCCAGGCCCGCAGCCACGCCCAGCAGCGTGTAGACGATCGCCATGCCGAGCGAATACGCGAGCGACAGCACGAAGCCGCGCGCGCGTGTCACGCTGCCCTCGCCGACGATGATCGAGGACAGGATCGGCACCATCGGCAGCACGCACGGCGTGAACGCCAGGCCCAGGCCAAGCAGGATGAAGGCGGGAACGATGGCCAGCAGGCTGCCGCCGCCGAGCAGACCGGCGATGCCGGCCATGTCGGATGCGGGTGCGGATGGCGCGGCGGGAGCGGACGTGACCGGCGTGGCGGGTGCGCGGTCGACCTGCGGCGTCGACGACAACGGCGACGATTGCAGCGCGCCCTGCCCAATCGGCAATGCCGGCGCGGCATCGGCGCCGCCCGCGCCCAGGGCCACGCTGTGATCCTGCGGCGGATAGCACAGGCCGGCGTCGGCGCAGCCCTGGCTGGTGGCGACCAGCGTGAATGGACCGCTGCCCTCGACCGGAATGCGGATCGTCAGCCGGCCTTTATAGGTCTCGACATCCTTCTCGAAGGTCTGGTCGTACTTGACCTTGCCCGGCGGGATCTGCGGCTCGCCGAGGGTGACGCCGGCGCCGGTTGCCTTGAACGCGAAGCGCTCGCGGTACATGTAGTAGCCGTCGGCGATCGTATAGCTGACCTCGGCCGTCTGCGGGTCCGTCATGCGCGCCTCGAAGCGGAAGGCGACGGCGGGATCGAGGAAGTCTTCGGCGGCGCGGCCCGGTGCGGCCAGGAGGGAAGCGAAGACGGCGAACAGCAGCAGGCAGGCCTGCATCAGGCGACGGGCGGAGAATCGGTGCATGGGTGTCTGGTGGTTATCAAGCGCATCGGCATGGTACACCGGCCCGGCATGTCGTGTTGGAACGATGACAGCTGCGACAGGCGAAAAAAAACCAGGCCGAAGCCTGGTTTTTTTCAAGTACTGACCCGTCGATTACTCGGCGGTCGGTGCTTCTTCAGCCGAAGTGACTTCCGGACGGTCCAGCAGTTCGACGTAAGCCATCGGTGCATTGTCGCCAACGCGGAAACCCATTTTCAGGATACGCAGGTAGCCACCGTTACGGTTGGCGTAGCGTGGGCCCAGTTCAGCGAACAGCTTCTGGACCATTTCGCGGTCGCGCAGGCGAGCGAAGGCCAGGCGCTTGTTTGCCAGGGTGTCGGTCTTGCCCAGGGTCAGGATCGGCTCGATGACGCGGCGCAGTTCCTTAGCTTTAGGCACGGTGGTTTTGATGGCTTCATGACGCAGCAGGGAGACGGTCATGTTGCGCAGCATTGCCAGGCGGTGGGACGAAGTACGGTTCAGCTTGCGAAGGCCGTGACGGTGACGCATGGTATTTCCTTTCGGGTGTTTTCAAATCCAGTTCTTCGATCGTCCGTGTTTTGAGGCACGTCCGCGGACCGGTTCAGTTTAGGTTTTTACTGCGGTTTTATCTTCCAAAAAGGATCTGGCTCTGCCAGTCCTTTTTGGCTGATTCCACCCAAAAGTAGGTGTGTACTTTCGGGTGAATATTCTTACTTTTCCAGACCAGCAGGCGGCCAGTTTTCCAGCTTCATGCCCAGGGTCAGACCACGGGAAGCCAGGACTTCCTTGATCTCGTTCAGCGACTTGCGGCCCAGGTTCGGGGTCTTCAGCAGTTCGTTCTCCGAACGCTGGATCAGGTCGCCGATGTAGTAGATGTTTTCTGCTTTCAGGCAGTTTGCCGAACGGACGGTCAGTTCCAGGTCGTCGACCGGACGCAGCAGGATCGGATCGACCAGCGGAGCGCGCGACGGCGCTTCGGCGGCGGCTTCGGTGCCTTCCAGGGCGGCGAACACGTTCAGCTGGTCAACCAGGACGCGGGCCGACTGGCGGATCGCTTCTTCCGGGGTGATGACGCCGTTGGTCTCGATGTTGATGATCAGCTTGTCCAGGTCGGTACGCTGTTCGACACGTGCCGATTCCACTGCGTACGACACGCGGCGCACTGGCGAGAACGAAGCGTCCAGGATGATGCGGCCGATGGTCTTGTTGGTGTCTTCCGACAGGCGACGCACGTTACCAGGAACGTAGCCGCGGCCCTTCTCGACCTTGATCTGCATGTCCAGCTTGCCGCCGGCGGTCAGGTGAGCGATCACGTGATCCGGGTTGATCAGCTCGACGTCGTGCGGCAGGTCGATGTCCGATGCCAGGACGGCGCCTTCGCCTTCCTTCTTCAGGGTCAGAGTGACGGAATCGCGGTTGTGGACTTTGAAGACCACGCCCTTCAGGTTCAGCAGCAGGTCGACGACGTCTTCCTGCACGCCATCGAGCGACGAGTATTCATGCACGACACCGGCGATGGTCACTTCGGTCGGGGCGTAGCCCACCATCGACGACAGCAGCACGCGGCGCAGCGCGTTGCCCAGGGTGTGGCCATAACCACGCTCGAACGGCTCCATCACGACTTTCGCGTGGCCGGCGCCCAGTGCTTCGACGTCGATGATACGTGGCTTCAACAAACTATTTTGCATGAACGTAGTCCTTTTCAATACCCTCGGCTCGTTACACCGATAAGGCTGATGGCTTTAAAGAGAACGCCTGCATCAGCAGGCGGTAAAACGAATTCTGTGCGGCGGGAGTGCCTGGGTGCCGAGACTCGCTGCGGAGCCAACCCGGGGTTGCTGCATCCGCACCACCACTCCCGCCGTTTCCGCAAAGACCGTAAAGATCCGGCGGAGAAGACGAAAAGGGAACGGCAAGCCGTCCCCTTCGCATCCATTAACGCGAGTACAGTTCGACGATCAGCGCTTCGTTGACGTCAGCAGCGATTTCGTTACGCTCTGGGAACGAACGGAAGGTGCCTTCCAGCTTCTTCGCATCGACCGAGACCCAGCTCGGGAAGCCGACTTGCTCGGCCAGCGACAGCGCTTCAGCGATACGCACTTGCTTCTTGGCCTTTTCGCGCACGGCGATGACGTCGCCGGTCTTGACCTGGTACGACGCGATGTTCACGACGTTGCCGTTCACGGTGAAGGCCTTGTGGCTCACCAGCTGACGCGCTTCAGCGCGGGTCGAGCCGAAGCCCATGCGGTAAGCGACGTTGTCGAGACGCGCTTCCAGCAGCTTCAGCAGGGTTTCGCCGGTGTTGCCCTTGCGGCGCGACGCTTCAGCGAAGTAGCGGCGGAACTGGCGCTCCAGCACGCCGTAGATACGCTTGACCTTCTGCTTTTCGCGCAGCTGGTTGCCGTAGTCCGAGGTGCGGGCACCCGATTTCACGCCGTGCTGGCCTGGCTTGACGTCCAGTTTGCACTTCGAATCGAGCGAGCGGCGTGCGCTCTTCAGGAACAGGTCAGTGCCTTCACGGCGTGCCAGTTTTGCTTTTGGTCCGATATAACGTGCCACGTTAGATTTCCTTTAATATTTGATCACGCCCCAGCGATGCATGAGCGAACCCCATGCACCCAGGCGCTAGTCCAGCTCTGCAATCGAGGCCGGACGTGGCTTACAACAGCGCCCGCCATCGAGATGGCAGGCGACAAGAGCCGGGCAGTATAACCCATTTCTGGGCAACTGCACCGGCATTCTCTTGAAACACAACAGGGCTTGCGCCCGATGCGTCGTGATCCAGACACAGGCGGGTGGTTACCCACCCTGCCCTGACGTCTTAGATACGGCGACGCTTCGGCGGACGGCAGCCGTTGTGTGGAACTGGGGTGACGTCCTGGATCTCGGTGATCTTGATGCCGAGGTTGTTCAGAGCGCGCACAGCCGATTCACGGCCTGGGCCTGGGCCCTTGATACGCACTTCCAGGTTCTTCACGCCCGATTCCTGAGCGACCTTGCCTGCAGCTTCGGCAGCGACCTGAGCCGCGAACGGGGTCGATTTACGCGAACCCTTGAAGCCGGCGCCGCCGGAAGTTGCCCACGACAGAGCATTGCCCTGACGGTCGGTGATGGTGATGATCGTGTTGTTGAACGATGCGTGCACGTGGGCGATGCCCTCGGCGACGTTCTTCTTCACTTTCTTGCGCACACGTGCTGCTGCTGCGCTGCTTTGTTGCTTGGCCATAGGTCAGGTTCCTAGATTATTTCTTGAGCGATTGAGCTGCCTTGCGCGGACCTTTACGGGTACGAGCATTGGTGCGGGTACGCTGACCGCGGACCGGCAGGCCCTTGCGGTGACGCATGCCGCGGTAGCAACCCAGGTCCATCAGACGCTTGATGTTCATGGACAGTTCGCGGCGCAGGTCGCCTTCCACGACAAACTTCGCGACTTCGTCACGCAGCTTCTCGAGTTCGTTATCGTCCAGGTCCTTGACCTTTTTGTTGGTCGGGATACCGGTTGCATCGCAGATCTTCTGCGAACGCGGACGGCCAACACCGTAGATAGCCGTCAGGCCGATAACGGTGTGCTGATGATTTGGGATGTTAACCCCTGCAATACGTGCCATTCGTTATTCCTCGATTAACCTTGACGCTGCTTGTGACGCGGCTCGACGCAGATCACACGGACCACGCCCTTGCGCTTGATGATCTTGCAGTTGCGGCAGATCCGCTTGACTGAAGCGTTAACTTTCATTTTGCACTCTCTTCGGTTCGTTTACTTGATGATGTTTTTTACTTGGTGCGGAACACGATGCGGGCCCGGGACAGGTCGTACGGGGTCAGTTCCACCGTCACCTTGTCACCCGGGAGGATGCGGATGTAATTCATCCGCATTTTACCCGAGATATGCCCCAGAACAACATGCCCGTTTTCCAGCTTCACGCGGAACGTCGCGTTCGGGAGATTCTCCAGAATCTCCCCCTGCATTTGGATGACGTCGTCTTTTGCCATTCGCTCTATGCACTCCCCCGCTTATCGCGAAGGAATTCCACCCTTGAAGTTAGCCTTGCGCAGCAGCGAATCATATTGCTGCGACATGACGTAGTTCTGCACTTGTGCCATGAAGTCCATCGTCACCACCACGATGATCAGGAGCGACGTGCCACCGAAGTAGAAAGGAACTTTCCACTGGGCGGTCATGAACTCCGGCACCAGGCACACCAGGGTGATATAGACTGCACCGGCCAGGGTCAGGCGCATCAGGATCTTGTCGATGTAGCGTGCGGTCTGCTCGCCCGGACGGATGCCCGGAACAAACGCGCCGCTCTTCTTCAAGTTGTCCGCCGTTTCCTTGCTGTTGAATACCAGCGCGGTGTAGAAGAAGCAGAAGAACACGATCGCCACCGCATACAGCAACGCGTGGATCGGCTCGCCTGGTGCCATCGACGCCGCCAGGTCCTTCAGGAAGCCGATGACCGGTCCCGAAGAATCCTTGCCGCGCGTGAACCAGTCGACGATCGTCGCCGGGAACAGGATGATCGACGAAGCGAAGATCGGCGGGATCACGCCTGCCATGTTCAGCTTCAAGGGCAGGTGGCTGGTTTGGCCACCATAGATCTTGTTGCCGACCTGACGCTTGGCGTAGTTCACCAGGATCTTGCGCTGTCCGCGTTCCACGAACACCACCGCATACGTCACCGCAGCCACCAGGACCACGATCAGGATGGCCGAGAAGCTGCCGATCGAACCGTTCGAGACCAGGGTGAACAAGCCGCCCAGGGCCGAAGGCAGACCTGCTGCGATACCGGCAAAGATGATGATCGAAATACCGTTACCAAGACCACGCTCGGTGATCTGCTCGCCCAGCCACATCAGGAACATGGTGCCGGTCAGGAGGGTCACGATGGTCACGAAGCGGAAGCCCAGGCCCGGGTCGATGACCAGGTTGGGTTGCGCCTCGAGCGCGACAGCGATGCCGAACGCCTGGAACAGAGCCAGCGCAACCGTCAGGTAACGGGTGTACTGGGTGATCTTGCGGCGGCCGGCTTCGCCCTCTTTCTTCAGTGCCTCGAGTTGCGGCGAGACGATCGATCCAAGCTGCATGATGATCGAAGCCGAAATGTAAGGCATGATGCCGAGCGCGAACACGGTAAAGCGGGACAGGGCGCCGCCCGAGAACATGTTGAACATGCCCAGGATGCCGCCCTCGTTCTGCTTGAACAGCGCAGCGAGCTGCACCGGGTCAATCCCGGGAACCGGGATGTGAGCACCGATGCGGTACACGACCAATGCGCCAAGCAAAAACCACAGCCGGCCCCAGGGGAATCCGGAAGCGGCGCTTTTACCAAGTTGTGAATTAGTCGCCAATTTTTGCTCCGATCAGGCAGCGGCCGCTTTACGCGACCGAGCCGCCAGCTGCTTCGATCGCCGCTTTCGCGCCGGCGGTCGCTTTCAGGCCCTTGAGGGTCACCGCTTTGGTGATCTCGCCGGACAGGATGACGCGCACGTCGCGTGCCACGACCGGCAGGATACCTGCCTGCTTCAGAACCAGGATGTCGATTTCGCCGACGGCCAGGTTGTTCAGGTCGGACAGGCGCACTTCAGCCTTGAACGATGCGTTCAGCGACTTGAAGCCGCGCTTCGGCAGACGACGCTGCAGAGGCATCTGACCGCCTTCGAAGCCGACTTTGTGGAAGCCGCCCGAACGCGATTTCTGACCCTTGTGGCCACGACCAGCGGTCTTGCCCAGGCCCGAGCCGATGCCGCGACCGACGCGACGCTTGGCGTGTTTCGCGCCTTCAGCTGGTTGAATGGTATTGAGTTCCATTGATTTCTCCGTTCGCAAGCCCGAGGGCTTACGACACAACTTTCACGAGGTACGCGACTTTGTTGATCATGCCACGCACGGCTGGGGTGTCTTGCAGCTCGGAGACCGAGTTGACGCGACGCAGGCCCAGGCCACGCACGGTGGCGCGGTGGTCTTGACGGGTACCGATCAGGCCCTTGACGAGCTGAACTTTAACGGTGTTTGCCATGTTAATTCCCCTTAACCGACGATGTCTTCGACCGACTTGCCGCGCTTGGCAGCGATGTCAGCCGCGGTGCTCATCTTCGACAGGCCGTCGAGAGTTGCGCGCACCAGGTTGTACGGGTTCGACGAACCGGTCGACTTGGCGACCACGTCGGTCACGCCCATCACTTCGAAGATAGCGCGCATTGCGCCACCAGCGATCACGCCGGTACCAGGCTTGGCCGGCATCATCATCACGCGCGAGGCGCCGTGGCGGCCCGACACGGTGTGGTGCAGGGTACCGTTCTTGAGAGGCACCTTGATCAGGTTGCGGCGGGCTTCTTCCATCGCTTTTTGCACGCCGACTGGAACTTCCTTCGACTTGCCTTTGCCCATGCCGATGCGGCCATCGCCGTCACCGACAACGGTCAGCGCTGCAAAACCCATGATACGACCACCCTTGACCACTTTGGTCACGCGGTTGATCGCGATCATTTTTTCGCGCATGCCATCATCCGGCTTGTCGCTTGCCATTTTCGCTTGCATTTTTGCCATGACGATTCTTCCTTAGAACTTCAGACCGGCTTCGCGCGCGGCTTCCGCCAGCGCCTTCACACGACCGTGGTAACGGAAACCCGAGCGATCGAACGCGACTTCGGTGATTCCTGCTTTCAGTGCTTTTTCTGCGACGCGCTTGCCGACCAGAGCAGCTGCTGCAGCGTTGCCGCCGGCGCCGGTCTGACCTGCCAGTTCGGCGCGCACTTCTGCTTCCAGGGTCGAAGCCGACACCAGTACTTTTGCGTCCGGGCTGATCAGGTTCGCGTAGATGTGCAGGTTGGTGCGGTGAACCGACAGACGGTTCACGCCCAGCTGGGCAATCTTGATACGGGTCTGACGGCCACGACGCAGACGGGATTGTTTCTTGTCCATGTCTGCTCCGATTATTTCTTCTTGGTTTCTTTAAGCTTGACCACTTCGTCCGAATAACGGACGCCCTTGCCCTTGTATGGCTCAGGAGCGCGGTAAGCACGCACTTCGGCGGCGACCTGACCGACCTTTTGACGATCGATACCCTTGATCAGGATTTCGGTCGGGGTCGGGGTCACTGCGGTGACGCCTTCAGGCATCGCGTGCAGCACCGGGTGCGAGAAGCCCAGCGACAGGTTCAGGGCGTTGCCCTGCACTGCTGCCTTGTAACCCACGCCGACCAGGTTCAGCTTCTTCTCGAAGCCCTTGGTGACGCCGGTGACCATGTTGTTGACCAGGGCGCGCAGGGTGCCCGACATGGCGTTCGATTCACGCGAATCGTCGATCACGTCGAAGGTCAGCGTGCCATTGTTGTTTTCCACTTTGACCAGGCCGTTCAGGGCTTGGGTCAGGGTGCCCAGCGGGCCCTTGACGGTGATCGACGACGCGTTGATCGCGACTTCGGCACCGGCAGGGACGGCGATTGGCATCTTAGCTACTCGAGACATCGTCTACTCCTTAAGCCACGTAGCAAATCACTTCGCCACCGACGCCGGTAGCACGTGCTTTGCGGTCAGTCATGACGCCTTGCGGGGTCGAGACGATTGCCACGCCCAGGCCGTTCATGACGGTTGGGATCTCGTCCTTGCCCTTGTAGATACGCAGGCCTGGACGGGAAACGCGCTCGAGGCGCTCGATGACCGGACGGCCAGTGTAATACTTCAAACCGATTTTCAGTTCCGATTTGCCGCCTTCCGACGACACTGCGAAATCTTCAATGTAACCCTCGTCCTTCAGGACGTTGGCAATGGCAACCTTGACTTTCGACGACGGCATTGCGACCGAGGTTTTCTGAACAACTTGTGCGTTGCGAATGCGGGTCAGCATATCGGCGATAGGATCGCTCATACTCATTGCTTATTCTCCTATTACCAGCTAGCTTTGGTCATACCCGGAATTTCGCCCTTCATGGCGAATTCGCGGAGTTTGGTACGGGCCAGACCGAATTTACGGAAAGTGCCACGTGGACGGCCGGTCATGGCGCAGCGGTTACGCTGGCGGGTCGGGGCCGAGTTGCGCGGCAGAGCCTGCAGCTTCAGGCGCGCTTCGTAACGTTCTTCTTCCGACTTCGACTGGTCGTCGATGATTGCTTTCAGAGCTGCACGCTTTGCGGCGAATTTCTCCACCAGGTCTGCACGCTTCTGTTCGCGGTTAATCAGTGCAAGTTTTGCCATGCTCTTAGTTCCTGAACGGGAATTTGAAGGCGGCGAGCAGCGCTTTGGCTTCTTCGTCGGTCTTAGCAGTCGTGGTGATCGAGATGTTCATGCCACGCAGCGCATCGATCTTGTCGTAGTCGATCTCTGGGAAGATGATCTGCTCTTTGACACCGATGTTGTAGTTGCCACGACCATCGAACGATTTGCCGTTGACGCCACGGAAGTCACGCACGCGCGGCAGGGCCACGGTGATGAAACGATCCAGGAATTCGTACATGCGGGCGCCGCGCAGGGTCACCATCGTGCCGATCGGGTAGCCTTCGCGGATCTTGAAACCTGCGATTGCCTTGCGTGCCTTGGTGACCACTGGCTTCTGGCCTGCGATCTTGGTCAGGTCGCCGGTTGCGTGCTCGATGATCTTCTTGTCGGCGACTGCTTCCGACAGACCCATGTTCAGGGTGATCTTGGTCAGGCGCGGCACTTCCATCACCGACTTGTAGCCGAATTTCTCGGTCAGTTCAGCGACGATCTTGTCTTTGTAAATTGCTTGGAGACGGGCCATTTATTCTTACCCCTTCACTACTTCGCCGTTCGACTTGAAGACGCGGACTTTTTTGCCGTCCTGGTCTTTGAAGCCTACGCGGTCTGCCTTGCCGGTCGCAGCGTTGAACAACGCGACGTTCGACACGTGAATCGGCATGGTCTTGTCGACGATACCACCAGTAACACCGGTCATCGGGTTCGGCTTGGTCGCTTTCTTAGCGACGTTGACGCCTTCGACGATGACGTGTTCAGCGTCTACACGCTTCTGAACGACGCCACGCTTGCCCTTGTCCTTACCGGCCAGAACGATGACTTCGTCGTTTTTACGAATCTTATCCATGTCGAATCCTTACAGAACTTCAGGTGCCAGCGACACGATCTTCATGAACTTCTCGGTACGCAGTTCGCGCGTCACCGGTCCGAAGATACGGGTGCCGATCGGCTCCAGCTTGGCGTTCAGCAGCACGGCGGCATTGCCGTCGAACTTGACCAGGGAACCATCCTGGCGGCGCACACCCTTGGCGGTACGCACGACCACGGCGTTGTAAATTTCACCTTTCTTGACGCGACCACGTGGGGCTGCGACTTTCACGGTGACCTTGATGATGTCGCCAATGCTCGCGTAACGGCGCTTCGAGCCGCCCAACACCTTGATGCACAGAACTTCCTTGGCACCGGTGTTGTCGGCTACTTCGAGCCGGCTTTCGGTTTGAATCATAGTATTTTCTTTCCCAACTTAAGCCGTAGAAAACCCCACGGAAACCCATGGGCCTGCGGTCAGTCTTGGTCCCGCCGTACCGCCCCTGCTGGAGCAATACGATTGGGTGATTGGACTTTCCAATAACGCATTCGTTACAGGCCGCACTTGCCGAGGGGACAAACTGCGGCAACACATGAACGAAGCCCGCTAGTATCTCAGATACCAGCGGGCCACGCAAGACAAATTTTCTAGATACTTACAGTACCTGTGCGACTTGCAACACTTTGGTCACAGTCCACGCCTTCGTCTTCGAGATCGGGCGACCTTCTGCGATCTCGACGGTGTCACCGATTTTCGCTTCGTTCGCTTCGTCGTGCGCGTGATACTTGTTCGAGCGCACGATGATCTTGCCGTACAGCGGGTGCTTGACGTGACGTTCGATCAGCACGGTCACCGTCTTGTCCATTTTGTCGGACACGACTTTGCCGACCAGCGTACGCTTCAGCGCCGTTTTAGTGGTGTCGTTCATTTGGCTTCCTTCTGGTTCATCACAGTCTTCACACGCGCGATATCGCGACGTACTTTCTTCAGCTGCGCGGTGTTACCGAGCTGCTGGGTAGCGACTTGCATGCGCAGGCCGAACTGGGCCTTCAGCAGCTCGTTCAGCTCCTTTTGCAGCGCTTCCTGGTCCTTGCCGCGGAGTTCCGATGCTTTCATATTCAACTCCTGTTATTGGCCGACTTGACGGACCACGAAAGTGGTAGCCAGTGGCAGTTTGGCAGCGGCCAGGCGGAACGCTTCGCGCGCCAGTTCTTCAGCAACGCCGTCCATCTCGTACAGGACTTTGCCTGGCTGGATTTCAGCGACGTAGTACTCCGGGTTACCCTTACCGTTACCCATACGGACTTCGGCCGGCTTGTTCGAAATCGGCTTGTCCGGGAAGATACGGATCCAGATACGACCGCCACGCTTGATGTGACGGGTCATGGCACGACGAGCCGCTTCGATCTGGCGTGCGGTGATACGGCCGCGGGCAACTGCCTTCAGACCGAATTCGCCGAACGAGACCGCGGTGCCGCGGGTGTGCGAAATGCCGGTGTTACGGCCTTTCTGCTCTTTACGATACTTCCTGCGCGATGGCTGCAGCATCTTTTATTCTCCTGCTTTCTCGGCCGGCTTGGCAGCGGCGCGACGACCTGCTGGAGCGGCTCCTGGTTTGGCGCCTGGGCGCGGACGGCTGCCCGGCTTGCCGTCGTCACGGCGTGGGCCGCGTGGCTTCTTCTCGTCCGGCGGGACGTCGATGACAGGTGCTTCACCGGTCGGCGAACGGTCGCCCTTGTAGACCCAGACCTTGACACCGATGATGCCGTAGGTGGTCGAGGCTTCGCTGGTGCCGTAGTCGATATCGGCGCGCAGGGTGTGCAGAGGCACACGGCCTTCGCGGTACCATTCGGTACGTGCGATTTCGATGCCGTTCAGGCGGCCCGACGACATGATCTTGATGCCGACGGCGCCCAGGCGCATTGCATTTTGCATCGCGCGCTTCATGGCGCGACGGAACATGATGCGCTTTTCCAGCTGCTGCGAGATCGAATCGGCGATCAGCTGCGAGTCGATTTCCGGCTTGCGGATCTCTTCGATATTGACGTGCACCGGCACGCCCATGATCTTGGTCAGCGACGACTTCAGCACTTCGATGTCTTCGCCTTTTTTACCGATCACGACACCTGGACGCGACGAGTAAATGGTGAAGCGTGCGTTCTTGGCAGGACGCTCGATGACGATGCGGCCGACCGAAGCGTTCTTCAGCTTCTTTTTCAGGAAAGCGCGCGCTTCCAGGTCTTCCTTCAGCATTTCGGCGAAGTTGCCGTTGCCAGCGTACCAACGCGATGCCCAGTTACGGGTGACCGCCAGGCGGAAGCCGGTTGGGTGGATTTTCTGACCCATCGTATGCCCCTTAGTTACCGACAGTCACGTAGACGTGACAGGATTGTTTCGAAATGCGATCGCCGCGGCCCTTCGCACGTGCGGTGAAGCGCTTCAGGATCGGGCCCTTTTCGACGTAGATCTGAACGACCTTCAGTTCGTCGATGTCCGCGCCATCGTTGTGCTCTGCATTGGCGATTGCCGATTCCAGAACCTTCTTGATGATGGTCGCGCCCTTTTTCGGGCTGAACTGCAGAATGTTGAGTGCTGCGTCAACTTTCTTGCCGCGGATCAGGTCGGCGACCAGGCGGCCTTTTTGTTCCGACAGGCGCACGCCTTTGAGGATTGCTTTAGTTTCCATTATCGTTTCGCCTTCTTGTCAGCGGCGTGGCCCTTGAACGTACGGGTCAGCGCGAATTCGCCGAGCTTGTGGCCGACCATGTTCTCCGACACGTACACAGGCACGTGCACTTTACCGTTGTGGACGGCGATCGTCAGACCGATGAAGTCCGGGGTGATCGTCGAGCGGCGCGACCAGGTTTTGACTGGCTTCTTGTCTTTGGTCGCTTGCGCGGCTTCGACTTTTTTCACCAGGTGGGCGTCAATGAACGGCCCTTTTTTCAATGAACGAGTCATGATTTATCCTTATTTCTTGCCGCGGCGCGAGACGATCATCGACGAAGTGCGCTTGTTCGAACGCGTCTTCTTGCCCTTGGTCTGCTGGCCCCATGGCGACACTGGATGACGACCAGCTGCCGTACGGCCTTCACCACCACCGTGCGGGTGATCGATCGGGTTCATGACCACACCGCGGACGGTAGGACGAACACCGCGCCAGCGCATCGCACCGGCCTTACCGATCTTGCGCAGGCTGTGTTCGGCATTGCCGACTTCGCCCACGGTCGCGCGGCACTCGATGTGCACGCGACGGACTTCACCCGAGCGCAGGCGAACCTGGGCGTAGGTACCTTCACGGGCCATCAGCACGACGCCGGCGCCGGCGGTACGGGCCATCTGGGCACCCTTACCTGGCAGCATTTCGACGCAGTTCATCACGGTACCGACCGGGATGTTGCGGATTGGCAGGCAGTTACCGGCCTTGATCGGTGCTTCCGCGCCGTTCATGATGGTGTCGCCGACCGACAGACCCTTGGTGGCGATGATGTATTGACGCTCGCCGTCCGCGTAGCACAGCAGTGCGATGTGCGCGGTACGGTTCGGGTCGTATTCGATACGCTCGACCTTGGCAGGAATGCCGTCCTTCTGGCGCTTGAAGTCGACCAGACGGTAGTGCTGCTTGTGACCACCGCCCTTGTGACGGGTGGTGATGTGGCCGTTGTTGTTACGGCCGGCAGTTTTCGATTTCTTTTCAACCAGGGCTGCGAACGGACGGCCTTTGAACAGGCCCTCGGTCACAACTTTCACCATGCCGCGACGGCCTGGGGAGGTTGGCTTCATCTTAACGAGTGCCATTATTTAGCCTCCTCGACAAAATTGATTTCCTGGCCTGGCTTCAGGCACACGAAAGCACGCTTGGTGTGGTTGCGACGGCCGTTGAAACGACCCGAACGCTTCTGCTTGCCTTCGCGGTTCACGGTTTGCACCGATTCCACTTCGACCTTGAACAGCAGTTCGACGGCAGCCTTGATTTCTGGCTTGGTCGCGTCAGGCATGACCTTGAACACGATCTGCTCGTTCTTTTCCGCGACGAAGGTAGCCTTCTCGGAAATGATCGGAGCCAGCAGCACCTTCATCAGGCGCTCTTCGCTGAATTTGATTGCGGCGCTCATGCGTACATCTCCTCGATCTTGGCCAGAGCAGCTTTCGTGACCAGGACTTTTTTGTAGAACACCAGCGACATCGGATCAGCGTGCTTCGGCTCGACGACCAGCACGTGCGGCAGGTTGCGCGATGCCAGTTCCAGGTTCTCATCGATGGTGTCGGTGATCACCAGGACCGATTCCAGGCCCATGCTCTGCAGCTTTTGCGACAGCAGCTTGGTCTTTGGAGCTTCGATCGACAGGTTCTCGACCACGTTCAGGCGGTCTTCGCGGGCCAGTTGCGAGAAGATCGAGCAGATACCTGCACGGAACATCTTCTTGTTAACTTTGTGCGAGAAGTTCTCGTCCGGGGTGTTCGGGAAGATACGACCACCGCCGCGCCACAGAGGCGACGACGACATACCAGCACGAGCGCGGCCGGTACCTTTCTGGCGCCATGGCTTCTTGGTCGTGTGGTGGACTTCTTCACGGTCCTTCTGCTTGCGGTTGCCGCTACGTGCGTTGGCAGCGTAGGCGACGACGATCTGGTGAATCAGGGCTTCGTTGTATTCACGACCGAACACTTCGTCGGTTGCTGCAACGTTGGCGCCAGCTTGACCTTGCTCATTCAGGAGCTTCAGTTCCATGCTTACGCTCCTTTCTTGGCTTTGGTTTTGACAGCTGGCTTGACGACCACTTGGCCGTTCTTCGCGCCAGGAACGGCACCCTTGATCAGCAGCAGCTGACGTTCGGTGTCGATGCGAGCCACTTCCAGGTTCTGGGTGGTGACGGTAACGTCGCCCATGTGACCGGTCATGCGCTTGCCTGGGAACACGCGGCCTGGATCCTGGGCCATACCGATCGAGCCAGGAACGTTGTGCGAACGCGAGTTACCGTGGGTCTGGCGACCCGAGGCGAAGTTGTGACGCTTGATGGTACCGGCGTAGCCCTTACCGATCGAGGTGCCTTGCACGTCGATTTTCTGGCCCACTTCGAACATCGAAGCATCGATGGTGTCGCCGGCTTTGAGTTCGGCGGCTTTGGTGGAATCGATGCGGAATTCTTTCAGCATCGTACCGGCTTCGACGCCAGCTTTGGCGTAGTGACCGGCAGCGGCCTTGTTCACGCGGGAAGCGCGACGCTGACCGTAGACGACCTGAACTGCAGTGTAGCCATCAGTTTCAGGGGTTTTGACTTGTGCGACACGGTTGTTCGACACGTCCAGCACAGTGACAGGGATCGAATCGCCGTCATCCGTGAAGATACGCATCATGCCAACCTTGCGACCGAGAAGGCCCAGGCTCATTTTTTCTCCATTCCCACCTACGATTGGGCGGGGGTAGTTGAACTACTAAAAAAGTACAGACGGAAAAAGACGTGTCCATACCGAAGCCGGCTAGTATAGCGCGCAAACGGCAACGGCGCAACAGGAAAAATCGGGGATGAAACCGGCCTGTTGCGCTTTTCGCAGTATCTGGAGAAAGAAGAAATCCGTTCGAGCTGAACGGCACAGAAAAGGCACACCGCTGCGCCTTTTCTCTGCAGGCTACGACCATTGCTAGGAGCCTGCGACATATGGAAGTCTGGTGGGCGGTGCAGGATTCGAACCTGCGACCCCTTGGATGTCGACCAAGTATTCTAACCAGCTGAACTAACCGCCCGGGGAGCCGAATTATACGAGGGCTTCTTAAAGTTTTGCAATAGCTTTTTTCACCGGTGCATCGATTTGTGGCTCGCACTCCCCCACCCTTCTACGGAAGCGCTGGCGAATCGCGGGTTGTCGATGCCGCCATGAAATGCTATTGTACAAATCTATTTCGAGGGCGACCGGCGTCGCGCGCACCTGGCGCACGTGATCTCCGGCATCCATGCCGGCGCCATCCACCCTCTTCCGCCGGCGACCGCCGATGCGCATCTCCGATGTGCTCCGTCGCCTCCTCCGGTCCGCGCGCCTCCCCGGCGACCTGCGCAGACCCAGACCCGGTCCGCCGCCTCACCCAACGGCAATGGCGGACGCATCGCTGTAAAGGATGAGCATGACAGTTATCACCTCCGACCGCTGGCCGCGCCAGCTGGACCCTGCGCGCCTGGTACTGGCTACCGACCTCGACGGCACCCTGCTGGCTGGCACCCACGAGGCGCGGCGCCGCGTGCGCGAGCTGTTTTCCGGCGTCCTGCCGGAGGCGAAGCTGGTGTTCGTCACCGGCCGCGGCCTGGAGACCGTGATTCCCCTGCTCAGCGACCCGACCGTGCCGCGTCCGCACTACATCATCGCCGACGTCGGCGCCACCATCGTCGACGCCGACCTGCGCCCGGTCGAGCCGCTGGCGCACGAGGTTGCCGCCACCTGGCCCGGCAGCCAGGCGGTGCTGCGCGCATTGGCCGGCTTTCCCGGCCTGGTGCGCCAGAGCGTGCCGCAGGAACGGCGCTGTTCGTTCTATGCCAGCGAAGAAGCGCTCACGCCCGAATTGAAGCAGGCGGTCGACGCCCTCGGCTGCGACCTGCTGTTCTCGGCCGGGCGCTACCTGGACGTGCTGCCGCGCGGCGTCGGCAAGGGCGTGGCGGTGCGGCGCCTGGCCGAAGTCGCCGGTTTCGATCCGGCCCATATCGTGGTGGCCGGCGACACCCTGAACGACCTGTCGATGTTCGAAGCAGGTCTGCGCGGGGCGGTGGTCGGCGCCGCCGAACCGGCGCTGGTGGAAGCGGTGCGGAAAATGCCGCGCGTGGTGGTGGCCGACGCCGCCGGCTGTGGCGGCATCCTGGAAGCGTTCGAGCGCTTCGGCCTGCGCTGCGGCGCCGCGGCCGCGCCGGAACAGGCGGTGTCGTACGGCGAGGCCGAGCTGGTGATGGTGTATCACCGCCTGCCGTACGACGAAGTGATCGAGGGCGGCGTCACGCTGCAGCGCCGTCCGAAAAGCCCGAACGGCATCATGCCGACCCTGCTCAGCTTTTTCGCGGGCGGGCGCAAGGGGTCGTGGGTGGCGTGGTCGCAGCAGGACAGCCGCGCACCCGCGCTCTTTCAGTCCCACCTGCCGGTCGACCCGCAGCGCTATCCGCGCCTGAAGGCGGCGCGCGTGGCGCTCACGGCGGACGACGTCGACCAGTTCTACAAGAAGTTCTCGAAAGAGGCGTTCTGGCCGATCATCTTCTCCTTCCCCGACAAGGCCGAATTCCGCCAGGACCACTGGGAGCGCTTCCTTGAAGTCAACCGCCTGTTCGCCGAGCAGACCGCGCGCGAAGCGGCGCCCGGCGCCACCGCCTGGATCCACGACTACAACCTGTGGATGGTGCCGGCCTTCTTGCGTCCGCTGCGGCCCGATCTGAAGATCGCCTTCTTCCACCACACCGCGTTCCCGTCGTCGGACGTGTTCAACATCCTGCCATGGAGGCGCGACATCATCGGCAGCCTGCTGCAATGCGACTACGTGGGCTTTCACATCCCGCGCTACGTCGAGAACTTCGTCGACGCCGCGCGCTCGTGCGCGCCGGTGCAGGCGATCGACAGCATGCCGTGCGCGCCGCGCTTTCTCACCTTCGGCTGCGCGCTCGGCGTGGATCACATGACCACGGCGCTCGAAGTGGGCGGACGCCGGGTGGCGCTGGGCGCGCATCCGGTCGGCACCAACGTCGATCTGATCGACCAGCTGGTGGGGAGCAGCGACGTGCAGCGCCAGATCGCGGAGCTGGACGGCTACCTGGCCGGGCGCACCGGCATCGTCTCGATCGAGCGCCTGGATTACGTCAAAGGCTCGCTCGAGAAACTGCAGGCCTACGAGCGCATGCTCGAGCAGCATCCCGAACTGCTGGGCAAGGTCACCCTGCTCAACATCATCACGCCGGCGGCATCGGGCATGGAGATCTACGACAGCCTGCGCGAAGAGCTGGACCGCACCGTGGGCCGCATCAACGGGCGCTTCTCGACGCTGGACTGGGTGCCGGTGCGCTACTTCTACCGCTCGCTGCCGTTCGAGGAAGTGGTGGCGCACTACGCCGCCTGCGGCATCGCCTGGATCACGCCGCTGCGCGACGGGCTGAACCTGGTGGCCAAGGAGTACGTGGCCGCGTGCCATGCCGCCCGGCGGCCTGGCGTGCTGGTGCTGTCCGAATTCGCCGGCGCGGCGGTCGAGCTGCACGGCGCGCTCTTGGTCAATCCCTATGACGCGAATGCCATGAGCGCCACGCTGTACCAGGCGCTGACCATGGGCGCGGACGAAGTGGCGTACCGCGCCGGGCGCATGGCGATGATCGTCAATGAGCACGACGTGGCGCGCTGGGGCGACGGGTTCCTGGCGGCGCTGGAGGAAGCGGACGGCATTCCGCTGGACGAGCGCTCCGCGGCGTAAACCGGACCCTACGCATTTATTTTTTGTAATCGACTGAAAGGACTTGAACGAGGCATGGATTACACCATCCTGGGCAACACGACCGCCGACTGGCTGGTCGCACTGGTCACGGCACTGGCCGTGGCGGTCGGGCTGGACGCCCTGAAATCGATCCTGGTGCGGCGCCTGACGATCCTCGCCGCCCGCACCGAGACCAAACTCGACGATATCGCGGTCGCCGCGCTGCGCTCGACCAAATTCGTGGTGCTGGCCATCGTCGGCATCTACGCCGGCGCCAGCCTGCTGGTGCTGCCGGACCGGGTGCAGCTGTTCATCGGCCGCGCCGCCATCGTCGCCACCCTGGTGCAGATCGCGATCTGGGGTGACCATGCGCTGCGCACCTGGCTCGCCGCCACCCGCGCCCAGAGTAGCAGCGTGGACCCGGACCGCATCACCTCCTCGGCCGCGATCACCTTCCTGGTGCGCGTCGCGCTATGGGCCATCGTGGCGCTGATGGTGCTCGATAACCTGGGCGTGAACATCACCACCCTGGTGGCCAGTCTCGGTATCGGCGGTATCGCCATCGCGCTGGCGGTGCAGAGCATCCTGGGCGATTTGTTCGCGTCGCTGTCGATCGTGCTCGACAAGCCGTTCGTGGTGGGCGACTTCATCATCGTCGACAAGATGCTCGGCACGGTCGAAAAGATCGGCCTGAAGACTACCCGCGTGCGCAGCCTGGGCGGCGAGCAGATCGTGTTCTCGAATAACGACCTGCTGAAAAGCCGCATCCAGAACCTGCGCCGCATGGAGTCGCGCCGCATCGTGTTCGGCTTCGGCGTGTCGCACCTGACGCCGGCGCCAGTGCTGCGCGAGCTGCCCGAGATGATCAAGGAGATCGTGCTGGCCCAGCCGCAGGTGCGCTTCGACCGCGCCCACCTGAACGGCATCGCGGCGCCGACCTTCAACTTCGAGGTGGTGTACTACGTCGACAATACCGACTACACGGTCTACATGAACGTGCAGCAGGAGATCTACCTGTCCCTGATCGCAGGGCTGGAAGCACGCGGCGTGGCGCTGGCGCTGCCGGTGCAGACCGTGCACCTGGCGCGCGCTGTACAGGGGCAAGGGCAAGGGCAGGGGCAGGCGCAGCCCGATGCGACGACGTGGAGCGAGACCGACGCCAGGGCGGCGTAAGCGCCGGCATCCGGTTTCCATGACCGTGGATTACACTGGCGGTCATGGAAACCACGCTTCTCGGCGCCGTGCTGCGCCATGCGAACGCTCACGCCGACGGCGACGGCATCGCGCCGACCGCCATCCGAGGCTTGACGGCGATCCGTTCGACCGTCCGCACCACCCTGGCCTATCAGGTCCAGCGTCCGCTTGCCTGCCTGGTTCTGCAGGGCAGCAAGCACGTGCCGATGGGCGGACAATCGTTCATCTTCCGCGCCGGCGATTCGCTCCTGATCATGGCCGACGTGCCGACCGCCAGCCAGATCGTCGAGGCCAGCAGCGCCGTGCCGTATTGTTCGCTGGTGCTGGACCTCGATCCGGCCATCATCGCCGCACTGGCCGCCGAGATGGCGGCGCTGGATGAGCCGCCGGATAGCGGCGACAACGCCCCGGTGCGCCTGGAACCGACCGATGCCCACGTCGCCGATGCCGCCCTGCGCTTGATGCGCCTGATCGAGCGGCCGGCGTCGATTCCGCTCCTGAAGGACGCGCTGTTGCGCGAACTGCACTACTGGCTGCTGACCGGGCGCCATGGCGCGGCGATCCGGCGCCTGGGCCTGCCCGACAGCCATGTGCGCCGCATCGGCCGCGCCATCGCGCTCCTGAAGGCCGGCTATGCCGGGCGCCTGCCGGTGGGCCAGCTGGCCGATGCCGCCGGCATGAGTCCTTCTTCCTTTCACGCGCACTTCCGCGCCGTGACTTCGCTCACGCCGCTGCAGTTCCAGAAGCAGCTGCGCTTGATCGAAGCGCGCCGTTTAATGCTGGCCGAAGGCGCCGGCGCCGCACCCGCGGCGCACGCGGTCGGCTACGAGAGCGTTCAGCAGTTCACGCGCGAGTACGGGCGCCTGTTCGGCATGCCGCCGGTGCGCGATGTGGCCGCGCTGCACGGGCGCCTGGCCACGGCCTGAAGCCTCAGATGGTCTGCCCGCCCGAGACTTCGATGCGCTGGCCGTTGATCCAGCGGTTGTCCTCGCCCAGCAGGCCGGCGATCATCGGGCCGATATCGTCCGGCACCCCGACCCGTCCCAGCGCCGTCATGCCGGCGAAGACGGCGTTCAGGTCCGGCATGTCGCGCACCGCGCCGCCCAGGAAATCGGTCTCGATTGCACCCGGCGCCACCGTGTTCACGGCAATGCCGCGCGCGCCCAGCTCCCTGGCCAGGTACACGCTCAGCACCTCGACCGCGCCCTTGACCGCCGCGTAGGCGCCGAAGCCCGGATACGACACGCGCGTCAGCCCGCTCGACAGGTTGACGATACGCCCGCCGTTGGCCAGCAGCGGCAGCAAGGCCTGGGTCAGGAAGAACACGCCCTTGAAGTGGACGTCGACCAGGCGGTCGAACTGCGCCACGGTGGTCTCTTCGATGGAAGCCATGTCGCCGTGGCCGGCATTGTTGACCAGGTGGTCGAAGCTGCTGCGCCCCCACTCGCCCAGCGCCGCGCGCAGGTGCTCGGCAAACAGCGGGAAGCCGGCCACGTCGCCGACATCGAGCCGCAGCGCCAGCGCCCGCCGTCCCATGGCGCGGATCTCGCCGACCACCGCTTCGGCCTCCTGGGCGCGGCTTTGGTAGGTGACGATCACGTCGCCGCCGCGGCGGGCGATGTGCAGTGCGGTGTTGCGGCCCAGGCCGCGGCTGGCGCCGGTAACGAGTGCGATTTTTGTCATGCCGTTCTCCTTGTGGGTTGGTAGTGCACCCAGTATCGGAGCGGCGGCCTGCCTGCAGTTGCCGGAAGCTGGCGGCTCTTTGCCCGATCCTCCAAACAGGCTCCGCGGACCCGGGCGCCACGACACTGCCGGGCGCATTACCATCGATTGCTCCCCTTACTACTACGCCGGAGCCTTCCGTGGACATCGAACCATTCAGCATCGCCATTCCCGAGGCCGACCTGGCCGACCTGCACGAGCGCCTGGCGCGCACCCGCCTCGCTCCCGGCCTCCCCGGCCAGGGCTGGAGCGAAGGCACCGATCCCGACTACCTGGAGCGGCTGCTGGCACACTGGCGGCACGGCTTCGACTGGCGCGCGGTCGAAGCGCGCCTGAACCGGCTGCCGCAATACCGCGCCCGCATCGACGAGCACACGATCCACTTCGTGCACCAGCCGGGCAGCGGTCCCGATCCGCTGCCGCTGGTGATCACCCACGGCTGGCCCGGCTCCTTCATCGAGATGGAAGCCATCATCCCCCTGCTGGCCGATCCCGGCGCCCACGGCGGCGACCCGGCCGACAGCTTCCACGTGGTGGCGCCGTCGCTGCCCGGCTACGGTTTCTCGTCCAGGCCCGCGCACAAGGGCATCGGTCCGTATGAAACGGCCGGCCTGTGGAAGACGCTGATGGAAGGCCTGGGCTATCCGCGCTTCGGCGCCCAGGGCGGCGACATCGGCGCCGGCGTCAGCGCCTGGCTCGGCCAGCGCTTCCCGGAGCAGATCGCCGGCATGCACCTGAACATGATACCCGGCTCGCTGCGCCCGCCGGGGCTGGACCGGCGCGAGCCCACCCAGGAAGAACAGGACTACCTGCGCCGCATGGCCGAATTCCAGGACAAGGAAGGCGCCTACGCCCACCAGC
This sequence comes from Massilia sp., assembly GCF_031995545.1. Taxonomy (GTDB): domain Bacteria; phylum Pseudomonadota; class Gammaproteobacteria; order Burkholderiales; family Burkholderiaceae_D; genus Telluria. Next base: position 111,608 of record NZ_DAMAGA010000012.1, read on the forward strand.
AATCGACCAAGCCGCACACGCTGGCGGCCGGCCTGTACGATTCGCCGGCCGGCCTGGCGGCCTGGATCGCCGAGAAGTTCCATACCTGGACCGACCGGGATGTCGACTTCGACACCCTGCTAACCAATATCAGCCTGTACTGGTTCACCGGCACCATCGGCTCGTCGTTTCGCATGTACGTCGAAAGCCGCGCGCGGCCGATGGCGCCGCAGGAAGCGGTCAAGCCGCCGCTCGGCGTGGCCCTGTTCCCGGGCGAGATCGCGATGCCGCCGCGCAGCTGGGTCGAGCGCTGCTTCGACCTGCGGCGCTGGGAGCAGATGCCGGCGGGCGGCCACTTCGCCGCGCTGGAGCAGCCGGCGCTGCTGGCCGAAGAGATCCGCGCCTTCTTCCGGCCTCTGCGTGGCCGATAAAACCACGTGCGCCGCCGATGTAAGGACGTACCAACGTCTTAAGGAAACGCGGGTTTCGGGCCCTGTTCGCCCCATGTACAATTGATCAATTACCGCCTATATTGGCGGAGACAAATCTGGCGCACCGCGCGCGGCGCGCCGGCCGTTTCACCTCTCAACGGAAAAGGAGTTCGCATGGCAATCAGTCTGCAAAAAGGCGGCAACGTCAACCTGAGCAAGGAAGCCCCCGGCCTGACCAAGGTCATCATCGGCCTGGGCTGGGATCCACGCTCGACCGACGGCTCGGCTTTCGACCTGGACGGCAGCGCATTCATGCTGAAGGCCGATGCCAAGGTGCGTGGCGATACCGACTTCATCTTCTATAACAACCTGAAATCGAGCGACGGCTCGGTGGTCCACGCCGGCGACAACACCACCGGCCAGGGCGACGGCGACGACGAGAAAATCGCGGTCGACCTGTCGCGCGTGCCGGCCGACATCGACAAGGTCTCGTTCTGCGTCACCATCCACGACGCCGAAGCGCGCCGCCAGAGCTTCGGCCAGGTCAGCAAGGCCTACATCCGCTGCCTGAACGCGGCCGGCGAAGCCGAAATCGCACGCTACGACCTGTCCGAAGACAGCTCGACCGAAACCGCGATGATCTTCGGCGAACTGTATCGCCACGGCGGCGAATGGAAGTTCCGCGCCGTCGGCCAGGGCTTCAAGGGCGGCCTGGGTCCGCTGGCGCGCTCGTTCGGCGTCAACGTCTAAGCCGTAGCAGCTTTCAAGCACAGCGGGGCATTCCCCCAAGGGTCCGCGCCGTGGCGCGGACCTTTTTCCGCCACATCACCGAGAACACCCGCATGCGCGTCTGGTACAACAGGACCTTCTCGTCCGTCTACGCCGCGATCGAACTGATCCGCCAGGCCGATACTGAAGGCCGTTTCACCATCATCCACAGCAACGCCAACCGCCACACGCCGGCGGCGCGCCTGGCCCACGAATTCCACACCGAGCCCACCGGCCTGGACAGCGACGCCTATGTCGACTGGTGCCTGGCGTTCTGCCGCACACACCGCATCGAGATCTTCGTGCCGGGCCGCGAAGCGACCACGCTGGCGGCAGAACACGCGCGCTTCGCCGACATTGGCGTGCGCGTACTGAGCGCGGCGCCGGCGGACATGCTCAAACTGGTGCACGACAAGGCGCGCTTTTACGCTGAGACGGTGCTGCCCGAGGCGCCGGTAGCCGAGTTCCGCCGCTTCGAGACGCTGGAACAGTTCGACGCCGCGTGGGAAGCGCTGCGTCCGCGCCACGCCAAACTGTGCGTGAAGCCGTCGCACGGCATCTACGGCCAGGGCTTTGCCATCGTCGACGAAGGGCGCAGCAGCGCCGCCCTGCTGCTGGGCGGCGTCGAATACCACGTCGGCTACGACGACCTGCGGCGCGGCCTGGCCACGATGGGGACCTTCAAGACCATGCTGCTGATGGAATTCCTGGACGGCCCCGAATACAGCGTGGACTGCGTCGGCGACAACGGCCGCCTGGCCGCCGCCGTGGTGCGCCGCAAGCTGCCGCACGGCGGCAGCGGCCAGATCATCGACATGCGCCAGGACATCCTGGACGCCACCGCGCGCCTGTGCGCCGACTACCGGCTCAATGGCGTGTTCAACGCCCAGTTCCGCGAAGGCGGCGGCCGTCCGCGCCTGTTGGAAATCAATCCGCGCATGTCGGGCGGCATCGGCATGGCCTGCCTGGCGGGACCGAACCTGCCCTACATCGCGCTGCGCGGCTTCGCCGACGGCTTCGACAACGTCACCATCGCGCCGGTCGCCAACGGCATGCGCGTGGCCGAACTGAGCACCCCGACCGAACTTCCATGAACGCACCAGACCATCGTCCCCTCCAGCGCCACATCGCGCTTCCCACCGGCACCCTCGACCTGAAGATCGGGCGCGGCGCCGATGAACTCGAGGCGCTGCTCGGCTTTGCCGCGCGCGCCAACGCCAGGCGCGGCTTCCTGTTCATGAGCAAGGTACTGGGCAAGCACTGGCCCTGCACCCCATCCGAGATGCTGGCGGTGCACGCGCGCCTGGCCGCCGGCGTGCCCGCAGTTGAGGGCCCGGTCGTCTTCATCGCCATGGCCGAAACCGCGATCGGCCTGGGCCAGGGCGTGTTCGAAGCCTGGCTGCGCGCCCATCCTGGCCAGCCGGCGCTGTTCCTGCACACCACCCGCTACCGCGTCGGCGACGGCGAGCTGATCGAGTTCGAGGAAGCGCACAGCCACGCGCCGCGCCAGTTCCTGCACGCGCCGACCGATGCCGCGCTGCGCGAACTGCTGCTGGCGGCGCGCACCCTGGTGCTGGTCGACGACGAAGCCAGCACCGGCAACACCTTCGTCAACCTGGCCAACGCCTGCCGCCGCCTGAACCCGGGCATCGAGCGCGTGCACCTGGCCACCATCGTCAACTTCATGGGCGCCGCCGCCACCGCGGCGCTGGACGCGCGCTTCGGCCTGCCGGTGACGTGCGGCGCGCTGATCGAAGGAGAATTCAGCTTCACGCCCGGCGCCGTGCCGCCGGACGCCGGCACGGCGCAGCGTTACGACCACGAGGCCGAACGCGGCGCCAGCCCCGCCTTCGGGCGCCTGGGACTGACGCGTGCTCTGAATGCGCCCAAGGTGCTGGCCACGCGCCTGAAACACGAGTTCGCGCGCACCGACCGCGTGCTGGTGCTGGGCACCGGCGAATTCATGCATCCCGCCCTGCTGCTGGCGGCCAGCCTGCAGTCGCTCGGTATGGCGGTGTCGGTGCAATCGACCACGCGCTCGCCGATCCTGACCTGGGGCGCGGTATCGCACGCGCTCGACTTCGAGGACAACTACGGCGAAGGCATCGCCAACTACCTGTACAACGTGGCGCCCGGCCAGTACGACCACGTGCTGCTGTGCCACGAGACCGCGCCCAACGCCGCGCTGCGGGCGCTGGCCAAAACCCTGAATGCGCGCCTGTTCCACTTCCAGTCCGAGGACCACGTTGAAGAAGTTCCTGTTCGCTGACCTGGACGACACCCTGTTCCAGACCTTCGGCAAGTGCGGTAGCTTCGGCGCCTTCGCCGACGATGTCGACGCACTGGAGCCGGCCGCCTACTACAAGGACGGCAGCGTGTGCTCGTACACCACGCGCGCCCAGCGCTCGTTCCTGGCGCTGCTGCAGGACGGCATGACCGTGATCCCGACCACCGCGCGCGACCTCGACGGCCTGCGCCGGGTGTCGCTGCCGTTCTCCAGCTACGCCGTGATCAACTACGGCGGCGTGGTGCTGGAACCCGGCGGCGCGGTCGACCAGCCGTGGCTGGACGGCATGCGGACGGCGATGCACGCCGCCCTGCCCGGGTTGCAGGAGCTGTCCGCCCACATCGACGAGCATTGCACGCGTACCGGCTATGGCGGCCGCGCGCGCATGATCGAGGATTTCGCCACCCCGTTCTTCCTGGTGGTGAAGGATCCGGACAAGCGCCACGAACGCCTGGCCACGCTCGAAGAAGACGTGGTGCGGCCATGGATCGCCGACGGCAAGCGCGACTACTTCATCCACCGCAACGGCAACAACCTGGCGATCCTGCCAAATGCCTTGAACAAGGCCAATGCAGTGGCCCACATCAGCGCGCGCCTGCGCGCCGAGCACGGCGAAATCGTCACCTTCGGCATGGGCGACAGCCGCTCGGACGCGCGCTTCATGGCTGCCTGCGACTACGCCATCATCCCGCGCGGCACCCAGCTCGCCGGCCTCACCGTGGGGGCGCTGTGAACGCGCGCGACCGTTTCTCGGGCAGTTACCGTCCGGACGACGTCACCTTCCTGCTGCGGCCACTGGCGCAGCAGGACTTCACCGGCGTCGCCGAAAAGGAAGCGCTGATCCAGAGCGGCCGGCGCCACTACAGCCAGATGCTGTCGCCGGAAGCGGCGCCGTCCGAGCGCTACATGCGCCTGTTCGACCAAGCCTGCGCCGCCAACAACCCGCGCATGGCGCGCGACTGCCTGCGCCTGGCCGCCCTGATCGCGGCGCGTCCGCCCGGAGCGTTGACGGTCGTCTCGCTGGCGCGCGCCGGCACGCCGGTGGGCGTGGTGGTCACGCGCCTGCTGCGCGACGTCTTCAGCCGCGACGCCGTTCACTATTCGGTGTCGATCGTGCGCGACCGCGGCATCGACGCTGCCGCGCTGCGCCACATCCTGGCACGCGGCCACGCGCCGGAATCGATCGTGTTCCTCGACGGCTGGACCGGCAAGGGCGTGATCGCGCGCGAACTGGCCGCCTCGGTCGCGGCGTTCAACCGGCGCCACGGCACGGCCATCGACAGCGGCCTGCACGTGCTGTCCGACCTGGCCGGCAGCGCCGCCTGCGCCGCCTCGTGCGACGACTACCTGATTCCGTCCAGCATCCTGAACGCGACGGTGTCGGGGCTGGTCAGCCGCACGGTGATGGACGCGGCGATGGGCGAGGACGACTTCCACGGCTGCGTGCTCTACACGCAGTTCGCCGGCATCGACCGCTCGCAATCATTCGCCGATGAATTAGCGCGCCTAGCGCTGGCGCTGGCGCAGGCCGCCGACCAGCCGCCGGCAGCACCGAACGATGCGGCCGCCGCACGCCGACGCTCGCAGGACTATATCGGCGCCGCCATGCGCCGCTACGGCGTGGCCGACGTCAACCTCATCAAACCCGGCATCGGCGAAGCCACGCGCGTGCTGCTGCGCCGCGTGCCGCGTATGCTGGTGCTGCGCGACCCGCTGGCGCCGCAGGTGGCGCACCTGGCCGTGCTGGCCGAAGAAAAACGGGTGCCGGTCGAGACCGATTCCACCCTTCCCTATCACGCCGTATCCCTGATCAGGAGTGCATCGGATGGCTAAATCCCTGGGCGCGTCGCTGTACGTCCCCGCCAATCACAAGAGCCTGGCCGCGATCGCCAACGGCGACAAGCTGCCTCAGGCGCGGTCGCTGATCTTCTGCCTCGAGGATTCGATCGCCGACCGCGAATTGAGCTGGTCGCTGTTCAACCTGTCGGTGGTGCTGGCCAATATGCGCGTCGACGTCGCCGCCGACCGCTTCGTCCGCGTGCGCAATCCCGACGTGCTGGCGCGCGTGCTGGCCATGCCCGGCGTCGACAAGCTGACCGGCTTCGTGCTGCCCAAGATCACGCGCCACAACTTCGACAGCTACTGGCGCCTGCTGCGCCACACCGAGCACCTGGTGATGCCGACCATCGAGACCGCCGAAGCGTTCGATGACGCCGAGATGCAGGGCCTGCGCATGGCGCTCGAAGCACCCGGCGTGCGCCATCGCATCCTGGCGCTGCGCGTCGGCGGCAACGATCTGCTGGCCCTGCTCGGCCTGCGCCGTCCGCGCGGCATGACCATCTACCGCACTCCGCTCGGTCCCGTGATCGCGCGTCTGGTGACGACCTTCCGTCCCTATGGCTTCATGCTGACCGCGCCGGTGTTCGAATACCTCGACCTGCCCGAGCTGCTGGACCAGGAAGTCAACGAAGACCTGGCCCACGGCATGATCGGCAAGACCGCCATCCACCCGACCCAGATCGGCGCGATCGAACAGCACTTCAAGGTCACGCCGCACGACCTGGCGGTGGCGCGCGCCATCCTCGACGCCTCGGCGCCGGCAGTGTTCCGCATGCACGACGCGATGCAGGAAGTCGCCACCCACCGCGCCTGGGCCGAGCGCACGGTCGAACAATCGCGCCTGTTCGGCTCGCACGGAGAGCTGGGTCACAAACCATTCCTGGAAGGAGAACCTTCATGACGACATACTCACGCGGCCAGAAAGGCAAGCTGGCCGATCTCGGCACCGGCCACGCCTTCAACGTCGACATCGACATCGCCGCCAACGGCGCCTCGGTCGACGTCTCCTGCTTCGGCCTCGACGCCGGCGACAAGCTGTCGGACGACCGCTACATGGTGTTCTACAACCAGCTGGCCAGCCCGGAAGGCGCGGTGCGCCTCGACCTGTCCGGCGGACGTGCGCGCTTCGCCGTCAACCTGGACGCACTGCCGGCGCCGGTCGCCAAGCTGGTGTTCGTGGCCGCGATCGACGGCGCCGCCACCATGCGCACGCTCGGCGCCAGTGCGCTGAGCCTGGGCAGCGCGCTGCGCTTCCCGTGGTCGGGTCTTGATTTCGGCGACGAGAAAGCGCTGATCGTGGCCGAGCTGTACCGGCGCGACGGCCAATGGCGCTTCGGCGCCGTCGGCCAGGGTTTCAATGGCGGCCTGTCGGCGCTGCTGGCACACTTCGGCGGCACCGAGACCTCGTCGGCGCGGCCTGCTGCGCCTGTTGCGACGCCTGCTCCTGCCCCGGCCCCGGCCGCACCACGCGTCTCGCTGTCCAAGATCACCCTCGACAAGCGCGGCGACAAGGTCTCGCTGGACAAGCGTCCCGGCCAGGGCTATGGCCGCATCCACGTCAACCTGAACTGGAACCAGGCGGCGATCGCGCCGCCCCCGCCATCGGCGCCGCCGCCATCCTCGGCCGCGCGCGGCGGCGGCTTCCTCGACCGCCTGGCCAATATGGCGGGCGACCTCGCCAACAAGGCGGGCGACATGGCCAACAAAGCCGGCGCCGCGCGCAAGGGCCGCAGCGGCATCGACCTCGATCTGGGCTGCATGTATGAGCTGAGCGACGGCCGCCGCGGCCTGGTGCAGGCGCTCGGCAACACCTTCGGCGACTATGAGCGCGAGCCCTTCATCCAGCTCGACGCCGACGACCGCACCGGCGCCGCCCTCAACGGCGAGAACCTGTACATCAACGGCGAACGCTTTGACCAGATCAAGCGCGCCGTGATCTTCTCGTTCATCTACGAAGGCGCCGCCAACTGGGGCGTGACCAACGGCGTGGTGACGGTCAGCGCACCGGGCCAGGCGCCGGTCGAAGTCAAACTCGATGGCGGCGACCGCCAGATCATGTGCGCCATCGCCCTGATCGAGAACCGCGGCGGCCAGCTGGTGATCACCAAGCTGGCCGAGTACTTCCAGCAGCAGGGCATGACCAGCGCGCACGAACTGATGGACCGCCACTTCGGCTTCGGCATGCGCTGGAAGACCGGCAGCAAATAAGCGCAGCCTTCACAAGGGCTGCTACCACTTGCAGCCCTTGTCGGTGATGGTCTCGATGGCCAGAGGGATCAGCAGCAGTACGTTGGCTGCAGTCCCGCCCGAATACTTCTTCTGACAATCGGGCCGCTTGGCCTGGCGCACCGCGCGCGCCAGGTTGCTGTCCTCGAGAGAGCGCAGCTGTTCTGCCTCGCCCTGCGCCGGCGCGCGCTCGCTGTCGATCTGGCGCGCCGCGGCGCGCAGCGACGTCATGTCGATACGCTGCTGTGGTGCTGCGGTCACCGGCTGCGCTTGAACCTCGGCCGGCGCCCCGGATGCCGGTGCGTCCGGCAAGGTGAATACCGGGGCCGCCGTGGGTTCCGGCCTCGCTGCCGGCGGCGCGCGGCGTAGCGGGGGCGGCGCGATTGCTGGCGCCTGCGCTGTCGCGGCAGGCTGCGCGGACTTCGGCGCCGCGATGAACGTAAAGGCGATATAGCTTGCCGGGCTGCTGTCCTTGAAGCGATCCGGCATGCCGCCATATTCCATGAACGCCGCCACCAGAAGCATGTGCACCAGGACGATCAAGGCTGCGGAAACAAGGCTGGGACGCTTGCTGCGGCTGAAAAAATCGCGGCCGGATGCGGCGCGCGGGGTCAATGCGAATGGCGGACGGAGCATGCTTCGATCATCTAACGGCTAACCGGTCGATTACATCATGCTCGCGCCCGGCGGTCGATGCGCCGTGCATGAAATGCGCGTGCCGCGCCATCTTGGACGGCGCAACGGGTTACATTCGCATATCCCACGCCGCCTTTCGTCCCATGACAACAAGCCGCAATGCCCGGTTCCGCGTTTCTCTGGCGATCGCCACCGCATGCGTACTGCTGGCCCAGCAAGCCAGTGGCGCAGCATTCGTGGTACAGGCGCCGGTCGTCGCGCCGGCGGTGAAGGACGATCCGTTTGCGGCAGTCGCGCCGGCCGCACCTGTTCCGCCCTCGCCCGCGGCAGCGCCGCGCCATGACGGCAAGCTCGATATCGAGGAAATGCGCCGCTCGGTGCGCGAGGTGCTGGAGAATGAAGATGTGCCATCGGGCCCGATGGGCACGGTGTTCTCGGCCGCCCCCGCGCCCGAGCTACAGCGCTTCAAGAACAAATTCGGCGACGCCAAACGTCCATGGTGCCTGACCGCCTTCCAGGGTGCGGGCGTGCTGGCGCTGGTGGCCATGCCGCTGGCGATCCTGCTGGACAAGAAGGATCATGGCTGCAAGTGGTGACCGTCATGCGGCGGGAGGGCACCCGTCGTCATGTGGTGCCATATGTCTGTAAACTCGATTTTAATTTGGCGCCGCAACTGGTAACGTCATCCTCAAAAGCGATCGCAACACCCTCGATGCGATGGCGCGCAGATCCGCTGGCGATCGTGCATCCGTTGTGCCCCGAGATTGGACAGCTGCAGGGATCGCCAACACAAGCAACCGGGACGCCGCCCACTTTGAAATGACTCGCGCGCGTGCTGATGACTTTGCCGCCGTGAGATGTGATGTCGCCTAAACGGATAACGTTTCTCATTGGGCGGCTCCTGGTTGTTCATGAAAAACCGTTGTTTTATGTCCTTGTCGACCTCTGCCGCTTCTATCAGCAAATGAAGTCCGGCCCAGGTCACGTTCCTGCGCCTACGACTTCTCCAACCGTGGGCGGCTTGTAGTTCTCCGGATTGATCGCCGGTTCGACCTGATGTTTGAACAGATCCCGTCCTTTCTGTGCTGCGCGCCGCTCGTCCGATGGCGGGCTGATAAAGACAATGCTGGCGCCAGCAGGATCGCGCAGATTGACTGCGGCCGATGCCCCGCCTTGGTAATAACTGCTCATCACACCAACCGCCATCTGTACGAAGAAAGTGCTGGCGCCGGTGTTGCCAAAACGATGGTCGGTATTGATGAATTGCGCCGTCTTGCTGGTATCGATCTCGGGTCCGCCTTGCGCTGCGTAGCTGTGCAAGGTGCCTTCGAATGCAAGCTGCTGTTCGACCTGTTTCCCGAAGGCGCCGATGATGCGCGCCGGACCTTTCGCGCGCTCGGCAGCAGGCAAGGTTTGGAGAGCCTGCTGCCAACCAGCTTCCAGTATTTTCTGGCGCGTATCCCGACGCTTGACCGGCTTGCCTTGCTCGTCTTCGAACTTGACGAAGACTGGGCGATGGATGAAACCCAGCGAAGGCAATTTATCGAACGCTTCCATCTGATTGCGATTCCATGGAACCGGGAACCAGGGAGTCGGCTTCCAGTCCTTTGGCGGGTCGTTCAGCCAGCGACGAAATGCAGCCAGGGATATGTCGGGCTTTTCCTTGTCGAACACCGGGTGCTTTGCAAAGGTCGCTGCCGCAGTTAGCCACTCCTTCACAGTCGGGTTACGTCCAATGTGGAATTTTTCAGGGTTAGCCAGTTTTTCGGGCGTGGGTACGGATTCTTTCAGGGCGTAGTACATCATCCGTAAGTTCTCCTGCAGATAATCGTTATCAGGATCGTCCCATATGTATGGACGTAATGGCTCCACGCGTTCTCGACGCGCCAGTACGAAGACAGCGGTCGAATCTGGCATCTCGGGAATATAGTAGCCATTCTCAATGATTGGCGGTGTGCTGGGATCGCGTGATGCGTGTCGAGTCGCGGAACTGTCGTCAGCTAGCAGGACGATATACGGCAAATCAGGATGGGCGTCAAAAAAGGCAAACACTTTTTCCAGCAGCTGGTCAGGGCGTTCTCCCAGCTCCCATGTGCCCGTTACGAACAGGTGCCATGCCATTCCAGTTCCCTCTGCGCTAGCAGCCAATCCCGGCTCGGGAGATATTTCGCTTGGCTGGTACGCTGGGTGGCCGATCGGGCTGCCGGCATAAAACGTTGGTACTCCCCAGAACATTGGAGACAGTTCAGCACCGTTCTCCAGTGCATCGCAGGCTCGACTTCCGCTAACTCCAAGCTTGTCGTCCTTGGCCCACTCATACTTTTTCGGATCTTGCTCGCGAATGCTGGTAAACGGTGTTCCATTTTGCAAAGCTTCCCATAACTTTCCTTGTCGGTATTTTTCGACGGTGACACCTAAGCCAATTACCTCCAAGGCATATTCCTGGCGCGCATATCCGGCATTTGAATTGCTATTTTGCTCCCTGAGATGCTTTGTTTTCTGTTGCCAGTCACGTTCACGTGCGTCCGCCTTAATCGAAGCAACTAGCCAACTACCGCCGAATAGAAGTGCAACCGTTGCAAGAGGCACTCCAAACCAACGTAACTTGTTCATTGCCGTCTCCACGTTAGTATTTACCAATTCCGCATTCAAAACCCGGAAGTCGAAAACTAGCCAAAGTACAAGCAGGATCGGGTATGCCACAACCGCACCGGCAACGTATCGCCATGCAATTGGCCGTTTGACCGCTGCCTCTTTAACCAATGCCCCGCCACTCATATTTTCTCCTTCACTGGGACTGTCCGGGTGACTTGACCTCCCATTGTTTCCGACACGATGATCTCCATAAGTCCACCTGTTAACAGCGGTAGACAGGCAGGCAATATGCCTGAGCTGTAGTACGTCATGTTTCCTTCGATGAGTTCACGCCGCCATTGCGGCTCGCATTCAAGATAAGGACTAAATTCATTAAAGAACGCATCCCACGCCTTTATCCCTGGACGTGGTTTATCCGTAGTTTTTCCTATCTTTTTCAGCCGCCAGTCTGCAACTGCGCACAAATAAGCATAAAAATTCGGATCAGTAGACGCCCTGCCCCTGCCAATCGCTACGTCGTACGCAGTAACCTGGCTATGATTTTTGCGGCTGTCGAAAATGGCACTGTGGAAGGACTTCGCACTGACCTCATTTTGCCAACGCCTGCGTGCAACATCGCGGCTTTCCTTCACCATCGCGACTACCTTCCCGTTAGGATGACGCATTGCACTCACAATGGTGAATCTGTTATCGTCGTTTATAATTTTCAGATTCTTTTCAGCGTTGTACGCTGCCTCGATACGGTCCAGGTCGTGTTTGGGGAGAGATTCCTGTACATTCGGGTAGCTGATTTTCCCTGCTGGATCAGGGCGTATTTCCGGACTAATCCGCAAGCCATCCTCGTTAGAGATCGCGATCGCCGCCGTTATCGGGTCAACTTCTTCACACGGCCCGCGATCGGCCCCTACTAGCCTTGAGTGCGTTGAGCTCGCTGGAATTCTGTCAGCATCAATTTGATTGCCACGGATGTCCGCAAGGCAGGGCTTGGTCAACGGTTCACCATTGATCCTCCGGATCCCGTAGCGCTGATCCTCCAGTTTCTCACCTGGCTGGATCGGCCATTTAGCGACTTGGAGCGATGCACGTAAGCCACGCCCGCTCTTTTCGACGTGCGCGTGGTCGTCTTCACCCTTGATACACAGTGCAAAATCGTGAGGCGGCTGGCCAATCAATACCGGCATTACCTTGGCCGTACGTGGATCAAGGCGCTGCTTTGACGTGAACACACGCTGGAGGAAGCTATCCCCAAGTTCTTTCAACGGCATGCGCGTAACCGTTGTGCGAACCCACTCCATGCGTGTCACGATATCGTAGTCGCTTCCGCGTCCGATTTTCTTCCTGACTTGCTTGTATTGCGCTTCAGTGCCCTGAATATAGTCCGGCACACCTTGCCAGCCGATTCCCTTCATGTTTTCAAGCGCAACCGTCATGTCTTCCGGGCTGAAGTAGAGGTACACCTTGCCGCGGTTATCGCGGTCTTCATTTGGCTTCCAGCGCCCCTCGACCATGCCGCCAAATTCGGCCTCGTTGATTTTTGCGAAGACCGGGCTGCTTGCCTTTGCTTTGGCAACACCTTGTACGATATTAACCAGCGTCTGCAACCTTCCATGCAGACTCTGCAACCCGGCGATGCGCTCGTATTGTCCCTCCATCGGAGCATCCTTTCCGCCTGAGAACCAATTCGCTATATCAGCCTTCCAATTCAGATCCTCCTCCAGGCTATATGGCGGATGGGTCAGGATCAGCGTGTCGGCTACGTGTTCGCCACGCTCCATCAGAAATGCCTGCGCAAGTAAACTCAGCAAGCAACCTTGGCTATGGGCGACGATCGTCACTGTTTCGTCGGGGTCATAGTCGCGGATAATTGCAATCAGGGCCGCCAGCCGCCGGGCGGCGAGCACCATATACATGCGACCAGGACCATGCTTGAGCGGTCGTAATGAATCACGCATGAGGTCCATCGGTGCCCCGACGCCACGGTTCCACATATCAGGCAATGTACTTGTGGCATTGGCAAACGGGCCGCCGCCCTTGGACAAGTCCTTGTCGAGGCGAGTGCCGTAGCGGTCAGTCTTCTGTCCGTTGACTGTCTTTGTCTGCGTTCCGAGTTCGCGAAAGCCCCAGTAGAACGGAATGACCGGGCTATCCGTGTCGGTGGTCACCTTACGTTTGAAGTAGACTGCATCCGGATCCTCAACCACCTCATTCTTGTCCGTCGGTGCCGAATACGTGGCAGGTTTGAAGCGGCGCGAGAGGCGTTTTTCCAGTCCGGCACAAAGCCCTTCCTCAACCTCGCTGAAACCGGTACCGACATCGTTTACGCCGTGGACGATGATGATGTTGCCAGGCTTGTCGCGCGGATGTTCGATGACCTTGTCGGCAGCACGTTTGGGCCGCAACACCGTTGTGGTACGGCTGGCGCTGTACTCGGACTTCGGATATTTTCTGCTCGAGTCTGCCATCTGTCTCCCCTCCGATAGAACTATTCATCACCGCCGCGCATCAGAATGATGTCGGCCATGTGCATCGCATCACGCTCGATCAGCTCGGATGTTCCGTCGGCGTTGCTGCGTACCTGCATATCGGTGCCATCGCTGAGCTTGACCTGCACCTTGGCGTCCTTGACAGCAGCGCCCAGCGGTTGGTCACCGTTCTCGAGCGGCGTGCCACGCGCGTAATGCACTGCGAGTTTCTGGTCTGCGCCACCCTCACCGAACTTCGGAAGCTGGGACGTCATGCTTTCGGGTCCGTCGTAAAGAAAATCCTTCGCATGGAATTGGAGCGTTTGCTTGCTTCCCAGGACCGGAGGCCCGTCGCCCAATTTCAGGAACGAACCGTCTTCCGCCACCAGCAAGATGACCTTGCCTGATATCGTCACCGTGCCTTCGGTAGCGGTCACGTTCAGATTTTTGGCCGAATTGATGTCGGTGTCGTCATGCTGACTCTGCAGCAGCAACTTTCCGAAGTGGGCAATGCCAGTAAGACCATCGCTACGCGCAAACAGGGAAATACCCTTGCCGGCATTCAGGCTCAAACGCTGGCCGGCAGTCATCTGCAAGTGCTGTTGCGCGACGGTGTCGATGTTCCGGGCCGAGTAGCTGACTATTGCTTGGGAGCTGGCAAATCCGATCCCGGCTGGAGATGTAATGCCAATGACCGGTTCCCCCGGCTCTGAGGCCTTCGGTGCGATGTTGCTGCCGTCTTCCCACTTGTCGAAGCGCGCCAACAGTTCGTCCTGCTCCTTGGTATCGATCGACATACCGTTGTGTTCGGCTGCGTAGGTGCCCAGTGCCGCACAGAGTTCTCCACACTCGCGAAGTAAGTTCAGATAGTCGTCTCGCGCAAGCTGGCCTCCTTTCGAATTCGCCCCTCCCAACAACTTCCAGGTACTCAAAAGGATGCCTTTTGCAGCATGCAAGGCAATCGCCTCTTCGCTGCGTAATTCCGCGCCTTCGCCGCGAGGGATAGCATTCCCGTCACTGCGGGGCTCAGTCAGGTAGCCAAGATTAAGTTCAGTAGACGCGTGATCGCTTGCTAGTTGCACACTGATCTGACCTGGCGTATCGTCCAGCCGCAGCTGGTTGCCACGTCGGCCGCGGATTTCACGCGTGCGGATGCCAGACTGATACCTGGTATTTGGCAGTTTCTCCTCATGGCGGAATACGGGCGGTGGACCATCGCCGTTATACAGCTGGCCGATGATGATCGGTTTGTCCGGGTCGCCGCCAACCCAGCCGACCAGAACTTCGGTACCGATTGCAGGCAACAAACGCGTACCACACTGCTCGCTTGTACCGGGACCATTGCCAGCCCAGTTGGAGGCCACGCGCACCCACGCCGAATCGGCATCCGAGTCGGCGCTGCCGGCACCATTGGCGTGTTCGTGATCTTGTGGCCGGGTCGCCGGAAAACGAATCTTGACGCGTCCCAGATGGTCGCACCAGACCTGTTCATTGGCCGGACCGACCACTATCGCAGTCTGCAGCACTGGCCTCAGTAGGGTGGCGGGCGGTGGAACGATACGGATGTCTCGACGTACACAGGCGAAACGGGTTTTGTAGCGAATCGGCTCGCCATCACGATCGATAAAGAGATCCCGGCTCCCTTGACTCCAGCCGTTGCACTCGAACAGTCGCTCAATACGAGCGCCAATTTCTATGGGCAAATTGTTCTGCGTTGCGATGTGCTGGGCGGTGATAAGGAAATCGCGCTCCTGCCTCGGATGTGTGTCGATTTCCGGATGGCCTTCCAAACTGAACCACTCGCCAACTGCAAAATCACGCACCCCTCCTTCGCCATGAAAGCTTTTCGTTTCATATTCGTAGTGCTCCATGCGCGCGTAGCCTAGTGCGGCGAGATCGAGTGTGGTATCGGCCACGTGGGGTGGCGCCACATGATAGTTCTCCAGGTTTGCGAGCAGCCCGGCTTCTTGTCGGCCATGTTTGATTTTCGAGTGGACACTCGTTTCCATGAGCACTCGACTCGACGGATTCTTGTAGTCCCAAGTGTGCAAGGTGACGCTGCCGGGCTGAAGCGTGTGTATGCCACTCCAGCCAGTAACTCCGTCGCGTTGTTCTGTAGCAGCATCCCGATGGAAACGTACGGTGCCGGCTGCATTCTGGTCCAAATGACTCGAGCCGTCGAACAGGAATAACGTATGCCCTACCGCCTTCTGACGATCATGATTACGATGCTCCGATGTGATTTCAGGCAGGCCTGAGCGGAAGAACCAAGCTATCCCGCATCGCTGAAGTAGGCGTCGGACAAACGCAGCATCGGACTCATCGTGTTGCATGATGAATTCGCGCGGCGAGAACTTTCGACCGAGAGCGGCGTCAATCTGCAGTTCGAACGTCTCTCGCAAAATCGGATTTCGTGCATGCCATTCTGCTACCAGCGTCCTGACTACATCCAGTTCGCTCTGCTGACGAAATACCCGGGTGTTTGTGCGCCTTTCCATAACCGTAAGCGCGTCATGCATGACGACTTGGTAGGTTGCCAGACCTCCATCGCTCTGACCGGACGCCGCCTCGGTAATGATTCCGCAAATGTGACGCAGCCCACCACGATCGGTGACTACGCGTAGATCGGCGGGCAAACCAATAAAGTCTTTCAAAGCCAGTGCCGCACTATCTGAGACGCACAGAATGCGGTACTCGAAACCGCCGCAAATGCGTTCTTCGCCGATCACTCGTTGCGGCAGCAGTATGTCTTCGCGAAGTACGCCATTGTCGGCCAGTACAAGTTTCAGCGGGCGTTCATAGGTAGCCAGTTGCCACAAGTCGCATCCAGAGTTTTGCATCGTATCGTCTAGCATGCATGGGCTTCGTACGCGGAACAGCGCTTTGAAAAGATGCATGCCAAGTCAAGTTGAAGAGACTAACAAGTGTCCTTGGCCTGGTTCTTCTGGATTTGTTGAAACTTAAATCGGCGCAGTGTAGGTCCGATTCCCATGCATTGCGCATGGAGTGTGTTTTGGACACGACAGCAGCGATGCTGCTCGCTCGGGCAAATTGAAAATGCGCTTTCGGGGAAGTATTAGGGCTTGCCGGAATGTGACTTGTGATGCAGGCGCCAAAATGGAAGCCACAAATGACAAGGGCCGGGAAATCCGCAATGCGAACTTCCCGGCCCTTGCTGTATCGGCGGATCGCTCCGCCGACGACATTCTGTATTACTGCAGCTTGATTTCGACGTCGACGCCAGCTGGCAGGTCCAGCTTCATCAGTGCGTCAACGGTCTTGTCGGTCGGGTCCACGATGTCCATCAGACGCTGGTGCGTACGGATTTCGAACTGGTCGCGCGAGGTCTTGTTCACGTGCGGGGAACGCAGCACGTCGAAACGCTGGATGCGGGTCGGCAGTGGGACTGGGCCTTTGACGACGGCGCCGGTGCGCTTGGCGGTGTCGACGATTTCCAGGGCCGATTGGTCGATCAGCTTGTAGTCGAACGCTTTCAGGCGAATACGGATTTTCTGGTTTGGAGCGGACATGCTAATTCCTTTAAAAGAACGTTCCGGCTTGTTGCCGGCAATGTGGTAAAGGTACTTCGGTACTGCTCAAGAGGCGGGAGTATATCATCGTTCCCGCTCAAACAGATGGGGACAGACCAAAAAGTCTGTCCCCATCGTTGTGCCCATCAGACGGCCCGAAGGCCGTCAAAGGACGATCTCAGCCTGATGAATTAGGCGATGATCTTGGCAACCACGCCGGCGCCGACGGTACGGCCGCCTTCGCGG
>NZ_DAMAGA010000013.1:0-121141 GCF_031995545.1 Massilia sp.
CCGTGCCGCCCCATCAGGTCGTAAAGCGTCGGCCGGCTTACGCCCAGCACCTCGGACGCCTTGACGATGTTGCCGTCGACCCGCGCCAGCGCCTTGACGATGGCCTTGTATTCGGCCTCGTCGCGCACCTGGCGCAGGTTGATCGGCTCTTCCTCGAAGCCTTCGCCCGGCAGGCCCAGGTCGTCGGCGACGATGGTGTTGCCGTCGGCCATGATCACGGCGCGCTTGATGTAGTTTTCCATTTCGCGCACATTGCCCGGCCAGGTGTAGTTCTCGATGGCCGCGATCGCGTCCGGCGCGAAATGCAGCGACGGGCGCCCTTCCTGGCTGCAGAACTTGTTCTTGAAGTGGTGCGCCAGCAGCGCCGCGTCGCCTTCGCGCTGGCGCAGCGGCGGGATCGTGACCACGATCTCGGACAGGCGGTAATACAGGTCTTCGCGGAAGCGCCCTTGCGCGCACAGGTCCTTCAGCTTCTGGTGGGTGGCGCAGATGATGCGCACGTCGACCGGAATCTCTTCGTGGCCGCCGATGCGCTCGATCACGCGCTCCTGCAAAAAGCGCAGCAGCTTGGCCTGCAGCGGCATCGGCAGGTCGCCCACTTCGTCCAGGAAGAAGGTGCCGCCGTGCGCCAGTTCGACCTTGCCCTTGGTCTGCTTGGCCGCGCCCGTGAAGGCGCCCTTTTCGTAGCCGAACAATTCGCTCTCGAGCAGGTTCTCGGGGATCGCGGCGCAGTTGATCGCCATGAAGCGTTCCTTGGCGCGCGGCGACAGCGCGTGCAGCGCGCGCGCCAGCACTTCCTTGCCGGTGCCCGATTCGCCCAGCACCATCACCGAGGCCGAGGTCGGGGCCACTTTCTCGATGGTGCGGCAGACCTTGAGCATGCCGGGGTCGCGCGAGATCACGCCGCCCAGCGGCGAATCGGCGCCGCTTTGCTGCATGCGGCGGTTTTCCTGCTGCAGGTTGTGCAAAAAGAAGGCGCGCTGGATCACCAGGTTCAGCACCTCGGGGTCGACCGGCTTCTGGTGGAAGTCGTAGGCGCCCATGGCGATCGCCTTGACCGCGTTGCTGTGTTCCTGGTTGCCGGTCAGGACGATCACGCGCGTGTCGGGCGCCAGGGCCAGGATCTGCTGCAGCGTGGCCAGGCCTTCGGTCGAGCCGTCCGGGTCGGGCGGCAGCCCCAGGTCCATCGTCACCACCGCCGGCTCGTGGCGCCGGATCTGCGCCAGCGCCGCTTCGCGGTCGCCGGCCAGCACCACGTCGTAGGCGTCGAGGCTCCAGCGCAGCTGCTTCTGCAGGCCCGGGTCGTCCTCGATGATCAGGAGTTTCGGTTTATGTTGCGTCACTCAGGTTCCCTCTTGGCTGTCGCTGCAGGCGTCAGGCGGCGCGCCCGGCCACCTGCATGCCGTGTTGGTGAAGCGGCAGCAGCACCCGGAAAGTGGTGCCCTGCCCCGGGCTGCTCGTCACTTCCAGGCGGCCGCCCAGTTCATGGATGTATTCGCGGCTCTCGAACACGCCGATGCCCATGCCGGCCGACTTGGTCGACTCGAACGGCTTGAACAGGCGCTCGCGGATGAAGTCTTCGCTCATGCCTTCGCCGGTGTCGGCGATTTCGACCAGCACGCCGGCGCCGTCGGCATGACCCGCGTGGCGCGCCACCCGGATGACGACGCTGCCGCTGCGCGGCGTGGCCTCGATCGCGTTCTGGATCAGGTGGCCCAGCACGCGCTCTAGCCGTTCGCGCTCGGCCAGCACCAGCAGGCCCGGCGTCTCGACCTGCAGCCGCGGATGCGGCTCGAACGCGTCCTTCAGCGCCAGCGCCTGGCGCACCACCTTGTCGATCGCCAGCGGCGCCGACTGCTCGCCGGACTCGCTGCGTCCCAGCTTCTGCAGCAGCAGCTTCATCTTCTGTACCGAGTATGACACGGTCTCCAGCATGTCGGCCTGGAATTCGGGGTTGTCCTTGTGGCGCGCGGCGTTCGCGTTCATCAGCGACAGCTGCGACACCAGGTTCTTCAGGTCGTGCACCACGAAGGTGGACATGCGGTTGAACGATTCGAACTGGCGCGCCACCAGCAGCGCGTCGGCCGCGTCCTGCTGCGCCAGGTGCGCCGCGGCCTGGCTGCCGGCGATTTCGAGCAAGTCGATGATTTCCCAGTTCAGCTTGACCGGGCTGCGCGGCGTGTGCAGCAGCACGAAGCCGGACAGGCTGCCGTGCAGGATCAGCGGCACCACCAGCCAGGCGCGCGGATACTCGGCCAGCCAGCCCGGCAGCGCCAGCGCATCGTACTTGTCCGGGCTGTGGCCGTATTCGTGCAGGTCGACCACCCACTGGCTCGACTCCAGGAACTGGCAGAACGGCGAGTCGGCCGGCTCGGACGCGCTCAGGGCCGGCATGTGCCAGTGCGCGCTCGGCTCGTAGACACCCGATTCGCGCCGCTGCCACAGCGCGCCGCCGGGACTTTCGACCAGCGCCGCCACCGCCTCGATCACGCGCACGCCCAGGCCCGGGCCGGGCTGCGACAGGGTGCGCGTGAAGCGCATCCACTCTTCGCGGTAGTCGTAGTTGTAGCGGTAGAAGTGCTTGCTGATGAAGACCTTGAGCCAGGCGCGGAAGGTGCCCGAGAACAGGATCCCGACCAGCAGGATCAGGGTACCGAACAGGAAGGCGACCTGCATCACCGTGCCCCAGCTGCCGCCGACGAAGCGCAGGTAGTAGCCGGCCGAGCCCATCGCCAGCAGGTAAGTGGCGGAGCCGAACAGCGCCGCCGAATGGAACACCGCGCGGCGCGACAGCGACAGCGGCGAACTCCACGAGCGCGAACGGCCCAGTGCCACCGCCACCAGCGGCACGCTCAGGGTGTTGACCAGGCCGCGCGCGGCCCAGATGTCGGGATCGACCTCGCGGAACAGCATGGTGTGGCTGTACAGGTAAAAATCGTAGGCGAACAGGCCGCCGACGCCGAGGCAGGCGAATTTGACGGCCCAGCGTTCCTGGATCGAGCGGTTGCGGTACACCTGCTCGACCAGCAGCATGCCCCACACCGCCATCGCCACCCGCAGCGCCGCCGGCGCCTGGCCATGCTCGCGCACCTGCGCCAGGTCCCAGTGGCCCAGCAGGTTGGCCAGCAGGCAGCCCAGGTAGACCGCGGCGGCGACTGCCAGCGACGGCCGCAGGCCGAACGGCAGGCGGCTGCCAGGAGCGCGCCAGTTGCCCAGCAGCGCCAGCAGGAACAGCGACCAGCCGGCGTTGCGCAGAATCTCGAAACCGTCGGTGAAACTGGACCACAGGGTGCCGTTGCTCGCTTCCCAGGCCAGCGAGGCCGCCCACAGCACCGTGAACAGGCAGGCCAGGCCGAGCGCGACGCGGTGCGAGGACGCGATGCGGCGCCCGCGCAGCGGCACCCGCAGCGGCACCATCAGCAGCGCGAAGCAGACCGCCGCCAGCGCGTGGCTATATACGACAATGCTGGTCAGCGAAGCGACGTCCATGGGCGGCAGGGAATGCGGGATGGGCGGGACGGAGGCGCCGGCGGCAAGACCGCCGGCTGATGCGCACGCTCGGTCACCGGGTGATCAGCGCCCGCTGCGGAACAGGACGACTTTCAGCGTATTGATCAGGATGAGGATATCCAGGAACAGGCTGTTGTTCTTCACGTAGTACAGGTCGTACTGCAGCTTTTGCAGCGCGTCCTCGGCCGAGGAACCGTAGCCGTAGCGCACCTGGGCCCAGCCGGTGATGCCCGGCTTGACGCTGTGGCGCACGTTGTAATACGGGACCACCTCGATCAGCTGCTCGACGAAGTAGGCGCGTTCCGGACGCGGGCCGACGAACGACATGTCACCCTTGAACACGTTGAGGATCTGCGGCAGTTCGTCGATGCGGGTCTTGCGCATGAAGTTGCCGACGCGGGTCACGCGCGGATCGTTCTGCGCCGCCCACTGCGGCTTGCCGTTCTTTTCGGCGTCGGCGCGCATCGAGCGGAATTTGTGGACGCGGAAGATCTTGCCGTCCTTACCGACCCGTTCCTGCGAATAGAACACCGGGCCGCGGTCTTCCAGCCACACCGCCAGCGCGGCGGCCAGCATCAGCGGGAAAGTCATGACCAGGATGATGCAGCTGCACACCAGGTCGAAGCTGCGCTTCATGAAGGTGCGCACGAAACTCTGGTCGAAGCCGCCGCCGAACACCAGCCACGAAGGCTGCAGCGAATCGACCCGGATCTGGCAGGTTTCGCGTTCGAAGAAGGTGGCGGCGTCGGTGACCTTGATGCCCTGCAGTTTGCAGTCGAGCAGTTCCTTGATCGGGAAGCCGCCGCGCCGGTTCTGCACCGACACCACCACTTCGCTGACGTTGTTGCGGCGCGCCAGCGACACCAGCGAGTCGCCTTCGCGCATCGTCACCAGCTTGGACGACGAGACGCACAGTTCTTCGTTCGGGTTCGGGATGAAGCCGGCGATGTCGTACCTGTGGTAGCGCGACTTGCGGGTGGCCAGTTCGCTGCATTCCTTGGCCAGCGGGCCGCCGCCGAGGAACATGATGCGGGTCTGCAGCAGGCGTGCTTCGGAAGTCTTGAAGAACACCATGCGCGCCAGGAAGATGCCGCAGCCGGCCAGCGCGAACACCAGCAGCATGGTGCCGCGGCCCAGGTACAGCTCGGGCGCCATGTAGAACACCAGCGCCAGGATGATGAAGCCCATCACGAACGAGGGCATCAGCTTCATGAAGAACGGGTGGCGCAGGCCTTCGTCGTAGTCGAGCTGGTACATGCCCATCGCGCTCATGCTGAAGATGATGGCGGCGGCAAACGCGAAGGCCGATGTGAACAGGTGGTCGAGCTGGAGCACCGACCCTTCGTATTCCATCATGCGCAGGGCGACGCCGATGTAGGCGGCGCCGAACAGCACCAGCAGCTCGACAAACAGCAGCACGAATACGATTTTCGACACGTAGTGATTAGAAATCCTGAACACGGTGACCTCCGGGCTTCTTGTTACTTTTCTGGTTCTGCATCGCGTTATTCTTCATAGTGCCGGCCGGTGCCGGCTTCATTGCGCCAGGTGACGGACATACCAGTCCATCGTCTGCTTCAAACCTGCTTCGATACGGTGCGTGGGCCGGTAGCCCAGCAGCGCGGTGGCCTTGCCGATGTTCGCCTGCGAGTGGCGCACGTCGCCGCGCCGGAATTCGGCATACTGCGGACGGTGCGCGCCCACGTGCGGGAAGCGCTGCGCCAGCGCGTCGCGCATCATGCCATACAGCGCATTCAGGCTGGTGCGCTCGCCGAGCGCGACGTTGAACACCTGGCCGGCCGCTTCGCCATCGGCCAGCGCCGCCAGGATGTTCGCCTGCACGACGTTGTCGACGAAGCAGAAATCGCGGCTGGTCTCGCCGTCGCCGTTGATGTACAGCGCGTCGTTGCGGATCAGCGCCCGTGCCCAGCGCGCGATCACCGCGGCGCCCACTCCTTCCGGGTTCTGGCGCGGGCCGAACACGTTGAAGTAGCGCAGGCCGATCGTTTCCAGGCCATAGCTGCGGCCGAACACGTTGGCATACAGCTCGCCCACATACTTGCTCACCGCGTACGGCGACAGCGGCTCGCCGATCCGGTCCTCGGCCTTCGGCAGATCCTGCTGGTCGCCGTAGCTGGCGCTGGAGGCGGCGTATACCACGCGCCTGACCCCGGCGTCGCGCGCCGCCACCAGCACCTGCAGGAAGCCGTCGACATTGGTCGCGTTGGTCGCGACCGGATCGTCGAACGAGCGCGCCACCGACCCCAGTGCGGCCTGGTGCAGCACATACTCCACGCCGGCGCCGTTGCCGCCACACGCCGCAGCACAATCCTGCGCCTGGCGGATGTCGCCTTCGACCAGTTCGAACCGTTCCCACGCCGCGGCGCCGACCGCGGCGCGCACCTGTTCCAGGTTGCGGCGCTGGCCGGTCGCGAAATTATCGAGACCGACCACCCGCTGGTTCAGGCGCAGCAGGGCCTCGACCAGGTTCGAGCCGATGAATCCGGCCGCACCGGTGACCAGCCAGCGATGGCTGTTCCGGGCGAGGTATTGCTGCACGTCCTGGAACTTGTCCACTTACTTTCCCACTTACTTGTCCACTTACTTATCCACCTGCTGGTTCACTTTATAAAGCACTTTCCGGGTTGCGCCGGCCGCCCCCCGCAGGGCGGGCGCGGCCACCGGCTTACAGACGCCAGACGCAGTAACCGGCTTCGCCCAGCGCCTTCGGATCGAACTGCGACTTGACGTCGATGAAGCAGCCGCCCGGGTTCAGCTTGGACTGGAAATCGGTCAGCGACAGCGCCAGCACTTCCTTGTGCGGCACCGCCACGATCACGCCATCGGCCTTCGGCAGGCTGTCCCAGCTCTCCAGCGCGATGCCGTATTCGTGCTGCGCTTCGTCGGCTTCGGCGATCGGGTCGTACACGTGCACGTCGACGCCGTAGCTTTGCAGTTCATAGACGATGTCGGCGACCTTCGAGTTGCGCAGATCGGGGCAGTTTTCCTTGAAGGTCAGGCCGATCAGGTTGACCTTGGCGCCCTTGATGCTGACGCCCGACGAGATCATCGACTTGACGGTCTTCTCGGCCACGAACTTGGCCATGCCGTCGTTGATGCGGCGCCCGGCCAGGATCACCTGCGGGTGGTAGCCGATCATCTCGGCCTTGTGGGTCAGGTAGTAAGGATCGACGCCGATGCAGTGGCCGCCGACCAGGCCCGGACGGAACGGCAGGAAGTTCCACTTGGTGCCGGCGGCCTTCAGCACTTCCAGCGTGTCGATGCCGATCTTGTCGAAGATGATCGCCAGTTCGTTCATCAGCGCGATGTTCAGGTCGCGCTGGGTGTTTTCGATGACCTTGGCCGCTTCGGCGACCTTGATGCTCGAGGCGCGGTAGACGCCGGCGGTGACCACCGTCTCGTACATCTGCGCGATGCGCTCGAGCGACTCGTCGTTGTCGCCCGACACCACCTTGAGGATGTTGGTCAGCGTGTGTTCCTTGTCGCCCGGGTTGATGCGCTCCGGCGAGAAGCCGACGTTGAAGCCGTCTTTCCACTTGAGGCCGGAATGCTGTTCCAGCAGCGGGATGCAGACTTCCTCGGTGGCGCCCGGATACACGGTCGATTCGAAGATCACGACCGCGCCGCGTTTGAGGTTCTTGCCGACCGAGGTGCTGGCGCCGATCAGCGGCGTGAAGTCGGGCACGTGGGCGATGTCGACCGGGGTCGGGACGGCGACGATGACATAGTCGGCCTGGGCCAGCATGGCCGGATCGGTGGTCACTTCCAGGTGACGCGCCGCCTGCAGCTGCTCGGTCGAGACTTCGCCGGTCGGATCGATGAATTTCTTGTAATTCTCGGTTTTGCTCACGGAGAGGTCGAAGCCGATGGTGCGTACCTTCTTGCCAAATTCCACTGCCAGCGGCAAGCCGACATATCCCAGTCCTACTACTGCTACGACCTCATCTGCTTTCATTATCGTTCCGTTCGAGAATTGGGTTTTGCAATTATGCTAACTTTACTATAGCACGGGGGTGCGGCGGTGCTCAACCGAAGCTCAGCTGTTTTGTCGGAGAGTAACAACAATACCGAGATATTGTTACCAATTTTTTACGTCAATACATTAACTATCGACGCAAACTGCATGAACTGTGGCTTTTCAGACCAGTCCGCTACACAGAATGTTGTCACGTTCGCATGGTTGCATGCGCATGACCACCATATCGACCATAAGAAAATTGCTTAGTTAGCATGTCTGTACTTCTTGTGCAATATTAGCATTTTCTGGTGGACAAGCTTTTATTTGCACGAATCGTGCGCAGGGGCATTAACTAGTGATTGATCTAGATAAATGTCCACAATGGATTGTGCTCCCCCGCTGGCGCGGCCAGCGTGCAAGGGCGTGCGAGCAGCATGCAAACGTGTGCGAAGAGCGGCGGCATGGCGGCATCCCTGCGGTCTGCTGAAAGGAAGGACGAGGAATCAATCCGACTGATGAGGCATTGCCATGGCTGGCAGCGGCTGTGACAGCAACGGTGCGGACAATATAGGGAGGAAGGTGGCGCGGCTGGCTGGGATCGAACCAGCGACCCTTGGCTTCGGAGGCCAATACTCTATCCACTGAGCTACAGCCGCGCGGGAGGGGGTACAACGAGTGAGCGAAGGATACAGTCTTTCCGCCGTGCCGTCCATGGGGAACTGCCGTGCTCTGCTTTCAATTTTAGTTACAGTCTGCAAACTTTGAGACTATAATCGGCCGATTGCCGGAGTTTGCATTCCGGCATTGAATTAGTCGTCCCAACGTCAGAGTGGCAGGTTTTTTTAATACCTATTAAGGAAATCATGAGCGACGCACATCAAGAACACCAATCCCTGATCCGGACACCGAAACAGCTGGTCATTGCTGTTGCCGGCTTCTTCCTGGTCATTGTCCTCGGCATCATCCTGCTGGTTTCCTTTGTCACCAACGTGCCCGTCACCGGCGCCGGTACCGACGGCCAGAATGCCGAAGCGATCGCAGCCCGCCTGCGGCCGGTCGCCGAAGCCGGCTTTACCCTGATCGACCCCAACGCGCCGCGCGTGCTGCAGGCCGGCGCCGCCGTCTATGCCGCCACCTGCGCCGCCTGCCACGACAGCGGCGCGGCCGGCGCACCGAAGACCGGCGACAACGCCGGCTGGGGCGCGCGCCTGGCGCAGGGGTACGACACCCTGATCAAGCATGCGATCGAAGGCATCCGCGCGATGCCGGCCAAGGGCGGCAATCCCGACCTGGACGAAGTCGAGGTGGCGCGCGCCGTGGTGTTCATGACCAACAAGAGCGGCGCCAGCTTCAAGGAACCGGAAGCGCCGGCCGCAACCGCGGCTTCAGCTCCGGCGCCCGCCCCTGCTTCGGACACCGCTTCCGACACAGCTGCGGGTGCGCCGGCGTCCGCCGCGACGCCGGCCCCGGCACCGGCACCGGCCGCCGCAACCGCAACTGCCCCCGGCGCAACGCCGGCGGCCGGCCCGGCCGTGGCCAATGCCGACGGCAAGCGCCTGTACGACAGCGCCTGCATGGTGTGCCACGCCGCCGGCGTGGCCGGTGCGCCGAAGCTGGGCGACAAGGCGGCCTGGAGCGCGCGCATCGCCCAGGGCAGCGCCACTTTATATGAGCATGCCATCAAGGGCTTCCAGGGCAAGGTGGGTGTGATGCCGCCGAAAGGCGGATCGCCGGCCTCCGATGCCGAAGTCAAGGCGGCGGTCGACTACATGGTCTTGTCTGCCAAGTAGCGTTTCGATTCGTTACATAATTAATTTACAACAGTTAACTATTTAGTTGACTGGTGGTCATTGCTGAGAAATAATTTCCCTTCATCATCGTCTGTCCAAGACCTTGTCACAATTGCTTGTCTGTTGTAATCAAACAAAATAAATCTGCCAATGCAACGCTTTTCATACGAATAATATTCGTTAAATAGCGGATAAGTTTGTGTTGCATTTGGGAGAAATTCCACACAGAAAGTTTGATTCCTATGGGAATCTCTTTTGCTTTGGCGTAACCTTCTGGTTGTCCCGTGGCGGAAAATTCTCACAGCCACAGCAACTTCTGAAGAGATTACATGTCCACCTCCCTGAACACCCTGGTCGCACGCACCCTGTCCGTCACCCTCTGCGGTACCATCCTCGTCGCCTGCGGCGGCGGTAGCGGCGATGCCACCACCGGCAACACCCTTTCCAGCAGTGCCGCCAGCGTCAGCGCGACCGGCACCGTGAGCACCGACGCCGCCGGCGTCGCCACCACCGATGCAATCAGTAACGCATCGATGGGCACCACCGCATCCAGCATTTATTCGGGCCGCGGTGCATCGGGCCAGACGCCAGCAAAGCCGGACGCCAACGCGCCGGCCATGACCGCGCCAGCCCGTACCATCACCAACGTACGTCTGGAAAACGGCGCCGCCGCCGTCCAGACCAGCGTGCCGTTCACCTTCGGCCAGGTGTTCGCGGCCGGCGATCTGGCCAAGGGCACTGCCCTGATCGGCCGTTTCGACAATGGCGAAACCCTGCCGCTGCAGGTCGATGCCAAGGCCTTCCACCCGGACGGCTCGGTGCGCCATGCGGTCATCTCGGGCGTGGTCCCGACCATCGCCGCCGGCCAGACCCGCAAGATGGACCTGGTCACCGCCGGTTCCCAGTCGGCATTGGCCGGCTCCAGCACCGCCCAGCTCCTGAACAGCGGCTTCAATGCCTCGGTCAACGCCACCATCGCCGGCGTGCGCTACAGCGCGTCGGCCGACGAACTGATCAAGGCCGGCAAGACTACCAGCTGGCTGGCCGGCGCCTCGGCCAACGAATGGCTGGTCTCGGCACCGCTGAAGACCGCCAGCGGCGTGCAGCACCCGCACCTGACCGCGCGCTTTGCCGTGCGCTGGTACGACAGCGCCAAGAAGGCGCGTGTCGACGTCACCGTCGAGAACAACTGGGCGTATGAAGCAGCGCCGAGCAACTTCACCTATGACGCGGAAGTGCTGGTCGGCGGCAAGAGCGTGTACGCCAAGCCGGCCCTGACCCACCTGCACCACGCGCGCTGGCGCAAGGTGTTCTGGCAAGGTGCCGTCAATCCGGACGCCGTGGTCGTCAAGCACGACACCGCTTACCTGATCGCCACCGGCGCCGTCGCCAACTACGATCAGAACCTGGCCATCAAGGAAGCCAGTCTGGCCGCCCTGAAGAGCGGCTGGACTGCGGACAAATCGGAACCGATGAAAGTCGGCAGCGCCAACGGCTACATGCCGAGCACCGGCGGCCGTTCGGATATCGGCCTGCTGCCGGCCTGGTCGGTCATGTATCTGCTGACCATGGACAAGCGCGCCAAGGAAGTTACCCTCGGCAACGGCGACCTCGGCGGCACCTGGTCGATGCACTACCGCGACAAGCTGACCGACCGTCCGATCAGCATCGTCGATTTCCCGTACATGACCATCCAGGGCCGTCCGGGCGACACCCAGAACCCGGTCACCAAGAAGCGCGAATCGTTCCCGGCCTGCGCGACGACCGACGGCTGCACCTCGCCGTTCACGCACGACATGTCGCACCAGCCGTCGCTGGCCTATCTGCCGTACATGGTCACCGGTGACTATTACTATCTGGAAGAGCTGCAGTTCTGGGCGATGTACAACGTGCTGGCACCGAACCCGAACTACCGCGAGCAGGCCAAGGGCATCCTGCAGTCGAACCAGGTGCGTGGCCAGGCATGGGGTCTGCGTTCGCTGCTCGACGCGGCCTACATCACGCCGGATGCGGACAAGCTGAAGTCGCACTTCACCTCGTTCGTGAACAATAACCTGGCGTGGTACAACAAGACCTATAGCGACAATGCTCAGGCGAACCAGCTCGGCGTGCTGCTCAACGGCGCCTTCGCTTACCAGAGCGGTACCGGTGTCGCACCATGGCAGGACGACTTCTTCACCTCGGTGATCGGCCACGCTACCGACCTCGGCTTCACCGAAGCCAAGCGTCTGCTCAACTGGAAAGCGAAATACTCGCTGCAGCGCATGAATGATGGCGGCCTGTGCTGGATCGATGCTGCGATGTACTCGATGAAGATCAAGGACAGCGGTTCGAGCGCGATCTACTCGACGATGAAGCAAGTCGCCGTCGCCAACCAGAGCGAAGCACTGCGCGCCCTGACCTGCGCCAGCGCCGAGATGGCCAAGCTGCTCAAGCTGAAAACGGGCGAAATGACCGGCTACTCGTCGTCGGCGATCGGCTACCCGTCGAACATGCAGCCGGCACTGGCGTACTCGGTCTCGATCTCGGGTGCCCAGGGCCAGAAAGCCTGGAACACCTTCATCACCCGCGGCGGCCAGCCAGACTACACCGGCGCACCGCAGTTCGCAGTGATCCCGCGCTGATCTCCGGATCATGTCAGCCAACCCGGTAGCTCATCACTACCGGGTTTTTTATATCCGCTCAGCATTGTGCTGCGCCGCCGCGGTTACCCCGAACAAGCAACTTTTCGTCATGCCCATCAATAGAAAATGACGTTTTTTAGCGACTTTTTAGGCGCTGATAAGATCACAAGCATTCTTTGCTTTCCCTATGAAAAGCATTGCCCCAAGCTGGATTCTTACAATTGGTAACGTTCTTTCCGGCTGGAATTGGGGTATTCTGAATGTGTCGCAGGAAATCTCCAGATTACACAATCGTCAAGTCAAGGACTCTCTTCCCATGCAAGCTCAACTCCTTTCCCTGTCCCGCATGTCGCTGGCCGTGTTGTCGCTGGCTGCCATCGTCCCGGCTTCGGCCGCCACCCTGTCGGTCGGTGCCGGCAAGACCTACACCACCCCATGCAAGGCTTTCGCCGTGGCCAAGGCCGGCGACATCGTCGAAATCGCCGGCAACGCCACCTATAGCGGCGACGTGTGCGGCATCAAGCCGGCCAACCTGACCATCCGCGGCGTCAACGGCCGCCCGAAGATCGATGCCGCCGGCAAGAACGCAATGGGCAAGGCGATCTGGGTAGTCCAGGGCAACAACATCACCATCGAAAACGTCGAGATGTACGGCGCCAAGGTAAAGGACAAGAACGGCGCCGCACTGCGCCTGGAAGGCACCAACTTCACGCTGCGTTCGTCCTTCCTGCACGATAACGAAAACGGCATCCTGAGCGGCGCCAACACCGCCAGCAAGATCGTCATCGAAAACACCGAGTTCGGTCACAACGGCGAAGGCAGCGGCCAGACCCACAACGTGTACATCGGCAATGTCGGCAGCCTGACCTTCCGCTACAACTTCTCGCACGACGCCGTGGTCGGCCACAACCTGAAGTCGCGCGCCCGGGTCAACACCATCGCCTACAACCGCTTCTCGACCACCGCGCCGGGCGAAAAAGGCACTACCGCAACCGGCAAGCCGAGCTACGAGATCGACCTGCCGAACGCCGGCACCTCGTACGTGATCGGCAACGTGATCCAGCAGCCGGCCTCGCACAGCAATCCGGCCCTGGTGTCGTACGGCGTCGAAGGCGCGAGCAACCCGGGTCACGACCTGTACGTGGTGAACAACACCTTCCTGAACGACGACAGCGCGCGTGGCAACTTCGTATTCGTCGGCAGCGGTGTGACCAAGAAGATCCTGCTGCAGAACAATATCTTCAGCGGCACCGGCACCCTGACCAACCAGGTCGGCGCGGTCGAGAAGACCAACTACCGTTCGGTGGCGCCGGGCTTCGTCAACCGTCTCGCCTACAACCTGATCCCGACCGTCAACGCGCTGGTGATCGGCGCCGCGTCGGACCCGGGCAAGGCGGCCAGCGGCTTCGCGCTCAAGCCGACCGCCGTGTACGTGCACCCGGCCGCAGGCGCCACCCGTCCGGTCGTGGGCAAGCTCGATATCGGCGCCTACGAGTCGGCGCTGTAAGAAGAGTCTGCAGGCAGGCGCCGCGCAAGCGGCGCTGCAACGAAAAAGGGCAGCCCAGGCTGCCCTTTTGCTTTGTGTGCCGGATTGCGGCTCAGCTGCGCCAGCCGCGGTACCAGTCGCGGTAATGCGACAGCCCGGTCTCCAGCGGCGTGGCCGGCTTGTAGCCGACCCATTCCTGCAGGCGGCTGGTGTCGGCGTGGGTGGCCGGCACGTCGCCGGCCTGCATCGGCTGGAAATCCAGCTGCGCCTCCACACCCAGCACGCGCTCGAGGGTGCGCACGAAGTCCAGCACCATCACCGGCTGGTTGTTGCCGATATTGAAGACCGCATGGCGCGCCTTGCCACCCTGCTCCGGCTGCGGCTTGAACAGCAGGCGCACCACGCCTTCGACGATGTCGTCGATATAGGTGAAGTCGCGCGTCAGCTTGCCTTCGGCGAACACCGGGATCTTCTCGCCGCGCACCATCTTTTCGGTAAAGCTGAAGTAGGCCATGTCCGGACGGCCCCAAGGGCCGTAGACGGTGAAGAAGCGCAGGCCGGTGGCCGGGAAGCCGTACAGGTGGCTGTACGAATACGCCATCAGCTCGTTGGCCTTCTTGGTCGCCGCATACAGCGAGACCGGCTCGTCGACCTGGTCGGCTTCGCTGAACGGCACCTTGGCATTGCTGCCGTAGACGCTGCTGCTGCTGGCGTACAGCAGGTGCTCGACCTTGTGCTGGCGGCAGGCTTCCAGGATATTGCCGAAACCGACCAGGTTCGACTGGATATACGCCGACGGATTTTCCAGCGAATAGCGCACGCCGGCCTGGGCCGCGAGGTGCACCACCAGTTCCGGCTGCACGCGCTCGAACAGCGCCACCAGTGCCGCGTTGTCGGCAATATCGACTTTTTCGCAGGCGATGCCGCCAGGCTGCAGCAGGGCCGCGACCCGGTCATGCTTGAGTTGCGGATCGTAATAGTCGTTGAAATTGTCGCAGCCGGTCACCTGGTGGCCCATCGCCGCCAGGCGGGCGGCGACGAAACTGCCGACGAAGCCGGCGGCGCCGGTGACCAGGATGCGGCGGCCGCTCATTGCGCCCTCGCCTGCACCGCGCGCCCGATGCCTTCGTAGGCCAGGCCGGCGGCGGCAACGGTGTGCGGATCGTAGATGTTGCGGCCGTCGAACACGGCGCGGTGCTTCAGCGTCTGGGCCAGCGATTTCCAGTCCGGCGAGCGGAATTCCTTCCATTCGGTCACCAGGACCAGCACGTCGGCGCCGCGCACCGCTTCCTCGGCCGAGGCGGCGATGGTCAGGAATTCGGCGCACTTGCCTTCGCCATGCTCGGCGTTCAGCACGCGCAGCGCTTCCGTGCTCGCCACCGGATCGTAGGCAACCACGCGCGCGCCGGCCGCGAACAGGGCGCGGATCAGCACCAGGCTCGGCGCTTCACGCATGTCGTCGGTGTTCGGCTTGAACGACAGGCCCCACAGGGCGATCGTCTTGCCGCGCAGATTGGCTTCGCCATCGAAGAAGCGGCACACCTTGCGGTACAACACGTTCTTCTGCAGGTCGTTGACGCGCTCGGTCGCTTCCAGGATGTGCAGCTGCTGGCCGTGGCCGCCTGCGGTCTTGACCAGCGCCTTGACGTCTTTCGGGAAGCACGAACCGCCATAGCCCATGCCGGCGTACAGGAATTGCGAACCGATGCGCGGGTCCATGCCGATGCCCTGGCGCACCGCTTCGATGTCGGCGCCCAGCAGTTCGGCCAGGTTCGCCAGTTCGTTCATGAAGCTGATGCGGGTGGCCAGCATGGCGTTCGCCGCGTACTTGGTCAGCTCGGCCGAACGCACATCCATCACCACCAGCTTTTCGTGGTTGCGGCTGAACGGCGCGTACAGCTGGCGCATCAGGGTGGTGGCTTCCTGGTCGTCGCTGCCGACCACGATGCGGTCGGGCCGCATGAAGTCGTTGATGGCGGCGCCTTCCTTCAGGAATTCCGGATTGCTGACCACGGTGAAGGCGACCTGCGCGCCGCGCTTGTCGATTTCTCCCTTGACGGCCTGGCGCACCAGGTCGGCGGTGCCGACCGGCACGGTCGACTTGTCGACGATCACGATCGGCTTGTCGATGCGCTGGCCGATCTGGCGCGCCGCTTCCAGGATGTGGGTCAGGTCGGCGCTGCCGTCTTCGTCCGGCGGGGTGCCGACCGCCAGGAAGATCACGTCGGCATGCGCCACCGCGTCATCGTAGCTGGTCGAAAAATGCAGGCGGCCGGCGCCGGCATTGGCGATGACCATGCTGTCCAGGCCCGGCTCGTGGATCGGGATCTGCCCGTCCTTGAGCATCTGGATCTTGCTGGCGTTGATGTCGAGGCACAGGACGTTATTGCCGACGTCGGCAAAACATGCTCCCGAGACCAAGCCCACGTAACCGGTACCGATAACTGAAATTTTCATGAGAGTTCTTATCCAGAGTAGACGCCTGTGGCAGGCACGAGGATTGTAGAGTTGCTTGCGCGAAATCTGCCACACGGTTGCGGCAGCCCCGGCCTGGCCCTGCTCCGGGTTGTGTTTCAGCACATAAAATGATGATCGGAAATTATTATATTGTAAATTTCCCGCGATTCGATTGAGATTCGGTTGAGGTTTGAGAAGAAATGAAATATCTTGCAACAAACATTTCTATACTTGCCTACGAGAAGTTACGCTAGGCCCACGATTTTTCAGCATGAAACTCCTGACCTTCAGTTCCCTGTTCCCGAATGCCGTGCGTCCGAATCACGGCATCTTCGTCGAGACCCGCCTGCGCTACCTGCTGGCCAGCGGCCAGGTCGAGTCGCGCGTGGTCGCCCCGGTGCCCTGGTTCCCGTTCAAGCACCCGCGCTTCGGCGAGTATGCCCACTTCGCCCAGGTGCCGGACCGCGAAGTCCGCTACGGCATCGACGTCCAGCACCCGCGCTACCTGCACTTCCCGAAGATCGGCATGGAGATGGCGCCGGGCCTGATGGCGGCCTGCGTCAAGCCGGTCATCGGCCGCATGATCGACGAAGGCTACGATTTCGACGTGCTCGACGCCCACTACTTCTATCCGGACGGCGTGGCCGCGGTCAAACTGGGCAAGTACTTCAACAAGCCGGTGGTGATCACCGCGCGCGGTACCGACATCAACCTGATCCCGCAGTTCGCGCGGCCGCGCTCCATGATCCTGGAAGCGGCGTCGCAGGCCGACGGCATCATCACGGTGTGCAACGCGCTCAAGGACGAGATGGTGGGCCTGGGCGTGGCGCCGGACCTGATCACGCCGCTGCGCAACGGCGTCGACCTGCAGCGCTTCGCGCCGCTGGACCGCGCCGCCGCGCGCGCCGAACTGGGCATCGACGGCTTCACCCTGATTTCGGTCGGCGTGCTCGATCCGCGCAAGGCGCACGACATGACCATCCGCGCCCTCGGCCTGCTGCCGGGCGTGAAGCTCCTGATCGCGGGGATCGGCCCGGAGCGCAAGCGCCTGGAAACCCTGGCCGTGGAAACGGGCGTGGCCGATCGCGTCAAGTTCCTGGGCCCGGTGGCGCAGACCGAACTGAAAAAGTATTACAACGCCGCCGACGCCATGGTGCTGGCCTCGAGCCGCGAAGGCTGGGCCAATGTGCTGCTCGAATCGATGGCCTGCGGTACGCCGGTGGTGGCCAGCAATGTGTGGGGCACGCCGGAAGTGGTGGCCGCGCCCGAGGCGGGCGTGCTGATGGCCGAGCGCACCCATGAAAAGCTGGCCGAAGCGGTGATGCAGCTGCGCGCCAACTATCCGGACCATGCGGCGACGCGCCGTTATGCCGAAAAGTTCAGCTGGGACGACACCACCGCCGGCCAGCTGGCGATCTTCTCGCGCTTGGCCGAAGGCCGGCGCGGCGCCGCGGCCGGGATGGCGCGTCAGGCGGCGTGAGTCGCAATAACGCTGTTCCTTCGCTCACCTAAAAACCGTCATTCCCGCGCAGGCGGGAACCCAAGTTTTCGTGCGCAGCCACTTAGCTCTGAGCTAGCGGTGTGCATCGAACTTAGGTTCCCGCCTGCGCGGGAATGACGGTCTTGAGGCAAACAATCCTGGTACAGGTGTCATGGTGGTGCCGACATATTATCGGCACTATCCACACCACTTACCAGATGATCACGCGCTCCTTCGGCGCCAGGTACATCTTGTCCCCTGCCTTGACCCCGAACGCCTCGTAGAAGCCCGGCTGGTTCTTCACCGTGCCGTTGGCGCGGTATTGCGCCGGCGAGTGCGGGTCGGTCTTGATCTGGGCGATCTGCGCCGGCTCGCGCATCTTGGCGCGCCATACCTGGGCCCAGCCCATGTAGAAGCGCTGGTCGCCGGTGAGCTTGTCGATGGTCGGCGCCGGCTTGCCCTTCAGCGACAGCTTGTAAGCTTTATAGGCGATCGCCAAGCCCGAGTTGTCGCCGATGTTTTCGCCCAGCGTCAGTTCACCGTTGACATGGTAGCCCGGCAGCGGGCTGAAGGCGGCGTACTGCGCGATCAGGGCCTTGGTCTTTTCGCCGAAGCGCTTGCCGTCTTCCTCGGTCCACCAGTTGCGCATATTGCCGTCGCCGTCGTACTGCGAACCCTGGTCGTCGAAGCCGTGGCTGATCTCGTGACCGATCACGGCGCCGATGCCGCCGTAGTTCACCGCGTCGTCTGCCTTGGCGTCGAAGAATGGCGGCTGCAGGATCGCGGCCGGGAACACGATCTCGTTCAGTTCCGGGTTGTAGTAGGCGTTGACGGTTTGCGGCGTCATGCCCCACTCGTCGCGGTCGATCGGTTTGCCCAGCTTGTTCAGTTCGCGGTTGTACTCGACTTCGCGCGAACGCATCACGTTGCCCACCAGGTCGTCGCGCTTGACCGTCAGCGCGGTGTACTCTTTCCACTTGCTCGGGTAGCCGATCTTGGGCGTGAACTTGGCCAGCTTGGCCTGCGCTTCCTTCTTGGTCGCAGGGCTCATCCAGTCGAGGGTGTCGATCGACTGCTTGTAGGCAGCCAGCAGGTTGTTCACCAGCTCTTCCATGCGCGCCTTGCGCTCGGCCGGGAAGTGCTCTTTCACGTACAGCTTGCCCACCGCGTCGCCCAAGCTCGATTCCAGCGTCGACACGCCGCGCTTCCAGCGCGGTTCCAGCTGCGGGATGCCGGCCAGCGTGGTGCCGTGGAAGGCGAAACGCTGGTCCACGAAGGCCTTCGACAGGTAGCTGGCGTAGCCGTTCACCACGTGCAGCTGCAGGTAGGCCTGCCAGGTCGACAGCGGGACGCGGTTCAGGACTTCGGCGAAGCCCTTGAAGAAGCTCGGCTGGCTGACGATCACGTAGTCGGTCTTGCCCTGGATGCCGGAGGCGGCCAGCCACGCGTTCCAGTCGAAGCCCGGGGCCATCGCGGCCAGCTTGGACAGTTCGACCTTGTTGTAGGTCTTGATTGGATCGCGGTTCTCGACCTTGGTCCACTGCACCTTGGCCAGTTCGGTTTCCAGCTCGACGATGGCTTTCGCATCGGCAGCGGCGTTCTTGCCGCCGGCCAGCGTCAGCATCTTCTCGATGTGCTGCTGGTACTTGGTGCGGATCTCCGCCAGCTTGGCGTCGTCCGTTTTCAGGTAGTAGTCGCGGTCCGGCATGCCCAGGCCGTCCTGGTGCAGATCGGCCACGTATCTGGTCGAATCCTTGGCGTCCTGGTGGATGTAGAACGACAGCGGCACGTTGACGCCGATGCGGTTCAGCTGCGCGAACAGCGCCGGCAGCGCGGCCTTGTCCTTGACCGCGGCAATGCGCGCCAGCTGCTCGTTCAGCGGCGCCACGCCCAGCTGCTCGAGGCGTGCTTCGTCCATGTAGCTGGCGTAGAAGTCGCCGATCTTGCGCACTTCGGTGCCGGCGGTGGCGTTCTTGTCGGCCACGGCGCGCTCGATGATGGCGCGCAGCTGCGGCTGGGTGTCGTCGGCCAGCTTGTGGAAGGCGCCCCAGCTCGATTTGTCGGCCGGGATCTCGACGCTTTTCAGCCACTTGCCGTTGACGTGCTCAAAGAAGTCGTCCTGGGCGCGCGCGCTTGGCTCGATGTATTGCAGCGCGATGCCGGTGGTGAGGGTGGCGTTCTTTGCAGCCGGCGCATTCGACTGCGCCTGTGCCAGCGAGGCCACCAGCAGCAGTGCGGCAGCGCTCATCAGATGTCGTTTCATGTTCTCTCCGTTTTTTTGATGGAAAACGGGCCGGCGCATTCGATGGCGCCGGCCCGTCCGAACTGCTGTCTTACCAGACAATCACGCGATCTTCCGGCGCCAGGTACATCTTGTCGCCCGGCTTCACGTTGAACGCCTCGTAGAATTCAGGCATGTTCGACAGCGTGCCGTTGGCGCGGAACTGGCCTGGCGAGTGCGGGTCGGTCTTGACCTGGTTGATCTGCTGCGCTTCGCGCATCTTCGAGCGCCACACCTGGGCGAAGCCCATGAAGAAGCGCTGGTCGCCGGTCAAGCCGTCGATCACCGGGGCCGGTTTGCCGTTCAGCGACAATTTATACGCCTTGTAGCCGATCGACAGGCCGGCGTTGTCGCCGATGTTCTCGCCCAGCGTCAGTTCGCCGTTGACGTTATAGCCCGGCAGCGGGCTGAAGCCGTTGAACTGCTTCACCAGCTTGTCGGTGCGCGCCTTGAAGGCGGCGCGGTCCGACTCGGTCCACCAGTCGCGCAGGTTGCCGTCGCCGTCCGACTGGCTGCCCTTGTCGTCGAAACCGTGGCCGATTTCGTGGCCGATCACGGCGCCGATCGCGCCGTAGTTCACCGCATCGTCGGCGCGCATGTCGAAGAACGGCGGCTGCAGGATCGCGGCCGGGAACACGATCTCGTTCATCGAGCTGCGGTAATAGGCGTTCACGGTCTGCGGCGTCATGCCCCACTCGGTGTGGTCGATCGGTTTACCCAGCTTGGTGATGTTGCGGTTGTACTCGAAGGTCGAGGAACGCATCACGTTGCCGACCAGGTCATTGGCCTTGATGTCGAGCTTCGAATAATCGCGCCACTTGTCCGGATAGCCGATCTTCGGGGTGAACTTGGCCAGCTTGGCGCGGGCTTCCTTCTTGGTGGCCGGGCTCATCCACTCGAGGTTGTCGATCGACTGGCCGTAGGCCACGATCAGGTTCTTCACCAGTTCTTCCATGCGCGCTTTGCGCTCGGCCGGGAAATGCTCGGCCACGTACAGTTTGCCGAGCGGCTCGCCCAGCGTGCCTTCGACGGTGGCCACCCCCTTCTTCCAGGTCGGCTGCTGCTCGGTGACGCCGGTCAGCGCGGTGCCGTAGAAGGCGAAGTTCTGGTCCACGAAGGCTTTCGACAGGTACGGCGAGTATTCGCGCAGCAGCTGCCATTCGAAGTACGACTTCAGGGTAGCCAGGTCGGTCTTGGCCAGCACCGCGTTCAGGCCGCTGAAGTAGCTCGGCTGCGAGACGATGATGGTATCCAGCTTGTTGGCGACGCCGGCCGCGGCCAGCGCCGCATTCCAGTCGTAGCCCGGCGCCAGCTTGGCCAGCTCGGCGACCGTCATCTTGTTGTAGCGCTTGACCGGGTCGCGGTTCTCGACCTTGGTCCACTGCACCTTGGCCAGCTCGGTCTCGAAGTCGACGATCGCCTTGGCCTGGGCCGCGGCATTCTTCGCTCCGGCCAGCGCCAGCGTCTTGCCGACGTGCTGCTCGTAGGCGGCGCGGGTTTCGGCAAGGCGCTTGTCGTCCAGCTTCAGGTAATAGTCGCGGTCGGGCATGCCCAGGCCGCTCTGGCTGATGTAGGTGACGTGGCGGGTCGATTCGCGCGCGTCCTGGCCGACGTAGATGCCGTACGGCGTGGCGACGCCGATCTTGGCCAGGTGGGCGGCGAGCGCCGGCAGGCCCTGCTTGTTCTTGAGCGAACGGATTTTGGACAGTTCGGCGCTCAGCGGCTTGACGCCCAGCGTCTCGCGCTGCGCTTCATCCATGTAGCTGGTGTACATGTCGCCGATCTTGCGCATTTCGGTACCGGCGCCGATGCGGCTCTTCTGGGCGCCCTCGATGATGGCGCGCAGCTGCGGCGTGGTGTCGTCGCGCAGCTTCATGAAGGTACCCCAGCTGGCCTTGTCGCTCGGGATTTCAGTTTCCTTCAGCCACTTGCCGTTCAGGTAAGTGAAGAAGTCGTCCTGTGGGCGCACGCTGGTGTCGATGAATTGGGTGTCGATGCCGGAGATCGGGCCTGCTTTGGCAGGAGCCGTAGCGGCGACGGCCGCAGCTGCGGCGTCGGCGGCCATGGCCGGGGCGGCGAAGGCCGCCATCATGGACAGGGTCAGGGTGCTCAGAAGGTATCGCTTCACGGGAAAGTCCTTACTTGCAATGTGGTTTGCAATGATGTTTTTGCAGACAAAAATCAGCTTCGCCGGAAGCACGCACGGCATCCGGCAGAAAAGCATTCTAGCGGGTGAGAAACAGTCGGCACGGGGCTTGCTGTGTTTTTTACTTTTCGATACATCGTCCGCAGGCCTTTTGGCATATGCATGTGTTGGACGATGACAACAGAATGACAAGCAATCGCGGGCCGATCGGCGACAGGCGAGTACAATCAAACGCAGAGGCAGCCCCGTTGCCGGCACAGCGCGCGCCGGATGGTACGGACCAAAAAAAAACCCGCGGAGGGGGCCGCGGGCGAAGACCACTTCAAGAAGTGGAGAGAGAGAAAAACTGGTTCCGACTATAGGCTGCCTCCCCTCAGCTCGCTTGCATTCTTACAATTGCTTACTAACGGCATGTGAAGTGCAACACGTCTTTACTTCTTGCAACTCCCCCTTATCTTGACGTTGGCGCGCGCCGGCGCACCGATGCCGTCGGCATCGTAGGGCGTTGCAGCGCAAGGCCCTGCTCCGCAGTGGCGCGCGATCGCGTTTATACTGGCTTTCCATGGGCTCCACATTCAAGAACTCCTGCCTCGTCGGCCTGGGCGCGATCGCCGGCATCGGCCTCACCATGCAGTTTTCGGCCCTGGCCCTGAAGCCGCCGGTCGAGGCCAGCATGCCGATCGCCGAGCTGCGCCAGCTGGCCGACGCCTATGGCGTGATCAAGTCCGACTACGTCGAGCCGGTCCAGGACGGGCAGCTGCTGTCGCAGGCGATCGCCGGCATGGTCGAATCGCTCGACCCGCACTCGGCCTACCTCGACCCGCGCGCCTACCGCGAGCTGCGCGAAGGCACCGAAGGCCGCTTTGTCGGCCTCGGCATCGAGATCGTCGAAAGCGAAGAAGGTTTCATTGAAATCGTCACGCCAATGGAAGACTCGCCGGCGGCGCAGGCCGGCATCAGGGAGGGCGACCTGATCACCCACATCGACGGCTTCGCGGTGCAGGGCGTGCCGCTCGACGACGCGATCAAGCGCATGCGCGGCGAGCCGGGCACCCGGGTCACGCTCACCATCGCGCGCAAGGACCTGCCGGCGCCGCTGCGCCTGACGGTCGAACGGCGCGAAATCGTCCAGAAAAGCGTCAAGGCGAAGATGGTGGAGCCGGGCTACGCCTGGCTGCGCATCTCGCAATTCCAGGAGCCGACCGTGGACGACATGGCGGCCAAACTGCAGGCGCTGTACCGCGAGGACCCCGACATGAAAGGCCTGGTGCTGGACCTGCGCAACGATCCCGGCGGCCTGCTGCAGGGCGCGATCGGGGTCGCCGCCGCCTTCCTGCCGAAGAACGCCGAAATCGTTTCGACCAACGGCCAGCTCGAGGATTCGCGCCAGCGCTTCTACGGCCGCCCCGAGTTCTACATGCTGCGCAGCGGCGCCGATCCGCTGGCGGCGCTGCCGGCGGCGTTCAAGTCGCTGCCGATGGTGGTGCTGGTGAATACCGGTTCGGCCTCGGCCTCCGAGATCGTGGCCGGCGCGCTGCAGGACTACAAGCGCGCCGCGATCCTGGGCAGCCAGACCTTCGGCAAGGGCTCGGTGCAGACCATCCGCCCGATCGGGCGCGAAGCAGCGGTCAAGCTGACCACGGCGCGCTACTACACCCCGGCCGGACGCTCGATCCAGGCGCGCGGCATCGTGCCCGACTTCGCGGTCGACGAAACCGCCGACGGCGACGGCCTGAACGCGCTGCGCATGCGCGAAGCCGACCTGCAGCACCACCTGTCGAACGACAAGGCGCAGGAAATCGCCACCCGCGAGGACGATATCGAAGAGCAGATGCGGCTCTTGGGCGAGGCACGGCTGCGCAAACCGCTCGACTACGGCAGCGGCGACGATTTCCAGCTGGCGCAGGCGCTGCGTCACCTGAAGGGGCAGCAGGTGGCGCTGTCGCCGCGCGCGGGCGCCACCACGCTGGCGAAGCACGCGCGCTGACCCGAAGCCACCGGCGGCGGCCTCGCGGGCCGTCCGCCGCTTGCATATTCTTCAGCGCGCATTGCGCCAGCTCTCATGCGTTTCGGGTAGCTCCCAGAGTAGCCAAGCCGCCAATTCCCAGGCTGGGTCCGAGCGTGTAGAATCGGCGCATCTTGCGGGCAAGTCCCGTTATTTCCTTTGAAAGTTTCAACAACATGAAACCTGTCGTGATCAGCGGCACCGGCCTGTTTACGCCGCCGCACTCCATCTCGAACGACGAACTGGTCACCGCCTTCAACGCATACGTCGAACTGCACAACCAGGAAAACGCGGTGCGCATCGCCGCCGGCGAAGTGACGGCACTGGAGCCGTCGAGCAGCGCCTTCATCGAAAAAGCGTCGGGCATCAAGTCGCGCTACGTGATGGAAAAGAGCGGCATCCTGGATCCGGCCCACATGACCGCGCGCATCGCCGAGCGTCCGGACGACCAGGTCTCGCTGCAGGCCGAGATGTGCGTGGCGGCGGCGCGCGAAGCGCTGGAGCGCGCCGGCAAGCAGCCATCCGACATCGACATGGTGCTGGTCGCCTGCAGCAATATGCAGCGTCCGTATCCGGCGATGGCGGTCGAGGTGCAGGAAGCGCTCGGCATCGACGGCTTCGGTTTCGACATGAACGTGGCCTGCTCCTCGGCCACCTTCGGCATCGCCACTGCGGTCGACGCGGTGCGCGGCGGCCGTGCGCGCGCGGTGCTGGTGCTGAACCCGGAAATCACCAGCGGCCACCTGAACTTCCGCGACCGCGACAGCCACTTCATCTTCGGCGACGCCTGCACCGCGATCGTGATCGAAGCGGCCGAGACGGCGACCGGCGCGCACCAGTGGGAAATCCTGGACAGCCAGCTCAAGACCAGCTTCTCGAACAATATCCGCAACAACTTCGGCTTCATGAACCGCTTCGACGAAGCCGGCGTCGGCTCGCCCGACAAGCTGTTCCGCCAGCAAGGCCGCAAGGTGTTCAAGGAAGTGTGCCCGATGGCGGCCGAGACCATCGCCAACACGCTCAAGGCGGCCGGACTGGAAACCAAGGATGTGGCGCGCTACTGGCTGCACCAGGCCAATCTGAACATGAACCTGCTGATCGTGCGCACGCTGCTGGGGCGCGACGCCGAGCCGGGCGAGGCGCCGGTCATTCTCGACACCTATGCCAACACCTCGTCGGCCGGGTCGATCATCGCCTTCCACAAGTACCAGGACGATCTGGCGGCCGGTTCGAACGGCGTGATCTGCTCGTTCGGCGCCGGTTATTCGATCGGCTGCGTGGTGGTGCGCAAGAAATAAGTAGCGGCGGGTGCGCGGGTTACGGCGCGTACCTGGCCCCCGATTTCACGGAACCGGGCGGTAGCTGACCACACCCGGCTGCAGCGTGCCGGCTTTCACGCTCTTGTCGCGGTTGCCGATCACGACGCTGAACACCGACGGCGCGATGCGCATCAAGAGGTTGTAGACGACGACCAGGAACGCCACCGTGAGCAGCGGCGAGAACACGTAATAGATCGGGAACGGCACCCAGCGCGCGTAGTGCAGGATGAATTGCCACCCCAAAAACATCAGCGGGAAGTGGGCGACGAAGACGAAGAAGCTGTACTTGTTGCCCATCAGCGCCCAGCGCCCGATGCGGGTGCCGTGCAGCAGCGAGGCCGCCGGCCACAGCAGGAATGGCAGGGTCAGCGCCAGCCAGATCGTCTTTTCTCCGCGCAGCGCGATGAAGGTCAGGCACGCCACCGCGATCAGCACCGCGCACAGCTTCGCATGCTTGTCGAACGCTTCCAGTTTCCAGTCATACAGCGCGGCCATGCCGCCGATGTAGAACAGGATGGCGCTGGTACTGCGCAGCACCAGATGCCCGTCGTAGTCGAAGTAGAAGATCACCGACACTACCGCCAGGCCAAGCCACGGCGCCTTGCGCAGGACATAGCCGAACAAGGGCGCCAGCAGGATCAGCACCACCATATCGCGCAGGAAGTATAAGGGCATGTTGAACGGCGTGTCGGTCAGCGCGAACACGCGGTCGAGCCAGCCGGCCAGATCGACGCCGGTCAGCGGCACGCGGTAGGCGAAACCGAAGTACCTTTCCAGCGGAAACATCAGGGCGATGAACGCCAGGTTGAACACCAGGAATGGAATCACCAGGGTGCGGAACTTCTTGGCGAGCATCTTGCGTGGCGCCTTGTCCAGCGCCGCGCCGAACAGCAGGAAACCGGAAATCAGCGTCAGCATCGGCACGCCCGAGCGGAACAGTCCGTTGCGCAGCGTCGCCATCAGGTATTCGAACGGATTGCTCCACTCCCAGCCGATCGAATCGCCCACTCCGCCGGTATGCACGTACACGGTTCCCAGGATCAGTAACGGACGCAGGATCGCGATACGTTCTTTGACGGCGGTGGTCAGATTCATGGCACAACTCCGGTGGCGATACGTGCGCGCAAAGGCAATAAAGACATTCCCGAAGGAGCCTGCACGGCTGAAATGTTTCCTGCTAATCGAAGGGAATGATAAACAAATATCGAAACTACAACAATGTGTGTGTAAAAAAAGACATCATAGTCTTTTTCTTTCCACAGAGCAGCGCGTGTTCAATCGTGCGCAGAGGCCGGCGTTGGACGGATGGTGCGGGTAAGCGGGGCGCTGCCCGTGCAGGACGGGCAGGCTGGAGCGATGACGGCATGACGCCCCGCCGGCGCGGGCGGGGTTGATAAAGAAGGCGCGAAGCGGCGGCCTGTCAGGCCAGATGGCTTTCGCGGTCGCGCAGCTCGGCGAACTGCTCGATGCTGCCGATGCTGACCACCACCGGATTCAGGCTGGCGCCGGGCGACATCGAGCGCCAGGCGAACTGCCATTCCTTTTCGCGTGCCTGGCCCGGGCTCTTGGTAAAAGCGGCGCCCAGCGGCGAGCGGCCGCCGTAGGCGATGGCGCCGTCGATGCCGGCCCAGTTGGGCAGCATGCGCTGCACCGCGCGGTGCAGGCGCTCGCCGAATTCCTCGGTGTTGTGGATCACCAGGCAGGCGTCGCTCGGGGTGATGATGTCGAACAGGCGCTTGTCCCACACGGTCGAGAACGACAGGTTGAGGAAGCCGCCGTTCGGCTCCAGGCGGAACTGGCCGTTCTTGAGCGAGTTCTCGAGTTCGGTGCGCAGCGCGTAGCGGTGCAGGGTCGGCGGACGTTGGTAGTCGTTCATGACGGGCTTTCTGATGATGCGTTTGGAGCGGGTATGGTCGGGCGCGGCTGCTGCTGCAGCGAATTATGGTGCTGCATGCGCATGAAGCGCGCCGACAGGAAGATCTCGCGCAGGAAATACACGAAGCTGCTGGTCAGGCCCAGCATCGCCAGCACGAAGCAGGCCGCGATGTACTGGTCGAGCACGATGCCGGTGGTGTCGCCCGCGAACAGCATGGCGATGACCACGCACACCAGCAGGCCGCAGGCGGTGCTGGAGGCGATCGCGAAGTTGACCAGGTGCGAGCGCCG
This sequence comes from Massilia sp., assembly GCF_031995545.1. GTDB lineage: Bacteria > Pseudomonadota > Gammaproteobacteria > Burkholderiales > Burkholderiaceae_D > Telluria. The sequence continues at coordinate 27,244 of NZ_DAMAGA010000013.1, forward strand.
GTACAGCAGTTCGAGCTCCTCCGAATACTCGGCGTTGGCGCTGACCTTCAGGCGGTCTTCCAGCACCCGGGTGCGGTCGATGATGCGCGCCAGGCGGTTGGTCAGCACGGTCAGCTTGGTGGCCACGCCGGTAAGCAGGAAGACGGGAGCAATCGCCAGCTGGATGACGTGGCCGATGTCGCTGATCTGGATATTCATGAAAACACGTTCGAATTGTTGTGGTGTGCCTGATGCCTAGTGTAGCAGCCCGCGCCACTGGCAAGCCCGCGGCGCGCGCTGCGTGGCGCGCCGGGCTGCCCTATTCGAAGCGGCCGAGCCGCTTGAACTGCTCGGTGGCCGCCACCAGGGCGCGCGCGATGCCCGCTTCCAGCGCGCCGTGGCCGGCGTCCGGAATCATCGCCAGCTTCGAGCCGGGCCAGGCCGCATGCAGGCGCCAGGCCGACAGCGGCGGGCAGATCACGTCGTAGCGGCCCTGCACGATGATCGCCGGCAGATGCGCGATGCGCCCGACGTCGCGCACCAGCTGGTCGTCGTCGACGAAGGCGCCGTTGAGCATGTAGTGCGACTCGAGCCGCCCGACGCCCAGGTCGAGCGTGTCGGATGCGACTTCCTCGGGCTGCGGCAGCAGGAACACGCGCCGTCCTTCGAAGCGGCTCCAGGCGCGCGCCGCCGGCCAGTAGACGTCCGGGTCGTGGCACAGCAGGCGGCGCGCGTAGGCGCCCAGCAGGTCATGCCGTTCTTGGAGCGGGATCGGCGCCACGAATTCCTCGTACAGCTCGGGGTGGAACCATTGGGCGCCGTTGATGAACCAGTCGACTTCGGCGCGCGTGCACAGGAAGATCCCGCGCAGCACGAAGCCGAGGCAGCGTTCGGGATGCGCTTCGCCGTAGGCCAGCGCCAGGGTCGAACCCCAGGAGCCGCCGAACACCAGCCACTTGTCGATGCCGAACTTGACGCGCAAGCGCTCGATGTCTTCGATCAGCAATTGCGTGGTGTTGTTGCGCCACTCACCCAGCGGCGTCGACTTGCCGGCGCCGCGCTGGTCGAACAGGATCACGCGGTAGGTGTGCGGATCGAAGAAGCGGCGGTGCTGCGGCGACAGCCCGGCGCCGGGGCCGCCATGCAGGAAGACGACCGGGATGCCGTCCGGATTGCCGACTTCTTCCCAGTAGATCGTGTGCAGCTCGTCGACCGCGAGCATGCCGTGGCGCAGGGGCTGGATCGGCGGAAACAGGGACGGCGGCGTGACGGGCATGGCAGCTCTTTTCAGGGAATCAAGGTGCCGATTGTAGCGTACCGACATGCGCTTTTAGAAGCGCGCCGGGATGCCGCGCCGGCCGCCGTTTGTCGCCGTCGGGCCAGGCGGGCGGCAACGCCTTATTTCAGGTTGGCGGCAGGCACGATGTCGAGTGCCGGCTGCTCGGCCGGGCGTGCCTGTTTCTTTTTCTTGTAGCAGCCGGTGGCGAAGGCGAACGCCGGGCCTAGGGCCGCGTTCAGGAATTTCCACGTCACTACCAGGAAGGCCACCACCAGCACCGGGGTCACGAACCAGAACAGCGGCGCCGGCACCAGCGCCTGGTAGCGCTTGTAGACGAACCAGGCCGCCGCCAGTACCGGCGCGTGCGCCAGGAAGATGAAGAAGCTGTACGAGCTCATGCGGGTCATCCAGATCCCGACCCGGGTATTGGTGAGCAGCGAGGCGGCCGGCCACACCAGGAATGGCGACACGTACACCAGATAATTCAGATCCTTGACGCGCAATTCGATCACGGCGATGCACGCCAGGCAGAACAGGATCAGGGCCGGCACCCGGTACTTGTCCAGCGCCAGCATGTTCACCGGCAGCAGCGCGGCCATGCCGCCCATATAGAACATGATCAGCATATTGTCGCGCAACAGGATCGGACCATCGAGATTCAAATGGCCGATGCAGAACACGATGACGAAACCGGCGAACGGCGCCCGGCGCAGCAGCATGCCGAGCAGCGGCGCGACCAGCACCAGCACGACCAGGTTGCGCAGGAAGTGCAGCGGATAGTTGACCGGCGAATCGCGCAGGCCGAAGGCGGCGTCCATCCACTCCATGAAGTCGGCGTGCAGCAGCTCGCGGAAGATATGGATGTTCAGGTAGCGCTGGCAGATCCAGGTGATGGCCAGCAGGCCCAGATTGAAGAAGATGAACGGCACCACCAGGCTATAGAACTTTTTTTTGTACAGCTTGAGCGGCTCACGGTCCAGGCCGGCGGTGAACACCAGGTAGGCCGAGATGAAGGTCAGGATCGGGACCGTGGTACGGAACACCGCGCCCTGGAAGAAGGACTTGAAGTGGTCGAACAAGGTCACCGGCTGCTCGCCCAGCGCCAGGAACGGCGGCGTGTGCAGGACGACGACGCCGACGATCATGAGGAATCGCAGCATGTTCATGCGCTGGCTGACTTCCCTGTTCAATTTCATGATCTCACCTGTGCGTAATATAGTCTGGCTACCGTAATGCCGAAAAGCATTAATTAAATGATATCCATTGACTCTAGCACATGTCACATCGCGCACGTTTCACGATGCAATAAATTAACAAATTGTGTTTTTGAAAACGAAATAAGCTTATCGGGTAACGCATTTCTCTTCCTGCTACCCGGCGCCGAAGCGCCGCATAGCGGCCGTCTGCCGGAGCGGGCAAAAAAAACACCGCCGAAGCGGTGTTTCTTGTCTGCTTAAAAAACCATCAGGACATGTGCTGTCCACCATTGATCGCGATATTCGCGCCAGTGACGAACGCCGCTTCGTCCGACGACAGGTAAGCGACCAGGCCGGCCACTTCTTCCGGCTTGCCCAGGCGGCCCATCGGGATTTGCGGAATGATCTTGGTTTCCAGCACTTCGCTCGGGATGTCCATCACCATCTTGGTGCCGATATAGCCTGGCGAGATGGTGTTGACGGTCACGCCCTTGCGCGCCACTTCCAGCGCCAGCGCCTTGGTGAAGCCATGCATGCCGGCCTTGGCCGCCGAGTAGTTGGTCTGGCCGAAGGCGCCCTTCTGGCCGTTGACCGACGAGATATTGATGATGCGGCCCCAGCCGCGCTCGACCATGCCGTCGCACACCGGCTTGGTCATGTTGAACACGGAATCGAGGTTGGTCTTCATCACCGCGTCCCAGTTCACCTTGTCCATCTTCTTGAAGGTCATGTCGCGCGTGATGCCGGCGTTATTCACCAGCACGTCGATCGGGCCGACGTCTTGCATGACCTGGCGCACGCAGTCCTGGGCCGAATCGTAGTCGGCCACGTCGCAGGCGTAGGCCTTGAAGTCGTAGCCCTGCTCGCGCATCGCGCGCAGCCAGGCATCGGCCTTGGTGTTGCCCGGCGAATGCGTGGTGACCACCGTGTATCCCAATGCGGCCAGTTTGATGCACACCGCCTCGCCCAGGCCGCCCATGCCGCCGGTTACTAATGCCACTCGTGCCATTGTCTTCTCCAGTTTTTTTGTGTGCTACTTGCCCATCGGTTGAAAACGCCGGCTGTCCCACATCGGGCAACAGCCGGCGTGCCACTCCTGTCGGGCGCGCCCGCTTGTGCGGCCGCGCCCGACCGTCTTTAGTCGCGCTCGACCGCCAGTGCCACGCCCATGCCGCCGCCGATGCACAGGCTGGCCAGCCCGCGCTTGGCGTCGCGCCGGACCATCTCGTGCAGCAGGGTCACCAGCACGCGCGCGCCGGAAGCGCCGATCGGGTGGCCCAGCGCGATGGCGCCGCCGTTGACGTTGATCTTGGAGGTATCCCAGCCCATTTCCTTGTTGACGGCGATGGCCTGGGCCGCGAAGGCTTCGTTGATTTCCATCAGGTCGACGTCTTCGTGGGTCCAGCCGGCCTTCTGCAGGCACAGGCGCGACGCCGAGACCGGGCCCATGCCCATCACCGACGGATCGAGGCCGGACGACGAATACGCCTTGATGCGCGCCAGCGGCGTGAGCCCCAGCTCTTTCGCTTTCGACGCGCTCATCATGATCACGGCGGCGGCGCCGTCGTTGATGCCCGACGCATTGCCGGCGGTGACCGAACCTTCCTTGTTGAACGCCGGACGCAGGCTCGACAATGCCTCGATGGTGCTGCCGTGCTTCGGATACTCGTCGCTGTCGAAGATCGTGGTGCCCTTCTTGGAAGCGATCTCGATCGGGATGATCTCGTCCTTGAACTTGCCTTCTTTTTGGGCAGCTTCGGCTTTCAGCTGCGACTGCAGCGCGAATTCGTCCTGCTCGGCGCGCGAGATCTCGTACTTGCGTGCGACGTTCTCGGCGGTGACGCCCATGTGGTACTGGTTGTAGACGTCCCACAGGCCGTCGACGATCATGGTGTCGGTAAGCTTGGCGTCGCCCATGCGGAAGCCGTCGCGCGAACCGGCCAGCACGTGCGGCGAGGCGCTCATGTTCTCCTGCCCGCCGGCGATCACGATCTGGGCGTCGCCGCAGCGGATCGCCTGGGTCGCCAGGTGGGTGGCCTTGAGGCCGCTGCCGCAGACTTTATTGATGGTGTAGGCCGGCACCATGTCGGGCAGGCCGGCCTTGATCACGGCCTGGCGCGCCGGGTTCTGGCCGACGCCGGCGGTGAGCACCTGGCCCAGGATGACTTCGCTGACCGCGGCGGGATCGATGCCCGTCTTCTCGATCAGGTGCTTGATGACTTGCGCGCCCAGTTCGGCGGCGGGGATCTTGGCCAGGGTGCCGCCGAACTTGCCGACAGCGGTGCGGCCGGCGGCCACGATGACTACGTCTTCCATGTGCATTCTCCGTTCAGCCGGCCCCAGCCGGCATTGTTCAGACTTCCCCAGGACAGGCGGACGCGACTGGCGCGGCGCCCAAGGCGCGGATCGCGGCTGGCCGCACATTGCAGGCACTAAAACATGCAAATGGCGGCGAGCCCGTCCGGGCTGATGTTTAAGCAACATCAATCTTAGCAGTTTATTCATCACAAACAACAAAGCAAGCGTGCAGGTTTGACCTAGCGCATAACTTAATTATTAGTAACGTGTACGTGTTCAATTTCCGTTAGGAATGATGCGTGCGCTTCTGTCCTTTTCTACAATTTTCACAGTAGAATGCACGAGCGCAACGCCAACCATCCCTGTTTATGCCCAAAACCACGCTGCCCATCGAGATCAAGATTTCCACGGTCGTCGCCATTTCCACGATCCTGCATTCGGCCGATCCGGAGGCGATCGACACGGCGCTGGAACAGATGACCGGCGGCGTCTCGGATTTCTTCGAGGACGAATTCGCGGTGATCGATGTCGCCGCCATCGCCCACGAAGCGCCGGCGATCGACTGGCCCAAGCTGGTGCAGCTGCTGAAGAAATACCGCCTGAACGCGGTCGCCGTGCGCGGCGCCAGCCCGGCCATGATCGACGCCATCCGCGCCAACGGCCTGGCACTGGACGACGGCACCAGCGGCGCGCGTCCGCCGGAAACGACGCCTCCGCAAGCGGCCCCGGCCGCGGCACCAGCGGCGCCGGCGGCGGTAGCGCCCGAGCCGGCACCCGAACCGGCGCCGGCGCCGATCCCGGCCGCGCCCGCCCTGCCGCCTGCGATCGCGGCCATGATCGTCGACACCCCGGTGCGCGCCGGCCAGCGCATCTATGCGCGCGGCGCCGACCTGATTGTCACCGCGACCGTCAACAACGGCGCCGAACTGATCGCCGACGGCAGCATCCACGTGTATGCGCCGCTCAACGGCCGCGCGCTGGCCGGCGCTTCCGGCAACGCCGAAGCGCGCATCTTCGCGCTGTCGATGCAGCCCGAACTAGTATCGATCGCCGGCGTGTACCGCACCTTCGACGAAGGCTTCCCGAGCGACCTGGCGCGCCAGCCGACCCAGATCCGCCTGGTCGGCGACCGCATCGACATCCAGGCATTGGCGAGCGCGTCACCGCGCGCCTGACCGAACTCACAGTGACTGAATAAAGGACATTTTTGTGGCAAGAATTATTGTTGTGACGTCCGGCAAGGGCGGTGTGGGTAAAACGACCTCCAGTGCGAGCTTTTCCACCGGCCTGGCCATGCGCGGCCACAAGACCGCCGTGATCGACTTCGACGTCGGCCTGCGCAACCTCGACCTGATCATGGGCTGCGAACGGCGCGTGGTCTACGACCTGATCAACGTCATCAATGGCGAAGCGACCCTGAACCAGGCGCTGATCAAGGACAAGCACTGCGACAACCTGTTCATCCTGCCGGCCTCGCAGACGCGCGACAAGGACGCCTTGAGCGAAGACGGCGTGGAGCGCGTGCTCAACGACCTGGTCAAGATGGACTTCGACTTCATCGTCTGCGATTCGCCGGCCGGCATCGAGCACGGCGCCCTGATGGCGCTGACCTTCGCCGACGAGGCGATCGTGGTCACCAATCCGGAAGTATCGTCGGTGCGCGACTCGGACCGCATCCTCGGCATCCTGCAGGCCAAGTCGCGCCGCGCCCAGAGCGGCACCGAGCCGGTCAAGGAACACCTCTTGATCACCCGCTATTCGCCGAAGCGCGTCGAAGCCGATGAGATGCTGTCGTACCAGGACGTGCAGGAAATCCTGCGCATTCCGCTGATCGGCATCATTCCGGAATCGGAATCGGTGCTGCACGCCTCGAACCAAGGCAACCCGGCGATCCACTTCAAGGGCACCGACGTGGCCGACGCCTACGAGGACGTGGTCGCACGCTTCCTGGGCGAAGAGCGTCCGCTGCGCTTTACCAACTACGAAAAGCCGGGACTGTTCCAGCGCATTTTCGGAGCCAAGTGAGATGGCATTGCTTTCCTTCCTGTTCCCCGAAAAAAAGAAGAGCGCGACGGCCGCCAAGGAACGCCTGCAGATCATCATCGCGCGCGAACGGACCAACCGTACCGGGCCCGATTTCCTGCCCGCGCTGCACCAGGAACTGATCGCGGTGATCTCGAAGTACGCCAAGGTGAACCCGGACGACATCAAGATCTCGCTCGACCGCCAGGGCAACCTGGAAGTGCTCGACGTTAACGTGGTGCTGCCGGATAGCTGATCCGCAGCCCAGCAACGCACCGACAATGCCCGCCCGTGCGGGCATTGTCGTTTCTACGTCCTCATGCTCAGGTCGGCAAACCCGGCGCCTGGGCGGCATCCTTGCCGGCCTCGCGCCGGATGTCCTTGACGGTCTCCTCGACCGCGTCGGCCGCTTCCTTGGCCTGCACCTGCGGCAGGGCGCCGACATCGTCCACGCCCGCCTTGTCGAGCTCGCGCACCACGCGCACGCAGGCCTCGACGTGCTGTTCGCCCATTTTCTTGAACAGGGCGTAGCCGATCGCGGCCGAGGCGATCTGCCCCGCCAGCGGCACCATCTTGGCCGTGGTCTTGACCGCCATGCGGCCCGCCACGCGCCGGAACATGCGCGCGACCACGCCGCGCGTCACCAGCTTGCCCACCAGCATGCCGCCGACCGAAGCCGCGGCCTTGTAAGCGATCACGCGCAGGCGCGGATGCAGGCGCTCGATCTGCTGCTGGGTAAGGCCGAATTCGGCGTTGATTTCGTCGACCAGCTTGGCGAAGCCGGTAATATCGGCCAGCACGTCCAGGCCCGGCACCGGCACCGCGGCCACCGCCGCCGACATCGCGGCGCGTTTTTTGACCAGCGCCAGGCTGCGCTGCCGGACCGTATCGACCTCGGCGCCGCTGACCGGTACCCGATCCTCATCGAAAGTCACACTTTTGCGTGGAAACAACATATTCATTCTCCCTCTCTTAACTGGATGACATCACGTTTCCAGTGTACGTCTATAGGGAAAAATACTACGTGGTCCCCTTAACACAACAGGTCGTGACTTCAAATGCAAATTGGATGTTTACCGTTAGCACTGTTTTGTGAAAGTCTGATATATTTTGCTTAAACCCTTGTAGGAGACTTCCTACATAGGCAACTTATTATAAACGTGTCATCATGAAGATCGCCGTACTCGAGCAAGACCGCCAGCAAGCTGACCTGATCTGCCAGGTGCTGAGCGCCGCCGGCCACAGCTGCCAGCCCTACGACAACGCACGCGATCTGCTCGCCCAGTTGCGCAAGGAAAGCACAGACATGCTGGTCATGGACTGGGGCGTGCCGGACATGGAGGCGCCCGAGGTACTGCGCCGCGCCAAGGAAAAGCTGGCCTCTAATGCCCCCACCATGTTCCTGGTCGGTGGCAATGCGGAAGATGACATCATCGCCGGCGTCACCGCCGGCGCCGACGACTACCTGATCAAGCCGCTGCGCCGCGGCGAGCTGGTGGCACGCGTTTCGGCCCTGCTGCGCCGCGCCTACCCGTCGCAGAACAGCGCCGAGCAGCTGCAGTTCGGCCCCTACACCTTCGAGACCCGTCCGGGCCGCCTGCTGAAGGATGGCGCGCCGATCGACGTCACGCAAAAGGAATTCTCGCTGGCGCTGCTGTTCTTCCGTAACATCGGCCGCCCGCTGTCGCGCGCCTACATCCACGAGTCGGTCTGGGTACGCGATACCGACATCCCATCGCGCACCATGGACACCCATGTTTCGCGCGTGCGCAACAAGCTGCACCTGCGCCCCGAGAACGGCTTCCGCCTGGTGCCGGTGTACAGCTACGGCTACCGCCTGGAAAAACTGGGCGCCTGAAGCTCGTTACCCTTAGTGACCTTCTGTACGCCGGTTGACAAACCGGCAAAACCGGGGGCCTTCCCTGAAACCCTGAAAGCAAGAGGGTATAATGGCGGCAGTCCATTGACTCTTCCCCTCCAGAATGCAACTGCTTGCCGTTGGCCTGAACCACACCACCGCTCCGGTCTCGCTGCGCGAGCAGCTGGCGCTCGCGCCCGACCAGATCGGCAAGGCGGTGCAGTCGGCGCGCAGCTGGTTCGCGCGCCAGGGTGCGGGCAATGATGCCAGCGGCGGCGAAGAAGCGGCGATCCTGTCGACCTGCAACCGCACCGAGATGTACGCGGCCAGCAGCCTGCCCAATCCGCTGGATGCATCGGCCCAGTTCCTGGCCCACTACCACGCCCTGAACTACGCCGAGCTGCGTCCGCACCTGTATCTGCTGCCGCAGCACGACGCCGTACGCCACGCCTTCCGCGTCGCTTCCGGCCTGGATTCGATGGTGCTGGGCGAGCCGCAGATCCTGGGCCAGATGAAGGACGCGGTGCGCACCGCCGAGCAGGCCGGCGGCCTCGGCACCTATCTGCACCAGTTGTTCCAGCGCAGCTTCGCGGTGGCGAAGGAAGTACGCACTACCACCGAGATCGGCGCCCACAGCGTATCGATGGCCGCTGCCGCGGTGCGCCTGGCGCATCGAATCTTTGACCGCATCGCCGACCAGCATGTGCTGTTCATCGGCGCCGGCGAAATGATCGAACTGTGCGCGGCCCACTTCGCGGCCCAGAATCCGAAGTCGGTCACCATCGCCAACCGCACCATGGAGCGCGGCGAAGCGCTGGCCACGCGCTACAACGGCCGCGCGATCCGCCTCGCCGATTTGCCCGAGCAATTGCACCAGTTCGACATCGTGATCTCGTGCACCGCCTCGACCCTGCCCCTGATCGGCCTCGGCCTGGTCGAGCGCGCGGTCAAGACGCGCCGCCACCGTCCGATCTTCATGGTCGACCTGGCCGTGCCGCGCGACATCGAACCGGAAGTCGCGCGCCTGGACGACGTGTTCCTGTACACCGTCGACGACCTGGCGCAGGTGGTGCAGACCGGCATGGAGAGCCGCCAGGCCGCGGTGCGCCAGGCCGAAGCCATCATCGAGACCCGGGTCGAATCGTTCATGCACTGGGTCGGCGACCGCGCCGTGGTGCCGGTGATCCGCGAGCTGCACGAGTCGAGCGAAGCGCTGCGCCTGGCCGAGCTCGAGCGTGCACGCAGGATGCTGGCGCGCGGCGACGATGCCGAAGCGGTGCTGGAAGCGCTGTCGCGCGGCCTGACCGCCAAATTCCTGCATGGTCCGCAACAGGCCCTGCACCACGCCCAGGGCGACGAACGCGCGCGCCTGGCCGACCTGCTGCCGCAGCTGTACCGCGGGCGCCGTTAGCGCCCTTTCCTTTCGGCGCCTCCGGGTGCCATCCGCGCCCGTTGCGGGCGCATCCCGCTGCCGTATCAGTACGCGGCTTCGATTTCCCGATTCCAGAGATTGCCCATGAAACCTTCCATGCTGTTCAAGCTGGACCAACTCGCCAACCGCCTGGTCGAGCTCGACGAACTCCTGATGAGCCAGGACGCGACCGCGAACATGGACAACTACCGCAAGATGACGCGCGAGCATGCCGAGCTGTCGCCTCTGGTGGCGGTGTACCGCCAGTACCAGGGCGCACTCGACGACACCGCCGCGGCCCAGGAACTGCTGCAGGATCCCGACATGAAGGAGTTCGCGCAGGAAGAGATCGAGGGTGCGAAAGGGCGTATGACCGATCTGGAACTCGAGCTGCAGAAGATGCTGCTGCCGAAGGACGCCAACGACGAGCGCAACATCTTCCTCGAGATCCGCGCCGGCACCGGCGGCGACGAATCGGCCCTGTTCGCCGGCGACCTGCTGCGCATGTACACCCGCTACGCCGAGCGCAACCGCTGGCAGGTGGAGATGGTGTCCGAATCGACCAGCGACCTGGGCGGCTACCGCGAGGTTATCGTGCGCATCGTCGGCAACGGCGCCTATTCCAAACTGAAGTTCGAGTCGGGCGGCCACCGCGTACAGCGCGTGCCGGCCACCGAAACGCAGGGCCGCATCCACACCTCGGCCTGCACGGTGGCGGTGATGCCCGAGGCCGACGAGCTGGAAGACATCGACATCAACCCGGCCGACCTGCGCATCGACACCTACCGCGCGTCCGGCGCCGGCGGCCAGCACATCAACAAGACCGACTCGGCGGTGCGCATCACCCACCTGCCGACCGGCCTGGTGGTGGAATGCCAGGACGACCGCAGCCAGCACAAGAACAAGGCCTCGGCCATGAAGGTGCTGGCGGCGCGTCTGAAAGATGCGCAATTGCGCGAGCAGCAATCGAAAGAGGCGGCCACCCGCAAGAGCCTGATCGGCTCGGGCGACCGCAGCGAACGCATCCGCACCTACAACTTCCCGCAGGGACGGCTGACCGACCACCGCATCAACCTGACGCTGTACAAGCTGGACTTCATCATGGATGGCGACCTGACCGAACTGACCACCGCGCTGTCGGCCGAGCATCAGGCCGAGCAGCTGGCGGCGCTGGGCGATTGAGCTCGCGTGGTCGCGTGCCGGCGTTAAGTCCCGGCTAAGTTGTCAGACTGAAAATAGCCGGGAGCGGCGCCACGCGTTTATGCGAAAATGGCCCGCTCGTTCCCGCTCTCTCTTACGAAACCACCGCCATGTTGCCCACCAACCGCCAGGTCCTGTACGCCATCTCGGCGATCTGCTTTGTCGTGATCGCCGTCGCCCTCTATCTGCAGCATGCACTCGAGATGCAGCCGTGCCCGCTGTGCGTGATCCAGCGCTATATGTTCCTGGCGGTCGGCGTGGCCAGCCTGATCGGCGCGATCGGCGGCAAGGTGCGGGTCTGGACCCTGGTCGCGCTGCTGGGCGCCGTGGGCGGCTTGTACACGGTCGGCAAGCACCTGTACGTGATCGCCAACCCCGGCTTCTCGTGCGGCATCGATCCGATGGAAACCTTCCTCAACAAGATCCCGACTGCCGAATACTTGCCGTGGCTGTTCCGCGCCGACGGCCTGTGCACCGGCGCGGTCGACCAGGTGCTGGGCCTGGCGATTCCGCAGTGGTCGGCCGTGTGGTTCGTGGTGGTGACCGTGCTGCTGGCCTGGGTGCTGGTGCGCCAGCGCCGCGCAGCCAAGGCGCACGCAGGTAATACGCCGGCATGATCGCTCCCGGCAGCACCCTCGCGCAGGCCCGCCAGGCGCTGCCGCTCGACCCGCTCGAAAACCGCATCCTGCTGTGCCACGCGCTGCACCTGCCGCGCGTGGCCCTGATCACCCAGTCCGAGCGTGTGCTCACCGACGCCGAAGCCGCCCAGGTGACGGCGCTGGTGCAGCGCCGCCTGGACGGCGAACCGATCGCCTACATCACCGGCGAGCGCGAATTCTTCGGGCTGTCGTTCAGGGTGACGCCGGCGGTATTGATCCCGCGTCCGGATACCGAACTGATCGTCGAACTGGCCCTGGAGCGCGCCGCGCCGCGCAGCCGCCTGCTCGACATGGGCACCGGCAGCGGCGCCATCGCGGTGGCGGTGGCCAGCAACCGGCCGTACCTCGACGTGACCGCGCTCGACGTCAGCGAGGCAGCCCTGGCCATCGCCAGCGAGAATGCGGCCGCCAACGGCGCCCGCGTGCGCTTCCTGCAGAGCGACTGGTTCGCTGCGGTCGGCGATGAACGCTTCGGCGTGATCGCCTCCAATCCCCCATACATCGTGGCGGGCGACCGGCACCTGGCCGAAGGCGACCTGCGCTTCGAGCCGATCGATGCCCTGACCGACCACGGCGACGGCCTGGCGGCCCTGCGCACCATCGTCGACGGCGCGCCGCAACACCTGGAAGACGGCGGCTGGCTGCTGCTGGAACACGGCTACGACCAGGCCGCCGCCGTGCGCGCCCTGCTCAAGGCGCGCGGCTTCGACGAGATCGGGAGCTGGCGCGACCTGGGCAATATCGAACGCGTCACTGGAGGCCGCTTCGGTATCGACCGCGGTGACGACCGCCGCATCTCCTGAGCGCGCCGCCTCGGGCGGGATTGCTAAAATGGCCAGTCCCGACTTCGGAGCCTGCATGCGCGTCCTGTTCGCCTCTCTCGTCACGTCCGCCCTACTGTGCGCCCCATTGGCCTGCTCGGCCAACGTCGAGGCCGGCACTGGTGCGGCGACGACCGTGGCAAACCAGGCCGCCGAATTGTATGAACGCGACTGGCAATGGCAACTGCGCCATTATCCCGAACAAGCCACCGCACTCGGCGAGCGGCGCTACAACGCACGCCTGAACGACACCTCGCTCGCCGCCCGCACTGCCGCCCGCGAGCACGAACGGCGCATGCTGGACGCCGCCCACGCGCTCGACCGCGGCGCCTTGTCCGGCCAGGACCAGGTCTCGTACGACCTGTTCGTCGCGGCCAAGGAGCGTGCGCTGGCCAGCCTGATGTTCACCGCCTTCGATCCGCAACCGGTGACCGCCTACGACGGCCTGCAGGTGCGCCTGCCGCGGCTGGTGGCGCAGATGCCGTTCCAGACCGCTGCCGACTACCTCGACTACCTGGCGCGCCTGCAGGCGCTCCCGGGCCACGTCGACGGCCTGGTGGCGCAGCTGCGCGCCGGCCTGAACGCCGGCTGGCGAATGCCGCGCGCGGTGGTGGCGCCGGTGCCGGACGCCCTGCGCACGCTGCGCGAAAGCCTGGCCGACGGCCCGCTCGGCGCACCGTTCAAACGGATTCCCGCCACCATCGCGCCCGACGTGCGCGAGCAGTTGCGCGCCATCGGCACTGCCACGCTGGACAGCCAGGTGGCGCCGGCGCTGGCCAGACTGGAAAACTTCCTGCGCCAGGATTACGTGCCGCTGGCGCGCGAGAGCATCGGCGCCGGCGCGCTGCCGGGCGGCGCCGACTGGTACGCCTTCCTGGTGCAGGGTGCCACCACCACCGCCCTGAGCCCGGCCCAGGTGCACGCGCTCGGCCTGCAGGAGGTGGCGCGGCTGCGCGCGGAGATCGAGCGCATCATTCCGCGCACCGGTTTCCGCGGCGGCTTCGACGCCTTCATCGCCTTCGCGCGCAGCGACCGGCGCCTGTTCTTTACTTCGCCCGAAGCGCTGCTCGATCGCTACCGGCGCACGCTGGCGCTGGCCCAGGCCCGCCTGGGGCGGGTGGTGAACGAGATTCCGGACGCCGGCATCGTGGTCAAGCCGATGACCTATTCCGGCAATCCCGGCCCGGGCCAGCCGGCCGCCTTTTACGAAGCCGGCAGCGGCGAGCGCACCGCGGCGCTGGTGGTCGACAGCACCCAGCTGGCGGCGCGGCCGATCTGGCAGGTCGATACCGTGACCCTGCACGAAGCCGTGCCCGGCCACCACCTGCAAGTGGCGCGCGCCCAGGCGCTGCAAGGCTTGCCGGCGTTTCGCCGCCACGGCTGGTACGACGCCTTCGGCGAAGGCTGGGCCACCTATGCCGAGGGCCTGGGATCCACGCTGGGCCTGTTCCAGGATCCGTTTTCGCTGTTCGGGCACTTGAACGAAGAGATGTTCCGCGCCGCGCGGCTGGTGGTCGATACCGGCATCCACGCCCAGGGCTGGTCGCGCCGGCAGGCGATCGACTACCTGAACGCGCATACCGCCAATCCGCCGGCGGACAATGCGGCCGAGGTCGACCGCTACATCGCGCGCCCGGCCCAGGCGCTGGGCTACAAGATCGGCCAGCTACGCATCCTGGCGCTGCGCACCCAGGCCCAGGCGGCGCTGGGCCCGCGCTTCGACCTGCGCCGCTTCCACGACGCGCTGCTGGGCGGCGGCGCGCTGCCGCTGCCGGAACTGGAGCGGCAGATGGGACGCTGGATCGCGGCCGAGAAGGCGCCGCCGCCGGCGCAGCCTGCGGCGCCGACGTCACCGTCAGCGCCAGCATCGGAACCGGCTACGGCGCCGGTTGCGGAACCCGTTCCGGCGCCGGCGGCGCCACCCGTTACACCGCCGATCACACCAGCGCCAGCGCCGCCCGAGTCCGTGACAACCCCACCCGTGGACGCTGCCGGCCAGGAATGAGGCGCCCTCGGGCGCGTCGTCCGTTTTTCGGTTACTCTCTGCACCAACCGAGAACTGGCAGTATAAGAAAGGAAACACTGTGTCGAACCAATTCAACCGCCGCCTGGCGCTGCTCGACGACGATGAACACCGCGCCTTGCTGGGCCAGGGCCTGCGCGGCATCGAACGCGAAACCCTGCGTGTCGACCAGGGGGGCCAGCTGGCCCGCACGCCGCATCCCGCGGCGATGGGTTCGGCCCTGACGCATCCGCACATCACCACCGATTACGCGGAAAGCCTGCTCGAATTCATCACGCCGGCCGAGCACGACATCAGCCTGGCGCTGCACCGCCTGGACGCGATCCACCGCTACGCCTATGCCAAACTGGGCGACGAGATGCTGTGGAGCGTGTCGATGCCAGGCGAACTGCCGCCCGAGGAAGAGATCGAGATCGCCAACTACGGCACCTCGAACATCGGCATGCTCAAGCACGTGTACCGGCGCGGCCTGGCGCTGCGCTACGGCAAGGCGATGCAATGCATCGCGGGTATCCACTACAACTATTCGCTGCCTGAAAAGATGTGGCAGCTGTTCGCGCAGGACGAAGGCATCGTCGAAGAGCGCCGCCATGCGCTGCGCGACTTCCAGTCGGAAAGCTATATTGCGATGATCCGCAATTTCCGCCGTTATTCGTGGCTGCTGATGTACCTGTTCGGCGCCACCCCGGCGCTGACCACCAGCTTCCTGCGCGGGCGCGAACACAACCTGGAAACGCTGTCGGACGACACCCTGTACCTGCCGTATGCGACCAGCCTGCGCATGAGCGACCTGGGCTACCAGAACGACGCCCAGTCGGGCCTGAGCCCGCACGAGAACAGCCTGGAAAGCTATGTCACCAGCCTGATGGATGCGGTGAATCGTCCGTATGGTCCATACCAGGAAATCGGCACCCACAAGGATGGCGAATGGGTGCAGCTGTCGACCAATGTGCTGCAGATCGAGAACGAATACTACTCGACCATCCGTCCCAAGCGCGTGATCCGCACCGGCGAGCGTCCGGTGCAGGCGCTGTGCAACCGCGGCGTGCAGTACATCGAGGTGCGCTGCCTGGACGTCGATCCGTTCGAACCGGTCGGCATCGCGCTCGAGACCGGCCGCTTCCTGGATGCCTTCCTGCTGTTCTGCGCGCTCGAGGAAAGCCCCCTGATCAGCGCCCACGACAGCCAGCTGCACGCGCGTAATTTCGCGCGCACGGTGAAGGAGGGCCGCAAGCCGGGCTTGACCCTGACCCGCGACGGCATCGAGGTGCCGCTCAAGGACTGGGCGCTGGAACTGATCGAGCGCATCCGCCCGGTGGCACGCCTGCTGGACGAAGGCCACAACGAAGAAGGCGTGCACGAGTCCGCGCTCGGCCGGCAGAAGGCCAAGGTCGAGGATCCGTCGCTAACGCCGTCGGCGCGGGTGCTGGAAGAAATTCGCGCGCTCGGCTCGGCCGCCGCCTTCGGCCTGCAGCAAAGCAAGCTGCACGCCGCCGCCCTGCGCGAAAGCCCGCTGATGCCGGCCGAGGAAGCGCTGTTCGACGACACCGCCGCCGCGTCGCGCGCCGAGCAGGAGGCCATCGAACGGCTGGATACCGGCAGCTTCGATCAGTTCGTGGCCGCTTATAACAGCAGTACACTATGCGGTAACAACTAAGAGCCTGTCGCTGCAGGTAGGAGTCGCTGAAAGCAGGCCGGGGCTGGTTCCGGCCGGCCGATCGACCGGTTGGCCGAGGCATCCGGTGCCGTGATCGCGAGGTGAATTTGCTCACGTTTTATAACGAACACCACGTCCAGCATGCCGGCCGCGCCGATCCCCGGCGCGGTGATCAGGCGCTGCCGCTGGACCGGCCCGAGCAAGTTACGGCAGTGCTGCGCGAATGCGAGCGGCGCGGCCTGGGCGCGATCGTGACGCCGCACGGCGTGCCGCCGGTGACGCTCGAGCGGGTGCACAGCCCGCGCTACCTGCACTTCCTGCGCACGGCCTGGAGCGAGTGGATCGCGCTCGACCCGGCCAATGCCGCCCGCGACGCCCTGCCCGCCGCCTGGCCGGTGCGTACCCTGCGCGCCGACATCGAACCCGATCCGTTCATCGCCCGCCTAGGCCTGTATTCGTTCGACTGCATCACGCCGCTCACTGCCGGCACCTGGATCGCGGCCAAGACCGGCGCCGACTGCGCGGTCAACGCCGCGCACGCGCTGCGCCGCGGCCAGCGCGGTACCTTCGCGCTGACGCGCCCGCCCGGCCACCACGCCGGCATCGACTTCTTCGGCGGCGCCTGCTTCCTGAACAATGCCGCGCTGGCGGCCCAGCACCTGCTGGACGACGGCCTGGAGCGAGTCGCCATCCTCGACCTCGGCTACCACCACGGCAACGGCACGCAGGGCATCTTCTACGGCCGCGACGACGTGCTGGTGGTCTCGCTGCACGCCGACCCGCGCGGCGCCTGGCCGTTCTACACCGGCCACGCCGACGAGACCGGCAACGGCGCCGGCGCCGGCTTCAACCTGAACATCCCGCTGCCGCCCGGCAGCACGGCCGCCCACTGGTTCGCCGCGCTCGAGACCGGCTGCGTGAAGCTCGCGATGGCGCGGCCGCAGGCGCTGGTGGTGTCGCTCGGCGTCGATACCTGCCCGCTCGGAGCGGACGCTCGCTTCGGCCTGCAGAGCGGCGACTTCCTGCGCCTGGGCGAGCGCATCGCCCACCTCGGCCTGCCGACCGCTTTCGTGTTCGAAGGCGGCCATGGCGGCGCGGAAGCGGGTATTCATGCGGTCAATGTGCTGGAAGGTTTCGAGACCGCGGCCGAGTGAGGTCGACGTGATACCGAAGTGATGCCGAACCGGCGGCCAACCGGGGCCGAGCCGATGCCGAAGCGAGGCCTGATCGATGCCGAAGCGATGCCGAACCAGGGCGGCGCGGCGTGGCACAATACCGTCCGCTTTCCGACAATTCCTTTGCGCACATGACCACTCCTAGCCTGATCGACTGGCAATTCTCCCGTTTCGCCGACCTGTCCCCGTTCGACCTGTACGAAGTGCTGGCCCAGCGGCAGAACGTCTTCATCCTCGAGCAGACCTGCCTGTATCCCGACATCGACGGCCATGACCTCGAAGCCCACCACCTGCTCGGCTGGCGCACGGTCGACGGCAAGCGTGTGCTGGCCGCCTACCTGCGGGTGCTGGCGCCGGGCGCCAAGTACGACGAGATGTCGCTCGGACGCGTGGTCACCACCGCCGCCGCACGCGGCACGGGCGCCGGCCGCGCCCTGCTGGACGAAGGCATCGCCCGCGCCGAGGCGCTGTACCCGGGCCACCGCATCCGCATCGGCGCCCAGCAATACCTGGAACGCTTCTACCAGAGCTTCGGCTTCCAGACCGTCTCCGCGCCGTACGACGAAGACGGCATCATGCACATCGACATGCTGCGCTGATCGCACCTACGCGGCGGGGCTCACGGCACCGGATCGAGCCGCACGTACAGGCAGCTCTGCGGGCCGCAAGCCTGCGCCAGCACCTGGCGCGCATCGTTGATGTCGCGCGCCCAGTTCAGCACCCAGCCCGCCGGCAGCGTGGTCAGCTCGTTGAGGTCGCGCATCCGCCCGCCTTCGTACAGGAAGGCGCGCGATGCCGGGCCGTCGGGCGTCTCGGCCACGTATTCGCCGACCACCGTTCCCGCATTGTTGAGACCGTTCGCGACGCCGTAGCTGACGTTCGGGATGCCGCCCAGCACGCTCAGGTCTTGCATCGCACCGCCGCTGTACAAAAAAGGCCGCTGCACCGGATTGCCGTTCTCGTCCAGCGCCCCGGTCTCGGCCCCGCCGGCCACCTGGCCGGCATCGTTGATGTCGTTGCCGGTACTGTTCCTGCCGCCCAGTGTGCCGATGTCGACGATGGTCTTGTCGCGGAAGATGAAGGCGTGGCGGAATGGTTCGGGAATCGCATCGCCTTCGAGCGCGGCGGTGCCGGTCACCTGGCCGCTGCGGTTGATCGCCGCCGCGCTGCTCCAGTCGCCGCCCAGGCTCGGGATCATGCGCAGCACGCCGGCCGTCAGCACGAAGCCGCGCGAGCGCTCGCCCACGCCGAAATACGAGCCACCGGTCACGACGCCGCTGTCGTTGAGCGCGATGGCGTAGCTCGACCCCTGCAGGATCTGCCGTGCCACGTTGCGCACGCCCGCCGGCGAGAACACGTACGCCGCGCCCAGGTAGCCGCCAGCAACGTCGCCGCGGCCGTTGATCCCGTATCCGGCCGATCCCGGCGCCAGCGTCGCATAGTCGCGCAGCGTGCTGCCATCCCAAACGGCGGCGCTGCCGTTGTAGCCGACCACGTCGCCGCGGCTGTTGATGGCGCTGGCGACCAGCGCCGGCGGCAGGAAGGTGACGCGGAAACGGCCCGCTCCGGGCGGCGCCTGCTGCGGCGCGGGCGGTGCAACCGCTGCCGCTGCAGCCGCTTGCGCCTGCGCGGCCGAAGCTGCCGGCCCCGCAGCCAGCAGTGCGCCCAATGCAGCCGCCGCCAGCGGCGCGCGTTTGCCTGCATTCTTGCGCATGTCCTTGCGCATGTTCTTGCGCACATGCTCGCCTGCTGCTGCCGGCGCCGATGCATCGGGCTGCACGCCGGACCGCGCACGCCGACACGCGTGCCACAGCAGCGCCACCAGCCCCACCGCCATCAGCGCCCAGACGCCCGGTTCCGGCACCGACGTCACCAGATCGAGCCGTACCGCGCGGCACTCGCCCAGGCCGTCGCGGCAAGCCTCGGCCAGGATCTGGCCGGCGTCGTTGATGTCGGTCGCGGTGATCAAGCGCCAGTCACCCAGCCCGCCCACCAGATCGTTCAGGTCTGCCATGCCGCCGGCCCGGTACAGGAAGGCGTGGTAATCGAAGCCGTCGGCGCCGCCGATGTCGGACAGGCCGACCACGGCGCCCGCATTGTTGAGCGCATTCGCGCGCGCGACCACGCCGCCGAGCGTGCCGAGGTCGCGCATGCTGTCTTCAAGCGGCGAAAACAGGAAGGGCCGCTCGCCGATGCCATCGGCCAGGGTCGACCAGCCAGCGACGAAGCCGCTGTCGCTGACATCGTTCGCTTCGCTGATCAGGCCGCCGAGCGAGCCGAGATTGCGTCCCTGGCCGTTGCTGTACAGCGCGGCGTAGCGCTGCGGGTCGGGC
Organism: Massilia sp.; assembly: GCF_031995545.1. Classification (GTDB taxonomy): domain Bacteria; phylum Pseudomonadota; class Gammaproteobacteria; order Burkholderiales; family Burkholderiaceae_D; genus Telluria. Next base: position 47,155 of record NZ_DAMAGA010000013.1, read on the forward strand.
CAGTCATTGCCATCGGTTGCCACGCTGGCGTAACCCGCCACCTGGCCGCCGGCGTTGATGGCATTCGCCACGCTGATCTCGCCGCCGAAGGTGGGCAGGTCGGTAAAGGCGCCGCCGGCATACACGAAGCCACGCCGGATGCCGAACGCTTCGCTGGAGAAGCCGGCCACCTGGCCGGCATCGTTGATCGAGGTGGCCCAAGTACTCAGTGGCAGGCTGAAACTGGAGAGCGCGCCGCCGGCATAGACGAAGACGCCGTCGCCGGCGATGCCGGCGATGGCGCCGCTGCCGTTGATCGCCAGCCCCTGGCTGCCCGGCAGCAGCGCGCCGAGATAGGTGGTGGTCTCGGGCGACCAGATCGCCGCCCCGCCCTGCGCGGTGCCGACCACCAGGCCGGCGCGGTTGAGCGCCGCGGCGCTGAAGTCCTGCGGCAGCAGCGTCATGCGGTAGATCGGCGCGGCCGTCGCAGCCAACGGCGACGCATATGCAAGCACCAGCAGCAGCCTCGTCAGCGAAAACGTTGTCCAGATATCTGAGAAATATTTGCGGAGAAACATGTCGGATCCTTTGCATGTGCGACGAATCTCAACCATCGCGCAAAGGAATGGGTGCGGTTCTGCGCCAGCGCAGGAGTACGCGTGGACTCAGGGACGTCCCGCCAGGCGGCCGGCGCCCAACAGCACCACGGCCGAGGCCAGCAGCAGCCAGGCCGGCGGCTCATCGGCGGCATGCGTGGATGCGTCCGCAGCGCGCGCACCGGCATCGCAGGCGCGACCGATGACGCGCTCGGCCCTGCCGGCAGGCGGCTCGCCGGCCACGGCGCCGGGAGCACCCAGGATCAGCAGGAAGCAAAGGGGCAGACAAAAAGAAAACGGGCGCATGCTCGAGGCTCCAATCGGGGCCCCGAGCATCGCCCGTTGCAGGATGGCGGACCGTGCGCCAGATCAGTCGTGCGCGCCGCCCATCGACGCCGGTCCGGCCGGCGTCACTACCAGATTACTCGACCTTGGTCAGCGTCACTTCGAACACCAGGCCGGCGTTCGGTGGAATGCCGTTCGAACCGGTGGAGCCATAGCCCAGGCTGGACGGTACCAGCACGGTGCGCTTGCCGCCGACCTTCATGCCGGTCACGCCCTGGTCGAAGCCACGGATCACGCCCTGGCTGCCGACGGCGAACTGGAAGCCCTTGCCGGCATCCTTCTGCACGCCCTTGAAGTCCGATTTCGACGCGTCGTACAGCCATAGGGTGTAATCGACGGTGGCGCGCTTGCCGGTCACGGCCTCGGCGCCGGTGCCGACGGCGATGTCGGTCTTGGTCAGGGTGGTCGGGCTGCTGACCGCGGTGTTGCCGCCATTGTCGTCGCTGCCGCCGCCGCAGGCGCTCAGGGCGAGCATGGCGGCGAAGGCGGCGATCACTGGGAACTTCAGCTTCATGGTAGGTCCTTGGAAGGTAAGGGCAAACAAAGTTTGCGAAACGAAACTTTGTACCTTACCGGAGCGGCTCCATGAAACTGTGGTGAATTTGTCAGCGATTTGTATTCTGTGGGGAAATTCCGACGCCCTCCCTGCCTCCTGTCCCCACATCAGATCTCGATCTGCGTCCCCAGCTCGATCACGCGGTTGGTACGGATCTGGTAATAGTCGGCCGCGCTGCGCGCATTGCGCGACATCGCCACGTACAGGTTCTCGCGCCACGGCGCCATGCCGCCGCCCGGGGCCGAGATCACGGTCTGGCGCGCGATGAAGAACGAGGTTTCCATCATCTCGAACTGCAGGCCGAGCTCGCCGCTGCGTTCCAGGATGTCCGGAATGTCGGCCTCGTCCTTGAAACCGTAGTGGATGTTCAGCTGGTAGCAGTTGTGGCCAAGGTCGACGATCTGGATCTGCTCGTCCGGCGCCACCCACGGCTCCTCGCGGATGTGCACCGTAAGAAACACCACGCGCTCGTGCAGCACCTTGTTGTGCGACAGGTTGTGCAGCATCGCATGCGGCACGCCGTCGCTTTCGCCGCGCAGGAAGATCGCGGTGCCGGGCACCCGCGTCGGCGGCGCCACGAACAACGACTCCATGAACGCTTCCAGCGGAATCGCATGCTTCTGCAGGTTCTGGAACACCAGCTCGCGGCCGCGCTTCCAAGTCAGCATCAGGATCAATAGCGTCAGGCCCATCAGCAGCGGGAACCAGCCGCCGTGGAACAGTTTCAACGCGGTGGACGAGAACAGCAGGATGTCGATGGTCAGGAAGAAACCGGTCGCGCCCAGGCACACCCACAGCGGCAGGTGCCAGCGGTAGCGCGTCACGAAGAAGGTGAGGATGGTGGTCATCGTCATGGTCGCGGTGACCGCGATGCCATATGCCCCTGCCAGTTCGTCCGAGGAACCGAAGCCGATCACGGCGATCAGCACCACCACCAGCTGCAGCCAGTTCACGGCCGGGATATAGATCTGGCCGATCTCGCTTTCCGAGGTGTGCATGATGCGCATGCGCGGCAGCAGGCCGAGCGCGATCGCCTGCTTGGTCATCGAATAGGTACCGGAAATGGTCGCCTGCGACGCGATCACGGCCGCCATGGTCGACAGGATCACCAGCGGGATCACGCTCCAGGTGCCGAGCTGGTGGAAGAACGGGTTTTCCACCGCGGTCGGGTCGACGATCAAGAGGCCGCCCTGGCCCAGGTAGTTCAGGGTCAGCGCCGGATAGGCGATCAGGAACCAGGCCATGCGGATCGGCTTGCGGCCGAAGTGGCCCATGTCGGCGTACAGCGCTTCGGCGCCGGTGATCGCCAGCACCACCGCGCCGAGCGCGACGAAGGCCAGCATCTTGTTGGCCAGCATGAAGTGCAGCGCGTGATACGGATTGAGCGCGTTCAGGATCACCGGCGCTTCGAGGATATTGATGATGCCCATCGCCGCCAGCGCCAGGAACCAGACCAGCATCACCGGACCGAAGAAGCGGCCGATGCCGGCCGTGCCGTGGCGCTGCACGCTGTACAGCACCACCAGCACCACCACCGCCAGCGGCACCACGTAATGCGACATGCCGGGCGCCGCTACTTCCAGGCCCTCGATCGCGCCCAGCACCGAAATCGCAGGGGTGATCACGCTGTCGCCATAGAACATGGTGGCGCCGACCACGCCGATGAACAGCAGCGGATAACTCCAGCGCGAATGGCGCGTCACCGAATTGGTGGCCAGCGCCATCAACGCCATGATCCCGCCTTCGCCGCGGTTGTCGGCGCGCAGCACCAGGGTCACGTATTTGAGCGAGACGATGATCGTCAGGGCCCAGAAGATCAGCGAGATGACGCCCATGATATTGGCCTGATGCAGAGGCAGTCCATGTTCCTGGTCGAATACCGCGCGCAGCGTGTACAGCGGGCTGGTTCCGATATCGCCGTAGACGATACCGACCGCCGCCAGGGTTAGTGCGGCCAGGCTGCTCTTCTTGTTTTCAGGCGTCAAGATTGCACCATTGCTGTTGTATTGGTGCGGCGCACCATAGAATATCGCTCGTTAAATTGCAAGAACATTTCGTGAGGCATCATACACCCCCGTAAATATTGGCTGCGCCAGCAACCTCGTGCGGATTGGCGGATAATGCCGCTCTTGCAATCGATTCCCCTCTCTTCATTTCCATGCGCTCTGGCATCCTCTACGCCGCTCTGGCCTTCCTGTGCTGGGGCTTGTTCCCCCTGTATTTCCACGCCCTCGATGAAGTGCCGCCGCTGCAGATCCTGGCGCACCGCATGGTGTGGTCGCTCGCTTTCCTGCTGATCCTGCTGATACTTCGGCGCCAGTGGAAATGGCTGGAGCAGGTACGCCAGCCACGCGTGTTCTTCAGCTTCGTACTGTCGGCATTGCTGCTTAGCGCCAATTGGCTGGTGTACATCTGGTCGGTCACCAATCACCACGTGATCGAAGCCAGCCTCGGCTACTTCATCAATCCGCTGGTCAACATCATGCTCGGCTACCTGATCCTGAAGGAACGCATGCGGCCGGCCCAGTGGGCGGCGATTGCAGTCGCCGCCCTGGGCGTCGGCTGGCTGACCTGGCAGGCCGGCACGGTGCCGTGGATCGCGCTGATCCTGGCCTTCTCGTTCGGCGCCTACGGCCTGCTGCGCAAGACCGCGGCGCTGGGTGCGCTGGAAGGATTGTCGTTCGAGACCATGGTGCTGTTCCCGCTGGCGGCCGGCTATGTGGTCTGGCTGACCGTGAATGGCCAGAACGTGTTCCTGACCACCGAGTCCGCCACCACCCAATGGCTGCTGGTCATGGCCGGTCCCTTCACCGCGATTCCGCTGCTGCTGTTCGCCACCGGCGCGCGCAAGATTCCGCTGTCGATCCTGGGGCTGCTGCAATACCTGTCGCCGACGCTGCAGTTCCTGCTCGGCGTGCTGCTGTTCAAGGAAGCGTTCACGGCGGACCGCCTGGTCGGCTTCGCGCTGATCTGGGGCGCGCTGATCCTGTTCGCCGGCGAAGGCTTGCTGCGCCGTACGCCCGCACCGGCCAAATCCTGAGCGCGCGCATTCCGGCACCGGATTTCGGCCGCGAGGTCCAATAAATCCTGTGTCGGGCGCAGGTTCTGTCGTATCCTGTGCTCCTTGAACAACACCAGAGTTAAAGCATGGCCAATTACGTCTATACCATGAATCGCGTGGGCAAAATCGTCCCACCGAAACGCCAGATCCTCAAGGATATTTCGCTGTCCTTCTTCCCGGGCGCGAAGATCGGCGTGCTGGGCCTGAACGGCTCGGGCAAGTCGACCCTGCTGAAAATCATGGCCGGCATCGACACCGACATCCAGGGCGAAGCACGCCCGATGCCGAACCTGAACATCGGCTACCTGCCGCAGGAACCGCAGCTGGATCCTGAAAAAACCGTGCGCCAGGAAGTCGAAAGCGGCCTGGGCGAAGCCTTCGAAGCGCAAGCCAAGCTGGAAGCCGTGTACGCGGCCTACGCCGAGGAAGACGCCGACTTCGACGCCCTGGCCAAGGAGCAGGAGCGTCTGGAATCGATCATCGCCGCGGCCGATGGCGGCAACCTCAACCTGCAGATGGAAATGGCGGCCGATGCGCTGCGCCTGCCGCCGTGGGACCAGAAGATCGGCGTGCTGTCGGGCGGCGAGAAGCGCCGCGTGGCGCTGTGCAAACTGCTGCTGAGCAAGCCCGATATGCTGCTGCTCGACGAACCGACCAACCACCTGGACGCCGAATCGGTCGAGTGGCTGGAGCAGTTCCTGCTGCGCTTCCCGGGCACCGTGGTCGGCATCACCCACGACCGCTACTTCCTCGACAACGCCGCCGAATGGATCCTGGAACTGGACCGCGGCCATGGCATCCCATGGAAGGGCAATTACTCGTCGTGGCTGGACCAGAAGCAGGCACGCCTGAAGCAGGAAGAAGCCACCGAATCGGCGCGCCAGAAAGCGCTGCAGAAAGAACTCGAATGGTCGCGCCAGAATCCGAAGGCGCGCCAGGCCAAGTCGAAAGCCCGCCTGGCCCGCTTCAACGAACTGAGCGAATTCGAATACCAGAAGCGCAACGAGACGCAAGAGATTTTCATCCCCGTGGCCGAGCGCCTGGGCAATGAAGTCATCGAATTCAAGAACGTCTCGAAGGCCTTTGGCGACCGCCTGTTGATCGACAACCTCTCGTTCACCGTGCCGCCAGGCGCGATCGTCGGCATTATCGGCCCCAACGGCGCCGGTAAGTCGACCCTGTTCAAGATGATCGCCGGCAAAGAGCAGCCGGACAGCGGCGAAGTCAAGATCGGCCAGACCGCGCGCGTGTCGCTGGTCGACCAGCACCGCGACGAACTGGCCAATACCAAGACCGTGTTCGACGACGTCTCCGGCGGCGCCGACATGCTCAGCGTCGGCCGCTTCGAGATGCCGTCGCGCGCCTACCTGGGCCGCTTCAACTTCAAGGGTTCGGACCAGCAAAAAGTGGTGGGCAACCTGTCGGGCGGCGAACGCGGCCGTCTGCACCTGGCCAAGACCCTGCTGCAAGGTGGCAACGTGCTGCTGCTGGATGAACCGTCGAACGACCTGGACGTGGAAACCCTGCGCGCGCTGGAAGACGCGCTGCTCGAGTTCGCCGGCAGCGTGATGGTGATCTCGCACGATCGCTGGTTCCTGGACCGTATCGCGACCCACATCCTGGCCTTCGAAGGCAATTCGCAAGTCACCTTCTTTGACGGTAATTATCAGGAATACGAAGCCGACAAGAAGAAACGCCTGGGCGAAGAAGGCGCCAAGCCGAAGCGTATCCGCTACAAGCCGCTGACCACCTGATCCTGACGCAAGCACTTGTTTCGTAAAGGAAAGCCCGCCATCTGGCGGGCTTTTTTTATTAGCGGAAACGAATCACGGTCATAAAATAACTGTGTGTAGAATCTTCGTGGATGAGGACTACCGGAAGTTTGTCGACCACGGCCGCCATGCGTGCCTGGTGCCGACCAGACCATGCCAGATTACTGTCATAACCGCGTCCCGGGCGGGACGTTCTTCTTCACGGTGCGCCTGCTTGACCGCGGCAGTACCCTGTTGACCGAACATATTTCCGCATTCGGCGAAGCCATGCGGCTGGCGCGCACGCGCCGCCCCTTCCACGTCGATGCCTGGGCCGTGCTGCCCGACCATGCCCATGCGATCTGGACCCTGCCACCGGGCGACCACGACTGTTCCAGCCGCTGGCGCGCGGTCAAGATCGCATTCTCGAAAGCGCTGCGCAAGACCGGCCGTCCCGAGGTCGACGACGGCGCCGTGTGGGAACGCCACTATCGCCATTACCGCGTCGGCGACGACGACGATTACGCCGCGCTGGTCGACTACGTCCATACCGACGCCGTACGTCATGGCCATTGTGACGAAGCGCGCGACTGGCCGTGGTCGTCGCTGCATCGCTTCGTCTCGGCCGGCCATGACACGCCGGCGCCGAGCCTGATCGTGCCGCCGTGGGTTACCCGGCCGCAGGAGCAGGTGCTGGCGCGCCTGTGAGCAGCGGCGCCAGCCGCGCACCGATCCTGCTTGCTATCCACGAGCAACAAAAAAGGCCCCGCAGGGCCTTTTTTGTCATGGGAGCGTTCAGCTTAGAAAGCGTACTTCGCGCCGATGGTGAAGTTGTTCGGGCTGACACCCCAGTCACGGTTCTTGCCGTAGCGTTCGTATTCGGCGATCACCGACACGTCCTGGTTGATGTTGTACTGCACGCCCAGGCCGCCGTAGACGGTGTTGTCGCTTTCACGCTGGCTCAGCGAAGCGTTGACGGCCGACAGTTCGTTCTTGTTGTGCGCGGCGCCCAGCTTGGCGTAGCCCACGAAACGTTCGTTCAGAGGAGTGCTGAACTTGGCTGCGATATAGCTCGAACGACCGTCGATCTGGCCGTTGCCCGGGGCACCGGCGAAGTTGTAGTGGATGTCGGCGCTACGGAAGTCGGTGTGGCCGATTTCGACGCCCCAGTTACGATTGAACTCGTAACCGCCGAAGATCTTGCCGGAAGCTTTATAGGTGTCGATGTCGGTGTTGGTTGCGCCAGCGCGCATGCCGTCTTTATAGTCGGTACCCACGACGCCGGCGCCGAGGTAGAAGCGCGGTGCGATTTCCTGGGCCTGGACTGCCGACACGGCGGCGGTGGTTGCGAGCAGTGCAATGATCAGCTTTTTCATCTCAGAATTCCTCTTCTTGTTCAACTGGTTCGCAATTCCCAACGAATCGCGATGTGACCAAGATAGCACTGCCAAAAGCGCAAGTCCGTGCTGATTCGGTAAGAACTGTAATAAAGTGTAACTTACTGACCAGTCAGTAACTTAAATTGCTAGCAGAATCGATATAATTACCAGAGAGTTAGCCGATTTTCCTGAAAGTTAGGTTGATACGCGGTTGTAACGTTCGCGCCACTTTATTAATGCCATGCAACCAATATTTCTGAGTAGAACCTGACATCAGTAACAGACTGCCATCAGTGAGATCGAGGCGAACCGTTTTCTTGTTGTGTTTATGCTTCAGGATAAAGGTGCGGACATCGCCAAAGCTGAGCGATGCGATGACCGGCTCGGGTCCCAGTTCGGGTTCGTCGTCGCTGTGCATGCCCATGCTGTCTCGTTCGTTGCGGTACAGATTCAGCAGCACGCTGTTGAAACCGTGGCCCGTAACGTCCTGCACTGCCGTACGCAGTGTCTCCAGCAAGGGAGTGAACGGCGCCGGGTCCAGACGCAAGCCGGAATAGGAATACGCGGCGTCGCCGTACCAGGCGCTCAGGCGCGGTTGCAGGTGGCGCTTGCCATAGACGACGATGGTTTCTTCACGCCAGTCGGTTTCCCGCACCAGGCGTGCCATGACGTCGGCATTGGACCAGGGCAGCGGCAGCTGGGCAAGCCAGGCCAGTTCACCGTCTTCGAGAGGGATGGAGGTGAGCGAGGTGTCTGCGGCAAAGAGATCCACGGTGCTTTGGTAACGAGTCCACGAACGAAAAACGCCGGTCCCGCTGCTGCAGGAACGACGTTTCAAGGATACAGGACTATCGTGAACCGACGTGGTTCGACGACGGCGCAGCGCCCGGACGAGTTTGCCGGGCGATCAGGCGTAGGCTTCGGCCAGGCTCATCACGCGCGGCTCGACCTTGATGCCGACATTGCCGAACAGCGTGTCGATTGCCGCCAGATTGGCACTGCACTCGTCCGCCTTCCAGCCCTTGAACATATCGGTACCGTCTTTCTGGAAGTGCAGGTCGAGCACTTTGCCCTTGTCGCGGTGGATATAGCTTTGCTGGTGGATATTGGCGAAGCCGAGTTCGGCCAGGCCGGCAAGGACGGCGTTTGGCGGATTATCCGGATCGGTGGCCAGGAACACACCGAAGGTCTTGCCCGGCGGCTTGGCCGCGACATCGACTTCGTAAATGCCGGGAGCCTTGGTCACACTCGTGCTCTTCAGAAACAACATATCGTTCTCCTGTCGCGCGGGTGACCCTCGGAGTCATGCGCGATTTGCTTGTTGGTTGGTCAGCCCTCAAGCTTATTTCCATACGGGAACTTTGTCGATGATTGTTCGCAGTTTCTGCGAGTTATTGCACCAAGAGACCACAGATTGTGGCGCCAATTAACATTGCGCAAGCAAGCATGCCGAGGATGAAGCCTTTTTCGCGCTTTGCCGGGTCGCGGTAATAGCCCAGCGCATACATGATGCGCGCCACGCACCACACCAGTCCACCGGCCGCGGCCCACAGGTCGCCGGTGAACACGGCGCACAGCCACAGCGGTACCAGCACCAGCGGCAGCATCTCGAGCGTGTTCATCTGCACCCGGTGCGCGCGCAGGAAACCTTCCGGTCCCTCCATCGATGGCGCCGGCACGCGGTGCGTGATGCGGGCGCGCGCCGCCATGCCCCAGGTCCAGAAATAAACGCCCAGCACCGCCAATGTAGCCCACGCCGTCAACAGCATATCGTTTCCTTGATAACAATCCGAAAGGGCTGCCATTCTAGCAAGCACTACGGTCACGAACGCCAGCGGCAGCGGGGATGCGATGTTCGCCTATGGCACAATCCGCGCATGACCAGCCTGCGAAACATGGACCTGAATCTGCTGCACGCACTCGACGCCCTGCTCGACGAACGCAACGTCACCCGCGCCGCCGCGCGCCTGGCGCTGACCCAGCCGGCCATGAGCGGCATCCTGCAGCGCCTGCGCGACAGCTTCGGCGATCCGCTGTTCGTGCGCGCCCAGCGCGGCGTGGTGCCGACCGCGCGCGCACTGGCGCTGGCGGCACCGCTCAAGCAGGTGCTGGCCGATATCGACGCGCTGCTGCAGCCGCCCGCCTTCGATCCGGCCCAGGCCACGCTGACGGTGTCGGTGGCCGCCACCGATTACGCGCTGCGCGCGATCGCCCTGCCCTTCCTGGCGGCGCTGCGCGCCAGCGCGCCGCAGGTACGGGTGGCGCTGGCGCCGGTCGATGCCGCCCAGGTGCAGTCGCAGCTCGAGCGCGGCGACATCGACCTGGCCCTGGTGACCACACACAGCACCCCGCCCGACCTGCATGCGCGCCCTTTGTTCGACGAGCGCTACGTGTGCGTGATGCGCGAGGATCACCCGGCCGCGCAGGGCGAACTGACGCTGGACCGGTTCTGCGCGCTCGAACATGCGCTGGTGTCGTACGCGGGCGACCGTTTCGAGGGCATCACCGATGAAGCGCTGGCGCGCATCGGGCGCCGGCGCCGGGTGGCGCTGTCGGTGGCCTCGTTCCTGATCCTGCCCGAGATCCTGCGCGCCAGCGACCTGGTGGCGGTGGCACCGAGCCGGCTGGCAGCAGGCATCGGCGGGCTGGCGCTGCGCGAGCCGCCGCTGGCGATCGAGGGGTTCACCAAGGTGATGGCCTGGCACGAGCGCACCCACCACGATCCGGCCCAGCGCTGGCTGCGCGACGTGCTGTATCGCGCCTGTGCGGATAGCTCAGTTTGATTTCACGCTTGGCGCCAGCACAGCGCGGGCGATGCCGTCGACCCAGTCCTGGTGCGCATTGAGCATCGGATTCGGGCGCGTCGCGGCCAGGGTGCGCGCCGGTGCGCCGGTCTGGGTTTCCTGGGTCAGGATGCGTACCCGCCCTTCCGGCAGGTCTTCGAACAGCCAGGCGTGGTGCACATCCAGTCTCGTTTCGGCATCGCCTTCGACCCAGCCATGCCAGGCGATACGCGCCGCCTGCCCCGCTGCCGGCGGCACGTATTCCGTCACTTCGGCTTCGACCAGGAAGCCGAAGGTGGTGAAGCGAAAGCGCGCGCCGGCGCTCAGCAGCGGTCCGGAACCGTCGTGGAAATGGATGCCAGTCGCGTTGTCGTAGCAGGCGGCCCAAGCCGAGGTGTCGTTCAGGAAGGCCCACGCGGCGGCCGCGCTTGCACCGCGCACGATGGTTTCATTCGAGACGTAGTTGTCGGTGGTGCCGGGCAGGTAGCCTTGCGGCCAGTGGATGTCGCTCATTGGTTCCTCTGAGGTTGGTGGCGCACGCCGTGTGCGCTGATCCAGTCATCATCGCGGCCGGGCTGATATCAGTCCAATCGCTTTTCGAAATCCAATGCATCAGTACGCCTGATATCAGGCGCAGTCGATTACCCTGCGGCGCGCTTGCGCCGCGCCAGGTCAGCCGTCAAGGGCACCAGCGCTTGGTACAGGTCGCCGGTCGCCGCATCCCATTCCTTCAGCGCCTGCTGCTGGCGCGCCACGGTCGCGAGGTCGCCGCGCGCCACCGGTCCGCTCAGCGCCGCCGCGGGACCGAGGCGGAACACATTGGCCATGCTCTCGCTGGCCAGCGGCCGCACCAGTTCGCGCGCCACGTCTTCCGGCACGCCGGCCGCCTGGTAGGCGCGCAGCGCGGCGTCGAGCACCGTGACCAGGTAGTTGGACGCGAACACCGCGGCCGCGTGGTAGACCGTCTTGGCGGCGGCGTCGATCGCCACCGTGCGCGCGCCGATCGCCTCGAATGCCGGCGCCAGCAGCGCCAGCGCTCCAGCGTCGCCTTCGATGCCGCAGAAAGTACCGCCGAAGTCGCGCGCCACCGCATCCGGATCGGCGAAGCTGCGGATCGGGTGCACGCTGGCCACCAGTGCGCCATGTTCGCGCGCCGCCTGCAATTCGTTTGAGGCCTTGGCGCCGCTACAGTGCAGCACCAGCGCGCCCTGCAGGTCGTGCGCCTCGGCCAGCGCCGCGCAGGCCGGCGCGATCTGGTCGTCGCTCACCGCCAGCAGCCATACGCGGGCCGCGCGCATCGCCGTGACATCGGTGCAGGCCTGGCCGGCGCCGATGAAGGCGACCGCCGCATCGGCGCTCGCGCGCGAGCGGGTCAGCACGTCCTGCAGCGCGAACACGCCGTGTTCGGCGAACAGGCGTCCCAGCACGCGGCCGACGTGGCCGGCGCCGACCAGGTTCAAACTCAACGCCATCAGAACCCCGCGCCCGGCTGGCTCAGGTACTCCTGCTCTTCCGGGGTCGAGGCGCGGCCCAGGATCGGGTTACGGTGCGGGAAGCGGCCGAAGCGCGCGATCACGCCGCGGTGGCGGTGCGCATAGTCGAGCGCCTCGTTGAAGCCTTCGTGGCTGGCCGCCAGGTCGGTGAACAGCTCGACCGCGCGCTCCTGCATGCGCGCATCCTCGGCATGCTCGAACGGCATGTAGACGAACTGGCGCTCGACCGGCGTGAGGCTCAGGTGCGCGCCGCTGTCGACCAGCTGGCGGGCGGCGGCGAGCGCCAGCGGATCGCCGGCGAACGATTCCGGCGTATTGCGATGGGCGTTGCGCGTAAACTGGTCAAGCACCAGGATGCGTGCCAGTACACCGCGCGCACCCTGTTCATCCCATTCGCGCAGGCCGCCGGTCACGGCCTGCGCGATTGCGGCGCCGAAGCGGTCGCGGATCGCGGCGTCGAACGCGGCGTCCTTGCGGAACCATTCCATGCGTTGCTTGCCGTAGCCGGCGTCGGTCGTCGGCAGGAACCAGAAATCGAGTACTTCTTGAGCATCCATGGATAACCCCGTTGGATTGTTATTGTGTGATGTGTAAAGGCGCGTCAGTTACGGGCGTGCGACAGCTGGAACGCTTCGACGCCGTCGAAGGCCGCCAGTTCGCCGGCCAGCACCGACAGCGAGGCGCCGCTCTTGCGCGACAGCGCCAGCGCCACGAAGCGCCATTCCTGGCGTCCTTCGTCGCTGCTGATGGTGAGCGAGCTGCCGGCGATTTCGTAGCCGCGCTCCAGCGCCAGGCGCCGCAGCGCTTCTTCGCGCGGCATGAACTCGGGCCGGAAGCGCATCCGCACCGCCACCGCGTGGCGCGACGGCAGGAAAGTCTCGAGCCGGTTCAGGTAGATCATGATCATCGCCGACAGGAAGGCCAGGCCCATCGCCGCCAGATAGAAGCCGATGCCGATCAACACGCCGATCGCCGACGAGGCCCAGATCGAGGCCGCCGTGGTCAGGCCGCTGATGTTGAAACCTTCGCGCATGATCACGCCGGCGCCGAGGAAGCCGATGCCGGTGACCACGCCCTGGATGATGCGGGTCGGGTCGATCGGCGCCAGCATGCTGACATGGCCGCCGTACCAGGAATCGGGGAAGCCGGCCAGGATGGTCAGCGCGCACGACGCCATGCACACCAGGCCATAGGTGCGCATCCCGGCCGCGCGGCCGTGATAGGCGCGCTCGTAGCCGACCAGCAGGCCGAGCGCCAGCGCCCCGCACAGGTGCAGCAGGATCAGGCCATTGGTGAACAGTTCGCGCGGCGACCAGTACCTCGAGATCAGGTCAAGTTCGCTCATGCGCGTGACCGGCGGTGGTTCATACGGCGATTATGGCTTCTTGCGCACCAGCTGTTTTTCGAAGGCCGCATCGTGCTTGCTGATGCGCTGCACTTCCTGCGGACCGAGGCCGTTTACGAAGGCGACGAAGTCGTCCAGTTCGAGCGGCGCGCACAGGGCCGGGCTGCCTGGCGCTTCGGACAGGAAGAAGTGTCCGTCGCCGGTGCGCGCCATCGACCACAGGTCGTTGCCGGTGCGGCGCTTGAGGCGTTCGACGGCGCTGCTGGCGCGGGTGGAACGTGAGCTGGCCATATCAGATCGCCTCCGTGCGCAGCATCAGCCACTCGAACGCCGCGCCTTCGACGTGCGGGCTCAAGCGCGCACGCACGGTGGCATGGTAGTCGTTCAGCCACGCGATTTCGTCCGCGCGCAGCAGCGACTTGTCGAGGCAGCGGGTGTCGATCGGGCACAGGGTCAGCGTTTCGAAGGCCAGGTATTCGCCGAACTCAGTGCTTTCGGCGACTTCGTTGAGCACCAGGTTCTCGATGCGGATGCCCCAGCGGCCAGGGCGATAGATGCCCGGCTCGATCGAGGTGATCATGCCCGTCTCCATCGCGGTGTGCGGGTCCGGCGGCACTGCCGGCGAAATCGTCTGCGGGCCTTCGTGCACGTTCAGGAAGTAGCCGACGCCGTGGCCGGTGCCGTGGCCGTAGTCGATGCCGTGGGCCCAGATCGGGGCGCGCGCGATCGCGTCCAGCATTGGCGCGCGGGTGCCGCGAGGGAAGCGCGTGGCCGACAGATTGATCAGGCCTTTCAGCACCAGCGTGTAGTCGCGCTTCTGCGCTTCGCTCGGGGTGCCCACGGGAATAACGCGCGTGATGTCGGTGGTGCCGCCCAGGTACTGGCCGCCCGAATCGATCAGCAGCAGGCCGTCGCCTTCGATCACGGCGCAGCCTTCAGGCACGGCGCGGTAATGCATGATCGCGCCGTTGCTGTTGAAGCCGGCGATGGTCGAGAAGCTGGCGCTGATGAAGTTGGGACGGCGTGCGCGCGCGGCGGTGATGCGGGTGTCGATGTCGACTTCATTGATCGGCTGTCGCTGTGCGTCTGCCAGCAGCGGCTCCAGCGCAGCGAAGAATTCGCACAGCGCGGCGCCGTCCTGCTCCATCGTGGCGCGCACGTTGACCGCTTCGCTTTCCAGCTTCTTCGACTTGGCGAAGGTGGTCGGGTTGATCGCCTCGACCACGCTCACGCCGAACGGCACCGCGGCGCGCATGCCGGCCGTGATGCGGCGCGGATCGACCAGCAGCGTGGCGCCGTCCGGCAGCGATTCCAGCGCATGCACGGCGTTCGCATATGGCGCCAGATGCACGCCGTCGGCTTCCAGGCGCGCACGCACGTCCTCGGGTACTTTGCCTTCGCCGACGAACAGGGTGGCGTCGGCGCGGCCGATCAGCGCATGCGCCAGGAACACCGGGTTGAAGCTGACGTCGGCGCCGCGCAGGTTGAACAGCCAGGCGATATCGTCCAGCGTCGAGATGAAATGGAAACCGGCGCCATGCGCTTCCATCGCGGCGCGGGTGGCGGCCAGCTTGTCGGCGCGGCTCACGGTGGCGAACGGCGGCAGGTGTTCGAATACGGCATCGAGCGGCAGCGAAGGACGCCCGGTCCAGACCTGGTCGAGCACATCGACGTCGGTCCGCAGCACCACGCCCTTGGCTTTCAGCGCCGTCTCCAGCAGGCGCGCGCCGGCCAGGCCCAGCACGCGGGCATCGACCGCCACGGTCTGGCCGACGGCCAGGTTGGCGGCCAGCCAGTCCACGTGCAGCATGCTGGCCGCACCGGGAATCTTCATCAGCGCGATCTCGGAACCGGCCAGTTCGGCCTCGGCCTGGGTCCAGTAGCGGCCATCGGTCCAGACGCCGGCGAAGTCGGCGGTGGCGATGAAGGTGCCGACCGAGCCGGTGAAATCGGACAGCCATTCGCGGCCCTTCCAGTGGCCGGGCAGGTATTCCGACAGGTGCGGGTCGCTCGACGGGACGATGACGGCGTCGATGCCGCCCGCCGCCATGGCGGCGCGCAGCTGCGCGAGACGGTTGGTGCGGGCGGTCTGGAGATCGGTGTTGGGCATGGCTTGGTGCTTCGCTGAGTTTTCCAAGCCACGTATGATACGCCGCAATGCTGCGCTGTGGCGCGTTCGATCATTGCGCCATGACATCATGCGGCCTGTTCGGCCGACGAGTCCACTGCGGGCCAACGGGACGCGGCCTCGCACCGGGATGGCGCATAATGGCCCGGCAATCAACAGCCTCGTAGACCCATGCACGAATTCCATCACGAGCGCGCCCGCGCGCTGCTGGCCAACGCCACCCAAATCGTCGATCCCCAGCAAGTACAAGATGCGGTGAAACGCGTCGCCGACCGCCTGAATGCCCGCTTCGATCTAGAAGGCGCCACCGAATTCCCGCTGGTGCTGGGGGTGATGGGCGGCGCGGTGGTGTTCACCGGGAACCTGCTGCCGCAACTGTCCTTCCCGCTCGACTTCGACTACATCCACGTCAGCCGCTACGGCGACGAAGACCGCGGCGGCCAGCTGGTGTGGAAAGTGGTGCCGCGCCAGAACGTGGCCGGGCGCATCATCATCCTGCTCGACGATATCCTGGACGAAGGCGAGACGCTGGCGCACGTCAAGCAGCGCCTGCTCGACATGGGCGCGGCGGAAGTGATCATCGCGGTGTTCGCGGACAAGGATCTGGGGCGCAAGAAGCCGATCCAGGCGGATCTGGTGGGGCTCACGCTGCCGAACCAGTTCGTGGTCGGATTCGGGATGGATGTGTATGGGTACTGGCGCAATCTGCCGGGCTTGTGGACGATCCGGCCCGAAGATTTGAAGCGGGTCGAGTAAACCGTTTATAACAACGCGGCAGTTCGACGGTCGCGTATCGACGCGTCGGCGGCGGAGCCGCCAACCCTACGAATGTCCGGATACCGTAGGGTTGGCGGCTGTGCCGCCGACGCGCTCAACCACCGCTCGCACACCCGCGCAAATTACAACGCCAGGCGCGAGCGCGCCGCCGCGTATTCCTGCTTCAAACGCTCGACCATCTCCGCCACCGACGGCACATCGTTCATCAAGCCCACGCCCTGCCCCGCGCCCCAGATATCGCGCCAGGCCTTGGCCGTGCCCGAACCGAAGCTCATCTTGCTCTTGTCCGATTCCGGCAGGTTGTCCGGATCCAGCCCCGCCGCCACGATCGATTTCTTCAGGTAGTTGCCGTGCACGCCCGTGAACAGATTGGTGTACACCACGTCCGCCGCGTTCGATTCGACAATCGCATCGCGATAACCATCGCTGACATTCGACTCCTTGGTCGCCAGCCAGCGCGAACCGATATACGCGAAGTCCGCCCCCATCGCCTGCGCCGCCAGGATCGCATCACCAGTCGCGATCGACCCGGACAGCGCGATCGGCCCCTTGAAGAACTTGCGCACCTCGCCCACCAGCGCGAACGGCGACAGCGCGCCCGCGTGGCCGCCGGCGCCGGCCGCGACCAGGATCAGGCCATCCACGCCCGCCTCCAGCGCCTTCTCGGCGTGACGGATCGAGACCACGTCGTGCAGCACGATGCCGCCGTAGGAGTGCACGGCGTCGAGCATCTCGCGCGGCGGCGCGCGCAGCGAGGAGATGATGATCGGTACCTGGTGCTTCACGCACACCTCGACGTCATGCGCCAGGCGGTCGTTCGACTGGTGCACGATCTGGTTGACCGCGATCGGGCCGACCTTGGCACCGGGGTTGGCGGCAGCGTAGTCGGCCAGCTCGCGCTGCAGCTCAAGCAGCCAGGTGTCGAGCAGCTCGGCCGGGCGGGCGTTGAGGGCCGGGAACGAGCCGACGATGCCGGCCTTGCACTGGGCCGCCACCAGCGCGGGACCGCTGGCGATGAACATCGGCGAAGCGATGACGGGAAGGGACAGGTTTTGCAGCGCAGCGGGCATCGTCATGGGCGGGCTTTCGGTGGTCGGTTGATCGGATGTCAGCGGGCATGATAGCCCGGAAAAAGAACGGTCGTGCTAGATTTTTGCCTCTAAAGCTTTCAGTCCCACTGGATCTGCGTTTCGCGCCGGCGGATCTCGGCCCACACCGCGCGCTTCTCATCCTCGCTGGCGCCGCCCCAGGCGACGATCTCGTCGATCGTGCGCAGGCAACCGCGGCACAGGCCGGTTTCCGGCGCCATTTCGCAGACGTTGATGCAGGGGGAAGGAACGGGGGATGGCAATTCGGGCGACATAGGTTTCCAAGAGATGAATGCGGCGCGGGCCGGAGCGGGAATTATCGCCCCATCGGCTGGCCAGCGCTGCTTTTGCTGGCAGGCCACTATACTCGCCAGGACGCGTTGCCTGTGGAGCAGTGCGCTATTGAATCGATTGCAGGAGGTTTCGATGAACATGCGTTCCCTGATGCTGGCGGCCGCTCTTGCCGCCTCGACCCTGGCCTCTGGCACGGCCGCGGCCCAAATGCTCAGCCCCGACGGCTACGGCAAGATCCATTTCGGTGACCGGCTCGATGCGGTCGAGCGCCGCCTCGGCCAGCGCGCCGCGCCGCGTCCCGCCGATCCGGCTTGCTCGATCGTGCGCTTCAAGCGCTATCCCAGCGTGTCGTTCATGGTCGAGCAAGGCGTGATCACCCGCGCCGACGCCAAGACCGTTATCCGCAACAGCGCCGGCATCACGGCGCGCATGTCGGCCCGCGACGCGCAGCGCCACAAGCCGGCATTGCGCGCCCAACCACACAAATACGACGAACACGGCCAGTACCTGGTGCTGGCGCAGGGCGCCGATAAGGCACTGGTGTTCGAGACCAGCCACGGCAAGCTGACACGCATGCGCGGCGGACTGAAACCGGCTGTCGATTACGTCGAAAGCTGTTTGTAGAACGCCTGAGCTATGTCAACATGCTTTCAGGAGAGCGGCGGCTACCGGTGTCACTGACAGAATTCCCCGGCTTCGTGGGCTGTTCGGCAACAGCATGCAAGGTTCGTGTAAGCCTTTGCACCGACATTGCGGTTTGTGCACTGCACAAAAAGGAGAAGCGATGAAGCTCAACCGGAAATTGCTTGCGCAAATGCGCAGCGCCACCCGCACGCTGTGGGGTACGGCGCCCGGCGGACCCGGAGCCGCAGTACGGCACGCGATGAAGAGCGCCAGCGCCGTGCAGAAAGAAACCCAGCGCCAGATGCAACGCCAGATGCGCGACTTCGCCGTCCCGTTCACCACGCCGTTCACGGCGCCCGAAGCACCACCACTGCAGGGCGCGTCCCGCCCACGCACCACCTTCGCAGGCGGATTCATCGACGCCAGCTTCGCCAACGCCGCCGGCCGCCGCGACTACAAGCTGTACGTGCCGGCCAGTTACACCGGCGCGCCGGCGCCGCTGGTAGTGATGCTGCACGGCTGCGGCCAGGATCCGGACGATTTCGCCAAGGGCACCGGCATGAACCTGCTGGCGGAAGAAGTCGGCTGCCTGGTGCTGTACCCGGCGCAAAGCAGCAGCGCCAATGCCTCGCGCTGCTGGAACTGGTTCAGCGCGGTCGACCAGCGCCGCGACCAGGGCGAGCCGTCGATCATCGCCGGCATGACGCGCGAGGTGATGCGCCAGCATGCGGTCGACCCGGGCCAGGTCTACGTGGCCGGGCTGTCGGCCGGCGGCGCGATGGCCACCATCATGGGCACGCTGTATCCGGACCTGTACGCAGCGGTGGGCGTGCATTCCGGCCTGCCGTTCGCATCGGCACACGACCTGCCGTCGGCGCTGGCGGCGATGAAGGGCGACTTCCGGCGCGCCCAGGCGCCCGGACGCGTGTTGCCGATCATCGTGTTCCACGGCGACCGCGACACCACCGTGCATCCGGCCAACGGCGACGAGCTGGTGCGCCATCTGACGCAGCCGGGCACGGCCGAGCCGGGCCGGGTGCCGGACGGGCACGCCTATACGCGCACACTGTACCCGGGCGACGACGGCATCATCCGTGCGGAACACTGGCTGGTGCACGGCGCCGGCCATGCCTGGTTCGGCGGCAATGCGCGCGGCAGCTACACCGATGACCGGGGACCGGATGCCAGCCGCGAAATGATGCGCTTCTTCCGCACGCGGCGTTGAACGCTCACGCCGGTTCTGCAGGCGGTGCAGACTGCGCCGCGATGTATGCTTTCAGGCAGGCGGGACACCAGCAGCCGACCGCTTCGGATGGCACCGCCACCGCCGGCGGCAGCGCCGTGCACCAGCACGGCTCAGGCGCGCCATCGGCCATCGCGCAGCCGAATTCGGCCCCGCAGCGGGTGCAGATACTCATCGCGCCACCCTTGTCGGTACGGCGTGGAAACATGAGGCGAACAACGGGATTGTCATGGCAGGAGTACAGTAGCGATTGCTGCCATAAAATACAACAGAACGCCACCGATCTTCCACAAGGTTTACGCTGTTTTTATGGCATTGCCTGTAAAATCTCGCGACATTTATTTCGGACCCTCCATGAACGCTCAATTGACCAGCCTGAAGACCGACGACCAGAACAGCGACCTGACCGGTGTCTCGCCGGCGATCAAGGCGCAAATCCTGGCCGAAGCGCTTCCGTACATCCGCAATTTCCACGGCAAGACCATCGTCATCAAATACGGCGGCAACGCCATGACCGACGAGCGCCTGAAACACGGCTTCGCACGTGACGTCATCCTGCTCAAGCTGGTGGGCATGAACCCGGTGGTGGTGCACGGCGGCGGTCCGCAGATCGACAACGCCCTGAAAAAGATCGGCAAGCAGGGCACCTTCGTGCAGGGCATGCGCATCACCGACGAAGAAACCATGGAAGTGGTGGAGTGGGTGCTGGGCGGCGAAGTGCAGCAGGACATCGTCATGCTGATCAACCACTACGGCGGCCAGGCCGTGGGCCTGACCGGCAAGGACGGCGGCCTGATCCGCGCACGCCGCATGGCCATGCCTGACAAGGAAAAACCAGGCGAGTTCCTGGACATCGGTTTTGTTGGCGAAATCGAAGCGATCAATCCGGCGGTCGTGAAAGCGCTGCAGGACGACGCCTTCATCCCGATCATCTCGCCGATCGGCTTCGGCCACGACGGCCAGGCCTACAACATCAACGCCGACGTGGTCGCCGGCAAGATCGCGGAAATCCTGAAAGCCGAAAAGCTGATCATGATGACCAACATCGCCGGCGTGCAGGACAAGTCGGGCAATCTGGTGACCGACCTGTCGGCGCGCGAGATCGACGAGATGTTCGCGGACGGCACGATTTCGGGCGGCATGCTGCCGAAAATCTCGTCGGCGCTGGACGCCGCCAAGTCGGGCGTCAATACCGTCCACATCATCGACGGCCGCATCGAACACTCTTTGTTGCTCGAAGTCTTGACGGAACAGGCTTTTGGCACTATGATCCGGTCTCACTAATTTTTTGCGGCGGAAACTCTGCCGCAAGGAATCAAGTCTCAAGCGGGCTTTGCCCGCCGAGGATCTACCCGCCCTTGTAGCTCAGTGGTAGAGCACTCCCTTGGTAAGGGAGAGGCCACGTGTTCAATCCACGTCAAGGGCACCATCCCCCCTCCCCTGTTTTATCCCCCTGATCTGTCCGCTTGCCGCATCGTCGCGCCAAGAGCACGTTCGACCATTGCATTCGTGCTGCCTGCCATGACGCCGTCATGAGCGCTGGCTATAATCGCATGTTGCAATCATTCTCTCTCCCTGCTGTGGCAACCTCGTCCGCAATTTCAAGCCTGCATGCGCCGGTCTGGCTGTTCGACCTCGACAACACCCTGCACGACGCTTCGCACGCGATATTCCCGGCCATCAGCGCCAACATGAACACGTACATCGCGCGCGTGCTCAGCGCCGGCGGCGAGCCGTGCACCCAGGAGATGGTCGACGCCGCACGGCGCGGCTACTGGCAGCGCTATGGCGCCACCCTGCTCGGCATGATCCGCCACCACCAGGTGTGCGCCGCCGACTTCCTGCAGCAGACCCACGACATCGGCCCCCTGGAAGCGCTGCTGCGCGCCGAGCGCGGCCTGGGCCGCCTGCTGCGTCGCCTGCCGGGCCGCAAGATCCTGCTGACCAATGCGCCGAACAGCTATTCGACCGAGATCGTGCGCCGCCTGAAGCTGCACAACCATTTCTCACACCACGTGGCGATCGAACACATGCACGTGCATGGGCAGCTGCGGCCCAAGCCATCGAAGCTGATGCTGCGCCGGCTGCTGCGCAAGCACGGCGTCGCCGCGCACCGCTGCATCCTGGTCGAAGACACGCTGGCCAACCTGCGCACCGCGCGCCAGCTCGGCGTGCGCACGGTCTGGGTCACGCAATACCTGAAAATGAGCGACCCGATCGGAAAAGCGCCGCTGCCGCGGACCCTGAAATGCCCCGGTTACGTCAATGTCAAAGTAAAATCCGTGCGGCAACTTCCAATGCGGCTTTCCAAGCTGCGTTCGCAGTCGCGCCGACCCAACAACAACTACTAGGGATTTCCATGGCAAGCACCAAGCCAGGCCAGCGCAAGCTGCAGATCCTCCAGGCCCTGGCCTCGATGCTCGAGCAGCCGAAGGGAGAGAAAATCACGACCGCCGCCTTGGCCGCGCGGCTGTCGGTGTCCGAAGCAGCGCTGTACCGCCATTTCGCCAGCAAGGCGCAGATGTACGAGGGACTGATCGAATTCATCGAGTCGTCGGTGTTCGGCGTCATCAACCAGATCACCGAGAAGGAAGAAGGCGGTCTGGAACAGGCGTACGCGATGCTCAACATGCTGCTCGGCTTCGCGGCCAACAATCCGGGCATGACGCGCGTGCTGATCGGCGATGTGCTGGTCAACGAGGACGAGCGCCTGCAGCACCGCATGAACGCGTTCTACGACAAGATCGAGCTGGCGTTCAAGGGCGCGCTGCGCCTTGCCGTCACCCAGGGGCACGGCCAGGAAGCCGACGTCGCCGCGCGCGCCAGCCTGCTGGTGAACTACGTCACCGGACGCTGGCACCGTTTCGCCAAGAGCGGCTTCAAGCTCAATCCGGCGGAAGGCACCACCCTGCAGCTGTCGCTGCTGCTGGCGGCCTGACAGAGCGTTTGAGCACCATGCACGCCGGCGACGTCTTCGCACTGCTCGACGATGCCCGCGCCGCCGGGGAGGCCCGCTCGCGCCTGTACAGCGGGCATGCGGGCACGCTGCGCTGCGACGATGCCGCCGGCTGGCCGCCCCTGCTCGACGCGCTGCAGGACGCGCTGAGACGCGGGTTGTATGCGGTGCCGCTCCTGAGCTATGAGCTGGGCGCGCACCTCGACGGCCTGCCGGCGCATCGGCAGGATGGAGCGCTGGCGCAGGTACTGCTGTTCACGCAGTGCGAGCACCTGAACGGGTCGCAGGTCGAGTCGTGGCTGGACTCGCGCGTGCCCGATGGTGCGCCGGCCGGCGTGGCCGGTATTCAAGCCAACGTCGATGAAGCGGCGTTCGTTGCTGCGATCGGCCGCATCCGCGACTACATCGCGGCCGGCGATACCTACCAGGTCAACTACACGTATCGGCTGCGCTTCGACGCCTTTGGTTCGCTGTTCGGCCTGTATGCGCGGCTGCGCGCGCGTCAGCCGGTACCGTATGGCGCCCTGGTGTGCCTGCCGGATGGCGCCGCGCTGCTGTCGTTCTCGCCCGAGCTGTTCGTGCGTCACGATGCGGGCGTACTGATGGCGCGGCCGATGAAGGGTACGGCGCCCGCCAGCGGCGATGCGACGCTCGATGCGGAACATTCGAAGGAGCTGGCGCACGACACCAAGAACCGCGCCGAGAACCTGATGATCGTCGACCTGCTGCGCAACGACCTCGGTCGCGTGGCGCAGACCGGCAGCGTCGAGGTACCTGCCCTGTTCGACGTGCAGCGCTACGGCGCCGTGCTGCAGATGACATCCACCGTACAGGCGCGCCTGCGCGAGGATGCGACGCTGGCGCAGATCTTCGCGGCGCTCTATCCATGTGGCTCGATCACCGGTGCGCCCAAGCGGCGCACGATGGAGATCATCCACGAACTGGAGCCGGCTGCGCGCGGCATCTACACGGGCGCGATCGGCTGGTTCGATCCGCCTGTGGATAACAAACCGTTCAGGGACTTCTGCCTGTCGGTGCCGATCCGCACGCTGGCGCTCGGGCAGGAACACGATGGCGTGCGGCGCGGAGAACTCGGCGTCGGTGCCGGCATCGTCTTCGACAGCGATGCGCAGGGCGAATATGCCGAGTGCCAGTTGAAGGCACGCTTTCTCACCGGCCTGCGCAATGACTTCGATCTGTTCGAGACCCTGCGCGCGTCGTGGGATGACGGTCCGCGTCATGTGGAACGCCACCTCGATCGACTGGGGGCCTCCTGCGCGTATTTCGGTTTTCCGTTCGCACGCGATGAGGCGCGGACGATGCTGCTAGAAGCCTGCCTGGCCCTGCCCCCTGGCCAGGTACACCGCCTGCGCCTGGCGGTGTCGCCGGCCGGCGAACTGTCGCTGACCTCCGGCCCGCTGGCGCCCTTGCAGGAACCGGTGACACTGGTGCTGGCCAACGAAACCACGCACAGCGGCGACGTCTTCCTGCACCACAAGACCAGTGTTCGCACGCGCTACGACGCCGCGTGGAAAGCCGCCGAGGCGCAAGGCGCCTTCGATGCCCTGTTCTTCAACGAGCGCGGAGAGTTGACGGAAGGTGGACGCAGCAACGTGTTCGTGCGCGTTGGTGAATGCTGGTTCACGCCGCCGCTGTCATCCGGACTGCTGCCCGGCGTGATGCGTGGCGTGATGCTGGAAGCGCCGGCATGGAATGCCAGCGAGCGCGTGATCACGCGCGAGATGCTGGAGCGGGCCGACGACATCGTCGTCTGCAATGCCTTGCGCGGCCCGCTGCGCGCCGTCCTCGTTCAGAAGCGGTAACCGACGCCCAGGCCGAACAGCAGCGGATCGACCTTCAAGTGGCTGGCGTTGGCGCCGCCCACGTACACATCGCTACGGATGTTCACTTTCTTGATGTCGGCATTGATCGACCAGTGCTCGTCGATGCGGAAGTCGACACCGGCTTGCAGCGCCAGGCCCCAGCTGTCGTTTTCCAGGTCACCGGCGCCGTCCAGCAGGCGCACCTTCGAGATGCGGGTGTAGTTCACGCCCATGCCGACGTACGGATTGATGGTGGCGCCCGGCGCGAAGTGGTATTGCGCGGTCAGGGTCGGCGGCAGGTGCTTGAAGCTGCCGATCTCGGCGCCGTCCAGGCGCACCTTGTGTTTCTGTGGATAAGTCAGGATCAGTTCAGCCGAGAAGTTCGGCGTGAAGAAGTAGCTGATGTCCAGTTCCGGGATGGTCTTCGATTCCACGTCGATGCGGTCCGACGCACCACTACCTGCCACCGGGGTCGATTTGTTGTCCGGGTCGATGTGCACGGCGCGGGCACGCACCAGCCACGGGGATTCCTGGGCCATCGCCTGCGAAGCTGCCACAGCGATCAGGGCCACCACCACGGATTTCATCATCGTTTTCATTTTTTTCTTACCTTTCGTTTTATGTCATGTGCGACATAGGTAAGCTTATTGATGAGGCGATGAAGAAACGTTGATGTAGATCAAAATGCCCACACTATAAGTATGGCCTATCGAGAGATAGTTGCTTTGCTTATGTAGGTTGGCGGCGAAGCCGCCAACCCTACGATTACAGCGCCGCTTCGATCTTGCTGGTCAGCTGCGCATCTTCCGGCGCGACCTTGCTCGGGAAGTATTCGATGACCTTGCCGTCGCGCCCGATCAGGTATTTATTGAAATTCCACTTCGGTTCCTGGCCGGTAATCTTGGCCAGGCTGGCGTGCAGCGGATTGGCCTGCGCACCCTTCACCGAGCTCTTGGCGAACATCGGGAACTTCACGCCGTAGGTGTTGAAGCACAGGTCGGCGATTTCCTTGGCGTTGCCCGACTCCTGGTTGAAGTCGTTCGACGGGAAGCCCAGCACCACGAAGCCGCGGCCGCCGTACTTGGCGAAGATCTTTTCCAGTCCTTCGTACTGCTTGGTATAGCCGCAGTAACTAGCCGTGTTCACTACCAGCACCACCTTGCCGGCGTACTGGCACAGGTCCTGCGGCGCTTCATCCTGCAGGCGTTTGAAGCTATGCTTGAGCAGCGCCGGGCAGGCGGCCGGGCTCTTGGTCAGCGCGGCGACCGGCGCCGCTTGCGCCTGTGCAGGCTGGGTGAAGCTGGCGGCGGCAAACGTGGCGAGCAGCAAGGCGGCGGTCTTGATCATGGCGTGGATTCCACTGGCGGTTGAGTGGCCATGATTGTAGCGTATGGACGGCCGCGCATTGGCCACCAGCTTCAGGCGTTCAGGCTGCGATGCTCGATCTTGATGCAGTGGTTCATGACCACGTCCAGGCCCGCGGCGCGCACCAGGTCGGCCGCCTGCTGGTTCTCGATCTCGAGCTGCATCCACAGGCAGCCGGCATGCACCGCGATCGCGTCGCGCGCGATCGGCGGGATGTCCTCGGACTTGCGGAAGCAATCGACGATGTCGATGCGCTGACCGTCTGCGCCCAGCGCATCCGCGGCTTCCTGCAGCGTGGCATACACCTGCTCGCCGTGGATGGTCTGGCCGGCATAGGCCGGATTAACGGGAATGACACGGTAGCCGGCCTGCTGCAAGTAAGCGCCGACTTCGTTGCTGGCGCGCTCAGGCTTGTCGGACATGCCGACGATGGCGATGGTTTTGCTGTCGCTGAGGATCTGGGCAATGCTTCTCATGGGGGCATCGTGGGGGATGTTGGCGTTGGAGCTAGCTTAGCAGGTTTGCATCTTCCTCGGCTGTCGGTACGTGCGGCAGCGGCGACGGCTTCGCACCGGAGCCAGGCGCCGTCAGGACGAAAGTCAGGACGAAAAAAAAGGCAGCCCGCAGGCTGCCCTCTTGTTTGCCGAGCCGTTTAAGCTCAACGGCCTTTCGAACGCAGCTTCTGGATCGCAGCCAGCTGCGCGATCGCCGCGGCCATTTCGGCCTGGGCTTTCGCGTAGTCGATCTTCGAATCCTTGTTCAGCATCAGTTCTTCAGCCTGCTTCTTGGCGGCGGTCGCTTTCGCTTCGTCCAGGTCGCCACCGCGGATCGCGGTGTCGGCCAGCACGGTGACGCCGTTCGGCTGCACTTCCAGGATACCGCCGGCCACGAAGACGAACTCTTCGCCGCCGCCGGCAAGCTGGACGCGCACCGCGCCCGGGCGGATGCGCGTGATCAGCGGGGTGTGGCGTGGGTAGATACCCAGCTCACCCGTTTCACCCGGCAGCGCGACGAATTCAGCCTGGCCGGAGAAGATCTGCTCTTCGGCCGAGACCACGTCCACTTGAAATGTAGTTGCCATGTGTGTCCTTCGAAAGAAGCCGACTTAGGCAGCCAGTTTCTTGGCTTTTTCGATTGCTTCTTCGATCGTGCCGACCATGTAGAACGCTTGTTCCGGCAGGTGGTCCAGTTCGCCCGACGAGATCATCTTGAAGCCCTTGATCGTGTCTTTCAGCGAAACGTACTTGCCTGGTGCGCCGGTGAAGACTTCAGCGACGTGGAACGGCTGCGACAGGAAGCGCTGCATCTTGCGAGCGCGTGCGACGACCAGCTTGTCTTCCGGTGCCAGTTCGTCCATGCCCAGAATCGCGATGATGTCACGCAGTTCCTTGTAGCGCTGCAGGGTGTTCTGCACGGCGCGCGCGGTGGCGTAGTGCTCTTCACCGACGACCAGCGGATCCAGCTGGCGCGAGGTCGAATCGAGCGGGTCGACCGCAGGGTAGATACCCAGCGAAGCGATGTCACGCGACAGAACGACGGTCGAGTCCAGGTGGGCGAAGGTGGTTGCAGGCGACGGGTCGGTCAAGTCATCCGCAGGGACGTACACGGCCTGGATCGAGGTGATCGAACCGGTCTTGGTCGAGGTGATGCGCTCTTGCAGACGGCCCATCTCTTCGGCCAGGGTTGGCTGGTAGCCCACCGCCGACGGCATACGGCCCAGCAGTGCCGAGACTTCGGTACCGGCCAGGGTGTAACGGTAGATGTTGTCGACGAAGAACAGAACGTCTTTGCCTTCGTCACGGAACGCTTCCGCCATGGTTAGACCGGTCAGCGCGACGCGCAGACGGTTGCCTGGTGGTTCGTTCATCTGACCGTAGACCATCGCCACTTTCGAGTTGGCCGGGTTTTCCAGGTCGACGACTTTTGCATCGGCCATTTCGTGGTAGAAGTCGTTACCTTCACGGGTACGCTCACCCACGCCGGCGAACACGGACAGACCCGAGTGTGCCTTGGCGATGTTGTTGATCAGTTCCATCATGTTGACGGTCTTGCCGACACCGGCGCCGCCGAACAGGCCGACTTTACCGCCCTTGGCGAACGGGCACACCAGGTCGATGACCTTGATGCCGGTTTCCAGCAGGTCGGTCGATGGCGACAGCTCGTCGTACGCAGGCGCGTCACGGTGGATCGAGGCCATGCGCTCGTGGCTGACCGGACCGCATTCGTCGATCGGGTTGCCCAGCACGTCCATGATGCGGCCCAGGGTCGGGGTGCCGACCGGAACCATGATCGGATTGCCGGTGTTCTGGATGATCATGCCGCGACGCATGCCGTCCGAGCTGCCCAGAGCAATGGTGCGGACCACGCCGTCGCCCAGCTGTTGCTGGACTTCCAGGGTCAGGTCCGAGCCTTCCATTTTCAGTGCGTCGTACACTTTCGGCATGGCGTTACGTGGGAATTCCACGTCAACCACGGCGCCGATACACTGAACGATTTTGCCTTCAGCCATGTTCGTTCCTTCAGATTTTATATAGTTGGATTCGTTTACTTGATCGGTTGGCGGCGGCAGTTAGACTGCTGCGGCGCCCGACACGATCTCGGAGAGTTCTTTGGTAATCGCAGCCTGGCGGGTCTTGTTGTAGACCAGCTTCAGGTCGCTGATGACACTGCCGGCGTTATCGCTCGCGGCCTTCATCGCGACCATGCGTGCCGATTGCTCGGACGCCAGGTTTTCAGCCACTGCCTGGTACACCAGCGCTTCGACGTAACGCACCAGCAGTTCGTCGATGACGACCTGTGCATCCGGTTCGTACAGGTAGTCCCAGCTGTGCGCGCCGGCCTGGGTTTCCAGGTGCGCTGCCGGCAGCGGGAGCAGCTGCTCGACCATCGGTTCCTGCTTCATCGTGTTGATGAACTTGGTGTAGCACAGGTAGACGGCGTCCAGCTTGCCTTCCTGATACGCGTCCAGCATCACTTTCACCGGGCCGATCAGTTTTTCCAGGTGCGGCGCATCGCCCAGCTGGGTCGCTTGCGAGACCAGCTTCATGCCGACGCGGTTCAGGAAGCCCAGGCCCTTGTTGCCAATGGCAACTGCCTCGACGCGGTTGCCCGCCAGTTCCTGTTCGCGCGCCTTCTGCGTTACCTGACGCAGGATGTTGGTGTTCATGCCGCCGCACAGACCTTTGTCGGTCGTGATGACGATGAAGCCCACAGCCTTCGCCTGCACGTGCTTGGCTTGCGCCATGAACGCGTGCGTGTACTCCGGGTTTGCATTGGCCAGATTGGCGGTGATGCTACGAACCTTCTCACTATAGGGACGGGCGGCGCGCATGCGATCCTGCGCCTTGCGCATTTTCGATGCGGCGACCATTTCCATCGCCTTGGTGATCTTCTTCGTATTCTCTACGCTCTTGATCTTGCCACGAATCTCTTTGCCTGCTGCCATGAGTCCTTACTCCTTGCGCGCACCGGCGTCGTGCTCACACGACGCCGGCTTGACGATTAATATGCGCCGGATTTCTTGAAATCAGCAACGGCGGCGGCGAGTGCTGCTTCGCTGTCCTTGTCCAGTTGCTTGGTTTCGTCGATCTTTGCCATCAGGGCAGCGTGACCCGACTTCAGGAAAGCGTGCAGACCGTGTTCGAACGGCAGCACTTTCTTGACTTCGATATCGTCCAGGTAGCCCTTGTTGACGGCGAACAGCGATGCGGCCATTGCCGAGGTCGACAGCGGCGAGAACTGCGGCTGCTTCAGCAGTTCGGTGACGCGTGCGCCGCGGTCCAGCTGCTTGCGGGTCGATTCGTCCAGGTCCGATGCGAACTGCGCGAACGCAGCCAGTTCACGGTACTGCGCCAGGTCGGTACGGATACCGCCCGACAGGCCCTTGATGACTTTGGTCTGGGCAGCGCCACCGACGCGCGACACCGAGATACCGGCGTTGATCGCAGGACGGATACCGGCGTTGAACAGCGAGGTCTCCAGGAAGATCTGGCCGTCGGTAATCGAAATCACGTTGGTCGGCACGAATGCCGAGACGTCGCCAGCCTGGGTTTCGATGATCGGCAGTGCGGTCAGCGAACCGGTCTTGCCGGTGACGGCGCCGTTGGTGAACTTTTCGACATAGTCGGCGTTCACGCGTGCTGCGCGTTCCAGCAGACGGCTGTGCAGGTAGAACACGTCGCCTGGGTACGCTTCGCGGCCTGGTGGGCGGCGCAGCAGCAGCGAAATCTGGCGGTAAGCGACGGCTTGCTTCGACAGGTCGTCGTACACGATCAGCGCGTCTTCGCCGCGGTCGCGGAAGTATTCGCCCATCGCGCAGCCCGAGTAGGCCGAGATGTATTGCATCGCTGCCGATTCCGACGCCGATGCGGCGACGACGATCGTGTATTCCATCGCGCCGTGCTGTTCCAGCGAACGCACGATGTTCTTGATGGTCGAAGCCTTCTGGCCGATCGCGACGTACACGCAGGTGACGCCTTGACCCTTCTGGTTGATGATCGCGTCGACTGCAACAGCCGATTTACCGGTCTGGCGGTCGCCAATGATCAGCTCACGCTGGCCACGGCCGATCGGCACCATCGCGTCGATCGACTTGATGCCGGTCTGCATTGGCTGCGACACCGACTCACGGGCGATGACGCCCGGGGCGATCTTTTCGATCGGCGCGGTCAGGGTGGTAGCGATCGGACCTTTGCCGTCGATCGGCTGGCCCAGTGCGTTGACGACGCGGCCACGCAGTTCCGGACCGATCGGCACTTCCAGGATGCGGCCGGTGGTCTTGACGGTGTCGCCTTCCGAGATGTGCTCGTAAGCACCCAGGATCACGGCGCCGACCGAGTCGCGCTCGAGGTTCATCGCCAGACCGAAGGTGTTGCCAGGGAATTCCAGCATCTCGCCCTGCATCACGTCCGACAGACCATGGATGCGGCAGATACCGTCGGCGACCGAGATCACGGTGCCTTGGTTGCGAACGTCAGCGGAACCTTCGAGGCCCTGGATCCGGCTCTTGATCAGTTCGCTGATTTCAGATGGGTTAAGTTGCATGCTTGCTAACTCCAATTATAGTTTCTTGATGCGTAGGGCAAGGGCGGGAACGCCGGCTGCGAGTGCGATGCTTTTCTGCTCGGGCTTAGGCAGCCAGCGCAACATGCATCTGTTGCAGCTTGGCGCGTACCGAGGTATCGAGCACTTCGTCACCAACGACCACGCGCACACCACCGATCAGCGAAGGATCCACTGTTACCGTTGGGTTGAGCTTGCGGCCAAATTTCTTTTCCAGCGTGGCGACCAGGCTTGCGACCTGTTCGCTCGAGATCTCGAACGCGCTGTAGATCGCGGCGTCGGCTGCGCCTTCGCTCGCATTCTTGAGGACGGCGAACTGGGCGCCGATCTCGGGCAGCAGGTTGATGCGGCCGTTTTCGGCCAGCATCGCGATGAAGTTCTTCGCTTCAGCGTTCAGCGGAGCCTTGACCAGCGACGCAATCGTGTCCGCCAGTTGTGCGTGCTTGACGTTCGGGTTGCTGGCGAAAGCCTGCACATCGGGAATGGCGCCGATCTGGCCCAGTTCCGACGCGATGGCCGACCACGCGTTCATGTCGCCGGTTTGGGCGACACGGAACAGCGCTTCGGCGTAAGGGCGGGCGACGGTTGCGAGTTCTGCCATGATCAGAGCTCGGTCGACAGTTTCGACAGCAGGTCGGCGTGGGCCGCTGCGTTGACTTCACGCTTCAGGATCTGCTCGGCGCCGGCAACCGCGAGGGTCGCGACCTGGCCACGCAGTTCTTCGCGCGCGCGCGTGACTTGCTGTTCGGCGTCGGCCTTGGCGGCGGCAACGATGCGTGCGCCTTCTTCGGCGGCGGTGCGCTTGGCTTCTTCGATGATCGCAGCAGCGCGCTTTTCAGCGTCGTTGATGCGCTTCTGGACTTCGTCACGGGCGCCGGCCAGTTCGGTCTGCACGCGCTTTTCGGCGGCAGCCAGGTCGGCCTTGCCACGGTCGGCGGCAGCCAGACCACTTGCAATCTTCGCGGCGCGCTCGTCGAGCGCCTTCATCAGCGGAGGCCACACGAATTTCATCGTGAAGATCGCCAGGATGAAGAACACGGCGAACTGCACAAACAACGTTGCGTTGATGTTCACGGTAAATTCCTTCTCACAAAAACGGATGCCGAACCCAGGAAGGTTCGGCGCTTCAGATCAAACGTTGCTTGATTAGCTGAATGGGCGTGCGAACACGAACAGCATGGCGATACCGACGCCGATCAGGAATGCCGCGTCGATCAGACCGGCCAGCAGGAACATCTTGGTTTGCAGGGTGTTCATCAGTTCTGGCTGACGTGCCGAGGCTTCCAGGTACTTACCGCCCATGATTGCGATACCGATGCAAGCACCGATGGCGCCCAGGCCGATGATCAAACCGCAAGCCAGTGCAACGAAAGAAAGGTCAGTCATGTGAAACTCCAAAAGTTAAATTAAAAACTAGATTAAAAACTACAACTTCTTTACAACCACTATCTTGTTCGATGCTTGCGGCGCCGATCAGTGGCCTTCATGGGCCTGACCGATATACACCAGCGTCAGCATCATGAAGATGAATGCCTGCAGGAACACGATCAGGATGTGGAAGATCGCCCAGATCGAACCCGCGATGATGTGACCAACCACACCAAACACGGTGGCCATGGAGCCGAGCAGAGCAATCAAGAGGAACAGCAGCTCACCGGCATACATGTTGCCGAACAGTCGCATACCGAGCGACACGGTTTTTGCTGCGTATTCGATGATGTTCAACAGCAGGTTGAACGGCGCCATCCAGATGCCGAACGGTGCTGCGAACAGTTCGTGGATCCAGCCGCCCAGGCCCTTGATCTTGACGCTGTAGTACAGCATCAGGGCCAGCACGCCGAGGGAAATGCCCAGGGTGCCGTTCAGGTCGGCGGTCGGGACCACTCGGTGGTAAGGAATCGCTTCGCCCAGGCCGACGGCGTTGAAGAACGACGAGAACATGTCGACCGGCAGGAAGTCCAGCGAGTTCATCAGGGCGACCCAGACGAACACGGTCAGTGCGGCAGGGGCGATGAAGCTGCGGTCGCCGTGCACGATCGATTTCGACTGGTCTTCGACCATCTCGACCAGCAGTTCGACGGCAGCCTGGAAGCGGCCCGGCACGCCCGAGGTGGCTTTACGCGCGGCCATCCACATGAACAGCGAACCGACCACGCCCATGGCGATCGACCAGAAAATGGTATCGTAGTTGAAGACACTGAAGTCGACCACGAAGTCCTGATGCTTGTTCGACAGGTGGCCGAGGTGGTGAGTAATGTACTCGGACGGGGTCGGGGCGTGCGCTGCGCCGTGTTCGATTGGGGTCGCCATGTGTCAGTGCCTAAATAATAAGATGATGTAACTTTTCAGCGCCACGAAGAACCCGGCGAGTAGCGCCAGCCAGTTCAGATCGTGGTACAGCTTGGCGGTAGCGAACAGTAGCGCTACCGTCAATATGATCTTTACAAATTCCCAGATGAAGAATGTCGCAGGACTCGCTCCGCCCGGCTTATGTGTCGCGGCGAACAGGCGAACTGCCATGATGCTGTTGGGCACAACACAACACAAACCGCCCAGTACTGCCGAAAACATCGCAGACCATCCCCCCAGAAGTGCGGCGATGACGCCGACGACGACTGTTGCTATCAACTGCAGGGAAACGATGCGCAGCATATTCTTTTAGGTCTCGCGCCAGCGCATTTTGGACGAACTACGATGTGGTAATTACATGAATCGCCGGAATTATAAGTGGTTATACGGACGTGAGTCAAACGATTCCCAACTTATAACTGGTGCGTAAAGATGACGAAAATGTGACACGTTGCGGTACGAATCAGCAATATTTTCAGTTACTTAAGGAAGATTGCTGCCGCGTGGTGGAATTGACAATCGGGGTGGAGTGAGTGCGTGCTGACGTGGGGTGTATGTAAGCGTGGTGGTTAGGAGACGTATGTTGGACGCGTTGGCGGCTCCGCCGCCGACGCGTTCAACGCTACCCCGACCAACCGGGTCGCCTCCCTGATTTCTTACGCGCGCAGCCGCGCCAGCACACCGTCGAGGATATCGAGGTCGGCGAAATCGATGATCAGCTGCCCCTTCCCCTTCGGCCCCATCTTGAACATCACCGGCGTTGCCAGGTGATCCGACAGCTCTTCTTCCAGGCGCACGATGTCGCCCGCTTTCTCCTTGGCGCGCGCGGAAGGGGTCGGCGCGTTCTGTTCCTCGATCGCGCGTGCCACCAGCTTTTCGGTCTCGCGCACCGACAGCCGTTTCGCGATCACGTGATTGGCCAGCGTGATCTGGTTCGCGCTGTCCACCGCGAGCAAGGCGCGGGCGTGGCCCATGTCGATATCCCCTGCCATCAGCATAGTCTGCACCGGCTGCGCCAGGTTGATCAGGCGAAGCAGGTTCGACACCGCACTGCGCGAACGGCCGACCGCGTGCGCCGCCTGCTCATGGGTGAAATTGAAATCCGAGATCAAACGCTGGATGCCTTGCGCTTCTTCGAGCGGGTTCAGGTCTTCGCGCTGGATGTTCTCGATCAGGGCCATCGCGGCCGCGGCCTGGTCGTCGACTTCGCGCACCAGCACCGGGATCTCTTCCAGCCCGGCCATCTGCGCCGCACGGAAGCGGCGTTCGCCGGCGATGATCTCGTACGGCACCGGGCTGCCCGCGCCGAGCGGACGCACCAGCACCGGCTGCATGATGCCCTGGGTTTTGATGGAGGCGGCCAGCTCGGACAGGCTAGTTTCGTCCATGCGGGTACGCGGCTGGTATTTGCCGGCCTGGATCTGGTCGACCTTCAGGGTCGACGGCAGTTGCGCGCTGGCCGCCTCCGGTGCGCTGTCGCCGCCGAGCAGGGCGTCGAGACCGCGGCCGAGTCCTTTCAGTTTTTTGGTTGCCATGTTCTATGTTCTCCTGGCGATTACATTGTCTTGATGCGTTCGACCATCTCGGCGCCGAAGGCGATGTACGCCTGCGCGCCTTTCGACGACGGATCGAAGGTCACGCCCGGGATGCCGTAGGACGGCGCTTCGGCCAGGCGCACGTTGCGCGGGATGATGGTGCGGAACACCTTGTCGCCGAAGTGCTGCTCGAGCTGGCTCGACACCTGCTGCGACAGCGTCATGCGCGGATCGAACATCACGCGCAGCAGCCCGATGATCTTCAGATCGGTATTCAGGTTAGCGTGCACCTTCTTGATGGTGTTGACCAGGTCCGACAGACCCTCGAGTGCGTAGTACTCGCACTGCATCGGAATGATCACGCCATGCGCGGCGCACAAGCCATTCAGCGTCAGCAGCGACAGCGCCGGCGGGCAGTCGACCAGGATGAAGTCGTATTCGCCGTCGACCGCGGCCAGGGCCTCCTTCAGGCGCCGCTCGCGGTTATCCAGCGAGACCATCTCGACTTCGGCGCCGGCCAGTTCGCGGTTGGCGGGCAGCACGTCGAAGCGCCCTGCTTCCGAGCGCACCCGCGCGCTGGTAACGTCGGCCTCGCCCAGCAGCACCTGGTAGATCGAGCTTTCCAGCGACGCCTTGTTGATGCCGGCGCCCATGGTGGCATTGCCCTGCGGGTCGAGGTCGACCAGCAGCACGCGCTGGTTCAGTTTCGACAGGCCGGCCGACAGGTTGACGGTGGTGGTGGTCTTGCCGACTCCACCCTTCTGGTTCGCAACGCAAAAAATCTTCGCCATCTATTCTTGTCCGTAGGATGGTGCAATAAGGCTCTATATGATTAATACAGTACGAATCGTATTAACCATTCATACTGTATAAACCTTATAAACTGTTTATACGCTTTATACGATCTATTTCGTTTAACCGTTCCGCTCGATATAGACCAGGTGCCGTTCCGCTCCCAGCTTTGGCACTTGCAGCGGCTGCAGATCGCTCACCCGCCATTCCTGTGGCACCCGCTCGCGCTCCTCGCTTGGCGCCGTGCCTTTCAAGGCGATGAATTTGCCGCCCTCGGCCAGCAGGTGCCCTGACCAGTTGACGAAGTCGGATAGGTCGGCGAAAGCGCGCGAAGTGATGACGTCGAATTTGTCGCGCACCGTCAGGTCCTGCACCTTCATCGTGTAAACGGTCACGTTGGCCAGGCCCAGCTCCGCCTTCACTTGCATGAGGAAGGCTGTTTTTTTGTGCACGGTGTCGATCATCGACACTTTCATGTCCGGGCGCATGATCGCCAGCACGATGCCCGGCAGGCCACCGCCGGCGCCCACGTCCAGCACGTTGTGGGCGGCGACGAAGGCCGGCACTGCCGCCAGCGAATCGAGCAGGTGGTGGGTGACCATCTGCATCGGGTCGCGCAGCGAGGTCAGGTTGTAGACGCCGTTCCACTTGTGCATCAGCTGCAGGTAAGCCATCAGCTTGTCCTGCTGTGCCGCGTCGATGCCGAGCTTCATTTCCTCGATGCCTTCTTGCAGCACCTTGGCCAGTTGGTCGCGGTTGAAGGCGTATTTCATTCAGCTGCCTCCACCGGAGCGCTGGTAAAGCCCTTGGCGCCGCGCTTCTTGAGGTGCACCAGCAGCAGCGAGATCGCCGCCGGGGTCACGCCTGAGATGCGCGACGCCTGGCCCAGGGTTTCCGGACGCTGCTTGTCCAGCTTCTGGCGCACTTCGATCGACAGGGCCACGATCTCCAGGTAGTTCAGGTTCTCGGGCAGCTTCAGGTTTTCGTAGTGGTCGTGACGTTCGACTTCACGCGCCTGGCGATCGATATAGCCCGAATACTTGAGCTGGATTTCGACCTGTTCCTTCACTGCAGGATCCTCCACGCCAGGTCCACCCAGTGGCTGACCGTCGACGCCCTGCATGCTGACCAGGGTGTCGTACACCACGCCCGGACGTCTGAGCAAGTCGGCCAGGTTGTACTCGCGTTCGATCGCCTGCCCCACCACGCGCTCGGATTCGGCCGCGGCCAGGATGCGCGGGTTGACCCAGGTCGAGCGCAGGCGTTCCAGCTCGCGCGCCACCGATTCACGCTTGGTCTCGAAGGCGGCCCACTGGGCGTCGCCAACCAGTCGCAGCTTGCGGCCGGTCTCGGTCAGGCGCATGTCGGCATTATCCTCGCGCAGCGACAGGCGATATTCGGCGCGGCTGGTGAACATGCGGTATGGCTCGGCCACGCCTTGCGTGGTCAGGTCGTCGACCAGTACGCCAAGATAGGCTTCCGAACGGCCCGGGGTCCAGGCTTCTTCTCCCTTGGTTTGCAGCGCGGCGTTGAGGCCGGCGAGCAGGCCCTGGGCCGCAGCCTCTTCATAGCCGGTGGTGCCGTTGATCTGACCGGCGAAGAACAGGCCCTTGATCGACTTGGTCTCGAGCGATGCCTTCAGGCCGCGCGGGTCGAAGTAGTCGTATTCGATCGCATAACCGGGACGCAGGATGAAGGCATTCTCCAGTCCGCGCATCGAGCGCACCAGGTCCAGCTGCACGTCGAACGGCAGACTGGTCGAGATCCCGTTCGGGTAGAACTCGTTGGTGGTGAGGCCTTCCGGTTCGAGGAAGATCTGGTGCGACTCTTTCGAGGCGAAGCGGTGGATCTTGTCTTCGATCGACGGGCAATAGCGCGGGCCGACACCTTCGATCACGCCGGTGTACATCGGGCTGCGGTCCAGGCCGGAGCGGATGATGTCGTGGGTTTTCTCGTTGGTGTGGGTGACCCAGCATGGCACCTGGCGCGGGTGCATGGCGGTGGTGCCCATGGTAGAGAACACCGGCACCGGATCGAGGTCGCCCGGCTGTTCGGTCAGCACCGAGAAGTCGATGCTGCGGCCGTCGATGCGCGGCGGCGTGCCGGTCTTCAGGCGGCCTTGCGGCAGCTTGAGTTCTTTCAGGCGAGCGGACAGCGAGGTCGCGGGCGGGTCGCCGGCACGGCCGCCGGAGTAGTTCTGCAGGCCGACGTGGATCTTCCCGTCGAGGAAAGTGCCGGCGGTGAGCACCACGGCGCGGGCGCGGAACTTGAGGCCGACCTGGGTGACGGCGCCGACCACGCGGTCGCCCTCCACCATCAGGTCATCGACGGCCTGCTGGAACAGCCACAGGTTCGGCTGGTTCTCGATGCGCGAACGGATCGCCGCCTTGTACAGGACGCGGTCGGCCTGGGCGCGGGTGGCGCGCACGGCCGGACCTTTGGACGAGTTCAGGATGCGGAACTGGATACCGGACTCGTCGGTAGCGATGGCCATGGCGCCGCCGAGGGCGTCGACTTCCTTGACCAGGTGGCCCTTGCCGATGCCGCCAATCGATGGATTGCAGGACATGGCGCCAAGGGTTTCGATGTTGTGGGTCAGCAGCAGAGTCTTCTGACCGGTGCGCGCGGACGCAAGCGCGGCTTCGGTGCCGGCATGGCCGCCGCCGACGACGATGACGTCGAATTCAGTAGGAAATAGCATGATGGGGAATGGTGCGAGGAGGCTAAGCGGGGATTATAGATTCTTTTTTCCTGTAGGACTCGGCAAGGGGCTGAAAACGACAGATTTTGTTCCACGTGAAACAGTGCTCATCGGTATGCCGACGAATGTTTCACGTTAAACAGCTACAAAAAAGCCGGGATAACCCGGCTTCGATGTTTCACGTGGAACAGCGGGATCACCAGCCCAATTTTGTGAACGCGTCATAGGCCGTCTTTACGATCAGCGCCGTCACCACGAACAGGAACAGCTTGCGGACAAAACCACTGCCGTGCTTCAACGCCAGCCGGGTGCCGACCAGCGAGCCGACGATCTGGCATCCGGCCATCAGCAGACCGAGCTGCCACAACAAGTGGCCGCTGTACCCGAACCACAGCAGTGCTGAAAAGTTGCAGGCGACATTAACGATCTTGGCCGCCGCCGACGCGCTCAGAAAATCGAAGCCAAAAAAGCGTACGAACAGGAAGATCAGGAAGCTGCCGGTACCGGGTCCGAAAAAGCCGTCGTAGAAACC
Organism: Massilia sp.; assembly: GCF_031995545.1. GTDB lineage: Bacteria > Pseudomonadota > Gammaproteobacteria > Burkholderiales > Burkholderiaceae_D > Telluria. The sequence continues at coordinate 85,711 of NZ_DAMAGA010000013.1, forward strand.
GATCGCCGCACCGATCGCGATAGCCCAGTAGCGTTCCGCCAGTCCGCTGTGCAGAGGCGCATGCACCGAGCCGAGATCCTTTTTCATGAAAGTATAGACCGCCACCGCCACCAGGATGAACGGCAGCAGCGCGCGCACGAAATCGGCAGGCACCCGCGTCACCGTCCAGGCGCCGACGAAGGACAAGGCAAAGGCAGCCACTGCCGCCGGCGCCGCCGTGCTCCAGGCGACACGGACACGTCGCGCATAACTCACAGCCGCGGAACCGGTGCCGAAAATCGCTGCCAGTTTATTGGTACCGAGGATGGTGGCCGGTGCCTCTTTCGGCAGCAGCGAGAACATCGCGGGAATCTGGATCAGGCCACCGCCGCCGACAACGGCATCGACCAAGCCGGCGGCAAACGCGGCGCCGCCGAGCCACACAACGTCAATCATGGAAGAACTTTCAGGAAGAGCAGAAGCAAGATTTTACGGCAAGCCGGCTGTACCGACGCAGTGCCGCAAGCTGCCTTTGCTGAAAAACTTGAGCGCTCTTACCTGCCCTGCCCGGTAAGAAAATCGACCAGCAACGCATTCAAGCGCTGGGTAGCCGACAGCTGCATCCAGTGGTCGGCGCCGCTCAACTGTTCGAAGCGGAAACCCGCGCGGCAGTGCCGGACCGAATCGGCCATCTGCTTTTCGCCAAGCGCGGGATCCTGATCGCTCCACACACCCATCACCGGAATATCGACCGGCTTCCAGCGGCGCGGCGCGGTGGTCTTGAAATTGGCGCGGTAGTAATTGAGCGCAGCGGTGAGCCGCCCTTCCGGCTCGAGCGGGATGCGCCAGATCTCCTGCTGCTCAGGGTCCTTGATCATTTGCCGCAGGACGAACCAGTCATTCGCACGGAGCAGTTGCTCGGCCAATACCGGCGTCTTGAACACCATGACATACCAAAAGCGTAGATGCTGGGAAATGCCGGCTTGGGCGATCGCCGCAGGATGACCGGTGGACAGCGCAGCATAGCGATCGAACCGGTCCGGCGCATGCATGGCCAGGTGCCACCCGATCAGGCCGCCCCAGTCGTGACCGACCAGCGATGCCTTTTCGATGCCGAGTGCGTCCATCAAACGCAAGACATCGTCAGCCAGGAAATTAATTGAATATGCTGCGATATCGGACGGCGCATCGGTGCGTCCATAGCCGCGCAAATCGGGAGAGATCACCTGCAGCCCGGCGGCAGCCAGGGCTGGAATTTGATGACGCCAGATCGCATGGGTATCAGGGAAACCGTGCAGCAACAGGACCGGCCGGCCTGTTCCGCTACTGACGAAATGCATGTCAAGGCCATTGACCTTGGCAAAGCGTGAATCGACGACCATTGCAGATCCTTCACGGCAAAGTTGGAATGCGCTTCTCTGCCGATCAACAACGTCGCACAGGAAGCAAGCTGATCTTTCCAACCATACCATGCCCGAATATCGGCCCGCATTCGATAAGGGACAGCTCGCCAATCAACGGACGAAGCCTGCGTTCATGAGGTGCAACTGCCGCCGCACTTCGGCAGTCGAGCCCATGAACGATCTGCGGACAAAGATGGAATTTCCGCTGAGCCGTGATTCGATGGAACAGAGCTTACCAGATCGTAAACGCCTGTCCAGACCCCGTCTGTGGATAAGCAACTTGATATCCACAGGTATCGATTGTGCAGAACTCGCGCTTTTTGCACAGGCAAAAATGTTGTCCAGATTTACCAACGACCAGACCGGCAAGCAATGCACTGACTTATCCCGACAGTAAACGACTGATTCTGCAACGCTAAATCGGGTTTTCCACAGAAATGCGCAGGTGTTAACCATTACTATCAACGGTGTATACAGATACTGGTTATAAAACATAACGAGCTTTGCGAAAAAAAATTTTCCAGTTCGTTGCTACTTTGCACCGTGACTGGCGATGTCTCGCATCGCACTGCCTGCACGCCGAACACTGGCCAGCCAGGCCCGACAGTCGGCATATGGTCTGAATCCTTGCAGCCATCTGTGGAGAACCCAATGAATATCCACAGGACTGAATGTGCAGAAGGGTCGCATCGGCACTGCTCCCCGATTTCTATCCAACTTTCCTACAACGCAAAAACAGATGTTTTCCCGCCTGTTTACGCGACCGTAAACCACTGATGTTGTGGAAAAAACGCCGGTTATCCACAATCGCACAGGCGTTTACTATTACTACCAATCTGTATACAAGTTATTAGATACAACAACAAAACAATTCGCGACCGCAAACACTGCCGGCAAACGTCGAAAGCTATTGCTTCAAAAGCGTCAGCCAAAAAATCAGGGAACCAGATGATCGATCAAGCTGCCAGCAACGTCTGCAATCAAAGACCTGGAGCGCTACAGGACAGCTTGTATTCACGGATACCGGCCTGAAAGCCAATCTGATGTGGAAAAACCGCTGAATATCCACAGGAGTGGATGTGCAGAACCGGCTGTTTGCCGGCAACCCGGATTTTTATCCAAGATCCGTTACACGCAAACGCAAGGTTTGTCAGCCAGGTAAACCGGAACGTAAATCGTTGATACTGTGGAGTAAACGCCGTTTATCCACAGTTCAGTGCGCGTTTACTATCACTATCAACTTTGTATACATACTTTTTAAGTAAACAAACAAAGGCAAGTCGCCGAAAAACGCGAGCGAAATCGCTCTGCCTGGCTGACGCAGGACCAATAGTCACCCAGTAGACATGGTTACCCTTGGTAGTTGTCAGACATCCGGACAACCCATCCTTACAAAAACAGTTGTGTACAAGATGGGTGTTATGCACACTCTCTGCCAACAGAAGCACGGGTAGCCGTTGAATGGATGGTTGTAAGGCACGATTCAGCATCGAACACGCCCTGCTCTCCGGTTACCTCTCAACCCGCACCAAGGAAGAACAACAAAAGATGCGTCTAGGAATCATCAGCGCACTGCATGAAGAACAGGCAGGGCTCGTGGAGGCCATGGAAAGGCCCTCCAGGCTCATCCATGGCATGCGCGAGTACTTTGTCGGACAGCTGTGGGAAATCGACGCTGTGTGCGTCTTATCGCGTATTGGCAAGGTTGCCGCTGCCATGAGCGCGACAACGCTTGTGGAGAAGTTCGGAGTTACCCACATCCTGTTTACCGGCGTGGCCGGTGCCGGCGACAAAACGGTGCGTGTCGGCGACATCGTGATCGCCGAATCGCTGGTCCAGCACGACATGGATGCCAGTCCCCTGTTTCCACGCTTCGAGGTGCCGCTGATCGGCCGCTCGCACTTCCAGCCCGACCTGCAGCTGTCGATGCGGCTGTCCGTCGCCGCCCATGACTTCCTGGAACAGGATTTCATGGAAGCGATTCAGCGCCAGGACCAGATGGCGTTCCAACTCGAGCAGCCGCGCGTGCACCGCGGCCTGATCGCCAGCGGCGACCAGTTCGTCAACGACCGCCTGCGCCTGGAAGCGATGAACGGTGCCCTGCCCGGGCTGGTGGCAGTGGAAATGGAAGGCGCCGCGGTGGCGCAGGTGTGTCACGAGCTGAACGTGCCGTTCGCCGTGATCCGCGCGATTTCGGACAACGCCAATGAAAACGCGGCCCACGACTTCATGCGCTTCGTGAAATCGGTGGCCGCGCAGTACGCGTTCTACATCACCCGGCGCCTGTGCCGGGAACTCCGGGATGCGCCGCTTCAGCCCAGGATCGACTCGGCCGGCACGTAGTCGTATCCCAGCGCCTGGGCCACCGCCTCGAAGGTGACCTTGCCCTGGCAGACGTTCAGGCCATGGCGCAGGTGGATGTCGTCTGTCAGAGCCTGTCTCCAGCCTTTGTTCGCCAATGCCACGGCATGGCCGATGGTGGCGTTATTCAGGGCAAAGGTCGAGGTGCGCGCCACCGCCCCCGGCATGTTCGCCACGCAGTAGTGGATCACGCCATCGACCACGAAGGTGGGATCGGCATGGGTGGTGGGGTGCGAAGTCTCGAAGCAGCCGCCCTGGTCGATCGCCACATCCACCACCACCGAGCCTTTCTTCATGCGGGCGACCATGGCACGTGTGACCAGCTTCGGCGCCGCGGCGCCCGGCACCAGCACGCCGCCGATCACCAGGTCGGCCGCCAGCACGCTTTCTTCCAGCGCATGCGCATTCGAATACAGGGTGGCGATGCGGTTGCCGTAGACCAGATCGAGCTGGCGCAGGCGGTCGACGTTCTTGTCCAGCACCGTGACCCGCGCACCGGCGCCGACCGCCATCTGCAGCGCATTGGTGCCGACCACGCCGGCGCCGATGATCACCACATGGCCGGCCGCCACGCCCGGCACGCCGCCCAGCAGCAGGCCCATGCCGCCCTTCGACTTCTCCAGGTGGCTGGCGCCGGCCTGGATCGACATGCGGCCCGCCACTTCGCTCATGGGCGCCAGGAGCGGCAGGCCGCCGCCAGGGCCGGTGATGGTCTCATAGGCGATGCAGACGGCACCAGAGGCCACCAGGGCGGCGGTTTGCTCGGGATCGGGTGCCAGGTGCAGGTAGGTGTAGAGAATCTGGTCGGGGCGCAGCATGGCGCATTCCGCGGCTTGCGGTTCCTTGACCTTGACGATCATGTCGGCGCGCGCGAAGACTTCCGTGGCGCTGTCGACGATGGTGGCGCCGGCGGCGCCGTATTGCGCGTCATCGAGGCCGATCTCGGCGCCGGCATTGCGCTGGACGATGACTCCGTGGCCGCGTGCGACCAGTTCGTGGACGGAGGCCGGCGTGAGGCCGACCCGGTATTCGTGGTTCTTGATTTCCTTTGGAACGCCTACAAGCATGTCGGTCTCCTTTGGGGTGTCTCCTGCGGTTCTCCTGCCTTTTTCGTTTTGCTGCTGTGTTGATGGTGTTGAACGCGTCGGCAGGGGACCTGCCGACCCTACGGGTTGCGAATCGAAACGGGTGGACGGGGCTGCCCGGCCACCCTGCGATTTTTACAGGCCCAGCGTCATCAGGCTTGCGTTGCCGCCAGCGGCGGTGGTGTTGACGCAGACGGCGCGTTCGGCCACCAGGCGCCACAGGTCCACCGGCGCGGTCGGTTCGGTGTCGACGATGCCGATGATGGCGCCGCTGCGCGCCGCCAGCTGGGTGCGCAGCGAGCCGGCCAGGCCCGATTCGACCAGGGCGATGTCGAACACGCCGGCATCGACTTCCGCCTTGCCGATGAAGCGCACGCGCTCCTTCACGATCGCCGGCAGGTCGGCCGGGATCATCTCCGGTGCCGGCGCCAGTACCAGCGCGCGATTGCCGGTGGCCAGGGTGGCGGCCAGCTGGTTCAGCAGGCCGGCCGGGGTGCCGGGGGCGCACAGCACGGTGCCGCGCGGGGTGAACGACAGGCGGTTGCTTTCGCCCGTCGGTCCCGGCAGGTCCATCGATACGCCGTTGAGCGACGTGCGCGCATAGCCTTCGGCCAGCGCCGCTACTGGTTGTTGACCATTGGTGCGCAGCCAGCCAAGCAGCGCTTCCAGTGCCGCTTCCGGCTGGCGCACGTGCTGCATCAGGGGCGCGGCGCCGCGCTGCAGGCGCTTCAGGTAGAGCGGGCCGCCGGCCTTTGGACCGGTACCCGATTTACCCTCGCCGCCGAACGGCTGCACACCCACCACCGCGCCGACGATGTTGCGGTTGACGTAGATGTTGCCCACGTGCGCGCGGTTGACGATGAAGTCGATGGTCTCGTCGATACGCGAGTGCACGCCCAGGGTCAGGCCATAGCCGGTGGCATTGATCGCATCGATCACCTGCGGCAGGTCGGCGCGGCGGTAGCGCACGATGTGCAGCACCGGGCCGAACACTTCCTGCTTGAGTTCCGACAGCGATGCGATTTCGAGCACGGTCGGCGGCACGAAGGTGCCGTAGTCGCTCACCGATGCCGGCAGCTCGAGCGCGAAGTGGCTGCGCGCGGTGGCCTTGGTGCGCTCGATGTGCGCCAGCAGGTTGCGCTGCGCTTCCTGGTCGATCACCGGGCCGATGTCGGTCGAAAGGCGGTCCGGGCTGCCCACGCGCAGTTCCTGCATCGCGCCCTTGAGCATCTTGATGGTCTTGTCGGCGATGTCTTCCTGCAGGAACAGCACGCGCAGCGCCGAGCAGCGCTGGCCGGCGCTGTCGAAGGCGGAGCTCAATACGTCCTGCACGACTTGTTCCGGCAGCGCCGACGAATCGACGATCAGCGCATTCTGGCCGCCGGTTTCGGCCACCAGCGGAATGTCGATGCCTTCCTGCTCCGCGCGCTTGGCCAGGGTGCGGTTGATCAGCTGCGCCACTTCGGTCGAACCGGTGAAGATCACGCCCTTGATGCGGCTGTCGGCGGTCAGCGCGGCGCCGACCACTTCGCCGCGGCCCGGCAGCAGCTGCAGCGCGGCGCGCGGGGTGCCGGCTTCGATGAACAGTTCCACCGCGCGGTACGCAATCAAGGGCGTTTGTTCCGCAGGCTTGGCCAGCACCACGTTGCCGGCCGCCAGAGCGGCGGCTACCTGGCCGGTGAAGATCGCCAGAGGGAAGTTCCACGGGCTGATGCAGCTGACCGGGCCCAGTGCTTCGGCACTGCCCGAGGCGCGCACCTGCACTGCGTAGTAGCGCAGGAAGTCGACCGCCTCGCGCAGTTCGGCGATCGCGTTCGGCAGCGATTTGCCCGCTTCGCGCACGGCCAGGGCCATCAGCTCGACGCCGTTCTGTTCGAACAGGTCGCCGGTGCGTTCCAGGATCGCGGCGCGCTCGTGGGCACTCGTCGCTGCCCATTCGGCGACGAAGGCGCTGGCGCCCGCCAGCGCGGTTTCGACATCAAGACGCGAGGCTTCGCTCACCTGCCCCACGATATCGCTCGACACCGCCGGGTTGACCACGTTCGCCGGCGTGCCGGCTTCGACGTTCCCCGCGATCAGCGGCGCGGCCAGATGCTGGCGCTGCTGCGCCAGGCCGTCGGCCACCGCGCACAGGATGTCTTCGTTGACCAGGTCCATGCCGGCCGAATTCAGGCGCTCGGCGCCGAACATGCCGACCGGCAGGGCGATCGCCGGATGCGGCTTGCCGCCGCTGGCGCGCGCGACGTCGAACGGATCCGTGATCAGGGTGTCGATCGCCACGCTCTCGTCCACGATCTGGTTCACGAACGAGGAGTTGGCGCCGTTTTCCAGCAGGCGCCGCACCAGGTAGGCCAGCAGCGTTTCGTGCGAACCGACCGGCGCATAGATGCGGCAGGCTTTATCCAGGTTGCTGGCACCGACCACCTGGTCGTACAGGGTCTCGCCCATGCCGTGCAGGCACTGGAACTCGTAGTTGTGGATGTTCTCGGCCTGGGCCCAGGTGTAGATCACCGACAGGCTGTGCGCGTTGTGGGTGGCGAACTGCGGGTACAGGATGTTGGCGGCGCTGAGCAGCTTGCGCGCGCAGGTGAGATACGAGACGTCGGTGTACACCTTGCGCGTGTAGACCGGATAGCCCGGCATGCCTTCGACCTGGGCGCGCTTGATCTCGGCGTCCCAATAGGCGCCCTTCACCAGGCGCACCATGAATTTGCGGCCGCTACGCTTGGCCAGGTCGACCAGGTAATCGATCACGAACGGGCAGCGCTTCTGGTAGGCCTGCACCACCAGGCCGATGCCTTCGAAGCCGGCGAGTTCAGGATCGAACGCCAGTGCTTCCAGCATGTCGAGCGAGATCTCGAGGCGGTCGGCTTCCTCGGCGTCGATGTTGATGCCGATGTTGTAGCTCTTGGCCAGCAGGACCAGGCTGCGCACGCGCGGCAGCAGTTCGCCCATCACGCGCGCGTATTGGGCGCGGCTGTAGCGCGGGTGCAGGGCCGACAGCTTGATCGAGATGCCCGGGCCGTCCTTGATGCCGCGGCCGTTCGAAGCCTTGCCGATCGCGTGGATCGCCTGCTCGTACGAGGCGTAGTAGTTCTTCGCGTCCTGCTCCGTGAGCGCCGCTTCGCCCAGCATGTCGTACGAATAGCGGTAGCCGCGGGTTTCATTCTCGCGGCTGTTCTTCAGCGCTTCGTCGATGGTCTGGCCGGTGACGAACTGGTTGCCCAGCATGCGCATCGCCAGGTCGACACCCTTGCGGATCAGCGGCTCGCCGCCCTTGGCGATCATGCGCGTCAGCGCCGCACCGAGGCCACGCTCGCTCGTCGGCGAGACCAGCTTGCCGGTCACCAGGAGGCCCCAGGTGGCGGCATTCACGAACAGCGACGGCGATTCGCCCAGGTGCTTGCGCCAGTCGCCACGGCTGATCTTGTCGGCGATCAGGCGGTCGGCGGTCTCGCTGTCCGGGATGCGCAGCAGCGCTTCGGCCAGGCACATCAGGGCCACGCCTTCTTCCGACGACAGCGAGAATTCGTGCATCAGCGCGTCCACGCCCGAGGCGCGGGTGCGCTTTTCGCGCACGCTTGACACCAGACGGCGTGCCAGCGCCTGGGCATCAGGGCTGGGCGTGGCGCCCTGGGACAGCAGCCATTGCACGGCTTCGGCTTCATCGCGGCGGTAGGCGGCGGTGATGGCGGCGCGCAGCGGTGTCTGCTCGCGTTTGACTTCAGCGTGGAGGGCGTCGAACGGGACGAAAGTAGGGGCCGGGGAAGCAGCGATCTGCATGGCGAATATTCAAAGAAAAAAGAACAACGAAGGGCACCGCGTATGGCAAAAGCGCCGACTGCTTGGTGGGCGGCCGGCGCAACAAATTGCTGGTAAAGACTCGGTGGAAATGATTCGATTGTAGAAGGAATTCTTCTGGATTTATTCTGTTTTTAATCCAGACTAGCAAAAGATAGTTTTTGATGCGACAATCTGGCCGAATAAAATTTACAAGGAGACCCTGATGTTGGACAAGATCAGCAAGAAGATTCTGGCAGAGCTCCAGAACGACGGTCGCATCAGCAACGTGGAGCTGGCGGCGCGCGTAAACCTGTCACCGGCGGCCTGCCTCGAGCGGGTGCGCAAGCTACACGAATTGGGCTATATCATGGGCTATACGGCCCAGCTCAATCCGCAGCTGCTGGATGTGTCGCTGCTCGTATTTATCGAGGTGGTGCTCGATCGTACCACTCCCGAGGTGTTCGACGCATTCAAACAAAGCGTCCAGATGATTCCCGAGGTGCTGGAATGCCACATGGTGGCCGGCGGCTTCGATTACCTGGTCAAGGCGCGCGTGAAGGATATGGCGGCGTATCGCGAATTCCTGGGCAAGACGCTGCTGCAGAAGGGTGTGCGCGAGACGCACACGTATGCGGTGATGGAAGAGGTCAAGAATACGACCAAGTTGCCGATCCGGTAACGCAAAACAAAGGCCAGACGATGTCTGGCCTTTGTAGGGTTGGCGGCTATGCCGCCGACGCGGTGGTAGTTTGCATCAAGATCATCCGGCACGATAGCGAAGCCGATAACAATCGACGCGTCGGCGGCATAGCCGCCAACCCTACACCACCTTGCGCACGCCGGATTTGGTGGCACTCTCCGCCATCGTTTCCAGATTCTTGCGCAGCCAGCGATGCGCCGGACTACGTCCATCGCGCTCGTGCCACAGCATATCCAGGTGCACCGCCGGCAGTTGCAGCGGCAATTCGCGCCACACCAGCACGTCGGTCATCCCGGTCGACACCATCAAGTGCTTCGGCAGCACGGTAATCAGATCCGAATTCGCCACCACCCTGCCAGCGGTAAAGAACTGGTTCACGGTGAGCAGGATGCGCCGTTCGCGTCCGAGCTGGGCCAGCGCCTCGTCCACCAGCCCGTGCGCGCGGCCCGAGAAGCTCACCAACAGGTGATTCGCCTTGCAATAGGTATCGAGATCGAGTTTTTCCTTGGCCAGCGGATGGTCCTTGCGCATCACGCACACATACACGCCCGAATACAGGCGCTCATGGCGGATCGGCGAGCCGGTCTCGTACGACAGTTGCGCCGCCACGCCCGGGAAGAAACCCACCGCCAGGTCGATATCGCCACGCAGCAGCATCGGCCGCGGTTCGCGCGTGGTCAGCGGCACCATACGGATATTCACGCCCGGGGCTTCGCTTTCGATCGAACGCATCAAGGAAGGCAGCCACAGCGCGGCGGTGGCGTCGGCCATCGCCATGCGGAAGGTGGCCTGGGCCTTGGAGACGTCGAAGGTTTCCGGCATCACCGCCGCTTCCAGCGCCGCCAGCGCCTGGCGCACGGCCGGCCACAGGGCTTCGGCGCGCGGGGTCGGCTTGACGCCGTAGGCAGTGCGGATCAGGAGTTCGTCACCCAGGCTTTCTCGTAATCGCTTGATCGCATTCGATACAGCCGGCTGGGTCATCGCCAGGTGGCCGGCGGCGCGCGTCAGGTTTTGCTCGGTCATCACCGCGTCGAATACACGCAGCAGATTCAAGTCAAGCGTCAGAAAGCTCATGGAATTAGGAATGGGGAACTGGTGTGAATACAAGTGTACATCAAATCATTCACAATCAGTATAAGCGCCATCAGCGAACGGAATTAGATTTATATGTTGCGTTGCACTATAGTCCAGAAAAATAACAGAGTAACTACAGATCGCAATCACATCATGTCTACCACCGCCACCCTGTTCCAGACCGCTGCCGCCGTGCCTTTCGGCCAGGTGTTCAGTACCGCCGTTTATCTGGCACTGTTGGGCGGCACCCTGGTGTTCTTCCGTCCGCTGCTGGTCGGTATCGGCCGCGCACTGTTCCTGACCGTGCGCCCGCGTCGTTCCAAGGCCGAGCTGGCCGCGCAGCGCGCCTTGAACGAGGCGCTGGCGATGACCCGCAAGAATGCCAGCCTGGACCCGGTCGACGCCGCCGAAGCGCGCGCCATGGGCATCCGCTACTAATTACCCCGTCTTCCTCCAGACGCGGCCTCCGGAAACGGACGCCGCGTTTTTTTTCGCCTGTCGCCCTGACGGTTCTCACCTGTTTGGCCAGGCACCTTCTCCTGATGATCGACCCGATCGCACCATTCGCCGGTAACTTGCCGTTACCCGGCTTTTCTCGCTCATTTTATTTAACATAATTCACAATAAGTCAAAAATCAGATTTCGAAAGAGAACATCGGAATGACAAGATAACTTATTGATGAGTAAAAAAAGACCGAATTTAACAGGTATTAACGTCATGATGGAGAAATACATGAGCTCGATTAGGAATAGCGCTGAACTGATGAGTTAGCGACATAATGACGAGATAACTAACGTAATTGATGAATTATCTTGACATGTTACACGAACTTCACATTCTAAAGATAAAAAAGTAAAACTATCGGTAATAACACAGACGAGCGGATTTGGGGATGGAAAACGCAGCAAGTAACAGTACCCATGATCGAAAAACCGGAAAGCACGATATGACCGGCGTGCGTGAACGCGCCTGCCGGAAAAACCGGCACGCGGCAGCAAAAACGGGAGCGGAAATGAAAACCGGCGCTTCAAGAGCGCCGGTCGGGAGGAAAATCAGGAAGGGATCAGGCTGCGGCCTTGTTGGCCGTTAGGCGTTCATACTTGATGAGCAGTTCTTCGCGGGTCTCGCGACGTGCCGGATCGAGTGGAATGCAGGCCACCGGGCACAGCAACGCGCACTGCGGCTCGTCGAAGTGGCCGACGCACTCGGTGCACTTGTCGGGATTGATCTGATAAAACTCTTCGCCCATCGAAATCGCTTCGTTGGGGCACTCGGGCTCGCAGACGTCGCAGTTGATGCAGTCGTCGGTAATCAGTAGGGCCATTTGCGTAGGAAGGAGTCAGGCCTTCGGCGGCATGGATGCAATCTTCTTTTGCAGCCAGCGGTCGACCGAAGGGAACACGAATTTGGACACGTCGCCGCCCAGCAGCGCGATCTCGCGCACGATGGTGCCCGAAATGAACTGGTACTGGTCGGACGGGGTCAGGAACATGGTTTCGACATCGGGCAGCAGGTAGCGATTCATGCCCGCCATCTGGAACTCGTATTCGAAGTCGGACACGGCGCGCAGGCCGCGGACGATCACGCGCGCGTCATGCTTGCGCACGAAATCCTTGAGCAGGCCGGAGAAACTTTCGACCTGCACGTTGGGGTAGTGGCCAAGCACTTCGTTGGCGATGTCAAGGCGCTCTTCGAGCGTGAAGAATGGACGCTTGTTCCTGCTGTCGGCGACGCCGACCACCAGACGGTCGAACAGGCCGGATGCACGACGTACCAAATCCTCGTGGCCGCGCGTGAGCGGATCGAACGTACCTGGATAAACGGCTACAACCATTGCGGCTCCCTGAGAAAACACCCTGAATGCGCGCATTATGCCTGAAAATCCGGCAGCCGCCCCAGGCCGGGGCGGGGTTTGCCCACTTCTTGTGCATAATCTCGCGCCCGGATGGGCGTTAGGTGGCGCCGGCTTGCAACTTCAATAAATGGAAGTAGACCATCCCGGCTTTGTCTGACCGCACGATATCCCAGCCGGCCAGCCATTCCGGCGCATCGTCGCCCTCCAGCGACAGCGCCGTTTCGGCCTCAGCGTACACCAGGCCGCCCTCCTTCAGCAGCGCCGGGCACAGCGGCAACGCCTTGGCCAGCAGGTCCTGTTGATACGGCGGATCGAGGAAGATCACGTCGAAGCGCTGGCCGCGCGCCGCCATGTCGCGTGCCAGTGCCAGGGCGTCGGCGCGCAGGATGGTGATGTTGTCGGCTTTCAGCTTGTCGCGGTTGGCTTCCAGCTGGCGTACCGCCGGGCCATGGTTGTCGATCATCGTGACCGACGCCGCGCCGCGGCTGGCCGCTTCGAAGCCGAGCGCACCGGAGCCGGCGAACAGGTCGAGCACGGTTGCCGTGTCCCACTCGCCGGGAAGCTGGTGGTTGATCCAGTTGAAGACGGTTTCACGCACGCGGTCCGGCGTCGGGCGCAGACCGAGGGCGTCGAGGACCGGCAAAGGGGTGCGTTTCCAGGCGCCGCCGATGATGCGCACCTGGTGTTGCGCCATGCGCGGGGCGCCATGGGGCTGGGGTTTGTGGGACTTTTTCTGCATGGGCGGCACTATAGCATGGGGTGCCGGCCGCCCTTTTTGCTTGATATCCGCCCGGTCTGCGGGCGAGTCGGATCGATTTATTTACCTGCGGCCAGCGTCTGGAAGTCATTGATCCAGCCCTGCATGCGCTGCTGGGCATGCGTCTTTTGCTGCGGGGTGGCGATGCGGATCGCGGTCATGATGTACTTGGTGGTCTGGTCGATGCTGGCGTCGTAGAACGCCTTGCGCTCGGGCGACTCCATGCGGGTGAACAATTCCTTCTGCAGCGCCTGCACGCGCGCCGTGGCTTGTTCCCGGTTCATTTTCTTTTGCTGCACTTCGCGCAGCATGGCCAGGATCCGGCGCTGGCGGTAGATCCGCTCTTCCAGCCAGACGTTGTTATCCAGCGGCCGCGCATCGGAAGCACGGCGCAGCGTGGCTTCCTGTTCGCTGCTGAAATTGCCGAACCACAGCTCGAACTGCTCCATCGACTTCTTGAAGCGCGCACGATTGCGCTTGTCGTTACTGCCGCTTATGAACTTGCGGCGATACTCTTCATTCTTGGCATTGAACTTGCGCTCGATGTTGCCGATCTGCTCGGGCGTGATCGACATCGCCAATGTGCTCAGTTCCGGCACGGCGCGTGCTCCAAGGCGTTCGCTGCGCACCCGCACTTCGCGGTAAGCATTGACCAAGTCGGCCTGGGTCGGATTGCCGGCCAGCTGGCGCTGCCAGGTGCCGAGCAGTGCCGCATAGTCGTGCAGCTGGGTCTGGCGATGCCACTGGAACAATGTGTTGATGTCGCGCTTGGCGACGTCGGCTTGTTGACCCTCGAAGTCGACATACGAATCGAGCCACCAGTAAAGTAAGGTGTCGCCCTGGTTGTACGAGAAGCGGATGGTGCTGCAACCCGCTGCAAGGGCCATCAAAGCAATTGCCAACAGCGCAAAGGTGCGCCGGATCAAGGTATCTTGCATGCTAAAATTTTTCATATATTCAACTTTTTCTGAGAACGGCTTATGAACGTTGTGATCCTCGCCGCCGGCATGGGCAAACGCATGCAATCTGCCCTGCCGAAAGTACTGCATCCACTGGCTGGTAAGCCGCTATTGCGCCACGTCATTGATGCCGCGCGCAGTCTTGGTCCGAAAAAATTATGCGTGATTTATGGCCATGGAGGCGCAGCGGTGCCTGAGATGGTCTCCGCACTGGCGCAGGAGACCGGCAGCACGATCGATACCGCCCTGCAGCAGCCGCAGCTGGGCACCGGTCACGCCGTGATGCAGGCGGTGCCGCAACTCGACGATGCGGACGCCACGCTGGTGCTGTACGGCGACGTGCCGCTGACCACCGTCGACTCGCTGCGCCGCCTGGTGGACGCGGCCGGCACCGACAAGCTGGCGATCCTTACCGTCGAGCAGGCCAATCCCTTCGGCCTGGGCCGCATCGTGCGCGATAATGCCGGCGCCATCGTGCGCATCGTCGAAGAAAAGGATGCGAACGAGCAGGAACGCGCGATCAAGGAAATCAACAGCGGCATCATGGTGATCCCGACCCGCCACCTCAAAAAGTGGCTGGCGGCACTGTCCAACAACAACGCCCAGGGCGAGTACTACCTGACTGACATCGTCGCGCAGGCAGTGGCCGATGGCGTACCGGTGGTATCGAGCCAGCCGTCGGGCGAGTGGGAAGTGGCTGGCGTCAACAGCAAGGTGCAGTTGGCCGAGCTCGAGCGCCGCCATCAACTGAACATTGCCAACGCGCTGCTGGAAAAAGGCGTGACCCTGATGGATCCGGCGCGCATCGACGTGCGTGGCGAACTGATCTGCGGACGCGATGTCGTGATCGACGTCGGCTGCGTGTTCGAAGGCCGCGTCGAGCTGGGCGAAGGCGTGCGCATCGGCCCCAACTGCGTGCTGGTCGACGCCACGGTCGGCGCCGGCGCCAACATCAAGCCGTTCTGCCACATCGAAGACGCCGTGATCGGTGCCGCTTCCCAGATCGGCCCCTACGCGCGCCTGCGTCCGGGCACCGAACTGGGCGAGGACGTGCATGTGGGTAACTTTGTGGAAATCAAGAACAGCACGGTGGCCGCGCACAGCAAGGCCAACCACCTGGCCTATGTCGGCGACGCCATGATCGGCTCGCGCGTCAACCTCGGCGCCGGCACCATCACCTGCAACTACGACGGCGCCAACAAGTTCCGCACCGTGATCGAAGACGATGTGTTCGTCGGCAGCGACAGCCAGCTGGTGGCGCCGGTGACGGTCGGCAAGGGTGCCACCCTGGGCGCCGGCACCACGCTGACCAAGGATGCGCCGGCCGGCAAGCTGACCATTTCGCGTCCCAAGCAATTGACCATCGAAGGATGGAAGCGTCCGGTCAAGGTGAAGAAGTAAATCCGGTACCTATCAACAGGCTGACAACAGGCTAATCACAGGAAGATCACAAGATAAACACAGGGTCATCCCACGGTTATCCTGTGCTCTTTCAAGTGGTCATCCACAATATTATCCACAGGCCTGGAGTGGCCCGAAACCCCGCTTCAGACCGCGATGCGGGTCTCGAACTTGCTGCGGTGGGTCGAGAAATATGCCTTCACGTTGCGCACATTGGCATGCGCCGTGAACAGCCGGTGCGCCAGCGCGTGGTAGGCCGGCATGTCGGCCACCTGCACCACCAGCACGAAATCCGGGCCCGGCGTTACCCGGTAACACTGCAGTACGGCGGCCTGCTGCGCCGCCAGTGCCTCGAACTCCATCATGCGTTCGGCAGCCTGGACATCGAGCGTGATCTCGACGATGGCGCTCAGGCGAGCGCCGATCTTGTCCGGATCGACGATCGCCACCTGGCGTGCGATCACCCCGTTCTCGGTCAATTGCTTGACGCGGCGCAGGCAGGTCGGCGGCGATACATGGACGAGTTCGGCCAGTTCCGCGTTCGTCTGCGATGCATCAGCCTGCAGGGCATTGAGGATGCGACGATCAAGATCGTCCAACTCTGGTTGTTCTGTCATCGTAATGAAATATTAAGTAAAAATATCGCCTATCGTGAAATATCATTTCACGTGCCTGTCATGGTGAAATTATCTAACAAAACCTATAGCGCACTGAAAGCATATTTCATGCTACTTGCTCTACGATAGGATTTGTTGATAATTTTTAAGTGAGGTTTGCCATGTGCGGTATCATCGGTGCAGTCGCCAAACGTAATATCACCCCCGTCCTGATCGAGGGCCTGAAGCGCCTCGAATACCGAGGTTACGACTCCTGCGGCGTCGCCGTGCACCTGGACGGCCGCCTGACCCGCTCGCGCTCGACCTCGCGCGTGGCCGAACTCGAATCGCAGGTGCGCGAAGCCAGCCTCGACGGTTTCACCGGCATTGCCCACACCCGCTGGGCCACCCACGGCGCCCCGGCCTCGCACAATGCCCACCCGCACTTCTCGCCAACCGAAGACAATGCCCGCATCGCACTTGTCCACAACGGCATCATCGAAAACCACGACGAGCTGCGCGCCGAACTGACTGGCCTCGGCTACACCTTCACCAGCCAGACCGACACCGAAGTCATCGCCCACTTGGTCGACCACATGTACAACGGCGACCTGTTCGACACCGTGCAGCAGGCCGTCAAGCGTCTGCACGGCGCCTACGCGATCGCCGTGTTCTGCCGCGAAGAACCGCACCGCGTGATCGCCGCGCGCCAGGGCTCGCCGCTGATCGTCGGCGTCGGCAAGGATGAAAACTTCGTCGCTTCGGACGCGATGGCGCTGGCCGGCACCACCGACCAGATCATTTACCTGGAAGAAGGCGACGTGGTCGACCTGCAACTGGCGCGCTACTGGATCGTCGATGCCGAAGGCCGCCCGGTCGAGCGCGAAGTGAAAACCGTGCACGCCCACACCGGCGCCGCCGAGCTGGGCCCGTACCGCCACTACATGCAGAAAGAGATCTTCGAGCAGCCGCGCGTGATCGGCGACACCCTGGAAGGCGTCACCGGCATCATGCCGGAACTGTTCGGCGACGGTGCCTATGCCGTGTTCAAGAAGATCGACCGCGTGCTGATCCTGGCCTGCGGCACCAGCTACTACGCCGGCCTCACCGCCAAGTACTGGATCGAATCGGTGGCCAAGGTCCCGGTCAACGTCGAGATCGCCAGCGAATACCGCTACCGCGACAGCGTCCCGCACCCGGATACGCTGGTGGTCACCATTTCGCAGAGCGGCGAGACCGCCGACACCCTGGCCGCGCTGAAGCACGCGCGCAGCCTGGGCATGGAACATACGCTCACCATCTGCAACGTCTCGACCAGCGCCATGGTGCGCGAATGCCAGCTGGCCTACATCACCCGCGCCGGCGTCGAAGTCGGCGTCGCCTCGACCAAGGCCTTCACCACCCAGCTGGCGGCGCTGTTCCTGCTGACCCTGACGCTGGCGCAAGTCAATGGCCGCATCACCGAGGCGGAAGAAACCGAACACCTCAAGATGATGCGCCACCTGCCTGTCGCACTGAGCTCGGTGCTGGCGCTGGAGCCGCAGATCATCGCCTGGGCCGAGGAATTCGCGCGCAAGGAAAACGCCCTGTTCCTGGGCCGCGGCATCCACTACCCGATCGCCCTGGAAGGCGCGCTGAAGCTCAAGGAAATCTCGTACATCCACGCCGAAGCCTACCCGGCCGGCGAACTGAAGCACGGCCCGCTGGCGCTGGTGACCGAAGAGATGCCGGTGGTCACGATCGCCCCGAACGATGCGCTGCTGGAAAAGCTGAAGTCGAACATGCAGGAAGTGCGCGCTAGAGGCGGCCAGCTGTACGTGTTTGCCGACGTCGACTCGCGCATCACCTCGGGCGACGGCCTGCACGTGATCCGCCTGCCGGAACACTACGGCCTGCTGTCGCCGATCCTGCACGTGGCAGCACTGCAGCTGCTGGCGTATCACACTGCGCTGGCGCGCGGGACCGATGTGGACAAGCCGCGTAACCTGGCCAAATCGGTTACGGTCGAGTAAGTCGTTGTAAGCTGTTTAGCGGCCTGCGCCGAACGCGAAGCGCAGGCTGTAATTGTCCAGCGTCCCCGGCAACCGCGCCGGGTTCAGCCGCTCTTCCTGCACCAGTTTCACCACGTCTCCGCCCTTGTCGATCAGCGCCGCCAGCATGGCGCTGGTCAGCATCAGTACCAAGTTGCGCGCCGGGCACATCGCCGGCCCGCTGCTGAACGGCACCAGCGGCCACTCACGGTTCTGGGCCTCCCTCACCTTGTCATCCTTCAGCCACAGCTCCGGCGTGAAGCGGTCGGCGCATTCCATGCGCTCATCGTCGCGGTGGAAGAACGGCGTGAACAGCAGGATGCCGGTGCCGGCCGGCATGGTGGCGTCGCCCCATTGCGTGTCGCGCGTACTCTGGCGCAGGATCGCCGGCGTCGTCGGCCACAGGCGCAGCGACTCCAGCACGGTCGAGCGCAGGAACGGGAGGTACTGGCGCTCCATGCCGGGCTTGCTGTGCAATTCTTCGCGAGCACGCGCTGCCTGATCAGGATGCGTGGCCAGCAGCGCCAGCGCGCGGAAGGTGGCCATACCGGCGGCGTCGAAGGCGAACAGCCATTGCGGCACCTGGTGGTTCGCTTCGGTCTCGGCGCTCTTGGGCACGGTCGCCGCCACCGCCGCCAGGCTGCCCGGCTCGGCGCGGTCGAGGTAAGACTGGATGCGTTCCAGGAAGCGTGCCCGCATGCCGGTCTTCTTCGGATGCATGAAGGCCCAGTTGGCGGCCTTGCGCAGGCTGATGATCATGTCGCTGATTTCCTGGTCGCCGGCGGCGCCTTCTCCGAACACGACGCGCCGCACCATGCGGGTCCAGCCGGCGTTGAAGGTGTCCCAGTCGAGTTCACCCTGAGCACGGGCAGTGGCCAGGATGCGCTGCGCTTCGTCGTCGACCACCGGCAGGAAATTACCCACCATGTGGTGCACCGCGCGTTCGTGCTCCAGCACGTCTTCATTGAATTGGCGGCGCGCAGTGCGCTGCGGGCATTGCGAGATGAGCGAACCTTTCGGTTCGAAATGCGACAGCGCGGCGCGCTTTTCGCTGCTGGCGGCGGAGAACGGTTCCGGCGACTCATCCAGCACGCGGCGCGCATGTTCCGGCGAGAATACGACCGCCTGCTTGCGGATCGGCAGCGGCAGCATCAGCGGTCCGCTACCGTACTTGTTGCGCAGCTTTTGCATGCGCCCAATTGCGCGCCGGTCCAGCTCCAGCTTTTCGGCCAGCGCCACCACCGCCGGGCGGCGTACGATCACGCCCTTGGCGAAGGTCGGGGCCAGCACGTCCACGGCCAGGGCCAGCGTGTCGAGCACGCCGGCGGTGGGCAGGCTGCCGGCGCCCGCGCGTGACGGGCTCGAAGAGCGGGAAAGCATTTTCCCCGCCGCGTAGCCGCCAGCCAGGCCGAGCGCGCCGGCCAGCAGCAGGTTCCGATTGTGTTTCTTCATGTCAGCTCATCTCCAAATCGTCGCCGAACGGGCACAGCCCGGGCAAGGTGCCTGACTGTCCAGTTCGTCATGTAGACTTTACGACAATGTTGGCGATGGCGACGCACGGTGCCCGGCACGGCCGCCGGCACCGTATCGGACAACCGCGTGTACTACTGCGTGCGTTACTGCGCGTCCAGCGGCTCCGGCCCGCGCGTCTTGCCGGCCGGCGGTTTCAGCTTGACCACCCTGCCCGTGCGCGCCGACTCGTAGATCGCATCCATGATGCGTTGGTCCTGCAAGCCTTCCTCGCCCGGCGTGTGCACGTCCTTGTTCTGCTGGATGCAGCTGGCGAAGTGGTCGATCATCAGGGTGAACTGGTTTTCGTTGCCGGGCTGGACCTCGCTGGTCTGCTCCTTGCCGTCCACCACGCGCGTAATGCGCAGCTTGTTGCCGTGATAGGCATAGCCGGGATCCATCTCGGCCCAGGCCTCGAAACCGTTGAGGCGGAACATCTGCGACTTGTGCGCCGAGTAATTGGTGCTGCAAGTGGCGCTGAAGCCGCTCGGGAAACGCAGTACGAACTGGCACGATTCCTCGACTTCACGGAAGCGCGCATCGCCCGGCGTCGACCAGATGCTGCCGAACACTTCGCTCGGCTCTTCGCCGCTGAGGAAGCGCGCGGCGTTGATGCAATAGATACCGATGTCCGGCAGCGCGCCGCCGCCCGCCATCGCTTTCTTGAGGCGCCAGTGCTGCGGATCGCCCATGTTCTGCGAGTTGACCGAATTGAATTCCTTCAGCGCGCCCAGCTTTTTGTCGCGGACCATTTTCACCAGGGTGCGATCGAGCGCTTCGTACTGACTGCGGTAGGCGATCATCAGCTGGCGCCCGGCCTTGCGGCAGGCTTCGATCATCTGGCGGCATTCGGCCGCGCTGTTGGCCATCGGCTTTTCGCACAGCACGTGCTTGCCGGCCTTCGCCGCGCGCACGGTGTACTCCAGGTGCATGTTGTTGGGCAGCGCGATATATACACTCTTGACGTCGGGCATCTGCGCCAGCTTGTCGAAGTCCTTGTAGTCGAGCACGGCATTCTCGGGGACGTTGTACTGGCGCGCCACCTTGAGTCCCTTGTCGCGGTCGCCCGTGACCAGCGCCACCACCTTCGCATGCTTGCTCTGCTGGAAGGCCGGCAGCATCTCGTCGATAGCGATGCGGCCCAGCCCAACCACGGCAACGCCGACCCGCTCGTCCCACGAATCGCCCGGCGGCTCGGTCTTTTCCGGCTTCTCGGATTTGTCGAAGATCGGCGGGAAACTGACCCGGTTCTTTTCGCTGGCGGCGGCATGCAGCGCAGGCGTGGACAGGGCTGCCATGGTACCGACATAGCGCAGGAAGTCGCGGCGCGGCGGCTGGTCTTGTTTCATGAGAGGGCTTCCTTGGAGATGGTAAAAGTTCATCCTCGCATGCGATATTGAACGACAGCGCTCGCTTGCCCCGTAGAAAACGCGAGAGCTGTCGTCGCGCTGCCGATGAGACGAAATACTTGAGGTCTCATACTTGTGTTGCATATTCGGCGCGCATAGTTCTGACAAGAACTAATTCCTGTATAGTAACTTCTCGATTGCTGCCGTTATCCACGGCAAGCCCGAGTTCACCTGCTTATCCAGCGTCGGCGCGACTCCTTCTCTTGCCCGTTCTTGCCGCAATCGAAGCGTTGCACCGCGCCCTCCTTCGGTGTTCCTCTTTTGTTGCCTTGCCATGAACGCCGACAATTCCGACCTGATGTACCGCCTGCTCGTCCAGAGCGTGGTCGACTATGCAATCTATACCCTGACCCCGGAAGGCATCGTCTCCAACTGGAATCCGGGCGCCCAGCGCGCCAAGGGCTATGTCGCGGCCGAGATCGTCGGCCAGCACTATTCGCGCTTCTACCTCAGCGATGACATCGCGGCCGGCGTACCGGCGCGCAACCTGGAGATCGCGGCCCGCACCGGCCGCTTCGAAGACACCGGCTGGCGCGTGCGCAAGGATGGCACCGCGTTCTGGGCCCACGTGGTGATCGACGCCATCCGCGCCGAGGACGGCGCACTGCTCGGCTTTGCCAAGATCACGCGCGACTGCAGCGAGCAGCGCGAAGCCGAGCTGGCCCAGCGCGAGCAGGAGCGGCGCTTCCGCTACCTGGTGCAGGGCGTGACCGACTATGCGATCTACATGCTCGACACCGAAGGCCACGTGGTCAACTGGAATGCCGGCGCCGAGCGCGCCAAGGGCTACAAGGCGCACGAGATCGTCGGCAAGCATTTCTCGGTATTCCATACCGAGGAAGACCGCGCCGCCGGCCTGCCGCAGCGCGCGCTGGAGATCGCGCGCACCGAACTGCGCTTCGAGGCCGAAGGCTGGCGCCTGCGCAAGGACGGCACGCGCTTCTGGACCAGCGTGGTGATCGACGCCATCCACGACGACGACGGCGCGCTGATGGGCTTTGCCAAGATCACGCGCGACATCACCGAGCGCCACCAGCAGCAGCTCAAGCTGATCGAGGCCAAGGAACTGGCCGAAGCCTACAGCCAGCAGATGGCCTCGCTGAGCGACTTCCTCGATTCGGTGATCGCCAACATCCCGGCCAGCGTGCTGGCGCAAGACCGCAACAGCGGCGCGATCCTGCTCGCCAACCAGCAGGCCCAGCGCCTGTTCGGCCAGCCGCAGGTGGACATGAAAGGCCGTACCGCGCGCGACTGCCTGAGCCCGGCCGTGGCGGACTACCTCGAGCGCCAGGCGGGCGCGGCGCCATCGAACGCCGGCGCGCTCGACGATGCGATCCTGGTCCAGACCCAGGTCGGCCCGCGTAGCCTGCGCAGTCGCACCGTGCTCGGCAAGCAGCCCGATGGCACCAGCGACTACGTGCTGACCATCACCGAAGACGTCACCGACGAACTGGCGGCCTATGCCCAGATCCACCACATGGCGCAGCACGACGGCCTGACCAACCTGCCGAATCGCCACCACTTCAACGAGCGCCTGGAGCAGGCGATCGTCGATGCCGACCGCAGCGCCGAAGCGGGCATGGGCGTGGGCATCCTGTGCCTCGACCTGGACAACTTCAAGAACATCAACGACGCCTTCGGCCACGGCTTCGGCGACAAGATCCTGCTGACGCTGGCCAACCGCCTGCGCAAGTGCCTGCGCGAACAGGACACGCTGGCGCGCCTGGGCGGCGACGAGTTCGCCGTGGTGCTGCCGCGCGTGATGCGGGTCGAGGAAGCGCAGCAGGCGGCGCAGCGCCTGATCGACGCGGTGGCGCCGGCGTTCTCGATCGACGGCCACAGCTTCGCGGTGGGGATCAGCGTCGGCATCGCCCTGTCGTCGCAGGACGCCGCCACTGCCGAGCAGCTGCTGCAGTACGGCGACATGGCGCTGTACGAAGCCAAGCGCAACGGCCGCAACCGCCACGAACTGTTCCGCCCCGAACTGGAAGCGGCGGCGCGCGTGCGGCGCCAGATCGAGATCGACCTGCGGCGCGCCCTGCACCGCGGCGAGCTGTACATGGCTTATCAGCCGATCGTCGAGCAGCGCCGCCAGTGCATCTCGGGCTACGAGGCCCTGATCCGCTGGCGCCACCCGGACAAGGGCCTGATCTCGCCGATGGAGTTCATTCCGGTCGCCGAAGAGACCGGCCTGATCCACGAGATCGGCGCGCGCGCCCTGAACCTGGCGTGCCAGGAAGCGGCCGGCTGGAGCGGTGGCGAGACGGTGGCGGTGAACCTGTCGCCGGTGCAGTTCAAGAGCAGCGCCCTGGTCGACACGGTGGCGCTGGCGCTGGCCGACTCCGGCTTGCCGCCGCAGCGGCTGGAACTCGAGATCACCGAGTCGGTGATGCTCGACTCGAGCGACAGCAATGTGCGCACGCTGCGCGCATTGAAGGCGCTGGGCGTGCGCATCGCGCTGGACGACTTCGGCACCGGCTACTCGTCGCTGAGCTATCTGCGCTCGTTCCCGTTCGACAAGATCAAGATCGACAAGTCCTTCGTGCAAGAAATGGAAGAAAGCCGCGAAGCGGTCGCCATTATCCGCGCCATCACCGGCCTCAGTGGCAGCCTGCTGATCGAAACCACTGCCGAAGGGGTCGAGACCACGGCCCAGTTCCGGCGCCTGGAGCAGGAGGGCTGTACCCACTTCCAGGGCTATCTGTTCGGGCGTCCGGAAGCGGCCGAGCAGCGCAAGCGCGATCTCGACGGCCATCCGGCACTGGAGTGATTCGGCACCGTTGGGTTAGCTCATCTGTCGCCATATTCGGGCAATCCGCAGGTATTCGTACAGCTACTGCGTACTACTACTGAGTTTGCGTAATTATTGGGCCTGGATCCGGCAAACCCGATTTGTTTGGGCTATACTCGCCGTTCCCCATCCGGGGCATCCCGCTCAATGGACGCCAGGAATGTGATTGGCCTGCCTGATCGTCGACATCAGCGCGTCACAACCCTGTATGCCAGCTGTTCCCGCATCGGTTCGCATCACGTCGAATCGGGCGGGGCATTGTCTTCGCTATGCGTCTGTTGCTGAGCTCGCGCGTCGTCCGCATGACGGCGCCGGTCTTGGCGGCACGCTCCCTATCGGTGCGCTCTCGTCCAGCCTGCATCTCCAGCCGGTTTGTGGGCAGAGGCCGCGCCATACCGAGCCCGTTGGTATTTTTAAATCAGAATGTTTGCAGGGTAGTGCCACCGCAATCTTCTTACAGGTTAATACTCGTATGCGTACCTCTTCGCTTCTTGTCGTCCTATCTTGCCTCATCGTTTCCGCGTGTTCCAAGAACCCGCCCCCCGCCAATGCCGATAAACCGGTCGACGTCGTGCTGGTCGGCGCCGGCGTGATGAGCGCCACCCTGGGCACCATGCTCAAGGAACTCGATCCCAAACTGTCCATCGAGATGTTCGAGCGCATGGACGGCGTGTCGGTCGAAAGCTCCGACGCGATGAACAATGCCGGCACCGGCCACTCCGGTTTCGCCGAACTGAACTACACCCCGGAAATGCCGGACGGCAGTATCGACACCAAGAAGGCTGTCGACATCAACGAACAGTTCGAAATCTCCAAGCAGTTCTGGGCCTACCAGGTCGGCAAGCAGTACCTGGGCGCGCCGCAGACCTTCATCAACAACGTGCCGCACATGGCCTTTGTGTGGGGTGATGACAACATCAACTACCTGCGCAAGCGCTACGCCGCGCTGCAGAAGGAAAACCTGTTCAAGGGCATGCTGTACACCGAAGACAACGAACAGATCCGCAAGTGGGCGCCGCTGGTCATGAACGGCCGCGACGCCAACCAGAAGGTGGCCGCCACCCGCATGGACATCGGCACCGACGTCAACTACGGCACCCTGACCCGCAGCATGGTCAAGCACCTGACCGGCACCCACGGCATGACCCTCAACCTGCGTACCCAGGTCGAAGACATCAAGCGTGGCGAAAACGGCCTGTGGAACGTCACCGTCAAGAACCTGGCGGACAACCAGACCCGCACCGTGAGCGCCAAGTTCGTGTTCATCGGCGCCGGCGGCGGCGCGCTGCCGCTGCTGGAAAAGACCGGCATCCCGGAAGCCAAGGGCTACGGCGGCGTGCCGGTCGGCGGCCAGTGGCTGGTGACCACCAACCCGGCCCTGATCGAGGCGCACCACGCCAAGGTCTACGGCAAGGCCTCGGTCGGATCGCCGCCGATGTCGGTCCCGCACCTGGACACCCGCATCATCGACGGCAAGAAAGCCCTGCTGTTCGGACCGTTCGCGACCTTCTCGACCAAGTTCCTGAAGAACGGCTCGTGGATCGACCTGCCGGCATCGGTGGGCACCGGCAACGTGCGTCCAATGTTCCAGGCCGGTATCGACAACATCCCGCTGACCAAGTACCTGATCGAACAGGTAATGAATTCGCAGGAAGACCGCATCGCGACCCTGCGCGACTACCTGCCTGAAGTCAAGGCTGAAGACTGGACCCTGGTCAACGCCGGCCAGCGCGTGCAGATCGTCAAGGACGATCCGAAGAAGGGCGGCCTGCTGCAGTTCGGTACCGAAGTCGTGGCATCAAGCGACGGCAGCGTGACCGCCCTGCTGGGTGCCTCGCCGGGCGCATCGACCGCCGCGCCGATCATGCTGAAAGTGCTGAAGGCCTCGGCCTTCCGCGACCAGCTGAAGACGCCTGAGTGGGATGCCAAGATGAAGGAAATGATTCCGTCGTACGGCCGTCACCTGAACGACGACGCGGCCTACGCCAACCAGATTCGCCAGCAGAGCAGCAAAGTGCTGGGCCTGAAGGCGTTTACGCTGGACGTGACCGGTAACGCGATGCCGGGTCCGGCAGCGTTGGTGACCGATGCACCGGCAGCCGCCGCTTCGGCAGCAACTGTGCCGGCCGCAGCCAAGTAATACGGCAAATCACGACCGCGGCGTTTGTCGCGGTCGCTACATGAAAACGGCCCCGGTGCTAGCAAGCACCGGGGCCGTTTTTCATTCTGCTTGATGTGCGCGTCTTATTTGCGTGAACGCAGCACTTCCAGTTCCGCGCGCAGGTTGCTGCGCTCGCTGCGCGAGGCATCGAGCTGGCTGCGCAAATCCTTCACTTCCTGCGCCAGGTTGTCGCGTTCGGTCTTGATGCCGACCAGTTCCATCTGGGCCGCCAGGCGCGCGTCCGAATCGGCCGCGGTCGAACCGACGTAGCGCTCGATCTGCTGGCGCAGCTCGGCCAGCTGGGCGTCCTTGCCGTCGATCGCCAGCTGATCCTTGGCCTTGCCGACCAGGGCGTCGGCCGCCACCTGGCGCGCATTGCGCAGCTCGGCGTTCAGGCGGTCGATTTCCTCATTACGTTCGTCGGCCACCAGCTGTGCCTGCACGCGCGCGGCGTCGGCGCTCGCGATCTCGTCGCTCAGGGCGGCGCGTTCGCTTTCCAGCTGTTCGCCGCTGCGCAGCAGCGCCGCGTTGTCGCTCTCGGCGCGCGCCAGCGCGTCGCGCGTGCCAGCGCCGGCTTGCTGGGCATAGTCCTGGGCCCAGCGGCTCAGTTCAGCCAGCAGCGCGGGCGGCAGTACCGCTTCCGGCGCCGCCGGGGCGGCCTGGCCGGCGCGCCATTCGGCCAGGTGGGTGTGGATGGTGGTGACCGCACCGCCGCCGATCGCTGCGCGCACCGCATCGATGGTGACCGGCGCGCCGTCCTGCTGCAGGGTCTCGGCGGCCGCGACCACGTCGTCGCGCGTCACGTCCAGGCCTGCCATATCGGTTTTCATTCAGCGTAGAAGGTTCGTTGTTCGAACTTCGTATGATACTTCATGGAAACATTGATGACATGCCGCCGGCCGTCGATAGTTGCCGGACTGTCGCGCTTTCGCCGCGCTTCTCAAGCCTATGCTGTCTCGGTGATAACGAGCTCGCCCGCGTGGTGTTCCAGCCATGCGGTCAGCTCGTCCCTGCCGCGCTGGTCGAGCTGCGGCAGCATCGCGCCATACCAGGCGCGAGCGCGCTCGGCGCCGAGCACTGCCTGCACCACCGGCGCGCTGTGGTCCAGGAATACGCCGAACAGCGGCACGTGACGGGTATGCAGGAAGCCGGGATCGGTGTTGCGCAGGGCGACGTACACCGCGCGTACCTCGTCCAGGTAGGGCAGCGCCTGCGCCATGTGGCCGGACCGGGTCAGGGCGGTGATGAAGTTGGTGACGATCTGCAGGTCCGGCATTTCGCGCGAGGTCAGGTTCAGCGCGCGCGAGCGTGCGATCCAGTCGCTCCCGTGGGCCGGGTCGCCGCTCATGGCGAAGCTGGTGCCGACGTTCAGGGCGTTGTGGGCGGTGCGCTCCTCGCCGAACAGCATGCTCCAGTAGCGCAGCGACTCGTCCCAGCGGCCCAGGCGCGCGCAGCACAGGGCGCACAGGCGCACGGCGTCGATGCGCAGGCCGTCCGGCCGCGCGCCCACATGGGGCAGCGCCAGCGCCAGGGCGGTCTCGAAACGTTCGGCTTCCAGGTGGGCGATGGCTTCCTGCAGTTCGGGCGGGTCGAGCGCTTCGGCGCCGTCGGCCGCATTTCCCGCGTCGGCGCCGTGGCGCAGCACGGCTTCCGGGTCGATGCCGGGCAGGCGCAGGTAGTCGATCACCAGTTCCTTCGACATGTGCCGCTTGCCCTGCTGGTCGACCCGCACCGTGACGTTCTTGAGCGAGACATACGGGTCGCCGCGGCCGCGGTACAGGTACAGCACGGCGTAGCGCTCAGGCGCGGCCTGGGGGCAGGATTCGACCACCGAGAAGAACTGGTCCGGTTCCTCGGCCAGCAGCGCGGCCGCCGCCGCCGGGCGGTCGATGTATTCGAACTTGCGCGGCAGCTCGGTTTCCGGCATCCAGCCGCCGCTCTCTTCGCAGAACGGTTCGGCGGCGGTCATGCGGCCCAGCGCGTACGGCACACCGGCCAGCAGCGCCAGTTCGGCCAGCCAGATCGCCACCAGCGGACCGCCGCGCACGTGCATGCCGGCGATGCTGTAGGCGCCGGCATCGATCACGTCGAGCGCCACCCGCAGCACGTGGGGCGGGTCGGCCAGCATGCCGGCGAAATTCGCCAGGTGCGCCGCCGGCGGAACAGCGCCGGTTTCGAGGATCGCGATCCAGGCCGCCGCCTGCGCATACCAGGCGGCCAGGCCGAGCGCCATGCCCAGGCGGCCCATCCAGACCGGATTCCTGGCGCGGCCGCAGCGCGCCGCATAGCGCGTCGCCAGGCCCATGCCGAGCGCGAACACCAGCGCCAGGCCGACGTTCAGCACCAGCAGCGGCATGTGGATCGTCAGCCAGGCATAGATCCAGGCCGCCGGAATCGCAGCCGCGATGCAGCGCAGCGTCAAGGTGACGGCGCGCAGCGGCATGCGGCCGGAAGGGACGTAATAAGCCGCGAAGATGCCGCGGGCCGGACCGGACGCTGTACCCATGATGTTCTCCTCAGCCGGCGACGGCCAGCAGTTCGAGCCGCAGTTCCTTCATGCCGGCCGGGACGTACACCGAGATCGACTGCGCCTTGAGCATGCGCTCGTACATCGGCCCCTTCGACTCGAGGATGAAATAGCAGGTGTCGGGCCGCACGGGGATCGCGGCCGGCGGCTGCGGCGTGTACTGCAGGCGCACGCCGGGCAGGGCCGACAGCACGAACTTCTCGACGTCGTCCGGTGCGCCGACCTTGAAGCGCAGCGGCACCACGTCGACCAGTTCCACCGCCGGGATGTCGGCGCCGACCGAGATATAGAAGGTGGTGTCGTCGTCGATCTTGCCCGAGTCGAGCATGCCGATGTGGTACGAGGGCCGCACCTCGGAGAGAGCGATGCCGAAGTACTTGGCCGAGATCACGGTGTCGAGCAGCTCGCGGATGATGGAGTGCAGCTTGGCGAAGGCGGGGCCGGGGTCACCGTGCTGGTATTGCGGCAGGTCGGCCAGGGTCCAGCTCTTGGAAAAGGTCATCAGGCCGCCGGCGACGTCGAGCAGCGCTTCGAACAGGCGTTCCGGATGCAGGCCCGGGTGGTGGAAGTGGTGCGACAGCGCGGCGTAGGCCGAACTGGCCGTGTGCAGCAGCCAGAACGAGGACATGTCGCCGGAGCGGAATTCGATCACGTTGCGGGTCGGTTCGCGGTGGTGGCCGTACAGCGCGCCGACTTTCGCCTGCAGCGCATCGAGCAGGCGCCGCAGCGACTGGAACAGCACCGGCGCCGCGCCCAGCGACAGCGTCGGCGCCACCAGCGCCGGATCGATCTCGAAGCCGCCGGTGGCGGCGCGCCGCACACGTAGCAGCGGAAAGTGGATGTAGGCGTCGCGCGGCTCGAACTCGGACACCAGCCGCACCGCGCGTTTCAGGTAGGCCAGCTGCACCGGCGCCGCCTGGGTGTAGAGGTCGGGCGTCTCCTGGTTGGCCTGCACGTAGCGGGCAGCGTTGGCAGACTGCGTGGCTGGCTGCGCGGCAGGTTGCGTGGAAGGCTGCGTAGCGGCCTGCCCGGGCGGCACGAAGTTGGCGTTGAACGGCTTCAGGATCGGCAGCGCCGCATAGTAGGTGACGCCCTGCGCCGACTGCGGCAGCTGGGTCAGGTCGACCGTGGCCGGCAGTTCGTCGTTGCCGGGCGCGTCATACAGTTCGCCATCCTGGAAGCGCAGCGCCAGGCCCAGCACGCGCAGCATGCCGCTGGCCAGCGCTTCGCGGTCGAACTCGAACAGCTCGACGCCCCAGGCATAGGGATGGACCGCCTTGATGCTGCGCTGCAGGCTGTGCTCGTGATAGGCGTCCTGGCGCTGGAAATGCTGCGGGCGAAGCAGCAGGCCTTCGCCCCAGAGAACTTTGCTGGTCATGTGGTGTCGCTCGCTTGTCTCGTTGCGTCTGAAAGGGAGGGTGTGGTGGACTTGCCGTAGAACACGATAACGACGCGACGCAATTGCGCATGTGAACTTGATCAAAGGTTGGCGCAAGACCCCGTGGCAGGATGCGATTTGGTTTCGGAAAGCAACACTCACCGCGCAACGGCAAGGGGGCAAGCATGAAGGGATACACACCGGACCTGTTCGACCGCCTGCTCGGTCTGCCGGTGCGCAACGGCGTCGTCGCCGCGCGCCTGACGATCGAGGAACTCAAGGATGCGGTGGCGCGCGACCTGGAAGCGCTGCTCAACACGCGCTCGACGATTCCGGACGACGGCCTGAAGGCGTATCCGGAATGCGAGCAATCGATGGTCGGCTACGGCCTGTGCGACTTCGCCGACCGCTCGCTGTCGAGTCCCTCGGACCGCGCCGCGATCTGCGCCTGCATCGAGAACACCATCGCGCGCCACGAGCCGCGCCTGCGCAACGTGAAGGCCTCGCTCGAAGTGCGCGAGGAATCGGTCAACCGGCTGGATTTCTCGATCACCGCGCTGCTGGTGGCCAGCGTGTCGCAGGAGCCGGTGAATTTCGACGCGGTGCTGCAGCCGTCCACGCTCCAGTACAGCATCCGTTCTAGCGGTGCGCGCAAGACTGCACGTAGCGCCTCCGCTGCCTCCAGCTCGGGCGCCGGCGCACCCGCAACCGCCGCCGCCATCGGAGCCTAATTCGGAGCCAATGCGTGGAACAACTACTGCCCTACTACGAAAGCGAACTGGCCTGGCTGCGCCGCAGCCTGCGCGACTTCGCCGAGCGCTATCCGCGCATCGCCGGCCGCCTCATGATCAGCGGCGAAGTGTGCGAAGACCCGCACACCGAGCGCATGATCGAGTCGTTCGCCTTTCTCAACGCGCGCATCGCCAAGCGCCTCGACGACGACTATCCCGAATTCACCGAGGCGCTGTTCGAGGTGCTGTATCCGCACTACCTGCGCCCTTTTCCGTCGTGCTCGATCGCGCAGCTGGACGTCGGCGCCGCCGCGCGCCGGCAGACCGGTGCCAGCGTGATGGCGCGCGGCACGCGCCTGACCACGCGCCCGGTGCGCGGCGTGGCCTGCACCTTCCGCACCGTGTATCCGGTGACGGTGGCGCCGCTCGAAGTGCGCGCGGCGCTGTTCGCGCCGATCATCAACGCGCCCGATGCGGTGCGCCTGCCCGGCAACGCTACCTCGTGCATCAGCGTGACCCTAGCCTGCAGCGCCGACCAGGGCGGCATCGCCGCCCTCGGCGTGCCGGCGCTGCGCCTGTTCCTCGATGGCGAGCCGTCGTTCTGCGCCGCCCTGCGCGACGCGCTGCTGGTGCGCGCGGTGGGTGCCTACGTGGAGGCCCATGGTGCGGCTGCGCGCGGACGCTGGACCGCGCTGCCCGCCATTCCCGTGCGCAGCGCCGGCTTCGGCGAAGACGAAGCGCTGATCGACTTCCCGGCGCGCTCGCACACCGCCTACCGTCTGCTGACCGAATACTTCTGCTTCCCCGAGAAGTTCAACTTCATCGACCTCGACCTGGCCGCGATCGCCGCCGCCGCCCCCCCTGGCGCGCGCACCGTGACCCTGCACCTGGCGCTGGGCGGCATCCGCAGCGACTCCAACTTGGCGCGCATGCTCGGCACGCTCTCGACCAACAACCTGCTCACCGGCTGCACCCCGGTGATCAACCTGTTCCGCCAGCGCGGCGAGCCGATCCGCCTGACCCATGCCACTGCCAGCTATCCTGTGCTGGCCGACGCGCGCCGTGCCTATGCCTTCGAGGTGAACGCGATCGAGTCGGTGAACCTGGTGCGCCAGACGGCGCAGGGCGAGACCGTGGTCGAGTTCCAGCCGTTTTACTCGCTGCGCCACGCGCAGACGCCGCAGCAGAGCGGCCACTACTGGGCCATGCGGCGTGACGAATCGCTGGCCGAGCGCAGCCCCGGCTTCGAGACCCAGATCTCGATCGTCGACATCGACTTTGACCCGGCCGAAGTCGAAACCTCCACCCTCAACCTGGAACTGACCTGCACCAACCGCGACCTGCCCTCCGCCCTGGCCTATGGCCAGCCGGGCGGCGACCTGTTCCTGGAAGGCGGTTCGAGCACCAAGGCGCTCTCGTTCCTGCGCAAGCCGAGTCCCACCTGGCGCGTGGCGAACGGGGAGCGCGGCCGCGCAGCGCACTGGCGCCTGATCTCGCTGCTGGCGCTGAACCACCTGTCGCTGGCCGACGGCGGCGTCGACGCCTTCCGCGAGATGCTGGCGCTGCACGACCTGCCGCGTTCTCCCGCCTCGACGCGCCAGATCGGCGGCATCGCGGCGATCGCTTACCAGGCCACCAGCACCTGGCTGTCGGGGAACCCCTTCAACTGCCTGGTACGCGGCATCGAAGTCAGGCTGACGGCGGATGAAGAAGCCTTCGTCGGCAGCGGCATCCACGCGTTTGCCCACATCGTCGAGCGCTTCCTGGCGCTGTACGTGCATGCCAACAGCTTCACCCAGCTGGTGATCGTGTCCCACCAATCCGGAGAGGAGCTGCTGCGATGCCCACCCAGAAGCGGCGACTTGAGCCTGCTGTAATCGAACGCCTGTTCCACGAGCCGTGGCGCTTCGAGTTCTTCCAGGCGGTGCGCCTGCTCGAACTGTGGCTGGCACGGCGCGGCCAGCCGACCCGCAACCTGTTGCCGCGCCTGCTGCGTTTCCAGAATTCGCTGTCGCTCGGCTTCCCGCCCAGCCAACTGGAGGCGATCGCCACCGAGCCGGCACTAGAGCGCAGCGCCGGCGCCCTGAACGACGCCGCGCGCGACGGTACGCTGCGCTACGTGCGCCTGACCCCGGCCTTCATGGGCCTGTTGGGCGGTAACGGCGTGCTGCCGGCGCACTACACCGAGCGCCTGGCCGAGCACCAGGCCCGGCACAAGAACGAACTCGAGGACGACGGCGCGCGCGCCTTCCTCGACGCTTTCTCGAACCGCTCGCTGGCGCTGTTCTACGAAGCCTGGCGCAAGTACCGGCTCGCCTTCAAGTATGGCCTGGACGGCAATGACGCCTTCCTGCCGCTGCTATTGAGCCTGGCCGGCCTGGGCAACGCCGCGCTGCAGCGCCGCCTGGCCGGCAGCAGCCAGGGCGCGGTGCTGGACGAATCGATCGGCTATTTCGCCACCTCGATCCGGCATCGCCCGGTGTCGGCGGTGCAGCTGGCGCGCGTGCTGTCCGACTACTTCGGGCAGCCGGTGATGGCCGAGCAGTTCATCGGCGCCTGGTACGCCGTGCCGGCGGCGCAGCAGACCGTGCTGGGCGAAGAGAACGCGGTGCTCGGTTCGCGCGCGATCGCCGGGGCGCGCATCTGGCAGCGCTCGCTGCGCCTGCGCCTGACGCTGGGACCGCTGGCGCATGCGCGCTTCCAGGCCTTTTTGCCGGGCGGGCTGGCGGCGCGCGCCCTGAACAGCGTGCTGGCGCTGTTCACCGGCGTGGCGCTGGAATACGAGATCGAACTGGTGCTGCGCGCCGCCGACGTGCGCAACACCACCCTCGACGAGGTGCGTCCGGGCCGCCTGGGCTGGGACGCCTTCCTGGTGCTGGACGCGGCGCCGGGCGACCGCCACGACGTGCGCTACGGCCTGCACTGCGCAGCGCTCTGACGCCTGCATCAGGCCGTGCAAGGCGCGCACGGTTCGCAAGAAACGCTCGCACCGGCCGCGATGGCGTATCCTGTAGGCCTGTCAGGCATTGCGCCTCAAACAACGGGAATGGTGATGAGCGAACGTATCCTCTCGGCGATCAAGCTGGGCGCCCAGCAGCTGGCGGCCGTCGTCACGCTGCCGGGCCCTGCGCGCTACGAGTATTTCGTCAAGCGCGTGGCCGATTCGCAGGAAGTCTGGGGCCTGTACCAGCAGGGCTGGGCGCTGGCCAAGACCGACGACGGCACCCTGGTGTTTCCGATGTGGCCGTCGAGCGACTATGCCAGCCTGTGCGCCGAATTCGAATGGGACGGCTACGACGCCCAGGCGTTCTCGCTCGAAGAGCTGCTCGACGAACTGCTGCCGCAGCTGGAAGAAGACAGCGTGTTGCCGGGGGTGTTCTATACGCCGGGCGACAAGGGCATTACGCCGACGGTGGCGGAGCTGATCGGGGATCTGGAAGACGAGTTGCGCAGGACCTAGCGGTAGCCGTAGCCCGTATCCTAAAACCGTCATTCCCGCGAAGGTGAACTGACCCCAATTTGTGGGATTGGTTGATGTTCTAGACCATAGAGGCTTGGATCCTGTACTCAACAGGACTGAGCCCACTTAGGTCAGGCTTAATGCGCTCGTAATTGTAATAGCGGATGTACTCTGCTACTCCGCTTTCCAACTGCTCGATGCTCGAAAATTTGTTGAGGTAGAAATACTCAGACTTCAGCGTGCCAAAGAAGCTTTCCATTGCTGCATTGTCGTGGCAGTTTCCCTTACGCGACATGCTCTGAACCATGCCGCGCTCGCTCAGCATCTTTTGATACGCGGGCATCTGGTAATGCCAGCCCTGGTCTGAGTGAAGCATCGGCGTATCCTCTGGCCCCAGCGTTTCAATGGCGTTCTTGACCATGCCACTGACCAGTTCAAAGGTTGGCCGTAGCGAGGTCGTGAAAGCGACGATCTCACTGTTGAACAGATCCATTACCGGCGAGAGGAACACCTTCTTGTCGCCGACCTTGAACTCCGTGACGTCCGTTACCCACTTCTGGTTGGCGCGTTTCGCCGTGAATTTACGCTTCAGGACATTAGGCGCGATACGTCCGGCCTCACCCTTGTACGACTTATATTTCTTGATCCTGACAAGCGACTTCAACCCAAGCTCTTCCATCAGCCGCTGAACGACCTTATGGTTCACGACGTGGTCCAGACGGCGCAACTCCATCGTGATGCGCCGGTATCCATAGCGTCCTTTGTGGTAATCGAAGCGACTCTTGATGAGAGCTTTCAGGTCCGCGTATTTGTCCGGCTTTTGCTGCGCCTTTTCTTGATAGTAGAAGGTGCTCCGGGCCAGCCCGGCTACCTCCAGCAATCCTTCCAGCGCGAAGACAGGCAGGAGTGCAATTACGATTTGCGCTTTTTCCGCGTTGCTGAGTTCTTCCTTGCCTGCAGCAACGCATCGACCTTTTTTAGGTAAGCCACCTCCATGCGCAAACGTTCATTTTCCTTGAGCAGATCGTCACGGGTACGCTTGTCGTCGTCAGGCGAAGGTGTTGCAGGAGTCGGTGAGGTTTGGGACACGATGGGCAATGATTTTCTAGCGTGTTCTAACGCTTGTGCGCCGTTAGCACGGTAGCGCCGCTCCCAATTGGCAACGGACTGAACACTTCGTAGATTGAAAACGGCAGCAACCTTGGTATTGGACAGCGCATTGTCCCACATGTGCTGCAGCACAGTCAGCTTGAACTCGGCGCTGTATTGGCCCGTCTTCGTTGTAAGACCAGCTGTACCATGTGTTCGGTACCACAGCACCCATCTACGCAGCATCGGCGCTGCGATGCCGAATTCGCGGGCAACCAGCTTGTATCCTTTGTGACCTTCAAGGTATCGGTCAACCGCTTTCTGTTTGAACTGTTCCGTGTACTTCAAAATAAAACCCCGAAAAGTCGTTCCAACTTTTCGGGGTCAGTTCA
>NZ_DAMAGA010000014.1:0-9481 GCF_031995545.1 Massilia sp.
GCACCGGCCACTGGCAGCCAGCCTGCGCCAGCCCGGGCGCGTGCTCCCGCACCGGCGCCGGCCCCGGTCGTCGCCAGCGCCGCCACCACCACCCGAACCGAGTAGCCATGGCCCATATTCCCGAACGGCGCTCGCTGCGCCGCCGCCTGCGCCCGTACTTCGCCGTGTTCGACGGCCCGCTGGCGCTGATCCTGTTCGTCCTGATGGCGATCAGCATGATCACCATGACCTCGGCCGGCGCCGACTTCCCGGACCGGGTCGAGCACCAGATCCGCAACTTCCTGCTGTCCTTCGTGATCATGTGGATGGCGGCGAACATCGCGCCCCAGACCATGATGCGTCTCGCGGTGCCGATCTACACCATCGGCGTCACGCTGTTGCTGGCGGTGGCGATGTTCGGCCTGATCAAGAAAGGTGCGCGGCGCTGGCTGCACATCGGCGTGATCGACATCCAGCCGTCCGAGATCATGAAGATCGGGGTGCCGCTGATGCTGGCCTGGTACTTCCAGACCCGGGCCCAGGTCGCCGGCTGGAAGCACTACATGGTGGCGGCGGTGATCCTGATGATCCCGGTCGCCTTCATCATGAAGCAGCCCGACCTCGGCACCTCGCTGCTGGTGGCGTCCTCGGGCCTGTACGTGATCTTCCTGGCCGGCCTGTCGTGGAAGGCGATCGCCGCGCTGGCGGTGGCCGGCGTGGCCAGCCTGCCGGTGGGCTGGTCGATGATGCACGACTACCAGCGCGAGCGCGTGATGACGCTGATCGATCCGACCTCCGACCCGCTGGGCAAGGGCTTCCACATCATCCAGTCGGTGATCGCGATCGGCTCCGGCGGCGTGTCGGGCAAGGGCTATATGCAGGGCACCCAGGGCTACCTCGAATTCGTCCCGGAACGCACCACCGACTTCGTGTTCTCGGTGTATTCGGAAGAATTCGGCCTGATCGGCAACCTGGTGCTGTTGTTCGTTTATCTATTGATGATCGGACGCGGCCTGATGATCGCGGCCAATGCCCCGAACGCCTTCGGGCGCCTGCTGGCCGGTTCGATCTCGATGATTTTCTTCACCTATGCCTTCGTCAACATGGGCATGGTGGCCGGTATTTTGCCGGTAGTCGGGGTGCCGCTGCCCTTCATGAGCTACGGCGGCACGGCATTCATCACGCTCGGCCTTGGCGCCGGCATATTGATGAGTATTCAAAGACATCGTAAACTGGTGCAGACGTAATAGATGGAGGACGACCCATGGCCGTTCGAAGAAACATCCCGGCGGCCCTGGTTACCGGATTTGCAGTACTACTGGCCGGTTGCAGCACCACCGGCGAACATAAACCACTGATCCCCCTGCCCTGGCCGCACAAGCCGACCGCCAAGCACGGCCCGGCACCGAAGCTGCCCGCGGCCAACTCCGGCCGCGGCGGCTACTACAAGGACGACGGCCCGGGCGACGACATCCCCGACGGCCTGCTCGACGTGCCGGACGCGATCGTCAAGGACGAACCGTATGCCAAGTGGGCCAACCGCCCATACTCGGTGTTCGGCAAGACCTATACGCCGATCCTGCACCAGGACGCCTTCACCCAGCGCGGCGTCGCCACCTGGTACGGCGTCAAGTTCCACGGCCAGCGCACCTCGTCGGGCGAAGCCTACGACATGTACAAGATGACGGCCGCGCACCCGACGCTGCCGATTCCTTCCTATGTGCGCGTCACCAGCGTCGACAGTGGCAAGTCGGTGGTGGTGCGCATCAACGACCGCGGCCCGTTCCACTCGAGCCGCATCATCGACGTCTCGTACACGGCGGCGCTCAAGCTTGGATTGCTGGGCAAGGGCAGCCACGAAGTCGAGATCGAGCGCCTGTTCCCGAACGACCCGACCCGCATCGCCACCGCACGCCGTGAGGCGGTGTCGAAAGTGCAATCAGCGCCGCCAGATATCGCGGCCTTGATGCTGGAGGACCGGGTCGAGGCGCAGGCGCTGGCGGCGCAGATGGAGCCGGTGATTACCGATATGCCGGCGGCGGCGAATGCGTCGGGCGTGCCGGCGCCGGCGGCCAGCGGGTATTACATCCAGCTCGGCGCGTATGGGCGTCAGGGGACTGCCGAAGCGCTCAGCGAGAAGCTCGCGCGCGCTGGGATCGATTTGGGAACGCTGGAAGTGGTGAAAGTGGGGGCGCTCAATCGGCTGTATGGCGGGCCGTTCCCGACGCGGGCCGATGCGGCGGAAGCGGCGCGTGCGGTGCCGGTGGACTTGGGGCTGAAGCCGATCGTGGTGCGGCGCTGATGCCCAATGACGATGCGCCGCCGCAGACCCTGACGATCGACGGCGCCAGCGTCCACGACATCGCTTCGTTGTATGCGGAAATCAACCGGGTATTCATGACGGGCGAGGACTGGCAGCTCGGGGCCAGTCTGGATGCGCTGGACGATATGTTGTACGGTGGCTATGGCGCCCTGCGCGGCAAGGCACCGGTGCTGGTCCTGTGGCGCGATATGCACATCAGCCGCAGCGCCCTCGGCATCGAGGCGACGCGCGCCTATTATCTCGACAAGCTCCAGCATCCGCAGCGATTCAAGCCGGGACCGATACGTGCGTCGCTGGAGCGCCTCGGGCAGGGCGGGCCGACCTATTTCGACCTGGTGCTGGAAGTGTTTGCCGGTCATCCGAACATCACACTGCGCGCCGAGGACAGTCTGGGCCAGACCAGGCTGGAATGACAGGCCATGGCCGGACGCATCAATCGCGTTGTCGTACAGCGGCATCCCTGAAGTCGTCGGCGACGCCCGCAATGCGCGTGCGCGTGGCGGCATTGATGCGGCGGTGCTCGCGTCCCGGGCAGCGTCCCGGGCCAGTGTCGAAAAGCGCGTCCCGGGTCAGCGCCGAAAAGGGGGACACGGACTCAACTATTCTTACTGTTTAGCTCGTGTGCACTTTTCGGCACTGACCCGAATTCCACTGGTTCCGGGTCCAAGTACATGCCATGCTAGCTGGCCGGTTGACATGGCGTTGTTTGCAATACGCAGTACCGGCTCAATTACTGATTCGAACGGCATCGAAAAACCATCCCTGCCAGAAGACAACAAGACGATTCCGATTTTTGATGAAGACCGACGTGCAGCTAAGGTCGACAACCGTCACCGGATTGGGAAGCCCTAGTTTTTTTGAACTTGCATGAAATTCGTCGCGGAGATGAAGTCTTGGTTCAACCTTTTGCGCTTCGAATCCTGTTTCTCCACAGTCAGTTTTCCCAAATTGGACTTTATTCTTATTTATCGTGAGAACATGACCGAGTAGTTGTTTTGCTTGACGTTCATCTAGGGACGTTATTTCAGCGCCGTCAAGAGCAGCAGTCAAGCGCCATTCACCAGTCACACTGCGTTCGATTGATTCTGACGCATGAGCGAAAAGCGGTGTCGATAAGGCGAGGACGGTAATAAATGAAAGAATTCTCGCAATCTGGGTAAGGGCGGTTAGACGAAGAAAAGACATTTTCGATTTCCTTATTCGCTGGCAGCGGCTTTGGCAGGCGTGGTAAGAAACGGCGCACTTTCCTCAGCGCGGCGCTTGATAAGTCCAGGCGCTGTCACATACTTTTTTTTGCCTTTTTCAATTACTGCGACTTTGATCATCAGCGACATGTTGGCGGCTGCACCTTCGAAGTCGCCTTTATTGACAAGGTGAAAGGTAGTGCGAGCGCCTTTTGCGCCGGTGTTGTACGCCAAGCTACACAGTGCGTCAAATTGGTCTTGGTTCAACGGAACAGTGATTTGACGGCGAATAATTCCCTCCGTTTCAACAAGCTTTCGCTCGTATTCCTGATCTACCATCTCAGCTGATACTTTTCGTCCCAATTCTTCCGGGGTGCATACCCCTTTATGAGCAAGGATGCCCACACCCCACGTACAGTGCCCTTTGTTCTTGCCCATATCGTTGTAATACCGATATATCGCTTTCTCGGTAGCCCGCATGCGCGCGCGTGCTTCAGGCGACATTTTCATCGTGGCATTCGGGCTCGGTGGCCTACCCTTGCTACTGGTCATGTCTAGCTCCGTCGTCGAGACAAATTCTCAATTTATCATTGAATTTGACAGGGCTGTTGATACTGCATAAGCGGATTCAGTATTAATTGGGACAATATGGTTGCTCAACAAATACAGGAGGAATCATGGCAATCGACGTCTATCTGCAAATCGATGGGATCAAAGGAGAGTCGCAGGATGATAAACACAGGGACTGGATAGAATGCGAGTCAGTGAATTGGGGGCTTATTCAGCCGAGAAGCGCAACTGCATCGACCGGAGGCGGCCATACTGCAGAGAGAGCGGAACTGGAGGAGATAACGTTCAGCAAACTGGCTGATTTATCATCACCGATTTTGATGCAAACCTGTGCAATGGGGAAAACTATTCCAAAGGCTAAATTCGAATTCATGCGTGCCGATGGAAATGGGAATCCGGTTCGATATTTTGAGATCGATCTCGAAAACGTACTCATTGGAGCAATCTCTCCAGGTATTGAAGCGGGTTCGATTCTGGGTGAGCATGTCAGCCTCAAGTTCTCCAAGGTGAAGTGGAAATACACTCAGCAGAAAATTGGCGGTGGCGGAGGTGGCTCGACTGTCGGTGGCTGGGATTTAGCGGCCAATAAAGTTGCTTGAGCAGCTACGTAGCAAAACGCCCCGGCATTCCCGGGGCATTCTTGTTTCAATAGACTAACATTCCTATACCAAGTCCATAAGTGCCAGAGAACCGAAAGATTCACGACCATGTTCATGGTAACGAATCCGACTGTTGCAACAGGCTGCGACCTCAGTCGCAGTTTTGGACTGCGGCACCACTGAAATCGTCGGCAATGCCCGCAATGCGCGTCCGCGCGGCTGCATCGATGCGCCGGTACTGGAACGCCGTGCGCGTGGTCTGCGGCCCGCGCGGCAGGATGCGCACGCCGCGCACGCCCTGGCGTCCGAGGTCGGCGGCCAGTTTCTGGGCCGCGCCTTGGGTTTTGAACACACCCAGCGAGATCGCATAGCGCAGCGGCGAGTCGCCTTGCATGATGAAGAAGTTGGACACGCCGAGTTCCTTTAGTTCGGCGGCGCGGCGCTGGGCGCCTTCGCGGCCGCCGTTGGGCGGCAGGTAGACCAGGCGGCTGGTCACTTCCTGGAATGGCGTCTCGACGCGCGACGGGCGCGCGTCCAGGTTCAGGCGGTTGACGCGCGATTCGAAGCGGCGTGCGTCGGCGGTCGAGAACGGACCGGCCTGGACGCAGGCGACCAGTTGCGGCGCCGGGGAAGGTGGGGCAGGCGGGGCAGCCGCTGCAACCGGTTCCGGTTGCGGCGCCGGTGTATCCGCTTCAGCCTGCGCCGGTTGTTCTTCTTCCACGCTGTCAGCGGCGGCCTTGGCCTCGGCAGCCGTCAGCAGCACCATGCGCTCGCCCGCCAGCTGGTTCTTCAGGCGCGCCGGTTCATGCTCCTCGGCGCCGGCCGGTCCCAGGTAGCCCTCGCGATAGGCGAACAGGGCGGCGTTGGCTGCCACCAGGGCCCAGAATACGAATTTCAGCACCGGTTCTCCTCTCCTTTCCAGGTGGCCGCCGCGTGCAGGCCGACCAGCACGATGTTATCGACCGCCAGGTACGGGACCTTGAGGTTCGGGACGATATAAGGCGCCGCGCCGCCCGAGACAATGCACACCTGCGCGCCGTGGCCCGCCACCGCACGCTCGATCGCGCCCGCTTGCGCCGACAGGCAGCCGGCGGCGATGGCGTCGTCGGTATTGTCGCCGAACAGCGGGGCAGGGGCGGTTCCGGCTGCAACCAGCGGCAACTGCGCGGTATTGCGCGCCAGCGCAGACGCCATCAGGGCCAGACCGGGCAGGATCATGCCGCCAACAAAACAGCCGTCGGCACGCACCGCATCGACCGTGGTGGCGGTGCCGCAAGTAGCCACGATCAGGTCCTGGCCAGGGGCCAGCGCACGCGCGCCGATGGCGGCGGCAAAACGGTCGGACCCGAGGCGGGACGGTTCGCGGTAGCCGTTGCGCAGGCCGGCGCGGGTCGGAGTCGAGGCGAACCATTCGACCTCCATACCGGCCGGCAGCGCAGCCGCGATCCGTTCGGCCAAGGCAGGACCAGCCACGTTCGAGACCAGCGCACGCGTGCATCCGCGTGCGGCCCATTCAAGAGCGATGCGATCGAATTCCGCATGCAGCCCGGCGCCGGCGGCGCGCCAGGCGCCCAGCGCCGCGCCTTCATCCACCAGCGCCCACTTG
This sequence comes from Massilia sp., assembly GCF_031995545.1. Classification (GTDB taxonomy): domain Bacteria; phylum Pseudomonadota; class Gammaproteobacteria; order Burkholderiales; family Burkholderiaceae_D; genus Telluria. Next base: position 6,262 of record NZ_DAMAGA010000014.1, read on the forward strand.
ATGCGGGTATTGCCGGCGTCGACCAGCAGCATCATGCTTTCACGCGCAGTGACACGTCGCCGGCCAGGATCGGGATGCGGCCAGCATCGGTGTCGAGCAGCAGGCGGCCGCTGTCGTCCACGCCGGCGGCGCGGCCTTCGTGCAGCACGGCGCCGTTGTCGAGCAGGACCACGGTCTGGCCCTGCCAGGCATGGCGCAGGTTCCAGCGCGCGCTGAAGGCGGCGAAGCCGTGTGCGGTGAATTCGTGCAGGGCAGCGGCCAGGCCGTCGAGCAGCGCCGCCATCAGCTCGTCGCGCTCCATGCGCGCCAGCCACGGCACGCCGGCGGCGCTGCGGCCCAGCTGCGCTTCCATCTCGTCCGGCATCAGGAGATTGAGGCCGATGCCGATCACGCACCAGACGCCGCCGCCCGGCGCCGACTGGGTCTCGACCAGGATCCCGGCCAGCTTGTCGCCATCCTTGAGCAGGTCGTTCGGCCATTTCAGCTGCACCTGCTGGCCGAGCGTGCCGAGGGTTTCGGCCAGCGCCACGCCGATCGCCAGCGGCAGGCCGGACAGCGCCTGCGGGCCGCCCTCGAAACGCCAGGCCAGCGAGAAGGTCAGCGAACCTTCGGGCGACGACAGCCAGCTGCGGCCAGCGCGACCGCGGCCGGCGGTCTGGTTCTCGGCGACCAGCAGCAGCGGCGCGTCGAGCTGCGCCGCGCGCGCCATCAGGTCGGCATTGGTGGAGCCGGTCTCGCGTACGACTTCAACGGCGACGCCGGACTTCGACAGGTTGAGGATGGTATCGGCGTTCATGCTTCGTCCTTGCGATGTTTGGTGGGGGCGCGCGAGAACGCGAAATCGAATACCACGTTGGGCAGCAGCCGCAGCAGCTTGGCCACGAGGCCCATCTGCCACGGCAGCACGCGGTAGCTGGCGCCACGCGCGATGACGTCAACAGCCTGCGCCGCGAAGCGCTCGGCCGGCATCAGGAAAGGCATGGGAAAACGGTTCTTGCTGGTCATGGGTGTGGCGATGTAGCCGGGGGCGATGGTCACCACCCGGATGTTGGTACCGCGCAGTTCGAGGCGTAGCGATTCACAGTAGCTGTGCACCGCCGCCTTGCTGGCGCAGTAGGCGCCGGCGCCGCGCATGCCGCGGATACCCGCCACGCTGCCGATGCCGACCAGGCGGCACGGGTTGGATTGCGTACGCATGGCGTCGACGAAGGGCGCAAAGGTGGCAACGGTGGCGTTGACGTTGGTGGCGAAGACGGTGTCGAACACGCTCAGGTCGGCCGCGCGTTCGGTCAGGGTGCCGTGCGAGATGCCGGCGCTGGCGATGACGATGTCGGCGCCGCCATTCGCGGCGATAAAGTCGGCGGCGGCCGCCTGCAGGGCAGGGCGGTCGAGCACATCGACCGCATACACGCGATGGCGTTCGGGATCGGGCAGCGATGCGGCCAGCGCCTCGAGCGCATCGCGGCGCCGCCCCAGCAGGCCGAGCGTGGCACCGCGCGCTGCATACGCGCGCGCCAGCGCGGCACCGATGCCGCTCGAGGCGCCGGTGATGAAGACCCGGTCCCCTGTCTGCGGCGCGTGCATAGGTGGAGTGAGAGCGTTAGCGCTGGTTGCGGACGATGGCGACGTCGATGCCGCTGTCGAGCAGCTTGGCGCGCGCCTTGTTCACGGCTTCGACCTGGTTGTACGGGCCGACGCGCACGCGATGCAGCACGCCGCTGTCGGTGGTGCGGTCGGTGATCGCGGCTTCGAAGCCGAGCAGGGCCAGCTTGGCGCGGGTGTTCTCGGCGTCCGACATTTCGCGGAAGGCGCCGGCCTGCAGATAATAGATGTAGCCGTCGGTGACGGCGGCCGCCGCACCGCTCGGCGCTGCGGTATTCACCGGAGCTGCCGGCGCAGGCGCGGCGCTGGCCAGCTTCGGCTGCTCCTGCATGCCGGCGATGGCCGCGCCCAGCGGGTCGGAATCGGCGGCGGCGGCCGGTGCGCGCGCCGGGGCTGCCGGCGCAGCGGGGGCGGCAGCCGGCGCGGCGCGTTCGGCCAGCACGCGGTTGGCTTCGCGCGCGGCGTCGCGGTTGCCGTACAGCGGCTTGTTCGGATCGGTGGCCTGGCTCGGCTCGAGGTCGGCCGGGCGGCCCATCTTGTTGGAACGCTCGGTGAAGGGCGAGGCGCCCTTGGTGATCATGAGCGCGACCGCCACCGCGATGCCCAGCCCGATGATCAGGCCGATGATGATGCCGGTCAGGGTGCTGCCGCGCTGGCTGCGCTTCGAGAAGGAACGAATGGCGGTCATGTTGCTTTCGATTGGTTCGGGAGGGAGTGAAGTCGGCACGATGCGGCGCCGGGCCGCATCGTACGCATCACATCGTTACATTACATCTTGTCCGGCGCCGAGACGCCGATCAGTGCCAGGCCGTTGCGCAGCACCTGGCGGGTGGCGGCGGCCAGCGCCAGGCGCGCCAGCTTGAGCGCTTCGTTGTCGTCCAGCAGCCACTTGTGCGCGAAGTAGTAGCTGTGCAGCTCGCCGGCCAGTTCGCGCAGGTAGAACGCGACCTGGTGCGGGCCCAGCTCGGCCTGCGCGCGCTGCAGCATCTCCGGGTAGGCCGCCAGCTTGGCCAGCAGGCTCGATTCGTGCGACTCGGTCAGCGGCGACAGGTCCACATTGGCCAGGGTGGCGACGTCGCCGCCCCAGTTGGCCAGCGCCGAGCAGATGCGCGCGTGGGCGTACTGCACGTAGTAGACCGGGTTCTCGTCGTTGGTCGCGAGGGCGACGTCAACGTCGAACACGAACTCGGTGTCGGCCTTGCGCGAAATCAGGAAGAAGCGCACCGCGTCACGGCCGCGCGTCACGTCGCCATTGCCCGACCATTCGATCAGGTCGCGCACGGTGACATACGAACCGGCGCGCTTCGAGATCTTGACCTCTTCGCCGTTTTTCATCACGGTGACCATCTTGTGCAGCACGTAGTCGGGATAGCCCTGCGGGATGCCGATGTTCACCGCCTGCAGGCCGGCGCGCACGCGCGCGATGGTGCCGTGGTGGTCGCTCCCCTGGATGTTGATCGCCTGGTCGAAGCCGCGGCGGAACTTCTGGATGTGGTACGCCACGTCCGGCACGAAGTAAGTGAAGGTGCCGTCGGACTTGCGCATCACGCGGTCCTTGTCGTCGCCGTAGTCGGTGGTCTTGAGCCACAGCGCGCCGTCCTGCTCGTAGGTCTTGCCG
>NZ_DAMAGA010000014.1:9491-117575 GCF_031995545.1 Massilia sp.
TGCCGGCCTCGATCAGGGTCTGCACCGCGGTTTCCACCTTGCCGTCGGCGTACAGCGACGATTCGAGGTAGTAGTTGTCGAACTTGACGCCGAACGATTGCAGGTCCATGTCCTGCTCGTTGCGCAGGTAGGTGACGGCGAAGCGGCGGATCGATTCGATGTCTTCGACGTCGCCGCTGGCGGTGGCCGGCTCGCCGTCGCTGGCCGAGACGGTCTTCCTGGCCAGGTAGTCGGCCGCGATCTCGGCGATGTAGTCGCCGTTGTACGCGGATTCTGGCCATTCGGCGTCGCCCGGCTTGAAGCCGCGCGCGCGCGCCTGCACCGAGTTGGCCAGGGTGGCGATCTGCACGCCGGCGTCGTTGTAATAGAACTCGCGCGTGACTTCGTGGCCTTGCGACTCGAACAGCGACGACAGCGCGTCGCCCAGCGCGGCCTGGCGGCCGTGACCGACGTGCAGCGGGCCGGTCGGGTTGGCCGAGACGAATTCGATGATCGCGTGGTGGCCGTTGCCCGAAGTGCCGCGGCCGAACGCCTGGCCCTGCTCGAGAACGGTGCGCACCACAGACTGCTTGGCGCTGGCGGCCACGCGCAGGTTGATGAAGCCGGGTCCGGCGATGTCGATCGATTCGATCAGGTCTTGCGCGCCCGGCTCGGCCTGCAGCGCAGCGACCAGGCGGACCGCCAGTTCGCGCGGGTTGGTTTTCAGCTGCTTGGCCAGCTGCATGGCGATGTTGCAGGCGATGTCGCCGTGCGACGGGTCGCGCGGACGCTCGAGCACCACGTTAGGGGTGAGGTCGGTACCGGCGACGATCGGCGCCAGGGCTGCCTGGAACAGGGCAACGATTTGTTGTTTTTGTTGGGCGAGCATGGGAATGGTCGAAAGAGTAAGGTATGGCGGTGAACGCAGAGCCTGAGGCAGGCAAACAGCTGCCATTATACTAGTTTGGGAAACTGGATTGGCTGCCGGCGGCGCGGCCATTGGTGCTCAGGCAACGGCATTGCAACACCATTAAGCGTCGCCAAAGGCATAACCGTTACAATGGACGCCCTTTTTCGCAACATTGTATTCGCCATGACCGACAAGCGCCCGACGCTCTCCCTGAAACCCAAGGCCAAGGCCGCTGCCGGCAGCGCCCGCACTGGCGCGGTCGGTCGTGGACCGGCCCAGTCCGGCGGCGGACGCCCGGCCCAGGGTGGCGGCAAGCCCGGCCCGTCCAGCACCGGCCAGGCGCGTGCGCTGGACAAGGATGCGCGTCCGGTCGGCAAGCCGCCGCGGGTGCAGGGTGGCGACTTCCCGGGCGCGGCCAGGCAGCGCGGCGAACAGGGGCGTTTGGAGCCGCGCTATGAACGCCAGCGCGAGGAAGCTCCGCGCCTGCGCCAGAGCCATGAAGTCAAAGTCCAGCCGCAGCGCGACTTCCGTCCCGACCTGAAACCCGATTCGCTGGCGCTGGCCCTGCTGGGCGCGGCCAATGCGGTGTCGCGGGTGCGCACCGGCAGCGCACTGCCGCAGGCGCTGTCGGCCGTGTTCTCTGCCTACGATGCGGCGCCGCAGGCGCGCGGCGCGATCCAGGACATCGCCTACCGCACCATGCGCCAGCTGGGCCGCGGCGAGGTGCTGCTGGGCCTGATGACCACCAAGGCGCCCGAGCCGCCGATGCTGGCGGGGCTCCTTTATGCCGCGCTGGCGCTGCTCGATCCGGCGGAAGACGGCGAACCGCCGTACGAAGCCTTTACCGTGGTCGACCAGGCGGTCAGTGCCGCCGCCGCCCACCCCGACTTTGCCCATGCCAAGGCCATGGTCAATGCGGTGCTGCGCCGCTTCCTGCGCGAGCGCGAGGCGCTGGTCGAACAGGCACTGCGCGAACCGCTGGCGCGCTGGAATTATCCGCAGTGGTGGATCGACGCCACCCGCACTGCCTACCCGCGCGACTGGGAAGCGATCCTGAAGGCCGGCAACGCCCATCCGCCATTGACCCTGCGCGTCAACCGCCGTCACACGACAGTGGACGCTTACTTGCAGACCCTGCACGAGGCCGGCATCGAGGCCGCGCAGGTGGGCCCGATGGCCGTGCGTCTGGCGCAGGCGATCAATGTGGCGCAGATCCCGGGCTTCGCCGACGGCGTGGTCTCAGTGCAGGATGCCGGCGCCCAGCTGGCCGCGCCGCTGCTCGATCTGCAGGACGGCATGCGCGTGCTGGACGCCTGCGCCGCCCCGGGCGGCAAGAGCGGCCACATCCTCGAAGCGGCCGACGTGAACCTGACCTCGGTCGACGCCGACCCGGCGCGCCTGGCACGGGTGGGCGACAACCTGGGCAGGCTTGGGCTGGAAGCGCAACTGCTGGCGGCCGACGCCGGCAGCCGCGACTGGTGGGACGGACAGCAGTTCGATCGCATCCTGGCCGACGTACCGTGCACCGCCTCGGGCATCGTGCGCCGCCACCCGGACATCCGCTGGTTGCGCCGCAAGTCGGATACATCCCAACTTGCAACACTTTCCACCAAAATACTCGACAATCTTTGGCAGATGTTGCTGCCCAATGGTAAATTGCTGTTCGTGACATGTTCGCTCTGGCCCCAGGAATCGGAGGCGCAGGCCGCCGCATTCGCGGTGCGCCACGACGCAGTCCGCCTCGACGCGCCGGGCCAACTGCTGCCGACCGGCGGCTCCGGGCAAGATCATGACGGTCTGTTCTACGCCCTGTTCCAGAAGAAAGCGGCGTAAGGTTCTCTAACATACGCGCATTTTTAAGGCACCGGCCCACCCGTGACGTACCGATTTTTCAGCCTCTTCGCATGCCAGCTGCTGCTGGCGGTTGCGTGCGCCCTCATGGGCGCACCGGCGCGGGCGGCTGACGGAATCGACATCACGCGCGCCACCATCGAAGCCGGCGACGACGGCTACCGCCTGAATACCGCCTACGAATTCGAGCTCAATCACGGCCTCAAGGACGCGATCCAGCATGGCGTCCAGCTGCACTTCACCACCGAGATCGAGCTGACGCGCCCGCGCTGGTGGTGGCGCGACGAGAAGGCCGTCGAACTGAAACGCACCATCCGCATTTCATATGACGTGCTCACACGCCAGTACCACGTGATGGTGATGGGCAGCTTCCAGCAAAGCTTCCAGACCTTCGACGAAGCGATGTTCATGATCCGGCGCCCGACGCGCTGGCTGATCGCGCCCAAGGGCAAACTCAAACCCGGCGAGACGTATGAAGTCTCGCTGCGCATGTACATGGACCGCGAATACCTGCAGAAGCCCTTGCAGGTGAACGCCTTCAACGACTCCGACTGGCGCCTCACTTCGAACAGGAAGACCTTCAACTACCGTGCGGAGTAAATCGGTCAATCAGGTGCTGCGCTATGCGCTGGTGGTGGGCGGCGCGGTCGTCTCCATCCTGCTGTTCCTGCTGGCGTCGGCCTCGGACAACTCCGGCTTCTTCGACCGCTATTACGGCTGGCTGCTGGGCCTGAACGCCGCGATGGCCGTCGTGCTCCTGACCCTGGTGGTGGTGGGGCTGGCGCGCCTGTATTCGCGCTACAAGGCCGGCAAGTTCGGCTCGCGCCTGATGGCGAGGCTGGTGCTGCTGTTCGCCGGCATCGGCATCCTGCCCGGGCTGGTGATCTTCATGGTGTCGGTGATGTTCGTGTCGCACTCGATCGACTCCTGGTTCGACGTCAAGATCGAAGCCGCGCTCACGTCCGGCCTCAACCTGGGCCGCGCCGCGCTGGACGAGTCGCTGTCCGAGCTGGGCGCCACCGGCCAGACCGCGGCCGCCACCCTGGCCGGCCAGAACGACATGACGGCGCAGCCGGTGCTGGCGCGTTTATTGAGCGACACCAGCGGCCTGCAAAGCGCCATGCTGCTGGATGCCAACGGCGGCGTGCTGGCCGCCGCCACCGAAGACCGGCGCGCCAACCTGGCGGCCGACATCCCTGATCCACAAATGCTGCGCTCGGCCACCATGCCGGGCGGGTATGCGCGCGCCGAAGGCGGTATCGAGCGCGACTTCCGCGACCAGGAAGCGCAAGGAGGAGGGCAGGCCAATTCCCTCGACGCCGTCACCAGCCTGCGCCTGCGCGTGGTGTTGATGGTGCCCGAGCCTCCCGGCGCCGAGCCGCGCTACCTGCAGCTGCTGCAATCGGTGCCGGTGAACCTGGCCTCGAACGCCGAGGTGCTGCGCACCGCCTACAGCGAATACCAGCAGCGCAACGTGGCGCGCACCGGCCTGCGCAAGATGTACATCGAGACGCTGACCCTGACGCTGCTGCTGGCGATCTTCGGCGCCATCGGCAGCGCCTTCCTGATCGCCGGTAACCTGGCGCAGCCGCTGCTGGTGCTGGCCGAAGGCACGCAGGCGGTGGCCGAGGGCGACCTGTCGCCGCGCCCGATCGTCGAGACCAACGACGAACTGGGCACGCTGACCCAGTCGTTCAACGCCATGACCGGCCAGCTGTTCGAAGCGCGCAGCGCGGTCGAACGCAACCGCGCCGCGCTGCAAAGCGCCAAGGCCCACCTGGAGTCGGTGCTTGCCAATATGTCGGCTGGCGTGATCGTGCTCGACGCCGAAGGCACGGTGGTCAACTCGAACGACGCCGCCTACCGCATCCTGCAGGTCGAGCCGGGCGCGCTGGCCGGGCCGCTGGCGCGCATCCCGGGGCTGGAACATTTTTCGGTATGCGTCACGCGCGCCTTCTCGGCCCAGAGCGCGCACTCGGCAGCCGACCGCCGCAAGCGCGGTCACTGGCAGCAGCAGATCGAGATCCCGCGCGACGCGCTGCGCAAATCCGGCGGCGAGGAACCCGATCACGACATCGCCCTGCTGGCGCGCGGCTCGCGCCTGCCGGTGGGCGCCGACAGCGGCTTCATCGTGGTGTTCGACGATATCTCGGACGTGATCACGGCCCAGCGCTCGGTGGCCTGGGGTGAGGTGGCGCGGCGCCTGGCGCACGAGATCAAGAACCCGCTGACCCCGATCCAGCTGGCGGCCGAACGCATGCAGATGAAGCTGGAAGATCATCTGCCCGAGACCCAGGCCGATCTCCTGCGCCGCAGCACTACCACCATCGTCAACCAGGTCGACGCCATGAAGCGCATGGTGGACGACTTCCGCGACTACGCGCGCACGCCGCCGGCGGTGCTCGAGCCGCTCGACCTGAACGGCCTGATCGACGAAATCCTGAGCCTGTACCTGGCCGAGGACGCGAGCGACATCATCCGCGCGCGTCTGGCATCCGGCCTGCCGCGCGTGATGGGCGACCCGACCCAGCTGCGCCAGGTGATCCACAACCTGCTGCAGAACGCCCAGGACGCCCTGATCGACCGCGGCCCGGACGCGCCGCCGCCGCTGGTCGAGGTGGTCACCGAGGCGATCCACTACACCGGCGCCGACGGCATGCTGGGCGTGGCGGTGCGCCTGGCGATCATGGACAACGGCCCCGGCTTCGCGCCCAAGATCCTGGCGCGCGCGTTCGAACCCTACGTCACCTCGAAGGCGCGTGGCACCGGCCTCGGCCTGCCGATGGTGAAGAAGATCGTGGACGAACACGGCGGCCGGATCGATCTCACCAACCGCACGGATGGAAGTGGCGCGGCGGTATCGATTTTGCTGTTAAAGTTAGCGCCAGAGGCGAACTTGGCCGAAGTGTGAAAGACTTATAAAATACACACCATGACGGGTAGAAGATCAGGAAGGCAGAGAGATGGCGAACATACTCGTAGTTGACGATGAAATGGGCATCCGGGAACTTCTTTCCGAGATCCTGGGCGACGAAGGACATGCCATCACCCTGGCCGAGAACGCGCAGCAGGCGCGCGAGGCGCGCGCGGCCGGCGCACCCGACCTGGTGCTGCTCGATATCTGGATGCCGGACACCGACGGCGTCACCTTGCTCAAGGAGTGGCAGCGCGACGGCTTGCTGACCATGCCGGTGATCATGATGTCGGGCCACGCGACCATCGACACCGCGGTCGAGGCCACGCGTATCGGCGCATTGAATTTCCTCGAAAAACCGATTGCCCTGCAAAAGCTGCTCAAAGCCGTGCAGCAGGGCCTGACGCGCGCCCAGGAAGTGGCGCGCGCACCGATGGCGCCGCCGCGTCCGATCGCGCCGAGTGCACCGGCCGTGGCCGAACCGGCCGCCAGCGCGCCGATGTTCGCGCCGCAGCCCGGCGCGGGTGCCGGCATCGGCGCCGGCGTCGGCGCCGGCGTCGGCATGGGCGCCGCGGTGGGCGGTGTCGGCGCGGCCGGGATCGGCAACGGTTCGCGCCTGGTGCATGCGATCTCGCATGGCGAAGGCACCGGCTACACGCTGTCGTTCGACTTGCCGCTGCGCGAGGCGCGCGACGCTTTCGAGCGCATGTACTTCGAACACCACCTGGGCCGCGAAGGCGGCAGCATGACGCGCGTTGCCGAGAAGACCGGCCTCGAGCGTACCCACCTGTACCGCAAGCTCAAGCAGCTGGGCGTCGAGCCGGGCAAGCTGGCCAAAAAAGGAGGCTGATGGCCCCCGCGGCCACCAGCACCACCCTCGTCACCGGCGCCAGCGCCGGCGTGCGCGAAGCGGCAATCGCGGCGCTGCTGGCAGCGTCCGCAGATCGCTCCGCCGTCTTCACCCCAGGGGACGGCGCACTCCCTCCATCAGTCTCTGCTCTGGATGCGGTCATCCTCGAAGGATTCGGTGTCGCCGCCGATCCGCTCGAGAACGGTCCCGGCCTGCATGTGACGCGCATCGCTCCCGGCTGCCTGTGCTGCGACGGCAATCTGGTTTTGCGTGTAACATTAAATCGACTGCTACGTCAACGCCCTCGACGACTGTTCATCGGTCTGGCGAGCAGCGAACACCTTGATCAGTTGCGATCGTGGCTGCAGTCTCCGCCATACGATCAGCTGTTGGCGCTAGACCCGGTCGTCTCCGCCTGAGACGCCGCCTGAAGACCATGCGCGATATGTGGTCACTCTTGAAATCGGTTTGGCCAGCCCCACCTCTTTAACGAAGTGAAGAGCCTGCTGCTCGCCGCCAGACGGCAGGTTTGCACAAACACTCTGATCGAGAGAAGGAGTCATCATGAACATGATCTACAACAGCGAACAGTACAGCATCGTGGAGTTCGGCGTCGACCGTGAAGTCGAGGCTCTGCGATTTGGCGGCTTCGAAATCGTCGACAAAGCCGGGCGCTGCGAAGCGTTCATCGGCGGTCGCCTGGCGCAATCGTTCCGGCGCGACGTCAACAACCTGATCGCCAGCGAACCGACGATGGAAGAAATCGACGACTTCCTCGGTTCGTATGACACCCTGATGAGCCAGCCGGTGGTGCTGCATTAAGCGCCCCGCATCCTCCGCTTGGGAAGGATCCGGCTCACCAATGCACAGTGCCCGCTGACGCATCCGAAGATGGCGAGCGGGCACTGTTGGAAACACAAGGACGAAACGCCCTAGCGAGCGCTTCGTCCTGACTTCACCTCATCAGAAATCGACCTGCGCCGACAGCAGCACTGTACGTGGTGCGGCCACGGTGCCCACGGTCGCCAGCGTGCTGCTCGACAGCCAGTACGCCTTGTTGGCCACATTCTCCACGTTCGCACGCAGCATCACCGGTTTACCCATGATCGCGGTGCGATAACGCGCGCCGATGTCGATGCGGTTCCACGACGGCAGGGTCAAGGTGTTGGCGACGTCGAACGGCGCTTCGGCGGTGTAGATGGCGCGCGCATTCAGGCTCAGGCCCGGCACCCATGGCAGGTCCCAGTCAGCGCCGAGGTTGAAGGTGCGCTTCGGCACGCCGATCGCATCCTTGCCGTCGTTGACACCGCCGGCGCTGCGCGCCAGCGTGGCGTCGAAGAAGGTGGCGCTGGCCATCAGGCGCACATTGCGCACGACTTCACCCATGGTCGACAGTTCCAGGCCGCGGTTGCGCTGCTTGCCGTCCAGGCTGTAGATATTGGTGAACGGATCGGTCAGCGCGTTCGGGCGGTCGACCTGGAACACCGAGACCGTGCTCATCATCTTGTCGTGCTCGACCTTCACGCCGGCTTCGTACTGCTTCGACTTGTACGGCGGGAAGACTTCGCCGCGGTTGGCCGCGGTGTCCGGTGCGGTGCTGCCGCGCGACAGGCCGGCGGTGAAGTTACCGTACACCGAGACATTCTGCATCGGCTTGAACACGACGCCGGCCAGCGGCGCCACGGCGCTCTCGTCGTAGGCACCGGTGACGGCGCCGGCAGCGTTGAAGTTTTTCGCGTCCACCGTCTGGCGGCGCGCGCCGGCCGTGATCAGGAGGCGGTCGTCCAGCAGCGACACGGTGTCGGTCACGGCAAAGCTCGACAGCTTGGTGCGCGAGTTCAGCGTGGTCGCCAGGCGAGTGCCGTTCATCACCGGCAGCGCTGCCGGGTAATAGATGTTCGAATTGACCGGGGCGCTGGTCGCGGTCAGGTAGAAGCTGCCGGCTTCGGTTTCCAGGCTGGAGGCGGATACGCTGGCGGTGTGCTTGATGGCGCCGGTACGGAAGTTGAAGCGTGCGCCGACCTGGCCGGTCTTGTTGTGCGAGGCGGCGTCGTACCAGGCGTTACTGATGCGCATATTGCCGTTGACGTCGATCGCATCGTTGCCGCGCACCGACGGGAAATCCTGCTCGCTGGCGCCGTAGCGGTAGCCGGCGGTCGCGTACAGCATCACGTCCGGGTTCAGGTCGTATTCGATGCGCGAGGAAATGGTGGCGTCGCGGAAGGTCAGTTCGGCGCCGGGATACAGCGCGCGGTGGCCCGACGGCGCCTTCGGGATGCTGCGGATGCCCGGGCGGAAGCCGGTCTGGGCGCGGAAGGTGTCGGTGTCTTCGCGCTGGCCGTAGGTGTCCAGGCTCCAGCGCAGCTTGTCCGAGCGGTAGTCCAGGGCCAGGGCCAGCGTGCTGGCTTCCATCTGGCCGTCGTCCAGGGTGGTGTCGCCCTTGCGGTAGACGCCGTTGAAGCGCACGCCCCATTCGCCGTTGTTGCCGAAGCGGCGGCCGACATCGACGTGGGTGCCGAAGATGGCCTGGCTTTCATAGGTGCCGGTGATGCGGGTCAGCGGCTTGTCGCCGGCCTTCTTGGTGACGATATTGATGTTGCCGCCGACGCCACCGCTCGGGCTGATGCCGTACACCAGCGTGCCCGGACCCTTCAGCACTTCGACCCGTTCCATGATCGCGGCCGGCATGCGGTTCGACGAAGTGAGGCCATACAGGCCATTCAGGCCGACGTCGCCGCTGGTGACGTTGAAGCCGCGGATCTGGAAGTCTTCGCTGAAGCCGCCGGTCGAGGTCATCAGGCGCACCGAAGCGTCGTTGACGACCACGTCGGCCAGGGTGCGCGCCTGCACGTCTTCCAGCATCTGCGACGTGTAGTTGTTGGTGCTGAACGGGGTATCCATGACGTCCGCCGAACCCAGCACGCCGAGGCTGCCGCGGCGGGCCACGCCGCCGTTCATGTACGGCGCTTCGGCGTCGCCCTTGGCGCCGGTGATGACCACGCTTTCGATCTGCGGGGTCGCCTGTTGCTGGGCGTATGCCGCGAACGGCAGCAGGGCGACCGGCGCCGCGACGACGCCGCTCAGGGCCAGCTTGACGAAGCGCGCCAGCGGTTTCTGGCGGCAGACTGGAGAATTATCGTTCGGACGCAACTGCTTAGTGTTCATGGAGTACCCGGATTATTTTTGTAAATGAGAATGATTATTATATCCATTCGCATTTTTGGGGTCAATCCGGCCGGTGGCCTGATTCCGCCCGCCGGCCCGGCGTGGTAAGCTCCGGCCATGTGCCAGCTACTCGGAATGAATTGCAATGTCCCTACTGACATTGTTTTCTCTTTTACCGGCTTCGCCCACCGCGGCGGACGTACCGATACCCACCATGACGGCTGGGGCATCGCCTTCTTCGAGGGCAGCGGGGTGCGCCATTTCGTCGATCACCAAGCCGCGATCGCCTCGCCGATCGCCGAGCTGATCAAGCGCTATCCGATCAAGTCGACCAACGTCATCGCCCACATCCGCAAGGCCACCGTGGGCCAGGTGGCGCTGGAGAATTGCCATCCCTTCGTGCGCGAGCTGTGGGGGCGCTACTGGGTGTTTGCCCATAACGGCGACCTGAAGGACTTTGCGCCAATGCTCGACGGCCCGTTCCGGCCGGTGGGCAGCACCGACAGCGAGCTGGCGTTCTGCTACCTGCTGCAATGCCTGCGCCAGGAGTTCGGCGACACTGCGCCGGATCATGCCGCCTTGCGATCAGCGCTGGAGCGCATCATTCCCGGCATTGCCGCCCACGGCACCTTCAACATGATGCTGTCGGACGGCACCGCGCTGTTCACCCATTGCTCGACCAAGCTGTGCTACGTGGTGCGGCAATATCCCTTCGTGACCGCCTGCCTGTCGGACGAGGACCTGTCGGTCGACTTCTCGCAGGTGACCACGCCCAATGACCGGGTCGCGATCATCGTCACCGAACCGCTCACCACCAACGAAACCTGGACCCAGTTCCAGCCCGGCGAACTCAAATTGTTCGTGGACGGCCTGCCACAGTGATGGCCGCGGGTGGTGATGATTTGTTATCATTCCCCGAGTAAATTAGTTCCCTAAAAACACTGATACCGGCGGATGCGGTAGAGTAGTTCCGTTGCCGCGACGAAAAGAGACGCCATGACCGATACCGCCAGCCTCGACGAGGCTTCCCAGCCTCTGCGCATGCGCAATTTTTATCTGGCGCGCCAGCCGATCCTGGACCGCAATCAGGCGCTGTTCGGCTATGAGTTGCTGTTTCGCGGTAGCGCAAATGGAAGCGCACCGGTCGACTCCGGCGTGGCTGCCAGCGCCGGCGTGCTGCACCACGCATCGCAGCTGGGCCTGCCGCGCGCGATCGGCGACGCCACTGCCTTCCTGAACATCGACCGCGACGGTCTGATGAGCGACATCTTCGCCTTTCTGCCGCGCGAGCGGATGGTGCTGGAACTGGTGCGTTCGGTCGAGCCGGACGACGCCGTCATCGAACGCATGCGGGTCTTGAGCGGCCACGGTTTCCGCTTCGCAGTGGAAGCTTCGAACCACGGTCCAGAGCTGTCGCGCCTGCTGCCGGTGATCGACTTCGTCAAGATGGATCTGCGCGCGCTGCCGATCGTGACCCTGCTGTCGCTGGCGCCACGCCTGCGCACCACCGGCAAGCGGCTGGTGGCGGAGAAGGTCGAGAACCACACCGAATACCGCACCTGCCTCGACGTCGGCTTCGACTACTTCCAGGGCTATTACTTCGCCAAGCCGACCGTGATGAGCGGCCGCAAGCTGTCGCCCTCGCAGACCACGGTGCTGGCGCTGATGGACCTGATCAATGCCGACGCCGACAACAGCGCGATCGAAGCGCTGGTCAAGCGCGAAGTCTCGCTCGGCATGAACCTGCTGCGCCTGGTGAACACGCCGGCGCTGGGGGCGGGGCGTCGCATCGAGTCGATCAGCCAGGCCCTGAGCCTGCTGGGCCGGCGCCAGCTGCAGCGCTGGCTGCAGATTTTGCTGTTCGCCGAAGCCGACGTGCGCGGCCACAGCCAGAGCCCGCTGCTGATGCTGGCCACCACCCGCGCGCGCCTGATGGAGTTGCTGGCGCAGCGCCTGCGTCCGGCGCAGAAGAACGTGGCCGATGTCGCCTTCACGGTGGGCATGATGTCGCTGATGGACACGCTGTTCTGCATGCCGATGCGCGACATCGTCGAGCAGATTCCGGTGATCGACGAAGTGCGCGATGGGCTGCTGAAGCGCACGGGCTTCTTCGGCGAGCTGCTGCGCCTGGCCGAATCGATCGAGCGCATGGACGATGCGCAGGATGAGGTGCTGCCGGTGTTGCAGGCGTTGTCGATCGAAGGCGACGACCTGGCCGAGCTCGAAGTCTCGGCCTTCGAGTGGAGCGACAAGGTGGTGCGTTACGCCATGTAACCCGCCATATCAGCCCGCTGCGCCGGTCTTGGTCCACTGCCGGTGCAGCTCGGGGTCGCTGCGCAACTCCCACAATCCCAGCACGATCGTGGCGACGCCCGATACCAGCAGGCTGGTCGTCATCATCCGATCCGGCACCGTGCCCACCAGCCACGGCGACACCGCGGTCCAGGCCCCGACCACCACATTCAGCACCACCGCCCACACATAGGTCTTGTACAGGTCGAATGCCGCCAGCACCGCCATGATGATGCCGGCCACATAGGCATTGATGGCCGGGATCGAATCGGATGGATAGCCGAACGCCAGCGGCGAGATGATGAGCCAGACGCCGATCAGCAAGATCACCTGGTCTTGCCAGCGCCGGGTCGAAAAGTGCATTGCCATGACTGCCTCCGCACGATGAGCGGATTCCGGAAGAATCCCATTCGACTTTGACCAGAAAAAACGCCGCGAAGTTCGCGGCGTTGGAGGAGGGCAGGCTTACAGGTTCGGCGCCAGGTGGCGCTCGACTTCCGCGCGCTCCATGCCGCGCCGCGCGGCCATGTCGGCGACCTGGTCTTCGCCGATCTTGCCGACCACGAAGTACTTCGATTCCGGATGCGCGAAGTAGAAGCCCGACACCGCCGCGCCCGGATACATGGCGTACGACTCGGTTAGCTCCATGCCGATCTCCTGCGCCTGCAGCGTCTTGAACATGTCGGCCTTCACCGTGTGTTCCGGGCAGGCCGGATAGCCCGGCGCCGGGCGGATGCCCTTGTACTCTTCGGCGATCAGCGCTTCGTTGCTCAGGTCCTCGTCCGCCGCATAACCCCACAGGTCGGTACGCACGCGCTGGTGCAGGTATTCGGCGAAGGCTTCGGCCAGGCGGTCAGCCAGCGACTTGAGCATGATCGACGAGTAGTCGTCGTGCGCCGCTTCGAAGCGCTGCTCGTGCTTCTCGATGCCCAGGCCCGCCGTCACCGCGAACATGCCGATGTAATCAAGCGTGCCGCTGTCCTTCGGCGCGACGAAGTCGGCCAGGCACTGGTTCGCGCGCTGCGCGCCGTCGACCACCGGCTTGACGCCCTGCTGGCGCAGGCCATACCAGGTGAAGTCCACGGTCTCGCGCGATTCGTCGGTATAGATCTCGATGTCGTCGTCGCCCACGCTGTTGGCCGGCAGCAGGGCGATCACGCCGTTGGCGGTCAGCCAGCGGCCTTCGATGATCTTCTTCAGCATGGCCTGGCCTTCGGCAAACACCTTGGTCGCCGCTTCGCCCACCACCTCGTCGGTGAGGATCGCAGGGTAGGGGCCGGCCAGGTCCCAGGTCTGGAAGAACGGGCCCCAGTCGATGTAGCGCGCGATCAGGTTCAGGTCGACGTTCTTGAACATGCGGCGGCCGATGAACTTCGGCTTGACCGGCGCATACTCCAGCTTCGCCTTGTTGGCGCGCGCCTGCTCGAGCGTCAGCATCGGCAGCGCCTTCTTGCCGGCGTGCTGGATGCGGATGCGCTCGTAGTCCTGCGCCAGTTCGATGATGTAGGCATCGCGCGTGTCTTCGGTCACCAGGGCCTGGCCGACCGACACCGAGCGCGACGCGTCCGGCACATAGACCACCGGGCCTTCATAGTGCGGCGCGATTTTCACGGCGGTGTGGGCGCGGCTGGTGGTGGCGCCGCCGATCAGCAGCGGCACCTGGCGATCGCGGAACCACGGGTCGCGCTGCATCTCGCGCGCCACGTGCGCCATCTCTTCGAGCGACGGCGTGATCAGGCCCGACAGGCCCACCATGTCGGCGTTTTCTTCCTTGGCTTTCGCCAGGATATCGGCGCACGGCACCATCACGCCCATGTTCACGATCTCGAAGTTATTACATTGCAGGACCACCGAGACAATGTTCTTGCCGATGTCGTGCACGTCGCCCTTGACGGTGGCGATCACCATCTTGCCCTTCGGCTTGGCGACCACGCCGGTGCGCGCTTCTTCCTGTGCCTTTTCTTCTTCGATGAACGGCACCAGGTGGGCCACCGCCTGCTTCATCACGCGCGCCGACTTGACCACCTGCGGCAGGAACATCTTGCCCTGTCCGAACAGGTCGCCGACGATGTTCATGCCGTCCATCAGCGGGCCTTCGATCACGTGGATCGGACGGCCTTGCGCGGCCAGGACCTGCTGGCGCATCTCTTCGGTGTCTTCGACGATCCACTGCGTGATGCCGTGCACCAGCGCGTGCGCCAGGCGCTTTTCGACCGGGGCGTTGCGCCACTCTAGGTTCTGTTCCTGCTTGGCGCCGCCGGCCTTCAGGGTGCCGGCGAATTCGATCATGCGCTCGGTGGCGTCCTTGCGGCGGTTCAGCACCACGTCTTCCACGCGCTCGCGCAGCTCGGCGTCGAGGTCGTCGTAGACGCCGACCATGCCGGCGTTGACGATGCCCATGGTCAGGCCGGCCTTGATCGCGTGGTACAGGAACACGGTGTGGATCGCTTCGCGCGCCGGGTCGTTGCCGCGGAAGGAGAACGACACGTTCGACACGCCGCCCGAGATCTTCGCGTGCGGCAGGTTGTCGCGGATCCAGGCGCAGGCTTCGATGAAGTCGTTGGCGTAGTTGTCGTGTTCCTCGATGCCGGTGGCGATCGCGAAAATGTTGGGGTCGAAGATGATGTCTTCCGGCGGGAAGCCGACCTTCTCGACCAGCACCTGATAGGCGCGGCCGCAGATCTCGGTCTTGCGCGCGAAGGTGTCGGCCTGGCCGGTTTCGTCGAACGCCATCACGATCACGGCGGCGCCATAGCGGCGGCACAGGCGTGCCTGGCGGATGAATTCTTCTTCGCCTTCCTTCATCGAGATCGAGTTGACGATCGCCTTGCCCTGCACGCACTTCAGGCCCGCCTCGATCACCGACCATTTGGACGAGTCGATCATCACCGGCACGCGCGAGATATCGGGCTCGGACGCGATCAGGTTCAGGAAGCGCGTCATCGCCGCCTGCGAATCGAGTATCGCTTCGTCCATATTGATGTCGATGACCTGGGCGCCGTTCTCGACCTGCTGGCGCGCCACCGACAGCGCCTCGTCGAACTGCTCGTTCAGGATCATGCGCGCGAACGCTTTCGAGCCGGTGACGTTGGTGCGTTCGCCGACGTTGACGAACAGCGACGATTCGTCGATCGTGAACGGCTCCAGCCCCGACAGGCGCATCGCGACCGGCACTTCCGGCACGGCGCGTGGCGTCTGGGTTTCCAGGATCTTCGCGATGGCCGCGATGTGCTCGGGCGTGGTGCCGCAGCAGCCGCCGGCGATGTTGATGAAGCCGGCCTCCGCGAATTCGCGCAGCAGGGCCGAGGTGTCGGCCGGCAGCTCGTCGAAGCCGGTGTCGCTCATCGGGTTGGGCAGGCCGGCGTTCGGGTAGATGCAGACGAAGGTATCGGCGATTTGCGACAGCTCTTGCGCGTAAGGGCGCATCAGCGCCGCGCCGAGCGCGCAATTGAGGCCAATGGTCAGCGGCTTGGCGTGGCGCACCGAGTTCCAGAATGCCGGCACGGTCTGGCCTGACAGGATGCGGCCCGAGGCGTCGGTGACGGTGCCCGAGATCATCAGCGGCAGGCGCGGCGTCTCGGGATGCTCGTCGAAATACTGGTCGATCGCGAACAGCGCCGCCTTGCAGTTCAGGGTGTCGAAGATGGTCTCGACCAGCAGCACGTCGGCGCCGCCGTCGACCAGGCCGCGCACCTGTTCGTGATACGACTCTACCAATTGGTCGAAGGTGATGTTGCGCGCTGCCGGGTCGTTCACGTCGGGCGAGATCGAGGCGGTCTTCGGGGTCGGTCCCAGGGCGCCGGCGACGAAGCGCGGCTTGTCTGGCGTCGAGTATTTGTCGCAGGCGGCGCGTGCCAGCTTCGCCGCTTCGACGTTCATCTCGTAGGCCAGGTGCGCCATGTGATAGTCCTCCTGCGCTACGCCGGTGGCGCCGAAGGTATTGGTCTCGAGCAGGTCGGCGCCGGCGGCCAGGTAGCGCTCGTGGATCTCCTGGATCACGTGCGGCTGGGTCAGCGTCAGCAGCTCGTTATTGCCCTTCACGAACAGCTCGCGGTTGCCGCTGCCTTCCGGTGCGGCGAAGGTGGCGAACCGCTCGCCGCGGTAGGCCGCTTCGTCCAGCTTGTACTGCTGGATGATGGTGCCCATCGCGCCATCCAGGATCATGATGCGGCGTGCAAGGATCTCGCGCAGCTGGGTTTCGATCGGGGAGATGGCGTTGAGGCGGGCGTTCATGATGGGGGTCTTCCTGGACATGCGGCTTGACAGGCCGTTTACTGTTGGGCGGTCTGTCATTATACGGCAAGCCCGCGGCATGCGGCCGGGATGGCCTCAGGGCGCTCGGGGTGAGAATCCGTGTATGTATCCTTATGTATTCATACGGCTGGGTGTTACACGACGTTACAATTCACGGGGGTACCGCAATCTTTACGATACATAACGCAACGACAATCGAAGTCCGCCTCCGTGGAGAGGCGAACGTAAAGATGGGATAACCGTATGAACAAAGAATACCAACCGGATTGGGATCAGCCTATGGACCGCAACCCGGAGCCAGCAATGTCGTCGAAGCCTCAAGTCGCCAGCAATGGTGTGAAACAGATCGTCACGATCCGCCTGGACGTGGACATGCTCGATTGGTTCAAGTCGGCGGGTCCCGGTTACCAGACCCGTATCAATCAGGTGCTGCGTGAGCATATGGATGCGCAGCGTGCAGGGCGTTCGGAGTAACTTCAGTACTGATTTATCTGCGGCGCAGCGTTGAGTCGGCGCCGGGGTTTTACTTACATTAGTTAGCCCAAAAATCGTCATCCCCGCGCAGGCGGGGACCCAAGTTAACGTGCGTCGCCACTACGTTCGCTATAGGTGGAGTGCGTGAAAACTTGGGTCCCCGCCTCCGCGGGGATGACGTTTTAAAGCTAACGAAAAAAAACGACGCGCATGGTGCGCGTCGTTTTTAGTGATCAATCTGGCGTACCGCGGTCAAGCGAAGCGCAAGCCCGCCAGCGCGAACCCCTTCAGGAACTCGGCCGCCGCCAGGCGCTTGCCGCCCGGCTTCTGCAACTCGTTCAGGCGCAGCGCACCTTCGCCGCAAGCGACCACGATCCCTGCGGCATCGGCCTGCAATACTTCACCCGGCGCGCCGTTGCCCGCAACCGGCACCGCCTGCCAGATCTTGACCGCGCTGCCTTCCACCACGCCATTCGCACCCGGGAACGGATTGAACGCCCGGATCTTGCGTGCCAATACCTCGGCCGGCAGGCTGAAGTCCAGCTTGGCTTCTTCCTTGCTGATCTTGGCGGCGTAGTTCACGCCTTGTTCCGGCTGCGGCGTTGCCGGCAACTGGCCGGCTTCCATCTTGCGCAGTGCTTCGACGATCATGCGTCCGCCCATGTCCGCCAGCTTGTCGTGCAGGCTGCCGGTGGTGTCGGTGTCCAGAATCGGCAGACGCTCGATCAACAGCATCGGCCCGGTATCCAGGCCTTCTTCCATCTCCATGATCGTGACGCCGGTCTCCACGTCGCCCGATTCGATCGCGCGGTGGATCGGCGCGGCGCCGCGCCAGCGTGGCAGGAGCGAACCGTGGATATTGATGCAGGGACGGATGTCGAGCGTGCTGCGTGGCAGGATCAGGCCGTAGGCCGCGACCACCATCACGTCGTACTCGATCGCATTCAACAGATCATGCGCGGCGCGCGCTTCCCCGGCGCGTTGCGGATCCTTGCTGTCGGTGCGCAGCGACAGCGGCTGCGCTACCTGCATGCCGTTTGCCACGGCATATTGCTTGACCGCCGAGGCTTGCAGCTGCATGCCGCGCCCGGCCGGACGGTCGGGCTGGGTCAGGACCAGCGGGATCTCGAAACCGGCCTCGTGCAGGGCGCGCAGGGCGACGGCGGCGAACTCGGGGGTGCCGGCAAAGACGACTTTCATGGCGCCCCGGTTCAACGGCGCGCCGAACGCTGGGCGGCGTCGCGCGCCATGCCGCGTTCTTCCTTCTGCAGCTTGGCCTTGATGCGGTTGCGCTTGAGCGGCGACAGGTATTCGACGAACACCTTGCCCACCAGGTGGTCCATCTCGTGCTGGATGCACACCGCCAGCAGGCCGTCGGCGTCGACCGTGAATTCCTTGCCGTCGACGTCGAAAGCGCGCACCTTCACCTGGCTCGGGCGCTCGACGCCGTCATACACGCCGGGCACCGACAGGCAGCCTTCGTCGTAGACCTGCTTGTCGTCGCTGGCCCAGGTGATTTCGGGGTTGATGAACACGATCAGGTTGTCTTGCGCTTCGCTGACGTCGATCGTCACCACGCGCTCGTGCACGTCGACCTGGGTCGCGGCCAAGCCGACGCCGGGCGCGTCATACATGGTTTCCGCCATGTCGGCCACCAGCTTGCGCAGACGGTCGGTGCCGAATTCGGTGACCGGCGCGGCGATCTTGTGCAGGCGCGGATCAGGGTAGCGGAGGATGTTGAGTAAGGCCATATTCAGATTCGGTTTCGGTTGAGTGGACAGCGTGATGACAGCACATCAAGAGCGCGTGCAAAAATGCAAACGCAACAACGGGGACAGCCCGCCGGAAGGCAGTTTGTCTTGCTACTTCAGGGATTTATGTGCAGAATTTGATTCAATACGGCAACCCTTTTCAAGGCAGGGAGCGGTACCATCGGGCTGTCACAAGTGGCGTTTCTTGCGTCGCAGCCGGGGCGAAAACGCTAGCAGGAGTGACCCAGCCAGTGATCGGTCGTCGTTTGTTCACAACGTGTTCCCAACGCCGCACATAACGGACGTCTTCAATGAAAAATTTTAGCACAGTCGCGACCCGCGCTGCTGCCGTCGTGCTGGTCGCCGTGTCCGTGCTGGGCAGCGCTTCCGCCGCCACCCAGTCACCCGCACCGACCTGCACCTTCCGTCCGGACGCACCCGACCAGCATGTGGTGGTCAAGGGCGATACCCTGTGGGACATTTCCGGCACCTTCTTGCGCAACCCATGGTGCTGGCCGCAAGTCTGGGGCATGAACCGCGACGAGATCCGCAATCCGCACTGGATCTATCCGGGCCAGATCGTGTATTTCGACCGCGCCCGCGGCCGCCTGTCCCTGAACCGTCCCGGCAGCGGCGGCGGTGGCGACGGCCGTGGCGAGCCGCCTGTGCTGCGCCTGTCGCCGCAGGTACGCAGCGAGTCGCTCGAGCAGAGCGCGGTGCCGGCGATTCCGGCCGGCGCCATCGAACCCTACCTGACCCAGCCGCTGGTGGTCGAAGCGAACGAACTGGCCGGCGCGCCGCGCATCGTCGCTTCACAGGAAGGCCGCGTCTATCTGGGCGAGGGCGACCGCGTCTATGTGCGTGGCGAGCTGAAGGGCAGCAGCAGCTTCCAGGTGTTCCGTCCCGGCAATCCGCTGCGCGACCCGCAGAGCGGCAAGGTGTTGGCGCACGAGGCCGCCTACCTGGGCAGCGTCAAGCTGGTCAGCGCGGCCAAGCCCGGCGTCGATGTCCACACTTTTGTTGTCAGCAATACGCTGCAGGAAATGGGCGTCGGCGACCTGCTGGTGCCGGCGCCGCCGCAGCCGGTGCGCAACTACGTGCCGCATGCGCCGCTGGCGACGGTCGATGCGCGCATCATGTCGATCTATTCCGGCGTCACCTATGCCGGCCAGAGCCAAGTGGTGACTGTCAATCGGGGCACGCTTGACGGACTCGATATCGGCGCCGTGCTGCAGCTCTATCATTTCGGGAAGACGGTGCCCGACCCCGAGAGCAAAGGCTTCCTCGGCATGGGCCGGTCGACACTCAAGCTGCCCGACGAACAATACGGCAGCCTGTTCATCTTCCGCGTGTTCAACAATGTGTCGTACGGCTTGATCATGCAGGTAACGGCGCCGGTGCAAGTGGGCGACGTGGCCAAATCACCGGAGTAAATTCGCCGTGCAGGACACGGAACCCCACAGCGCCGATGCGGCAAAGGACACAGCCCGTGCGGCTTCGATCGCGGACTGGCTGAGGCTGGAACAGGCCGACGGCGTGGGGTGCCGCAGCGCGCACCTGCTGCTGTCCGTGTTCGGCTCGCCCGGCGCCATCCTGCGCGCCGGCCACGCGGCGCTCGCCGCCCACGTGTCATCGGCCCAGGCGCAGGCCTTGTGCGCGCCGGCCACGCCCGACTTTCATACGCTGGTCGCGGCTACGCATGACTGGCTGGCGCGGCCCGGCCACCACCTGATCACCTTCCACGATGCCGATTACCCGGCGGCGCTGGCCGAAATCCCCGATCCGCCACTGCTGCTGTATATCAGCGGCCGCCGCGAACTGTTGACACGGCCGCTGGTGGCGGTGGTCGGCAGCCGCAACGCCAGCGTGCAGGGCAAGCTCGATGCCGAATCGTTTTCCGCGGCGCTCTCGAGTGCCGGCCTGTGCGTGGTCTCGGGGCTGGCGCTGGGGATCGATACCGCGGCCCACGAAGGCGCGCTGCGTGGCGCCGGCTCGACGATCGCCGTGGTCGGCACCGGCCTGGATCGCGTGTATCCGGCGCGCAACCGCGACCTGGCGCACCGCATCGCCGCGCATGGCTGCCTGGTCAGCGAATACGCACTGGGTACGCCGCCGCTGGCCGCCAACTTCCCGCGCCGCAACCGCGTGATCAGCGGCCTGGCGGCGGGCGTGCTGGTGGTCGAGGCGGCGGCGCAGTCGGGCTCGCTGATCACGGCGCAGATGGCGGCCGAGCAGGGTAGGGAGGTGTTCGCGCTTCCCGGCTCGATTCATTCGGCGCTGGCCAAGGGATGTCATCGCCTGATCCGCGATGGCGCGCAGCTGGTGGAGACGGTGGAAGAGGTGCTGGAAGCGATGCAGGTGTCTCCGCTGGCGGCGCCGGCTGCCAGGGCAGAGCCCAAAGAGGTCGATGATAGCGACGACGATCTGCTGGTCGCCCTCGGCGCCGAACCGGTAGCGCTGGACGATTTATTGGCCCGCCTCGGCGGCGATGCCGGCGCGCTCGGCAGCCGTTTGCTGGGCCTGGAACTGGCCGGTCTGGTAACCCAATTGCCGGGCGGACGGGTGCAGCGGATCTGGCGTTGAAACCGCCTTATTTCACTGAAAATAATGTGTAATGGCACGAAAGGATTGTCCTTCGTTCCATCCTCTTTATAAATTGTATGTTCTTGTTTTTAATAGGATTTGGGTAAGCTGGTTGAACGGATAAGGCCGCCATACAACGTTTTTTCCTACAGGCAGCGAAGCGCACGTGCTGCACTTGTACCTCGGCGAGCTTAGCTGCTACAGTAGCGTCACTATGTTCGACATCCTGGTCTATCTCTACGAGACGTACTACCGTCCCGACGCCTGCCCCGAGCCGGCAGCCCTGGCGCGCAAACTGTCCGCCGTTGGCTTCGACGACATCGAAATTTCGGAAGCCCTCGACTGGCTGACCGGGCTGACCGATGCGCCGCTGCCCGAGACAATCGATGCCTCCACCGGTACCCGCTACTACGTGGACGAAGAGTACATCGAGCTGGGCAGCGCCGCGATCGGCTTCATCGCTTTCCTCGAAAGCGCCAAGGTGCTCGGCCCGATCCAGCGCGAAATCGTGATCGAGCGCGCGCTGGCGTGCGACGAGTCGCCGATCGCTTTGAGCAAGCTCAAGATCATCGTGCTGATGGTGCTCTGGAGCCAGGGCAAGGAGCCGGACGCGCTGATGTTCGACGACCTGTTCGGCGACGATGACGAGCAGGAACCGCGCCTGCTGCACTGATTTCCACCGGACGATCAACTCGTCCACGCAACACACGACAACGGGGCCTGCGCGCCCCGTTTTTGCTTTTCTGGCGCTCTATTTTTGCGCAGAAATTGCTGTTTTCCTGGGGCACATGCCAAGGCGATTGCACCACGGTGCAGCGCAACCCCTACTTGCGGGGAGCGCGAGAACACGCTTATCATTGGCCGCTTAATCGGGATTGTTACCAACCAGACACTATGGACGTTTTCACTGTCATGTCTGTGAGCATGTATGATGCCCGAGCATCGTGCCCCGAGCAAAACACACTATATAAAGAGCAAGACGAGAATCACTATGACCAAATCCCTCATCATCGCCGAGAAGCCATCGGTCGCGAACGACATCGCGAAGACGCTCGGTGGCTTCACCAAGCACGATGAGTACTTCGAGTCCGACGAATACGTCCTCTCGTCCGCCGTCGGCCACCTGCTCGAGATCGCCGTGCCCGAGGAATACGACGTCAAGCGCGGCAAGTGGAGCTTCACCCACCTGCCGATGATTCCGCCGTATTTCGCGCTGAATCCAATCGCCAAGACCGAGTCGCGCCTCAAGGTGCTCAACAAGCTGATCAAGCGCAAGGACGTCACCACCCTGATCAATGCATGTGACGCGGGGCGCGAAGGTGAACTGATCTTCCGCCTGATCGCGCAGAATGCGAAAGCCAAGCAGCCGGTCAAGCGCCTGTGGCTGCAGTCGATGACGGCAAATGCGATCCGCGAAGGCTTCGCCAACCTGCGCAGCGACGACGAGATGCTGCCGCTGGCCGACGCCGCCCGTTGCCGTTCCGAAGCCGACTGGCTGATCGGCATCAACGGCACCCGCGCCATGACCGCGTTCAACTCGAAAGAGGGCGGGTTCTACCTGACCACCGTGGGCCGGGTGCAGACCCCGACCCTGTCGATCGTGGTCGAGCGCGAAGAAAAGATCAAGAAGTTCGTCCCGCGCGACTACTGGGAAGTGCGCGCCGAGTTCGTGTGCGCCGCCGGCGTCTACGAAGGCCGCTGGCTCGACACCAAGTTCAAGAAAGACGAGAACGACCCCGAGAAGCGTGCCGAGCGCCTGTGGAGCAAGGCCGCCGCCGATTCGATCGCCACCGCCTGCCGCGGCAAGCAGGGCGTGGTCACCGAGGAATCGAAGCCGACCACCTCGATGGCGCCGGCCCTGTTCGACCTGACCTCGCTGCAGCGCGAGGCCAACGGCCGCTTCGGCTTCTCGGCCAAGAACACCCTGGGCCTGGCCCAGGCGCTGTACGAAAAGCACAAGGTGCTGACCTACCCGCGTACCGATTCGCGCCACCTGCCGGAAGACTATATCGGCACCGTGAAGAGCACGCTCGATTCGCTGGCCGACACCAATAACTACAACCAGTTCGCCAAGCAGATCACCAAGAACGGCTGGGTCAAGCCGAACAAGCGCATTTTTGATAACACCAAGATCTCGGACCACTTTGCCATCATTCCGACCGGCGTGATCCCGAAGAATCTGAGCGAACCGGAACAGAAGCTGTACGACCTGGTCACGCGCCGTTTCCTGGCGGTGTTCTTCCCGGCCGCCGAATTCCTGGTCACCACCCGCTTCACCGAAGTCTCGGGCCACCAGTTCAAGACAGAGGGCAAGGTGATGACCAACCCCGGCTGGCTGGCGGTGTATGGCAAGGAAAACGGCGACGACAAGGATGGCGCCAACCTGCCGCCGGTGGCCAAGGGCGAGCATGTGCTGGCCGATAAACTGACCGCCAACGGCCTGGTCACCAAGCCGCCGGCGCGCTACAACGAAGCGACGCTGCTGTCGGCGATGGAAGGCGCCGGCAAGCTGGTCGACTCGGACGAGCTGCGCGACGCCATGGCCGGCAAGGGCCTGGGCACGCCGGCCACGCGCGCCGCCATCATTGAAGGTCTGCTGACCGAGAAATACCTGCTGCGCGAAGGGCGCGAGCTGATGCCCACCGCGAAAGCGTTCCAGCTGATGACGCTGCTGCGCGGCCTGGGCGTGAACGAACTGACCGCGCCCGAGCTCACCGGCGAGTGGGAATTCAAGCTATCGCAAATGGAGAAGGGCAAGATCTCGCGTGAAGAATTCATGCGCGAAATCGCCCAGATGACCCAGATCATCGTCAAGCGCGCCAAGGAATACGACAACGCCACCATTCCCGGCGACTACGCGACCCTGGTCAACCCGTGCCCGAACTGCGCCGGCGTGGTCAAGGAAAACTACCGCCGCTTCGCCTGCACCAAGTGCGACTTCTCGATGAGCAAGACGCCGGGCAGCCGCCAGTTCGAGATCGAGGAAGTCGAAGAGCTGCTGGCCAACCGCACCATCGGTCCGCTGCAAGGCTTCCGCTCCAAGATGGGCCGTCCGTTCGCGGCGATCCTGCGCATCGTGCGCGACGAAGAGATCAAGAACTTCAAGCTCGAATTCGACTTCGGCCAGGACGATGAAAGCGAAGAGGGCGAAGGCGTCGACTTCAGCGCCCAGACCCCGCTTGGTCCTTGCCCGAAGTGCAACGGTGGCGTGTACGAGATGCCGCTGGCCTATGTTTGCGAGCACAGCGTGGCCAAGCCGAAGACCTGCGACTTCCGCAGCGGCCGCATCATCCTGCAACAGGAAATCCTGCCCGAGCAGATGGCGAAACTGCTCAATGACGGCAAGACCGACCTGCTGCCGGGCTTCGTGTCGCAGCGCACGCGTCGTGCCTTCAAAGCGTTCCTGACGCGCGGCAAGGATGGCAAGATCAGCTTCGAGTTCGAGGAGCGCAAGGCCAAGCCGGGCGCCAAGGGCAAGGCCGCCGATGGCGCGGAAGGTGCGGCCGATGGTGCCGCGGACAGCGCGCCGATCGCGGTGAAGGCGGCGCGCAAGGCCGCGGCCAAGGCGCCGGCGAAAACGGCTGCCAAGAAACCGGCCGCCAAGCCGGTCGCGCGCAAGGCGCCGGCCAAGAAAGCGACGGCCGCCGCAGCCAAGAAATAAGCTGTTCCTGGCTGTTCAGGCAATAAAAAAACCGCGGCGCGCCGCGGTTCTTTTTCGTCTCCGGCAAGCGCATCCAGCACGCTTGCCCAGGTTGCAACTCAGTCCTGCCACTCCTTCAGCGCGACGATTGCCGCTTCGCCGTTGTGGATCGCCTTGACGCGCCGTACCACCTCGTTCTGCCATGCCTCGTCGGCATCCTGGTCGGCGCCGTCGACGTCCTGCAGCAGCAGGCGCAGCAATTCGTTCTTTTCAGACACGCTCAGTGTCTTGATCTTTTCGGTAATTTCAGCGACTGCATTCGACATGGTCTCCCCCCAATCATTTTGATCCGATCATAGCGCGAGATTTACGGGTTGTCGACCGCGACCATATTGTCCGTGGGTTTTCTATCGATCAGCTTATTGTCGGGGTCGATGCCGGCGCGCGCCGGCAATGCGTCCACCACCAGCGTCACCGTTTGTCCCGCCTGCGCCACCAGGCGCCGCTCGCGCGCCAGCGGGTGGCCGTCGGCATCGTCGACGCCGAATTCGACGTAGTCGCGCAGCACCAGCGGCTGTTCGTCGCCGCTGTCGGTGATGCGCACCTTGGCGGCGTGGGCATGGATCGTCACGTCGTAGCGGCCGTCGGCGCGGCGGCGCGCGCTGGCGCTGTCGGCGCGGTTCTCGTACAGCACGATCGACTCGAACAGGTCGTCGATCAGATAGGCCTTGTCGGACGGCGCGATCTGACGCAGCGCGGCCACCAGGTCGCCGGCGCCGGCGCCGAGATCGGGCGCGCCGCGGTAGGCATGCCGTTCGAGCAGGCCGCGCAGCACGGTGTTGACGCGTGCTTCGCCCAGCAGGTCGGCCAGCAGGTACAGCGCCAGGCCGCCCTTGCGGGTGGTGACGTAGGGCTGGTTCTGGCTGTGCGCCAGCGGCAGTTCGCGACGCTGCTCCTGGACGCGGCCCGTCAGGTAGGCGTCCAGGTCGTGGCGCAGGAAGCGCCGCATGCGCTCGGCGCCGAAGCTGCGCCGCATCACCATCAGCGTGGTGTACTCGGCCAGGCCGTCCGACAGCACGGCGCCGCCGGGCATGCCGGCCGGCGCCAGCTGCAGGCCCCACCACTGGCGCGCGGTGTCGCGTGCGCTGGCGTAGAACGGGTAGTCGATGTCCCTGGCCGAAGCGTCGTCGATGCGGGCGATGAAGGCGCCGCTTTCCGACAACGGAATCATGCCCGGATAGGTCTGGGCGCTGCGCGTGGCGCGCGCGAATTCGGCGATGCGCAGCTCGCGCAGCGGATAGCGCCCGAAGTTGCGCGCACCGTATTCCAGGCCGGCCTGGGCGCCGCGGATCATGCGCTCGACGTTGGCCGCGTGGTCCTGGTCGTGGAACACGTCGATCGAGACGTCCTGCCAGCGGTCGTGGCGCACCTCGTAGCGCCCCGACTGGACGGCGTAGGCGTTCGGCAGCGGGCGGTCCATGCGGTATTCGAAGTGGCGGCGCCCGCCCTCGACCCATTCGCGTTCCAGCGTGCCGGGCGCGATCGAGATCTGGTCCGGGCTGGTGCTGACCACGGCGTGGAAGCCGGTCCAGTCGGGCTCGGTAAAAGCTGGCTTGGTTGCCGTCCTGGCGACTGCGTTGGCAGAGCGCGCGCCCAGGCCGAAGCGGCGGCGGTCACGCTCGTCGCTCAGCTCGACCGAGGGCTGGTAGCCGATGCGCGGCAGCACCGCATTGGTGAACAGGGTGCCGTTGCCCAGCACCGGGGTCTGGCTGCCGATGCCGAGCAGGCCGCGCGGTGCGTAGCCGACTTCGAATGCGAAGGCCATGCGCGCGCCGGGCACGAGCGGCGTGGCCAGGCGGTAGTGATAGAAGCCGCGTTCGGGATCGGCCAGCACCAGGCTGGCGGCGTGCGGGGCGGCGAAGCGCGGCGTGAAAGCGGCGCCGCGCTGCTGGTACAGCACCAGGTCGGCGACCGGCTGCGCGCCGCGGTTCTCGAGCTGGTAGGTCCCTTGCACCGTCATGGCGCGCGCTTCCGGACGCAGCGCTACATTCAGGTCGACGTCGACGATGCGCGGCTGCGCCAGGGCGGCGAAACGGGCGTAGCGCTGCTCGTAGTCCGCGCGCAGCGCTTCCGATTCGCGCGTGGTCAGGAAGCCGCCGGCCGCCAGTTCCCACGCCAGGAAGGCGCCGCCGCCGGCTGCGATCACCAATCCCACACCGAAGGTCGCCAGCACCGCCCGCGACAGGTTCAGGCGCGCCAGGCGCAGGCGCTCGCGCCAGCGGGTATCGACCCCGCGCGGCCACAGCACGCGCGCGGCCGCCAGCAGCATCAAGGCGGCGCCGCTCCAGTACAGCAGGAACAGGCGCTCGCGCAGCAGGTAGTGGCCGAAGCCGTCCAGCCCGGAATAGCCGAAGCGCGGCGTGAAGGCATAGCGCAGCAGCGGGTGGTCGAAGCTCGTTCCCGACAGCGCCACCATCGCCAGCAGCCAGCCGACCAGCAGGAAGTTTGCCACGTACTTGTGGTTGACGACGGCGTGCACCGCCAGCGCCAGCACCGCCACCAGCACGTACTGCGGCAGCACCAGCGTGAACAGCGCGTGCAGGTACAGGCCGGGTTCGAGTCCGAACCAGCCCTTGAACATCTGGATCAGCATGGCGGTGACCATCGCCAGCAGCAGCAGGCAGGCCTGCAGGCCGGCCAGGGCCAGGGTCTTGGACGCCAGCGGCAGCCAGCCTGCCACCGGCAGCGCATCGACCATCTGAGCGATGCGGGTCTCGCGCTCGCGCCAGGCCAGTTCGCCCGCGAACAATACCGTGGCAGCCAGCATGAACGGCGCCAGCACGCCGCGGATCAGTTCCAGCATCAGGTAGGTGAGCGGGTACGAAGCCACGCCGTCGCCGACGCCCATGTCGAGCGCGCTGGCGCCCAGCGCCAGCACCACGCCGACCGCCAGCGCGGCAAAATACACGTTGCCGAGCAGGCCGCGCAGCTCGCCCCAGGCCGAGCGCAGCGCCAGCAGCAGCAGGCTGCGCGCGGCGAAATCGGGCGCCGCCTGGGTATCGCGCGCGGCCTGCGACAGGGTTGCCGGCGTTTCGGCCGGCGTGCGCACGCGGGCGCGCGCGTCCTGGGCGCCGATGAAGTGGAAGCGCCAGTAGCCGAGCAGCAGCGCCAGCAGCGCGAAGCCGCCCCACAGCAGGCGGTTGAGCAGGTACACGCCTTCCAGGCCGACCGGACGCAGGTTGCGTTCGGCCAGCGGCCAGTATTCGGTCAGGCGGATCAGGGCGGTGGTGCCGAACGGGTCGATCAGCGCGGCGAAGGTCTTGAAATCGAGGTCGCGCGCCAGCGAGGGCGCGACGATGTAGCCGATGGTCATGACCACCGCCGCCACGTACACCGGCAGCATGCGCCGCGTCAGCGCCGCCAGCACGAAGAAGATGGCGCCGAAGATGAACAGGTTGGGCAGCAGCGTGTACAGATAGGGTTGCAGGTAGGTGGCCAGGCTGGCGGCGCCGACCCGCTCGGGCGCGACGCCGGGCACGAAGGCGCCCAGCCAGCTGCCGATCACGATGCTGGTGAACACCAGCGCCAGCGTGGCAAAGGCGCCCAGGAAGCGCCCGAACACGTAGTCGGTCTTGCGGATCGGCGCGCTGAAGAAGAAGTGGTGCATCTCGTGCTCGAAGTCCTGCTGCACCGCGCGCCCCATCACCGCCGCCACCACGATCGAGCCCAGCGAACCGAGTACCGCGCAGGTGAGGGCGACCTGGCGCGGCGCGTTGATCAGGACTTGCCCGCCGAAAGTCACCGACAGGTCGCGCAGGGCGCCGCCGGCAGCCGCGATCCACAGCATCGCCAGCGCCAGGAATACGCTGAAGTAAATCCAGGTCGAGAGCAGGCGCAGGCGCTGCGCCGCCTCGAAGCGGGCGATGACAAGCAGGGCGCGCACGGTCAGCAGGTCCCCGCGGTGGCGTGGTGGCGGCCGGCGATGGTGGCGAAGTACACGTCTTCCAGGCTGGCGCGGGCCGGCTCGAAGCCGTCGCCCGGATCGTCTTCGGCGTACACGTGGATCAGGGTGCGGCCGCTGAGCAGGCGGGTCGAGATCACCGTGTGGCGCGTCTGGTAGGCCGGGAGTTCGGCCTTGGTCACGAAACGGGCCCAGATGAAGTCCTCGATTTCGTAGATCAGTTCCTGCGGCTCGCCGCACAGCAGCACCTGGCCCTTGTTGATGATGGCCATATTGGCGCACAGGTCGGCCACGTCGGACACGATGTGGGTCGAGAGCAGCACGGTGCGGTCTTCGCCGATATCGGACAGCAGGTTGTGGAAGCGCACCCGTTCCTGCGGGTCGAGCCCCGCGGTGGGTTCGTCGACGATGATCAGGCGCGGGTCGCCCAGCAGGGCCTGGGCGATGCCGAAGCGCTGGCGCATGCCGCTCGAAAAAGTGCCGAGGCGCTGCTCGCGCACTTCCCACAGATTGGTCTGCTGCAGCAGGCCGTCCACCACCTCGCGCCGGCGGCCCTTGTGCGACAGGCCCTTGAGCTGGGCGAAGTGGTCGAGCAGTTCGAGCGCGCTTACCTTGGGATAGACGCCGAAGTCCTGCGGCAGGTAGCCGAGCAGGCGCCGCACCGCGTCCTTTTCGTCGAGCACGTCGATATCGTCCAGGAACACCGAGCCGGAATCGCATTCCTGCAGCGTGGCCAGGATCCGCATCAGGGTCGATTTGCCCGCGCCGTTCGGACCGAGCAGGCCGAACATCCCGGGCGGGATGTTGAGCGTGACGCGGTCCAGCGCGACCACGCCGTTGGCGTAGGTCTTGGACAAATGACGGATCTTTAATTGCATGACGGCTCCTGGCAGGGTGCGGCGCTCCTGTCATGGCGGAGCGCCGCGCTTTTCTCGCTTTTTTCTTTGCGCACTTCTACACACTTGCATTCTATAAAAAAGTCACAGCCGGGTTGGGCCCCCTGCGACACACGGGCCAAACCGCGTCCCAGACTGCATTATCCGGGTGCCAGGATGCGCCGTGGCTTTCTTTGCGTAATTTTCTTCAAGCGCGCAGGCGTGGATCGATGAAATGTGGATAATTACCGCATGAACCCCGCCACCCAAGACAAGCTGCTGCTGCTGATGCGCGAAGGGCGTTCGCGCACCGAATCGACCGACTGGTTCCGCGTCGCGCTGGGGCTGGTATACCTGGCCAACCTGATGACCGAGGAAGCGATCGACTTCAAGCAGGTCGACCGCGCCTACAACCGCTTCATCTATCACACGCTGGGGCCGGGCCACACCATCACCAGCGTGCTGCAGTTCATGAGCGGCGCCAAGGTGATACCGACGGTGGAGTGCGGCCGCTTCATGGACGCGTTCGGGCGCCAGTTCCCGGACGTGCCGCCGGCCTCGATCCCGTTCCTGCTGGAGCTGAACCTGGGCGTGGCCAAGAACATCTCGGGCCTGGAGCCCGAAGGACCGGTGGCCGACTGGATCGCGCGCAGCAAGGGACAGGGGGCGGGCGCGGCGCCGGCCGACCCGGCAAGCTCGCCCGAGCCCGGCTCCCCGTCGCCGGGCCAAGGCCTATAATGGTGGTTTTCGGCGATTACAAAGCGAGAACCCCATGATTGCACACCGTTTCACCAGCCCCCTGGACCATTTGATCGTCGGCTTCGACAAGGCCTTGCGCGTGGTGGGCGGGGTGGCCGCGATGTCGCGCCCGAACCCGGGCGCGATGGCGGTCGACAGCGACTTGAGCGACACCGAACGGCGCCACGCCGCGGGCCTGATGCGGATCAATCACGTGGGCGAGGTCTGCGCCCAGGCGCTGTACGACGCCCAGGGCAGCTTCGCCAGCACCCCGACCCTGCGCGCCCAGTTCGAGCAGGCCGGACGCGAGGAAGAAGACCACCTGGCCTGGTGCGCCCAGCGCCTGTCCGAACTCGGTTCGCAGCCGAGCGTATTGAACCCGCTGTGGTATGCCGGCGCCTACGTGATGGGCAGCGTGGCGGCCAAGCTGGGGGACAAGGTCAGCCTGGGCTTCGTGGTCGAAACCGAGCGCCAGGTCGAGGCGCACCTGGACAGCCACCTGGAGCTGCTGCCGCCGCAGGACGCCAAGTCGCGTGCGATCGTGGACCAGATGCGGATCGACGAGATCGAGCATGCCGAAGCGGCGCAGGCAATGGGGGCGGCCGAGATGCCGCTGCCGGTGAAGGTGGCGATGCGGGCGATGGCGAAGGTGATGACGACGACGGCGTATCGGGTGTAAGTGAGCGCAATCGGTTGCACGCGTGGACCGGTTTTCCGCCCACGCGTCCAGCCGGCATCAGACTTCGACGATCTCCACCGAATGCGTGATCTCGGCCATCTGCGCCAGCATGATCGACGCCGAGCAGTACTTGTCATGCGACAGCGTGACCGCGCGCTCCACCGCCGCCGGCTTCAGGTTGCGTCCCGTGACCACGAAGTGGAAGTTAATCCTGGTGAACACCTTGGGATCGGTATCCGCGCGCTCGGCCTGCAGCGTCACCTCGCAGCCGCGCACATCCTCGCGCCCGCGTTTCAGGATCAAGACCACATCGTAGGCCGTGCAGCCGCCGGTCCCCACCAGCACCATCTCCATCGGACGCGGCGCCAGGTTATGGCCGCCGCCTTCGGGCGCGCCATCCATCGTCACCATGTGACCGCTGCCGGTCTCGGCCCGGAAACTCATGCCCGACGGGCCGTTCCAGCTGACTTTCACTTCCATTGCAATTCTCCACATTGAACGTTCGCGCTCGATTGTACGGCAGGCGCCGGCGCCGTGCCGGCCCCATCACACCGCCAGCACGTAGCGCTCGCTCTTCATGCGCCAGCTGGCAAACGCCACCACCAGCAGCGCCGGGATCAAGGCGCTCAGGAAGGTCAGCACGAACGGCAATGCCCCCAGCTCGCTGCTCTTGGCCAGTTCCTTGAGCAGGGTCTGGTTCGACAGCGTCGGCACCAGGTACATCCAGCTTGCCGACTTGAGTTCCAGCGCCGATACCGCGAAGCCCGGGATCAAGGGCACGATCATCACGAAGCTGAGCGTGGTCTGGGCTTCCTTGAACGACTTGGCGTTCATCGCCAGTGCCAGGTACAGCGCGCCCGAGAGCAGCGACAGCGGCGCCGTCACCAGGCACACCAGCAGCATCTCGCTCCAGCCCAGGCTCCACGACATGCCGATTTCTTCCAGCGGCAGCCAGGCCAGGATCGCGTGCGCCAGCAGCAGTTCGAGCGTCACGCCGACCACCGACGGCACGCTGGCGGCCAGCCATTTGCCGCATACCAGCTCCCAGGTGCGGATCGGCTGCGCCATCAGCACTTCGAGCGAACGGCGTTCGCGCTCGCCGGCGGTGCTGTCGACCGCGGCCGACATGGTCAGCATGAAGGCCGGGAAGAACAGGATGCCGATGATGCCGCCGATGACCATCGCCGAGCGCGAGGCATTGGTGCCGGTGTCGTAGCGCTGCACCTGGATCGGCGACAGCGCGGCCGGCGACACCCCGTGCGCCAGCAGGCGCGCGCTGGCGATGTTGGCGCTGTAGGCCTGCAGCACCTCTTCGATCTGGCGCCGCTGCGGCCCGCTCTCGGCGGCCGAATCGAACCAGAATTCGATGCTGGCCGGGCGCATGGCGCCGTAGTTTTCGATGAAATCCTCGGACAGTCGCAGCACCGCCGCGGTCTTGCGCGCGTGCAGCAGGGCGCCGATCGCCTCCTCGTCCATCGGCGCCACTTCGCTGACGGTGACGTTCTTCTGGCGCAGCTGCGACACCAGGGTCGGGGCCTGGGCGCCGCCGATGATGGCCAGCTCCACGCCTTCGCGTTCGGTGCGGGTGTTCTTGTCGATCATCTGGTGCATCACGTAGCCGATGATCGCCGGGTACATCAGCGTGAACAGGAGCAGCAGGCTCAGGGTGCGCTTTTCGCGCAGGGTCTCGCGCAGCTCTTTCCAGAATACGATCCAGATCTTCGATCTCATGCGATGCCTTCCTCGGTGCCGACCAGGCTCACGAATGCGTCTTCCAGGCTGGCGATGCCGGTGCGGCGGCACAGTTCCTGGGGCGAGCCCTGGGCCACGGTATGGCCCTTGGCGATCACGATCACGTCTTCGCACAGCGCCGTCACTTCCTGCATCACGTGGGTGGCCATGATCACGCAGCAGCCGTCCTCGCGCAGCGCATTGAGCGCGGTGCGCAGGGCGCGCGTGCTCATCACGTCCAGGCCGCGGCTCGGTTCATCGAGCAGCAGGTGGCGCGGGCGATGCAGCAGGGTACGCGCCAGCGCCACCTTGATGCGCTGGCCCTGCGAGAAGCCCTTGGTGCGGCGCTCCATGATCTCGTCCATGCCGAGCAGCTCGGACACTTCGCCGATGCGCGCGCGCAGCGCAGTGCGCTCCATGCCATTGAGTTCACCGAAGTACTCGAGGTATTCGCGCGTGCTGAGGCGCTCGTAGAGGCCGAACTGGTCGGTCAGGAAGCCGATGTTGCGGCGTACCGCCATCGGATCTTTCTCCGGATCGACGCCGCCGACCGAGATGCTGCCGTGGTCGCGCCTGAGCAGACCCACCAGGGTGCGCAGCAGGGTGGTCTTGCCGGCGCCGTTGGGGCCGAGCAGCGCGGTGATCTGGCCGTCGCGCGCGGTGAAGGAAACGCCGCCCAGCGCCTGCACGGCGCCGAACTGCTTGCGTACATCATGGACTTCGATCATGGATGGTCCGAACGTAGATTCAATGAATTCAGGGTTGCGGCCCGGCGGCGCCGAGCTGGAAGGTGGGCGCCGGAATGTCGTTCAGGCAGGCGCTGTCGAGCTTCTGCTCCGGGCGGTCGAGGAACTCGCGCAGCAGGCGCGGCGCGCAGCCCAATTGCGACACGCCATGGCCGGCATTGGCCACCACCACCTGCTGGGCGCGCGCCATGTGGCGCGCCGCGCTGGCGGCGCGGTGCGGCGGCGTCACCGGATCCAGCGCGCCGGACAGCAGCAGGGCCGGGGCTTCGATCCGGGACGGCGCGGCGAACGGCACCGGCGGCACGTTGACGGTCTTGCACAGTGCCGGAATCTTCTCGGCCAGCGGGCGGGTGAGCACGGCGTCGTCCGACTTAAGCAATTCCGGCGTCATGCGCGGCACGTCCTCGGCGCACACCACGGCGAAATGCAGCAGCATCGCCATGCTGGCGTCGCCGCCGAAGTCGCCAGCCAGGTTCTGGCGCGCGATGAACGGCTGCCAGCGGCCGCGGCTGGCGCTGTGGATCAAAAAGGGCAGGCGGCGCGCATCGGCCGGCGAATACAGGATGTTGTGCACGGTGCCGAGAAAGCGCGGCAGGGTCAGGCTGAAGTCGACCTGCTGCGCGGTGCGCGGATCGGGCAGCGACAGCCTGATGCCGCCGCCCTCGAGTTTCGTCACCAGCGCGTCGAACTCGGCGCGCAGCTGCGGGAAGGCCTTGTTGCAGGCGGCGTCGCGCGCGCACTGGGCGAACAGGCCGTCGAGCGCGGCCTGGCCGTCGCGCCCGCCGGCCGGAATCACCTGCTCGGGCGCGGCCACGCCATCGAGCACCAGGGTGCGCACGCTGGCCGGATAGGCGCGCGCATAGGCTTGCGCCAGGCGGGTGCCGTAGGAACCGCCCCAGACGTTCACCTTGCCGTAGCCGAGCGCACCCCGCACCTGCTCCAGGTCGCGCGCGGCGGCGGCGGTGGTGTAGGCGGCGAATGGCGCCTTGCTGGCGCGGATGCAGGCGCGCAATTCTTCTTCGAGCTGTTCTTCGCCCATCAGTTCGTGCTCGGGCTTGCTTTCGCAGCTGAGCTTGCCGGAAAGGCCGGTGCCGCGCTGGTCGATGAAGACGATGTCGCGCGTGGCGCGCACCTTGTCGAGCGCGGCCGGGAGCAGCATCAGGACGTCGCTGCCGGCCTGGCCGGGGCCGCCTGCCAGCACGAACAGCGGATCGTTGCGGGTGCCCTGGCGGAAGGCCGGGGCCACGGCCACGTGCAGCTTGAGGCTGCCGGCGGCCGGCCTGGCGTAGTCGAGCGGGACGGTCAGGCTGACGCAGCGCAGGGCCTCGGTGGCACCGGGCAGGTGGCAGCTGCGCTCCTGTTTGGTAGCGGTCGGGGCCGGTTGCGCGGCGCCATGCGCGAGGCCCGCCGTCAGCCACGCCAGCGCGATGAACAACATCTTGGATTTCTTCACAACATCTCCCTGGAGTTGCGACGATAGTATGTTCGCGAAGTTTCCGCGGTCAACCGATTGTTTCAAGGCCGCATCAAGGAATTCATCTTGGGTAGTGCGCATCAGAAACGGCGCGCAAGAAAAGCGACAGCATCCACGTGCGGATTGACGCGGGAGTCGTTGTTCGGTTATGATCGTCGGCTTTCCGTTTGCTCAGGAAAAGACAATAAGGCCGAGTCCGCTGCATTCCGTATGCGGAACCACCATTTGAGCAATTTTTACTTTTGGATTAAACATGAAAACTTTTTCCGCTAAGGGCCACGAAGTCCAGCGCGACTGGTTTGTCATCGACGCGACGGACCTGGTCCTCGGACGTGTTGCCAGCGAAGTGGCACTCCGACTGCGCGGCAAGCACAAGCCGGAATTCACCCCGCACGTCGACACCGGCGACTTCATCGTCGTGATCAACGCGGGCAAACTGCGCGTGACCGGCACCAAGGCCACCGCGAAAACGTACTACCGTCACTCGGGCTACCCGGGCGGTATCTACGAAACCAACTTCCTGAAAATGCAACAGCGTTTCCCAGGTCGCGCACTCGAGAAGGCTGTCAAAGGCATGCTGCCTAAGGGCCCACTCGGCTACGCCATGATCAAGAAGCTGAAAGTGTACGCGGAAGGCACCCACCCGCACGCTGCTCAGCAACCACAAGCACTGACCCTCTAAGGAACTGACATGATCGGTAACTACAACTACGGCACCGGCCGTCGCAAGAGTGCAGTCGCTCGCGTGTTCATCAAAGCTGGCACCGGCCAGATCATCGTGAACGGTAAACCGGCATCGGAATACTTCTCGCGTGAAACCGGCCTGATGGTGATCCGTCAACCGCTGGAACTGACCGGCAACGTCGAACGTTTCGACATCAAGGTCAACGTGCACGGCGGTGGCGAATCGGGCCAGGCTGGCGCCGTCCGTCACGGCATCACCCGCGCTCTGATCGACTACGACGCAGCACTGAAGGGCGATCTGGCACGTGCCGGCTTCGTCACCCGTGACGCACGTGAAGTCGAGCGTAAGAAAGTCGGCCTGCGTAAAGCACGTCGCGCGAAGCAGTTCTCGAAGCGTTAATTCGCATATTGCAGCCCTGGTGCTGCAATTCGAAAAGACCGCCGGCCTTGTGCCGGCGGTTTTTTTTTCGTCCCGCGCTTTATGTATTTGTATGTGGGAAAGGTAACGTGGGCATCCGGGGCCGCAGTGTAGACTCGGCAGCAAATCAACTTCCCCGGACATCTGTAGTGGATACACCTGCCAAAAAGCTCAGTCTCGGCCTGCAAGGCGGCGGTTCGTACGGCGCCTTCGGCTGGGGCGTCCTGGACCGGCTGCTGGAAGACGAGCGCTTCGACATCAGCGCCATTTCCGGTGCCAGCGGCGGCGCCATCAACGCCACGGTGCTGCTCGACGGCTTTGCCCAGGGTGGCGGACGCGAGGGTGCGCGCCAGGCCCTGCACCGGTTCTGGCAGACGCTCGGCACCATGAGCCTATTCAGCCCGATGCGCCGAACCCCGGCCGACTACCTGGCCGGCCAGGGCTCGATGCAGGCGTCGCCCGCCTATCACCTGCTGCAGGTGATGAGCGCGGTCATGCCGCCGCCGATGACCCAGGTCAGCATCAATCCGCTGTGCACGCTGCTCGGCTCGCTGATCGACTTCGAGCGGGTGCGCAGCTGCGAACAGATCCGCCTGTTCGTGAGCGCCACCAATGTGCGCACCGGCAAGGGCAAGATCTTCACGCGCGACGAGATGGATGCCTGCCGCCTGGCGGCCTCGGCTTGTCTGCCGCAAGTGTTTTCCGGCGTCGAGGTCGATGGGGAAACCTACTGGGACGGCGGCTTCGTCGGCAATCCCGCACTGGCGCCGCTGGCCAGCGACGGCGGGGCGGGCGACATCCTGATCGTCCAGAACAACCCGATCGCGCGCGACCGCCTGCCGCTGAGCGTGGCCGACATCGCCAACCGCGCCAGCGAGATCGCCTTCAATATCGGCTTCGTGCGCGAGATCAGTGCCATCCAGCACTTCGGCATGCTGCTCGACGAAGAGCAGGCCGAGCAGACCCATGCGGCGGCGCTGCGCCTGCACATGGTCACCGGCAACGGCAAACTGCAGAACCTCGACATCTCGAGCAAGTTCAACAACGAGTGGCCGTTCCTGCAGCAGCTGCACGCGCACGGCCGCCAGGCCGCCGACGACTGGCTGGCGGCGCATGGCGAGCAGGTGGGCCTGCATTCGACGCTGGACATGCGCGCCATCTTTTATCCCGAGACCATGTCGCACGCGCCAGCCTGATGCGGGGCAGGCGGCCGCGGCCAACGGCCGGTGCGCGGCCATCTGGTCAGGCTGTTAAAATTGCGATTTCTTCCTGCCGCATCAGCAGGAAACCAATTTTCTAGAAGGAATGGACATGATCAAAGTTGGCATCGTAGGCGGAACCGGATACACGGGCGTGGAATTGCTGCGGCTGCTGGCCGTTCACCCTGATGTGCAATTGACTGCCATCACTTCGCGCAAGGAAGACGGCATGCCGGTGGCCGACATGTTCCCGTCGCTGCGCGGCCGCGTCGACCTGGCGTTCTCGAGCCCGGACAAGGCCGACCTGAAATCGTGCGACGTAGTGTTCTTCGCCACCCCGCACGGCGTGGCGATGGCCCAGGCGCCCGAGCTGCTGGCGGCCGGCGTCAAGGTGATCGACCTGGCG
Source organism: Massilia sp. (assembly GCF_031995545.1). Classification (GTDB taxonomy): domain Bacteria; phylum Pseudomonadota; class Gammaproteobacteria; order Burkholderiales; family Burkholderiaceae_D; genus Telluria. The sequence goes on from NZ_DAMAGA010000014.1 coordinate 47,066, forward strand.
GCCGACTTCCGCCTGAAGGACCGCGCCACGTTCGAGAAATGGTACAAGATCGAGCACACCGCGCCCGAGCTGATCGAAGAAGCGGTGTATGGCTTGCCGGAACTGAACCGCGACGATATCAAGGGCGCGCGCCTGGTCGCCAACCCGGGCTGCTACCCGACCACCATGCAGCTGGGCTTCTACCCGCTGCTGAAAGCCGGCATCATCGACGCCGGCAGCCTGATCGCCGACTGCAAGTCGGGCGTTTCCGGCGCCGGCCGCAAGGCCGAGATCGGCACGCTGTTCTCGGAATCGAGCGACAACTTCAAGGCCTACGGCGTGCACGGTCACCGCCATACCCCTGAAACCTCGGCCCAGCTGGCCCGCTTCACCGGCGAGAAGATCGGCCTGATCTTCACCCCGCACCTGGTGCCGATGATCCGCGGCATGCACGCGACCCTGTACGCGCGCCTGACGAAGGAGATCGACAACGCCGCGCTGCAGGCGCTGTTCGAAGAGCAATACAAGGACAGCGAATTCGTCGACGTGATGCCGTTCGGCTCGCATCCGGAAACCCGTTCGACCCGCGGCTCGAACATGCTGCGCCTGGCGCTGCATCGTCCGGAAGGCAGCGATATGGTGGTGATCCTGGTGGTGCAGGACAACCTGGTCAAGGGCGCTTCGGGCCAGGCGGTACAGTGCATGAACCTGATGTTCGGCCTGGAAGAGTCGACCGGCCTGAAGCAGATTGCGCTGTTGCCGTAAAAAGCAGCCCCGGTTTGTCAAGCGACGCAGATCAAGGCGAGCACTGTTGAGCAGGGTAAATTGATCGTTGGACTGATCCTAGTTCAACGGTCAATGTGCGCCGAGGCGCGTTCTTCTCAGCAGAGGTGGTTCCATGTTCGGTCGACAAGCTAAAAGCGAAATTGACAGCCTGGTCGGGATCTCGGCCCGCATCGAGGGCGACCTGAGCTTCAGCGGCGGGCTGCGCATCGACGGCGAAGTGCATGGCAACGTGGTCGCGGCGGATGGCGCCGACAGCATGCTGATCGTGTCCGAACATGCCCGGATCGAAGGCGAAGTACGCTGCGCCAACCTGGTGGTCAATGGCTACATTGCCGGGGCCGTTTATTCGTCGGAACTCCTTGAATTACAGCCGAAAGGCCGCATACATGGGGATGTACACTACCGCCTGCTCGAAATGCACGGCGGCGCCCTCGTCACCGGCAAGCTGACGCACGAGCCGCAGCAGGCTTATGAAGAGCCGGTGTTTCATCTGACCGACATAGTCGAGGGGTCGGCAGCATGACTTTCCCCAACCGTCTATAATGGACGGTGTTTGATCTTTCAGGAGTTTTCCCATGAACGCAGTCGCAGAAGTGCTTGAGCACGACACTATTCCCGTACCAATCAACTTCACCGATAGCGCCGCAGAGAAAGTTGCACAGCTGATCGAGGAAGAAGGCAATCCCGATCTGAAACTGCGCGTCTTCGTGCAAGGCGGCGGCTGCTCGGGCTTCCAGTATGGTTTCACCTTCGACGAAATCGTCAACGACGACGACACGACGATGGAAAAGAACGGCGTCCAGCTGTTGATCGATTCGATGAGCTACCAGTACCTGGTCGGCGCCGAAATCGACTACAAGGATGACCTCGAAGGCGCGCAGTTCGTGATCAAGAATCCGAACGCCACCTCGACCTGCGGTTGCGGTTCGTCGTTCTCGGCATAAGTTTCACGCCACGCCGCCCGGATCGTTCCGGGTAGTCGACGGCCCGCTGCGAGCGGGCCGTTTGCATTTTGGCAGCGTGCGGTGACTGCGTTGCATCCTGACGGCCCGCCCGTGCGGGCCGCGCTGTTTTATGCGGGATACAGCGCGCCCAGTACACGCAGGCCGCGTGCGCCGGTGACCGCAGGCAGGTTGCCCGGCTCGCGATTCACGCAGCGCCAGCCCAGCCAGGCGAAGGCGAGTGCTTCGACCCGGTTCGGCGCTACGCCCAGCGCCGCCGTCGATTCCACCTTGATGCCGCCCAGCTCGGCGCCGATGGCGCGCAGCAGGGCGCCGTTGTAGGCGCCGCCGCCGCAGACGTAGGCCGCGTCCGGCGTCACGCCTTCGGCCTGGATGGCTTGCGCGATCGTGCTTGCCGTCAGGCGCAGCAGCGTCGCCTGGACATCGGCCGGTGCCAGGTCCGGGTGCTGCGCCAGCTTGTCATTCAGCCACTGTTCGTGGAACAGGTCGCGGCCAGTGCTCTTGGGTGCCGGTTGGCGGAAGTAAGGTTCGTCGAGCAGCGTGGCCAGCAGCGCCGCATCAACCGTGCCGGACGCCCCCCAGGCGCCATCCTCGTCATAGGCGCGATCCTGGTGGCGCGCGATCCACAGATCCATCAAAACATTGCCCGGGCCGGTATCGAAACCGGTCACGCGTCCGTCCGCGTGCAGCACGCTGATGTTGCCGATGCCGCCAATATTGACCACTACCCGGGCCGCGCCTGGCGTGCCGAAAGCGGCATGGTGGAAGGCCGGCACCAGCGGCGCACCCTGGCCGCCGGCGGCGACATCGCGGCTGCGGAAGTCGGCGATCACGTCCAGTCCGGTCAGTTCGGCCAGCAGGGCCGGGTTGTTGGTCTGGCGGGTGAAGCCCAGTTCGGGGCGGTGGCGGATGGTCTGGCCGTGGGCGGCGACTGCCGTGACCGGGCCCGGGCTGGATGGCAGCAGGGCGCGCACGCAGTCGGCGTAGACCAGGGCCAAGGCGTTGGCGGCCAGCGCTTCACGTTCGAGTTCGTTCGGACTGGCCGATTGCAGGGCCATCAGTTCGGCGCGCAATGCTGGTGGGAACGGGGTGAAGGCGGCGGCCAGGGTCTGGATCGCGCCGTTGGAGAAATCGGCCAGCACGCCGTCGACGCCGTCGAGACTGGTACCGGACATCAGGCCGATGAAGAGGGAAGAGGTGGCGTTCATGGTGGTTGCGCTAGCGATGGGCCCAAAACAAAACGCCCTCCGGCATTTGCATGCGACGGAGGGCGTCGGTACTGCGTATTTTTAAACCCGGATCAGCGTGCCGCCATGCCGTTGCCGCTTGGTGCCAGCAGCGAGAAGCGGTGGTTCATCTCGGCAGCTGCCATGCGGAAGCGTGCCAGTTCGGATTGGCTCAGCGGTTGCTGGACCAGCGACTTGAACTTGTTCGGATCCTGGGCCACACCGGCAACACGGAATTCGTAGTGCAGGTGGGCGCCGGTCGACCAGCCGGTCGAGCCGACATAGCCGATCACCTGGCCCTGGCTGATCTTGGCGCCTTTTTTCATGCCCGGAGCAATGCGGCTCATGTGGGCATAGGCGCTGCTGTAGTTCGACCAGTGCTTGAGCACGACCATGTTGCCGTAGCCATTGCCGTTGCCGGCGAAGTCGACGGTAGCGTCGGCGACGGCGCGGATCGGGGTGCCGGTGACGGCCGCGTAGTCGACGCCCTTGTGCGCTTTCCACTTGCCCGAGATCGGGTGGGTGCGCATCGAGAAGCCCGACGAGATACGCGAATACTGCAGCGGCGACTTGAGGAAGGCCTTTTTCAGCGCCTTGCCGTCCAGGCTGTAGTAGCCGCCTTGCTTGCTGATCGGATCTTCGTACCACACCGACTGGTAGCTGGTGCCGCGGTTGACGAATTCGCCGGCCAGGATGCGGCCGGTTTTCACCAGTTCGCCGTCCAGCCAGAAGGTTTCGTACACCACGTTGAAGCGGTCGCCGCGCTTGACGTCCGAACGGAAGTCGATGCTGGTCGAGAACATCTCGATGATCTCGCCGACCACCGAATCAGGGATGGTGCCGCCGTCCATATTGGCGTCGTCGGTCGCTGCGTACAGCGACGAGGCGATCTCGCGCGAGCGCATTTCGACGCGACGCTCGAGCTTGGCCGGCTGGTCGAGGGCGACGAACTTCTCGCCCTTGCGCTCGACCGTGATGGTGCGCGCGTTGCCGCTCTTGCCATCGACGACGGTGGCGCTCATCGACAGCAGCATGCCGTTCTCGTCGGTCTCGGCCTGGATGCGCTTGCCGTTCGGCAGCGACAGCAGACGGCGTGCGACCTTGTCGGAACGAACGAACTTCTGGGCTTGAGCGTCCTCGATGCCGAGGCGGGTGAAGATCGAGCCGAGCGAATCGCCGCGGCGGATACGTTCTTCGTGGATAAATTGCTGCTCGTTTTGTTGCAGGGCGGCGATCTGGTCGGCCAAGTTAGGCAGTTCCAGGTCTTGCGCCACCGATTGCACGGGCAGGTCGGAGGGATCGTTGGCGATCGGAGCGACCGCCACCGCGCCAAAGGCGCACATGCTGAGGAAGACGGCCCCGGCGCCGAGCATGCGGGCCTTGCGGGTCTTCGGCACCAGCTGCAGCAGGCGGGTACGGGTGATTTTCTGTATAGGGTTCATGCAATCAGTTAAAATTTGCGGCTGAACTTTCAAGGGCCATGTTCTTATCGATTCGTAAAGTTTTCTCTAGGAAACGAAAACAGGATCGTGAATTATACCAAAAGAAGTGGTCCTACAACCGTTTTAGCCAATTTCCTACAAGATTTATGACCTCTACTGCAGCTACCGGTAACGGCGCCCCGGCGACCTCGTCCGCTCCTTTGCCACTCAGCGACAAGGTGCGCGAAGCGCTCGCCATCGCCAAGCGCGGCGCCGACGAACTCCTGATCGAAAGCGAGTTCGCACAAAAGCTGGCGCGCTCCGAACAGACCGGCAAGCCGCTGCGCATCAAGCTCGGCCTGGACCCGACCGCGCCTGACTTGCACCTTGGCCACACCGTGGTCCTGAACAAGCTGCGCCAGCTGCAAGACCTGGGCCATCAGGTGATTTTCCTGATCGGCGACTTCACCTCGATGATTGGCGACCCGTCGGGCCGCAATGCCACGCGTCCACCGCTGACCAAAGAGCAGGTCGAGGAAAACGCGATGACGTACTTCCGCCAGGCATCGCTGGTGCTCGACGCGGCCCGTACCGAAATCCGTTACAACTCGGAATGGTGCGACCCGCTCGGCGCGCGTGGCATGATTCAATTGGCCTCGCGCTACACCGTGGCGCGCATGATGGAACGCGACGACTTCACCAAACGCTACAAGAGTGGGACTCCGATCGCGGTGCATGAGTTCCTTTATCCTTTGATGCAGGGCTATGATTCGGTCGCTTTGCAGTCGGATCTGGAACTCGGCGGTACCGACCAGAAATTTAATCTGCTGGTCGGCCGTGAGCTGCAGAAAGATTATGGCCAGGAACCGCAGTGCATCCTGACCATGCCGCTGCTGGAAGGCCTGGACGGCGTCGACAAGATGTCCAAGTCGAAAAACAACTACATCGGCATCACCGAGGCGCCGAACACCATGTTCGCCAAGCTGATGAGCATCTCGGACACGATGATGTGGAAGTACTTCGACCTGCTGTCGTTCCGCTCGATCGAAGAATTGGCCAAGCTGAAGGCCGAGGTCGAAGGCGGCGCCAACCCGCGTGACGCCAAAGTGGCGCTGGGTAAAGAGATCGTCACCCGCTTCCACTCGGCCCAGGCCGCCGACGACGCCCTGGCCGACTTCGTCAACCGCTCCAAGGGCGGCATCCCGGACGACGTGCCGGAAGTTTCGCTGTCGGGCGCGCCGCTCGGCTTGCCGCAACTGCTGAAGGCGGCCGGCCTGTGCGCTTCGACCTCGGAAGCGATGCGCATGGTCGACCAGGGCGGCGTGCGCATCGATGGCGCCGTGGTCAGCGACAAGGGCCTGCAGGTAGAGGCCGGCAACTTCGTGGTGCAGGTCGGCAAGCGCAAGTTCGCGCGCGTCACTCTGTCCGGGGCGCCGGCCGCATGATTGGCCTGCTGCAACGCGTGAGCGAAGCGGCGGTGCGCGTCGGCGGCGAGACCGTCGGCGCCATCGGTCCCGGCCTGATGGTGCTGGTGTGCGCCGAAAAGGGCGACACCGAGCGCGAAGCCGATCAATTGCTCACCAAGCTGCTGGGCTACCGGGTGTTCTCGGACGAGGCCGGCAAGATGAACCGCAGCGTGACCGACACCGCCGGCGGCCTGCTGCTGGTGCCGCAGTTTACCTTGGCGGCCGATACCCGCTCGGGCACCCGGCCATCGTTCTCGCCAGCCGCCGCGCCGGAAGACGGGCGGCGCTTGTTCGACTATCTCGTGCGCCAGGCATGCGAGCGGCATGGCATTGTCCAGACCGGCGTATTCGGCGCCGACATGCAGGTGTCTCTCATCAATGACGGGCCGGTGACGTTCTGGCTGCGGTTTGATCCGGTCGGGGCATCGCGCTGAAACCCGCGCCGGCCGCCACGGTCAAAATTACCAGCCAGGGAGGAACCATGCGAATCTGGAGCGAGTCATTCACCGACGGCGCGGAAATCCCCGCCGCCAACGCGTTTGCGGTCAGCGATCCCGACACCCATGTCAAGCTGTCGAGCAACCGCAACCCCCACATCGCCTGGGACGACGTGCCGGCCGGCACCCAGTCGCTGGTGCTGATCTGCCACGATCCGGACGTGCCGTCCGAGGGCACCGACGTCAACAAGGAAGGGCGCAGCGTGCCGGCTTCGCTGCCGCGCGTCGATTTCTTCCACTGGACCCTGGTGGACATTCCGGTCTGCCTCAAGTCGCTGGCCGAAGGCATGTTCTCGGACATGGTCACGCCGCACGGCAAGCCGGGCCCGCTGGTGCCGTTCACCATCAAGAACGGCACCGAGCACCAGCTGCGCCACGGCGTCAACGACTACACCGGCTGGTTCGCGGCAGACCCCGATATGGCCGGCGAGTTCTATGGCTACGACGGCCCGTGTCCGCCGTGGAACGATGAGCGGGTGCACACTTACATCTTCACACTGTACGCGCTCGACATCCCGCGCCTGCCGCTCGACGGCCGGTTTACCGGGCAGGAGGCGCGCATGGCGATCCAGGGGCATATCCTGGACGAGGCGCGCATCTTCGGGGTGTATTCGCTCAATCCCGAAGTCGCGGCCGATCAGCTGAAGTAGGTCCGCCGCTTTACACTTGCGCTCTTTGTCCCGGCTTTCTGAAGCCGGGGTGACGAGCGTGCTTCAACGTTACCCATCATGCCCCGAGGTTCGGGCACTGGAACCTCATGTCGTCGACTGTCGAACACGCGCCGCCGGGCGCCACCACCATCCTCCTGATCCGCCACGGCGAAACCGCCTGGAACGCCGAACGCCGGCTGCAGGGGCATCTGGATATCGCACTCAATGCCGAAGGCGAGCGCCAGGCGGCGGCGCTGGGGCGGGCGCTGGCGGACGAAAGGATCGACCTGGTCATTTCGAGCGACCTGGGGCGGGCGCGCCAGACGGCCGAGGCGATCGCGCTGGCGCGTGGGGAGCCGGCCGGCAGCGTGCAGCGCGATCCGAAGCTGCGCGAGCGTTGCTATGGTGGGTTCGAAGGGCTGCTGTACAGCGAGATCGCGGCGCGCTTTCCGCTCCAGTTCGCGGCCTGGCAGGCGCGCAATGTGGATGCCGAATTGCCGCCAGGGGAGAACTGCGGGGAAACCTTCCGTCAGTTCTTTGGCCGGGCAATGACGGCGATCCTGGGACATGCGGGGCAGCATCCGGGCAAGACGCTGGCGCTGGTGGCGCATGGCGGGGTGCTGGAATGTGCTTATCGGGCGGCGCTGGGCTTGCCGCTGGAAACGCCGCGCGATTTCAAGGTACATAACGCGAGCGTAAACCGGTTCGTGGCGGAAGAGGGCAGGTTGAAGCTGGTGAGCTGGGGTGAGGTGGATCACTTGCAGCAGAAAGTGCTGGACGATCTGTCGTGAGTGGTTTGCCGCTCGCCTGAACTTGGGTGAGTGGCTTTGGCTTGGGGACCTACATCCCCATTTTCATGGCGTAAATACACTGCATGCCTTTGCCTGCGACCGGAGCGCATCCAATACCCCCAAACGCCTTTTTTAGCACGTTGCCAATATCGCACGCGCAACAATCAAAAAAATTGTGCTGATAATTTGAGCAGCGCTTGGGGTAAAATAGCAGGTTCCCGAGAAACTTTTGTGATTTTCTTCTGTGCAAATCGGTCCTTATCATCTGCGAAATAACGTCTTCGTCGCCCCCATGGCCGGGGTGACGGACCGCCCGTTCCGCCAGCTGTGCAAGCAGCTCGGTGCGGGCTACGCGGTGTCCGAGATGGCGGCGTCCAACCCGCGTCTGTGGGCCAGCGAAAAGACCTCGCGCCGTACCGACCATGCAGGCGAAATGGAACCGAAGGCGGTGCAGATCGCCGGCGCCGATCCCAAAGACTTGGCCGATTGCGCGAAGTTCAACGTCGAGCGCGGCGCGCAGATCATCGACATCAATATGGGTTGCCCGGTCAAGAAGGTCTGCAACAGCTGGTGCGGTTCGGCCCTGCTGCAGCACGAAGACCTGGTCGAGCGCATCCTGCACGCCGTGGTCGAGGCGGTTGACGTGCCGGTGACGCTGAAGTTCCGCACCGGCTGGGATCGCCAGAACAAGAACGCGCTGCGCATCGCGCGCATGGCCGAGCAGGCCGGCATCCAGATGCTGACCCTGCACGGCCGCACCCGCGCCGACGGCTACAAGGGCGACGCCGAGTACGACACCATCCGCGCCGTGAAAGCGGCGGTGGGCATTCCGGTGGTCGCCAACGGCGACATCACCACGCCTGAAAAAGCGAAGTTCGTGCTCGACTACACCGGTGCCGACGCGGTCATGATCGGCCGCGCCGCCCAGGGCCGCCCGTGGATCTGCCGCGAGATCGACCACTACCTGCGCACCGGCGAACACCTGCCGGCGCCGCTGGTGGAAGAAGTGCGCGCGTTGATGAACGAACACTTGCCAGCGCACTACGCGTTCTACGGCGACTTCATCGGCGTACGCAGCGCGCGCAAGCACATCGGCTGGTATGTGCAGGACTTGCCGGGCGGGGAGGAATTCCGCCAGCGCATGAACCTGCTGGAATCGACCGCCGAGCAACTGGCCGCCGTCGATGCCTTTTTTGAATCGCAACGGCAGCATGGCGAGCGGTTACAATACCGCCCCGCGCATCCTGCCCTCGACGCGATCGCGGCATAGCAAGTACCAGAACAAGAACAAAAGGGGACGCGCTGCGCGAGAGCGGAGCACTTATTAACACCAGGATGAAGCAGCAGAAGACATGAGCAAAGAAAGTATCCAGGAAGTCGTCCAAAAGAGTCTCGAAGACTATTTCAATGATCTGGGCGAGCAAAAGCCGTCCAATATCTACGACATGATGGTGCTGACCGTCGAAAAGCCGGTCCTCGAGGTCGTGATGTCGCGCGCCGACGGCAACCAGTCGCACGCGGCCCAGATGCTGGGCATCAACCGGAACACTTTGCGCAAGAAACTGCAGGAGCACGGGCTGCTCTAAGCGTGGCATGTCGTGGCCGCGCGTCGTGGCGTGTGGCCAATCCAGGTCCGCACTCCCGCCGCACGAATTACCAACCATAGGCCACACCATGATCAAACAAGCTCTGATTTCCGTTTCCGATAAAACCGGCGTGCTCGATTTCGCGCGTGCGCTGAGCGCGCTGGGCGTGAACATCCTGTCCACCGGCGGCACCGCCAAGCTGCTGCAGGATAACGGCGTGCCGGTGACGGAAGTCGCCGACTACACCGGCTTCCCGGAAATGCTGGACGGCCGCGTCAAGACCCTGCACCCGAAAGTGCACGGCGGCATCCTGGCCCGTCGCGATTTCCCCGAGCACGTCGCCAAACTGGAAGAGCACGGCATTCCGCAGATCGACATGGTCGTGGTCAACCTGTACCCGTTCCAGCAAACCGTCGCCAAGCAGGAATGCTCGCTGGAAGATGCGATCGAGAACATCGACATCGGCGGCCCGACCATGCTGCGTTCGGCAGCCAAGAACCACCGCGACGTGGTGGTGATCGTCGATCCAAGCGACTACGGCGTGGTGCTGGCCGAGATGAAGGGCGCGGGTGAAGCGACCGGCCCGGTCAGCTACGAGACCAAGTTCCGCCTGGCCAAGAAAGTGTTCGCGCACACCGCGCAATACGACGGCGCCATCACCAATTACCTGACCAGCCTGGGCGAAGACCGCGCACACGCGACCCGTTCCAGCTTCCCGCAGACCCTGAACATGGGCTTCGAGAAAGTGCAGGACATGCGCTACGGCGAGAACCCGCACCAGGGCGCCGCCTTCTACCGCGACATCGTGACCATCGACGGCGCACTGGCCAACTACACCCAGCTGCAGGGCAAGGAACTGTCGTACAACAACATCGCCGATGCCGACGCGGCCTGGGAATGCGTCAAGTCGCTGGGCGGCCTGGGCCAGGCGGCCGGTTGCGTGATCGTCAAGCACGCCAACCCGTGCGGCGTGGCGATCGGCGTCGATGCGCTGGACGCCTACTCGCGCGCGCTGCAGACCGACCCGACCTCGGCCTTCGGCGGCATCATCGCCTTCAACGTCGAAGTTGACGGCAAGGCGGCTGAAGCGCTGGCCAAGCTGTTCGTCGAAGTGCTGATCGCGCCGTCGTTCACCGCAGAAGCGCGCCAGATCATGGCGGCCAAGCAGAACGTGCGCCTGCTCGAAATTGCGCTGGGCAATGGCCAGAACGCCTACGACGTCAAGCGCGTCGGCGGCGGCCTGCTGGTGCAGTCGCCCGACGCCAAGAATGTCGAGCTGGCCGACGTGCGCGTGGTCAGCAAGAAGCAGCCGACCCAGCAGCAACTGCAAGACCTGATGTTCGCCTGGCGCGTGGCCAAGTACGTCAAGTCGAACGCGATCGTGTTCTGCGGTAATGGCATGACCCTGGGCGTTGGCGCCGGTCAGATGAGCCGTATCGACTCGGCCCGTATCGCCTCGATCAAGGCGCAGAATGCCGGTCTGTCGTTGGCCGGTTCGGCGGTGGCGTCGGATGCGTTCTTCCCGTTCCGCGACGGCCTCGATGTCGTGGTCGATGCGGGCGCGACCTGCGTGATCCACCCGGGTGGTTCGATGCGCGACCAGGAAGTGATCGATGCCGCCGACGAGCGCGGCGTGGTGATGCTGTACACCGGTACCCGTCACTTCCGTCATTGATCAGCAGTTGGCAGTAACGTAGGGTTGGCGGCTCCGCCGCCGACGCGTCCAACCGGCGTTGAAATGGATGCCGAGCTTGCATTCAACCGATCGTTGAACGCGTCGGCGGGAAACCCGCCAACCCTACGAACATCAAACAGGATGTGGATCAATCCACCACGCACCTGTGTTTTTGCACAGTATTTTTCCCACGAACACCCCCAGCCGGGGTAACATTCCATAATGATTATTCTCGGCATCGACCCGGGCCTGCGCACGACGGGGTTCGGCGTCATTGAAAAACACGGCGCGAAATTGCGCTACATCGCTTCGGGCACCATCAAGACCGGGCTCGAGGGCGCGCTGCCGCCGCGCCTGAAGATCATCCTGCACGGCGTTAGCGAAGTCGTCGCCACCTACCGCCCTCACTGCGCGGCCATCGAAAAAGTGTTCGTCAACGTGAACCCGCAATCGACCTTGCTGCTGGGCCAGGCGCGCGGCGCCGCGATCACTGCGCTGGTCGGCGCCGACCTGGACGTGGCGGAGTACACTGCGGTGCAGGTCAAGCAGGCCGTGGTCGGCACCGGCAAGGCGGCCAAGCCGCAGGTGCAGGACATGGTGTCGCGCCTGCTCAAGCTGCCGGGCCTGCCAGGCAGCGACGCCGCCGATGCGCTCGGCGTGGCGATCTGCCACGCCCACGGCATGGACACGCTGGCGCTGCTGGGCACGCTGTCGCCCGACATGCAGGCGCTGCGCATGAAGAACAGCCGTCTCGTCTCTTAAAGAACAATTCCAAGGAATACCCCGATGATCGGTCGCCTCTCCGGAACCCTGCTCGAAAAAACGCCGCCGCAAGTGCTGGTCGATTGCAACGGCGTCGGCTATGAAGTCGACGTGCCGATGAGCACGTTCTACAACCTGCCGCACACCGGCGAAAAGGTGGTGCTGTTCACCCACCTGGTGGTGCGCGAAGATGCCCATCTGCTGTTCGGCTTCGGCACCGCGTCCGAACGCGCGCTGTTCCGCCAGCTGATCAAGATCACCGGCATCGGCGCCCGCATGGCGCTGGCGATCCTGTCCGGCATGACCGTGGCCGAGCTGTCGCAGGCCGTCACGCTGCAGGAGACCGGCCGCCTGGTGAAAGTGCCGGGCATCGGCAAGAAGACCGCCGAACGCCTGCTGCTGGAACTGAAGGGCAAACTCGGCGCCGACATCGGCGTGACCGCGGGCGCCGCGCGCGACGATGCCCAGGCCGACGTGCTCAATGCACTGGCCGCGCTCGGCTACTCCGACAAGGAAGCGCTGCTGGCGACCAAGAACATGCCGGCCGGATCGAGCGTCTCGGACGGCATCAAGTTCGCCCTGAAGGCACTGTCCAAGGCTTAACGGAAACAAGACATGAGTATCCAGACCGACAACTTTAACGGGAACTTCGCCGAACAGCGCATCATCGATTCGGCGCCGGCCTCGCCCAACGAGGAAGCGATCGAACGCGCCTTGCGGCCGAAGCAGCTGGACGAATACGTCGGCCAGGAAAAGATCCGAGACCAACTCGAAATCTTCATCAGCGCGGCAAGGAAGCGCCGCGAAGCGCTGGACCACACGTTGCTGTTCGGCCCACCGGGCCTGGGTAAGACCACGCTGGCCCACATCATCGCGCGCGAGATGGGCGTGAACCTGCGCCAGACTTCGGGCCCGGTGCTCGAGCGCCCGGGCGACCTGGCCGCGCTCCTGACCAACCTCGAGCCGAACGACGTGCTGTTCATCGACGAGATCCACCGTTTATCTCCGGTGGTCGAAGAGATCCTGTACCCGGCGCTCGAGGACTACCAGATCGACATCATGATCGGTGAAGGCCCGGCGGCGCGCTCGGTCAAGCTCGACCTGCAGCCGTTCACCCTGGTCGGCGCCACCACCCGCGCCGGCATGCTGACCAATCCATTGCGCGACCGCTTCGGCATCGTGGCGCGCCTGGAGTTCTACAACGTCGAGGAACTGACCAAGATCGTAGCGCGCAGCGCCGCATTGCTCGAAGCGCCGATCGACCAGGACGGCGCGCGCGAAGTGGCCAAGCGTGCACGCGGCACGCCGCGTATCGCCAACCGCCTGCTGCGCCGCGTGCGCGACTACGCCGAAGTGAAGGGCAATGGCGAGATCACGCGCGAGATGGCCGACCGCGCACTGAAGATGCTGGACGTCGACACCGTCGGCTTCGACGTGATGGACCGTAAACTCCTGGAAGCGGTGCTGTTCAAGTTCGCCGGCGGTCCGGTCGGCATCGGCAACCTGGCGGCGGCAATCGGCGAAGCGGCCGACACCATCGAGGACGTGCTCGAGCCCTACCTGATCCAGCAGGGCTACCTGCAGCGCACCCCGCGCGGACGCATCGCCACGCCGCTGGCGTATCAACACTTCGGCGTCACCGCGCCTCGCATCAGCCCGACGGGCGACCTGTGGGACAGCCTGCCGCCGAATTAAAGGCGCAGGTATCCTTGATAATCGCGGTCGACATGCTGCCAGCGGATGAACGAGCAAGCCAACAAGAGAAAGGCTTGGTGAATGCCCGTTCGGCGCTCGTAGCGGCTCCGCAGTCTGCGAAATAGCTGAAGCCACCCGAGGTTCGTTCGAACGACCCACGCCAGCGGCCCAGCCGTTCGCGTGACTCGACGCCATATCTCGCTAGAATGTTCCCGGTTTTCTAAACACGGACCGCTAAACAATGGCTACTATTCGGCTTTCTCGTCCTGAAGAGGGCGCACGCGCTGTCGACATCTGGCGTCGCGCAGTTGATGCTACACACGATTTTTTGAATCCGGAAGACCGTAGCGCCATTGAGGAATTGGTCTGCGACTTCCTTCCGAAAGCCGTGCTCTGGCTGGCAGTGGATGCCAACGATTATCCTCAGGCATTCATGCTTGTTGACGACGGCCATATGGAGGCACTGTTCGTTGACCCTGCCTTCAGAGGGCTGGGCATTGGTGCAGCGCTGGTCTGCCACGGCTTGAGGCTCCATCCCACGATGACAACCGATGTCAATGAGCAGAACGGTCAAGCCATTGGATTTTATGAAAAAATGGGCTTCAAACGGACGGGCCGCTCCCCACTGGATGGACAGGGAAGACCTTATCCGCTGATTCATTTGGCGCACGGCAGCGTCTGAGTAATCGCGGCAACGCCGTGCACGAACACCGCTTGGTGCTGTTCGATAACGGCGCTATCGTCGAGTCCGATTTCCGTGGCGCGGCCGACACTAGCGGACGATGCGCGATTGGCCGAAGCGGCCGGCTGCGCCCTTGCGCCGCAGCGGCGTCCACTGGATCGGCCGCGGCGCCCGCTTCGGCACAATCTTCTTCTGCGGTACGTGCATCAGCGGATAGATGAAGGCAAAATAGAGGAACACCGTCAGCACCAGCAGGAAGGTGCACAGGTACACCATCATCATATTGCTGCCGTGCCAGATGACGATGGCGCTGGCGCCGAACGGCACCATCAGCAGCAGGGCGGTGAGCGAGCGCAGCAGGTGATCGTTCTTCATGCGGTGTCCGGTCATCGCCACCAGGAAAAAGCCGCTGGAAGACAGCGCCAGGCCGACCAGCACGATATACGGTTCGCTCCAGTCCGGAATGCCATGCGCGGTCGAGGCCAGCAGCGCGGCCGGCAGCAGGATGCCGAACACGCCGCCCGCCAGGCTCAAGAGGCGCAGCAAACGCATCGCCCGCCCGCGAAAGACGGGGCGCGCGGCGCGGTTGACGGTGTTCGAAGTCATGCTGTCGGCATCTGGAAACGGGATCGATATTGACGACAGCATAGCCGACATCGCCCCTTGCCGGGAACACCTTTAGAACGCTTAAAACCTATCGGGATAGGTTCTTAGTGCCCGACGCTTTTCGAGAACAGATTGATGACCATGACGCCGCCGACGATCATCGCCAGCCCGGCGATCGCCGCCAGGTCCAGCGTCTGCTTGAACCAGAACCAGCTCACCAGCGAAATCAGCACGATGCCGACGCCGGACCAGATCGCGTAGGCGATGCCGGTCGGCAGCACGCGCAGGCTGAAGGTGAGCAGGTAGAACGACAGCGCGTAGCAGCCCACCGTGATCAGGCTCGGCAGTGGGCGGGTGAAACTGTCGGAGGCTTTGAGGGCGGTGGTGCCGATCACTTCGGACACGATCGCCAGTCCAAGGAAGATATATGCTTGGTTCAGGGTCATCGGGAGGTCTGTAAAAGAAGACGGCCCGTCGCCGGGCCGCCGAGTTCATTGCCGTGACGGCTTACTGTTCGCGCACCCAGGTCTGGCTGCGGCCGAACATCGGCGCGCCGATATAGCCGCGCACTTCGAGCTTGGCGCCGTTGTCCTTCAGCGCGGCCTTGCTCTTGTAGGTCTTGCCGGCGGCCGGGTCGAGAATCTCGCCGCCGCTCCATTCATTGCCGTCCTTTTTCAGCCCCGACAGGATGGTCATGCCGATGATCGGCTGGTCCTTGCGCGTGTCGCTGCATTTCACGCATTTCGGGTTCTGGTCCTGGTCGGCCGGGCGGAACAGTTTTTCGATCTTGCCGGTGAGGATGCCCGCGTCTTCGGTGATGCGCACCAGCGCCTTTGGTTTACCGGTCTCGTCGTCGATGGTTTTCCAGGTGCCGACCGGCGAAGCGTTCTGGGCCAGCGCAGCGGCGGACAGGGCGAACAGGGTAGCGGCCAGGCCGGCTTTGGTGAAGTGTCGCATGGTATGTCTCCAGTATTGTTGTTGGTAGGCCGAGTGTAGCAAACCCTGCCGCCCGCGGGCGGCGTATAAACCAGAGGATTCCTTCCAGGTCCCGTTGACGGCTAGGGCGCGTTGCGCACGTCCTCGTCCGTCACCTGGTGGCGCCGCTCGGCCGGCCGTGTCAGCACGCGCAGGCTGACTTCGAGCGGCACGCCCTGCTGGGCCAGCTGGTGCGCGGCGGGGCGCAGTTGGTCGGCGGCGTCGTGCATCACGGCGTCAATGATGAGGGCGGTCTTGTAGTCGGTTCGGCGGTCCATGGCGCGATCCTACCACGACGCTTGCTGTACGGAGGGCACGAAAATTGCTGGACGAACATTCAACTTCCTGTATCTTTGCAACGTTCCTGTTGCAATGTTTTTCAACGTAGTCTTCGACCGATGGCCTTGAAGCCATCGTCATAACGAGAGGTGGAAATGATTGATCTGGTGAATGCCATCAACGGCGTGGTCTGGAGCCCGGCGCTGATTGCACTGTGCTTGGGCGTCGGCCTGTACTTTTCGGTGCGCTCGCGCTTCCTTCAGTTGCGCCATGTGCGCGAGATGACACGCCTGATGCGCGAAGGCAAACCCTCGGACGAGGGCGTGTCGTCGTTCCAGGCGCTGGCCATGACCCTGGCGGGACGCGTCGGCACCGGTAATATCGCGGGCGTGGCCACCGCTATCACCTTCGGCGGACCGGGCGCGGTGTTCTGGATGTGGGCCGTGGCTTTCCTGGGCGCCAGCTCGGCCTTCGTCGAATCCACCCTGGGCCAGGTCTACAAGGAACAGATCGGCAAGCAATACCGCGGCGGTCCGGCCTTCTACATTGAAAAAGGCTTGGGCATGAAGTGGTATGCCTGGATCTTCGCCATCACCACCGTGTTCGCCACCGGCCTGCTGCTGCCGGGCGTGCAGGCCAACTCGATCGCCGAGGGCCTGCGCACCGCCGCCGGCATCGACGCCAACGTCACCGCCGCCGTGCTGGCGATCGCGCTGGCCTTCATCATCTTCGGCGGCGTCAAGCGCATCGCCAGCTTCGCCGAGTACGTGGTGCCGTTCATGGCGCTGGGCTATATCGTGGTCGCCTGCGTGATCGTGTTCCTGCACATCGAGGCGCTGCCTGGTGTGATCCGGCTGATCTTCTCGTCGGCCTTCGGCCTGGACGCCGGCTTCGGTGCCATCCTCGGCATGGCCATCATGTGGGGCGTCAAGCGCGGCGTGTACTCGAACGAAGCCGGCCAGGGCACCGGACCGCAC
This sequence comes from Massilia sp., assembly GCF_031995545.1. Taxonomy (GTDB): domain Bacteria; phylum Pseudomonadota; class Gammaproteobacteria; order Burkholderiales; family Burkholderiaceae_D; genus Telluria. The sequence goes on from NZ_DAMAGA010000014.1 coordinate 64,081, forward strand.
GCTTCGTCGGCCGCCGAAGTGAGCCATCCGGCCAAGCAGGGCCTGGTGCAGGGCTTCTCGGTCTATATCGACACCCTGTTCGTGTGCTCGGCCACCGCCTTCATGCTCCTGATCACCGGCCAGTACAACGTCGAGGCGCCCGACGGCGCGGTGCTGTACACCGGCGTGCAGGGCGTGGCCGCCGGCCCGGGCTATGTCCAGACCGCGCTCGAGAACGTGATGCCGGGCTTCGGCGCGCTGTTCGTGGCGATCGCGCTGCTGTTCTTCGCCTTCACCACCATCGTGGCCTATTACTATATCGCCGAAACCAATATCGCCTACATGGACCGCAACGCGCGCCATCCATGGATGAACTTCCTGCTGAAACTGTTCATCATCGGCGCCACCGTGTACGGCGCAGTGAAGACCGCCGACGTGGCCTGGGCGCTGGGCGACATGGGCGTCGGCCTGATGGCCTGGCTGAACATCGTGGCCATCGTGCTGCTGCACAAGGTCGCGTTCAAGTGCCTGCGCGATTACGAAGCCCAGAAGAAAGCCGGCAAAGATCCGGAATTCGATCCGGTGGCGCTGGGCATCAAGAATGCCCACTACTGGGAAGGCCGCGCAGCCGCGCTGCGTGTCCAGAACAGCAAGGTGGACGACAAGGCCGCGTAAGCTGCAGCCCCGGCCGTTCGCTTCAGGCGCGCGGCTGGGGATCGACCGCAAAGTAGGCCAGGAACATCGATACCGCTGCGTCGATCACCCGTTCCTGTTCATCCGGCGCCAGCGGCGCCGCGCCCATCGCGATCTGCGGCCAGAAGGCAAACGTCTTGACCTGGCCCTGCAGCGCATGGGCCGCGAACGCCGCATCGCCCGGTTTCAACCGCCCATCTTCCTGCGCCGCGCGGATCCAGCGCGTCACGCCTTCTTCCAGTTCATTGAGACGCGCCAGGATCGGCAGCGTGCGCTCAGGCGCATGGATCGCTTCGCCGATCGCCACCCGCGCCAAATCGAGAAAGTCGCGGTCGCCCAGGCTGCGCATCTTCTGGCGCATCAGTTCTTCCAGCTGTTCGCGCAGGTCCAGGTCGGGCCGGTAGCTTAGCTCCAGCATGCCGGCGCTGCTTTCGAACATGTGCATGATGGTTTCCGCAAACAGCAGGTCCTTGCTCGGGAAATGGTTGTAGACGGTGCGTTTCGACACCTCGGCCAGGGCGGCGATGCTGTCCACACTGGCATTCTCGTAGCCATGGGTACGGAACTGTTCGGCGGCGGCGGCCAGGATCGCACTGCGCTTGCGGTCGGTAAGGCGGGTGGGAGCGGTCATGGGTGAATTTTACACTCAGTGGTTTACTTTCTCAATTTAAGACACTACACTGTGTAGTGTAATTTTGACGAATTCACTACGACCATGCGCTTATTTTTCGCCATCACCATTCTGGGAGCACTTCTTACCATGGCTGCCTGCACCTCCGTTTCCGCGACCCCGTCCGCCCAAACTTCGCCGCAATACCACGACGGCAAATTCCACAACCCGGTGCCGGTGCGCCAGTACAGCGTGGGCGAGATGGCGCGCCTGTGGTGGAAGGCGATGGTCGACAAGCCGGCCGGCACCATCCCCAAAGGCAAGATCCCGGTACGCGCGTTGACCCGCGCCGACCTGCTCGCCGCGCCCGACAACACCCTGTACCGCCTCGGCCACTCGACCATGCTGATCAAGCTGGCCGGCGAGTTCTACCTGACCGACCCGGTATTTTCCGACCGCGCTTCGCCGGTGCAGTGGGCCGGCCCGGCGCGCTTCCATGCGCCGCCGATCGGCATCGAACAGCTGCCGCCGATCAAGGCCGTGATCCTGTCGCACGACCATTACGACCACCTGGACCATGCCGCGGTCAAGGCGCTGGCCGCCAAGACCGAAGTGTTCCTGACGCCGCTGGGCGTGGGCGACCGGCTGGTAGAGTGGGGCGTCGACGCGGCCAAGGTGCGCCAGTTCGACTGGTGGCAGGAAACCAAGGTCGGCGCGGTGCGCCTGGTGGCCACGCCGGCCCGCCACTTCTCGGGCCGCACGCCATTCGACCGCGACTCGACCCTGTGGGCTTCGTGGGTGATCTTGCACGACGACCTGCGCGTGTTCTTCAGCGGCGACAGCGGTTACTTCAAGGGCTTCAAGGAGATCGGCGCCAAGTACGGCCCGTTCGACGTAGCGCTGGTCGAGACCGGCGCCTACGACAAGATGTGGCCTGAGGTACATATGCAGCCGGAAGAAACCCTGCAGGCTTTCACTGATCTCAACGCCGGCTGGCTGCTGCCGATCCACAACGGCACCTTCGACCTCGGCCTGCACCGCTGGCAGGATCCGTTCGACCGCATCGCCGTGCTGGCGCAAGAGAAGAATGTGCGCCTGACTACGCCCGAGATGGGTGAAGCGCTTGACCTGAAGCGGCCGCATGCAGGGCAGGCGTGGTGGCGCAGCGTGGACTAAGCCGTGCAGATCACGCTGCAACCGGCTTCGGCGCGCCGAAGCCGGCAATCGTTTCCAGCAACACCTTGGCACGGAACGGTTTCAGGATCACGCGGCTGATCTTGCGGTCGCGCAGTTCGTTCAATAATTCGGGCGTAGCCTGGTCGGCCATGATCGCGATCGGGATGTCCTGCTTGCCGGCGTCGCCGAAGCGCAACTGGTCGATCAGACTCAGGTCGTAGCGCCGGCCGCCACCGCTGCCCAGGCAGTCGACCGCGATCACCGCGCCATGGTAGCTGCGCGAGCGCAGCATGCGTAGCGCGGCGTCGCTGCTGGCCGCTTCGTGCACCAGGCCCAGGTTCAGGCTGCGCGCCGTCATCACCACCGTGCGCCGCAGCAGCGCTTCCGGTTCCACCAGCAGGATGTTCATCGGTTCAGCCATCCTGCGCCTCCTCGACGCGTTTCATCTCCATCACCACCAGGTCGCGCAGCGTGCCCAGGATGCCCAGTTCCAGCGCATCGAGCGTGCGCGGGCGGCGGTCGATCAGGCACAGCGTACCGAGGCGGATGTCGGGCGCGGTCGCCAGCGGGGCGCCGGCGTAGAAGCGGATGTGCGGTGGGCCGACCACTATCGGGTTGTCGGCAAAGCGCACGTCATCCTGCGCATCGGGGATGACCAGGATCTCGTCGCGCAGGATCACGTGCGAGCAGAACGAGTATTCGCGCGCGGTCTCGCACAGGTCGGTGCCGACGCTGGCCTTGAACCACTGGCGGTTGGTATCGAGCAGGCTGACCAGCACGATCGGCACATCGAATTCATCCGCGGCGAAGCGGGCGATCTTGTCGTAGCGTTCTTCTGGAGGCGTGTCGAGGATCAGCAGTTCGTACAGCGCCGCCAGGCGTTCGGCTTCGTTGTCGGGGATGGGGGCTGCTTGCATCGGTGTGCGTGGCGCGATGGCCGGAGTACGGATGCGGGAAATATAGCAGACTGCGATTTGACGGAGCGAGTTGTCGGCTGACGCAGGGTGAAAGGTTTTCATTTACCAGCCTGAAAACGTCATCCCCGCGCAAGAGGGACCCACGTTTCTTCGCGTAGCCACCATGTGTGAAGTAAGTGGTACGCAATAAAATCGGGTCCCCGCCTGCGCGGGGATGACGTGCTACTGCCAGCGAAAGAACGGGAGCGGTGGGACGCTGATGAACGCAATCAGCGTCATCCCATCAAGCCGTTGCCAGCTTGCCCAACTGCTCCTGCATCTTCTCCAGCGTCGCCGAGAAGTTGGCCACGCGTTCCTTTTCCTGCGCCACCACGGCTGCCGGCGCGCGCGCGACGAAGCTCTCGTTCGACAGCTTGCCGTTGGCCTTGGCGATCTCGCCTTGCAGGCGCGCAATCTCTTTCGACAGGCGCTCGCGTTCGGCGGCGACGTCGATCTCGACCTTCAGCATCAGCTTGGTGGTGCCGACGATCGACACCGCGGCCGGCGACTCCGGCAGCGCATCGACGATCTGCACCTCGGCCAGCTTGCCCAGCAGCTGGATGTACGGTGCGAACACGGCCATGTTGGCGCGGTCCGCTTCGTTGCCCGGCTCGACGATCAGCGGCACGCGTACCGACGGCGACAGCGACATCTCGCCGCGCAGGTTGCGGGTGGCGTCGGTAAGAAGCTTGAACTGTTCCATCCAGGCTTCGGCCCCTTCGTCGATCAGCGACTCGTCGGCGATCGGATACGGCTGCAGCATGATGGTGTCGCCGGTTTTGCCGGCCAGCGGCGCGATGCTCTGCCACAGCGCTTCGGTCACGAACGGGATGATCGGATGCGCCAGGCGCAGGATCACTTCCAGCACGCGCAGCAGGGTGTGGCGGGTGGCGCGCTGCTGCGCTTCGCTGCCTTGCTGGACGCTGACCTTGGCCACTTCCAGGTACCAGTCGCAGTACTCGTCCCACACGAACTTGTAGATGCTGCTGGCGATGTTGTCGAAGCGGTAGTCGGCGAAGCCCTTGGCGATGTCGAGTTCGACGCGGTTCATCAGCGAGATGATCCAGCGGTCGGCCGGGGACAGGTCTTCCGGCTTCGGTGCGCCGCAATCCTTACCCTCGGTGTTCATCATCACGAAGCGGGTCGCGTTCCACAGCTTGTTGCAGAAGTTGCGGTAACCCTCGGCGCGGCCCAGGTCGAAGTTGATGTTGCGGCCCAGCGAAGCGTAGCTCGCCATCGTGAAGCGCACCGCGTCGGCGCCGAACGCCGGGATCCCGTCCGGGAATTCCTTGCGCGTGGCCTTGGCGATCTTCTCAGCCGCGCGCGGGTCCATCAGGCCGGTGGTGCGCTTGGCAACCAGCTGCTCGAGGTCGATGCCGTCGATCAGGTCGATCGGGTCGAGCGTGTTGCCCTTCGACTTCGACATCTTCTGGCCCTGCGAATCGCGCACCAGGCCATGCACGTACACGGTCTCGAACGGCACCTTGCCGGTGAAGTGGCTGGTCATCATGACCATGCGCGCCACCCAGAAGAAGATGATGTCGAAGCCCGTCACCAAGACCGACGACGGCAGGAACATCTTCATGTCCGGCGTTTCTTCCGGCCAGCCCATGGTCGAGAACGGGACCAGCGCCGACGAGAACCAGGTGTCCAGCACGTCGTTGTCGCGGGTCAGCTCACCCGTGATGCCTTGCTCGGCCGCCTTGGCCCTGGCTTCTTCTTCGCTGCGCGCGACCACGATGCGGCCGTCTTCGGCGAACCAGGCCGGGATCTGGTGGCCCCACCACAGCTGGCGCGAGATGCACCAGTCCTGGATGTTGCCCAGCCACTGGTTGTAGGTCGTGCTCCAGTTCTCGGGCACGAACTTGATCTCGCCGCTGGCGACTTTTTCCAGCGCCACTTCGGTGATCGACTTGCCCGGATTGAAGGTGCCTTCCGGTGCCGGCTTGGTCATGGCGACGAACCACTGGTCGGTCAGCATCGGCTCGATCACGACGCCGGTACGGTCGCCGCGCGGCACCATCAGTTTGTGCGGCTTGACCTGTTCCAGGAAGCCTTGCGCTTCCAGGTCGGCCACGATCTGCTTGCGCGCGGCGAAGCGGTCCAGGCCCTGGTACTGCGCGGGCGCATTCTCGTTGATCTTGGCGTCGAGCGTGAAGATGTTGATCGGCTCGAGGCCCGCGCGCTGGCCGACCGCGTAGTCGTTGAAGTCGTGCGCCGGCGTGATCTTGACGCAGCCGGTGCCGAATTCCTTGTCGACGTAGCTGTCGGCGATGATCGGCACCTGGCGGCCGGTCAGCGGCAGGGTCAGCATCTTGCCGTGCAAGTGGGTATAACGCTCGTCGGTCGGGTCGACCGCTACGGCGACGTCGCCCAGCATGGTTTCAGGACGGGTGGTGGCCACCGTCAGGCGTCCGCTGCCATCGCTCAAGGGGTACTGGATGTACCACATCGAGCCGTCTTCTTCCTGCGAATCGACTTCCAGGTCCGACACCGCGGTGCCCAGCTTCGGATCCCAGTTGACCAGGCGCTTGCCGCGGTAGATCAGGCCCTGCTCGTACAGGCGCACGAAGACCTCGACCACGGTCTTCGAGCGCGGTTCGTCCATGGTGAAGTATTCGCGCTTCCAGTCGGGCGAGGTGCCCAGGCGGCGCATCTGGCCGGTGATGGTGTTGCCCGACTGTTCCTTCCATTCCCAGACTTTTTCCAGGAACTTCTCGCGGCCGAGGTCGTGGCGCGAGATCTTCTGGGCGTCGAGCTGGCGCTCGACCACGATCTGGGTCGCGATGCCGGCGTGGTCGGTGCCCGGCACCCAGGCGGTGTTGTGGCCGCGCATGCGGTAGTAGCGGGTCAGGCCATCCATGACGGTCTGGTTGAACGCGTGGCCCATGTGCAGGGTGCCGGTCACGTTCGGCGGCGGCAGCTGGATGCTGAACGACGGCTTGCCCTCGTCCATGGTGGCGCTGTAGTAACCGCGCTTTTCCCACTCGGCGCGCCAGAATTGTTCAATGTCGGCTGGCTCGAAAGACTTGGCTAATTCCATGATGTGGTGGCGTTGAATTTTTGCGAAAAAAAACATTATAGGTCACCTTGCAGCGCCAGCCTATCTCGCCGGCATCGGTGCAACCCCTTGGCGCAGCATACCGACGCAATCCTGTTGGATTCCTTTGATTTGCCTCTAAACGACCCGTTTCGCGGGCCAAATTGAGACAGCCTCGACGAATCGCGTCCTGCCCGCGGCGGTCAAACCAGGACAAGGTTTTTTAGAGGAGGGGAACTATCTGTTGCTAAACAAGAGCGCGCAGCCGTGCAGGATGGCAGGCTTGTCCTCCAGACCTGTCTTCATTTCCGGCGGCGGCGCAGGCGATGAATGCTGTTGCAAGGAGAAACACCATGGCACCACTGGATCCTACCGGGCTCGAGTCCGTCATCGACGATGCGCAGGACGACATCAACCCGCAGCAGGGTAATGCGCAGGGCGCGCAGATGAGCTACGAGGAAATCTCGAACCTGACGAACGGCGAACTGGGACTGGGCGAGCACGACGAAGAAACGCCCGGCATCGCGGCTGAGGGCACGCCGTATCTACCGCCGCAGCCGCTACCGATTCCAACCCCGAAACCGCCGATCCCGATCCCGCCGATCCCGATCCCGGTCATCAAGAAAGCGGTCAGCGGCTGCTACAAGGGCGCGCTGGGCAGCTTCCAGGTCGAGCTGCGGGTCGACGTCGACCGCGGCCGCACCATGAAACGCGTCAGCGGCGACTTTTACCAGACGGTCGGCAAGACCACGACGTATTTCGGCTCGTTCACCGTGGACAGCCCGGCGATCACCGTCACCGCGACCCGCATCGTGGCGCGCGGCCTGGGCCGCTTCACGTTCTCGGCCGGCGCGCCGGTGGTGCAGGTCACCATCCCGCGCGTGAGCCTGTTCCTGCCGCAGGCGCCGGCCAGCCTGCAGTTCTATACCGTCACCAATGCGCCGGGCGCGAATTACCATTGTCCGTTCTCGACCACGCGCTACCGCAGCGTGCGCATCGAAACCGACCGCGTGTCGGATGTCACCACGCCGATGTTCAGCAGCTATAACACCGGTTCGCTGCCGTCGGGCGGTGCCGCGCGTTCGATCAGCGTGGTGAGCGCCTTCGGCGAAGCCGGCATCGGCATGTCCACCATCCCGGGCGGCATCGTCAACATCAGCGGTGCAGGCGCCGGCGCCAAGTGGAGCAATGCCGAGCTGCACGCCTCGATGCAGACCCAGTTTTCGCTATGGGCCGACGTGGCCCAGTGGTGCGTATGGGAGCTGGTGGCGCAGAACCACGACCTGGGCAGCGGCCTATACGGCATCATGTTCGACCAGCAGGGCAAGCAGCGACAAGGCTGCGCCGTGTTCCATGCCGGGATCGGCGGCACCTCGGCCGAGCAGCTGCGGCTGCAGCTGTACACCTATGTGCACGAACTGGGCCACTGCTTCAACCTGATGCACTCGTGGCAGAAATCGTATGCCTCGCCGCCCAAGGCCAACCGGCCCGACGCGCTGTCGTGGATGAACTACCCGTGGTCCTATCCGGGCGGCGGCGCGTCCGGATTCTGGAACAGCTTCGACTTCCGCTTCGACGATGAAGAGCTGATCCACCTGCGTCACGGCTTCCGCAACGACGTCATCATGGGCGGCAACAACTTCACGGTCGGCGCTTCGCTCGGCAGGGAAGTGATGGCCGATCCGCTCGAGGACGAATCGGGCCTCAGGTTCGAGATCTCGACGCACCAGAAGAGCTTTGCACTGGGCGAACCGGTGGTGCTCGAACTGAAGCTGCAGGCGAACGACATGCGCGGCCGCCGCGCCCACACCTGGCTGCATCCGAATTGCGGGCTGGTGAAAGTCATCGTGCAAAAACCGAGCGGCGAAGTGAAGGCCTATGAGCCGATGATCGACCACCTGGTGGGCGAGCGCACCACCGTGCTGAAAGCGAACGACGCGATCCGCGACAGCGCCTACATCGGCTACGGCAAGGACGGCTTCTATTTTGACCAGCCGGGCCAGTACCGGGTACGTGCGGCGTATGCGGCGCTGGACGGCTCGCAGGTGCTGTCCGACCTGATCACGATCCGGGTGCGCTATCCGGTCAGCGCCGAAGAAGACCGGATGGCCGAACTGTTCCTGGGCGACGACCAGGGCGCGCTGCTGTACCTGCAGGGGTCGGACAGCGAAGCGCTGCGCGCCGGTAACGAAGCGTTCGAGGAAGTGCTGGACCGCTTCGACACGCATCCGATGGCGACTTATGTGCGCATGATCAAGGGCGTCAACCTGGGCCGCACCTTCAAGACCGTGGGTGCGGGCGGGCAGGCCGCGGCCAGCGAAGGCAAGCCGCTCGGCGTGCGCGAAGCCAAGCCGCAGGAAAGCATCGCGCTGCTGTCGAACGTGACCGCGTCGCGCGTGCTCGATCCGGTGACCCAGGACCAGGCGCTCATGACGCTGTCGAGCGTGCAGAAGGCGATCGGCGACGACAAGGGCGCGAATGCGACCCTGAGCCAGTTGTCGGTATCGTCCGCGGCGCCGTCAACCGCGCGCAAGCCGTGATGCGATGATGGCGTGCAGGATGATGTGGAAAGTGATGGCCATGCTGGCGCCGCTGCTGTTATCGACAGCCGCGGTGCCGGCAGCGGCCTGGTCCGGGGTTCCTGTCGTAACAAGCGAGAAGGCGAGGGCGGTCATGACGTTACGCGTAAGGCTGGGCGAAGGCTTCCAGAACAATACCGTGAGCGTGCGGGTCGATGGCAAGGAGGTGTTCAGCAAATCGGGGGTGAGCACCGACTGGACCATCTCGCGCGCCGATGCGGTGGACGTGAAAACCGGGGCCGCCAGCGTGCAGCTCGAAGTGGCGGTCGAAGGCGGACCGCGGGTGACGCGCACGATCGAGCCGGCGCAGACGCCGTTCGTCGAAGTGCGGCTGGTGAACGAGGATCTGCAGTTGCTGCCGATGGGAGAGGAGCCGCCGATGCTGTAACAGTTGCGCTGCAATTGTTCTTGCAATCTGTATGAACAACGGGCCATAATCGGCCTGCTGCCATCTTGGCAGCAAACGCTAGGGGTCCTGCGTACCGACGGTACGCGGGTGAGAAATACCCTCCGAACCTGATCTGGATAATGCCAGCGAAGGGAAGCAGCCGATCTCGACGACCGGTGGCCGTGCGCACCCGCGCCCGTGCCGCATCACCGGACGATACCCGGCACCTCCTTTGCTGGCTCCGCAAGCAAGGGAGCCACATGAACGCACCTCTGAAATTCGATTCGGCCACCGCCATGGTGGACGACGCGGCCATCAAGCCGCTACCCAATTCCCGCAAGGTTTATATCGAAGGCAGCCGGCCCGACATCCGGGTGCCGATGCGCGAGATAGCGCAGTCACCCACACCCGACAGCTTCGGCGGCGAACCGAATCCGCCGCTGTACGTGTACGACACCTCCGGCCCCTACACCGACCCGGCGGCGGCGATCGATATCCGCAGCGGCCTGGGCACCCCGCGTGCGCTCTGGATCGCAGGCCGCGGCGACACCGAGCAGCTGGGTGGCCCGACCTCGGCCTACGGCCAGGCGCGCCTGGGCGATCCGGCGCTGGCGGCACTGCGCTTCAACCTGCAGCGCGCCCCGCGCCGTGCCCGTGCCGGCGCGAATGTCACGCAAATGCACTACGCGCGCCAGGGCATCGTGACGCCCGAGATGGAATTCATCGCCCTGCGCGAAAACATGCGGCGCAAGGAATACATCGCCTCGCTGCAGGCTTCCGGCCCGATGGGCCAGCGCGTGGCCGATCTGCTGGGCCGCCAGCATCCGGGCCAGTCGTTCGGCGCCAGCATCCCGAATGAAATCACGCCCGAATTCGTGCGCTCGGAAGTCGCGCGTGGACGCGCCGTAATCCCGGCCAACATCAACCACCCCGAACTGGAACCGATGATCATCGGCCGCAACTTCCTGGTGAAGGTCAACGCCAACATCGGCAATTCGGCCGTCACTTCGTCGATCGGCGAAGAAGTCGAGAAGATGACCTGGGCCATCCGCTGGGGCGCCGACACGGTGATGGACCTCTCCACCGGCAAGCATATCCACGAGACGCGCGAATGGATCATCCGTAACAGCCCGGTCCCGATCGGCACCGTGCCGATCTACCAGGCCCTGGAAAAGGTCAACGGCAAGGCCGAAGAGCTGAGCTGGGAGATCTTCCGCGACACGCTGATCGAACAGGCCGAGCAGGGCGTCGACTACTTCACCATCCACGCCGGCGTGCTTTTACGGTACGTGCCAATGACGGCGAAACGCCTGACCGGCATCGTCTCGCGCGGCGGCTCGATCATGGCCAAATGGTGCCTGGCGCACCACCGCGAATCGTTCCTGTACACGCACTTCGAAGACATCTGCGCCATCATGAAAGCCTACGATGTCTCGTTCAGCCTGGGTGACGGCCTGCGTCCCGGCTCGATCTACGACGCCAACGACGAAGCCCAGCTGGCCGAACTCAAAACCCTGGGCGAGCTGACCCGGATCGCATGGCAGCACGACGTACAGACCATCATCGAAGGCCCGGGCCACGTGCCGCTGCACCTGATCAAGGAGAACATGGATCTGCAGCTGGAGCAGTGCCACGAGGCGCCGTTCTACACGCTGGGGCCACTGACCACCGACATCGCACCCGGCTACGACCACATCACCTCGGGCATCGGCGCCGCCAACATCGGCTGGTACGGCACCGCCATGCTGTGCTACGTCACGCCCAAGGAACACCTGGGCCTGCCCGACAAGGACGACGTCAAGGACGGCATCATCACGTACAAGATTGCGGCTCATGCCGCCGACCTGGCCAAGGGCCATCCTGGCGCCCAGCTGCGCGACAACGCCTTGTCCAAGGCGCGCTTCGAGTTCCGCTGGGAAGACCAGTTCAACCTGGGCCTGGACCCGGACAAGGCGCGCGAATTCCACGACGAGACCTTGCCGAAGGACTCGGCCAAGGTGGCGCACTTCTGCTCGATGTGCGGTCCGCATTTCTGCTCGATGAAGATCACCCAGGAAGTGCGCGAGTACGCCGCCGCGAATGGCGTGCAGGGCGACGCGGCGCTGCATCAGGGGATGCAGGAAAAGGCGATCGAGTTCGTCAGGAACGGCGCCCAACTGTATCGCGAGGTCTGAATGACGCAGATCGACGTCAACGGCGCGCCGTGCAGCGTGCCGGCCGGGCAGACCTTGTCCGGCTTGCTCGAGCAACTGGGCCTGGACGGACAGGGCATGGCGCTGGCGGTGAACCGCGAGGTGGTGCCGCGCCAGCAATGGCCGGCGCGGCGCCTGCAGCAGAACGACAGGGTGGATATCGTGCGCGCCATCGGTGGCGGCTGAAAGGGAGACAACAACATGAACGCAATGACTGAACTGAACAACGACGACGTGCTCACCATCGCCGGCCGTCCTTATCGATCGCGCCTGCTGGTCGGCAGCGGCAAGTACCGCGACCTGGAACAGACCCGGGAAGCGACGCTGGCCGCCGGTGCCGAAATCATCACGGTCGCGATCCGCCGCGTGAACATCGGCCAGGACCCGAACGCACCGAGCCTGCTGGACGTGCTGCCGCCGTCCGAATTCACCATTCTGCCGAATACCGCCGGCTGCTATACGGCCAAGGACGCGGTCTACACGCTGCAGATGGCGCGCGAACTGCTGGGTGGGCACAAGCTGGTCAAGCTCGAAGTGCTGGGCGACCAGAAGACGCTGTTCCCGCACATGCCCGAAACGTTGAAAGCGGCGGAAACGCTGGTGCGCGACGGCTTCGACGTGATGGTCTATTGCAGCGACGACCCGATCCAGGCGCGCATCCTGCAGGAGATCGGCTGCGTGGCGGTGATGCCGCTGGCGTCGCTGATCGGCTCGGGCATGGGCATCCTCAATCCCTGGAACCTGTCGTTGATCATCGAGCAGGCCACGGTGCCGGTGCTGGTCGACGCCGGCGTCGGCACCGCGTCGGATGCGGCGATCGCGATGGAGCTGGGCTGCGACGGCGTGTTGATGAACACCGCCATCGCCGCCGCGCAAGACCCGGTGCGCATGGCGCGCGCCATGAAGCACGCGGTGCTGGCCGGGCGCGACGCGTATCTCGCCGGACGCATGCCGAAGCGCTTCGCGGCCTCGCCCTCGTCGCCGACTGAAGGAAAGATCACGCCATGAGCGGCGCCACCAACCCGCCGGCCGTGCTGGTCCTGGCCGGGCTCGACCCCGGCGGCGGCGCCGGATTGGCGGCCGACATCCTGGCCATCGCCGCGCAGGGTGCGCACGCGCTGCCGGTGGCGACCGCGCTCACCGCGCAGGACAACAACCGCGTGTTCGGCGCGATGCCGGTCGAGACGCGCCTGATCGCCGAGCAGGCGGCGCCGCTGCTGGCGGCATTCGACATCAAGGCGGTCAAGATCGGCATCCCCGGCAACGGCGCGAATGCCGCCGCCGTCGCGGAGATCGTGCGTGGGTTGCGCGAGCGCCAGCCCGATTTGCCGGTGGTGCTCGACCCGGTGCTGTTCAGCGGCCATGGCTACGCGCTGGGGCAGGGCGACGCCATTGCTGCCGTGCGTGCGCTGCTGCCGCTGGCGACGATCGCGCTGCCCAATCTGCACGAAGCGTCGCTGCTGGGTGAGCTGGAATGCGAGCACGTGCTGGTCACCGGTGGCGATACCACCGACGACATCGTGCGCAATACCTGGCTGCATCATGGCCGCGAGGTACGCAGCTGGAAGTGGCCGAAGCTGCAGGCCACCTACCACGGCAGCGGCTGCACGCTGGCGGCCGCCGTGGTCGCGCGCCTGGCGCTGGGCCAGGAACTGGAACAGGCACTCGACGGCGCCCAGGCCTATACCTACCGCGCGCTGGTCGAGTCGTTCACGCTGGCGCCGGGGCAGCGCATTCCGCGCCGCATATTGCAGTCATCATGAAAGGAGCCGACATGCGAGGCTTGTACCTGGTCACCCCCAACTGGGACGACACCGAACGATTGCTGGCCGCCACCGACGCCGCGCTGGCAGGCGGCGCCGCGCTGGTGCAGTACCGCCACAAGGACGCCGGCGCCGACCTGCGCGCCGAGCAGGCCGGCGCTTTGCTGGCGCTGTGCCGCCGCCATGGCACGCCGCTGGTGATCAACGACCACATCGACCTGTGCCAGGCGCTCGACGCCGACGGCGTGCACCTGGGAGAAAGCGACGAGGGCATTGCCGCTACGCGTGCACTGCTCGGCCGCGACAAGATCGTCGGCGCCTCGTGCTACGGCGAACTGGCGCTGGCGCGCGCGGCGCAGGCGGCCGGCGCCAGCTACGTCGCCTTCGGCGGCTTCTATCCGTCGCCGGTCAAGAAGTACACCTTCGTCACGCCGCCCGAACGCCTGAGCGAAGCGAAGGCCGGGATTACGCTGCCGGTGGTGGTCATCGGCGGCATGACACCAAGCAACGCCGCGCCGCTGGTGGCGCGCGGGGCCGACATGGTGGCGGCGATCACGGGCGTGTATGGCCAGCCCGACCCGGCCGCGGCGGCGCGCGCATTCGGAGCGCTGTTCGGGCCCCCTTGATCCTACAATGGCGCATCATCGTTCCGGTTTTGCGCCATGTCGCCACTGCGCCTGTTCATCCATACCCGTCGCCATCCGTCCGCCATCCTGCTGCTGGTGCAGCTGATCGGGATGCTGGCGTATCCCTTCATCGAAGGCACCCCGGCCGGCCGGGTGGCCTTCAATGTGTTCGGCATCGTGGTGCTGGCCTTTACCATCCGCATGGTGCGGCGCACGCCGGGCGAGGTGCGGGTGAGCTGGGCGCTGGCGGTGCCGATCATCGGCCTGCTGCTGACCCAGATCCTGTTCGGCAAAGGTGAACTGCTGGCCTGGTCGTCCGGGCTGGAAGCGCTGTTCTATTTCTATGCGGCTGGCAGCCTGATCGCCTACATGATGGACGACGAACTGGCCACCACCGACGAGCTGTTCGCGGCCGGCGCCACGTTCACCCTGCTGGCCTGGGCCTTCACCCACCTGTACGTGCTGCTGCAGGAAGTCCACCCCGGCACCTTCGCCGCCGCCATCAACCCGGACGCGCCGCGTACCTGGACCGAACTGAATTACCTGAGCTTCGCGCTGCTGTCGAGTACCGGCATCGGCGACGTGATCCCGCTTACCGTGCATGCGCGCGCGCTGGCCAGCGTCGAGATGCTGATCGGCCTGATGTACCTGGCGGTGGTGGTGGCGCGCCTGATCGCGTTCACCACGCGCACCCGGATCGCGGTGGGCCGCGCGCGCCGGCGGCGCGAGGAAGACCAGTGGGAGCAGGATTGAAGCCGGCGCGGCTTGTTGCTTGCTAGAATCGACACTCCAACCCTTCCGGAGTCGCCATGGTGCACCAGCTCGCCGCGTTTTCGATCCGTCCCTTTACTGCCGATGAATGGCCGGCCTACCGCGCCATCCGCCTGCGCGCGCTGGCCGATGCGCCGGACGCATTCAGCACCACGCTCGACACCCAGCAGGTGCTGCCGCCCGAAACGTGGGCCGCGCGCCTGAGCGCTGCTGCAGCGTCCGGCAAGGACTATCCACTGGTGGCCGAGCTGCAGGGCCAGGCGGTAGGCATGGCCTGGGCCAAGGTCGATGCCGACGATGCCTCCATCGTCAATCTGTTCCAGATGTGGGTCGCGCCCGAAGCGCGCGACCAGGGCGTGGCCGGCGCCTTGCTGGAAGAAGCGATCCGCTGGGCCGGCGCGCGCGGCGCCCAGGCGCTGCAGCTGGGCGTGAACTGCGCCAACCTGCCCGCGGTGCGTCTGTACGAACGCACCGGCTTTCTTGACACCGGCTGGCGCGAGCCGTTCCGTCCCGGTTCGGCGATCACCGAGCAGCGCATGCGGCTGGCGCTGACACCTGCTGCCTGAACCCCAGCCGTCGACATCAGTCCGAATGCGTCTGTTCCTGCGCCATGGCGCGTAGCCGGGCTACTGCCAGCGCTCCCGGATAGGAGGCACGGTCCGGATACTGACCGCGATAGTAGTATGACCAGTAGCTGATGACCCGGCGTTCGATCGTGTCCAGGTGGCGGGGATTTTCTCTGACAAACCCAGCCAGCGCCGCACGCAGCCGCGGGTCGGGAGCAGCCAGCGCAGCAGCGATCGGCTGCACGATCTCGACCACGTACTCGCCGATCAGTTGGACTATGAACGGTGTCATCCAGGCCTGCGGTGCACTCAGCAGATGGCGCAGGCATCCCTCGCGTACGTAGCCGCTGTGATGACGGGTGCCGATGCACCAGGCGATGCCGTTGTCGAGCGCAGTGCGCTCATCGCCGATACCCCACAATACGCGCTGGAAGAAATACACGCGATTCGGAATCCACACCTGCTCGCCGCAGAGCATGACTTCGAAGGTGCCGACATTGTGTCCCGGATTCCAGGCGGCCGAAGTCGTCAGCGCGGTGACCGCAGGTCTGAGTGCGGTAGGGAAGGCGAGGGAAAAGTCGACCGGGGGATACGGTCTGGCGTGGTGCGGCGGCACCTTCGCGCAATCGGGCATGGTAGTTCTCCAATAGGCCCTGCAAAGGTGCAGGGAACGATGCTATCGCATTCGTCACGGCAACGCCAGCCCCGTTTTGCATCTGACAGACGGCCGTTCCCGATTGGCGCCGCATGGCAGGCACATGCTATATTTTTCGCGTGTTCCGCACGTGTCCGGCAACATCGCCGGCACGGCCGGCGCCATCGCATCATCCACCCAGGAGGCCGCATGAATCCGCCCACCACTTCCCGCCGCCTGGTCCTGATCGTCGACGACGACGCGCTGCTGCGCGAATACCTGGGCGAAGTGCTGCGCCACGCCGGCCACGATACGCTCGACGCCGGCACCTCGGCTCAGGCCCTGCGCGTGATCGAGGAACGCGGCGCCGACATCGCGCTGGTGCTGCTCGACATCGAGATGCCCGGCATGTCGGGCCTGGACCTGGCGCGCCTGCTGCGCGAAGAAAGCACGCTTCCCTTCATGTTCCTGTCCGCCAGCGACGACGCCGCCAGTTCGCGCGCCGCGGCCGACGCCGGCGCGGTCGGCTACGTCGTGAAGCCGGTGGACGCCGCGCGCCTGCTGCCGGCGTTCGAGGCGGCGCTGGCGCGCGGTGACGACATCCGGCGCCTGCAGCGCAGCGAAGCCAGCCTGACCTCGGCGCTGGCGGCCGGGCGCGAGACCAGCATCGCGGTCGGCATCCTGATGGCGCGCTTCCACATCGACCGCCATACCGCGTTCGATGCGATGCGCGACCAGGCCCGGTCGCAGCGGCGCAAGCTGGGCGACGTGGCCGAGCAGATCCTGACGGCGGAAGAGACGTTGAGCGCCATGCATCTGACCATCGGGGAGCGCATCCGGTGGCGTGGGCGTACGTGATTTTCTGAGCTTGCTATCATGTCACCCTTGCGACGCGCGCGCTGGTCAATACAGCAACGCGGATTATCATCAAGCAATAGGATTACGACATGAAAACCAAGGCAGCAATTGCATGGAAGGCGGGCCACCCGCTCACGATCGAAGAAGTCGAGCTGGAAGGCCCGAAGGCCGGCGAAGTGCTGGTCGAAGTCAAGGCCACCGGCATCTGCCACACCGATTACTACACCCTGTCGGGCGCCGATCCTGAAGGCATCTTCCCGGCCATCCTGGGCCACGAAGGCGCCGGCGTGGTGGTCGATGTCGGCCCGGGCGTGACCAGCCTGCGCAAGGACGACCACGTCATTCCGCTGTACACCCCGGAATGCCGCCAGTGCAAATTCTGCCTGTCGCAAAAGACCAACCTGTGCCAGGCGATCCGCTCGACCCAGGGCCGCGGCCTGATGCCCGACGCTACCTCGCGCTTCTCGATTGACGGCCAGCCGATCTACCACTACATGGGCACCTCGACCTTCTCGAACTACATCGTGGTTCCCGAGATCGCGCTGGCCAAGGTGCGCAATGATGCGCCGTTCGACAAGATCTGCTATATCGGTTGCGGCGTGACCACCGGCATCGGCGCCGTGATCTTCACCGCCAAGGTGGAAGCGGGCGCCAACGTGGTCGTGTTCGGCCTGGGCGGCATCGGCCTGAACGTGATCCAGGCGGCCAAGATGGTGGGCGCCGACAAGATCATCGGCGTCGACCTGAACCCGGAACGCGAAGCCATGGCGCGCAAGTTCGGCATGACCCATTTCATCAACCCGACCAAGGTCGAGAACGTGGTCGACAGCATTATCCAGCTGACCGACGGCGGCGCCGACTACTCGTTCGAGTGCGTCGGCAACGTCAACACCATGCGCCAGGCGCTGGAGTGCTGCCACAAGGGCTGGGGCCAGTCGATCATCATCGGCGTGGCGGCGGCGGGCCAGGAAATCTCGACCCGTCCGTTCCAGCTGGTGACCGGGCGCGAGTGGAAGGGGTCGGCGTTCGGCGGCGCGCGCGGCCGTACCGACGTGCCGAAGATCGTGGATTGGTATATGGAAAACAAGATCAATATCGATGATCTGATTACCCATCATCTGCCGCTGGATCGGATCAATGAAGGCTTCGATCTGATGAAGTCGGGCGAGTCGATCCGGTCGGTGGTGGTCTACTAACTCGGAACGTAAAACGGAAGCGTCGCTCGCGGCGCTTCCTCCGTTTCACCCGGCTACTCCGCATTTTCTACCGTCCGTCGCACCCCGCTGGTCCCCCATCCCCGCTTTCCCTACAGTGCTTCCATCGGCAGCGCCGCCTGCCCAACCAGCCGCCGCAACGGCGCAAGGAGGAAAGCCCATGTCCCGCACCCGTCCATCCATCTGGAAACTGGCCCTGCCGATGCTCGGCCTGGCTACCAGCGCCGCGCTGGCCACGTTCACCATCCCGGCCCAGGCCGCAGGCGAGGGCGCACGCGTCACGCGGGTGGCGGCCGCGAGCGAACCGTATGCGCTGGTGCGGTCCGACGGCAAGGGCTTCAACATCAGCGGCAGCAGCGACGACTGGGACGACGTGCGCGCCGCCCAGCGTAGCATCAAGGGCGAATTCATCTGGTTCCGCGAGGGCAGCCGTGCATACGTGATCCAGGCCCCCGAGGTGATGGCCAGGGCGCGCGCCGCCTGGGCGCCGCTCGACCGCCTGGGCGCGCAGATGGATGGCTACGGCAAGGAAATGGACGTCCACAGCAAGAAGATGGATGCCCTCGGCCGCGACATGGACCGCGCCAGCGCCGGCATGCAGGCATTGCCGAAGCAGGGCGACATGGACGGCGTCGAGGACGGCATGGAAGCACTCGGCCGCAAGATGGATGCGCTGGGCCGCAAGATGGCGGTCACGCGCGACGACGCCGAACGCGAGCGCATCGGGCGCGAGATGGAAGACACCGGCGCGCGCATGCAGGCGGCCGGCCGGCGCATCGAGCAGGCCTATGACGCGCCGCAGGTGCGCCAGGCCCAGGCATCGATGAAGGAGATCGGCGAGCAGATGAAGCAGGCCGGCCAGCCGATGGATGCGGTCGGCAAGAAGATGGGCGCGCTCGGTAAGGAGATGGAGCGCGAAAGCAAGGCCGCCGACCGCAGCGTGCGCGCCCTGATCCGCGACGCGCATGCGAAAGGGCTGGCGCGCCCGGCGCCTGGCGTCAGCTAAGGTTTATTCCGGCAGCATCGAACCGGTATCCCGGTAGCGCACGTGCCACGAGAACGCCTTCTCAAGCACGTGCGGCGTCTGCCCGCCGCCGCGTTTGGCTTCGTCGACATAGGCGCGCAGCATGCCTTTATACGGCTCGGCCACGCAATGCTCGATGATACGCTCGGCCCGCTCGCGCGGCGCCAGCCCGCGCAGGTCGGCCAGGCCGATCTCGGTCACCACGATGTCGACGTCGTGCTCGGTATGGTCGACGTGCGACACCATCGGCACGATGCTCGAGATCTTGCCGCCCTTGGCCGTGGACTTGGTGGCGAACACCGATAAATAAGCGTTGCGCGCGAAGTCGCCCGAGCCGCCGATACCGTTCATCATGTGCGTGCCCAGCACGTGGGTCGAGTTGACGTTGCCGTAGATATCGAACTCGAGCGCGGTGTTGATGGCGATGATGCCCAGCCGCCGGATCACTTCCGGATGGTTGCTCACCTCTTGCGGGCGCAGCACCAGGCGGTCCTTGTAGCGCTCCAGTTCGCCGAACACCTGCTTGCCCTTGTCTTCGGACAGCGTGATCGACGAGCCCGAGGCGAAGTCGAGCTTGCCCGCGTCGAACAGGTCGAAGGTCGAATCCTGCAGCACTTCCGAGTACATGCTCAAGCCGCTGAACGGTCCGTCGATCAGGCCGCTCACCACGGCATTGGCGATGGTGCCGATGCCGGCCTGGATCGGCATCAGGCGTTCGGTCAGGCGCCCGGCAGCGATCTCGCTGTTGAAGAAGTCGATCAGGTGGCCGGCGATGGCCGCGGTCTCGTCGTCCGGCGGCAGGATGGTCGAGGCGCTGTCGCATTTCTCGGTCAGCACGATGGCGACGATTTTTTCCGGCGGGATGTCGATGGTGCGGGTGCCGATGCGGTCGCTCACGTTCATCAAGGGCATCGGTTCGCGCGCCGGGCGGTGCTTGGGGATGAATATGTCGTGCAGGCCTTCCAGTGCCGGCGACTGGCTCAGGTTGATCTCGACGATCACCTTCTCGGCCAGGATCGCGAAGCTGGCGCTGTTGCCGACCGAGGTGGTGGGCACGATGGCGCCGTCTTCCGTGATGGCGATCGCTTCCACGATGGCGACGTCGACCGGCGCGATCTGGCGCGTGCGCAGCAATTCGACCGTCTCGGACAGATG
Organism: Massilia sp.; assembly: GCF_031995545.1. Lineage (GTDB taxonomy): Bacteria > Pseudomonadota > Gammaproteobacteria > Burkholderiales > Burkholderiaceae_D > Telluria. Next base: position 84,305 of record NZ_DAMAGA010000014.1, read on the forward strand.
CTGGTCGATGAACATCACTTCGCCGGCATTGATCGCACGGCGCAACTTGGGATCGGCCTGGAACGGCATGCGCCGCGCCAGCACGCCGGACTCGGCCAGCGTGGCATCGATATCGCTTCCTAACGAGGCGCCGGTGATCAGGGTGATGCTCAGCGGATCGCTCCGCGCGCGTTCGGCCAGCGCCAGCGGCACCGCCTTGGCGTCGCCGGCGCGGGTGAAGCCGCTCATGCCGACGGTCATGCCGTCATGGATCCATTCGGCGGCCGCGGCCGGCGTGGTAATGCGTTCGCGCAGCGCGGGCAGGCGGATGCGCTCGTGGGCAAGCTGGTGATCCTGGTGCATGGTTCCCTTGTTTAGGTCAGGCAATAGTCAACCGGCGCCAGCGGCGGCGGCACTTCCTCGGCGCGCAGCGCGCTCAGCAAATCAATTTCGATGGCGCGGCACATCGCGTCCAGCGGCAGGTCGTTCGGTTCCAGGCCGAACGGTTCTTCCAGCTCGTCGCCCAGCGCATCGAGGCCGAAGAAGGTGTAGGCCACGATCGCCACCACGAACGGCGTCATGAAGCCGATCGAATCGACCAGGCCGAACGGCAGCAGGAAGCAATAAATGTAGGCGGTGCGGTGCAGCAGCAGCGTGTACGAATACGGAATCGGCGTATTCTTGATGCGCTCGCACGAGGCGGCGGCGGCAGTGAAGGCCGACATCGTGTTGTCGATGTTCGCCGCCAGGCACGGCGCGATGCGTTGTTCGCGCAGGCAGCGCTGCAGGTCGGCGCCCATCTCCAGCATCAGGAAGTCAGGCTTGTTGGCGGCGCGCTGCATCGCGTCGTATTCGGCCGGCAGCAGCTGCGCGGCGATGCCGGCATCGGTCGGCTGGTTGCGCAGGCAGTCGCGCAGCACGTGCACGAACGCGATCGCGCGCCGGATCATGCGCACCCGCGTATCCTGCAAACCATTGCTGGCCAAAGCAGGCTGGGAATCTTCGATCAGCCCGGTACACTGGCGCCCGAAGTTACGGCAGCGCAGCACCAGCTCGCCCCACAGCTTGCGGCCTTCCCAGAAGCGGTCGTAGGCCGAGTTGTTGCGAAAACCGAGGAAGATCGAGATCGGCAGGCCGATCAGTGTAAAGGGGATGGTGGTGAGCGTGATCTTGAGGTCCCACAGGTCGCCGTGCGACCAGGTAACGAAAGTGGCGACCGCGATATTGACCAGCAGGGCGGGCAAGATGCGCGGCAGGACCGAACCACGCAACAGAAGGAACAACTTGAGCCCGGAGGGGCGCTCTCGGATAATCACGCTGAAATATGCGCTGGACGCGCATTCACAAGTTAATGAATGAAGCTGAGCGACAGCGTGTAGCAGCTGCCATTACCGCAGTAAATCACTAATATATTAACCAGTCAAGCTGTCTTTACTGATGGCAACGCTCATCATACAGTTCCTTTTCACGGAGAAGTCTTGGCCCGCCGTATCACCCACCACAATCTGCCGCAGGTATTCCTGAAGGCGCGCGACGCCCTGATGTCGCATTTCCGCCCGATCCTCAACCATTTCGGTGTGACCGAACAGCAGTGGCGCATCCTGCGCGTGCTGGACGAACACGGCCAGCTCGAGCCACGCGTGATGTGCGAGCTGTGCCAGATCCTCAGCCCCAGCATGACCGGCGTGCTGTCGCGCATGGAAGACCTCGGCCTGATCGAGCGCGAGCGCGTGGTCAGCGACCAGCGCCGCGTGCTGGTGCGCCTGGCTGCCAAGGGCGACCGCCTGATCGATGAGATCGCGCCGCTGATCGAGCGCCAGTACGTGCTGATCGAGCAGGCCTACGGCAAGCAGCTGGTGGATGACCTGGCCACGGCGATGGATGGCTTCATCCGGGCTCAGGAGAAACCGGTGGAGCGGGTGGAATTGCCGGCCAACGCGCTGGTGGTAACCAGCCGCCGGCCGCAGCCGCCGGTCGACGAGGACTGAATCCGCACTCAGCTGGCGCATCCAGCAGGACGCCGGCTTCTTCAATACTCGCGTATCGTGTTGATAACTGCCGTGTTCGGCGGGGATCGCACATGCAACACACTTCTTTTTTCACGATGTTGCCGCGCACAATAGTGCAATTTCAACAATATTTTTTGTGCAAAGATATAATGGACTGATCGACACAATCGTCGCTACATAAGGATTTACATGCAGTTGAAATCGGCAAAATTATCGTTGCGCTTTCTGCTTCCACTGGCCTGCGTACTGATCCTGTTCGGCGCCATTGCGATTCCTTATCTGGAAAGCGCCATCGAACGCTGGTTCGTACGCGACCTCGACATGCGGGCGCGACTGGTCTCCACCACGCTCGAGCAGCCGCTGCTGAACTACCTCGACGAGCAGTCTCCCCAACGTATCACCGACATGTTCGACCGCGCGATCCAGGACGAGCGCCTGTTCGCGCTGGCTTTCTGTACGCCCGATGGCCAACTGGCTTACAAGACCGCGACCTATCCGGCCTCGCTCGGCTGCCGCCAGGGCAGCGGCGACGACGCCAATCCGGTCGAGCGACTGCCGCAGGGGCCGGTCCACGTGTCGGTCAAGACGCTGAACCAGAACGGCGCCGTGGCCGGGCGCCTGATCCTGGTGCACGACATGAGCTTCATCGAGCGCCGCAGCGCCAACACCAAGAAATACATCATCGGCCTGTTCGCGCTGCTGGCGGTCGCGGTATCGGCGATTACCATCCTGGTCGCGCACATGAGCTGGCGCGGCTGGATCGACAGCGTGCGCGAGATGCTGCGCGGCGAACTGCTGTTCCGCTCGGGCAGGCGCGCGCCGCCGCCCGAGATGGCGCCGCTGGCCAGCGACCTGCGCAGCCTGCTATACGAATACCACCGCGAGCAGAAAGAGGCCGGTGCGGTCGACGGCCGCACCTGGAATCCCGACACCCTCAAATCGCTGCTGCAGCGCGACTTGGCCGGCGACCAGATCCTGGTGGTGTCGAACCGCGAACCATACATCCACGTCGCCACGCCAGACGGGGTCAAGGTGCAGCGCCCGGCCAGCGGCCTGGTCACCGCGGTGGAAGCCGTGATGCGCGCCTGCTCCGGCACCTGGATCGCGCACGGCGCCGGCTCGGCCGACCGCGCCACCGTCGACCAGGAAGACCACGTGCCGGTGCCGCCCGACAATCCGAGCTACACGCTGCGCCGCGTCTGGCTGTCGAAAGAAGAAGAAGCCGGCTACTACTACGGCTTCGCCAACGAAGGCCTGTGGCCGCTGTGCCATATCGCCCACGTGCGGCCGGTATTCCGCTCGTCCGACTGGGCCGAGTACGTCAAGGTCAACCAGCGCTTCGCCGACGCCGTGATCCGCGAAGCCCACTCGGACAACCCGGTGGTGCTGATCCAGGATTACCACTTCGCGCTGCTGCCGCGCATGATCCGCGCCGTGTTGCCGAAGGCGACCATCATCACCTTCTGGCACATCCCGTGGCCGAATCCGGAATCGTTCGGTATCTGCCCATGGCGCGAAGAAATCCTGGACGGCATGCTGGGCAGTACGATCCTCGGCTTCCATACGCCGTTCCACCGCAAGAACTTCCTCGACACGGTCGACCGCTACCTGGAAACCCGGATCGAGACCGAAGCCTCGACCGTCAGCTATGGCGGCCAGCTGACCCAGGTCGAGCACTACCCGATCTCGATCGCGTGGCCGGAACCGGTGCCGGGCGAACCGGACCCGGCCGCCAGCCGCGCGCAGATCCGCCATGCGCTGGGCTTGCCGGAAGACCACCTGCTGGGCATCGGCGTCGACCGTTTCGACTACACCAAGGGCATCGTCGAACGCTTCCAGGCGGTCGAGCGCATGCTCGAGCTGCATCCGGAAATGGTCGGCAAGTTCACCTTCGTGCAGATCGCGGCGCCGACCCGTTCTTCGCTCGACGAATACCAGAACTTCGAGGCGCGCGTGCGCGCCCTGGTGCAGCGCATCAACCAGCGCTTCTCTAGCGGCAGCTACCAGCCGATCGTGCTCAAGGCCGAGCACCATGGCCAGGACCAGCTGCGCACCTACTTCCGCGCCGCCGAGGTGTGCAGCGTGACCAGCCTGCATGACGGCATGAACCTGGTGGCCAAGGAATTCATCGCCGCCCGCGACGACGAGCAGGGCGTGCTGATCCTGAGCCAGTTCACCGGCGCCGCGCGCGAGCTGCACGAAGCGCTGATCGTCAACCCGTACCACATCGAGCAGGGCGCCGAGGAACTGTATCGCGCGCTCACCATGCCGGACGTCGAGCAGCGCGAACGGATGCGCAGCATGCGCAGCCGGGTGCGCGACTTCAACGTGTATCGCTGGGCCGGCCGCATGCTGCAGGACGCGGCGCGCCTGCGCCAGCGCGAGCGCGTGATGTCCAAGATTGGCAAGCTCAGCAAGGACGGGCTCGGGAGGCCGACATGAGCCCCGTCGACTGCACCATCGATGAGCTGGCCGGCTTCCTGGGCGCGCCCGACTGTGCGCTGTTCCTCGATTTCGACGGCACCCTGGTCGACATCGCGCCGCATCCGGACCAGGTGGTGGTCGAGCCCGGCATGCTGGCGGCGCTGACTGCTTTGCAGCAGCGCCTGCAGGGCCGGCTGGCAGTGGTCTCGGGCCGCCCGATTGCCGAACTCGACCGGATGCTGGCGCCGCTGGTGCTGCCGGCGGCGGGCGTGCACGGCATGGAGCGTCGCGCTCCGGGTGGCGCCATCGAGCGCCTGCCGGCACCCGATTTCACGGGTGTGCGCGCTGCGGCGCAAGCACTGGCGGAACTTCACCCCGGCTTGTGGGTCGAGGAAAAATATGGTGCACTGGCATTGCACTATCGCCAGGCGCCGCAGCTGGAAGACGCCTGCCGTACGGCGATCGCTGCCGTCGTGGAAGGCAATCCCGATCTGCTGGTGATGCCGGGCAAGATGATCGTCGAGGTCAAGGCCGCCGGCATCGGCAAGGGCACCGCGATCCGCGACCTCATGGCGCAGGCGCCGTTCGCCGGCCACCAACCCGTGTTCGCCGGCGACGACACCACCGACGAGGCCGGTTTCGAATATCTGCAAGGCATCGGCGGCGTCGGCGTCAAGATCGGGCCGGGTCCGAGCGCGGCGCGCTACCGTATCGCGTCGGCGGCCGACCTGCGCGCGGCGCTGGCGCTGGCCGCCGCCATGCCAACCACCTGAAAGGATTCAGCATGAACGATGTCTCCCGCAAGCCTGCAGCACAGGAACACCAGGAAACGCCGAACTCGCTCGATTGCGGCGTGATCGGCAACTGCGCCTTCAGCGCCATGATCGACAAGATGGGGCGCCTGGTCTGGTGCTGCCTGCCGCGCTTCGACGGCGACCCGGTGTTCAACGCCTTGCTCGACCCGAGCGCCAACGGCAGCCTGTGGAGCATCGAGATCGAAGACTTCGCGCGCAGCGAGCAGGTTTATGAACCGAACACTGCGGTGCTGCGCACGCGCCTGTATGACGCCGCCGGCAACGGCGTCGAACTCACCGACTTCGCGCCGCGCTTCCTCAGCCGCGACCGCATGTTCCGCCCGCTGATGCTGGTGCGCCGCGTGCGTCCGATCGGCAGCGGGGTGCGCGTGCGCGTGAAACTGCGCCCGCGTTTCGAGTACGGCGCCAGGCTGCCGACCATCACCCAGGGCAGCCACCACATCCGCTACGTCGGGCCGACCCAGACCCTGCGCCTGAACACCGACGCTTCGCTCGACTATGTGCTGTCGGAATCGTTCTTCCTGCTCGACCGGCCGCTCGACTTCATGCTGGGCCCGGACGAAACGCTCAACGGCGGCATCGAAGAAACCGCGCACCGCTTCGAGAAGGACACCATCGCCTACTGGCGCACCTGGTCGCGCCGCCTGGCGCTGCCGCTCGAATGGCAGGACGTGGTGATCCGCGCCGCGATCACCCTCAAAATGTCGCTGTATGAAGACACCGGCGCCATCATCGCCGCCATGACCACCAGCGTGCCGGAAGCGCCGGGAAGCGAGCGCAACTGGGACTACCGCTATTGCTGGCTGCGCGACGCCTTCTTCGTGATCCGCGCGCTGAACAGCCTGTCCGAAGTCGGCACCATGGAAGACTATCTGCGCTGGCTGAGCAATGTGGTGGCGCGCGCCAAGGGCGGCCACATCCAGCCGCTGTACGGCATCGGGCTGGAAGAGCAGTTGCCGGAGTCGATCGTCGAGCACTTGCCCGGCTACCGCAACAACGGCCCGGTGCGGATCGGCAACCAGGCGCAGGAACACTTCCAGCACGACGTGTACGGCAATATCGTGCTCGGCGCGGCGCAGGCCTTCTTCGACCACCGCCTGTTCCGGCGCGCAGGCCTGGCCGAATTCGCGCAGCTGGAAGCGGTCGGCGAGCAAGCCTGGCGTGTGCATGCCGAACCGGATGCCGGCATGTGGGAACTGCGCACCCGCGCCCGCGTGCACACCTCGTCGGTGCTGATGAACTGGGCCGCCTGCGACCGCCTGGCCAAGATCGCCGCCGAGCTCGAGCTGCCGGAACGTGCCGGCTACTGGGGCGAGCGCGCCGAGATCATCCGCAATCGTTTGCTGGAAGAGTCCTGGAGCGAAGAGCGCCAGGCCTTTGCCGAAAGCCTCGGCGGGCGCGACCTTGATGCCAGCGTGCTGCTGATGGCAGAGATCAATTTCATCGACCCGAAAGATCCGCGCTTCGTCGCCACCGTCGATGCGCTGGAAAAATCCTTGTGCGACGGCCCGTACATGCGCCGCTATGAGGCGCCGGACGATTTCGGCAAGCCGGAGACCGCCTTCAATATCTGCACTTTCTGGCGCATCGACGCGCTGGCGCGCATTGGGCGCGAGAAGGAAGCGCGCGAAGTGTTCGAGGCGATGCTGGCGGCGCGCAACCACCTGGGACTGCTGTCGGAAGATACCCATCCGGTCACCGGCGAGATGTGGGGCAATTTCCCGCAGACCTATTCGATGGTGGGCCTGATCAATTGCGCGATGCGGCTGTCGAAGTCGTGGAATAGCGTGGTGTGAAGCCGCGCGCCGGGCCGGCCGGAGGATGGCCGGCAAGTTCCGGGCGCGGCGCCAGACAATGCCGCGGCGTCAGTGTCCTGCGGCGGCAAGCACAGCGGGTTTCTGAAGCCGGCGCAGCAGCACATCCTCGGCCACTGCCATCGCATTGTCCGGCGCCGTTGCGATATCCGGAATCACCCCCACGCCTTCCCAGTTGGAACCGGTAATCGGACTGATCGAGCGGCGAGACGGTATCGCGGCAGCAAAGTGGTCGCTGAGACGAAAGCCGCGGGTGGGATGGGCGCCGCCCCAGGTCTCTTCGCCAACGATCGTGGCGCGCTTGAGCGCCTGCATCGTATAGGCGAAGTCTTCACCGGCGGACATCGTCTCGCGGCTGACCAGGATGACGACAGGCTTCCTGCTGCCATAGCGCTTGCCTTCGAGTCGGTCGACCGTCCACTGCTGGATGGTGGCGCCGGTCGTACGATCCCAGAGATCGTTGACACGTGTGCGTTCATCGACGAAATAACTGACCAGCAAGGCGACCGTTTGCGGGCTGCCGCCGCGGTGATCGCGCAAGTCGATGATGAGGCGGTCGGTGTCGGCGATCTCGTCCATCACTGTCGCGTATCTTTCCGTCATGATGAAATCGGGCGGAAAGTCCGTCAGTTTCAGGTAACCAATGTTGTGATCGAGGTGATCGACATCCGGCGTACCTACTTTCCCCATCAGGAGGCCAAGCTCCAGGAGCATGCGTCTGGAGAACGGGGTGCGTCGTTCCCACTCCGCTTTCGATGCCGGTGGAGGCGGGATGTCACGGTCGTAGGGAACGGGAGTGGCGCTGGAGCGAACTGCCATATGCAGGTCACGGGTGACGCCGTGCAGATCGATCGTGAGTTGATGGGCAAACTGCAGGCCGTCCGTGATCTGGTCGTATCTGCCGTCTTTCAGGTGCTGACGCAACAGCGTTTCGATTTGTTTGGCCTTATCGGGAAAGACATAGTGCTCGTTCAGCTTCGCGATCAGCGTCTCGACCACTTCCTTGCGCGTCGGTTTGTCGATGACGATTTCAGGTTTCGGCATATTTCTCTGGATGAAAGGAATCCAGATGTCGATCGTGTAGATCGCGCAGCACAACGTTAGTACCAAAGACGGTATGACAATCCATTTCTTTTTCATTGTTTTCCTTTGATTGTGGTACGCGATTATTCATGCTTGGCAGATATTGCGCGAAACGTTCACTTCATCAATGAGGCAACAAACTAAATGAAGACTAGCATATTTATTTCTACGTAATAGCAATATTATCTACTTTGTAGATGCAATATTCATGGTGTATGGAAAGGCCCGATCTTGTAGAGAGACTCGCTACGAGCCATTATCAAACGCTGCCCGTAATAAAAAAAGGGTTACAGCCTGAGGCATGTAACCCTTTCGATTGCGATGCGATCCCGGTGTTGGCGCCGATCCGGGATGGCCGGCTTTCAGCCGGCCGGGTGCGACCGATCAGTGCTGATCGATCTTGCCGCGCCAGGCGCCGGTTTCGCTACCGCGTTTTTCCAGCAGTTCCTTGAAGTTCGACAGGTTCGAACGCGCTTCCATGCGCACTGCGCCCAAGGCGTCGCCCAGCGATTCCAGCGCGCCTTCCGGCTCGTAGTCCATCTGCAGCGCGATGCGGGTCACGGTATCGGAGATCTTGTGGAAGGTGACAACGCCGCCGTTCTTGACGCCGGTGACGCTGCGCCATGCGATGCGGTTGTCAGGAATCTGCTCGGTGATTTCGGCATCCCATTCCTTGTCTTCGCCGGCCACGTTGGCTTTCCAGTGCAGGTGCTTGTCGTCCAGCTGGCGGATTTCCTTGACGCTCTTCATGAACTGCGGGAAGTCTTCGAACTGGGTGAACTGGTTGTACGCGGTGCGCACCGGGACATTGACTTCGATCGTTTCGACGATCGACGAGCTGGCGCCAAAGCCACGGGTTCCTTTAAATTTTTTCGACAGCAGCACGCCGCCATAGGCCAGTGCGGCCACGGTAATTACTCGACTCAGCATATTCGTTCTCCTTGGGTGGATGTCGCGCCGCATGCTTGAAACTTACCGGCCCGTCCAGTGCATGCGGATGGTGCGACTCGATCAGTGCTCGATACGACGGGCCCCGCGATCTGTCGCGAATCTGTCATTAAAATAAGCGAAAAGACAATGAAGCGGCGCGCGAAAGGATGGGATTTCCGCGCTGCAGCATTAGCGGCCTGAGCGCAATGTGGTGAGGGGTTTCAGGCGATTCCACGATGCAATCAAAGACGATCGGAGAACGAGGAGAATGCGATGAAATTGCAGGGAGGATGTTTTTGCGGTGCCGTGCGTTACGAGACCGAAGGCGAGCCTTTCAACAGCACGCTGTGCCATTGCACGGATTGCCGCAAGACCTCGGGCGCACCGGCACTGGCCTGGTTCAGCGTCATGCGAAGCGCGCTGCGCTGGATCAGTGCCGAGCCGCAGCTGTTCCGTTCCAGCGCGCATGCGTTGCGTGGGTTTTGTCCGTCGTGCGGCGCCAGCCTGGCTTTCCTGGATGAAGACTGGCCGGAGGAAATCGATATCGCCACTGCCAGCCTGGACGATCCGGAGCAGGCGGCGCCGCGCGACCATACTTTTGTTCACAGCCGCCTGAGCTGGATGAACTTGCGCGACGGCTTGCCCGAATACCAGCGCACACGCAGCGAAGGGTAGCGTTGGCGGCTTCGCCGCCGACGCGTCGATTGTTGGCGGTGCCGATCTCGCGCCGGATGATCTTGCTTTCAACCATCACCGCGTCGGCGGCATAGCCGCCAACCCTACGGCGCGAACACTTCATTCAGCATCGACGCGTCGGAGGGCGGCCAGATCGCCTTCTCCAACTTCAGCATTCGCGGACGGGGGCGGTGTGAGCTAGACTGGGAGCGAGACCCGTGGTGGCGCGGCACAGCTTGACGTGAACTGGATGGGCATACAGTAGGCCCGGCGGTATAATGGCCGGATGCAGAATCTCCTCCATAACCTCAATCCCGAACAGCTCGCCGCCGTCACCCTGCCGTCGCAGAGCGCCCTGATCCTGGCCGGCGCCGGTTCCGGCAAGACGCGCGTACTGACCACGCGCATCGCCTGGCTGATCCAGACCAACCAGGTGTCGCCTGCCGGCATCATGGCGGTGACGTTCACGAACAAGGCGGCGAAGGAGATGCTGACCCGTCTGTCGGCGATGCTGCCGGTAAATACGCGCGGCATGTGGATCGGTACCTTCCACGGCCTGTGCAACCGCCTGCTGCGCACCCATTACCGCGACGCCGCACTGCCGCAGACGTTCCAGATCCTGGATTCGCAAGACCAGATCTCGCTGATCAAGCGCATGCTCAAGGCGCACAACGTCGACGATGAAAAATATCCGGCCAAGAACCTGATGTATTTCATCAATAACGCCAAGGACCAGGGCATGCGCGCCGGGCAGCTCGAGGCGCACGATCCGATCGAGCGTCGCATGGTCGAGCTGTATGAACTGTACGACCAGCAATGCCAGCGCGAAGGCGTGGTCGATTTCGCCGAGCTGCTGCTGCGCTCGTACGAACTGCTGGCGCGCAACGCGCCGTTGCGCCACCACTACCAGATGCGCTTCCGCCACATCCTGGTCGACGAGTTCCAGGATACCAATGACCTGCAATACAACCTGCTGAAGCTGCTGGCCGGGCAGGGCGAAGAGGGCGGCGGCGCCATCTTCGCGGTGGGTGACGACGACCAGAGCATCTACGCCTTCCGCGGCGCGAATGTCGGCAATATGTCGGCCTTCGAGCGCGACTACCAGGTCAAGAACCTGATCAAGCTCGAGCAGAACTACCGCTCGCACGGTCACATCCTCGATAGCGCCAACGTGCTGATCTCGAACAACGCCAAGCGCCTGGGCAAGAACCTGCGCACCGACGCCGGCCAGGGCGAGCAGGTGCGGGTGTACGAAGCCTCGTCCGACCTCGAAGAAGCGCAGTGGATCATCGAGGAAGCCAAGAGCCTGATCAAGGACGGCTTCACGCGCAACGAGATCGCGATCCTGTACCGCTCGAATGCCCAGAGCCGGGTGATCGAGCACGCGCTGTTCGCGGCCGGCCTGCCGTACACCGTGTACGGCGGCCTGCGCTACTTCCAGCGCGCCGAGGTCAAGCACGCGATCGCCTACCTGCAGCTGATGGACAACCCGCACAACGATTCGGCCTTCCTGCGCGTGGTGAACTTCCCGACGCGCGGCATCGGCGTGCGCACCATCGAGCAACTGCAGATGGCGGCCGACAGCTATGGCATCTCGCTGTACGCGGCAGTGCCGTACATGACTGGCAAGGCCGGCACCTCGCTGGGCGGCTTCGTGAAACTGATCGAAAGCGCGCGCTTCGAGACCCAGCAATTGCCGCTGCCGGAACTGGTGCGCGTGGTGCTGGAGCGCAGTACGCTGCTGAGCCATTACGCCAACGAAAAAGAAGGCGCCGACCGCATCGAGAACCTGGAGCAGATGGTCAACGCCGCCACCCAGTTCGTGCAGGAAGAAGGTTTCGGCACCCAGGCCCCGGCCCATCTCGGACCGCCGGCCCTGCCACAGGCGGGCGACGCGCTGCTCGACGCCGACGGCATCGAGGTGATCGATGGCGGTGCTCCGCTGCCGTCGGTGATGTCGCCGCTGTCGGCCTTCCTGTCGCATGCCTCGCTGGAAGCGGGCGACGCCCAGGCCCAGGCCGGGCAGGAAGCGCTGCAGCTGATGACGGTGCACTCGGCCAAGGGTCTGGAATTCGACGCGGTGTTCATCACCGGGCTGGAAGAAGGCCTGTTCCCGCACGAAAGCAGCTCGCGCGAACTCGATGGCGTGGATGAAGAGCGGCGCCTGATGTACGTGGCGATCACGCGCGCGCGCCGTCGTTTATATATGAGCTTTACCCAGCAGCGCATGCTGCACGGCCAGACCCGCTTCAACATGAAGTCGCGCTTCTTCGACGAGCTGCCGGAAGAATCGCTGAAGTGGCTGTCGCCGCGCGTGCAGAGCAACTGGTTCGCCGGCCGAAAGTCGACCACGGCCTGGGATGATGCGCAATTCCGCGAAGGCAGCGACAACAAGATCGCGCAGCAGATCACGCAGAAGTCGGGCGGCGGCAGCGGCTGGCGCGTGGGCGAGACGGTGGCGCATGCCAAGTTCGGCGAAGGCGTGATCGTGAATATCGAAGGCGGGGCCGGTGCGGCGCGCGCGCAGATCAATTTCGGCGCGGCGGGGATGAAGGTGCTGGATCTGTCGATCGCGAAGCTGGAGCGGGTCGGACGTTAAAGCGGGCGTTAAACATCGTTTGCCCTTCAACACCGTCATTCATTCGTTACCCTTAAAACCGTCATCGCTGCCAGTGGCAGGGATGACGGTTTTGAGTGTAACTTACTTGCTTACTTGTCGAGACTAACCTTGCCCTCGACCCCCGCCACATCCTGCGGCTTGCCGAAAATCTCGCGATACCCCACATACATCGAGCACTGCAGCAGCAGCACGAACAGGAAGATCAGCCACATGATCGCCACCCGCGCGATGCTGCTGCCGCCCAGCAGCATGGTCAGCACGAAGCAGATCGCGAAGAACAGGCCGAACCACGCCAGCAGCAGCACGAGAAAGACGCGCGCGCTGCGGACCACGGCAAAGAAGCTGTAGAACACCGCCTTGAACGGCGGCATCTTCTGCCAATAGGTCAGCGGCGGTGCGAAGCATAGCGCGATCAGCGTCAATACATTCACCGCGATGAACACGAACAGCGCCAGGATGTCGCCGCCCTGGACCTGGGCCGGGGTGCCGGTGCGGCCCTGGGCCGCGACCTGTTCCCAGAACTCTTCGCTGATCGCGAAGCGCGCCACCACGGTCAGCACCAGCGACACGCCCAGGTAGATCAGGCCGATCTTGCACAGTTGCGGCAACAGCGGCTTACGAAAGCCGGTCAGGGCCACCGCCGGCGTCACGCGCTGGCCGCTGTCGATCATCAGGCAAGCCTGCATGAACGCCATCGAGAACGACGGAATCAAAATCACCGCCACCATCGCGCCCAGCAAGGGCACGGCGCTGATCAGGATGCTGAACAGGATGTTGACGAACAGCAGCGTGGTGAGCGCCGCCGGTTGTTGGCGAAACAGGCTGGCGCCGCGCTTGAGCCAGGTCCAGCCGGTCATTGCAGGCATATTGTTCATACAGGGCTAGTGGTAGGCAGCGGCGGGGCCGGGTGGGCGATGCGCTCGCGCAGGATGCGTTCGAAATGGGTCGGATCGTGCGGCGTTAAGAGTTCGGCGGCACGGGGCAGATGCAGGTCATACAGGCGCGACAGCCAGAAGCGTAGCGCGCCGGCGCGCAGCAGCGGCTGCCAGGCCTCGGCTTCGGCGGCCGTGAACGGACGCACCGCGTGGTAAGCGTCGAGCAGGGCGCGCACGCGCTCCACATCCAGCACGCCGGTGGCGAGGTCGATGCACCAGTCGTTGACGGTGACGGCGACGTCGTACAGCCAGGTGTCGACGCCGGCGAAATAAAAGTCGAAGCAGCCGCTCAGGCGCTCGCCCTCGAACATCACGTTATTGCGGAACAGGTCGGCATGCACCGGTCCGCGCGGCAACGCGCCGTACGTGCTGCCGGCCGCGAAATCGCGCTGGTAGGCCACTTCACTGTTCAGCAGCGCAGCTTCGTCGGGGTTCAGGTGCGGAATGACCGCGGGCGCGGTCGCCGCCCACCAGTCCAGGCCGCGCAGGTTCGGCTGCTGCAGCGCGAAGTCCTGCGCCGCCAGGTGCATGCGCGCCAGCATGCGGCCGACGTCGGCGCAATGCACCGGCTGCGGATCGAGCTGCGATGCCCCCTTCAGGCGGCTGACGATGATGGCCGGCTTGCCGTGCAGCGGCACCACCATCGCGCCATCGTTGTTGGCGACCGGCGCCGGCACCGGAATGCCGCGCTCGGCCAGGTGCGCCATCAGGCCGACGTAGAACGGCAGCTGCTCGAAGCGCAGGTTCTCGAAGATGGTCAGTACATACTGGCCGACTTCGGTAGTCAGAAAGAAATTGCTGTTGTCGATGCCAGAGGAAATGCCTTCGAGCCCGACGGCCTGGCCGAGCGGGAACTGCTTGATCCACTGGTGAAGGTCATCCAGCGAGACCGCGGTGAAAACTGCCATGTGCTAGCGAAAAAGGTGGAGGGTCGGATGCGCCCCGCGCAGCAAAGGCAGCGGGGCGGAACGGTCATTGTTTGGTGGTCGGCTCCAGCGCCGGCGGCGGCGGCACGTCGGCGCGCGCCGGCACGCCCGGACGCGCCGGGGCCGGGTTGACCGGTTCCGCCGCTTCCTGCTTCTTGGGATTGCCGAAATCAAATTCCATCACCTGCCACTGCGGTGCGCGGATGCCGCTGCTCTGGGCGTCGCCCGGTTGAGCGTTCCCGGCTGCAACGTTGGGTTTCATGATGTAGCGGCTCGGGCCGCTTTGTACTTCGACTTCGGTGACCTGGCCGTCGTTACTGCGCTTTTCGGTGATGCGGGTGCGCGGACGCGGCTCGATGGTGGTGGTCGGCACGTCGCTGCCCGGCTCGATGCGCTCGAGCTGCGGCGGTTCCTGCAGCGAACGCTGCGGCTGCGCCGGCTGCGCTCCCTGCTGAGTTGCCTGCGCGGCCGGCTGCGAGCGTTGCTGCTGCTGCGCGGCTGGCGTGGTTTGTTGCTGGGCGGCGGCAAAGCCGGCATGGGCGAACAGGCACAGGGTCAGGAGGGCGAGGCGGGGAGTCGTGCGCAGCATGTTGGTCACCTAATGTCGTTTAGACCATTGTAGCAAACAGCGCAGCTTCACTGTGAACTGTGTTTGCCTTCCTCCCCGGCCGGCCGGCGCCGGCTCACTGCCGCGCCAGCTTGCGAAATCCTGCCAGCCAGGTGCGCACCCGGTTGGCGTCGGCCGTGTGCGAGAGCTTGCCCTGGGCGTCGAGGAACACCATGACCGTCGGACGCTTGCGGACCGTCGCATACATCACCAGGCAGCGCCCGGCTTCCGAGATATAGCCGGTCTTCTGCAGCCGGATCCCCCAGCTGGTGCTGGCCGTGAGGCGGTTGGTGTTGCGGTACACGGTGCGCGCCTTGCCCTGGCGGATCACATAGCGGCGGTCGGTCGAATAGCGCCGTATCAGCGGTTTTTTCTCGGCCGCGATCACCAGCCTGGCCAGGTCGCTCGGCGTCGACACGTTGGCGCTCGACAGGCCGGTCGGTTCGACGTAGCGGGTGTTCTTCATGCCAAGCGCGCGCGCCTTGGCATTCATCGCCTTCACGAATTTGCGCGCGCCGCCGGGATAGTTGCGGCCGAGGGCCGATGCCGCGCGGTTTTCGGAGCTCATCAGCGCAATGTGCAGCATGGCCGCCCGCGTCAGCCGCGTGCCCACCTTCAGCCGCGACGATGAGTACTTCAGGCGGTCGACGTCGGCGCTGGTCACCTGCAGCACCTCTTTCATGTCCTGCTTCGCTTCCAGCACCACCAGGGCCGTCATCAGCTTGGTCAGCGACGCGATCGGCATGACGGTATCGGCATTCTTCTGGTACAGCACATCCTTCGACCTGGCGTCGAGGATCATCACGGCGCCCGAATTCAGGCTCGCCGGCGCGACCAGGGCGGCCGCCCCGGCACTGCGCGCGGGCGTGGTGGCGAACAGCATGCTCAGACAGGCGATGAACAGGGCAGGGAAGACGAGACGTTTCATGGATCGGGAGTGCGGTTCGCGGCGGGGGAAATCTGTAGGCTCGGCAATACTAGAGATCGACACTTAGCGTGCACTTAGCATGGATATGCTGCGCGTCCGGCCATGTTTGGACGGACTTGGACACTCCGGCACGCGCGCCGCCCTTCCGTGGCGCCGTCCGATGCGGTAAGGTGCGGGCCAGTACTGAAGGTGATGCGGGGAATGGAATGCGGGTATTGCTGGTGGAAGACGACCGGATGATCGGGGAAGCGGTGCGGCAGGCGCTGCGCGACGCCAGCTATGGCGTGGACTGGGTCGCCGACGGCGAGGCCGCACTGACCTCGCTGGCCTGCGAAGAATACGAGATGGTGCTGCTCGATCTCGGCCTGCCGCGGAGCGACGGCATGGCGGTGCTGCGCGCGATCCGCGCCGGCGGCAACCGGGTGCCGGTGCTGCTGGTGACCGCGCGCGATGCGACCGAAGACCTGGTGGCGGGCCTGGACGAAGGCGCCGACGACTACGTGGTCAAGCCATTCCAGCTGAGCGAACTGCTGGCGCGCATGCGCGCGGTGACGCGGCGCCAGGGACCGTCGGTGGGGCCGGCGCTGTCGAACGGCGTGCTGGAACTCGACCCGGCCACCCACGAGGCATCCGCGCACGGGCGCCAGGTGCGCCTGACCGGACGCGAGTTCGCGTTGCTGCACGCGCTGCTGGTGCGGCCGGGCGCGATCCTGTCGCGCGCCGATCTCGAACGCCGCATCTATGGCTGGAACGAAGAAGTGGAAAGCAACGCCGTCGAATTCCTGATCCACGCGCTGCGCAAGAAACTGGGCAGCGACGCGATCAGGAACGTGCGCGGGGTGGGCTGGATGGTGGCGCGGCCGGCATGAAGACCTCGCTGCAATTTCGCCTGTCGGCATCGATCTCGCTGGCGGTGGTGCTCGTCGCCGGCAGCGCCGCGGCCTACACCTTCGGCGCCGCCATGAGCGAAGCGCACCTGGCCCAGGACAAGCAGCTGCGCCAGACCGCGCATGCGATCTCGCGCCTGCAGACCGGGCCGGTGACGCTGGCCGGGTGGCGCAAGATCAAGGGCATCGGCGACGAAGAACGGCTGGTGGTGCGCTTCCTGGGCAGCCGCGAAGGCGCCGAGTACCACCGCGCGCCGCTGTTTTCGAACGCCATGCCGGACGGGCTGCAGACCGTGCGCGTCGGCGCCGAGGCCTGGCGCGTGTACGTGCGTAGCGGGGATGACGGCGTACGGCTGGCGGTGGCGCAGCAGACCGCGGTGCGCGACGCTGCGGCGGCCAGGACCGCGCTGCGCTCGCTGGCGCCGTTCGCCTTGCTGGGTTTGCTGCTGCCGCTGCTGGTGCACATCCTGGTGCGCAGGCTGTTCGGCCCGTTGCGCGCGCTGGCCGCCGACGTGCGCCGCCGCGGCCACGGCGACCTGGGCCAGCTCGACGCCGCCGGCCTGCCGGACGAGGTCCAGCCCTTCGTGGCCGAGATCAACCGCCTGCTGATGCGCATCGACCGTGCCATGCATGCGCAGCGCCGCTTCGTCGCCGATGCCGCCCACGAATTGCGCACGCCGCTGACCGCCCTCGGCCTGCAGAGCGAGCGCCTGGCGGCGGCCGAGATGCCGGCCGAGGCGCGCCGCCGCATGGCCGTGCTGGCCGACGGCCTGGGGCGTACGCGCCTTATGCTCGACCAGCTGCTCGCGCTCGCCCGTTCGCAGCAGGGCGGCGCCGGTGGCGCGCCCGCGGCCAGTGCCGCCCTGCAGCAGACCATCCGCGCCGTGATCGAGGACTTGTATCCGCTGGCCGAACAGCGTGCGATCGACCTCGGCGTGGTCGGCGCCGACGATGCACGGGTCGCGCTGGCCGCGCTCGACCTGCGCATGCTGGTCAAGAACCTGATCGACAATGCGATCAGGTATTCGCCGCCCGGCGCGCGGGTCGACGTGGCGGTGCGCTGCCGTGCGGACGGCGTCGAGCTGGTGGTCGACGATGCCGGCCCCGGCATCCCGGAAGGCGAGCGCGAACGCGTTTTCGACGCCTTCTACCGGGTGCTGGGCAACGGCGAAGCGTCCGGCTCCGGCCTGGGGCTGGCGATCGTCAAGGCCGTCGCCGACAAGGCCGGCGCGACGGTGACCCTGGGCCCGGTGCCGTCGTCCGCAAGCGGGCTGCGCGTGGCGGTGGTGTTTCCGGCTGCAATTCCTGGCGAACCCCCGGCGCTGCGCTAGCGGGCCGCCGCAGCCGCCTGAGGCAGGAAGACGGGCCCGGGCCTGACGTGCTTCCTGTTATCCGGTTTCTGCGATAATGATGGCTACTCCGGCGCACGGTTCTCGTTCCCGACGGCACTCCCTGCGCTCCCCATGCCGGCCTCGTTTTCTACCCAAGTTTCGCCCTATGGACAATACCCTGCTGCTCGTTGACGGTTCCAGTTATCTCTATCGCGCCTTCCACGCGCTGCCCGACCTGCGCAGCCCGGACGGCTACCCCACCGGCGCCATGCACGGCATGGTCAACATGCTGCGCCGCCTGCGCGCCGACTATCCGGCGGCCTACATCGCCTGCGTGTTCGACGCCAAGGGCAAGACCTTCCGCGACGACCTGTACCCCGAGTACAAGGCCACGCGCGCCTCGATGCCGGAAGACCTGGGCAAGCAGATCGGACCGATCCACGAAGTGGTGCGCCACCTGGGCTGGCCGATCCTGACCGTCGAAGGGGTGGAAGCGGATGACGTGATCGGCACGCTGTCGGTGCAGGCCACCAAGCGCGGCATGAACACCGTGATCTCCACCGGCGACAAGGACCTGGCGCAGCTGGTCAACGACAAGGTCATGCTCATCAATACCATGAGCAACGAAAAGCTCGACGAAGCCGGCGTCATCGCCAAGTTCGGCGTGCCGCCGAACCGCATCATCGACTACCTGACCCTGATCGGCGACACCGTCGACAACGTGCCGGGCGTGGCCAAGTGCGGCCCCAAGACCGCGCTCAAATGGCTGGCGCTGCACGACTCGCTCGATGGCGTGATGGCGAATGCCGCCAGCATCGGCGGCGCGGTCGGCGAGAACCTGCGCAATGCGCTGGAATGGCTGCCGAAGGGCCGCGAACTGATCACCGTGAAGACCGACTGCGACCTGGTCAAGCACGTGGTCTCGTTCGACGAGTCGCTGGTCGGCCGTCCGGAAGACGCCGAAGCGCTGCGCGAATTCTTCAGCCGCTACGGTTTCAAGACCATGCTGCGCGACCTGGGCGGCGCGCGTCCGGGCGACGGCAGCGTGCGTCCCGCCGCCGGCAGCGCGCCGGGCGGCGGTCCACTGAACTCGCCGGAGGGTCCGCAAGGCACGCTCGATGGCATGCCGGTCATCAAGGGCGAATACGAGACCATCCTCACCGACGAACAATTGGATAAATGGCTGGCGCTGATCGACGCCGCGCCACTGACCTCGGTCGACACCGAAACCACGTCACTCGACCCGATGACCGCAGAAATGGTTGGCATCTCGCTGTCGGTGGAAGCGGGCAAGGGCGCCTACATTCCGGTGGCGCACCGCTACGCCGGCGCGCCGGACCAGCTGACGCGCGAGCACGTGCTGGAAAAGATGCGTCCATGGCTGGAAAATCCCGCCAAGCCGAAGCTGGGCCAGAACCTGAAGTACGACATGCACATCTTCGCCAACCATGGCGTGACCTTGAAGGGCATCGTGCACGACACGCTGCTGCAATCGTACGTGTTCGAGTCGCACAAGCCGCACGACATGGACACGATGGCGATGCGCCACCTGGGCTACACCACGATTCCGTACGTGGACGTGTGCGGGAAGGGCGTCAACCAGATCTGCTTCGACCAGGTCGAACTGGCGCGCGCCACCGAATACGCGGGTGAGGATTCCGACATCACATTGCGATTGCACCAGACCATGCTGCCGCACGTCGAAGAAAACGAAGGCCTCACGCGCATCTACCGCGAGATCGAGATGCCGACCATGGAAGTGCTGCACAAGATCGAGCGCAACGGCGTCCTGATCGACAGCGAGCTGCTGGGCGTGCAGTCGGGTGAACTGGGCAAGCGCATGCAGGAACTCGAGCAGCAGGCGTATGAACTGGCCGGCGGCCCGTTCAACCTCGGCTCGCCCAAGCAGATCGGCGAGATCTTCTTCACCAAGCTGGGCCTGCCGGTGATCAAGAAGACCGCCACCGGCGCGCCGTCCACCGACGAGGAAGTGCTGCAGAAGCTGGCCGAGGATTATCCGCTGCCGAAGATCCTGCTCGAGCACCGCGGCATGTCGAAGCTGAAGTCGACCTACACCGACAAGCTGCCGAAGATGGTCAACCCGAACACCGGCCGCGTGCACACCAATTATGCGCAGGCGGTGGCGATCACCGGCCGCCTGTCGTCGAACGAGCCGAACCTCCAGAACATCCCGGTGCGCAACGCCGAGGGCCGCCGCATCCGCGAAGCCTTCATCGCGCCGCCAGGCAGCGTGATCGTCTCGGCCGACTATTCGCAGATCGAGCTGCGCATCATGGCGCACATCTCGGGCGACGCGGCGATGCTGAAAGCCTTCGCCGAGGGCGAGGACATCCACCGCGCTACCGCCGCCGAGATCTTCGGCATCCCGGGCGAAGAAGTGCAGAGCGAACAGCGCCGCTACGCCAAGGTCATCAACTTCGGCCTGATCTACGGCATGAGCGCCTTCGGCCTGGCCCAGAACCTGGGCATCGAGCGCGGCGCCGCCGGCAACTACATCGAACGCTACTTCGCGCGCTTCTCGGGCGTGAAGCAGTATATGGATGAAACCCGTTTGCAGGCAAAGGCGCGCGGCTATGTGGAGACCGTGTTCGGCCGCCGCCTGTGGCTGCCGGAGATTAACTCCCCGAACGGCCCGCGCCGCGCCGGCGCCGAACGCGCGGCGATCAATGCGCCGATGCAGGGCACGGCGGCCGACCTGATCAAGCTGGCGATGATCGCGGTGCAAAACTGGATCGAGAGCGAAAGGCTCGGCACGCGCATGATCATGCAGGTGCACGACGAATTGGTGCTCGAAGTGCCGGACGCCGAACTGGAACTGGTGCGCGTCAAGCTGCCGGAGCTGATGGCGGGCGTGGCCAGGCTGAACGTGCCGCTGCTGGCGGAGACTGGCGTGGGCAAGAACTGGGAGGAAGCGCACTAAGGATAGGGGCTGGCCGCTCTCTCCATCAATTACCGGTGCGCCTTCGCTAGATAGCGGTCAGCCCAGATCTTTGCTTGTGCGTCGAGCGCGCTTCGCCGCCGGAAGGCAATGCGGCGCGCCTGCACGCGCTGCCGGACGGCGCCGCCGCGCCTTGACGCGTTCTCGTGTTGCACTGCAAAATACCGCCCATGATCGCATCGCGCACCACGTCCGGACCGCAAGTCCATGCCCCCGCCGGCATGGCGTGGACGCGCTTTGTCCAGAACGCCCTGGAAGCGGTTTCCTTCCCCGGCGCCGGGCTGCCGCGCGGTTACTTCTGCTCGGTCACTCCGCCCTGATTCCTCCCGTCCTGCGCTGAACGCGTACCCGATGTCCGCCATGCGACATCGGCTGCATCGCCATTGCCTTGCCGTGCAGCGCACCGCCGCACGGCCCGCACATTCATCTGAATTCCGCCCGTCGATCCGATGGATCCGGGCCGGGAAGGACTCTTCATGCATCTACCAACGATTCGCCAGGAATGGCTTTCGAATATCCGTCACGATCTGCTGGCCGGCCTCGTCGTCGCCCTGGCCCTGATTCCCGAAGCGATCGCGTTTTCCATCATCGCCGGCGTCGACCCCAGGGTCGGCCTGTACGCCTCGTTTTCCATCGCGGTCCTGACCGCATTCTTCGGCGGCCGGCCGGGCATGATCTCGGCCGCCACCGGCGCGATGGCGCTGGTCATGGTCAGCCTGGTGCGCGAACACGGCCTCGACTACCTGCTGGCCGCCACCATCCTGGCCGGCGCGCTGCAGGTGCTTGCCGGCCGGGTCGGGCTGGGCCGCCTGATGCGCTTCGTCTCGCGCTCGGTGGTCACCGGCTTCGTCAACGCACTGGCGATCCTGATCTTCCTGGCCCAGCTGCCCGAGCTGACGGGCGTGACCTGGCACGTGTATGCGCTGACCGGCGCGGGCCTCGCCATCATCTACGGCCTGCCGCGCCTGACGCGCGCGGTGCCGTCGCCGCTGGTGGCGATCGTGGTGCTGACTGCCGTCTCGATCGCGCTCGGACTGGACGTGCGCACCGTGGGCGACATGGGTCAGCTGCCCGACAGCCTGCCGTCGTTCCTGCTGCCCGACGTGCCGTTTACGCTCGATACCTTGCAGATCATCCTGCCGTACTCGGTTACCTTGACGTTGGTGGGCCTGCTCGAATCGCTGATGACGGCCACCATCGTCGACGACATGACCGACACCCCGAGCGACAAGAACCGCGAATGCGTGGGCCAGGGCCTGGCCAATATCGTCACCGGCTTCATCGGCGGCATGGCCGGCTGCGCCATGATCGGCCAGCCGATGATCAACGTGAAGTCGGGTGGGCGCACGCGCCTGTCGACGCTGACCGCCGGCGTGGTGCTGCTGGTGCTGGTGGTGTTCCTGGGCGACTGGGTGCGGCGCATCCCGATGGCGGCACTGGTGGCGGTGATGATCATGGTCTCGGTCGGCACCTTCAGCTGGGCCTCGCTGCGCGGCCTGCGCAGCAATCCCCGCAGTTCGAGCGTGGTGATGCTGGCGACCGTCGTCGTCACCGTCGCCACCCACGACCTGGCCAAGGGCGTGCTCACCGGGGTGCTGCTGTCGGGCGTGTTCTTCGCGCAGAAGGTCGGACGCATGCTCGTAGTGAGCGTGCGCGACGAGGAGGGCGGACGCGTGCGCCGCTACCAGGTCGCCGGCCAGGTGTTCTTCGCCTCGTCCGACCAGCTGTTCCACGCATTCGACTATGGCGCCGTGGCGCCGCAGGTGCACATCGACGTCAGCCAGGCCCACTTCTGGGACATCACCGCCGTCGGCGCGCTGGACAAGGTGGTGCTCAAGCTGCGCCGCGCCGGCGCGATGGTCGAGGTGCATGGATTGAACCAGGCCAGCGCTACCATGATCGACCGGTTCGGCGTGCATGACAAGGAAGGTGCCATGCTCTCCCACGGGCATTGAAGGCTCGCCAGCATTGCAGGCAGGACCAGGCGCGATCCGCATCAACAGCATCTACCGAGGCATCACCGACATCCCGATGCTCCACCGCCTGGGCGACGAGGCGCGCTTCGTCACCGGGTAGAGCGTGATGGCCGATGGCGGCTTCACGCTGGCTTCGATGTCATGCCTGCGGCCGGCCTGGCGCTCGTTCAGGCGATCATGCCGCCGTCGATCACGAGTTCGGCGCCGCCGACATAGCGGCTGTCGTCGCTGGCCAGGAACAGGGCCGCATCCGCCACTTCCTGCGGCAGCCCCATGCGGCCGAAGGGAATCCGGCCCGTCAGCACGGACCGCACCTCGTCGCTGGCCCGGGCGAACATCGGCGTGTCGGTCGGTCCAGGACTCAGGGTGTTGACCCGGATGCGGCGTGGCGCGAGTTCGGCCGTCCAGGTGCGCGCATAGGAGCGCACCGCTGCCTTGGTCGCGGAATAGGTGCCGTAACCGGGATTGGCGATCGATCCCGCGACCGACCCCACCAGCACGATGGCGCCGCCGTTGGTCATGCGCCGTACCGCGCGCTGGACGGTAAACAGCATGCCGCTCACGTTCAGCCCGAATGCGGCGTCGACGTGTTCCGGAGTGGTTTCGTCCAGCGTGGAAAATTCGGAAATCCCGGCCGAGGTGACCAGGATGTCGAGTCCGGCGCCGGCGGCGTCGATCGCGTCGAACAGGCGGTCGAGATCCCCGCTGTTCGTCACGTCCCCGAGAATCGCCGTGCAGCGCGTCCCGAGCGCCGCGGCGGCCGTGTCGAGCTGCGCCTGGCGCCGCCCGATGATAAACACGCGTGCGCCTTCATCCGCGAAACGCTGCGCGATCGCGAGGCCGATGCCGCTGCTGCTGCCGGTCACCAGGGCCGTCTTTCCTTCGAGTTTCAACATGGTCGTTCCTTGTGGGGGGATGGACAATGGATGATACATTTCGTATATTTGGTGTCAATTACGCACCAGATATAGATTAGATATACGAAAGGAAACCGTCATGACTGTGCCACTCGAAACGATACTGTTGGAAATTAACGGCACCAGGCCGGTGCTGGAGCAGGTCGCCAACAAGTGGTCGGTGCTGATCCTTGCCGTCCTGTGCACCCAGCCATCGCGCTTCAATGCGATCAAGCGGCGCCTCGACCCGATCACGCACAAGGCGCTGACCGAGGCGTTGCGCCGGCTGGAGCGAAACGGCCTGGTCCACCGCAACGTGATCGCGACGTCGCCGGTGGCGGTGGAGTATTCGATCACGCCGCTGGGACGTACGCTGCAGGAGCCGTTTGTCGCGCTGATCGCATGGGCCAAGGAGTACGGCCCCGCGCTGGCCTCGGCGCGCGCCGATGCCGAGGCGGACAAGAACTAATCCCGCTCCTTGCGACGTGTGGCGCGCGCCGGACGACCTACATCTGCCTGAACTGGCGCGCGAACGCTTCGCTCACCGGATAGGTCTCGCGCCGTCCACGCAGGTGCAGCAGCATGGCGGCGCCTTGCCGCTCGATGCGGTCGATTTCGCGCAGGTTAACGATGGTGCTGCGGTGGATCTGCGTGAACTGCTGCGGGTCTAGCTGTTCGATCAGCGTCTTGAGCGGGGTGCGGATCAGCGCTTCGCCGGCGCCGCTGACCACGCGCGTGCATTTGCCGTCGGCCTGGAACAGCACCACGTCGTCGACCATGATCAGGCGCACCGTGTCGCCCAGCGAGGCCTTGATCCACTTGATGTGGCGCGGCGTCTGTGGTGCCTCCGGAACCGGCACCGGGCGCCGGGCCGCCGAGCGGGTGCGCAGCCGGTTCACCGTGGCCGCCAGCCGCGCCATCGTGATCGGCTTGACCAGGTAGTCGACCGCGCCGGCATCGAACGCCTGCAATGCGTGGCTGCCGAAGGCGGTCACGAACACGATCTGGCTCGACGGCGGCGCTTGGCGCGCGACCTCGATGCCGTCGATGCCGGGCATCTGGATGTCGAGGAACAGCACGTCCGGCTGCAGCGCGTGCAACATGCGCAGCGCTTCGACGCCGTCGGCGGCTTCGCCCACCAGCGTCAGTTCGGGCCACAGGTCGGCCAGCTTGTCGCGCAGTTCGGCGCGCAGCAGCGGTTCGTCTTCGACGATCAGGGCGGTTGGATTCAAACCGGTTCTTTCCGTGGAATGCGCAGGGTTGCCAGGACGCCGCCGTGTGCGCCCGGTTCGACGCGCAGCGCCGCCGCCGGGCCATACAGCAGTTGCAGGCGCTGGTGGATGTTGGCCAGGCCGACGCCATCGCCCGCTGCCGCCTCGCCCAGGCCGGCGCCGTCGTCGCGCACCGACAGCTCGATCCAGCGTTCGGCGCCGCGGCAAGCCACCACGATGGTGCCGGGCCGCGCGGCGCGCTCCAGGCCATGCTTGACCGCGTTCTCGACCAGCGAGACCAGCATCGCCGGCGGCACCGGACAATCCAGCAGCGCCGGATCGACCTCGATACCGAAACGCAGGCGCTCGCCCATGCGGATCTGCATCAGGCTCAGGTAATGCTCGGCCAGCTCGATCTCGCGCCCCACGGTGGACGATTCGGTGCGCATGTCCGGCAGCGCCGCCTGCAGGTATCCGACCAGGTGGTCGACCATGGTCTGGGCGCGTTCGGCATCGGTACGGATCAGGTATTTCAGGTTGGCCAGCGTGTTGTACAGGAAGTGTGGCTCGACCTGGGCCTGCATCGCGTGCAGCCTGGCCTGCAACGCGCTGCGTTCCAGCTCGCGGGTGCGCACGGCGGCATCCATCGATGCGCGCCGCGTATGCAGGGCGCGTTCGAGTTCGGCGCATACCTTGTCGACCAGGGCCAGGCCTTGGCCCAGCTGCAGCGCCAGGCGGGTGAGGCCGGGCCGGCGCTGCACATGGACCCGCGTCAGGCCGCTGCCGTGCTGTTCGACCGTGATGCGCAGCGCGCCTTCGTACCAGAACGGCCGCACACGCCCGATGGTGATGCGGCCGGTGAACGGGTTGTGGCGGAATGCGGCCGGGCGCGCGTAGCCGAGCGTTTCGGCCATGCCGATGCTCGACAGCCGGTCGGCGCACAGGTCGAAGGTGGAGATCGGATCGAGCGGCGAGGTGAAGTCTCGCGCCGGCGCGGACGAGATCATCGCTTCGCTCAGGACGCCGCCTGCTTCGCGCAGTTCGGCCAGCTGGTGGCGTGCACGCGCGACCGCCACCAGGGCCAGCATGCAGCAGGTGACGATGCCGCTGAACGCGGCCGGGCGCGCCGACGCCTTCATCCACGGATCGAGCAGCGAATCGATCACGATCAGGATCGGCAGGCCACACAGCAGCGCGACCGGCCACGAAGCGCGCCAGATGAAGCGTCGCGCCAGGACGCGTTGGGCCGGCGTATCGGGCAGTTCGCTATAACTGATGTCCATGCTCGCCTCGTGATGTGTCGTTCGAGGCATTGTAAGGCAAGCAGGCAGGCTGTTTTCCGGGATGCGACGAATGCCGGGAAACAGCGCCGTTCTGGGCCGCCGGCGCGGATGAATGCCCGCCGGCCCGGGTGTGAAAACGATCGTTACCGTTCCGACGACACTGCTTGACTAGGCCATTTCCAGCGCAGCGCGCGGCGCCGGGGCCGGCCGGGCCAGGCTGCGGCGGCCAGCAGCATCATCGTGCTGCGCCAGCTTGAATGCCGCCGCCACCTGCGCCAGGCGCGCTGCCTGCTCCTGCATGCTGGCCGCCGCAGCCGCCGCCTGCTCGACCAGCGCCGCGTTCTGCTGCGTCATCTGGTCCATCTGGGTCACGGCCACGTTCACCTGATCGATGCCGGCGCGCTGTTCCTGGCTGGCGCTGGTGATCTCGGACATCATGTCGGTCACGCGCGCCACGCTTGACACCACATCGGTCATGGTGGCGCCGGCCTGCTGCACCAGCGTCGTGCCGGCGTTCACCTGGGTCATCGAGTCGCCGATCAGGGTCTTGATTTCCTTGGCCGCGCTAGCCGAGCGCTGCGCCAGGTTGCGCACTTCGGCCGCCACCACGGCGAAGCCGCGACCCTGTTCGCCGGCGCGCGCCGCTTCCACCGCCGCGTTCAGCGCCAGGATATTGGTCTGGAAGGCGATGCCGTCGATGACGCCGGTGATGTCGGCGATCTTGCGCGCCGAGGCGTCGATCGAGCCCATCGTGTTGACCACCTGGCCGACGATGGCGCCGCCACGCTCGGCCACTTCGGAGGCCGCCTGCGCCAGGCCGTTGGCCTGCAGCGCGTTGTCGGCGTTCTGGCGCACGGTGGAAGTCAGTTCTTCGATCGAGGCCGCGGTTTCTTCGAGCGAGCTGGCTTGCTGCTCGGTGCGCGCCGACAGGTCGAGGTTGCCGGCGGCGATCTCGGTGGAGGCGGTGGAAATCGCGGTGGTGCCGTGCTGGACCTGCGACACCACCGACACCAGGGCGTCGTTCATGGTGTGCAGGGCGCGCATCAGGTCGCCCACTTCGTCTTTCGGGTAGTTGCCGAAGTGGTTGCCCAGGTTGCCCGAAGCGACGGTCTCGGCCACCGACACGGCCGAGCCGAGCGGGGCGGTGATGCTGCGCGTGATCAGGAAGGCGCCGACCGAACCCAGCGCCACCGTCAGCAGGCCGAGCGCGATCACCAGGCGGGTGCTTCGCGCGTTGGCCGCTTCGATCCGGTGCGCGGTGTCGTCGATCGCCTTGCGCTGCAGTTGCAGCAGGCTCAGCACTTTGGCGCCGTAGTTGGCGGCGGCCGGCGCGAACACCTCGTCGTACTGGCGTTCGGCGGCGGGACCATCGCCGGCCTTGCGCGCATCCATGACGGCGACCTTGCCATCCTGATACTTCTTGCGCAGGCCAAGGATTGCCTGCAGCGTCTCTTTTTCTTCCGGCGAATCCAGCAAGGCCTCGACCTTTTTCAGGATCACGGTGGTGTCGGCCACGCTGTCGGCGATCGGCTTGGCGAACACGGTGGACAGGGTGCTGTCGGTGCTGCGCGCGATCAGCGAGGTGCGCGCGATGGCGGAATAGGTCAGCACGTACCAGTCCGAGACCAGGCGTTCCTTGGCCAGCGGCTTGTCCATCATCTGCTTGGTGGCAGCGGCGCTGGAGTAGGTGGTGTAGAGGGCGGTGGCCGTGCCGGCAAGCGCCAGAATCAGGATGACGGCGAAGCCGACGGCGAGACGGGAGCCGATGCGCATGTTCGTTAACAGCATGTCGTTAATCCGTTGAAACGGGAAATTCCGCAAAGCAAGTATCTATGCTTTAAGTCTGAAAGGAAACGAAAAAAAGTGTGGCTGTTGTAATGACGCAGCATCTCGGCCATTGCCTGAAATATAACGACCGATGGCAAAAATTTACTCATCCGTGCGCATGGTGTGCGCCCTGTTCCGCGATGCTAAACTGGCAAGCCTGTTCAATACCGATCAAGGGGATGACCATGAAAGACCTCGTCAACGACGGCAACAGCCTGCTCGGCGCCAGCACCTACAACGACGGCATCAAGCGCCGCGACTTCCTGAAAGCGTCGCTCGGCGCCGGTTTCGCCAGCGCGGCGCTGCCGGTGGTAGCGCAAACCGTGATCCAGACCGACACCGAAGGCCTGGACGCGTCCGACAGCATCCTCGTCATCAACGGCCAGGACGTGCCGGTGTACCGCGCCCAGCCGCGCGGCAAGACCGACGTTCCGGTGATCCTAGTGATCTCCGAGATCTTCGGTGTGCACGAGCACATCAAGGACGTGGCGCGCCGCTTCGCCAAGCAGGGCTACATGGCGATCGCGCCGGACCTGTTCGTGCGCCAGGGCGACCCGACCAAGGTGGCGAACATCGCCGACCTGATGAAGGACATCATCGCCAAGACCCCGGATGCGCAGGTCATGTCCGACCTCGACACCGTGGTGGCCTGGGCCAAGCAGCGCGGCGGCAATACCGAGAAGCTGGCCATCACCGGTTTCTGCTGGGGCGGCCGCATCACCTGGCTGTACGCGGCGCACAACCTGAACGTGAAAGCCGGCGTGGCCTGGTACGGCCGCCTGGTGGGCGAGTCGACCGCCAATTCGCCCAAGCACCCGATCGACGTGGCGCAGAACCTGAAGGTGCCGGTGCTCGGCCTGTACGGCGGCAAGGACACCGGTATTCCGCTCGATTCGGTCGAGCGCATGCGCGCCGCGCTGGACAAGGGCAACAGCCGTTCGAGCATCCATGTGTACCCGAATTCGGGCCACGCCTTCCACGCCGACTACCGTCCGAGCTACAACGAAGCGGATGCGAAGGACGGCTGGAACCGGGCGTTGGCCTGGTTCCGCCAGCACGGCGTGTCCTGACGCCCACGCGCTCTGCACGGCGGCGGGCCGGGGACGGTACAATGTCCGGTTTTGCGGCTCGTCGCAAGTAAAGAACAAGAGGCTTTGAAATCGACCCGCTTTTAGACCCGACACTGGGCTCCATCCTGCTGGCGACCGTGGTCGCCGGCGTCGTCAGCATCTCCGGGGCGGCCTTCTTCTCGTTCACGCTGCTCTCGAAAGCGGTGGAGAAGATGGTCAGCCTGTCGGTCGGCATCATGCTGGCGACCTCGCTGCTGCACGCGCTGCCGGAAGCCTTCGACTCCGGCGCCGACACGCACAGCCTGTTCGCCACCTTGCTGGGCGGGCTGCTGGCGTTCTTCCTGCTCGAGAAGGTGGCGCTGCTGCGCCACTCGCACCACCACGAGGGCGACGGCCACCACCACGCCCATGGCCACGACGCGCGCGAAGCCGGCAAGTCGGGCTGGATGATCCTGCTCGGCGACGGCATGCACAACTTCACCGACGGCATCCTGATCGCGGCGGCGTTCCTGGCCAATCCCGAGCTGGGCATCGTCACCGCGCTGGCGATCGTGGCGCACGAGATTCCGCAGGAGATCGGCGACTTCATCGTGCTGCTCAACGCCGGCTTCTCGCGCCTGCGCGCGTATGTGTTCAACCTGCTGTGCAGCCTGATGGCGGTGGCGGGCGGCTTGCTCGGCTATTTCACGCTGGACCGGGCCAGCGGGCTGATTCCGTATGTGCTGGTGTTCGCGTCGTCGGGCTTCATCTATATCGCGGTGAGCGACCTGATGCCGCAGATGCAGCGCCGTGCGACGGTGCGCGAATCGGTGCCGCAGGTGGCGCTGATCGCGCTGGGCGTGGCGGCGGTGGTGGCGCTGCACGCGTTTTAAGATAACGACGGGGCCAGCATGCATCGTCCACGCCGCCCCGCGCTGTTCGACCTGCTGGCCCATATGGCAAAGTGGATCCTGCTGTCGCTGGCGGTGGCGATCCTGGCCGGCACCGCTTCCGCCTTGTTCCTGTTCGCCCTTGACTGGGCCACCAGCACCCGCACCGCGCATCCCTGGCTGATCTGGTTTCTGCCCATCGCCGGCTTCGTGGTCGGCTGGATCTACCTGCGCTTCGCCGGCCGCGCCGAATCCGGCAACAACCTGCTGATCGACGAGATCCACGACCCCAAGCAAACCATCCCGCTGCGCATGGCCCCCCTGGTGCTGGCCGGCACCGTCGTCTCGCACCTGTTCGGCGCCTCGGTCGGCCGCGAGGGCACCGCCGTGCAGATGGGTGGCGCCCTGGCCGACCAGATCACGCACCGCCTCAAGCTGTCGATGGACGACCGCCGCATCGTCCTGATGGCCGGCATCGCCGCCGGTTTCGCCTCGGTGTTCGGCACGCCCCTGGCCAGCGCCGTGTTCGCGCTCGAAGTGCTGGTCATCGGCCGCCTGCGCTACGATGCCATGCTGCCGTGCCTGGTGGCCGCTGTCGTGGCCGATGCGGTCGGCCTGTGGTGGGGCGTGCGCCATACCCACTATCCGCTGGGCGCCATTGCGCCGCTGTCGGCATGGGGCGTCGCCGCCATGATGCTGGCCGGCGCCCTGTTCGGGCTGGCGGCCCGCGCGTTCGCTGCATCGACCCATGCGCTGGGCGGCTGGATGCGCCGCCGCATTGGCTACGCGCCGCTGCGTCCATTCGTGGGTGGCCTGGTAGTCGCGGTTGCGGTGTGGCTGATCGGCAGCGATCGTTATATCGGGTTGGGCATCCCGGTGATCGTCGAATCGTTCCAGCACCCGGTCGCCTGGTACGACTCGCTGGCCAAGATGGCGTTCACCGTGCTTTCGCTCGGGACCGGCTTCAAGGGCGGGGAGGTGACGCCGCTGTTCTACATCGGCGCCACGCTGGGCAATGCGCTGGCGCCGCTGCTGCACATGCCGTTCGCGCTGCTGGCCGCGATCGGCTTCGTGGCGGTGTTCGCAGGGGCGGCCAATGTGCCGCTGGCGTCGACCCTGATGGCGATGGAACTGTTCGGCGCCGACATCGGCGTGTATGCGATGGTGGCCTGCGTTGTCAGCTACCTCGTCTCGGGCCATGCGGGTATCTACAGTGCGCAACGTACCGGCCGCGCCAAGCCGGGCTGGCGGCAGTCGGGACGCGACGGAGCGGAGTAAGCACGGCAAGCAGCAGCCCGGCAGCGGCGCCGTCAGCGCACCGTCAGCACTTCACGCACGCTGGAATCCATCGCCGAGCGCTCGACATACCCGATCATGCCCGGGTTCTCGGCGATCAGCTTGCGCATGGCGGCGCTGCCGTTTACCTCGGCGGGCGGCTGGCCGCGGCCGGTGAAAATCAGCCTGCTCCAGTAGGCCTTCATCAGCGCCGGCGAGCGGTTCACCAGGGTGCCGTAAAAGCGGTCGCGCAGTGGCGAACCGAGATTCTGATCGATCGCCACCACCTCGCTGCCGTCGGGGAAGCGCCGGCTTTGCGCCAGGAAGATCTCGGCGACCTGCTCGGGGCTCAGCGCGACGACTGTGCTGCGCGCCGAGACGATCACCGCCAGATCGGATGCCCGGGCATGCATGAACGGCAGCGGCAGCGCCAGGCCGAGGGCGATACCGAGCAGCAAAGCAGTTGGCAAACGGTTCATCGTGTTCAAAATACGACATCCATGCCCAGGCTGACCACGCCGAAGGCATGGCCCGAACGAAAGCCCGGCTGTACATTGATCAGGGTGCCGATCGAACCACCACGCGGCGTGACGCGATCGACCTGCGCCTTGAGCGCGATGTTCGGCGCGACGTCCCAGCGCACGCCGATGCTGGCCGTGTCCTGGACACCGATCTGGCTCAGCTGGAAATTCAAGGCCTGGTTCAGGAAGCCGGCGGCGCCCGCGGCGTCGGGCGGCAAATCGTCGAGCGCCAGTCCGGCGATCCGGGTCGGCATGTTCGCGACCAGGCGCGCATAGGTCGCATACGGCGCCAGGTTGCCGAAGCGGTAGCCGGCCGACAGATAGGATGCGGTCTGGTCGCCCAGCAGCGAACCGGTGTTGACGCGGCCGCTTTCGCCGATGACGAACAGGTCGCCCGTGTCGTAATTGAACCCGGCGCTGAAGACACGCACATGGCGCTTGCCGAAATCGTAGCGGTTGGCCAGCGCCTGGCCTTGCGCGCCGAACTCGCGCAAGCCGTCGAACAGCGCTTCCGCCCCGGGCACGACCAGCAGCGACTGGGCCGCCGTGAAGCGCAGCGTCAATGCGCCGATGCTGGCGCTTTCGGTGATGCCGACGATATTGCGCGCCTTGCCCTTGATGTCCTTGTTCAGCTGCGCCGTGGCGCGTCCGAGCGATACCGTGGTTTCATGCTTGACCGCCCCGGTGTGCCAGCGATAGGAGGCATCCACGCCATCGCTGTTCGAGATCGGTATCAGGCTGTACAACTCGACCGGCGCGCGCAGCCACGGCAAGGCATAGCCGACCTTGCGGTAGTCGGCCGCCACGAACAGGGGCAGCGCGATGCGGCCAACGCGCAGCGACAGGTCGGGCGTGGCCTGGAACTTGACGTTGGCCCAGGTGAGGTAAGTCCTGTACGAACCACCGATGCTTTTTTCCTGTGTCGCCTGGACCACCGCCGACCAGCGCTTGTCGAACTGCGCGTCCAGCTGCGCGCCGGCGCGGCTGTCCACATCGAACGCCCATGCCTTGGAGTGGCCGGCCTGGCCAGGGGAATTCGGGTTGACCGTATAGTCGCCCTGGTCCTCGGTCGAATGGGCAGCAGCGACTGTGCCGAATCCGCTCAGTTTCCATGTGGCCTGCGCTTGTGCGTTGCCAGCTCCCCAGACAAGCAGGCAAGACATCAGCGCTGAACGCATGACGTTGCGTGCGAGACGAGGAAGGGGCGGGAATGGCATCTTGATCGATCGGGATTGACAACGTTGACAGCAATGGCCGGCAGCAACGCGCGCTATCGCAAGCAATTGCATATCGGAGGAACGGGCCAGGCCTGCAGCGTCGACGGTACAACGCGCGCCGCTCGATGGGCGCGCCGTGCACTTCGAAATAGGGATTTGAACACCTGGAAAGCGCCTGTGTGAAGGCCAGCGGAAGGCAGTATT
>NZ_DAMAGA010000015.1:0-99416 GCF_031995545.1 Massilia sp.
TCAGCGCCAGGATGTTGGTCTGGAAGGCGATGCCGTCGATCACGCTGATGATGTCGACGATCTTGCGCGACGATTCGTTGATCGAGCCCATGGTGGCGACCACCTGGTCGACCGCGCTGCCGGCCTGGCTGGCGACGGTCGAGGCGGCGATGGCGAGCTGGTTGGCCTGGCGCGCGTTATCCGCGTTCTGGCGCACGGTGCCGGTCAGTTCTTCCATCGAGGCCGCGGTTTCTTCCAGCGCCGCTGCCTGCTGCTCGGTACGGCTCGACAGGTCGAAGCTGCCGGCCGCGATCTCGCCGGACGCGCCGGTGATGGTCTGGGTG
Source organism: Massilia sp. (assembly GCF_031995545.1). Lineage (GTDB taxonomy): Bacteria > Pseudomonadota > Gammaproteobacteria > Burkholderiales > Burkholderiaceae_D > Telluria. The sequence continues at coordinate 324 of NZ_DAMAGA010000015.1, forward strand.
CCGCCGCGCACTTCATTGACGATACGGGCCAGGCTGTCGTTCATGTTGCCGAGTGCGCGCAGCAGGGCGCCGGTCTCGTCCTTGGCATTGCTGTCGACGCGGGTGGTCAGGTCGCCGGCGGCGACCTGCTCGGCGGCCTGCACGGCCTGGCGCAGCGGATGGGTGATCGAGCGGGTCAGCAGCCAGGCGAAGGCCGCGCCCAGCAGCAGGGCGCCGCCGGCCAGCAGGCCGATCACCAGGTTGCCGCGCTTGGCGGAAGCGTCGATCAGGGCGGCGCTGGCGCCGATGCGCTGGTGCTGCAGGTCGAGCAGGTCCTTGACGCGTTCCTGGTAGGCCTTGGCGGCCGGGGTGAACTGTTTTTCCAGGATCTCGTCGGCCAGCTCGGCATTGCCTTCGGACTTGGCCTTGACCGCGTTGTCTCGACCGGCGCTGTAGGCCTTGCGGTGTTCCATCACCGACTTGAACACGGCTTCTTCATCGGCGCCGCTGATCAAGGGCTCGATCTGCTTGAGCAGGTCGGCCGACAGCTTGCCGGTGGCGGCCGAGTCTTCCTTGAAGTAGGCGGTCAGCGAACCGTCGCTGCTCTTGACGATGGCGGCGGTGCGGCGCACGGCGGCGAAGATCTGGGTGTACCACTCGGCGATCATGCGTTCCTTGGCCAGCGGCGTGGCCAGGATGTCGCGCGTTTCTTGTGCCACCTGGTTCAGGCGCCAGGTGCCGACGGCGGCGATGATGACTGTCATCAGGAGGGTCAATGCAAAGCCGGCGGCCAGCCGCGTTCCGATATTCAGTTTGATGAAGTTGCCCATTATTTATCAGTAAAAGGTGAGGGGAGGCGTGGGCATGCGTAACGCATACCGAATGTCTCTGCCGTAGTTAACAGTCAATCAAGAAAAAACGCGAATAGTCACAATTATTGCCTAGGTGAAACGAAAAAGCACCTGAAATAGTGAATTTGTGTACGCACGGAGACAGACGCTCTTCCTCTGTTGGCAGCTTGACATGAGGCGGTGATGAGCCTTTTAAGGTATAATTTCTATTTCCCGCGCGTGCCGTTCGGCACCATCAGCACAATGACCAAATTCGTATTCGTCACTGGCGGCGTCGTGTCTTCCCTTGGCAAAGGGATCGCGGCCGCTTCCCTCGCCGCGATCCTCGAGAGCCGCGGTCTCAAAGTCACCATGCTCAAGCTCGACCCGTACATCAACGTCGACCCGGGCACCATGAGCCCGACCCAGCATGGCGAAGTGTTCGTCACCGACGACGGCGCCGAGACCGACCTCGACCTGGGCCACTACGAGCGCTTCATCAGCACCCGCATGAAGAAGGTGAACAACTTCACCACCGGCCAGATCTACGAATCGGTGATCCGCAAGGAACGCCGCGGCGAGTACCTGGGCAAGACCGTGCAGGTGATTCCGCACATCACCAACGAAATCCAGGACTACATCCGCCGCGGCGCCGAAGGCGTCGACGTGGCGCTGGTGGAGATCGGCGGTACCGTGGGCGACATCGAATCGCTGCCGTTCCTGGAAGCCGCGCGCCAGCTGTCGCTGCGCTCGGGCCGCAAGGGCGCCGCGTTCGTGCACCTGACCCTGGTGCCCTACATCTCGTCGGCCGGCGAACTGAAAACCAAGCCGACCCAGCACAGCGTGCAGAAGCTGCGCGAGATCGGCATCTCGCCGAACGCGCTGCTGTGCCGCGCCGACCGCCGCATCCCGGACGACGAACGCGCCAAGATCTCGCTGTTCGCCAATATCGAAGAGCAGGCCGTGATCTCGGTGTGGGACGTGGACACCATCTACAAGGTGCCGCAAGTGCTGTGCGACCAGGGCCTGGACGACATCATCCTGGAAGCCCTGGGCCTGGAAGCGCCGAAAGCCGACCTGTCGATGTGGACCAAGCTGATCCACACCCTGGAAAACCCGAAGCGCGAAGTGACCATCGGCATGGTCGGCAAGTACGTCGACCTGATCGAATCCTATAAATCGCTGACCGAGGCGCTGCGCCACGCCGGCATCCACACTGAGAGCCGCGTCAACATCGAGTACCTGGATTCGGAAGAGATCGAAACCAAAGGCTGCGATCACCTGGCCAAGTACGACGCGATCCTGGTGCCGGGCGGCTTCGGCAAGCGCGGCGTGGAAGGCAAGATCCAGGCGGCACGCTATGCCCGCGAAAACAAGATTCCTTACCTGGGCATCTGCCTGGGCATGCAGGTGGCGCTGATCGAATACGCGCGCAATATGGCCGGCCTGCCGAACGCGAATTCGACCGAATTCGATCCGGAAACCGACCAGCCGGTGGTGGCCTTGATCACCGAGTGGCAGAACCACGACGGCAAGGTCGAGAAGCGCGACGTCAGCTCGGACCTGGGCGGCACCATGCGCCTGGGCGCCCAGACCTGCGCGGTGAATCCGGGCACACTGGCGGCCGAGATCTACGGCAACGTCGTGACCGAGCGCCATCGCCATCGCTACGAAGGCAACAATTACTACCTGCCGAAGGTCGAAGCAGCAGGCCTGACCGTGTCGGCGCGCACCCCGAACGAAGACCTGTGCGAAATCATGGAGCTGCCACGCACGGGTGAAAACTCGCACCCGTGGTACATGGGCGTGCAGTTCCACCCGGAATTCAAGTCGACGCCGCGCAACGGCCACCCGCTGTTCACTTCGTTCATCCAGGCAGCGCTGGCGCACCAGGCATCGAACACCAACACCGCGGCCAATGCAGCCAATGCCGCCGTTCAAGGAGACGCAGCATGAAACTCGCCGGATTCGACGTCGGCCTCGAGCACCCGATCTTCCTGATCGCCGGCACCTGCGTGATCGAATCGCGCCAGATGGCGATGGATACCGCCGGTACGCTCAAGGAAATCACGAGCGCGCTGGGCATTCCGTTCATCTACAAATCGTCGTTCGACAAGGCCAATCGCTCGTCGGGCAAGTCGTTCCGTGGCCCCGGCCGCGAGAAGGGTCTGGAGATCCTGGCCGACGTGCGCCGCGAAATCGGCGTGCCGGTCCTGACCGACGTGCATGACGAAGAGATGATCCCGGAAGTCGCCAGCGTGGTCGACGTGCTGCAGACCCCGGCCTTCCTGTGCCGCCAGACCGACTTCATCAACGCGTGCGCGCGTTCGGGTAAACCGGTCAACATCAAGAAGGGCCAGTTCCTGGCCCCGGGCGACATGAAGAACGTGATCGACAAGGCACGCGCCGCCGCGCGCGAAGCGGGCCTGAACGAAGACAACTTCATGGCCTGCGAACGCGGCGCCTCGTTCGGCTACAACAACCTGGTGTCGGACATGCGTGGCCTGGCCATCATGCGCGAATCGAATTGCCCGGTGGTGTTCGACGCCACCCACTCGGTACAGCTGCCGGGCGGCCAGGGCACCTCGTCGGGCGGCCAGCGCGAACACGTGCCGGTGCTGTCGCGCGCGGCGGTCGCCGCCGGTATCGCCGGCCTGTTCATGGAAACCCACCCGGATCCGGCGAATGCGATGTCGGACGGCCCGAATGCGGTGCCGCTGGGCCACATGAAGGAACTCCTGACGACGCTGGTCGAGATCGACCGCATCGTCAAGAAGACCGGTTTCATGGAAACCAAGTTCAAGTAATGAGTATTTTCGGGAGCAGCCCTGCGGCTGGGCGCTCCCGTCGCACGTAAATAAGCGTAACTGCTTAAGATTTCCCACCTTCTGGAGACTGAGAAACATGAGTGCTATCGTTGATATTATCGGCCGCGAAATCATTGATTCGCGCGGTAACCCGACCGTCGAATGCGACGTGCTGCTGGAATCGGGCGTGATGGGCCGCGCCGCAGTGCCGTCGGGCGCCTCCACCGGTTCGCGCGAAGCGATCGAGCTGCGCGACGGCGACCCGAAGCGTTACTTCGGCAAGGGCGTGCTGCAAGCCTGCGAAAATATCAACACCGAGATCTCCGAAGCGATCATGGGCCTGGACGCCAATGAGCAGGCCTTCCTCGACCGCACCCTGATCGATCTCGACGGCACCGAAAACAAGAGCCGCCTGGGCGCCAACGCCATGCTGGCAGTCTCGATGGCGGTTGCAAAAGCCGCGGCCGAAGAAGCCGGCCTGCCGCTGTACCGCTACTTCGGCGGTTCGGGCGCGATGCAGATGCCGGTGCCGATGATGAACGTCATCAACGGCGGCGCCCACGCCGACAACAACCTGGACATCCAGGAATTCATGATCATCCCGATCGGCGCTCCATCGTTCAAGGAAGCGATGCGCTACGGCGCCGAGGTGTTCCACACCCTCAAGAAAATCCTGCACTCGAAAGGCCTGAACACCGCCGTCGGCGACGAAGGCGGCTTCGCCCCGTCGGTTGCCAACCATGAAGAAGCGATCAAGCTGATCATGCAGGCGATCGAGCAGGCCGGCTACGTGCCGGGCCACGACATCGCCCTCGGCCTGGACTGCGCCGCGAGCGAGTTCTACAAGGAAGGCGCCTATGTGCTGGAAGGCGAAGGCGGCATGCGTCTGTCCGCCGAAGACTTCACCAACATGCTGGCCACCTGGTGCGACAAGTACCCGATCATCTCGATCGAAGACGCGATGCACGAAGGTGACTGGGCCGGCTGGGCGCACCTGACTTCGGTGCTGGGCAAGAAGGTGCAGCTGGTCGGCGACGACCTGTTCGTCACCAACACCAAGATCCTGAAAGAGGGCATCCAGAAGGACATCGCCAACTCGATCCTGATCAAGATTAACCAGATCGGCACCCTGACCGAGACCTTCGCCGCCATCGAAATGGCCAAGCGCGCCGGCTACACCGCCGTCATCTCGCACCGTTCGGGCGAGACCGAGGACTCGACCATCGCCGACATCGCGGTTGGCCTGAACGCCCTGCAGATCAAGACCGGCTCGATGTCGCGTTCGGACCGCATGGCCAAGTACAACCAGCTGCTGCGCATCGAGGAAGATCTGGGCGACATCGCCAGCTACCCGGGCCGCGACGCGTTCTACAACCTGAAGTAATCCACCTGGCCGGCGAATCGGGAAGGGCGGCGCGGCCGCCCGTTTCCGTGCGCCGGCCTGTCGACGTTATCCGTTCCTGTCATGCGCCTCATCACGATCGCCCTCGCCGTATTGCTCGTCCTGATCCAGTATCCGCTCTGGCTCGGCAAAGGCGGCTGGCTGAACGTGGCCGACATGCAGGACCAGGTCGAGGCCACGCGCCTCAAGACCGAACAGCTCACCGCCCGCAACGGCAAGCTCGAATCCGAAGTGCGCGACCTCAAGGAAGGTACCGGCGCGGTCGAGGAACGTGCGCGCTACGAGCTGGGCATGATCAAGCAGAATGAAATCTTCGTGCAAGTGCTGCGCAAGGACGAGCAGCCGGTCGAATCGATGACCGTGCCGCCGGTGAAGACGCCAAAGAAAGAAGGCGCCGCGCATCATTGAGCGCGTGTTTTGAAAGAGTTATCCCATGACCCAACCGAATTCCCCGATCGATCCCGCCAGCCTCGATTCGCTCGACGCGATCGCCGATTGCCTGGCCGATGCGTTTGAAGATGGCGACGGCGATGTGGTTGCCGCGGCGTTGAATGCGGTGGCGCAGGCGCCTGGACTGCCGGCACTGGCGGCGGCGGTTGGCGTGCCGAAGGAGCAATTGGCGGCGGCGTTGGCGTCGGGTGAGTTCGACTTGGATCTCACGCTGGAGATCATGAAGGTGGTCGATCTGCATATGAGCGGGGGACGCGGGGCGAATTGAATCGCTCGCTCGTCTACATCAACGTTCGTTGAACGCGTCAGCGGCGAAACCACCAACCGTAGGGTTGGCGGCTTCGCCGCCGACGCGTTCAAGCGGCCCATGCGGACCGCGATGTCACATCAATCGCGAATTACGTCGACGACGCTTCGCCCTGCACGTGGCCGGCGCCCTGTTCCAGGAACGCGCGCAGCATCCACGCATTTTTCTCGTGCACTTCCATACGGGTCGACAGCATGTCGGCAGTCGGGAAATCGTCGATCTCATCGGCGATGCGCACGGCGGCGCGCGCGGTGCGGATCACGGCTTCCTGGCCTTCCACCAGCTGGCGGATCATCTCTTTGGCCGACGGCACGTCGACTTCTTCGGTGATGGTCGACAGTTCGACGTAGCGCTTGTAGGTGCCTGGTGCGAAGTGGCCCAGGGCGCGGATGCGCTCGGCGATGTCGTCCAGTGCGTTCCACAGCTCGGTGTACTGCTCCTGGAACATCACGTGCAGGGTCTGGAACATCGGACCGGTCACGTTCCAGTGGAAGTTGTGGGTCTTCAGGTACAGCATGTAGCTGTCGGCCAGGACGGTCGACAGGGATTCGACGATTTTTGCGCGGTCTTCGGTGCTGATGCCAATATCCATGTTCATGTGTTTTCTCCGGTTGTTCAGTGAAAATCAGATAGGGATGCTATCCAGAAATGCAATAGTGTCTAAGATGCATGAGCTTATCACTTTGGTGAAAAAGCCGCAGGACGGCTGGCAGGTGCGGGTACGCGCACCAAAAGAACAGGGCGCCGCGGCGCCCTGATGGTTGCGTAGCGCCGGCCCGATCAGACGCGGACCAGTTCCACACGGCGGTTCTTGGCCTTGCCTGCTTCGCTGCTGTTGTCCGCCAGCGGCTGGTCCGGACCCTTGCCCACGGCAGTCAAGCGCTCCGCGGCGATCTGCTTGTCGACAATGGCTTGCACCACCGACTGGGCGCGTGCCAGCGACAGCTTGCGGTTATGGGCCGCGTCGCCGGTGACGTCGGTATGGCCTTCGACGCGCAGTTTCAGGCCGGGCTCGCCCTGCATCAGCTTGACCACTTCCTCCACTGCCGGACGGCTGTCCTGGCGGATGATCTGGCTGTCGGTGTCGAAGTTGAGATAGAGCGCCACGTGGCCATCCTTACGCAGGGCGCTGGACAGTTCGGCAGCAGGAAGGGTTTGCACCACTTGTTGAAGGGCTTTTTCTTCTACGGTCAGCAGGTGGACATAGCTGCCATACACATAGAACGACATCCAGATATTCGTGGTGGGCGTGCGCAGTAGCCATTGCTCGAATCCCGGCACCTCCGCGTCTTCGCGTGCGCCCAGGTCATTGATCGACATCTTTTTCAGGATTTCGCGTTCGCTGCCACCATTGCGAACAACAAATTGCTCGTCCATTGGATGGACCGCATCGACCCGCGTCGCGCCCATGGCTTTCAAGGCGTTTTCATAATTGCGGTGCGCTGCCAGTGACGACCATTTCAGCTCGTCCATCGGGAAATTGCGACGCAGGATTTTCCCCTCGACCCGGCGCAACTCTTCGCCGGCAATCACGCTGATCCGGTCGAACTCGACCTCCAGGCCGACGTTCACCCTGCGCGGGTCCAGTCCGGAGGGCGTTGCCAGATAGGGAAACGCCGGAAGCGCCTTGTCGGTCACCGGCACCGATTGCAGGTCGAACGCCTTGACTGTCGCCGCGGCAGCTGGCGCTGCAGCAGCCGGTGCGGTAGCAGGAGCGGCATCCGCCGAGGCGGCCGGCGTCGCCGGCGCTTCGGCCGCGGCGGCGGGCGCGTCCTTCGGTGCATCCTGGGCAGCGGATTGATCGCGCTTGCAAGCCGACAGGCTTGCTGCAATCAGCAAAGGCAAGACAAAGGTGGAAAGACGCATGGTGGCTATTCGCTGACGTGGAAAGTTGACAGGAACGCCAGAATAGCAGAGTCGAGTTACCGAAAATCACCCGCGAGACCCAATTGCGCAGTTTCATTCGGGATGGGTAAATACGGTGAAGCTGTGTGATTTTTCGCCACAGAATCACAGGCTGCACTCGCCGGTTGAACCCGGTCGATGCACCGCGAGTGCGAGGTGTCGCGAGCCCTGATGAAGAATTTGTGCCGGCACCAAAAGAACAGGGCGCCGCAGCGCCCTGATTCAAGCGAGTGCCGGCACACGGCCGGCGCGGATACAGACTTAGTGCGTGCTGCCGCCCGGCGGCATCACGGCCTGCGCCGTGGTTTCGCTGGCGAACAGCTGCGCGCAATCGACCTTGTCGAAGGCATAGTGCTTGCCGCAGAAGTCGCAGTTGATGCCCAGTTCGCCCAGCTCGGCCAGCGCCGATTCGACTTCTTCCTGGCCCAGCATCTTGAGCATGTTGCCGACTTTTTCGCGGTTGCAGCTGCAGTGGAAGGTCGGCTGCAGCGGGTCGAACACCCGGATCGTCTCTTCCCAGAACAGGCGCCGCATCAGGGTCGCGATGTCGGTCGACAGCAGTTCTTCGCGCTTGAGGGTCTGGCCCAGCATCGCGGCGCGGTTCCAGGTTTCCAGGTCTTCGGCCTCGGTGGCCTGCTTGGTCTGGTCTTCCTTGCCGCTGTGGCGCGGCAGCTTCTGCAGCAGCAGGCCGCGGGCGACGCCGTCGTCGGCCGCCAGCCACAGGCGCGTGTCCATCTGCTCCGAGCGCAGCATGTAGTTTTCGATCACGATCGCCATGCTGTCGCCGTCGAGCGGCACCACGCCTTGGTAGGGCTGCTGGCCCGGGATCTTGTCGGCCGGGTCGAGCGTGATCACGAAGCGGCCGTTGCCGTTCACGTTGAACAGTTCGGTCAGCGAAGCTTCGTCACCGATCTCGACGCCGGGCGCCAGCTTCGCGGTAGCGCGCAGGCGCAGGTTGGCGTCGCATTCGACCACCAGCAGGCGCACCGGACCGTCGCCGTGGATCTGCATCACGATCGAGCCGTTGAACTTGAGGTTGGCCGAGAGCAGGGCGCCGGCGGCGACCATTTCGCCCAGCACCGCGCGCACCGCTTTCGGGTAGCCGTGACGGGCCTGGATCTCGCGCCAGGTGTCGGAAATCTCGACCAGCTCGCCGCGCACGGCGGCGTTGTCGAAGATGAATTTTTGCAGGGTATCCCCAGCAGTGGTGCCCAAGGGCGAGCTAGTTTCAGTCGTCATTCTTTTATCCGATTTTCTTGAGCTGCGTCTTGTACAGCTGGCCGCGCGCGACGTAGCCGGCGGCCGTGCCTTCGAGACGCAGCAGGTCTTCTTGTGTCAGTTGTCGCACCACCTTCGCGGGCGAGCCCAGGATCAGCGAGCCGTCCGGGAATTCCTTGCCTTCGGTAACCAGGGCGCCGGCGCCGACCAGGCAACCCTTGCCGATCCGCGCGCCGTTCAGGATCACGGCCTGGATCCCGATCAGCGACCCGTCACCCACCGTACAGCCATGCAGCATCGCCTGGTGGCCGATCGTCACGTTGTTGCCGATCTCCAGCGGGTAGCCGGGATCGGTATGCATCACCGTGCCTTCCTGGACGTTACTGCCGGCGCCGATCGTGATCCGTTCGTTGTCGCCGCGCAGCGTCGCGCCGAACCAGACCGAACTGTTTGCTTCCAGGGCCACCTTGCCCAGCACGGTGGCCGTGTCGGCGACGAACGCCGACGGATCGATCTCGGGTGCGTGTTCGCCCAGCTGGTAAATCGCCATGGTGGTGCTCGCAGGAGGTGGAAATGCCGCTATTTTACCGCTCCTGCCGCTGGCGCCGGTCGCCGCCATGCCGTTTCGCCCAGGCTGCATCTTCCCAAGCACCGGCAGATGGGGCCGGGTCGCACGAAATCAACAGTTCGCCTCTATAATCGTCAGCACGACCGTTCTATTTCCTGGAGTGCCATGAAACCGTCCCGTTCCGAATTCCTCACCGTGCGCGGCCTGCGCCTGCATGTGCGCCACTGGGGCGAGGAGGGCGCGCCGAAACTGTTCATGCTGCATGGCTGGATGGATATGTCGGCGTCGTTCCAGTTCGTGGTCGATTGCCTGCAGGGACAGTGGCACGTGATCGCGCCCGACTGGCGCGGCTTCGGCCTGAGCGACCGCTCTGGCCATGATACTTATTGGTTCCCGGACTACCTGGCCGATCTCGACGCGCTGCTCGACCATTACGCGCCGAACCAGGCCATCAACCTGCTCGGCCACAGCATGGGCGGCAATATCGCCGGCCTGTACGCCGGCGTGCGTCCGCAGCGGGTCGGCAAGCTGATCAACCTGGAAGGCTTCGGCCTGCCGTCGGCACGGCCGAGCCAGTATCCCGTCCGGGTCGCAAAGTGGCTCGACGAACTGCGCGAACCGCCGTCCATGCGCGGCTATGCCAGCCTGGACGAGGTGGCGGCGCGCCTGCGCAAGACCAACCCGCGCCTGTCGTTCGAGCGCGCCGCCTTCCTGGCCTCGCACTGGGCCGAGCAGGACCGCGACGGCGAATGGAAGATCCTGGGCGACCCGGCGCACAAGATGACCGGGCCGCTGCCGTACCGGGTGGACGAGATCATGGCCGCCTGGGAAGCGATCACGGCGCCGGTGCTGTGGGTCGAGGCGGAAGAGACCGACATGTGGCGCTGGATGGGGCCGAAGGAGCAGGCACGCGCCGAGATCGACCGCCGCATGAGTCACCTGAAGCAAGTGACTCCACGCATGATGCCGCAGGCGGGACACATGCTGCACCATGATCAGCCGGAACTGCTTGCGCGGATGGTGGAGGAATTCCTGGACGCTGCCTGAGCCTGGTTGTCGTTGTATCCACACCTCAGTCGCCCTTGATGGGTGACTGAAAAATTGCCGCAAGGAAATGGCTGTGCTACAGTCGCCCCCGAGCGTGCGCCAGTCCGGTTGCACCACTGACCAACAGGATTGACGATGGGTTTCACTGCCCGACCGCTGACCGCGCTGGCGAGCGGCCTGCTCCTGGCCGGCTGCGCCATTCCCTACAGCCCGGTCCCGGTGGCCACCAACTTCGCCAGCACCCAGCAGGCCAAGCTCCAGGCCGCCGCACACTGGGGCGTGATCGCGCGCCACATGGCAAACGAACTGCGTCCGACCTTGCAGAGCGCGCCCAAGCGCCCGCTGTACGTGATGCCGCTGCAGGCGTCGGCCTTCAGCAAGGGCGTCGCCACCCATCTGGTGACGGCGCTGGTCAACGACGGCTTCGTGGTGCTCAAGACGCCTGAAGCCGGCTCGCTGAAGATCGAACTCGACACGCAAGTGGTAGCGTTCTCGAAAGACCGTCCGCAATACCGCTACGTCGGCCTGCCGAGCACGCTGGCCAGTGGCGCCTGGGTGCTGACCGGCATCGACCACAGTGCCGAATGGCTGGGCACGGCGGCAATCTATACCTACGACGCCTACCGGTGGTTCACCGCCCAGTTCGCACCGGGCGCGACGCCGAAGACCGAAGCCATCGTCACCCTGTCGGTGGCCGACGAAGCGCGCTACTACGCGCGCACCACCTCGGTGTATTACACCAGCGACGAAGACCGCGCCCTGTACGACGCGGCGCTGCAGCCGTCGAAGACCTTCGTGGTCAAGGATCATTGAGGCGCGCATGTTCACACTGAAAACCATCGCGGCAGTCGGCCTGTCGCTCGCGTTGAGCGGCTGCGCCACGTTCGGCAACAACGTCGACTACACCGCCGTGGCCGGCAACGATTTCGTGTCCGCCAACTACCGCGCCGCCGATGCGCTGCAAACCCAGCTGCGCGGCAAGCTCGATGGCGACAAGCCATTGATCATGGCTACCATCGTCAACATCGACGCACTCGAACACAGCTCGATGCTGGGCCGCGTGGTGTCGGAACAGATCTCGACCCGCCTGGCCCAGGCCGGCCTGCCGATGCTGGAAATGAAGCTGCGCAACAGCGTCTACCTGAAGCGCAACCAGGGCGAACTGATGCTCACCCGCGAACTGGGCGAAGTGGCCGGCACCCACAAGGCGCAGGCGGTGGTGGTGGGCTCGTACGCCGAAACGCGCGACACCATCTTCATCAACATCAAGGTCATCCAGCCGAATACCAACCTGGTGCTGGCGGGTCACGATTACGTGCTGGCCAAGCAGGGTACGATCCGCTCGATGCTGGTGCCGGACTGAGGCTATCCCGGGACGCGCGGCCGCGCGTCTCATGACACAACAGCCGCCGTCGCCGCGGCTGCAATGCGCGTACAATGGTCAGTCCACGATCCCTGACTACGCCATGCTGAAAGTCGACCTCCACTGCCATTCCAACGTTTCCGACGGTGTGCTCGCGCCGAGCGCCGTGGCTGCCTACGCCCGCAAGGGTGGGGTCGATGTGTGGGCGCTCACTGACCACGACGAAGTCGGCGGCATCAAGGCGGCGCGCAAGACGGCGACCGAACTCGGCATGCGCTTCGTGGCCGGGGTCGAGATCTCGGTCACCTGGGCCAATGAGACGGTGCACGTGGTCGGCCTGCAGGTGGACGAAGACAACCGCGCGCTGATCGACGGCCTGGCGGCGACCCGCGCCGGACGCGAAAAGCGGGCACGCGAAATTTCGGCCCAGTTGGCAGCGGCCGGCATTCCGGGCGCTTACGAAGGCGCGCTGCGCTATGTCGCCAATCCGGACCTGGTGTCGCGCACCCACTTCGCACGCTATCTGGTCGAGCTCGGCGTCTGCGGCACGACGTCCGAGGTGTTCCGCAAGTACCTGACCGAAGGCAAGCCTGGTTATGTGCCGCATCGCTGGGCCACGTTGCCCGAAGCCATGGGCTGGATTCGCGGCGCCGGTGGGATTCCCGTGATCGCACATCCAGGGCGCTACAAGTTCAGCGCCACCGCCGAAGGCGCGCTGTTCGACGAGTTCCGCCAACTGGGCGGCAACACCATCGAAGTGGTCACCGGCAGCCATACGCCGGACCAGTACGGCACCTATGCCGAAATTGCGCGCCGCTATGGCTTCCTGGCGTCGCGCGGCACCGACTTCCATGCGCCGGGCGAGGCGCGGGTCGAATTCGCGCAATTGCCGCCGCTGCCGTCGAGCGTGACGCCGGTGTGGCACGACTGGTTCTGATCGCAGCCGGTCGTCGTCCTGCCCGCATGCGGGCGTTCTCCTGAGACTTCTCTCCGCAAGCCAGCGTACCGACGGTGCGCTGGCTTGTCGCATTTCGTCCATACCCAACGCGAAAACGGTCGCGTACTTGAAAAACCCGATTTATACTCCAATTGGAGTATAGGAAGAGTATGGAGCATGAAATGAAGATCGTAGCGTCGCAGCAGAAATTGCCCGACAGTGACAAGGTCACCGTCAATGTCGGCCTGGTCGACCTGGCCCAGATGGACTTGCTGGTCGAGGAAGGCTTTTATTCGAACCGCACGGATTTCGTCCGCACCGCGATCCGCAACCTGTTGCAGCAGAACGCCGAGACGATCCGCCAGACGGTGGTGCGCAAGCGTTACGTGATGGGCCTGCACCGCTATTCGCTGCGCGAGCTGGAGCAGGTGGTGGCGGACGGTCAACAGCTCGACATCCACGTGCTCGGCCTGGCCGTGATCGAAGACGACGTCCCGGCCGAGCTGGCCATGAAGGCGATCGCTTCGGTGCAGGTGCTGGGCGCTTTCGTGGCGCCACCGGCGGTACGCGCCGCGCTGGCCGACCGCGTTCACTCCTGAGAGGACATCGTATGAAACTCGACAACTTTATTGCCCAGATGATGGAATCGGCGCGGCTGGTGCAGGCGCGCGACGTGTCGTCGGCAACCGACGTGATCCAGAAGGCGCTGGCCGATGCCGGCCTGGTGGCGCCGAACCCGGCGAGGACGCCGGCCGCTACCGCCGAGGACGATGCTGCGGCGTTCGTCGACCTGAATCCGGCACCGGCGTGGAGCAAGACGCCGCAGCCGCGACCCCAGGCCCGCGCACGCCCGGCCCGGCCGGCGCGCGGCCCGGCCAAGTCGCCGCCGCCGGAAGATTTGCCCGGCAAATTCATCGGCGGCAGCTTCTCGTGCGAAGCGGGCACGCGCCGCTACAAGCTGTATATCCCGTCGCAATCGACGTTCACGGCGCGGCCCCTGATCGTGATGCTGCACGGCTGCACTCAGGGCTCGGACGACTTCGCTGTCGGCACCGGCATGAACGCGCTGGCCGAAAAGAATGGCTGCCTGGTGCTGTATCCGGAGCAGGACGGCAAGGCCAACCGCAACCGCTGCTGGAACTGGTTCGAAGCCAGCCACCAGGTGCGCGGTGTCGGCGAGCCCGAGCTGCTGGCGGCGATGACGCGCCAGGTCGCGGCCGAGCACGGCGCCGATAACGCGCGCATCTTCGCCGCCGGTCTGTCAGCCGGCGGGGCGATGGCGGCCATTCTCGCCGCCGAATATCCCGAGCTGTACGCGGCGGTGGGCGTTCACTCCGGCCTGGCGGCAGGCTGCGCGCGCGACCTGATGTCGGGCCTGAATGCGATGAAGAAGCCGGGCCGGGCGCGGGCTTTGCGCGAAGGGGTACCGATCATCGTGTTCCATGGCGATGGCGACCATCTGGTGCATGCGGACAATGGTGACGCGGTGCTGCAGCAGTTCGTGGCGGTGCATGCCAAGGCGCAGGCGACGCCGCTGCATGTGCAGCACGACGAGCATCAGCGCGGCAAGCGGCGCTGTACACAAAGCACCTGGCGCAACCGCGAGGGCAGGGCGGTGGCGGAACACTGGGTGGTGCATGGGGCCGGGCATGCATGGAGTGGCGGCAATCCGCGCGGCTCGCATACCGACGCGACGGGACCGTCGGCATCCGGCGAGATGCTGCGCTTCTTCCTCGAGCAGGCGCGCTGACGCCCGGGGCCCGGCACGGCCGAGCCCTTGAATTTCCCCTACCTCAGCCCTATCTTGGCATCCTGTTATCAGTTTTTTCGGGAGACCTCCGCCATGAAGCGTATCGTCCTGTTCCTTGCCACTAACCTCGCCGTCGTCGTGGTGCTGTCGTTGGTGATGAACCTGCTCGGCCTGGGCCGCGTCGTCTCGGCGGAAGGAATCAACCTGCCGGCGCTGGCCGTGTTCTCGCTGGTGGTCGGCTTTACCGGTTCCTTCATCTCGCTCCTGATGAGCAAACCGATGGCCAAATGGTCGACCGGCGCGCGCGTCATCGAGCAACCGGCCAATTCCACCGAGCAGTGGCTGGTGGAAACCGTGCGCCGCCTGTCGGAACGTGCTGGCATCGGCATGCCCGAAGTCGCCGTGTACGAGGGCGAACCGAACGCCTTCGCCACCGGCGCCTTCAAAAACTCGGCGCTGGTAGCCGTCTCCACCGGCCTGCTGCAAAGCATGAACCAGGACGAAGTCGAAGCCGTGCTCGGCCACGAAGTCGCCCACATCGCCAATGGCGACATGGTGACGCTGACCCTGATCCAGGGCGTGGTGAATACCTTCGTCGTGTTCCTGGCGCGCGTGGTCGGCTTCTTTGTCGATAAGCTCCTGTTCCGCAAGGAAGACAGCGCGCCCGGCATCGGCTACTACGCCACCGTGTTCGTCTGCGAAATCCTGTTCGGCCTGGTCGCCTCGATCATCGTCGCCTGGTTCTCGCGCCAGCGCGAATTCCGCGCCGACGCCGGCGCCGCAAAATTGATGGGCTCGCCCGTGCCGATGCAGCACGCGCTCGCTCGCCTGGGCGGCTTCGCGCCGGGCGCGCTGCCGAAATCGATGTCCGCCTCGGGCATCTCGGGCAGCGGCGGCGGCTGGGGCGCCCTGTTCTCGACTCACCCGCCGATGGAAGAACGCATCGCCGCGCTGCAAGCCATCCGCTAAAAGGAAACTAACAAGATGGGCCAATTTTTTCAGATTCACCCCGATAACCCGCAACCGCGCCTGATCAAGCAGGCGGCCCAGATCGTCGGCGCGGGCGGCATCGTGGCCTTGCCCACCGATTCCGCCTATGCGCTGGTGTGCCGCCTGGACGACAAGTCCGCGGTCGAAAAACTGCGCCGCATCCGCGGCGTGGACGACAAGCACCACCTGACCCTCTTGGTGCGCGACCTGTCCGAGGTGGCGCAGTACGCGCGCGTCGACAACACCCAATACCGCCTGCTGAAGGCGACCATGCCGGGGCCGTACACGGTGATCCTGGAAGCGACGCGCGAACTGCCGCGCCGCCTGTCGCACCCGTCGCGCAAGACCATCGGTTTGCGCGTGCCCGAAAACAAGATCACGCTGGCGCTGCTGGAAGAGCTGGGCGAGCCGCTGATCGGCACCACGCTGCAGCTGCCGGGCGACGACCACATGCTGTCCGACCCGGACGAGGTGCGCGAGCGCCTGGAAAAGCAGATCGAACTGATCATCGACGGCGGCGCCGGCATGCTGGAGCCGACCACCGTGATCGACCTGACCGGTCCCGAGCCGGAACTGGTGCGCGAGGGCAGGGGCGACCCGGCTGCTTTCGGCCTCTGATATTTTCCATCGATCATTCTCATCGATCCGAGCGGCGCGGCCGTCCTGTGAGCGGGACCGCCGCGCAGTGCCGTATCCGGCGCCGCGATTCTTAAGTTCCGCTTAGGCAAGGCCCGCCATCCTCTTGTTCCCGCCATTCCCCCAGCCAGCCTACTGCCGGGCTCTGATAGAATCGCCGCCATGGATGAAACGATACGCACCATTGCCGTCTACGCGCTGCCTGTCCTTTTTGCGATTACCCTGCACGAAGCCGCTCACGCCTACGCTGCGAAATATTTCGGCGACAACACCGCTTATTCGCAGGGCCGCATGAGCCTGAACCCGCTGGTCCACGTCGACCTGTGGGGCACCATCGTGATCCCGATCGTGCTGTTCCTGACCACCGGCTTCGTGTTCGGCTATGCCAAGCCGGTGCCGGTCGAATTCGGCCGCCTGCGTAATCCGAAGCGCGACATGGCCTGGGTGGCGCTGGCCGGCCCCGCCGCCAACTTCATCATGGCGGTGATGTGGCTGGTGTTCGGCGCCCTGATGATCTTCCTGAACGTGGGCGAGGAATTCCCGACCCGCGTGGCCCAGGCCGGCATCGTGACCAACCTCTTGATCATGGCCTTCAACCTGCTGCCGATCCCGCCGCTCGACGGCGGCCGCGTGGTCACCAGCATGCTGCCGCACTCGCTGGCCTACAAGTTCGCGCGCATCGAGCCCTACGGTTTCTTCATCGTGCTGGCGTTGGTGTTCCTGAAGGTGGTCGGCTTCTGGGTGATCCCGGTGATGAGCATCGGCGAAACGCTGGTGCGGCTGGTGGCGTCGCCGTTCACCTTCTTCCTGCTGTGAGGATGGCATGACTGAGGCGCGTCACATCAACATGATGAACCTGCCGGCCTCGCCGTGGGTCGAACGTTTCGCTTCCCTTGCCAGACCCGGTGAGGCGCTCGACCTGGCCTGCGGCAGCGGCCGCCACACGCGCCTGCTGGCCGCGCGCGGCCACGCCGTGCTGGCGCTCGACCGCAAGAGCGAGTCGTTGGCGAGCGCCGCCGGTGCCGGCGTCACCACGATGGAATACGATCTCGAAGCCGAGGGCGCGCCGTGGCCGTTCGAAGCGGGGCGCTTCAGCGTCATCGTGGTCACCAATTACCTGCACCGGCCGCTGTTCCCGCAGCTGGCGCGCAGCCTGCGGCCGGACGGCATCCTGATCTACGAAACCTTCGCCCAGGGCAACCAGATCTACGGCAAGCCGTCGAATCCCGACTTCCTGCTGGCGCCTGGCGAACTGCTGGGACTGGCGCAGGAGGGCGGGCTGCAGGTGCTGGCGTATGAGGACGGTCACGTCGAGCGCCCGCATCCGGCGCAGGTGCAGCGGCTATGCGCGGCGGGTCCAGGCTTTGCCAAAACCGAGGCCCGGCTCGACCATATTGTGGCCAGGAATGAACCATAGGGGCGGACGATCCGCTACAATCAGACTTTTATAGAATTGCACGGTCCAAAGATTATGATTAAGGGCAGTATTGTTGCACTCGTAACGCCGATGTTCGAAGACGGCAGCGTTGACCGCGATTCCTTGCGCAAGCTGATCGACTGGCACATCGCCGAGGGCACCGACGCGATCGTCATCGTCGGCACCACCGGCGAATCGGCTACCGTGTCGCCGGAAGAGCATGGCGAACTGATCAAGCTGGCGGTCGACCACGTCGGCGGCCGCATCCCGGTGATCGCCGGCACCGGCGGCAATTCGACCGCGGAAGCGATCGCCTTGACCCGCCATGCCAAGGCAGTCGGCGCCGACGCCTCGCTGCAGGTGGTGCCGTACTACAACCGTCCGACCCAGGAAGGCATGGTCCGCCACTTCCGCACCATTGCCGAAGCCGTCGACCTGCCGATCATCCTGTACAACGTGCCGGGCCGTACCGTGGCCGACATGGCCAACGAGACCGTCGCGCGCCTGGCGCCGATCGACAATATCGTCGGCATCAAGGACGCCACCGGCAACATCGGACGCGGCATCGAGCTGCTCAAGATGGTCGACAAATCGTTCGCCGTGTATTCGGGCGACGATCCGACCGCGATGACGCTGATGTTCTGCGGCGGCGCCGGCAATATCTCGGTCACCGCCAACGTCGCCCCGCGCGCCATGCACGAGCTGTGCCAGGCTGCGATGGCCGGCGACATCGCGCGTGCGCTCGAGATCAACAACCGCGTGCTCGGCCTGCATGCCAAGCTGTTCATCGAACCGAACCCGGTGCCGGTGAAGTGGGCCCTGGCCGAAATGGGCAAGATGCCGGCCGGCCTGCGCCTGCCGCTGGCCCCGCTGTCGGCCGCCTACCACGAGACCGTGCGCGCCGCCCTGGTGGAAGCCGGCGTCCATACCCCATCCTGAACCCGCGAGGGTTCGGGCTCCTGACCTGACATCGAACGACATGACTAATCGCAAGAACAAGACCCTGGTATCCGCTCCCGTCCCTGCCGTCGCGCGCGTGCTGACACTCGGCGCGATCGCATTCAGCCTGGCGGCATGCACCACCGTGTTCGAATCGAACAAGGTGGATTACAAGGGCGCCAAAAAAGCCGCGCCGCTGGATGTTCCGCCCGACCTGACCGCGCTGCAGCGCGACAACCGCTACGCCATCCCGGACGGCCGCGGCGTCGCCACCGCATCGAGCTTCCAGCAGGGCCAGGCAGCCGCCGCCGGCGCCGGCCAGGTCGCCGGTCCGGTCTCGACCCAGACCATCGGCCCGATCTCGACCGACGCCGTGCGCGTCGAGCGCAACGGCGACCAGCGCTGGCTGGTGGTCAAGCAGACCCCGGAACAGCTGTGGCCACAGCTGCGCCAGTTCTGGGAAGACCAGGGCTTCGCCATCGAAACCGAATCGGCCACCACCGGCACCATGGAAACCACCTGGGTCGAGAACCGTTCGAAGATCCCGCAAGACTTCCTGCGCAACGTGATCGGCCGCGTGTTTGACAAGGCCTATTCGACCGGCGAGCGTGACAAGTTCCGCACCCGCCTCGAGCGCCTGCCGGATGGCTCGACCGAAGTCTGGGTCAGCCACCGCGGCGCCGAAGAAGTGCAGGTCGGCTCGACCAACACCGAGTCGTTCGTGTGGAAGAGCCGTCCGAACGACCCGGGCCTGGAATCGCAATTCCTGGGCCGCATCGTGGCGATGCTGACCGGCACCAAGGACGTGCCGGCCGCGCAAGCCACCGTCGAGAACGCTCCGGTGGCGCCGCAGCACGCCAAGCTGGTGGGTGACAAGGTCGAGGTCGACGAAGGCTACGACCGCGCCTGGCGCCGTGTCGGCCTGGCGCTGGACCGCGTCGGCTTCACCGTCGAAGACCGCGACCGCGTGCAGGGCATCTACTTCGTGCGCTACGTCGATCCGGACAGCGCGAACAAGGATGGCTTCTTCAAGCGCCTGTTCACCTTCGGCAAGTCGGAAGACGATGCGAAGGAAGCGCAGCGCTACCGCGTGCTGGTCAAGTCGGCGCAGGGTGCCAACGTCAGCGAAGTCACGGTGCAGAGCAATGACGGCAAGGCGGATACGTCGGCCACGGCGAACAAGATCCTGCAGCTGCTCAATGATGAGCTGAAGTGATCTGAGAGAACGCAACGTTCCATGAAAAACCGGCCCTCGTGGCCGGTTTTTTTATGTGCTTGTGAGAACCCAGGTTCGTATCGTAGTCACCAACGCAGCCCGATCGGTCCACGCACCAAACGTACAGACGAAAAAAAACCGGCCCGCAGGCCGGTCTTTCTGAATCAGAAGAATCTGATTACTTGGTTTCAGCAGCGGCCGAAGCAGCTTCCGAAGCGGCAGCCGAAGCAGCAGCAGCTGCGTCGGTTGCGGTGTTGGCAGCAGCAGCAGCGTCAGCAGCAGCAGCATCAGCAGCGGCTGGAGCGGTTGCGTCAGCAGCAGGAGCCACGGTGGTGTCGGTGGTGGTGACAGCAGCTGGGGTCTCGGTGGTTGCTGGAGCAACGGTGGTTTCTTCTTTCTTGGCGCAAGCAGCCAGGGTCAGAGCCATCAGGCCAGCGATCAGCAGGGATTTTTTCATGATTTTTCCTTTATATTTACAAATCGTGAGACTTGTTGCGAATAATAATTACCGGTAATTATTTCTCAGTGGAATTCTCGTGCTTGCCTATATAGCATAAATGCCATGGAGGCAACGGAACCTTCCTGGGCTGATATTATAGTCAATTTTACTAAATCGCAATAGCGCGCACATGCCGTAGCGAAATATTTTTGCGACTAAATAAGCTTTATATTGTTACAAGGTGCAACTGAGCAGTAAACGGTCTTGCGATCAACTCGGTTGACGCGATTTTCAATTATTTGCTAGTTTTTATAAGCCGGCGACAGTGGGTTGCAACACAATCCGCGACTCGGCCCAGATCGCCTCGAACCGATGGCGCGACAGCTCGATCACGGTCGCATCGCCGAACGACGCTTCGCCACGCAGATGGTCGCTGTGAAAGCGCCGCACGATATCGCGCTCATCCGCAATACAGAACGAATCGGTGAGCTGGCGCAAGCCGCGCGGCGTCTGGCGGCATTCGCACAGGTGGCTGTAGCCGCGCAGCAGGCGTAAAAAGCGGGGAGCATGGCGCGCGATGTGCGCCGGGTCGTGCAGCGCCAGGCGCAGGCGTCCGCCGCGCGCCAAGAAGGCGCGCAGCAGGGTATTGGCTTCAAGCGTGCCGAGCGGATAGACCGAGAAATCGGGATCGAACAGGTCGAGCTTGAGCCGCACCGCCTCAAGGCAGGCGCGAAACTGGACTTCCAGTTCGCGCCGGGTATCGAACTTCACTACGCGCGGCTCGGCCATGAAAGCGTCCCTCCGGCTCAGCCCAGTTCGAGCCAGCCGTCCTGGTACCAGGTGAACAAGGCTTCCAGCACGTCGTCTGTGGCCTTGTCGAGCAGGGCGCCATCCAGGCGGCGTTCGTTGGCCAGCACATCCAGTACCGCCTTGTCGGCGCGGCCGACGGCAAACGATTCGCCATTGATGAACACGTGCTTGCCGCGGTACAGCATCAAGGTCTTGCTCGACAGCTTCAGCCCTTTGCGAGCGGCCTTTTCCATGAAGCGGCCCATGGTCAGCGGATTTTCCACCGGGGTGAAGAACACGTTGTGCTTCGGCTCGGACAGGTGCTCGCCCAAGAACACGGTGACGTCTTCCTCGTCCCAGCGCACCTTGTTCAGCTCTTCGATGACGGTGGACAGCATGTCCTTCGGAATCTCGGCCGGGTTCTTGGACAGGGTCAGTTCCGGATCGGCATAGCGGCCCGGCAGGTCGATCGAGTCGGCCATGAACTGCAGGAACGATTCGCCCAGTTCCTGGAACGACGGCGAACGGAAGCCGATCGAATAGGTCATGCATTCGCCTTCGGCGATGCCGTCATGGGCGTAGTGCGGCGGCAGGTACAGCATGTCGCCCGGTTCCAGCACGAATTCTTCTTCCGGCTCGAAGTTGGCCAGGATCTTCAGCGGCAGGCCATCGACCAGGGTGAGGTCTTGCTGCGAACCGATCTTCCAGCGTCGCTTGCCGTGCGCCTGCAGCAGGAACACGTCGTAGGAATCGTAGTGGGGGCCGACGCCGGCACCGTCGGTGGCGAAGCTGACCATCAGGTCGTCCAGGCGCGCGTCCGGCACGAAGCGGAACTCGCGCAGCAGCGCGTCGGCGCGCTCGTCGTGCAGGTTGACGCCCTGGACCAGCATCGTCCAGTTCGGTTCGGTGCGCGGCGGCAGTTCGGTCAGCGGGCCGTGATCCATATTCCACTGGCCATCGCGCTGGGTGACGAGGCGCGATTCGACATGGTTCAGGCGCGCCAGTTCGGCCAGCTTCTCGAATGCGAGCAGCGGCTTGAATCCGGGAATGGCGCCACGGATCAATAAAGGTTTCTTATGCCAGTAATCGCGAAGAAACTGAGCAGGAGTAATATCACCAAGAAGCTGTAATTTTTTCATGCGACATTATAGCGGGCGCGAATCAGGACAGGTCGCCAACGAGGTTATAATCCCGACCTTACAACGAAAGGATGTGCGATGAAGATTGCCAAAGATACGGTCGTAACGGTCAACTACAAACTGTCGGACGCGCAGAACAACCTCATCGAGGAAGGTTCGCAACCGATGGTGTACCTGCACGGCGGCTACGAAAACACCCTGCCGAAGATCGAAGAAGAGCTCGACGGCAAGGAAGCTGGCTATGCGTCGACGATCCAGATCGAACCGGAAGACGGTTTCGGCGACTACGAGCCAGAACTGGTCAAAGTCGAAGACCGTTCGCGCCTGCCAGAGCCGATCGAAGTCGGCATGCAGTTCGAAGGCGTGGCCGACGGCGGCGACGACGAGCCGGTGATCTTCACCGTCACCGAAATCGCCGAAGACAAGGTGGTCCTGGACGGTAACCACCCGCTGGCCGGCATGGCACTGCGCTTCGAACTGTCGGTGCTCGACGTGCGCGCGGCAACCGCCGAAGAAATCCAGCACGGCCACGTGCACGGAGCCGGCGGCCACCATCACGAGATGGAAGACAGCGAAGAGGGCGACCACTTCCGTAGCCAGCCGCTGCAGTAATCGAGGATCGGACCGGATTCACTCGCGTCGAGCATGGCGCGAGTGAATCCGGCCGGCCATTCAGGCAGTAAGCGCAACCGCCGCTTACTGCTTCGCGTCTCCCACCGCGAACTCCGCTTTTTTCCCCACCGTCACGTCCACCTCGACCGCTTTCGCGCCCACCGAGAGCTGCCCGATATTGCCTTTCCATTCGATCTGCGGCTTCTTGCCCGGCACGTCACCGCTATCGATCAGCAGCACCTTGCCGTCGAATTTGACGGCGCGCGCCTGGATTTGCTGGCGCGTCGCCTCGAACCCGTCCTTCACCTCCGGCGCACGCCGCAGCAAGCCGCGCAAGCCTTCCGGATTGCCGAGGTACAGCGGCCGCACCGCGCCTTCCGAAAACAGCACCACCGCTTCCGCCTTGTCGCTGCGCGCGATCGCGAACAGGCGATTGAGCCAGAAGCGGTTGGCCACCGTGCGGTCTTCGTATTCGCTGTTGCGGCCTGCCGCCGGCAGGTAATGGTTGTTCCCGGCCGGGAGGTTGATGGTGGCGTACAGCACCTTGCCGATCTTCCAGTGCGCATTCTCGGCATAGCTGCGAAAACGCGGGCTGGCCGACAGGCGCGTCACCCCGATCTTCTCGAGGCCGAGCGACTCCGGCTCGCCGTACAGCAGCTCACGCAGCCGGTTCAGGCGTTCGATGGCATTGGTGCGATTGAGCGAATTGCGGCAGCCGGTCCAGTCGCTGCCGGCCAGCGACACGATCACCGGCCGCTTGGCCTTCTCGATCATGTCGCGCCGCTTCTGGTACAGCCGGTCGCCGCAGCTCTCTTTTTCGCCCTTGATCCCGTTCAGGACCACGAAGGCGAGCGACTTCTCGGACGAATCGGCCAGCGCCTCCTTCAGGCGCGCGTCGCCATCTTCGGTGACGCCATGCCCGATCACCGCGAACCGGTGCGCGTTCTCGACCTTTGCGTCCTTCTTGTCCCTGGCGCCGGCAAGCGGCGACAGGGAAAGCAGGACGGCGAGCGCGCCGGCAGCGAGGAAGGGCAGGCGTCTTGGCGGCATCAGGAGGCCAGGCGCTTCAGTTCGTAAAGGCGCTCGAGCGCTTCACGTGGCGTGAGCGCATCCGGGTCGATGGCGTCGAGCGCATCGCGCAGGCCGTCGTCCTGGGGTGCGGCGAACGAAGGCGCAGCTTCCTCGGCCTCGGTTTCCACGTCGGTCGACGGCGCCGCGAACAGGTCCAGCTGCGGCGTCGCATCCAGCGCCTGCGCTTCGAGTCGCGCCAGGTGCTTGCGCGCGGCCTTGATCACCGCCGGCGGTACCCCGGCCAGCTGCGCCACCTGCAGACCGTAGCTCTGCGACGCCGGACCGTCCTGCACCGCGTGCAGGAACACGATGCTGTCCTTGTGCTCGACCGCCGACAGGTGCACATTGACCGCGCTCGGATACGACTCCGGCAACTGGGTCAGCTCGAAGTAGTGGGTCGCGAACAGCGTGAAGCTGCGGCTCGATTCGATCAGGTGGCGCGCGATCGCCCATGCCAGCGCCAGGCCGTCGAAGGTGGAAGTGCCGCGGCCCACTTCGTCCATCAGCACCAGCGAATGCTCGGTGGCGCCGTTCAGGATCGCGGCCGATTCGGTCATCTCGACCATGAAGGTCGAGCGGCCATTGGCCAGGTCGTCGCTGGCGCCGATGCGGGTGAAGATGCGGTCGATCGGGCCGATGTTCGCGCTCTGCGCCGGCACGTAGCTGCCGACGTAGGCCAAGAGCGTGATCAGCGCCACCTGGCGCATGAAGGTCGACTTACCGCCCATGTTGGGGCCGGTGATCAACAGCAGGCGGCGGTCGTTCGACAGGCGGCAATCGTTGGCGATGAAGCGCTCGATCTGGTTTTCGACCACCGGATGGCGGCCTTCAACAATGGTCAGGCATGGCGCATCGGTCAGCTGTGGCGCGCACCAGTTATGGCGCAGCGCGTGGCTGGCCAGTGCAACCAGGGTGTCGATCTGGGACAGGGCGCGCGCGATGGTCTGCAGGCAGCCGATGTGCGGCGCCAGGTCGCCAAGCAGCTGGTCGTACAGCATCTTCTCGCGCGCCAGCGCGCGGTCCTGCGCCGATAGCGCCTTGTCTTCGAAGGCTTTCAGTTCAGGCGTGATGTAGCGTTCGCAGTTCTTCAGCGTCTGGCGGCGGCGGTAGTCGTCCGGCACCTTGTCGGCCTGGCCGTTGGTGACTTCGATGTAGAAGCCGTGCACCTTGTTGTACTCGACGCGCAGGTTGGCGATGCCGGTACGGGCGCGCTCGCGCGTTTCCAGGTCGACCAGGAACTGGCCGGCGTTCTCGGACAGCGCGCGCAGTTCATCCAGCTCGGCGTCGAAGCCGCGCGCGAACACGCCGCCGTCGCGCACCATGGTGGCCGGTTCCTCGGCCACGGCGCGCACCAGCAGGTCCAGGCATTCGCCCGGCGTCGTCAAATCTTCGTGGATCTCGCGCAGCAGCGAGGTGTCGCCCGGGATGAAGCAGCGCGCCACCTGCTCGCGCACCGTCGGCAGCACCTTGATGCCGTCGCGCAGGGCGGCCAGGTCGCGCGGACGCGCCGTCAAGAGCGCCACGCGCGTGGTGATGCGTTCGATGTCGGGCACCTGGGCCAGTGCCGACGACAGGGTCGCGCTGGCATCGGCCTGCAGCAATGCCTCGATCGACTGGTGGCGGCTGCGCGCCACGTTCTGGTCGCGGCGCGGGTGGTGCAGCCAGTGACGCAGCAGGCGCGAGCCCATCGCGGTGCGGCAGCCGTCCAGCAGCGAGAACAGGGTCGGCGATTCCTGGCCGCGGATGGTCTCGGTCAGTTCCAGGTTGCGGCGGGTGGCGGCGTCGAGGCCGATGTATTCGCTTTCGGATTCGCAGGCCAAACCGCGCACGTGCTGCAGGCCGCGGCCCTGGGTCGACTGCGCGTACTTGAGCAGCGCGCCGGCGGCGCCGAACGCGGCGCCCATGCCATCGGCACCGAAGCCGGTGAGGGTGGCCACGCCCAGCTGCTCAAGCAGGGCGCCGTGGCCCTTGACCACGTCGAAGTGCCATTCGGGCACGCGCTGGGTGTGCGCGTGCGGCGACTCGTTCTCGAACATGTCGGCGCAGTCGGCGCGCAGGATCTCGGCCGGCGCGATGCGTTCCAGTTCATGGTTCAATCGCGCCTCGACCGCGCGCGCCTCGCCCGAGAATTCCATCAGGCGCAGGTTGCCGCTGGCGAGCGACAGCCAGGCCAGGCCGGCGGTGACGGTCTTGCGCTGGTTGAGCAGGCACAGTGCCAGCAGCGGGCGCTCGGCTTTTTCGGGCAGCAGGTCGGAATCGGTCAGGGTGCCGGGCGTGACCACGCGCACCACCTTGCGCTCGACCGGGCCCTTGGACAGGGCCGGGTCGCCGATCTGTTCGCAGATCGCGCACGACTCGCCCAGCTTGACCAGCTTGGCCAGGTAGCCGTCCAGCGAGTGGAACGGCACGCCGGCCATCTTGATCGGCTGGTCGCCCGACTTGCCGCGCGCGGTCAGGGTGATGCCGAGCACGCGGGCCGCCTTTTCGGCGTCCTCGAAGAACAGCTCATAGAAGTCGCCCATGCGGTAGAACACCAGCATGGTGGGGTAGTCGGCCTTGATGCTCAGGTACTGCTGCATCATGGGGGTGTGTTCGCTCTTTGCGGCTTTTGTAACTCGTTGATCCAGCGGCATTTTTATATCTAAGTGCATGATTCGTTTGGGCTTATAGGTGGCGCGTCAAAATCTGGGAGTGGTCACTACACATCATAACGAGTCTCTACACTCTTCGGTTTAGCGTAACTTTTACTGATTACTTCTGACAAGCTACGCTACAATTTCTACCTGTGCCATCGACGATGGCGAAAGTTACGCCAACCCTACGCCAGAGACTACAAATGCAATTCGATGCGCGCGCTGCCAAGCTGCTACAGCCAGGTCAACACTTTACCATTTCCGACTGCCAGGGACTTCGCCTTGAGGTGTCAACGAAGGGGCGGACATGGACTTATCGATACAAAAGCCCGGTAGACCAGCGCATGCGTCAGGTGAAGATTGGGAGTTGGCCAGAGATGTCGCCAGCGCGCGCGGAGGTTGAGTGGGAGTCGCTACGTGACGCTCGCTCAGCAGGCCGGGACCCTGCCGTCGAAAGGAGGGCTTCCCGCTTAGAAGAGAAGGCGGCAACTGTGTTGGCGCGGACTGCAGCGGCAAAAAGGTTCACTGTGCGAAAGCTATGGCAGATCTACTTCGAAGGCCACATCGAGAAGAACAGGAAGCCGAAGGGCATTGACGAGACCCGACGGACCATAGAGAAGGTGCTTAATGAGCACCCGGACTTCGCAGACCTCGACCCCGCGAAGGTATCTCGCGCGATAGCATTTGACCTCCTCCAGGCATACACCGCGACGCCAGTGCAGGCAGCGCGAATCCGGATGGAGCTTGGGGCGGCATGGGAGTATGGACACGATGCGGGACGGCTCGATTCCGAAGTCCCCAACTGGTGGCGTCAGATCATGAAGGGTAAGTTAAGGAGCAAAGGGCGTGTTCGCGAGGGAGAGCGAATCGGAACCGGGAAACGCGTTCTGAGTCCAGCGGAAATTGGTCTGCTGATACCATGGCTCCCGAACTTCTCGCGGCTGGTCGAAGATGTGGTCACGCTGTATATGTGGACCTGCACTCGAGGAAGCGAAATTCTTGAAATGGAAGCGAGCGAGATTACCCGGGAGAAGGACGGGCTTTGGTGGACAATTCCCAAGGCTAAGACTAAGAACTCCTGGCGCGATGGCGCAACTGACTTGAGGGTCCCGCTAGTGGGTCGCGCTGCTGCTATCGTACAGCGGAGGGTACAGACAGCCGAGAACGGATACCTTTTCCCTTCGGCTGGAAGCAGCGGGCACGTGGAACAAAAGACAGTTAGCGCTATGGTATGGATGCGCCAGCCATATGCAACGACTAGACCTGGCTACCAGCGTTCCCGGCTCCCAGTTTCGCACTGGTCAGTGCACGATCTTAGAAGGACAGGGCGCACACAGCTTGCCGCAATTGGTTGCGATGCCGATATCGCTGAAGCGGTTGTCGGCCACATGCCGCGAGGGATCGAAGGGGTCTACAACCTCCATCGGTATGATAGGGAGCGTCGACACTGGCTAACGAAGTTGAGCGAGCATTACGAATCATTGGCAACAATCGAAAAAGGTCAGCTATGAGCGAGTATTTTCTAAAGCGTAGTGCGCTGTCTTGGCCATTCAAGCTGACGATAACGCCGGAACAGTTTGAGGAGCTTAACTGTGCGGTTCAGTTGCAGCTCGAAGCGCTATATATAGAACAGAAATATGACTTTGTTGTCGAGAACTATCTCGAATTCGAGGAGACTATTCTTCAGTGTGGATTGAAGTATATGATTCTCGATAACCAAGATCGGCTTTCGATTAATGTCGAAACTGCGCTTTTCAATCGCCGGATTATGAATTTTCTGACAGCGTATAAGACCTACGATGATACCTACCGCCAGCACATCAATCGAATGTTCAACCGTGATCGTGACGTACTACGGGCAGCGAAAAAACCATTTTCGGAAGAGTACGATAGCCGGGTAGGTTACTGGATGGTTCCGAAGATTCGTAACTTCGTGCAGCATCAGGGTTTTCCAATGCACGGATCTGCTTACGGCTCCCGGTGGTGCAAGAATTTCGAAGGGAAGGATCGAAATCGATACACAGTTGATCTGCACATCGACCCCATTGAACTGAGCGAGGGGAAGTTCAACTTGGACATACGCGATCGCCTGGCCAAGATGATTCCAAAACTTGATTTGAAGTTTCTGATTCGAGATTTCATGGAAGGATTTTCCACTGCGCATCACAAAAATCGCGAGCTTGTTAATGGCCGATTAGAGTGGGCGCTGGAGTATGTTCAAAGTGCCATTGATAGCTTCCTGAGTGTTTCTGCATATGAAAGCCATTTGGGACTTGTAGCGTTCGCGCCCGATGGCCGACGAGTTAGCGTAGCCACCTATGCAAATGATCAAAGACTGTATTTGGTTAGAAAGAATCGAAAGCTCACGCGCTTGTCGGATCGCTATATCTCCAGCGAAATCGAAAGTGACGAAGTCGAACCGTAATTGATTGCCGGTTTAGTTCGCAATCCTGCGAGAGGTATTTGGTGGCGGGGCTAGATCAGAGATAGGTCTTGCTTCCGCCCATTCTTCGATCTCGCGCACAAGCCATGCCACTCGCCGACCGGATAGCTGTCGAGGTTTCGGAAATGCACCCTCCCTCACAAGCCGCTGCACGGTCGACGCGGCCAGCGCGACCGCTCTGGCGACCGCGTCCAGTTCCAAATAAATCGGCTTCACGACTTCTTCCCCTCTCCCTGGCCGCCGTCGAGCTGGGCGGCGCGCGCTGCGCAATCGGCGCGGAACGCCTTGAAGGCATCGAACGTCATGAAGCGGTGGTAGCCAGAATTTGCGTAGGCATCCATGTCGGATTGCTGCGGCAGTATCGGCGCTTCCGGTGTGCCGGGGGCGCTAGGGGCGGTAGCCAGGAGTTCGGCCAGCTTGTAGTCCCTCTGGTCGCTCATGTGCACCCATGCAGCGTTGGCCAGCACGCCGGCCGGCGCTTCGGCCCGTTTCAGGACATCGAGTGCGAATGCGCGCTGACCGGACAGTCCGGGCACATGCATTTTGTTCACCACCAGGTCCAATGCATACACCGCTTCGTCCAATGTTACAGCTGCTCCCCGAGGCCCGGTCTCCGCATGGGCGGGTAGTGGCTGCAAGCTTTCGCCGGCGAGGTAAAGCGCGCCAGGCACGACACCACCGGTAGCGAAGGGCGGGGCGCCGTCGACTAAGCTGTCGAAGTGGCGCAGCAGCGTGGCGCGATACTGTTCGATTGATTGAAACGTGACCGCATATGAGTCGTTGGCGATGAGCTGGCGCACTGCCTGCAGGGTCAAGTTCGTCATGCTGGGATTCCTTCCATATTCGTTGGTCGTATTTCGATTTCGCTGCTGTCGATGCCGCCCGCCATGCCGGCCAAGTACACGGTCATCGAGATGTGCCCGCCGTCGCGGTTGGCGGTCAGGCAAGTGATGAAGTGGTTCTTCTCGCGGTAGACCACCGGCCGTGCGCAGTGCATCGACTTGAGCAGCAGCAGATGCGCGCGGTAGGCGGCCGGGTCGTTCGGCTCGTCCTGGTTGGTCGCTACTGGTCCGGTCACGCGGCCTCCTTGACCTGGTTGGCTGCGTCTCGCATGCATGACGCGCACGCGCCGTACTGGACGAGCTGCTTGGCCGTGACGACCTTCCCGCATGCGCAGCGACGGCGGCGCAGGGTGATAGGGCGCTCGGCCGCGGTCTGCTGGCGGTACAGGTCCGAACTGAGCCGGCTTGTGGATCCGAAGCTGCTCATGCCGCCCTCGCCATCAACTGCTCATGGGCGTTGTTGGCGCGCAGCACGGCCACCGCCGGCGGCGGCGACACGCTGTTTCCGATCATCCGCACCTGGGCCGAGGTCGATAGCGGCTTCGTTACCACGCGGCCGCGCTTGTTGACCTTGGTATGTAGCGGATCCAGCTTGTATTCTGGCGGGAAGCCTTGGGCGTTCGCGAGCTCGCGTGGCACGAGCATGCGCAGGCCGATGTCGACCACCTCCATCAATTCGCCATTGATCGTCACCAGTTCCGGCTGCGTGGCGTCCTTGAGGCTGGGGCAGTACTCACGCAGGAACGCGCGAATCATTTCGCGGCGGTCGTCCGCCTGTCCGGGGTGCGACAGCGTCGTGCGCATCTCGGCATGATGCGTTCCGCCCGCGCTGA
Organism: Massilia sp.; assembly: GCF_031995545.1. GTDB lineage: Bacteria > Pseudomonadota > Gammaproteobacteria > Burkholderiales > Burkholderiaceae_D > Telluria. The sequence continues at coordinate 30,886 of NZ_DAMAGA010000015.1, forward strand.
CCGTTGCCAGTGGCTCGTTGGTCGCTGCTGCGGTGCTGGTGCCGCGCAACTTGACCAAGTTGCTCGTGACGACCGCGTGGCGGTTCTCGGTCACAATAGTGCCAAGCGGGCGCGTCACGTCCCATACGTCGCGGGCGCCATTGCTCTTGTTGTCGATGCCCACCAGGTGCGCCGTGACCAGCGACGTGTGATCGGTCGTCGTCACAGTCGGTGCCGGCTGCTCGACGCTCGCGCCCACGACGCCACCGTAGTGTTTCGCCAGGTACGCGCAGGTGACGCCCACGCGGTCCTTCGTGACAATGGTCGGCGCTGGACGGTCGATTGCGACGTTCTGGCTGCCGCTCTTGTAGTACTGGACCAGCGACGGCACGACGATCGCCCGATGGTTCTCGGTCGTAAGCGTGCCCAGCGGCTGGCTCGTCGAGACCGGCTTGCCGGCGTATGCCGCTCCCCCGCACCCCACGATGTAGGGCTGTGTCGCATCCTTGACGTACCGTTCAAAGCCGCGGCCAACGCGCCGCAGCGTGGCATCCGCCAGCGGCTTCTTGCGGCCGAAGATCGAGCGGCACGGGATCGACCAGTCGATGCAGTCGGCCGCCGTCACGAACGGCAGCAGCTTGCCCGACTTGACCTCCTTCGAGCCTGGATCGCCGTGCGTCGGCTCTGGCCAGCTGATGGCGATGCCGTCGCGGCGCATGACCATGAACAGACGCTTGCGGATCGTTCCGGCACCGAAGTCGCAGGCGCGCAGCACGCGCCACTCGACCTTGTAGCCCAGGCCCTGGTAGATTCGGCCAAGCGGAAAGTCCTCGCCCAGCGTTGCCCGGATTTCTTCCAGGTCGGGATGGTCCTTCGGCAGCCCGGTGGTCAACGCCAACACGAACGCGGCGAAGGTGCGGCCCTTGTGTTCCTTGATCGGCCGGCCCTTTTCGTCCAGCGGTCCCCAGCCCAAGAATTCTTCAACGTTTTCCAGGTAAATGGAGCGAGGTGCCAGCAGCACGCCCCACTTCAAGACGACCCACGCAAGGCCTCGGGTAGTCTGGTCGAGGATGTTGAAGCCCTTCGCCCTGGAGAAGTGTGTGCAAGTCGGCGAGAACCAGGCTGCGCCGAGCGGGCCGTCGCCAATCTCGCGAAGCGGGTCGACCAGGAAGACGTCCTCGCGGATGTGGCGCGAGGTTGGATGGTTCGCCGCATGCATGGACAGGGCTTCGCCGCAGTGGTTGATGGCGATGTCGGGATCGCGGCCGAAAGCCTGGCGGATTGCCTCGCTGGCGCCACCGCCGCCGGCAAAATTGTCGGCGATGCGCTCGTGGCCGAAGTCCATCGACAGGGTGAATGCGTCACGCTTCATGTTCTATTATTGGTTGGTGGATGGATCGGCCACGGCGAAGAACGCTTCAACCTCGGCCACTGCGCGGTTGAAGCGCTGCAGCGGGATGCGGTGCAGCGCGGCGTCGATGTTCGCGACGACCTGGCGCAGGCCGGCGGCCTCCTCGCACTCCACGGTGATCGCACCCGACTGCTCATAGCGATCGCAGATCGAGTTCATCAACACCGTGCCGGGCGCCAGAAGGTCAGGGCGCAAGCCGGCGCGCGGGAGGGAAGCCAGCATCTTCGACAGGGTGTTGTAGGCGTCGATAGTTGGTAGGGCGGCGAGCGACTCTCCCGCCATGCGGATCTCCAAGGCGAGGCGATCACGGCTCATCGTCATCATTGGAACGTTGGCCCCGGCCTGAAACTCGGGGCGGCGGTGAAATCGTGGCATGGCGGGCTCGCTGCTTACGGCTTGCCGATGAGGACGGTGAAGCCGTTCTCGCGAGCCTGGTCGACGTATGCCTGGAAGGCGTCCTCGATCGCGTTGTCGGCGCGATCGAGCTCGTACCAAAATTTGAGCTTGCCGCCACCGAGGCGGTACTTGAGGCGCGCACGGACCTTGTAGCCGTCGCCATTCTTGAAGATGCGCAGGCCGAGGGTGAACTCGCGCGGGATCTCGATCATGCCGGTGCCGGCGCGCGCGTCGACGGTCTCGCTGTACGCGAACTGGACCTGGCCGTTGTCCAGGCGCTTGTGGCTGCTGAAGTTGACTTCGGTCTTGGCCTGGAGGGTCAGGGCGACCTGCAGCAGAGTCTCGCCCGAAGGTTCGACTACGTCGGCGATGTTGTCTTCGAGGAAGATGGCGAAATCTTCCTGCTCCATCGGCTTCTTGTTGAACTGCAGCCAGTTCGTGAACTCGCGGCTCAGCTCGGCCTTGTACACGGCGCGGAAGTCGCGCCAGCCGGCGTGGTCGTCATCCTTGTCGTGCTCGTTAAGGACAGCCGTCAGCGTGCGTGCGTCTGGATCGGCGTAGATGTAGGTTTCGTACGCCTCGCCCTGGTCGGCCACGTAGACGTTGAAGCTCGACAGGTCGCCCAGTTGCACGGTGCCGGTCTTGCGCTTGGGGTATTCGCCCGCCTTTTCCATCGAAGCCGACAGATCGATGTGTTTGAAGCCTTCCGGAATCACCAGGTGCGTGGTGCCGTTGATCTCCTGGATCGCGCTAGCGGCCAGCGACAGAGCGCCGATCTTCTCGATCGTGCTTGCGTCGAAGTGGGTTTGCTCGATGGTGCTCGCGATGCTGTTGCCGGCGATGCCGGTCGTATTGTTCGGGGCGTCGTTCACGTTCAGGCTTCCTTAAAGGTCTGTGGTTGGGATGGGGTGGCCTCGCGCAGTTCGAGCGAGTGCTGACGCGGGTGGTTGCGCGACAAGTTGTTGTCGTCGGTGAGCCAGTAGAAGTCCTCGCCGCGCTCTGGTTTCGGCAACTTCACCGCGACGGTGTCGGTGATCGTCACCTTGTCGACGTCCGAGCCGCGGCTGGCGGGCTTCACCTTCAGCTTCAGGGTGATCTCGCCGGCCTTGCCGGTTTCCTTCACGGCGGCGAGCAGCTCGGCCAGCGTGGTCGACAGCTCAGCGTGCGCGCGGCCGTCGCGCAGGTCTTGCAGGAAGACGGCGAATGCCTTGCCGCTCATGCTGCCTCCGCGTGCTGCAGCTCGTTGACAGGGACGCGCCACGGCGCGCCGTCCAGGGTGCCCGTGACACGCACGACGGCGACTTTTGCGCCGTTGCCGATGTCGGTCATGATTTCGGCGACAGTGCCGTGCTGCGGGCCGGCTTCGCTGTCGAACTTGACGGGCGAGCCGGGGCCAATTGGATTGCGATCCATGGTGGTCCTTTCAGGTGGTGGTGTAGGAAGCTGCGTTCGCGAGCAGCGTGTGCAGGTCGTCGCTGTGGGCGACCTCGTTTGGTACTTGGAACTTCATCGTGTAGGTGCGATGCGTCTCGCCTGGAAACGGCCATCCCTGCGGCTGCGCATTCGCAATGAGCCAGGCCACGATGAACTTGTCCGCCGGCTTGCGCGGGCCGCTGCTGCGCGCCAGCGCCTTGGGCGTGACCTTTTCCTTGCCCTCGGCCTTCGCTTGCTCCAGGCCCTCCTGGATGACCGCGCCGGCCTTGCTGCCGTGCTGCTTGACCATCTTGAGCGCTGCGGTGCCGGAGATGAGGCCCGCGTTGACCGCCTGGTGTACGTCGCTGTCTGCCTCGGCCAGCTGGATCATGTCCTTAACGTGCTGGCCGGACTTGCCACGGCGGTTCGCGATCTGCGGCTCGGTCCAGCCGAAGTCAATCAGCTTGCGGTACTGGACGCCGAGCTGCAGCGGGGTGAGCGCCAGGCCAGACGCGCTATTGAGCATGTGCGCCACGCGATCGGCGTCATTGCCACGGAAGTGGCGGCAGTCCAGCGCTCTGATCTCGAAGCCTTCAGCGATCGCCTTGAGCGCAGCGGCGTGACGGTGGTGGCCGTCAACGATCAGGATGTGACCGTCATCGACGCGCACCTCCAGCGGCGGGAACGTGGCGCCGTTGCGCATCGCCAGCGACATCTCGGCCACATGGTCCGGGTTCAGGGGGCGGGCGTTGAATCCTTCCTCGATCTCCAGGAGGTGCGGGGCGACGGCGAACGAGGTCACCTTCGACACGTCGTCGCCGTGAATCTTTTTCTCGGCGGCGACCTTGAGGGAAACGAAATCAGGTTTGGTCATTTGTTGTCATCGGCGGCCATGCTGTGCCGCCTGTCCGTGATTGATGGAGTCAGTACTTCTTGCCGCCTTCGGCCAGCCGTGCCTCGGGCTTGTGGTCGGCGCGCTGCATGTTGAAGGCGATTTTTTCGGTAATCGTCGCGCCCAGGTCGAAGCCTTGGCTGCCAGCCAGATCGAAGATCCTGATCACCGCGTCTGCCAGCTCGACTTCGAACATCTTGCGATGAGGGAGCTTGTCGTCCATCAGGTCCTTCCGGTGACCTTCCATGGCTTCAGCGACTTCCGAGGTGATCAGCATCAGCATCTCGCCTGTGTTGCGAACGATCCGTTCGCCGGTGCTGGGGTTGTTCCACCAGCCGCCCTCGACGGCTGCACCATGGCATTGCTGGGTGAGTAGGGCGCCAGCTGCGAGCAGCTGCGGTGCGTTCAAGGAAAAGCTCATATAGGTCCTTCAATCGTGGTCGTTGGCCTGCAGCTTCTTCACATCGATCCGCGCTCGGCGCTGCATGTGCCGGCGGGCGACGGCCTCCAAGATGATCTTGAGGGCGGGGTGGGTGAGCATCTCGTCCAGGCCGGCGTCGGTGCGGAGCGCGCGGTGCGCGACTTCGAGGGCGGCGCGGTCTGGCGAGATGCGGTGCATGGTCAGCTCCGGTGCATCCGGTGATGCCGTGCCAGAAGCACCGCCTGGAGGCGCGGCTTGCCGATGAATCGGTAGTAGCGATAGAGGGTGAGGAAGCTCATGTCACACCGCCTGGATCGACATCAGCGGGAATGCCGGCTCGATTCGGGACGGCGCTGGGCAGTCCAGCAGGCCCCAAAGCATCGCGTCGAGTTCGTGGTCGCCGAGGGATTCCATCGAAGCCGAGAGACGCGCAACGAAGTTCGCCAGGCGGCGCTCTTCGTCTGCCGGCGCGTCCTTGGTGGCATTGGTGGCGCAGCGCTTGATCGCGTCGCGGAAGGCGGCTGCGGCCATCATTGCGCGGCCTCTGCCTGGTGTTGTGACCAAATGACCTTGCCTTCATCCACGCCGGCGTAGAAGGCGTCGCAGTCCACCGTGCCCGGCGCATAGGGGCGAGAAAGTGTGGTGCTGGTAGCGCGACTAGCAAGCAGGCTGAATACACCGAGCTTGTAGGGGTAGCTTCGCGGATCGCGAGGGCGGTCGAACGCGTTCTTCATGAGGCGATCGACCAGGTCGTTGCCGGACTTCGGCCATACGGTTGGGACGGTGGTCATGCCCAGAGATCCCCTTTAACGGTAATGCCGCAAGGGACGTCGCCGAACTCAGTTGCAGCCCGCTCGGCAGCTTCGCCAGCGGACAACGCTGGGATGACCATGGGGTGGTCGATGTGGGCAGTGCGGACGACTACGCGGTAGATTTTCATGTGCGCCTCATCAAGGTTGATGAGGCAATTATGGGGATTCCGGTAAAGGCAGTCAACCGGTTTTCCCATATTTTTGTCGAAAAAAAACCCCGCGAAGGCGGGGCTGGCGTAGGGCGAGCTGTTAGACAGCGTCAACTAGATCGTTTCAAGACATGCTCAACCACTGGTTTTAAGTTATTCAACCGCTTCCCTGCGCAGTGAGAGTTCCAAGGCTTAGCGGCAGTGCTAAATTTGCCCTTTGCGTAGACGGTCTGCTCGAAGTTGACGCCACCGAAGCCGTTTTTGGCCCTGTACTCAACGCATACCACGCTTGCGTCGTCGTTAACGTAAACCGACTCCCATTTCACTGAGTCCGGATCACGCAAACCGTGTTTGAGGGCAGTTGCAACGAAGATGGCGCGCTCCGAACGTGCTTTGGCGGCTGCTTCCTCAGCAATCTGTTCCGCCGTTTTAACGGCTGGGCCAGGTTTCTCAATAGGCTCGTCTTTACCTTTTGGAGAAAAGACCGAGACAGCGATACTGACGGCGATAAGTCCTAAGATAAGCCGTCGAATTGGCCCCATTGTGGCGCGCGGCTTGGCGCCACAATGTGGGCATGCTTCTGCCTCGGTGCTAATTCGCGCACCGCACTCAGCACAGGGTTTTAATGCCACCAGCTTATCCTTCCAATTGCTATAGCCTGCCTGTGACCATGCGCCCAGGTTGATAGACAACACGACCAACGATGTCGCACTGGCCGCTACGTACGTTCACTCGACCAACGTCTGGATTCAAAGAGTTGAGATACCACTGATCGCCCACCAGCAGCAGTTGCTTAACGCAAGCCTCTCCGTTGAAGTTCACAGCATATAGCTCACGACTACGTGGCTCTCGATCGGCCGTATTGATGACTACCAAGTCGTCCTCAAACAACATTGGTTCCATGCTGCAACCTTTAACTGCGAAGGCCAAAAGCATGTGTGGAGTTAGTTGGTTCTGCTCGATGAGCGAAAGGGGCATATGTAGTACCCCACCGTCCTCAAGCACAGGCTCTGTCTCGAATCCACCAACTCCTGCGCGGAGCTTAAGCTTGACCTTGCGGATGGGTACAGTTTGAGGCTCGTCCCCGATCCTAATAGTCGCAGGGCTTTTCAAAAATGGTGTATCGAGATTTTTGTCTGCATGGACCGCGCCTTGCTCGGGCACCATCGGCCCCTTGCCTGCTTCCAGCCATAGCGGGCTGACGCCCAATGCAGCTGCGAGAGACGCAACAGCAGTTGTCCCTTGCGATTTTCCGACCTCAAGGTCTGAAATCGTACTTTGTTTGAGGCCACTGCGCGCCGCCAACTCAATTTGAGAGATCTTTGCTGCGGCGCGGGCCTGCTTGATTCTGGCTCCTATCGACATACCGATATTATCCCGCAGCATCAAACCGGAATTCCGGTTGACAGAAAATACCGGTGTTCCCATAATGTCTTCCATGGACATTCCTCATACGATTTCGGGCCTTCGTAAGGCCGGGTTGACCCAGACGCAAATCGGTAGCGCAGTGGGTCTCAAGCAAACGTCGATCAGCGACATGGAAGCGGGCAAAGCCGGAATCAAGCGCCCGTCCTATGCCGTTGTCAGCGGTCTACAACAGCTCGCGCAGCTTCACGGGGTGGCAACTGAGCCAGCCTCGGAGTTGAGCACTGAGCCCAGTTCGTAGGCCCACGTTACCCCTGTTGGGGTGAAATTTGCCCGTAGCTTCAAGAGTGGGCCGCTCTGCACGTACACGGTCAATTCCATAGCCAAGGTGTCATCCCCAGCAGGGCGATGAAACTTTCGTTCGGTCTCTGAGTTGCACATAGGAAATAGTTTGTGGGCAAGGTTGCACAAGATTACTTGTCTTACGCACTTTGTAACACCCAAGGAATGGAAGGAAACACTGTGGATTTATTGTCCGCTTATCAAGAAATGATCAAGGTCCACGGGTGGAACGGCACAGCTGCTTCCATCAACTTGACCCGGACCGGTCTTGAGGCACGGGTGTATGAGGTCAAGGGCCAAGGCATGCGCGTTGAGACGGCGCTGTTGATCCAAGCTCTCTCAGGCACCACGCATTTCGCACAGGCGGTCGCGGCACAGTCGGGCGGCGTCTTCATCCAGTTGCCGGAGGGCGAGGGCGTCAGCGGTGAGCAGCTGCATGGCAAATTCCATGAGCTGTACACCGAACTCGGCCGTCTGTCCGCGACCTATACCGAAGCGACCAAGGACGGTGAGATCGACCGCCGTGAGCGAGCCGACCTGGAGCAGATTGCTCAGGAAATGCACAAGACCATGCAGGAGCTTATGGCCCTGATGTTTCAGATTTACTGCCGGCCTACCACTGGGCCGCGCACCCAAAGCAAGATCGATGAATCCTGATACGCAAAAGACCGTGCTCGATCAGCCACTGCTCGATGCCGAGCCATCACCGGTTGAACGCAGCAGCGAGGAAAAAGCTCGGATTCTGACACGCCTGCAGATCGGGCTGGCACAAATCCGTGCAGCACAGGAGGTGAAGCATGCTGACGCGTGAACAAGTCATCGAGCAGATGTCGGCAGCTGGTCTGCCGGCGCTGCCGCAGGGCCATCCCGTATTCGACGGCAAAGCGCACCGCTTCGGCCCGAAAAAGAAGGCGTGGTACTTTCTCCGCGAATTGAAGTTGGACTCGGGACGGGAAGTGGTCACCGGGGCATTCGGCATCTGGCAAGGCCAGAACCCGAACTCGATCACGGTCAAGATGGATTGGGCCGGCGTCTCACCCGAGGAACGTGCCGAGGCAGAGCGCAAGCAAGCCGCATACGAGCGCGCCGAGGCGGAGCGCAAGCAACGCAAGGCCGAGATGGCGGCGAACCGCGGGCGCCAAGCCTGGGCGGCGGCAGCAGATAGTGATGAGCCTTCGGCCTACCTGGCACGCAAGCGGGTCGGTAGCGAGAAGACGCGTGTCGACGCCGACGGCGTGCTACTGGTCCCTGTGTGCAAGTACGCCAATGGAACCGCCAATCTGGCAGGCCTGCAGCGCATCCAGCCGGACGGAGAGAAGCGGTTCAGCAGCGGCATCGACATGGTCGGAGGCGCTTGCCTACTCGGTCGCACCAATGACGCCACGCTGATCGCAATCGGCGAGGGCTACGCCACGTGCGAGACGGTACGCATGGCGACCGAGTTCGACATGCCCGTCATGGTGGCCTTCAACGCCGGCAATTTGCTGCACGTGGCGAAGCAGCTGCGCGCCGACTTCCCGGATACCCATCTGCTCCTGCTGGCCGACGACGACATGCGTCTCGTCGCGCGCCTGGGCGAATTCCTGCTTAACGAATTCGACACCGAGTGGGTGCCAGTCGTCGACGGCAATGACGTCGAGCTGACGTCTGCCGGTGGTGACGTCGTGCGCGTGCGCGCCACCTGGCGTGAAGACCAGACCGGGACGCCATACATCGAGGCCGATATCCGCTCGGGCCGGCGCGTCCAGTTGACCAAGTTCGAAAACGCAGGCGTGTCGCGGTCGCGTGCCGCCGCGCGTGCGGTGGGTAATGCGTCGGTGGTGATCCCTGTGTTCGCGGCCCGCGCCGACGATAGCAAGGAATCGGACTTCAATGACCTGTACCAGGCCGAATCGCTCGACGTCGTACGCGAGCAGGTGTTGGCGGCGCGCTCCCGCGCCCTCACGGTTACCGAGGCCGTTAACCAGGAACAGGCCGCCGACGAACCGCCGGCATACCTCGACGACGCGCCGATGCCGGATGGGCCTCCAACGGACGAGCCGCAGGATGGCGAGGGCAGCATGCGCGTGCCGACGCTGGACGTTTTGCTGGCGCACTTCCAGCTGATCTATCCGACCACGGACGTGTGGGACAGCCGGCGCAAGCAGCGCCTGAAGAAGTCCGCGTTCACAGCTTGGGTCGGGAAGGAACTGGCGGCCAGCTGGGAGAAGGACCCTAAGCGGCGTGTGATCCTGCGCGACTCCCTGCCTACCCTCGTTGGTGGCAAGGCAGTCGAGGGCAGCGGCAGCGGCGGCAAGCTGGGCGAGATGCTCGATAACCTCACGCTCCTCCGCGGGACCGAGACGGTATGGGATGCCATCGGCCAGCAGGTCATGTCGCTTGGCGCCGTGCGGGCCGACTATACGGCCGAGCTGACGGGGAAATGGCAGGAGCACGCTCAGCGCAAGACAATCGAGGCGCGCAACCTGGTATTCGATCCCACGCAGCTCGCCGACCCGGTCAGCTGCGTGAACATCTTCCTGGGCTGGCCGCTCAAGCCAAAGCACAACCCGAAGCTGATCGAGCCGATCCTCGCGCTCCTTGCATCGCTGTGCGACGCCGAGGACCGACCCGAGGAACACATGGAGTGGATCCTGCGCTGGCTTGCGTACCCGCTCCAGCACCCGGGCGCCAAGATGCAGACCGCGCTGCTGATGTTCGGCGAGAAGCAGGGTACCGGCAAGTCGCTGTTCTTCGAAGGCGTGATGCTGCCGATGTTCGGCGACTACGGCACGGTCGCCAGTCAACACCAGCTGGACTCGACCTTCACGTCCTGGCGCAGCAAGAAACTGTTCGTGCTGTTCGAGGAGGTGCTCTCGCGCGATGACAAGTACAGCCACAACGGCACGCTCAAGTACATGATCACCGGCAAGACCATGAACATCAACGAGAAGAACCTGCCGGCGCGCGACGAGCGCAACCACATGAATTCGGTGTTCCTGTCCAACGAGCCGCAGCCGATCCCGATCGAGCTGGAGGACCGGCGCTTCATGGTCATCGAGGCACGGCGCAAGCAGGACCCAGCCTTCTATGACCAGGTCAAGGATGCAATCGCGGCTGGCGCCATCGAAGCGTTCTACCACTTCCTGTTGAACTTGCCACTGGACGACTTCAACGAGCACACCAAGCCGCCGATGACGCTGGCGAAGGAGCGCGTGATCGAGTTCGGCCTGGCCGGATGGATGTCGTTCCACCGTGCCTGGAAGGATGGCTACCTGGACGCGCCGTACTGCTCCTGCCTGTCGGAGGACCTGTACATCATCTACAAGCGATGGTGCGACAAGGCGGGCGAGAAGCCGCTCACGCTGTGCAAGTTCGCCGGCCTAATAGGAGGGCGTGAGCACAAGGCCAAGAAGAGCGTGGCCGTCGATAGCAAGCACAAGAAGACCCGGATGGTGTTCGTGGTCGACAACGCCGATTTCCCGCACCCATTGGATGAGCAGATCGCCAAGTTCCGTGACTTGGGCAAGGTCCGTGCGGACCGCGCGTTGCAGGGTTACGCAGAGTAGCAATCAAACCCTGCAAGCCGGAAACCCGCATGGATAGTGGGTTCTAGCAGGATAGGCAGGGTTTGCTGGGTTTTGCGCATGTAGGCGCGAAGTGATGTGGGATGAGTGACGTTCTTTTTTTCTAGCCATATGAAGAACAACCCTGCATGCCTGCACACCCTGCCAAGAAGCAGTATCCATGCGGGTTTCAGACTTGCAGGGTTTTAAAGACAGGCTGAAAAGCCAGCAATTCAAGGGTGACACGATGCGAATGAACTTGAGAACCGATTTTCCAGCAGCTGCAGAGCGAATCGTCGAACTGGGCCGTCGCGGCCCGATCGTCGCCGCCATCGCCCTGACGCGTACCGCGAGGGATGTCCAGGGCGCGATCAAGCAGGAGATGAGCTCGGTGTTCGACCGGCCGACGACTTACGCCCTGAACGGCACGTTCCTCAAGTCTGCGACCAAAGACAGTCTGGCGGCGCGCGTCTGGGTTAAGGACAACCCGTTCGGCAAGGGCACGCCGGCGGATCGCTTCCTCGGCCCGCAGATTTTCGGTGGACAGCGCGGCCTGAAGGGCATGGAGCGGATGCTGCAGGCGAATGGCCTGATGCCGCAAGGCTGGTACGCCGTGCCGGGCGAGGGCGCCGACATCGACGCTAACGGCAACATGCGCCGCGGCCAGATCCGCCAGATGCTGTCGCAGCTGAAGGTGCAGCAGGGCAGCGGCCACGAGTCGCGCGCCACCGGCAGCAAGCGTTCGAACCGCACCATCGCGCGCCAGGGCGTCACGTACTTCGCGCTCCCGAACGGGAACAAGGGCCTGGTGCCAGGCGTGTACGCGAAGCGCCGCTTCGCCCTGGGCACTGCGATCCGCCCGGTGCTGATCTACGTGCAGGCGGTCGAGTACAAGAAGCGCCTGAACTTCCACGAGGTCGGCCAAGCCACCGTCGAAGCGCGCTTCCCTGTCCACTTCGAGGCCGAGTTCAACCGGCCCCGGCCCGGGCAGAGCAGCTGATGCCTCGGGGCAACCCCTCCCCCCCGGGGTTGGGTCCTTCCTGGGAGGGGGCTAGCAAGGGTAATTCAGGCCCCGTCATCGCACTAGCGGAACAAAAAAACATTTCCTGACAACTGACCTGACAACGAAACGAAATGACGCAAAACCTGACAACCATCGCCGAGTGGGCCAAGCTGGTAGGCATCTCGCGCCAGTCCGCGTACGACGCGGTGACCAGGTGCGGGATCCCGGTGGTCGACGGGAAGCTCGACCCGGACTACGCGACGCACCTGTACCAGAAACACACCCGGCCGCGCGCGAACAGCCAACGACCTGCCCCCATGGCAAATGAGGCGCCCGCCAGCACCCCGGCGGGTGCGGGAGGTGCGGAGTCCGAGGCCAAGCCGCCCAAGGTACCAGGCTACGATACAAGCCGCGCACGCCGGGAGGCAGCGGAGGCCACCGCCGCCGAGATTAAGCTGGCCGAGATGGCCGGCCAGTTTCTGCTCAAGTCAGACGTCGACTCGACCGTGTTCGAGGCAGCGCGTGCATTGCGCGACGGGCTGATGAACTGTGCACGCCGGATTGCCGCCGACGTGGCGCCGTTGCGTACCGCCGAGGAGTGCGAGGACGTGATCGAGCGCGAGATGCGGGCGCTGCTGGAAAGCATGGCGCACACGTTCGGCGAACGCCTGGGCGTGCAGCTGGAGGAGCACGCGGAATGATCGGCCTGACGCCAGCAGCAAGCGTGCTGCGCCCGGCGATCGCGCGAGGCCTGCAGCCCGACCCGAACATGACGGTCGACGCATGGGCCGACCAGCACATGATCATCCCGAAGGAGTCGGGCGCGAACGAGTCGGGGAAGTACCGCACCGACCGTACGCCGCACGCCCGCGAGGTGATGCGCGCGCTGTCGGACAATCACCCGTGCAAGGTGGTCGCGCTCATGGGCGCATCGCAGATGCTCAAGACGCAGGTCGGCTTGAACTGGTTCTGCTGCTCGGTGCACCAGTCGCCGGCGAACTTCCTTTGGATCCTGCCGACCGGTAAGCTTGCGAAGCGTACCAGCGCACGTGTGAGCAAGACGATCGCGGCAGTGCCGCCAGTCCGTGAGCGCGTGGCCGCTCCGCGTGCGCGTGATTCGGTTAATACACTCGACACAAAGGAATACGTCGGGGGATCGCTGCACATCGTGACTGCGGGCGCTGCTGCCAACCTGTCCGAGATCCCGGCGCGCCGGGTATTGTTTGACGAGGTAGACAGGGCCGACAACAACGTCAACGGCGAGGGTGATCCAGTGGCTCTTGCGAAGGCACGTCAGACCACGTTCGAGCGCAATCGTAAATCGTACTTTCCCAGCTCGCCGACCGTCACCGGACGGTCGATCATCGAGGGCTTGTTCAAGCGGGGCACGATGCGCGAGGCGCTGGCCGATTGCGTGCATTGTGGTCACGCACAGCCGATGGTGTTCGAGCGCCTCCAAGAAGATGATACAGGCGAAGCCATTTACCCGTGCTGCGAATGCGGTGCATTTATGCGCGAAACCGATAAGGGCCGCATGTACGCGCGGGGCGCGTGGTCGGACGGTGTGCCTGGGGATGGTGAGACCGAGAGCTTCGTCATCAGTGGGATGTTCGCGCCGTATGGCTGGGTGCCGTGGAAAACACTGTTACTCGAATACCGCGCCGCCCGCGCCCGCCTCGATGAGGGCAGCGACGAACTGATGATCACGTTCTACAACACGCGCCTAGCGCGCTGCTGGGAGCGTAAGAAGGAACAGACCAAGGCCTCCGAACTGAAGGAGCGTGCCGGAGGCTACAAGGTGGGCATAGTGCCGATGGGCGGCCTCGTGCTCACCGGTGCGGTCGATACCCAAAATGACCGCCTCGAGCTCAAGGTTGTCGCCTGGGGCGAGGGTATGGAAGACTGGATCGTTGATTACCAGGTGGTGTGGGGATCGCCAACCGAGCAGGCCACGTGGGACAAGCTCGACCTTCTGCTGAAGGCGAAGTACCGCCACGCGCGCGGGCGAGAGCTAGCCATCGGTGCAGTATTCATCGACTCCGGTGGCGCCCATACCAACGAGGTGTACAACTTCACGCGCACCCGCCAGCATCGGAACATCTATGCGGTCAAGGGCGCCTCGACTTCGAACAAGCCGATCCTCGCCGTCAAGCCGACGCTGGTTGATGTGAACTGGATGGGCAAGGTCATGCCGCACGGCGCCAAGATGTGGCTGATCGGTACCGACACGGCGAAGGACTACCTGGCGAGCCGCTACCACTTGGCCGATGGCCCTGGCGCCACGCACTTCCCCGAAGGGCTCCCGGACGAGTACTACGATCAGCTGACTGCCGAGTACAGCGTCACGGTCTGGAAGCGCGGGCGCAAAGTGCGCGTCTGGGAAAAGAAAAAGAACGACCGCAACGAGGCCGGCGACCTGATGGTCTACAACCTGGCTGCTGCGTACTACCTCGGCCTGCACAAGAAGACGGCCAGCCAGTGGCAGCTGGTGCGCGAGATCGTTGCACCCATCACGCCGGACCTCTTCAGCGAGTCGCCCGGAACAGAAGGCCTCGCTGACGACAAGGCAGTCTCCAGCAATTCGATTGCACCCGCAACACCGATCGCACCACTACAACCACAAGAACCATGGAAACCGAAACCGCAATCGACCCCAGCACCCCAACAGCGCCGGCCAGCCGGGAGACAGTGGTGACCACCGAGTTGCTCGACGACCCCGATCTGATCGATTCGATCTTCGCGTTCATCGCAATCGAGTTTCCCGAGATGAAAAATCGGGCGGCCGAACTCAAGCAGATGGCAAGGCGAGAGTTCGCGGGAATCGAGACCTATATCCCGCGCCGACCAAAAGCAGAGCGCGATCGGATCATGCAGGAAGTCATGCGCCTGTTCGACGGCCGCAACGCGACCGAGGTCGCGCGCCGGCTCAACATCAGCAGGGCATCGGTCTACCGGATCATCAAGACCCCAGGCGGCAAGAAGTAATCTCAGTTTTCCGAGAAATGAGACAGCCATCCCGCTACCGTGGGGGGATGGCTATCTCCCAATCAGACCTCGACGCGCTCGACCAGGCAATCGCTTCCGGCGTGACATCGGTGACCTTTGAAGGTCGCACCGTGAACTACCAGAGCACAGCGGCCCTCATGGAGGCGCGACAGCACACTTTCCAAGTGCTCAACGGCAGTCTGCAGAATCGCGGACCGCGCCTCTTCAGGTTTGGCTTCACCACGAGCCGGGGCGACTGATGCGCAACTTCATTGACCGCATCATCGGTTACGTCAACCCGCATGCCGGCATCGCCCGGCATTTCGCCCGTCAGCAGCTGCAGCGCGCCTACGAGGCCGCGAGCCCACGTGATCCGTGGCGCCCTCGGCGTGCAGGTGCAAGTGCCAATGCTGACCACCAGGCCGACGCGAAGACCCTGCGCAACAAGGCGCGTGCTCTGGTACAGAACGTTCCCTACATCTGGGCTGGCCTGGATGGACTGGTCGCGGCTACGGTAGGCGAAGGTATCCTCCCACGTCCGACCGGCTCGGAGAAGGACAAGCTCAGCAAGCTGCTCAAGCGCTGGATGAAAGTCTGCGATGCCGACGGCAGGTACGATTTCTTCGGGCTGACCAAGGCCGCGTACTGGGCCATGGAGCAGGACGGCGAAGTGCTGGTGCGCTTGCGCACCCGCCGTGGTACCGACGGACTGCCGGTTCCGCTGCAGCTGCAACTGCTGGAAATCGACTGGCTTGACAGTGCTCGTTCGGGCACGCTCAACGGCAACCAGATTGTCAACGGCATCGAGTATGACATGCTCGGTGCGGTTGCCGCTTACTACTTGTGGGACCAACATCCGGGCGACATCGCTGTGGCTCGTGGTCGCTCGCAGAGCCAGCGCGTGCCGGCCAATCAGATCATCCACCTGTTCAATCCCGCTCGTCCTGGCCAGGGCCGCGGCTTCTCGCGGTTGGCACCTGTGATCGCGCGCGTGCGTGACCTGCAGCTGTACGAGGATGCCGAGATCGCGCGCAAGAACCTGGAAAGCCGCCTGTCGGTGCTGGCGAGCGGTGACATGAATGCCATGGAAAATCCGGCGGCCATGGGCGGAGGCGGAGAAGCACCGGGCGGCGGCGTCCGCGATCTGGGAGAACTCGGGGGCGGCAACATCTTCGGCATGCCGAACGGTATGAACTTCACCGTCGTCGAGCCGAAGGCGGCACCTGGCTACGTCGAGTACGTCAAATTCGCTTTGCACCTGATAGCGGCGGGCATGGGTGTGCCATATCACTTGCTGACCGGCGACATGAGTGCGGTCAACTACAGCAGCGCGCGCGTGCGGATCCTCGACTTCCGCCGCGCGGTCGGCCAGATGCAGTGGGTCACGCTGATTCCGAAACTGCTCATTCCGCTCTACCAGGCATTTGTCCAGCACGCCTGGTTGGCGGGCCTGATCAAGACCCTGGACATGGAGGTGGAGTTCAGTGTGCCGAAATGGGACTACGTGAACCCAGAGCAGGATGTGAAAGCCGACCTGGCCGAGATCAGCGGCGGCCTGTCCAGTTTCAGCGAAAAGCTGCGGCAACGCGGCTATGACCCGAAGGTCGTGGCCGAGGAACTCGCTGAGGACATCAAGCTGTATCGTGAGCTTGGCATACTTGACGTGATGTTGTTCATGCAGCGCGGCAATATGCCGACGGGCAGCAACGCCGAGGGTTCCGGTTCAAGCAAGGAATCCTGATGCAAAAGTTAGACCGCTCGGCGGGCAACCAGTCCATCAGCACGTCTGACCACGTGCTGCTCGTGTTTCCGAATGGCGACTGGATCCTGGCCTTCATCGTTGGGTTTGATGGTGTTGTCACCGGGAACATCACGCAGTACCTTTTCTCGTCTGGCGCTTTTGCGGCGGCTGGTTCGCTTAACGTCGTGTTCTACGCCGATGGCGTCTCCGGCACTACGCTGCGTGGGCGCATCGCCGTCTACGCCGACACGCTGGCCAACGCCAATGCTCCGGCTCTCCTAAGCACGACGCAGTTCTCTGGCGGGCGTCATCTGGTCGTCGTTCAGCGCAGCGGCGGGGCGCAATCGCCTGTGGCGACCCTGTACACCTGCCCGACCTTGGCCGCTGCGCCGATCGACGACAGCGCCGTGATCACGGAAGCGACGACGACCAACGCTGCGATCCTGAAAGAGCTGAACGGCAGCGGCTTCATGTTCGGGTCGCGCGTGGACAACACGACTGACCGCAAGAGTGACCACTCGTTTTCGCGGATGCTACGCGCCAATCTGTCGATCACGAAGTTCGAGATCGCTCAGCTCGCGGCCGGCAAGGAAATCTTCGACCTCGGCTACACGCCGGTGGTGTACGTGCGCGCTAGTGATGTCGCCGACATCGCGGACCGCGGCCCGAATGCGCTCCCGTTCACGCTGGCCGGCTCGCCGACCACCAGCGCGGAGCCGACGTTTGCCTACAGGGCGGGCGTCAGCGAGCCGCCGGCGGTGGCCGACGCAGTCACCGTCAGTAATGCCGAGCCACTGCTGGTGGTGCCGTCTACAGGCACCGACGCTACGGTGACATTCACCGGCGCGCTGAGCGGCACGCAGGCGACCTCAGTCGAGGTGCGCATGATCGCTCCCGACGGTGCGCTTGGCAGCTGGGTGGCACTGCAGTCGGCGACTATTGGCGCGACTGCATACAGCGGCACGCGTGCAGTGCCAGACGGCGGGCCGCACCGCTTTCAGGCTCGTACGAAGAGTGGCAGCGTCGTGCTGGCGGAAAGCCAGTATTCGACTGCCAAGATCCTCGTCGGTGACGCGTGGATCAACTGCGGCTCGTCCAGCTCCGACTACCTTTTCACGGATAAGAGCGGTACCGGCTTCACCGTGGCGCCGGATACTGCGGTCATGAGCGGAACCACGCCGGCCTGGTCGGCGATGAGCAGCACCGGTGCGGCAACCCGCATGGCGAACGAGCTGGCGACCGTGGCTGGCAAGCCGATCGCGTGGCTCAACTACGGCGTCGCCGGCACCACGCTGCGCACGTGGCTGGACCCGAACAGCACGCAACGCAAAGACTTGGCGCGCGCAGTGGCGGCCGTCAAGGGCAAGATTTTCGGCGCGTACATCACCGTGGGGGCGAACGACGCCTACAACGGTTGGATCACGTCGAGCGCACAGCACGAAGCCGACATGCAGGCGCTGATTGAAGTCCTGCGCACGCTGACGGGCAACCCAGACCTCAAGATCATCTGGGTCGGCTCGCCGCCGCGTCCATCGCTCAATTCTGTGCAAGCTGATCGGCTGCGACAGGCTGAAAGCAGGATCGGGAACTATCCCGGCGTGGTGCAGGTGCAGGCGCTGCAGTTCGCAACGGCGTCGGACAATGTGCACCTGGCGGCGAGCCTCGACGGCTACGCCGCGTGCGGCACGATGGCGATGCACCAGGCCGGTCGCGCCTTCTACCTCGGGGAAGACCCGAAGATGGTGCGCGGCCCGGCACTGGCGGCGATGACCTACACCGGTACCAAGGTGCGCTGTGTGGTTGCCACGCGAGACGGCACTAGCTTCAACCCGGCGGCGCCGGGCGGCTTCACCGTGCAGAACAAGCAGCCGGACGGCAGCTATGTGACCCTGAGCGGCATCTCGGCGCAGCAGGTCAACGCAAATCTGATCGAGATCGAGTGCGGTGTCGCACTCGTCGAGCCGATCGTGAAATACTTGTCCGGGTCGGCGCCGAGCATGACCAGCTCTGTCTACAGCAACGGCACGCTGCCGCTGCCGATGACCGTGGAAACCGAGATGGTGGCGACGCAGGCCACGGCCGCGCCAGACACTACCGCGCCGGTGATGAGCGGTGCGATCAGCATCACCAACGTCACCACCTCCGGCGCGACGCTGGGCTTCCAGGCCGCGACCGACAATGTGGGGGTGGCCGGCTATGAGTACAGCATCAACGGTGGCGCGAGCTACGTGAATGCTGGGCTGTCGCGGTCGTTCGCTGTTTCGAACCTGACCGCCGGCACGACGTACCAAGTGCGTGTGCGCGCCTATGACGCCGCCGGCAACCGTTCGGCGCCGCTGCCGGCGAGCTTCACCACCCAGGCCAACGAACCGCCGGTGGAGATCGTCATCGACGCCACCAAGATCCCGGCCAGCCGCAAGGTCGTGTTCCCGGGTGGTACGCGGGTTGTTCCGTTCGGCACGCGGCCGAACTATGTGGTGCCCGACGCTCCCAGCTACCGAGACGGGAAGTGGTGGGTCGATAAGGTCCCCCAGGACGAGCGCTACTACGTCGCCGATATCACCCTTGATCTTGCTGAGATGGGCACGACGGCCACAAAGGTGGAACCGTTCGTGGCCGGCGTCGAGGTGATCGAGCAACCGGTCATCCAGGGATCGCTGATCCCGGTGAAGCTGGGCGGCTTCGACGAGCTGCGCGGCGCGCTGAACTTTTGCACGTTCCGGGTGACCCTCGCGAACGGCGAACAGATCGACCGCACGCTGTGGTTCAGCCAGGTCGATGGGCGTTGGTTCTTGGAGAAAGACCCCGAGGATAAGCGCTATTACGTGGCTGACGTCGGTAATGACCTGGCAGATAGCCTGACCACCGTCACCGACGTAACTGCGTCGGCCGTTGGGGTCGTGGAGCTGATCAAGCCGCAGATGCAGGGAAGTCTGGCGTTGATCAAACTTGGAGGGATGGACACGTCAGCCGATCCTTTGAATCACTGCAGGTTGAGGTTTGGCTGTGCAAACGGTGAAGTCTTCCACCGGACCATTCACTTTACTCAGGTAGATAACTGATGATCGACGCAACTCAATTGCCGCGTCTGCCAAAAAAGACAGTGGCCGATGAAAGTGAGCCTGTCACGCCGGTGGCAGTTCACCAGGCTCCGCAAGAGCAAATAAAGAAGATGGAACTGAAAGCAGGCCGCTATTACGCGGTGAGCAAAGAAAAATAGGTTGAACAAAATCTGTCTCAGTTTTCCGAGAATTGAGACAGTGCAATACGTAGAGTTGCGTGCATGACGACCGCACCTACTCAGCCGAACGTAACCCGCTCCGCTACCGATCCCCGGAACATGCCGCCGCTCTCGCGTGCGGCAGAGCTGGTCCCGGCCACGTTCAACGAAGCCGACAACACTATCGACGTGGTCTGGACGACCGGCGCGATGGGTCGCCGCTACGACTGGTACAACGACACCCCGTATGACGAAGAACTCGTCGTTACGCCGGAAGCGGTCGACATGTCGCGCTTTGATGCAGGCGTTGTCCAGGTGATCGACAACCACGATATCCACGGTGGTGTCCGTGCCATTCTTGGAATCGCCACGCGCGGCAGCATCCAGAACGGCGAGGGCAAGGCAACGCTGCGTCTGTCCTCCAGGCCCGAGCTCGCCGGTATCGTCTCCGACATCAAGGCTGGAATCATCCGGTCGATCAGCTTTACCTACCGCGTCGCCAAGTACGAAATTATTCGAGCGATCGACCGCACCGATGGCATCAACGTGCCTTTGTACCGCGCGGTCTTGTGGGAGCCATACGAAATCAGTTTCGTAACCGTGCCGTTCGATGCTGGCGCGAGCTCCCGCAGTGCGCCAGCCGACGGCTACCCATGCGAATTCTTTACTCGGGCGCCCGCCCTTTCCGTTTCACCCAACCAGGAAGACAACATGACCACTGTTACCCAGCCGGGCGCCCAGAACCCTGCGCCTACCGATGCCGCTCGTTCGGCAGCCGCACCGGTCCCAGCGCCGGCGCCAGCCCCGGCTGCGGCCGCACCAGCCGTTGACGATGCAGCCGCACGTGCCGCGCAGGAAGCTGCTACCCGCGCTGCTGATATCACCGACCTGTGCACCCGTCACAACGTGAGCAACCTCGCTGCCGGACTGATCCGCAGCGGCAACTCCATCGACCAGGCTCGCAGCTCGGTGCTGGAAGAATTGGCGCGCCGCGATGCTGCAGGCGGCGGCCACCAGAATGTGCGCATCCAGCTGGTCGGCAGCGAGCACGAGACCCGCATGGCTGGCATGGAAGAAGCGATCGCCCATCGCGTTCATGCCGGTACGAAGCTGACGGATAACGGGCGGCAGTATCGCGGCATGAGCATTCTTGAAATTGGCCGCGAGTTCCTCGAATCGCGTGGCGTTCAAACCCGCGGCATGGACCGCATGCGCCTCGCCACGGAGATGCTGAACTTCCGCTCCGGAATGCATGGCACCAGCGATTTCGGCGCGCTGTTCGCCAACGTCGCAAACAAGCGTATGCGCGACGGCTACGAAGAGAGTGCCGGCACCTACACGCAGTGGGCACGCCGTGCACCGAATGCTCCGGACTTCAAGGCTATGAGTCTCGTCCAGATGTCTGGTGCACCGGAACTGCTGCAGACCAACGAACACGGCGAATTCAAGTACGGCACCATGCAGGACGGCGGCGATTCGTACAAGCTCGTCACCTTCGGCCGCATGGTCTCGCTGAGCCGGCAGGCCATCATCAACGACGATCTCCGTGTGTTTGATCGCATGATCACCGCTTTCGGCGCAAGCTCCAGCCGCCTGGAAAACCGCCTGGTGTATGCGCAGCTCGCCGGCAACCCAATGATGGGTGATGGCAAGGAACTGTTCCATGACGACCATGCCAATATCGGCAAGGGCACTGGTTCGGTGCTGGCTCTGGCATCGCTGAAAGCCGGCCGCACCGCCATGCGCAAACAGAAAGGCCTGGCGAAAGAAGAGCTGAACCTGGCGCCGAACTTCCTCATTGTGCCGGCTTCCTTGGAGCAGGATGCCTATCAGCTGACCAGTTCGAACTACACGCCGGCCAAGCAGGCCGACGTCAACGAATTCCGCGCTGGTGGCCGCACTGCGGTCGAGCCGATCGTCGAGCCGATCCTGGACGGCATCGATGAAGCCGCGTGGTTCCTCGCGAGCAGCAACAGCCAGATCGACACCGTCGAATACTGCTACCTGGACGGCGCTGAAGGCCCTGTGATCGAAAGCCAGACCGGCTTCGAAGTCGATGGCGTCACCTGGAAGTGCCGCCTGGACTTCGCGGCCAAGGCGGTCGACTACCGCGGCCTGTACAAGGGCGCTGGCAAGTAAGCCGCGCGTCCCCACCCATCCATCACAAGGAACAAGAGCATGAAGAACTTCATTCAGCCCGGTCAGACCGTGACCGTCATCGCCCCGGCGAACCTGATCAGCGGCCAGGGCGTACTGGTCGGCGCGCTGTTCGGCGTTGCCACCAACGATGCGCTGCAGGGCGCGCCGGTCGAGATCTGCCGTACCGGTGTCTTCGCGTTGTCCGCGGTTGCTGCCGACACCGGCGCGATTGGCGACAAGGCGTACTGGGACAACACCGCCCGCCGTATCACCAAGACCGCCACCAACAACACGTTGGTCGGCGCGCTGACCGCGGCGAAGAGCGGTACCGACAGCGCGGCTACCGTGCTGCTCGACGGCGTCATCCGCTAAGCGATCGCCGTGCTGCCTTTCGCCAATCTCGAAGCGGTGGTCAACAGCCACGTGCTGAACCACCTGGCCAATGTCCAGGTGGTGATCGCCGGCGCAGTTGTGCCCGGGATCTTCCGCAAGCCTGCTGCGGAGACGCCACTGGGTATCGGCGCGGCGTCCACGGCACCGACGGTCAGCGTTGCATCGAACGCAGTGTTGGCCGAACCGGTCGGTAAGCGGATCGAGATCGGCGCTACGACGTATGTGATCGGTGATGCCGATCCTGATGGTACCGGCCTGACTGTGCTGACGCTGGAGAAAGTGTGATGAAAACCTCGTTTTCGAAAGTAGTCAGCGCGGTCATCGCGGCATTGGCGGCCGAGCCTCCAGTGTGCAAAGCAATTTACCGCGCGCGCCAAGCGACGATCCCGGCCCAGGACGAACAAGCGATTGTGGTCCAGTGGGAGCAAGCAATGCCGGCCGCTGGGACGCTGCAGGGCGCGCCGATCGACTGGTCGACACGGCTGTCCGTCGAGTGCTATGCACGCAGTACTGACCCGAACGACAACGGTGACCAGGCGGTGGATCCGCTGCTCGCCAGTGTCTACGAGCGGCTGGCAGAGCAAGCAACGCTTGGCGGCATCGTCTTTGACCTGAATGTCGCCGGCATCCAGGTCGAGACCGCAGTGGACGGCGGTCGGACCGGCTGGGTTCGAATCGTCTACGACGCTTCCCACCGCACGTACGGCAACAACCTGAACGGATCATGAACATCGAAAAAAACATTGGTGAGCTGACCGAAGCTCGCGACATCCCGCCACCACCAGGTGGCGGCTCCTGGATCTTCGACGAAGACATCTGGGATTGGATCGACAACAACCCGAAGCCGGAAGCGGCCGACAAACAAACCCAGGAGTAAGCGATGCCTCGTCGTATCAAAAACACCATCGTGACCGCTAAGGTCGAAACGACCGTCGGCACCGACGCGGCACCTACCGGCGCGGCCAATGCCGTACTGGTGTCGGACGCCACGGTCACGCCGCTGGACGCCCAGTCGATCGACCGTGCGCTGATTCGCGGCTCCTTTGGCGGCAGCGAGCAGCTGGTCGGCCCTGCCAGCGTCAAGCTGTCCTATTCCGTCGAGCTGGCCGGATCGGGCGCAGCGGCTACGCCTCCGGCCTGGGGCGCGCTGCTGCAGGGTTGCGCCGTGGCCGAAGGCCTGCTGACCACGCCGGCGCGTGTCGAATACACCCCGGTCTCGTCCGGCCTGAAGACCCTCACCCAGTACTACTACGACGACGGCCTGGTGCACAAGCTGCTGGCCTCGATGGGCAACTGCACGCTGTCGGCCAAGGTCGGCGAGCGTCCGATGCTTCGCTTCGAATGGACCGGCCTGGACGGCGGTATCGTCGCGACGCCGAACCCGACGGGCACGTTCACCGCCTGGAAGAAACCGGTCGCGATGACCAAGGCCAACGTGATCGACATCACGCTGGGCGCGACGTACGCCGCCGGCGTCCTGACCGACGGCACCATCTACAACAGCACCGGCCTGGAGCTGAACTTCGGCAATACGGTCAACTTCACGCCGATGCTCAGCACCGAGGTCGTTGACATCGCTGACCGCCAGTCCACGGCCACCGTGGAAATGGAACTGACCGCAGCGCAAGAAGCCGCGCTGATGGTGAAGGTCAGGGCCAACGAAACGCAGAGCCTGGGCTTCACCATCGGCACCGCGTCGGGCAACAAGGTCCTGATCTTCGCGCCGGCAGTCCAGCTGACCAACCCGCGTAAGTCGGAGCTCAACGGCAACCGCCTGATCGGCTTCGACCTGCGCCTGGTGCCGGTCAACGGTAACGACGAGTGGCGCATGGTCTGCCTGTAACCAAACCCTCTACAACTGAAAGGAATGACGCCATGGCGTTCAAGCTCGTAAAACTCAACAAACTCCCTGTGCTGGTTAAAGGTGCGTTGCCAGGTGAAGACGGTAAACCGCAAAACTTCGAATTCACCCTGAACTGCAAGCGCCTCACCCAGGGTGAGATCGACATCGTGATGAAGGACAAGAAGGGTGAAGTCAAAGGCTTCGTGCAGAAGGTCGCTGAAGGCTGGGACGGCATGCTCGATGCCGATGGTAACCCGGTTCCGTTCGGTCGTGAGCAGCTGGACGAGCTGCTCGACAACGCTGGCTTGCCGGTGATGATTTTGCATTCGTACATGGAACAGGTGTCCGCAGTCGCAAAAAACTGACCGAGGTCGTGCGCCTGCTGGCGCGCGGCCAAATTGAGTTTGGTGACGACGAGCCCGAAGAAGCTGAAAGTCTCGACGAGGGACTCGCCGCCTTCGGGCTCACCGTCTCAGGTGGTCTAATTATTGTTCGCGACGAATTCTGGCTCTGGCCTGAGAACGAAGAAGCGTTCTCAATGTGGCTTGCAATCCAGACCCAATGGAATGCAAGCATGGCCGGTGCTACTGGGCTGAGTTACCCGGGTGTTGAGACCTGCTTACGCCTGCGCGGCCTGAAGAAGAAGTCGCGCCAGAAAATGTTTCTGCTGATTCAAATGATGGAACGGGCGTGCCTGGATGAGTGGGCGCGCAAACGAGAGAGCTAAGGGAAAAACGATGGTGCGCGCGCTGATTGAAATGGTTATCGATGGTGCTGCCGAAAGTCGGCGCAGGGTCGAGAGCGTTGCGGACGTGCTTCGTCGAATGAACGGACAGTCGCTGCAGAACTTGTCCAATCAAGTAGGCGGTCTGAACGATCGTATTACCGGCTTGCAATCGACTATCGGCAATGTGACGTCATTCGCCATTGCTGGGGTGTCGCTGGCGACCTTAGGCAACAAGGTGGTTGGTGTGCTGGACTCCATGGGCGAGCTGGACGACCTATCGCAGAAGATCGGCACGAGCGTCGAAAGTCTGTCCCGCATACAGAAAGTCGCAAAAGTGTTCGGCGTAGACTTCGCCGGAAGTGTTGACCCCGCGATGGTCAAGCTCGCACGAGGGCTGACCACCGTTGATGAGAAGTCGAGTAAAACGGCTAAGGCGCTGGCCGCGGTTGGCGTGTCAGCAAAAGACAGCGCTGGCAATCTTCGTGATCCCGGCGATGTGATGATCGACGTGGCGAAGAGCCTGCAGCAGTACGAGAATGACGCCAGCAAGGCTGCACTGGTAAATGACTTGTTCGGGAAGTCTGGTGCAGACCTGATGCCCTTTCTAAACGACCTTGCTGAAAGCGTAGATGGTTTCTCAGCCGTCACTAGCGAGGCGGTCACCCAAGCGACTGGGTTGCAGGATAAATTTGGTTTTCTGGCACAGCGTACTGATGAAGCCTTCGCTTCTATCGTTGCAGCCGCTCTCCCAGCGATGTCCGATTTAGCAGAGGGTTTCACTGACGTTATTGAGTCGGAGAATGGCCTTATTGATAGTGGTGAGATCGCTAGCTGGGCGGATGATCTTGCGGTAGGCCTCGCTCGAGTGGCAGACGTGGCAGTCCTACTACCTCGGGCATTCTCCGCAATATCGGGAAGTTTTAAAGTTGTCTCAGCTGACCTCTCGCTCGCATGGGCAATGACACCAGTAAATATGGCGCGCAAGCTGATCAGCGGGGGTTCGCCGCTCGAAGACATAAAAAAAGTATCAGCTGAGCGAAATGCAATTTTGGAAGAAGCAAACCGGAAGTACGACGCTCTATGGAACAAGCCTGCGAATCAATTTGAGCAAGCAGTCCTTAAACGGATTTCGAACCGCATAGCCGACGTAGACGTGCCTAAAGGTGGCACAGAGATGCCCAAGACGACGCTAGGCTACAAGTCGGGTAGTGATGAAGAGACGAAGGATGCGGAGCGTCAGGCCGAGGCATACCGGAATCTCACGCATGCTATCCAAGCCAAAATCGCCCAGACCAACATTGAGATCAACAGCGGCGCCCCACTGGCCGCCAGTCAACAGGAGCAGATCAATCTGGCACAACAGCTGGCATCGATGAAGGTTGCGCTTAGCGAAATCCAGCAAGCACACGTCGACATGCTGATTCAGGAGTACGTCACCAACTTAGAAGTCATAGAGTCAAACAAGCGAGCAGAAGAAGGACTCGCCAGCTGGGAAAAGACGCGGGCCACATACGCTGCCGCTGCGGCCAAGACCATCGAGGATGCGCTCGTAGAGGCCGAGCGCAACGAGGAATTGGCGCGCACATATGGCAAAACGAAAGGCGAGATCGAGGCCCTGGGCCTCGCGCGTCTGGAAGAGCAGCTTGCACAGCGCGCATCGACAGGGATGACGTTGGACGAAATCGAGAATCTCGAAAAACTGATCGCCGCAAAGAAGCGCAGCGCGACAGCGCTCGCCCAGGTCGATACCATGGAGGCCGGCCGCAAGGCAGCGGAATCGCTGGACGAGTTCCTCGACCCAGCGCGTGCGCAAACCTTCGGCGAGGCGTTGCGCGAATCGTTCGGCGGGGCCGGCACGGCGCTGACCGAACTGACAGCGTCGCTCGACGGCTTCAGCAAGCGGCAGGCACAGTTCGACGAACAGCGGGAGAACGCCCGCATCGCCTACGCCAGCGGCAAGAAGACTGAGATGCAGTACATGCAGGACCTGGCGCGCCTGAGCGAGATGGAAACCAAGAACCGGCTGTCCGGATACGGCGACATGGCTGGGGCGGCGGCAGGCTTCTTCGGCGAGCAGAGCCGCGGCTACCAGACGCTGATGACGGTGTCGAAGGTATTCCACGCGGCCGAACTGGCGATGACAATGGCCGAGCTGGTGCCGAAGGGTATCGCCGCTGTCCTGAACCAGGGCAACGGCGACCCGTACACCGCATTCGGCCGCATGGCCGCGATGGGCGCGCTCGTGGCCGGCCTGGGTGTCGCCATCGGCGGCACGTCCGGCAGCGGCCCGAGCCTGTCCGAGTCGCGCCAGAAGCAGCAGGGCACCGGCACGGTGCTCGGTTCGGACGCCAAGTCTGGCTCGATCGCGCGTGCACTGGAGCAGATCGAGCAATCGACCCTGGACAACCTGGGCGTCAGCAACGACATGCTGATCTCGCTGCGCAACATCGAATCCGAGATCGGCCAGTTCGCCTCGCTCCTGGTGCGCACCACCGGCGTGACGGGCGACTTCGGTAAGGGCATGGAGAAGAGCGTCTTCGACTCGAAGGCGATTGGCATTGGCGGTGCTGCTGGCGGCGGGCTCTTGGGTGCGATGGGCGGCGTGTACGTAGGTATGGGGCCGAGTGCTATTGGGATGATGCTCGGCGGCCCGCTGGGCCTGGCCCTCGGCGCCGCGCTGGGCGCGATCATCGGCAAGACCTTTATCGGCAAGGCGCTGGGCAGCGTTTTCGGCGGCAAGAAGACGGTCGAAGACACCGGCTTCGCCGTCGACAAGACGGACTTCCGCAGCATCTTCGCCGGCGGCCTGAACGCCATGCAGTATGCCGACATCAAGAAGGACGGCGGCTGGTTCAGCAGCGACAAGAAGAGCACGGCCACGCAGGGGCTGGGCGAGGAGGGCAACCGCCAGATCTCCAGCGTCCTGACGTCGCTGTACGACACGGTGTACGAGGCCGGCCAGATGCTCGGCTTTGGCGCCGACGCGTTCAACGCGCAGCTGAGCAGCTTTGTGGTCGATATCGGCAAGGTCAGCCTGAAAGGCCTGTCCGACGACGAGATCCAGGAAGAGCTGGAGGGCGTGTTCTCCAAGGTCGGTGACGACCTGGCTAAGTTCGGCGTCGCCGGCCTGGACCAGTTCCAGAAAGTGGGCGAGGGCTACCTGGAGACGCTGGCCCGCGTGGCGACGAACTACACCACCCTGGACGCGATCATGGCGTCGATCGGCCGCAAGGTCGGCGCTGCCGGCATGGAGAGCCTGGCGGCACGCGAGCGCCTGATCAACCTGTCCGGCGGCATCGGCGAGCTTGCGCAACAGACCTCGGCATTCGCGAAGGACTTCCTGACCGAGGCCGAGCGCCTGGCGCCCGTGCAGCAGTACGTGACCAGCCAGCTGGCTTCGATGGGCTTGGCCTCGGTAGACACGCGCGACGAATTCAAGAGCGTCGTGATGGGCATGGACCTGACCACCGAAGCCGGCGCCAAGCAGTACACGGTGCTGATGAGCCTGGCCGAAGCGTTCGCTCAGGTATATCCGGCAGCTGAAGAAACCAGCAAGTCGATGCAAGAGGTGGCCGATGAGCAGCGCAGTCTGCAGGACCAGATTGACCAGCTGACCATGACGCGTGCACAGCTGCTCGAGAAAGAACGTAATGCGGTGGCTGAAGCGAATCGTCCGATGTGGGACCGTCTGCAGGCGCTGATGGCAGAGACGGCCACCGTCCAGGCCGCGAAAGACGCGGCCGAAGGATTGCTGAGCGGCGTCGATGCGACGTTCGGTACGCTACAGCGCGTTGTCGATCGTGAGCGGGCTGTGCTGCAGTCGCAGGTGCAAAGCCATACCGAGGCGGCGAACAAGCTGCGTGCGGTGTCGTCCAGCCTGCGCAGCACGATCGACGGCATGCGCGGGCCGGGTAACGAGGTTGCTGATCGTGCTCGCGCCCAGAGTGACCTGAGTACGTTCGTAGCGATCGCACGCGCCGGTGGCGTGTTCCCTGATTCGGAGAAGCTGCAGGCGACCCTGAGCATCCTGTCTCAGGACGCGAGCGAACAGTTCGAGACGTTTGCTGACTACCAGCGGGATTTGTACCGCACCCGTAACAGCATGGCAGACCTGGCCGATTTGTCGGACGCTGCACTGTCGACTGAAGAACGCGCCCTCAAAACGCTGGAGGAGCAGCTCGACGTGTACGACCAGATGCTCAATCGGCATCAGGAGCAAGTCGAGCTCCTCAAAGGGCAGAGCGTCACCGGGTTGTCGATTCTGGATGCGATCCGCGCATTGCAGGGCTCGATCCTGGCGGCGCAAAATAATCCGATGGTCGCCGCCACTTCGGCAATCAATAACGCCTACCAGACGCACCTCGGCCGTGCGCCAGACGCGGCCGGCTTCGAGTGGTGGAAGAACGCCGCGGCCGGTGGTGCACCTGTATCGCAGATCGTTGACGGCATCGCCAACTCGGCCGAGGCCGACCTTCGCAAGCTCTATCAAAGCGCATTGGGCCGCGCGCCGGACGCTGAGGGCCTTGCGTATTGGATGAATGCGTTCGGCCCGACAATGGACGCAGCTGAGCGCGCGGAGTTTCTCAAAGGTGCCACGCCGGAACTCGCTGCCATCGGCTCGGGTAGTCAGGAAGATTTCCTTAAGCAGAAAGGAGTCACTACTGGTTCCAGCCTGGCACTGCGCGGGATCCCTGGCTTCGCTGCTGGTGGGGACCACGGTGGTGGCTGGCGGATCGTGGGTGAGAACGGCCCGGAGCTGGAGGCAACAGGCCCATCGCGCATCTTCAATGCTTCTCAGACCAATGAACTGATGGGGCGGCTGATGCAGCCGACCAGTGGCAGCGATGCATTGGTAGCAGAGGTCCGCGCGCTACGTGCCGAAGTGGCAGCGCTGCGCGAAGCCAACAGCGCCGAGAACCGTGCCATCGCCGGCGGCGCACAAGCTGCGGCAGAGCACTTGGACGCGGCGATCAATGGCGACAAGCCTCTTGCAATGAAAGTGATTCCAGCATGATCATCGTTGACCCGGCAACACTGGGTACCGTGACGTGTACGCGCGCTGCTCCAGCTCCGTACTACGATCGCAACGGCGTGCAGCAGATGGCGCCTGCCAACACGCTGCGCGTCACCTATGACCCGGCAGATCTGAGCAAGGCGCCCTACGTCCTGCTCGACGCCGGCGAAGTGATCGGTGCAGGTGCAGGCCTTGTGTATTCGAACGTGCCCATAACCGAGCTGGCTTACAGCTTCGCGGCGACCTTCGCCAAGGATGCTTTGGTGTATGAGTCGAGCACGGAGAAGGTCTTCCAGTCGTTAATCGCGAACAATACCGGGAAGGCGCTGACTGATACCACCGCTTGGACACCCCGCGGCGTTACCAACCGGCGCAAGATGCTCGACGAGTACAACAACACGCAGACCGAGTTTCCCGACGAAATCATTCTGGTGTTATCGCCTGAGGCAATCTGCCAGGGCATGTACTTGGGGAACGTATTTGCTGATGAGATTCGCATCAGCGTGGTCGACCAGGTGGAAGGGCTCGTCTATAGCGAGACCGCCGAACTTGTCGAGTCCACGTCCGGAAGCTCGTTCTTCAACTGGTGTTTCAAGCGGATCCGCCGCAAGGACTTCTTCGGCACGCTGAAGATGCCGGTGTATGCAAACGCGCTGATCACGATCTGCATACGCAAGATTGGCGGCATCGCGAAGTGCGGCATGGCCGGGGTTGGTCCGGTTGATGACTTCGGTCCGACGTTGCTTGGCTTGTCCACCGAGGGCAAGGATTACTCGAGCACGACTTTCAACTTCGATGGCACCAGCAATACTGTCATCCGGCCATATGCCAAGCGGATGTCGTGCGATGTCAGTGTTGATAACGACCAGGTTGAATACCTGCAGGGGCGCCTGTTCGAACGCCGTCAGCGAATGCTGTTCTGGTTCGGCGGCGGGCCTGGCGGCTCGACGGTTGTCGCTGGCCGCTACGGCAGCTTCAAAGTCGTTTTCCAATATCAGATGAAATCACTCATGAGTTTAACTATTGAAGGAGCCGTTTAATGGCTGGCATTACTACATTCTTGGACGAATCGCAGATGCCGAATCGGACGCAAGAACAGAAGGTGTTCGATAACCTTCTGGCTTATGTGTTCCAGAATTTTCCCAAGTGGGGGCGTGAAGTCAACGACACGCTCGGTGCGATGAATGCTTTGCAGGCTGGTGGTGCATACGCGCTGCCGTATATCTTCGACACTGCAACAGCAGACGCGGATCCAGGTGCTGGCAAGCTGCGCCTGTCGAGCGCGACACAGAACTCGGCCACGGTCATGCGCCTGGACCTGACTGCAGGCGGCCAGGACTATACGACGCTCCTCGATACCATGGACTCATCGACCAGCGTGATCAAGGGCACAATTCGATTGGTGAAGCAGGGCGACCATAGCAAGTGGATGACGTTTGACGTTACCGCGCGCGCGGCGCCATCCGGCTATCGCAACCTGACGGTCGTGTGCACGGACAGCAGCTCGGCCAGCCCATTCGTGAAAGATGACCTCCTGCTCCTGTTTTTCCAGCGCAGCGGCGACAAAGGCGAAATCGGCGTCAGCGGGATGGTTCCGCTGGCATCAGTAACAATCGCGTCGGCAGTAGCGAGTATCGATTTCCTGAGCATCTTCAGCGCGCTTTACGATAAATATACTATTGAAGTCCAAGGGCTTACAAATAATGGTTCGCCAGAAGTTTCATTGCTGCAGTTGGCTTTTGGAGGTGTTGCTCGAACAAGCGGATATACCAACACAAATGTTATTAATGGGGGATCTCAGTCCACTGGTGTGATGGTGGGTTACTCCACTCAAGTAACGGGCGTTGTTGAGGTAAGAAATGTAAATGGCTCGCTCAAGATGCTTGAATCTCGTATGTGTGATTCGGCTGTTCCTGGGCGATTGTCGATCGGAACCATCGCCACAACTACGCCTGCTAGCGGGTTTCGGATCATCCCGCCCCCCGGATTTTCTTTCACCAGCGGAATTATCCGCATCTATGGAAATAGGAATACTTAAATGGTAGTCCAAGTAATGGTAGATGGCGTCATCCGCGATGCCACCCCCGATGAACTGGTTGAGATCGTAGGGCGAAGCAACGGCAACATCAAGGCACTGAAAGTAGCCAAGAACGAACAGATCAATGGATGGCGTTCCGCCGCTAACACGTCAACCTTTGCACATGCCGATAAGCATTTTGATTGCGATGCACTCTCGCGCTCGGACATTGACGGCGTGGCTAATCACATCGGTCTGTTTGGAGATTTTCCTACCGGGTTCCCTGGCATGTGGAAGGCTGCTGACAATACGATGCTGCCAGTACCGGACGTAAATGCATTCCGCGCGCTGTACGCCTCGATGACAGCTCAGGGCGCTGCGAACTTCATGCGTTCGCAAGTCCTAAAAGCTCAGCTGGAAAACGCCAGCACGGCGGAAGAGATCGCAGCTATCACCTGGTGATTCAAGCTGGTCGCTTCTGCCTCGGCCTGCTCAGCAATCAGTCTCATCCTTCCGAGAAATGAGACGGGCTCAGCGTGAAACTGTGTGCTTCCCCGGCTTCTTGGCCGGGCCTACAGTCCACGCTGAAAGTCCATCATGAACCATTCCCCGCCAACTGGCGGTTTCGACTACGACACCCTCATCAACTGGGCGCTGCTCATCGCTCTATCGCTCTGGGGCGGCTGGGCGAGCTTCGTGCGCAAGATGCGCGAGGGTCACGCGCGGGCCTGGAACATCACCGAGCTCGTCGGGGAGCTCGTCATCGCAGGCTTCACCGGCATCGTAACCGCACACTTGTGCGATGCCATTCCGAGCTTCCCCGTCTCGCTTAAATACGCATTCGTCGGCATTGCAGCGCACATGGGATCGCGTGCCCTGTTCAGGTTCGAGGCGATGATGAACGCGCGCCTGAATCTGCCTGTCGATGTCCAGAAGAAGGACGACGACCATGCCGCCTAGCGCATTCATCAACCTGCTGCTGCCGGCCGCGCAGCGTGTGCAGCGCGAGCACGGCATTCCGGCGTCGGTCACGATCGCCCAGGGCGCGCTTGAATCGGGCTGGGGCGCCCGCGCACCGGGCAACAACCTGTTCGGGATCAAGGCCGACCGCGCCTGGAAGGGCAAGACGGTCGACATCCGGACGCACGAATACGTCGCCGGAAAGCGCGTCGACGTCGTCGCCAAGTTCCGCGCCTACGCCAGCATCGACGACTGCATTGTCGACCGCGCGCGCTTCCTGAAGGCCAACCCACGCTACGCCCCTTGCTTCCGGGAGGTCACCGGCGAAGCTTGGGCGCGCGCCTTGCAGAAAGCCGGCTACGCCACCGATCCCAAGTACGCCGACAGCCTGATCGCCGTCATGCACGGCCGGAGCATGTCCCAGTACGACAACCTGAAAGGCAAGCCATGAAACGGATCCTGATGCTTACATTGGTGCTGGCCCTGGCCGGCTGTTCGAACCTCGCCCTGCAGTGCAGCGGCACCTACACTGGCAACGAGGTGCGCGATGGCGCCACCGGCAAATAGCAGCGAGTTCCTGACCAAGCTCCGCGACGAGCGCGTGTCGCTCGGCACCAAGGACCGTGTGCTGCTCGCGCCGCTGGTTTACTATTCGGCGCTGCTGGCCGACCTGGTCATCGTGCCGGCTGGCTTCGTGACCGACTATGCCAGCGTTCCGCGCGCGCCACTCACGTACTGGCTGTTCGGGGGCATCGGTGACGAAGCGGCGGTCATCCACGATTTCCTGTACGAGGAAGGTAAGGTGCGGCGCGATATGGCCGACAACGTGTACTTGGAAGCGCTGGGCGCTATGGGGATCCCGGAGTGGCAGCGCGGCCCCATGTGGGCTGCTGTCCGCGTGTTTGGCTCCCGGCGCTACAAGTCTGCGCCCGCGACGACGAAGGCAGCTTGATGGAGTTTCACATCATCACGCCGCATGGCCCCATCCTATTGTTTTCCGTCTACAGCGGGCGGATCGTCCCGCCCGACCCAGATCCTCGCGAAACGCTGGCCTCGAGTGGACCGCTTGCCACTACCATCACCGCGGCGCGGACCGAGCTCCAGGATGACGCGACGGACCACACCAAGGTCGACACCTCGCTCGTGTAGATAAGAAACGCCGGGGTACATTCCGAACACATCTGCGATGTTCGCAGCAAGGTCGACGTACACAGCTGTCAGGCGGTCGGTTCGGGAATCCATCGGTCGATCCTAACGCCGGAATCAGCACCGGGTTTGATCCAGATCAACGGTGCTAAACTCTTCGCATGTACGGAAGAGTGAAACGATTGCGGGATCGCGGCAAGCGGCTATCTGATCGGGAGATCGGCGCAGCGCCGCATGTCGAGGGCGAGGTGCGGGTCTATGGCTTGGCCGGCACCATCGTTGCCTGCGTCGCAGATCCGAATTCCCAAGTCAGTGATCCGCTGTTGCCGCTGCTCCACGAGGCCCGGCTGATTACTATGCATAGCCAAGGCATGCTATTCAAAGGCGAGGAGCGGCCTCAAGGTGATGGCGGTCCGGCCTTTGTTCAAGAATGGTCAGTTAGATTGGACTAGCCTTAAAATCTAGTTCAAAGCGCAAATCTCCTTCTGGTTCGTGCGGCTTCAGATTGCGATAAGCTGGATCAAGCGGCTTGATATGCTTTACACGATCAGGGGCCATTTGCAATGGGATTTGTCGATCTTTGAACCGTTCTTCCAATCCTTCAGCGCCTGCGCTCATGATATAAATGCAATAACACGGATAGCCTTTTGAAAGATCGCCCATTACCCTTGGCGCCGAAGGTTTCTTATAATTAAGGAGATAAATTTTCTTGCCAGACCAATAGAATATGTTTTTAAAGCCGTGAGATGCAACAGATTGCCCGTAGCAGACTCCATCGATAAATTCATCACGATCATACTCGACTGGATCGTGAGGGCCGAGCATTGGATAATGCACCAATAATGAGAGATTTTTTGTGTATTTGCTAAGTGGGTATTTCTGAACCTTGGCCCATTTCCGCTCAATGGCGGTCTGCATCCACATATCTGGCTCAATAGGAATCGTAATCTTTGCAACGTCCACCTCACGTCGAAACATGACCTTAGAGAAAGTTCTGATCGCTTGCTGCATATCTGCGGGTATCATGCCGACAATTTCACAGCCCATGTAGTGACCATTTAATTTGTATGTTAAGTCTGGGCGGTCGTCAAAGTCCTCGTCGATCAAATCGTGACCAGCTTGGCGCAAAAAATCAAATAACGCTGATCCTGCGGCTCGCTCCTCCGTGGTTGGCACAAATCGACTCATTTCCGAAATTCTCCTTAACCATCTTTATCTATAAGTCCCAGTATAGACCCACTTTGGATGCGGTGCCAAAAAATTAATACCTCTTACGAGGTGCTAATGGTTAGTTTCTCAGTATCATAGTATGACAGGAAACGGCCCTCGCATATGAGATCGCATGCAGCGTCCCCTATGGGGGCTGACGGTGGCCAAGTCAATAAGTTTGAAGGTGTAGGATGAATTTCAACCAGAGGCGAACCGTAGCCGATACGAGTCTGGGCGAAATCACTGTAAAATTCTTCATCTGCGCTATCAACCACTACCAACAGTTCACCAAGCACGAAGGCCGAAGTCTGGCAATTCGGTTTTGTTGGTGGTATGACGCCTTGCTTGAGTGCGTGAGGCTTCATCAAAACCCCTGCATGGTGGCGGTAACGAAATGGCGAATAATCGGAGCCGAGGTATTGGCCCAAATATATTCGGGCGAAAGGGAGCGGCAAATTGGACTGGTAGATCTGGTTTGGGATATCCTTGGCAATACCCATGTTTTCTGGATGGGTTAACTCAGCCATAATTACTACGATCGTGATCCACAGTGCTAACGCTCTTTGCTCTTCTCCGTTCAAGTTCACACTCATTCCCAGTATGAGTTTCTCGACATTGGGTTTGACCGATTCCTCAATCCCGCTTAGCCATACATTGTTGCAATGAGCACATACTTTACGGTATTTGACAGAAAGTAAATATCCTTGCCGGATTTTATTTTTTGCCAAGATTGATACTTCTTTGGGAGAAGGCTTATTGCTCAGCGTTTGATGAAAATTCGTAGAGGACTTCGGTGGATGAGGAAAAATTTTTCTAAGCCAGGCAGGCCAGACATGTTGATATGTTAAAGGCTTGTCTTCTTGACAAAACATACACGGGTCGCGATGTTGCGGCATTTGGATTTTTTCAAGAAACTCAAACTCCAACTATACCGCGCAGGGTTGCAAATTGTACATCTTTCTTTTCATCGCATAGGCGTAGGTTTTGGCGTAACTTTCGCAAGATTACTGATGCGTGTATAGGTAAAGACCCCCATGCATCATGGGCGTGTGCTTGGCTGCCGCGCTGCTCTTTGCCGCGGCGGCGTTGATTTCGGTGGGAACGGTGGTCATGTCTCTTGAATCGGTACGGCAGAGCAGGTGCAAAGCCAGGGACTTGCCATTTTACCCCGATTGATGGGGTGGGACGATGCCACAAGTGCACGGTTTTGTGTCGTTCCGAACGGATGTCACGGCACGATCGGGTAGTTGGCGCATCTGCGTCTGCGTGCCAACCATTGACGGGCGTGAGCTTCTTCTCCACGATGGGGCGGCGCCTGGGCCTGGGCCCGGCGGGAACATCGTGGGGATATTCAGATCTGAGTCGCTCGTCCGAGATTTCGTTTTAGGAGATCAAGTGATCCGTCATGCCAATCGGCTCGCCATTGCCATGGTGTTCGCTCTGCTGGGCAGCGCCAGCCTGGTAGTGGCCGACTCGGTGAGCCAGTGGCTGTGCGCGCGGATCTTTGCCTGCGCTGCGGCCGCTTACTGCCCAATCGACGTGTGCGAGGGAGACGCGCGCCTGGACATGCTGCGGCTTGCGGTCTGGATTGGTCCGGCTGTCGTGTTCGGGGCCAGCGCATTCGCATTCAGCGGCCGGCGGCGGTCACTGCCGGCCTGGCTGGGACTGCTCACTGCGCTTGTGGTCGTGCGCTCTTTGATCATGGTCGCCTTCCGGTAGCTCACTGCTCCGGCGTCATCCATCGTCCTTGATCCTGCCAAGCGACTGCGCACGTTCGCGGGCCACCAGGGCGCCGCATGCCGCGCCAGCCGTCATCGGAAGCAAGTAGACCACCACATCTTCTGGTACACCCTTGGGAACAGCGAGTGCGGCGAAGGCGGTGAACGCAATGAGTCCGGTCACAGCGCCGAGCAGGAGGCCGAATTGCACCCCGGTCAGGCGTCGAAAATACGCCTTCACGTCCCATGTCATGGTGTATAGCAGCCCTGCAAACAAGGCAGGTACCGCACCATAGATGTATCCGAACAGGAGGAAGACGAACAGAAAATCGCTTCTCAGGTTAGCCAACAGATTCGGTGCATCGAACAGTAGCGCAGCCAGCACGCCGATGGCAGGGCCGATCAGGGTGAACTTCCCCACGACGGCGATATGATATCGGGTGAGGTAGCGTTTCGTAGTCATGCTTTGCTAGCGCTTTCCTTTGGCAGGCATGGTTTCCATTCTCAACGCATGTGGCGCAGCGCCATTGGCGACCGGTCGGTTTGTCAGGTAGGCGCGGCCGGCCGGGTCGTTTTTCAGGTAACCGTTCAGGAAGTTGAGGATATACCTGGCGCCGAGGCTGTAGGCAAACGATACCTCTTCGGGTGTGTATTCCTTGTATTCGGCAGCGTCATCGAGCCGGATGTATGAGGATCCGAAATGTTGGTGCTCCATCGGATACATCGTCAGCAGGTATACGTCCGCGTTGATCATGCGGCTGATGAAGCTGCCGCTCATGTCTTCCTTCAGGCGGATATTGGTTTCCATCGATGCCGGACCCTGCGCCAGGAACAGCAGTGGCGTTTTCAGCTTCTCCGGTACGGCATACCTGGCCTGCATGACGATCGAGTTGTAATAGCGTACCGCGCCGTCGATGCAGACCAGGGCTTTGATCCGATCGTCTTTCGAGGCCGCGAGCACGTTACTTAGACCACCCCAGCTGAATCCGGCTACAGCCAGACGCGTCATGTCAGCCTGCGGCAGTGTGCGTGCGTAATCGATCAGGAAGCGGATATCGTCAGCCTGCAGTTCGGCGTGCTTCAGATCTCTCTTGATCCAGCGGCTGGTTTCCCCGATGGTCGGCGCGGCGATCACGATATAGCCATGGCTTGCCAGGAATTCGGCAGTGTCGGCGTTCTCGAATGTGGTGTTATTGATGCTCGGTGCGTAAATCACCACCGGAAATTTGCCTGTTTTCGGAACCGCGTCGCGAATTGCCCGCATTTCCTTGCGCCGCTCGGATTCGACCTGCCGTTTGCGCTTGCCATCGGTAACCATCCGCAGCCAGTCGTTGACTACCTGTGTTTGTTCTCGTGGTGAACGGTCGAAATCGGTTTCCCATCCGACCAGCTTTAGATACTCATCGAACTTGATGGGCTGGCCGCCTTTTTCCGATGGATACCAGATGACCGTCTGGATGGGTCTGCCCCGTTGCGGCTCGCTGAAGAACACGCGTTTCAGCATATTGCGCTGTGGGGTGTACGACCGCGAACGATCGTATTGCTTGACGTAGCGTACGCCGACAGGGTGAATTCCCGGCTCGTTCGAGAACGCGAAAAGACTTTCAGCGTGCGCCAGCGTGGAAAAGAGGAATGTAATGATGAGGATAGCGACGCGCATGCAAGTCCCGTGGATGAAGAGGCAATCGCCGCTTAGATCCCTACACTAGCATTGTTATTGTCGGGTACCCACATGCGAGGCGATTTTCATTCGCCTCGCATGGTATTGCATGGTGATTAGTTTATTTCGTCACGGCCGCATCCACATTTCCGGATCAGCGATTCGCCGCCGCCCGTGCCTGCGCAATCCAGCCATCGAACACCTGTTGGTGATACTTGATCCAGCCCGCCGTATGGCGCGCGATATCGGCCTGCGAGCCTTGACCATTACGCACCCGCTCGTTCTGCGCATTGATGTCCGCAATCGGCAAGCGCATGACTTCAAACAGTTTCACAGCCGCCGGGTTCTTCTCGGCCCAGGCGCGGTTCACGACGAAGCGCGTGGTATTCACCGAGAACCCGTAATCGCTGCCATCGGCCAGCTTGGTATTCGCGTTCTGCGGATTCGAGGAATGCGGCACCTGCAGCCACACCACGTCCTTGCCCGGCACCAGCACGCTGCTCACCCAGTATGGGGTCCAGGTGTAGTACAGGATCGGTTCCCCGCGCTTGTAGCGGCCGATCGTATCGGCGATCAGTGCGGAATAGCTGCCCTGCACGTGCGTGACCGTCGGACGCAATTTGTAGCCGTCCATGTGGTGCTCGATCATCGCTTCGCACCCCCAGCCCGGGTCGCAGCCGGTGAGGTCGGCCTTGCCGTCGCCGTCGTGGTCGAACAATTTGGCGATGGCCGGATCGCGCAGCTGGTCGATATTCGTGATTTTGTACTTCTCGGCCGTGGCCTTGTCGATCAGGTAGCCCTGCGCGGCTGGGCCGGCATACTGGCCGGTACGCAGCAGCTTGGCGTCGCCGCCGGCATTCTCGTAATAGTCCTGGTGCAGCGGATCCCAGTGCACCGCGAGGAAGGTGGCGTCGCCGTTGCCGATGGCAATGTGTGCGGTCGGGTAGGCGACTTCCTTGATCGGCTGGGTCTCATAGCCCAGCTTTTCGAGTGCGCTGTTGACCAGCATGGTCTGGAAGGTCTCTTCGGCCAGCGGGCCTTGCAGCGCCTGCACCTTGATGCCCTTGCCGGGCAGGTCGTCCGTCTGCGCCGTGGCCAGGCCGGTGGTCAGGAACAGGGCGGCCAGCACCAGGGCCGAGGCCCAGCGGAATCGGCGTTGGGTCTTCTGAATGAGGTTGAAGCGTTCGGTCGATTGCATCGATATCCTTTCTTGTTTTATTTTGCGGTGACGGGCGTGGCGGGCGTGGCGGACGTGGCCACATCGGCATCGTTGCGCGCCGAATTGCCACCCACGCGGCGCAGGATGAAGCCGACCGGGCCGGTCTGGTACCAGTGACGCACGCCGCGGCGCGGCTGGCCCATGGCCTGGGTCAGGCGATCCAGCGTAATGGCCAGCAGCACGATGCCGAGACCGCCGACGGTAGCCAGGCCCATGTCCAGGCGACCAATACCGCGCAGCACCATCTGGCCCAGGCCACCGACCGCGATCATCGAGGCGATCACCACCATCGACAGCGACAGCATCAGCGACTGGTTGATGCCGGCCATGATCGACGGCATTGCCAGCGGCAGCTGCACGCGGCTCAGGAGCTGCCACGGCGAGGCGCCGTACGCACGTGCCGCTTCGATCAGGTCAGGGCGCACCTGGCGGATGCCGAGGTTGGTCAGGCGCACCAGCGGCGGCAGGGCGAAGATGATGGTGACGATCACGCCCGGCGCATTGCCGATGCCGAACAGCATCACCACCGGCACCAGGTACACGAAGGCAGGCGTGGTCTGCATCGCGTCGAGCAGCGGACGCAGCACGTTTTGCGCGCGGTCGCTGCTGGCCAGGAAAATCCCGAGCGGCAGACCGATCGCCAGGCAGAACGCCAGTGAGGTCAGCACCAGCGACAGGGTAATCATCGCTTCCGGCCACACGCCCAGCATCGACACCGCCAGCAGTGAGACCACGGTGCCGACCGCCAGCGTGCGGCTGGTGAACTGCCAGGCCAGCAGGCCGATGATGGCGATCAGGAGCGGCGCCGGCACGGCCAGCAGCAGGTCGCTGGCGCCGGTCAGCGTAGCGTCGATCGGCACCCGCACGGCCTGGAACAGCGGGCGGAAATGCTCGACCACCCAGCCCAGTCCTTCGTTGATCCACGCTTGCAGCGGCAGGGCGCCGTCGAAGACGTGCGCGAGGTCGAGGCCGGCGGCGTGTTCCAGCGTGGCGGCAGGACCGGCGGCGTCGAGCCAGGAGGTGTCGCCCGGCGGCGACGGCAGCCAGGGATTAACTTGGGAGGCCTGCTCTGCGGCAGCTTGCACTACGGTTGCGCTACTCGAATTCATGCTTGTCCTTTCTGAATCTGTGCCTCTGGAACGGCGGGCGTGTCGCGGTCGAGGAATTTCAACAAGGTGGTCTTGCTGATCGCGCCGCGGAAGCTGCCGTCGTCGGCCACCACCGGCACCGCGTACGGCAGCTGCGCCACCTGGCCGAACAGGCCGGCGACCGGTTCGTCGGCGCGGATGGTCTGCACGTCGGGCAGGAAGGCGTGCGCCAGGCCCAGTGGACCGGTGTGCCCGTCGAGGGCGCTGCGCAGCGAGTCTACCGACACCACGCCGAGGAATTCGCGGCGCGGATTGACCACGTAGGCGTAGGTGCGGTCTTCTTCTTCCAGCATCGACAGGGCCGCGCGCGAGCCGCGCGCCGGCGACTCCGACACCACGATCTGGCTCTTGCGCGCGATGTCGCTGGCCTTGAACACGGCCGCCGCATCGACCCCGCGCACGAAATTGCGCACGTAGTCGTTGGCGGGTTTGCGCAGGATTTCTTCCGGCGTTCCGACCTGCACCACGTGGCCATCCTTCATGATCGCGATGCGGTCACCGATGCGCATTGCCTCATCAAGATCGTGCGAGATGAAGACGATGGTGCGGCGCTTGATCTGCTGCAGGCGCAGGAGTTCCGACTGCATGTCGGTGCGCATGATCGGGTCGAGCGCGGAAAACGCTTCGTCCATCAGCAGGATCGACGGGTCGCAGGCCAGCGCACGGGCCAGGCCGACGCGCTGCTGCATGCCGCCCGACAGTTCGTCGGGATAGCTGGCGGCGTAGGCGGCGAGGCCCACCTGTTCCAGCGCCTGGCGTGCCAGCGCGTGGCGCTCGGCCTTGGGGATGCCGGCCAGTTCCATGCCGAACGCGGTGTTATCCAGCACCGAGACGTGCGGCAGCAGTGCGAACGACTGGAACACCATGCTGATGTCCTTGCGGCGCAGGGCGCGCAGTTCGGCATCGGGCAGGGTGTTGATGTCGTAGCCGTCGACCAGGATGCGGCCGGCGGTCGGCTCGATCAGGCGGTTGAGCATGCGCACCATGGTCGACTTGCCCGAACCGGACAGGCCCATGATGACGAAGATCTCGCCGGCTTCGATGGTGAAGTTGGCGTCGAACACGCCGATGGTGCAGTCGGTCTTGGCCAGGATGTCCTGCTTGCTGGCGCCTTGGTGGACCAGTTCCAGTGCTGCTTCGGGATGATCGCCGAAGACTTTGAAGACACGGTCGATGATGATTTGCTTTGCCACTTTGTGGTTCTCCTTCGTTGGGCGAATGGAATGACACTGCACAGCCATCGGCGCGAACGGAAATCGGCGCACCCGGGCCGTCGGCAACGCATGCTGGCGCCAGGCGCGCACGGGCGACGAAAAGGGAGCGGGACACGCGTTCGCGGCGAAGTGGATGCCGTTGCTGTGTCGTGCGTGTCAAAAGAGGCTGGGCTCAGGACTTCTGACGACGCAGGCGCCGCGTTAGTGCGGCGCCGGGATGCTGACGCGGTATTGCGTCAAACGATTACTTGATGTGGGCGCAAGGGCCCAAGGATGATTTCCCGCGCATGGCGTGAGAAATGCTGTACTGCAGGGTGTTACAACGCATAACTGTTGTTAATTGTCGTCAATTGTAATGCAAAATGACAATTGCGTCAATTGGCTTTCCAAATGGAATGTGCTAGTAATGTTAGGCAACGCACCAAGAAGGTAACTTCGCGGCTTGGAAACCGAGCTTGCGCCGTTAAAAAAACGGCATCCGTTTCATCCGATCGCCTGGCCTTCGACCGCCACACGTTCGCCGCACGAGACAGCGAAGCGGCCATCCTCCAACCCGCCGACGAGCATGACGTCGGCGCCCAGCGGTACCGGCGTCTTGAAGCGGCAATCCAGCCGCATCACGCGCTGACCTCGCGCCCGTTCCAGCAAGGCGCAGGCCTGCGCCACCGAATGCATGCCGTGGATGATCGGCGCGCGCATGCCCATCAGCCGTGCACTCCACGGCCACAGGTGGATCGGATTCCAGTCGCCAGACAGGGCGGCATAGGCACGGCCGGCATTCGATGCCAGCGTCCAGCTGCCGATCCGCCCGCCGGCAGGGGCGTCGGGTCGAGCGGATTCGGCGCGCCCGCTCCGGCTGCCGCGCTTGATCAGGTAGGTGCTGTCGCAGGTGAACGCCAGCCGCTCGCCCGCGAACGCACGCGTCTGCAGCACGCACAGCACGGCGCCATTGGGCGCGGGAGGCGGCAGCGCGACCTGCGTGGCCAGCGCCAATGTCGCATCGGGATCGATCTTGCCGTGCATCTCGAGCCGGTTCTCGACGTGGATTAGGCCGGGAATGCGAAACGGGATCGGCTTCTCGATCAGCGTCGCCAGCTGCGCGCGCTGCGCCAGCAGGTAGAGGAAGGTGACCGGCACGGCGCTGCCATCGAAGCCGAAGACAGCGTTGTAGCGCCGCACATGGGCGCGGTCGATACGGTCCAGGCGGTAGCTGGCGGCGAGTGATGTTTCGGCGGAGCGCGCAGGACGCTTGAACAGCGCCCTCAGCAGCGTCGCGACGCCGAGCTTCGGCAGTGGAGGAGGGGAAGACAGGGGCGGGTTGCTCATCCGTTCAGGATAGCTCGCTTCCCGCTTTAGTGGAAGATGTCAAGCCGCAGCAAGTCATAGCGTCAAATTTTCGACAATTCTTTCAATTCGGTCTTTGTTTGAACCGTATTTGGGCC
Source organism: Massilia sp. (assembly GCF_031995545.1). GTDB lineage: Bacteria > Pseudomonadota > Gammaproteobacteria > Burkholderiales > Burkholderiaceae_D > Telluria. Next base: position 74,409 of record NZ_DAMAGA010000015.1, read on the forward strand.
AGGGATGGTTGCCTATACCGCTCTGAATTAACTCAAATAATGGAAGCGAAGAAGGGCACTTCCTTGCAATTTTCTCGAGCGATAAATGTTCAGCAATTCGTGGATTATGTAAGGCATGACTGTACAAAGGGCGATGCTGAGCAGTCTTACTTAAATCTTCCAAATATTCTTTGGGATCTTGTTGCAACTCGGGGTTATGTATGATTTTGGTTGGTTTCCATGAGGGAATTATCTTGGATACAGCAGGGAGGTCTGCCAGAATCCAAGATTCGATTTCTTGAATGGGGACTAAAGCGCAGAAATCACCCTTGATCTCCGACTTTGCAATTACCTTTTCAACAATTTCAGCATGTCGTGCGCGTGGTTCTGCTCGGTCTGAGTCGTAGCAAATAATAAACTTCGTGCACCCTATGCGGCTATAAGCTCTTATTTGTTTGGCACCTTTTATGAGTAATTCTGCACATCCTCCATACCCCATCTTTTTCACTGTGAGGTTTTGTCGTTTCGCGATGCGTTTCACCAGAGTGCTTAGCATCTCTACATCAGAACTGTCTTCTCCAAGAATTGCGTACATCAATCATCACCAAGAGATATTAAAAAATCAGAAAGCGGGCCATCTTCCTCAAGATATCCAGCGGCAGCTGCTAATTCTTCAGATGACAGCGCTCTTACCTGAGTTGTACCATCTGCATTGCTAACTAATCGGACTTCTTCAGGTTTAGAGCGATTTAGTATGGCAGTCGAGTGGCTTGCAACAATGAACTGGGCGTCATTCGCATAAGACCTCAATAGTGGTATCAATTTATCAATGAGAGCGACGTGAATACCGTCTTCAGGCTGCTCAACAAGTGACACAGTTGCACGGTCATACAAAAGGGATACTAAAAGGAAAAGAATACGAGTGGTGCCGAATGACAAATCGCTGATCCCATGGCCGAACGAAGCCTGTTCCTCATCATTGTTATGCACGATAAAGCGTACAAAGTGGTAGGTATTTTCATCGCTATCAGTGAATAAATTCGAAGTTGGGTTATTGAATTTATGAGATATGACTTGAATCTCGTCAATTAAACCCATTCCATTCGCTCCAATCAGTGAGTTGAGCTCATTGAAACTTTCTTCGCGCTCTTCTTTCATATGTATAAGAGTGAGCACCAAAGAACTAAGTGTGTTTAGTTCTCTGAATTTGGTCGCTTTCCATTTTTTGTAATCTTGGCCTGATATTGCGGCATTGTCAGAAGCCTCTTCAAAATTATGAAGAGGGTAATATTTCACCGAGAACATAAATTTTTGGATGTCGGTGGCAATGGCTCGATAAAATGATTTCTCTGGAAATAGAGCCTGAATTGCAGCAACTACTGAAGTAGTGCTTGCAATCTCAAAAGATGTGACCGCTTCGCTTGGTAAGGCGTGTAGATTGACTTGCTCGCCAGTACGATGAATCCATGTGGTGCGTTGCGAGCCTTCGCAAATAGAGATTTTTTCTTCTAACTCTACTTTAAATTCCGTAATACTAAAATCATACGTTGAGGTTCGCTTAAGTTCATAGCAGAAAGACCGCTCTCCAACCGAAAATGTGAGCGCAACGTCACCATCGCTGGCATGCAGGCGCTTGGATGCTATATTATTCTTGTCGAAATTACTGCTGGCGAATTGCGAAGCCCATTGAACTGCCTTAAGCACATTGGTCTTTCCTGCGCCGTTTCGCCCAATTAGTACTAGAATTTCATTTAGGTTCGACAGCCTCACGTCGCGACATGAACGGAATTTGCGAATTTCTATTGTCGAAAACATTGATGCCTCAAATATTAATATTAGCTATAGTTTGTAGAGTAGTCACAAGTTACTCTTTGATCATAGTGGCTTTTTTGAATTGCCCTGACAAAAGTTAAGACAATTTGACCTATGTCTACACATAAAGCTATTTGCAATACTACTTTTTTACACTCTTGCAAAGAGATGAACGCCATTGAGATACGCCTGAACACAACAACTCGGCCCAAGTGCAGACATGCTCCATGTCGATGATGTTCCCAGCCTCCTAGTGAAGAGTCAGATGTAGATTTCATTATTCTACTCTGATCGCTTGGTGTTGACTTCGTAAGAAGTTGCAAACGGTGAAGAATTTCCGAGTAGTTCTCATGGTCAGGTGAAGTTCTGCGCGGCGCTAGCTATGACGATTTGACTAAGCGGACACATCGTAGAGTGTCGCCATCGTTTGTCACTTCTGACTGCGTAAGCTTTACGCTATCAGTGTAGACATGCACACTGATGCCTAGCTCAGTAGCAAGCGTTTTAGTACATGCTCAAGGCGCTGTAGACTTGCGCTATCGAAAGCGTGTAGTCGGCACTGAGGCGTCAGCGATGCCGAAGGCCGCGTAGCGTGGTAAAGCTGCATATGCTCGCGCTAGCTTTTGTCGAGTTGAGAAGCGGAGTTTGCTGGTGTCGTAACTGGACGCGGGGATAAGTTGAGCAGCTCCTTCATAAGCGTGGCGACGCCAAGCTTCGGTAGTGGAGGAGAGGAAGACAGGGGCGGGTTGCTCATCCGTTCAGGATAGCGCGCTTCCCGCCCCGGTGGAAGACGTCAGGCGCTATGCGCTTCCTTGACGCGGCGTGCGATGTGCGCGAGCGCTGCGTCGACCTGGTCGATCAGGATCAGGCACAGGTCGCCGCTGTCGAGACGCTCGAGTGCGCGGTCGATCGCCACGAACTCGCCGTTGATTTCCTCGACGTGGCTGGTGCGGGTGGCGCCGTTCAAACCGGCGCGCAGCAGCGCGATCACTTCGCCGTCGGCGCGGCCACGCTGGCACTGGTCCTGGTACAGCAACACGTCGTCGAACGCCTTGCCCAGGATCTCGGTCTGCTGCGTGATGTCCTGGTCGCGGCGGTCGCCGGCGCCGCTGATCACCACCGAACGGCGCTTGCCCGGCATGCTTTCCACGGCATTCACCAGCGCCGCGATGGCGTCCGGATTGTGGCCGTAGTCGGCGATCAAGGTGGCGCCACGGTACTCGAACACGTTGAAGCGGCCCGGCGCATTGTCGCTCTCGCCGACGAAGGTTTTGAGGCCCAGGCGGATCACGTCCCATTTGATGCCCGCTGCCCAGGCCGCAGCGACGGACGCCATCACGTTCTCGACCTGGAACCCGACCACGCCACCGCGCGTGATCGGCACCTCGCGCAGATCGATGCGCTCCTCGAACTTGCCCTCGGCCGCTACCAGGTGCCCGTCCTCGACGAACACCACGCGCTTGCCCTGGGCGCGATGCATCGACATCACCGGAATGCCGACATCCTGGGCGAAGAAGGTGACGTAGCCGCGCGTCTTGGCGGCCATCGCGGCGACGCTCGGATCGGCGGCGTTCAGTACCGCCATGCCGTTGCGCGCCACGTTCTGCACGATCACGCGCTTGAGTACCGTCAGGTCTTCGAGCGTGGTGATGTAGTTCAGGCCCAGATGGTCGCCGGCGCCGATATTGGTCACCACCGCCACCTGGCACTTGTCGAAGGCCAGGCCTTCGCGCAGCAGGCCGCCGCGCGCGGTCTCGAACACGGCGGCGTCAACGTCCGGATGCAGCAGCACGTTGCGCGCGCTGCGCGGGCCGCTGCAGTCTCCGCTGTCGATGCGGCGGCCTTCGATGTACACGCCGTCGGTATTGGTCATGCCGGTGCGCAGGCCCGAAGTCGAGAACAGGTGGGCGATCAGGCGCACCGTGGTGGTCTTGCCGTTAGTGCCGGTGACGGCCACCACCGGGATGCGGCCATCGTCGCCCGGCGCGTACAGCGTGTCCATCACGGCTTCGCCGATCGGACGCGGCTTGCCGAACGATGGCGCCAGGTGCATGCGCAGGCCCGGCGCGGCGTTCACTTCCACGATGCCGCCGTTCTGCTCTTCGATCGGACGTAGCACGCTGTCGCACACCAGGTCGACGCCGCAGATATCGAGGCCAATCATGTGGGCCGCGGCCACCGCGCGCGCGGCGACTTCCGGATGGACGTCGTCGGTGACGTCGGTGGCGGTGCCGCCGGTCGACAGATTCGCGTTATTGCGCAGCACCACGCGCTGGCCGACGGCCGGCACCGAATCGGCATTCATCCCTTGCTGTACCAGGGTGCCGAGGGCGATGTCGTCGAAGCGGATCTTGGTAAGCGAGGTCGCGTGGCCGTCGCCACGGCGCGGGTCGCGGTTGACTTCTTCGACCAGCTCGCGCACGGTATGCTTGCCGTCGCCGATCACCTGCGGCGGTTCGCGTCGCGCGGCGGCGACCAGCTTGTCGCCCACCACCAGCAGGCGGTAGTCGTGGCCCGGCAGGTAGCGTTCGACCAGGATGTCTTCGCGGAAGCTCGATGCGGCGGCGAAGCCGGCGTCGAGCTGCTCGCGGCTGGTGACGTTGACCGTCACGCCCTTGCCCTGGTTGCCGTCCTTCGGCTTGATCACCACCGGCAGGCCGATTTCCATGGCGGCGGCCCAGGCGTCGTCCGGGCTTGTTACGCTGCGGCCCTGCGGCACCGGCACACCGGCGGCGTCCAGCAGTTTCTTGGTCAGTTCTTTATCCTGCGCGATCGATTCGGCGATCGCGCCAGTGGCGTCGATTTCGGCAGCCTGGATGCGGCGCTGGCGGCTGCCCCAGCCGAACATCACCATGCTGCCTTCGGTCATGCGGCGAAACGGAATGTTGCGCGCCACGGCGGCCTGCACGATCGAGCCGGTCGATGGGCCCAGGCGCACGTCCTCGTCCAGGTCGCGCAGCTGTTTCAGCGCGGCGGCCAGGTCGAACGGCGTGTCGTTGCGGGCGCTGTCGATCAGGCCCTGCGCCAGTTCCAGCGCCAGGCGGCCGACGTCTTCCTCGCTGTACTCGACCACCACCTGGTAGATGCCGGTTTCCAGCGTCGCGGTGGTGCGGCTGAAGGTTACCGGGCAGCCGGCTTCGGCCTGCAGCGTCAACGCCACCAGCTCCAGTACGTGGGCCAGCGGGATGGTGTCGTCATGGCCGAACGGCTGCAGGGCGCCCATCTGCGGGAAGCGGGTACGCAGACGCGCTTCGAAGCCGCTCAAGCCAGCGATCGATTCCTCTTCGGGCGAGCACGAAACGATGGCCTCGACCGAAGTGTGGTGGCTCCAGAGATTGGGGCCACGCAGGGCCCGTACGCGAGATACTTCCATAAAGCGTCATTCCTTTCGTGGGCCGCGCCAGGCACGAGGCCAGGGCGGGCACCAGGACCCGGCGACAAGCCGGGCCGTTTTTTAGTGAGTCGTTTTTTTCGGGGTGGCGGGGGTGGCCGGGGTTGCATCAAAAGCGCGCAGGCCGCCGCAAATCAGGTCGCTGGACACGCCCAGCGCCCATGCCGCCGCCACTGCCGCCAGCACGTTTTCGGGATACTTCACGGTGGACGGCTTCATCGCCGACAGCGCCACCAGTTTGGTTTCCTGCTCGCCCGTGGCCAGCACGATGCGGCCGTCGCGCGCGAACACCACTTGATTACCGGCCGCGCGGTGCGCCGCCAGCACCGGGTTGTGCTCATCGACCGCGTAGAAGATCACGCCGCCGTCCGACAATTCAGCCAGTTCCGCCACCCGTTCGTTGGCGGCATTGAGCACCGCGACACCGCTCGGCAGGATCACGTCGACCTGGCTGCGGATGACGTTGCGCATCGCGTCGTCGTCGCGGATATAGAAATCGACCAGGTCTTCGACGCCGTCCATGTCGGTGACCACGCCCACCGCGCAGCGGTCGTAGGGCAGGCCGTCCTGCAGGATCGAGCGCGCGTTCGATTCGAACACGGCGGTCTCTACGTTCCGGTTGATCAGCACGCGCTGGGCCGCTTCGACGCCGGTGCTGTCGCGCTGCGAGATGGCGCGCGCGTTCAGGTACAGGCCTTCGCCGTTGGCGACGCCGACTTCCTTGCCGGTGATGTTGACCAGGCAGCCGATCAGGCGCGTGATCAGGCTGCAGCCCTTGGAACCGGTCACGCCCACCACCGGGATGCGGCCGCTGTCTTCCGGCGCGAACAGGTGCTCGACGATGTCCTTGCCAACGTTGCGCGGGGTGCCGCTGGCCGGCTTCATGTGGGCCAGCAGGCCCGGGCTGGCGTTGACTTCGATGATCGCGCCGCGTTGCTCGTCCAATGGCTTGGAGATGTCCTCGCACACCAGGTCGATGCCGGCGATGTCCAGGCCGACGATACGCGCGGCCAGGGCGGCGGCATGCGCCACGTCCGGGTGCACCAGGTCGGTGACGTCGTCGGCCACGTTGCCGTTCAGCTGGATCAGCACTTTCTGGCCGTTCTGCGGTACCGAGTCGGGCGTGAGGCCTTGGCGCTGCAGCACCAGCTGGTTTTCTTCGCTTTCGCGCGGCTTGACGGGGCTGAGCGGGAATTCCTCGCTCTCGCCGCGGCGCGGGTCGATGTTGATCTGGATATCGCACAGCTCGACCACGGTGTGGCGGCCGTCACCTTGCACCCAGACCGACTCGCCGCGGGCACAAGCGACGACCTTGCGGCCGACCACCAGCAGGCGGTGTTCGCTGCCCGTCACGTAGCGTTCGACCAGCACCGAACGGCTGTCGCCTTCGTTCGAGGCGATGGTGTAGGCGGCCTTGACTTCCGCCTCGGTCATCAGGTTCAGCGACACGCCGCGGCCGTGGTTGGCGTCGACCGGCTTGACCACCACCGGCAGGCCGATGTCCTGCGCTTCTTCCCAGGCGTCCTCTAGGCTGCGGGCGATCGCGCCTTCCGGCACCGGCACGCCGCACGAAGCCAGCAGCGACTTGGTCATGTCCTTGTCGCTGGCGATGCCTTCGGCGATGGCGCTGGTGCGGTCGGTCTCGGCGGTCCAGATGCGGCGCTGGGCGGCGCCGTAGCCGAGCTGCACCAGGTTGCCGTCGGTCAGGCGAATGGAGGGAATGCGGCGGTCGGTGGCGGCGTCGACGATGTGGGCGGTCGACGGACCCAGGCAGTGGCGGTCGACCATGTCGGTCAGGCGCTGCACGTCGGCGGCCAGGTCGAAGGCTTCGTCGTTGATGGCGGCCATCATCAGGCGGTGCGCCACATCCAGTGCGGCGCGGCCGACGATCTCGTCGCGGGTGCGGAAGGCCATCTTGTAGATGCCGTAGTCGCCGGTCGAGCGGGTCTTGCCGAAGCCGGTCTTCATGCCGGCCAGGTTCTGGACCTCGAGCACGATGTGTTCGAGGATGTGGCCGGCCCAGGTACCGTCACGGAGGCGTTCGAGGAAGCCGCCGCGGTGGCCGACGCCGCAATGGTGTTCGATCAGTCCCGGCAGCCAGGCGGTCAGGCGTTCGGTGAAGCCGGGGAGAAGGTTCGAGGGAGTCTCTTCCAGTTCGCCGATGTCGAGCCAGGCTTCGAGCACCGGACGGTAGGTCCAGATATTCGGTCCGCGCAGGTAAGTCACGCGCAGGAACTTGATGTCGTTCTTCTTGATCATGTTGTCTTCTTTTGCCGCCGGCCGCGCTGCTGCGCTTGTGGCGGTTTTGCCTTGTTTGCCTGACTGTCCACTACGGTAGCGAAAGCCCGCCGACCGCAGCGCACACCATGCACCCGTCCTGTATACTGTTCGGCTTGCTGCGCCGCAATTCCCATCAATACGCCCCCGCTTGTCATCCAAACGATACCCAAGAACGTTCTAGCGCTCTGTGGAGCGTTTCACGCAATCGCGCGCAAGGTGTATTGACGATCCTCGTGCGTCGCCGAGCCTCCGTACCGCATTACCCTTACCAGAACACATTGCCTGATCAGCGGGCGCAATACATGACAACTCAACAACTTGCTAGTCCGTCGTCCCTGGCGGTAGCCGCCAGTTTTTTGCCTGAAGCCTGGCAAAGTGACGTCGCGAAACAGCTTGCACCAGGGGAAAACGTTTTAGCCGGCGTGGAGGTTGACCTCGACGCCAAATTACATTTTTCAAAAGGCCTGGTGCTGGTGACAAGCCGCCGTCTGCTGGCGCGCGCGCCGGGCGAAACCGGCTGGCGCGACTGGCCGTATCGTGCCGGGCTCGCGCTACGCCATCATGACCATGCCGGTGTCGGGCATCTGGAACTGGTCGACGAGCAGGGTTTGCTGGCATCCTGGCGGTTTACTTTGGGACAGAACCTGCAGGCGATCCGGGTGGTCGACCATTTCGTCGACCAGGTGAAAAGTGTCGTGTCCGGTGTCGCCGTCCAGCCACCCGAGCAGCACACCTGCCCGAGCTGCAAGGCGCCGCTCGAGGCCGACCAGCAAGACTGTCCGATCTGCGAGAAGGTGCTGCATACGCCGCCGTCGACCTGGACCCTGTTCCGCCTGTGGCGCTTCGCCAGGCCGTACAAGGGCCAACTGCTGCTTGGTTTCCTCTTGATGCTGGGTTCGACGGCGGCGCACATGATTCCGCCTTATCTCACTAAGCCGTTGATGGACAATGTGCTGATCCCGTATCAGAACGGCCAGAACATCGACAAGTCGCTGGTCTGGCTGTACATGGGCGGGCTGTTCGGCGCATCGATGCTGGCCTGGGCGCTGGGCTGGGGCAAGACCTATGTGCTGGCGCTGGCGTCCGAGCGCATCAGTGCCGATTTGCGCTCGACCACCTACGATCACCTGCTGCGGCTGTCGCTGGAATATTTCGGCGGCAAACGCACCGGCGACTTGATGAGCCGTATCGGCAGCGGCTCCGACCGCATCAGCGTGTTCCTGTCGCTGCACCTGCTTGACTTCCTGTCCGACGTCTTGCTCATCATCATGACCGGCGTGATCCTGTTCAGCATGAATCCCTGGCTGGCGCTGGTAACCCTGGTGCCGCTGCCGTTCATCGCCTGGATGATCCACGTGGTGCGCGACCGCCTGCGCACCGGCTTCGAAAAGATCGACCGCGTCTGGGGCGAGGTCACCAACGTGCTGGCCGACACCATCCCCGGCATCCGCGTAGTAAAGGCCTTCGCCCAGGAAAAGCGCGAATCGGCGCGCTTCCGCGAAGCGAACAAGCATAACCTGGCCGTCAACGACAAGCTGAACCGGGTGTGGTCGCTGTTCTCGCCGACTGTGTCGCTGCTGACCGAACTCGGTTTGCTGGTGATCTGGATCTTCGGTATCTGGCAAGTGTCGCAGGGCGACATCACGGTCGGCACGCTGACCGCCTTCATCGCCTACAGCGGCCGCTTCTACGTGAAGCTCGATTCGATGAGCCGCATCGTGTCGGTGACGCAGAAGTCGGCCTCGGCCGCCAAGCGCATCTTCGACATTCTCGACCACGTCTCGAGCGTGCCGGACCCGGTCAACCCGGTGAAGGTGGACAAAATCCGCGGCGATATCGAACTGCGCGAAGTCGGTTTCCGCTACGGCAACCGCGCGGTGAACCGCGGCATTTCGCTGAAGATCAACGCCGGCGAGATGGTCGGCCTGGTCGGCCACTCGGGTTCGGGCAAGAGCACGCTGGTCAATCTGATCTGCCGCTTCTACGACGTGGCCGAAGGCGCGATCCTGCTCGACGGCAAGGACATCCGTTCGTTCGCGGTGAGCGATTACCGCCGCAATATCGGCCTGGTGCTGCAGGAACCTTTCCTGTTCTTCGGCACGATTGCTGAGAACATTGCCTACGGCAAGCCGAACGCAACGCGTGAAGAGATCATCGCTTCGGCGCGCGCGGCGCACGCCCATGAATTCATCCTGCGCCTGCCGCAGGGCTACGATTCGATGGTCGGCGAGCGCGGCCAGGGGCTGTCGGGCGGCGAACGCCAGCGCATCTCGATCGCGCGCGCACTGCTGATCGATCCGCCGATCCTGATCCTCGACGAAGCGACCTCGTCGGTGGACTCGGAAACCGAGAAAGAAATCCAGAAGGCGCTCGACAATCTGGTGCAGGGCCGTACCACGATCGCCATCGCGCACCGCCTGTCCACGCTGCACCGCGCCGACCGGCTGGTGGTGCTGGACCGCGGCGTGGTGGTGGAAGAAGGCAGCCACGACGAGCTGATGGCGCGCGAAGGCGCTTACCATCGCCTCTACGAAGCGCAGGCGCGCAATGTGGATCAGGACATGGACGACAAGGACGTATAAATGAGCGCAGTGAACACTACTCCATTTAAATTGCGCCGCGACAGTTTCGGCAAGCTCATCATTACGTTGGAGAGCGGCGAGGAGCACGTCGGCGTGATGCCGGTGCGCGCCTTCCCGATCCAGGCGCCGACCAAGGGCATCTCGCTGGTGCGCGATGGCGGCAAGGAAGTGGCCTGGATCGACGACCTGGCCGAGATGCCGGAAGAGATCCGCACCCTGGTGCGCGAAGAGATCGAAGGGCGCGAGTTCATTCCCGAGATCGTGCGCATCAAGGACGTGTCGAGCTTTGCCACGCCGTGTACCTGGTTCGTCGAGACCGATCGCGGCGATACCCAGTTCGTGCTGAAGGTGGACGAGGATATCCGGCGCATCGGCGAAGCGTCGCTGCTGGTGGCGGACAGCCACGGCATCAATTTCCTGGTGCGCGATATGTACCGGATCGACAAGCACAGTCGCAAGATTCTGGACCGCTTTCTGTAAGCGTTCGGGGCTTGCCGAACGGAAGCGACGAACCGGCTTTGTACCGGCGGCCAGTGGCATGGCCGCCATCCGTACGTCCGCCAACATACCGGCGGTTACAGGAACGTTAAAGTTGTCTCATCGGCCATGTGGCCAGGCTTTCAGGAGACAACCATGGATTCCATCAACCGCAATCAACCCGAAGAAAACCGCCGCGACCTGAGCGGCGCCGATGCCATCGAGCGCATCAAGGACATGATCGAGGATGCTGACACCTGCTTCCTGTGCACCGGCGGCAGCCTCGGCCCGAGCCGCGGCGTGCGCCCGATGAGCGTGCGCGAAGTCGACGACAACGGCACCATCTGGTTCCTCAGCAGCGTCGACAGCCACAAGAACCATGAGCTGGAGACCAATCCGATGGTCAAGCTGATGTTCCAGGCCGACAAGCACGCCGGCTTCCTGGAGATCGACGGCCACGCCGAGATCTCGCAGGACAAGGCGCGCATCAAGCAGCTGTGGGATTCGCACCTGAAGGTGTGGTTCACCGAAGGCGAGGACGATCCGCGCATCACCGTGCTCAAGGTCACGCCGAAAATCGGCTATTACTGGGACAACAAGCACGGCCAGCTGGTGGCCGGCGCCAAGATGGCGGTCGGCGCCGTGATCGGCAAGACGCTCGACGATTCGATCGAAGGCACGCTGACCTTCTAAGCGGTCGCGGCGGGCGCAGGCGTGCAATTTACGCTGGTCACGATCGGCTCGGCCGGCGACCTGTTTCCCTTCCTCTGGATCGGACGGGCGCTGGCGGCGCGCGGGCACCGGGTGGCGCTGCTCGGTCCCGAGCAGCACGCGCCGTATGTCGAAGCGGCCGGGCTGAGCTTCCACGGCTTGCCGGCCGACCCGGCCGTGCTCGACCATCCCGATCTGTGGCATGCGACGCGCGGCCTGGCCGTGGTGTGGCAGGCCACGCGGCCGGCGATGGCGCAGTTGCCGGCGCTGGTCGAGGCCTTGTCGAACGACAAGGAACATGTACTGCTGGCGCATCCGCTGGCCTTGCCCGAAGCCGACCTGTGCCGCCGCGCGCAGCCGGCGTTAAAGATCGCGGCCGCCTACCTGGCGCCGTCGAACCTGCCGACCGTCCACGATCCGCTGCTGCTGGGCCCGTGGCCGGTGCCGCGCTGGGTGCCGCATAGTGCACGGCGCCGGCTGTGGCGTGCGCTGGCGGCGCGCTTCATCGATCCGGTCGCCTTGCCCGACCTGAACCGGGAGCGCGCGGCGCGCGGCCTGGCGCCGGTCCGCAGCCTGATCGATTACATCCTCGGCATTGCCGACCTGTCACTGGCCCTGTTCCCCGACTGGTTCGCCGCGCCACCGCCGGACTGGCCGCAGCCGCTGCACCAGGCCGGTTTCCCGCTGTACGACCCCGCACCAGACGCGGCGCCCAGCGCCGAACTGCGCGCCTTTCTCGACGCCGGACCGCCGCCGGTAGTATTCACGCCCGGCACCGGCAACCGCCAGGCGCGCGCCTATTTCGAAGCCGCAGCGCAAGCCGTGAATCAGCTCGGCCTGCGCGCCATTTTCCTGACCCCGCACCGCGACCAGATCGCGTCATCATTGCCCCCGACTATCTGCTGGCAGGATTACGTGCCATTGAACGCGCTGCTACCGCACGTGGCCGCGCTGGCCCACCACGGCGGCATCGGCACCACCGCCGAAGCCTTGCGCGCCGGCACCCCGCAACTGGTGGTGCCGCTCGCCCACGACCAGTTCGACAACGCCGCCCGGGTCGTGGCGCTGGGCGCCGGCGCCAGCCTGCATGCGGCGCGCGTGACGCCCGCGCGCATGGCCGCCGCGCTGCGCCGGGTAGTCGGCGTCGAACAAGTTACTCAGCGCAGCGCCGAGATAGCGCAACGCTTTACCGCGCCGCCCGCCATCGAGTCCTTGTGCAACCGACTAGAAACACTAGCGCACAACCAGTCTTTCAATCCCCGGGGTCAGATCCGAAAAGTAGACACGAACTGAGCTATAAAGTTTTAAGAACGCCATCAAACACTGCTTTTGACTCGGCATGGTGCGCGTTTCGGCTGAGCTCGTGTCCACTTTTCGGATCTGACCCCATCGAGGGAAGGGAAATGCGGTGTCGAAGGCGTTATTGTTGGAAAGCGCACTGACATCAGTCGGGCCCGGCGGTTGAATGGGGGATCGTCGATGATGTCGGAGGGCAGATGCCCAGCAATAAGAACGCAAAGAATCCCCAGCAGCACGTCCAGCTCGCCGTGGAAGACGGTTATGTCCATGTGCGTGGTGCGCGCGAGCATAATCTGAAGAACGTCAGCCTTGATATCCCGCGCGGGGCGCTGGTGGTGTTCACCGGTGTGTCCGGCTCCGGCAAATCGTCGCTGGCGTTCGGCACGCTGTATGCGGAGGCGCAGCGGCGCTATCTGGAATCGGTGTCGCCCTACGCGCGCCGCCTGTTCCACCAGATGCCGGTGCCCGAGGTGGACGAGATCGAAGGGTTGCCGCCGGCGGTGGCGCTGCAGCAGCAACGCGGCACGCCAACTGCGCGCTCGTCGGTGGGCAGCGTCAGCACGCTGAGCAATTCGCTGCGCATGCTGTATTCGCGCGCCGGCGACTATCCGCCCGGCCAGGAATTGTTGTACGCCGAATCGTTCTCGCCCAACACGCCGCAGGGCGCCTGCCCGCGCTGCTCGGGCCTGGGCCGCATCTATGACGTGACCGAGCAGTCGCTGGTGCCGGACGACAGTCTCACCATCCGCGAACGTGCGGTCGCCGCTTGGCCGCCGGCCTGGCATGGCCAGAACCTGCGCGACATCCTGGTGACGATGGGCTACGACGTCGATACCCCGTGGCGCGACCTGCCGAAGAAGGACCGCGACTGGATCCTGTTCACCGACGAGACCCCGACCGTGCCGGTCTACGCCGGCCTCACGCCGAAAGAGACCAAGGCCGCGCTCAAGCGCAAGGACACGCCCAGCTACCAGGGCACCTTCACCGGCGCGCGCCGCTACGTGCTGCAGACCTTCGCCAATACCGAAAGCGCGTCGATGAAGAAGCGCGTGGCGCGCTATATGGTCAGCAATGCCTGCCCGGAATGCGAAGGCAAGCGCCTGCGGCGCGAGTCGCTGTCGGTCACCTTCGCCGGTCTCGACATCGCCGAACTGTCGCGCCAGCCGCTGGAAAAGCTGGCGCGCCTGATCAAGCCGTACACCGAAACCGAGGGCAAGGTCGACAAGGCCGACGCCAAACTGCATAACGAGCAATTGATCGTGCGCCGGCGTATTGCCGCCGACCTGGCCGCGCGCCTCGAGGTACTGCTTGCCATGGGCCTGGGTTACCTGGCGCTGGAACGCAGCACGCCGACGCTGTCGCCGGGCGAACTGCAGCGCCTGCGCCTGGCGACCCAGGTGCGCTCGAGCCTGTTCGGCGTGGTGTACGTGTTGGATGAACCGTCGGCCGGCCTGCATCCGGCCGATACCGAAGCCTTGCTCGATGCGCTGGCCCAGCTGAAAGCGGCCGGCAACTCGCTGTTCGTGGTCGAGCACGCGCTGGACGTGATCCGCCAGGCCGACTGGTTAGTGGACGTCGGCCCACTGGCGGGCGAGCGCGGCGGCGAGATCCTGTACAGCGGCGTGCCGGAAGGATTGCGCAAGGTCGAGGAGTCGCAGACCCGGCGCTACCTGTTCAACGAAGCGCCGGCGCCGGGCCGCACGCCGCGCGAGCCGACCGGCTGGCTCAAGCTCGAAGGCGTGCGCCGCAACAACCTGGATGGCCTGGCGGTCGATTTCCCGCTCGGCGTCCTGACCAGCGTGACCGGCGTCTCCGGCTCGGGCAAGTCGAGCCTGGTGAGCCAGGTGCTGGTCGAACTGGTCGGCAGTGCGCTGGGGCAGGGCGGTGCGGTCGAGGAAGAACAATCCGAGGAGCCGGACCTGGAGCGCGACGAAGCGCTGCCGCTGGAAGGCCGCATCGTGGCCGGCATGGAAGGCGTCAAGCGCATGGTGCGGGTCGACCAGAAGCCGATCGGGCGCACGCCGCGCTCGAACCTGGCCACTTACACCGGCCTGTTCGACGGCGTGCGCAAGCTGTTCGCGGCCACGCCGGATGCGAAGAAGCGGCGCTATGATGCCGGCCGCTTTTCGTTCAACGTCGCCAAGGGCCGCTGCGAGCATTGCGCCGGCGAAGGCTTCGTCATGGTCGAGCTGCTGTTCCTGCCCAGCGTGTATGCGCCGTGCCCGACCTGCGAAGGCGCGCGCTACAACGCCAAGACGCTGGAAGTGACTTATCGCGGCAAGAACATCGCCGAGGTACTGGGCATGACGGTGGGCGAGGCGATCGATTTTTTCGCCGGCGAGCCGCTGGTGGAACGCGCGCTCGAAGTATTAAAGGAGGTCGGCCTGGACTACTTGCGCCTGGGCCAGCCGGCCACCGAGCTGTCGGGCGGCGAAGCGCAGCGCATCAAGCTGGCCACCGAACTGCAGCGCGCTACGCGCGGCAATACCTTGTATGTGCTGGACGAGCCGACCACCGGACTGCACCCGGTCGACGCCGACCGCCTGATGGTGCAGCTGAACCGGCTGGTCGATGCCGGCAACACGGTGGTGGTAGTCGAGCACACGATGCGGGTGGTGGCGGGCAGCGACTGGGTGATCGACATCGGGCCCGGCGCTGGCGAGGAGGGCGGCAAGGTGGTGGCGTCCGGTCCGCCGCAGGAGGTCGCGCGCAACAAAGTCAGCCGCACGGCGCCGTATTTGCGCAAGCATCTGGCGTGATCGCGTGATGGTGAGGTGGCGTAGGGGTGGTGGCGAAGCCGCCAACCCCACGAGCCGCAGCGATCGAATTGTTAAGCCCCGGTCGGCACCGCAAAGCGTCTCGTGGTAAGGTTCGCCTTCCTCCGCGCACCCGTACGTGCGCGCAATCCATAAGCATTTTGATAATATCCTCGACGCGCAGGCAGCCGCACGTTTGCGCACGACCGTGCGTCTCCAGTGTGCGCGTGAATTCACATCTGCGTTACACTTAGGATATTTTTTTCTATCAAAACAACAGGCATGGCCGGTCCAACCATCGATAACAGCGAGTTTCGTCGCATTCTGACCCGTAACGTCGCGCTTCCTCTGGGGATGAGCATCCTGAGCGCGGTCGTTTTCATCGGCGTCATTGCGTACCTGATCAATAACATGACCTGGGTCGAGCATTCCCAGAAGGTGATCGGCAACGCGCATGAAATCCGCAAGCTGTCGGCCGAGATGGAGTCGGGCATGCGCGGCTACCTGCTGGCCGGTGACGAGGAATTCCTGTCGCCTTACCTGTTGTCGGCCGAGCGCATGAACGGGTCGATCGAGACCCTGGCCGAGCTGGTCAAGGACAACGCGCCCCAGGCCGAGCGCGTCACGCGCATCGCCCAGATCCAGAAGCAGTGGGAAGCGTTCGCCAACGACATGATCGGGCGCCGCCGCGCCAATAACCTGAGCTATATCGATGCCGTCGGCAGCGGACGCGGACGCCTGCTGACCGACGAGATGCGGCGCAGCTTCGACCTGGTACTGGCCAATGAGTCGCGCCTGCTGCAAGAGCGCAGCGACACCGCGCGCCGCACCACGTTCTGGTCGGTGGCGATCTTCCTGATCCTGAGCGCCGCGGTCGGCGCCGGCCTGGCCGCCTTCGGCCGCCGTCAGCTGGTGCGCCTGTCGACCACTTATAACGACGTGCTGTCGCACGAAGCCGAGCACAATGAAAAGCTGCGCCACCAGGACTGGCTGCGCAAGGGCCAGAACGACCTGACGGTGCGCAGCGCTGGCATCCACAACCTGGAGCCGCTGGCCGACGCCCTGCTGCCCTACGTGGTGAAATACCTGGACGGCGCGGTCGGCGCCATGTACGTGCGCTCTGACGACGGCATCATGCGCCGCATCGGCGCCTATGGCTTTGCCCATAGCGACGAGCAGCGCGCCGAGCTGATCCAGCCGGGTACGACGCTGGCCAGCAAGGCGGCCGAGGAAAACCGCCTGATGGTGCTGCGCGACCTGCCGGGCGACTACATCAAGATCGCCACCGCGCTCGGCGAAGCGACCCCGCGCGCCCTGATCATCGCGCCGTTCTACAACCACGGCAAGGTCAAGGGCGTGTTCGAGATCGCCTTCCTGGGAGAGATCGGCGAGCGCGAGCAGGAATTCCTGGAATTCGTGGCGCCCGCGGTCGGCGCCTCGATGGCCGCCGTGCTGTACCGCCAGCGCCTGCAGGACGCGCTGGAAGAAAGCCAGACCCTGAACGAAGAACTGCAGGTGCAGCAGGAAGAACTGCGCACCGCCAACGAAGAGCTGGAAGAACAGTCGCGCGCACTGGAAGAATCGCAGTCGGCGCTGGAAAACCAGCAGGCCGAGCTGCGCACCACCAACGACCAGCTGGCCGAGCAGGCGCTCAACCTGGACATGAAGAACTCGGCGCTGCAATCGGCGCAGGAGCAGCTGCAGCAGCGCGCCATCGATCTCGAGAGCGCCAGCCGCTACAAGTCCGAGTTCCTGGCGAATATGTCGCACGAGCTGCGCACGCCTTTGAACAGCTCGCTGATCCTGGCGAAACTGCTGGCCGACAATACCAGCGGCAACCTGAGCGACGAGCAGGTGCGCTTCGCCCAGACCATCTATTCGGCCGGCAACGACCTGCTGCAGCTGATCAACGACATCCTCGACATTTCGAAGGTCGAGGCCGGCAAGCTGGAACTGGTGCCGGAAGACGTGCCGGTGCGGCGCGTGGTCGAGGGCCTGGTGCGCACCTTCGAGCCGCTGGCGCTGCAAAAGCAGCTCGACTTCAAGGTGACGGTGGCGCCGGAGGTGCCGGCCACGCTGCATACCGACCGCCAGCGCATCGAGCAGGTGCTGAAAAACCTGCTGTCGAACGCCGTGAAGTTCACCGACAGCGGTTCGGTCAGCATGGACGTGCTGGTCGCGCCGGACGGCGCGGTGGCGTTCCGGGTGCAGGATACCGGCATCGGCATCGCCCCCGACCAACAGGAAAAGATCTTCGACGCCTTCCACCAGGCCGACGGCACCACCAGCCGCCGCTTCGGCGGCACCGGCCTCGGCCTGTCGATCTCGCGCGACCTGACCCGCCTGCTGGGCGGTTCGATGGCCGTGTCCAGCGCGCCGGGCGAGGGCAGCGTGTTCACCCTGACCCTGCCGCGCGGCATCCCGGCGGTACCGCCGGCCGCCACCCCGATCGTGGCCGGCACCGCCAGCGTGGCCAATGTGTCGGCGCCGGTGTACACGGCAGCCACCTCGACCATCCAGATCAGCGCGCCGGCGCCGGTGGCCACGGCCGCCGCCGAGGCCGAACCGCTGGCCACCTTCCCGGACGACCGCGACAAGCCGGCCAACGGCCGCCGCACCGTGCTGGTGGTGGAAGACGAAGCGCCGTTCGCGCGCATCCTGTACGACCTGGCGCGCGAACTGGATTACCGCTGCCTGGTGGGCATGAGCGCCGACGAAGGCATCGCCCTGGCCGCCAGCCAGCGTCCCGACGCCATCCTGCTGGACGTGCGCCTGCCGGACCGTTCCGGCCTGACCGTGCTGCAACAGCTGAAGGACAATCCATCCACCCGCCACATCCCGGTGCACGTGCTGTCGAGCATCGAGAGCAGCGGCGAAGCGCTGCACCTGGGCGCGATCGGCTATGCGCTGAAGCCGAGCTCGCGCGAAGAGCTGGAAGACGTTTTCCGCAAGCTGCAGGAAAAGTCGACCCAGAAGATCAAGCGCGTGCTGCTGGTCGAGGACGACGAGCGCCAGCGCGACAGCGTGACCCAGCTGATCAAGGACGACGACGTCGAGATCGCCGCCGTCGGCACCGCCAGCGAAGCGCTCAAGCTGCTGAAAAACGAGATCTACGATTGCATGATCATCGACCTGAAATTGCCGGACATGCAGGGCGGCGAGCTGCTTGAGCGCATGTCGCAGGAAGAGCTATGCTCGTTCCCGCCGGTGATCGTGTACACCGGCCGCAACCTGACGCGCGACGAGGAAGCGCAACTGCTGCGCTACTCGCGCTCGATCATCATCAAGGGCGCCCGTTCGCCGGAGCGCCTGCTGGACGAAGTGACGCTGTTCCTGCACAAGGTCGAATCCGAGCTGTCGAGCGAGCGCCAGAGCATGCTCAAGGCGGTGCGCGGACGCGACCGCGTGTTCGAGGGCCGCACCATCCTGCTGGTGGACGACGACGTGCGCAATGTGTTCGCATTGACCAGCGCGCTGGAGCAGCGCGGCGCCAAGGTCGAAGTCGGCCGCAACGGCTTCGAGGCGATCGCGAAACTGGATGAAGTGCCGGGCATCGACTTGGTGCTGATGGATGTCATGATGCCGGGCATGGATGGCCTGGAAGCGACGCGCCGCATCCGCGCCGACGGCCGCTTCGACCGCCTGCCGATCATCGCCATCACCGCCAAGGCGATGAAGGACGACCAGGAGCAATGCCTGAACGCCGGCGCCAACGATTACCTGGCCAAACCGATCGACCTCTCCCGCCTGTACTCGCTGCTGCGGGTCTGGATGCCAACCCTGGAGCGCATTTGAGCAAGCCGCCAAGCGACTTCGACATCGAGCTGCGGATGCTCGTCGAAGCCGTGTATTTGAAATACAACTACGATTTCCGCGACTACACCGGCGCCTCGCAGAAGCGCCGGGTGCTGGTCGCCATGCGCGAAATGGAATGCGACACCGTGTCGGCGCTGCAGGCCAAGGTGCTGCACGAGCCGAACGGCTTCGCCCAGCTGCTGCAATACCTGACGATTCCCGTCACCGAGATGTTCCGCGACCCGGATTACTTCATGGCGATCCGCGACCAGGTGGCGCCGCTGCTGAGCACGTATCCATCGCTCAAGATCTGGGTGGCCGGCTGCAGCACCGGCGAAGAAGTGTATTCGCTGGCGATCCTGCTCAAGGAAGAAGGGCTGCTCGAGCGCAGCATCATCTACGCCACCGACATCAATCCCGAGTCGCTGGAAGCGGCGCGACGTGGCGTGTTTCCGCTCGACCGCATGCGCCTGTACACCGAGAACTACCAGAAGGCGGGCGGCAAGGCCGCGTTCTCGGACTATTACACGGCGGCCTATGGCGGCGCCCGTTTCGACCGCGAGCTGATCGAGAACGTGACCTTCGCCGACCATAGCCTGGCCACCGACAGCGTGTTCTCGGAAACCCATTTCGTCAGCTGCCGCAATGTGCTGATCTATTTCAACCGGCGCCTGCAGGACCGCGTGTTCGGCCTGTTCCACGAGTCGCTGTGCCACCGCGGCTTCCTGGGCCTGGGCAGCAAGGAAAGCATCGACTTTTCCAGCTACGCCGAGCGCTTCGAACCGCTGGCGCGGCGCGAGCGCCTGTTCCGCAAGGTGGCTGCATGAAACCCGTAGCGACTCCCGAGCAGCAGCTGGCACCCCTGATAAAGGGCCGCCAGGTCGAGCTGGTCGTGATCGGCGGCTCCGCCGGCGGAGTCGATGCCCTGGTTGCGCTGCTGCCGACGCTGCCGGAAGGCTTCCGCCCGGCCGTGGCCTGTATCCTGCACGTGCCGGCCGACCGCGAAAGCCGCCTGGCCGAATTGTTCGACGCCCGCACCGCGCTGCCGGTGCGCGAGGCGCGCGACAAGCAGCCGATCGAGCCGGGCAATGTGTATTTCGCCGGCGCCGGTTATCATCTGTCAATCGAGGACGACCGCAGCTTTTCGCTCAGCTGCGAAGCGCCCGTGCATTTCGCGCGCCCGGCGATCGACGTCCTGATGGAATCGGCCGCCGACGTGTATGGCGAGCGGATGGTCGGCATCCTGCTCACCGGCGCCAACTATGATGGCGCCGACGGCATGTGCCGCATCCGCGAGCAGGGTGGCCTGACCATCGTACAAGACCCACAAGAAGCACAGTCCAATACCATGCCCCAGGAAGCAATCCGGCGCTGCGCCCCGCACCTGGTGCTGCCGCTGTCCGGCATCCGCACCGTGTTGCCCCTGTTGGAGACACCATGAGCGAACAAGAACATAGCAAGATCCTGATCGTCGACGACCTGCCCGAAAACCTGCAGGCACTGGAAGCGCTGCTGCGCCACGACCAGCGCGTGATCCACCAGGCCAGTTCCGGCGAGGACGCACTGGCGCTGCTGCTGCAGCACGAATTCGCGCTCGCCATCCTCGACGTGCAGATGCCGGGCATGAACGGCTTCGAGCTGGCCGAGATGATGCGTTCGACCTCGCGTACGCGCCACATCCCGATCGTGTTCGTCTCGGCCGCCGGGCGCGAACTCGATTACGCCTTCAAGGGCTACGAGACCGGCGCGGTCGACTTCATGTACAAGCCGCTCGACTCGGACGCGGTGCGCAGCAAGGTCAATGTGTTCGTGGCGCTGGATCAGCAGCGCCGCGAGACCGCGCGCCAGATGATCGCGTTAGAAAAGAGCCGGCAGGAACAGGAAACCCTGCTGCGCGAGCTGAACCAGACCCAGCAGGAACTGCAGCGCTCGCTGAAGATGCGCGACGAATTCATGTCGCTGGTGGCGCACGAACTGCGCACGCCATTGAATACCCTGTTCCTGGAAACCCAGATGCGCAGCCTGCAGCTGAAGCGCGGCAACAGCGCCGCCTTCGGGCCGCAGCAGATGGAAGGCATGATCCAGCGCGACGAGCGCCAGATCAAGTCGATGATCCGCCTGATCGACGACATGCTCGACGTTTCGCGCATGCGCAGCGGCAAGCTGTCGATCCGTCCGGCCCAGGTCGAGCTGATGAAGCTGCTGGAGCGGGTGGTGAGCGACCTGTCGCTGCAGGCGGCCACTACCGGCAATGCCCTGACCCTGGTGCCGCACGCGCCGGTGACCGGTTGCTGGGACGAGTTCCGGGTCGAGCAGGTGATCGTCAACCTGCTGACCAATGCGCTGCGCTACGGCTGCGGCCAGCCGGTGCAGGTGAGTGTCGACCGCCTTGGCGACCTGGTGCGCATCGACGTGCGTGACCACGGCAAGGGCATCGCCCCGGCTGACCTCGACCGCATCTTCGAGCCCTATGAACGGGGCGCGCGCAACGGCGAGCCGAAGGGCCTCGGGTTGGGCCTGTACATCTCGCGCCAGCTGGCGATCTCGCACGGTGGCGAACTGCGCGTGACCAGCACGCCGGGCGAGGGCTCGACCTTCAGCCTGGTGCTGCCGTGCAGCGAGCATCCGGTGTGCGCTGAAGCGGACGTATAACGCTCGGCTGCCAACCCAGGCACCTTCTTCCCAAACGAAACGCCGGTTGCACCCGCTTGCCATTTGCGACACACTGTGCGGGCTTCGAGTTTGGCCTGTCTCAGCGAGATGGGCCAAACAATACTTGACTGATAGGTAAAATCAATCAAGAATATCGGATCAATCAATTTCACAAACGGCGGGCAGAACGATAAACTGCTTGTCATCACGTTTCATCAACCCCAAACAGGAGATTCCATGTCCCTCATCAATACCCAGATCAAGCCGTTCAAAGCAACCGCTTACCACAACGGCAAGTTCATCGACCTGACCGAAGAGAACTTCAAGGGCACCTGGTCGGTGGTGATGTTCTACCCGGCCGACTTCACCTTCGTCTGCCCGACCGAACTGGAAGATCTGGCAGCGTTCCAGCCTGAATTCGAAAAGCTGGGCGTCAATGTCTACGGCGTCTCGACCGACAGCCACTTCGCTCACAAAGCATGGCATGACACCTCGGACGCGATCAAGAAAGTGAACTACCCGCTGATCGGCGACCCGACCGGCACCCTGTCGCGCAACTTCGAAGTCATGATCGAAGAAGAAGGCATGGCACTGCGCGGTACCTTCGTCATCAACCCAGAAGGCCAGATCAAGGTCATGGAAGTGCACGACAACGGCATCGGCCGCGACGCTTCGGAACTGATGCGTAAAGTCAAGGCTGCCCAGTACGTCGCTTCGCACCCAGGCGAAGTCTGCCCAGCCAAGTGGACGGAAGGCGCAGAAACCCTGACCCCGTCGCTGGACCTGGTCGGCAAGATCTAAGCTTTACCCGGTAGTTAAGTAGCACCCTTGAAACGGGCCGCTGCGGCGGCCCGCTTCATTAGAGTGCCTACCAAAACCTTCGGCCGAAGCTTTTGTTAAGCACTCTCGACATATCATCCGTAATCAATACAAGGAAAACATCATGCTTGACGCGACCCTGAAGAAACAGTTGCAAGCCTATCTGGAAAAAGTGGTGCAGCCGATCGAGCTGGTTGCGTCGCTCGACGATTCGCCGAAATCGCGCGAAATGGACGAGCTGCTGCGCGAAATCGCCGAGCTGTCCAACAAGATCACCGTGCGCCAGGAAGCCAACGAGCGCACCCCGTCGTTCGCCATCAACCGCGTCGGCACCGATATCGGCGTGCGTTTCGCCGGCATCCCGCTGGGCCACGAATTCACCTCGCTGGTGCTGGCCCTGCTGCACGTCGGCGGCCACACCATCAAGCTGGAGCAGTCGGTCATCGACCAGATCGCCAGCCTGGACGGCGACTATGTGTTCGAAACCTACATCTCGCTGTCGTGCCACAACTGCCCGGAAGTCGTGCAGGCACTGAACACGATGTCGGTGATCAACCCGCGTATCAAGGTCGTGACCATCGACGGTGGCGTGTTCAAGAAAGAAGTCGAAGACAAGCAGATCCTGGCCGTGCCGATGATGTTCCTGAATGGCCAGCACTTCGGCCAGGGCCGCACCAACGTCGAAGAGATCCTGTCCAAGATCGACGTCAAGGGTGGCGAAAAGAAAGCCGCTGAGCTGAGCAAGAAAGAGCCGTTCGACGTGCTGATCGTCGGCGGCGGTCCTGCCGGCGCGGCTGCCGCGATCTACGCGGCCCGCAAAGGCATCCGCACCGGCGTGCTGGCCGACCGCTTCGGCGGCCAGGTGCTCGACACCCTGGCGATCGAGAACTTCGTGTCGCTGAAGGAAACCGACGGCCCGAAATTCGCCGTCGCCCTGGAAGAGCACGTCAAGCACTACGACGTCGACATCATGAACACCCAGCGCGCCAACAAGCTGGTGGGCGGCAAGCTGATCGAAGTGCATACCGAAAGCGGTGCGGTGCTGAAGGCCAAGTCGGTGATCGTCTCGACCGGCGCCCGCTGGCGCGAAATCAACGTGCCGGGCGAAAAAGAGTACAAGAACCACGGCGTGGCGTACTGCCCGCACTGCGACGGTCCGCTGTTCAAGGGCAAGCGCGTGTCGGTGATCGGTGGCGGCAACTCGGGCGTGGAAGCGGCGATCGACCTGGCCGGTATCGTCAAGGAAGTGACGCTGATCGAGTACGGCAATGAACTGCGCGCCGATGCGGTGCTGCAGCGCAAGCTGAACTCGCTGCCGAACGTGAAGGTGATCAAGTCGGCCCAGACCACCGAGATCCACGGCGACGGCAAGATCGTCAACGGCCTGAGCTACAAGGACCGCACCACCGGCGAGACCCACAAGCTGGACCTGGAAGGGGTGTTCGTGCAGATCGGCCTGGTGCCGAACGCCGAGTGGCTGAAGGGTACGATCGAACTGTCGGCGCATGGCGAGATCGAGATCGACGCTCGCGGCCACACCTCGATGCCGGGCGTGTTCGCCGCCGGCGACGTGACCACGGTGCCGTTCAAGCAGATCGTCATCGCCGTGGGCGAGGGCGCCAAGGCATCGCTGGCCGCGTTCGACTACCTGATCCGCCAGCCGGTGGAAGAGGAAGAGCAGAAGGCAGCTTAAGCACCATCCGGCGGACCGTGACGGTCCGCTGCGCGACAAGACAAACGCCGCTTCCCTGAGGGAAGTGGCGTTTTTTTTCGTCTGGCGGATGCAAAAAACTGCATGGATCATGCAAAACCCCGTGTTTTCAGGCGCCGGCGGTCGGGATTCAAGGCTTGGGCGACGCGTGCCGTGCTACCTTGATCGGCGAGCTCAACCGCACGATCGAGAAGATGAATCCGACCAGATACCTGATTGCCGTCCTGGCCACGCTGAGCGTGCTGCTCGCGGGCTGTGCCGGAGCCCCCACGCGCGATCACGGCGTCACTCGCGCCCAGGCCGTGGCCGTGATCGACAAGGTGAACACTTACTGGCAGGCGCGCACGCCCGCCACCGAGTGGGCGTTCTGGAACGTGGCGGCCTATCATACCGGCAATATCGAGGCCTATCGCGTCACCGGCAATCCGGCCTATTTGCGTTACTCCGAAGCCTGGGCCGAGCACAACCGCTGGATGGGTGCGAAGTCGACCGACCGAGCGCAATGGAAGTATAGCTACGGCGAAACCGACGACTACGTGCTGTTCGGCGACTGGCAGATCGCCTTCCAGACCTACGCCGATTTGTACGAACTGAAGCGAGACCCGCAGCGCATCGCGCGTGCCCGCGAAGTCATGGAATACCAGATGAGTACGCCCAACCGCGATTACTGGTGGTGGGCCGATGGCCTCTACATGGTGATGCCGGTGATGACCAAACTGTACAGGATCACCGGCGACCGGCGCT
>NZ_DAMAGA010000015.1:99426-112679 GCF_031995545.1 Massilia sp.
GGCGCTACCTCGACAAGCTGCACGATTACTTCGACTATGCCAATAGCATCATGTATGACCCGGACGAACAGCTTTACTACCGCGACGCCAAGTACGTCTATCCACGCCACAAGAGCGTGAACGGCAAGAAGGATTTCTGGGCGCGCGGCGACGGCTGGGTGTTTGCCGGGCTGGCCAAGGTGCTGGC
Organism: Massilia sp.; assembly: GCF_031995545.1. Lineage (GTDB taxonomy): Bacteria > Pseudomonadota > Gammaproteobacteria > Burkholderiales > Burkholderiaceae_D > Telluria. The sequence goes on from NZ_DAMAGA010000015.1 coordinate 99,614, forward strand.
CGACCTGCCGCCGAATGATCCGCAGCGCGCGCGCTACGTCGAGCGCTTCCAGGCGATGGCGGCGGCGATCCTGCGTGCCCAGCGTCCGGAAGGCTACTGGACGCGCAGCATGCTCGACCCGGGCCATGCTCCGGGACCGGAAACCAGCGGCACCGCCTTCTTCACCTATGGCTTCCTGTGGGGCATCAATAACGGCTTGCTGCCGCGCGAGCAGTACTTATCCGGCGCGCTGCTGGGCTGGAACTACCTGACCACCATCGCGATACAGCCGGACGGCAAGGTTGGCTATGTACAGCCGATCGGCGAACGCGCGATTCCCGGACAGGTCGTTGACCGTGATTCGACCGCCCACTTCGGGGTGGGTGCGGTGCTGCTGGCGGCAGCGGAGATGGCGCGCCTGGCCGAGCGCAAATAATAATTCAAGGAGATACCATGCAACGTCGTCATTTCATGCGGACACTGGCCGCAGGCTCGGCCGTGCCCGGTCTGCTGACTGCGGGTCAGTCCGGCGCCGCCGTGCCCGCTGCCGGAGGCGAGCGCGCTTACCTGCTGCGCCTGCTTCAACAGATGGCCGAACCGGTGCTGGCGCCGATGTCGAAGGGGCAGCTGAAGAAGACCTTCGTGCTCGAAGTCAGTCCTACCTGGGATGGGCGCGACCGCTCGGTCGCTTACCTCGAATGTTTTGGCCGCATGATCGCCGGCGTCGCGCCCTGGCTGGCGCTGCCGGCCGACGCTACGCCCGAAGGCGCACTGCGCCGGAACATGCAGCAGATGGCGCTGCAAAGCTTCGTCAATTCGGTCGACCCGAAGAATCCCGACTATCTGCCGTGGCGCGTGCATCCGCAGGCGCTGGTCGATTCGGCCTACTACACCAACGCGCTGCTGCGCGCGCCCAAGGTGCTGTGGGAACCGCTCGATGCGGTGACCAAGGCGCGCATCGTCACCGAGATCAAGTACCTGCGCCGCATCGAGGTGCCGTCGATTAACTGGCTGCTGTTCGCCGCCATGAACGAAGCCTTCCTGCTGTCGATCGGCGAGGAATACGACCCGATGCGCATGAATGGCGCGATCCGCAAGATCAACGAGTGGTATGTGGGTGACGGCTGGATCAAGGATGGCCAGGACTTCCACTTCGACTATTACTGCTCGTATGTGATGTGGCCGATGCTGCTGGAAGTGCTCGACGTGCTGGTGGCAAAGAAGGGGCAGTTCTGGAACGGCAAGCCGGAGGAGTTGCTGGCGCAGGCGACGCGGCGTGCGCAGCGCTATTCCGAACACCTGGAGCGCTTCGTTGGACCGGAAGGCACCTATCCGCCGGTCGGCCGCTCGATCACGTATGGCACCGCCGTGTTCCAGCCGTTGGCGCTGCTGGCCTGGCGCAAACAATTGCCGAAGTCGTTGCCGGAAGGGCAGGTGCGCGCCGCGCTGCATGCGGCGCACCGGGCGATCTGGGATGCGCCGGGCAATTTTACGAAGGATGGGTATCTGACGATTGGCTTCCGCGGGCATCAGCCGACGCTGGGAGATTCGTATTCGAACAATGGCAGCATGTACATTGCTTCGGCAGGGCTGCTGGCGCTGGGACTGCCTGCGGACGATTCGTTCTGGACCGCGCCCGTTCAGGACTGGACGCAGAAGAAGGCGTTCAACGGTGTGGCCTTCCCGAAGGACTATGCGGTAAATTATTGATCAGCAGGATCCACGTAGGATTGGCGGCTATGCCGCCGACGCGTCGATTGTTATCCGTGCCGAATTCGTGCCGAATGATCTTGCTGCCGACTATCACCGCGTCGGCGGCGAGGCCGCCAACCCTACGGTATTGGTGGAGCGAAAGCGGAACGTTAGTGGAACGAGAACAGCAAGGTGCTGGACAACGCTTCCGACTCGAGCAGGAACCACGTAGCTGCGCTGGCAAGGGCCAGGTGGACTGCGGTCCACGTCATTGGATGGCGGCGCGACATGATGATTCTCCCGAGTGATGCATTGCTGTTGACGATGGTGACATCTTAAGTCGCCACCGTTGCTTACGGCATCGGCAAAAAATCCGTCGCACTGTAGGAATAAACCTCGGACCCGATCCTTGTCGCATATTTGTCACGAGATGGTCAGGCCAAAAGTTGCGCTCCTACGCCTGAAGTAGGTTGCGTCCTATAGTCGAGTCATCAGGGTGAAATATAAAGTTGGGCCATCATGACCCGACACGACCCGACCCTCATGCACCGCGGCCTGCTCGCCGTGCGCCGCAACACCATCCGCCGCCTCCTCAACGCCGTGTTCGGTATCGCGCAATTGCGCGACGGCCAGCAACGCGTGATCGACAGCGTACTCGATGGCAAGGACACCTTGGCCATCATGCCCACCGGCGGCGGTAAGTCGCTGTGTTACCAGATCCCGGCCAAGATGCTGGAAGGGATCACCATCGTCGTCTCGCCCCTGATCTCGCTGATGAAGGACCAGCTCGAGAAGCTCGAAGAGCTCGGCATCCGTTCGGTACAGGTCAACAGCAGCCTCAACGCCGAGGAAGAACATGCGGCGATCGAGGCGATCGAGACTGAAGCCTGCGAAATCGTGTTCTGCACGCCGGAGCGACTGGTGTCGCCCGAGTTCATCGCCGTGCTGCAGAAGGTCAAGCTCGACATCGTCGTGATCGACGAGGCCCACTGCATCTCGCAATGGGGCCACGATTTCCGTCCCGCGTATATCGGCCTGAGCAGCGCGCTGCAGGCGATCGGCAAGCCGCCGGTGCTGGCGCTGACCGCCACCGCGACCGAGGAATGTATCGCCGACATCGGCAAGCAGCTCGGCCGCAAGCTGAACGTGATCAACACCGGCGTCTACCGGCCGAACCTGCATTACGGCGTCGTGCAAGTCACCAGCACCGCCGAGAAGTACCAGCAGGCGCTGCGCCTGGTGCAGGAAACCGAGGGCGTCGGCATCGTGTATGCGGCCACCGTCAAGGCGGCCGAGGAAATGCTGGCCGTGCTGGAAGAAGCCGGCGAGTCGGTCACGCTGTACCACGGCAAGCTGCCGGCGGCCGAGCGCAAGGTTAACCAGGACCTGTTCATGGAAGGCGAGCGGCGCGTGATGGTCGCCACCAACGCCTTCGGCATGGGCATCGACAAGAGCGACACCCGCTTCGTGATCCACCTGCAGATCCCGGCCAACCTGGAATCGTATTACCAGGAGTCGGGCCGCGCCGGCCGCGACGGGCTGGATGCGCAGTGCACCTTGCTGTTCCTGCAGGACGACAAGCGCCTGCAGCAGTTCTTCCTGATGAAGCATTACCCGAGCGCCGAGGAGCTGCAACTGGTGCACACCGCCGTGCGCGGCCTGGCCGATGATGGTCCGGTGACACTGGCACGCATCAACGAGGCGCTGGAAGATATCGCCGACGCCAACATCAAGGTCTGCCTCAAGCTGCTCAAGGACGCCAAGCTGCTGCGCCAGAACCGCAAGCTGGAATACGTGCCGGCCAACAGCGAGCCGAAGCCGGGCGTGTTCGCGGCGCTGGCCGAGGTCTATGTACAGAAGCAGGAGCACGACAAGGAAGCGCTGAACCAGATGGTGAGCTACGCCGTGAGCGGCTTCTGCCGCTGGAAGCTGATGCTCGACTACTTCAACGACACGGTGGACGGCTTCGAGAAGTGCTGCAAGTGCGACAACTGCCTGAATCCACCGGCCGCGACCTTGCTTGATGACATCGAGATCCGCGACGACGAGTTCGACCGCGAACCGGCGCCGGCACCGGCCGGCCCGCACTTCGAGGTCGGCACTCACGTGCGCTCGGCCAAGTATGGCGAAGGCGTGGTGCTGGCCGTCGCCGGCGACCAGGTGACGGTGCAGTTCCCCGATGACGAGAGCCGCACCTTCCTGGCCGATTATCTCGATCCGGTCGCGGCGGCTTAAGGAAGGGCGGGCGCATGGGAGACATGGTCGTCGTTCGCAAGGAGGGTCTGTACTGCGTACCCGGTGATTTCTACATCGACCCGTGGCGCCCGGTGCCACGCGCCGTGATCACCCATGCCCATGGCGACCATGCGCGCTACGGCAGCGGCCACTACCTGGCGGCCGCGCCCGGCGTCGGTGTGCTCAAGTCGCGCCTGGGCGACATCTCGGTGGATAGCCTGCAGTACGGCGAACGCGTGACCCACAACGGCGTGACCGTCTCGCTGCACCCGGCTGGCCATGTGCTCGGATCGAGCCAGGTGCGCATGGAATGCGGCGGCGAGGTGTGGGTAGCGTCCGGCGACTACAAGGTCGAGCCGGATAAAACCTGCGACCCGTTCGAGCCGGTGCGCTGCGATACCTTCATCACCGAATCGACCTTCGGCCTGCCGATCTACCGCTGGCAGCCGGAGCAGCAGCTGATGGACGAGATCAACACGTGGTGGCGCAAGAATGCGGAAGAGGGCCGCTGCTCGGTGGTGTTTGCCTACTCGTTCGGCAAGGCCCAGCGAATCCTGGCCGGGCTGGACGCGAGCATCGGGCCGATCGTCTGCCACGGCTCGGTCGAGCCGTTGAACCGCGCTTACCGCGCCGAGGGCGTCGACATTCCGCCGACCGTGCTGGTGAGCGATGTCGACAAGGCGGCGCTGCGGCGCGCGCTGGTGGTGGCGCCACCATCGGCCAGCGGCTCGCCGTGGATGAAGCGCTTCGGCGACTACAGCGATTCCTTCGCCAGCGGCTGGATGCTGCTGCGTGGCGCGCGGCGGCGGCGCGGTGTCGATCGCGGTTTCGTGCTCTCGGACCACGCCGACTGGCCGGGCCTGATGAGCGCCATCAAGGCAACCGAAGCGGAGCGCGTGATCGTGACCCACGGCTCGATTCCGACGCTGGTGCGCTGGCTGTGCCAGAACGGGCTGGATGCCTCGGGCTTCGATACCGAGTACGGCGACGAGGAAGAGGATGAGTCGACGCCGCCTGCTGGGGCAGCTGCTTCGAAAGAGGCGGCGAAAGAAGAGGACAATGTCGAGGAAGTGAAGACTGGCGCGGCGGGAGATGCCGATGCGTGAATTCGCCCGCCTGTACGCCGACCTCGACGAAACCACCTCCACCACGCGCAAGCTGGAAGCGCTACAGGCCTACTTTTCCAGCGCTACGCCCGAGAATGCCGCCTGGGCCGTCTACTTTCTCGCCGGTGGCAAGCCGCGCCAGGCGGTGCCGACCAAGCTATTGCGCCAGTACGCGATCGAATACGCTGCGCTGGACGAGTGGCTGTTCGACGAGTCGTATCACGCGGTGGGCGACTTCGCCGAGACCATCGCCCACATCCTGCCGCCGCCAACCGAACGCTCGGACGTCGGCCTGGCGGTGTGGATGGAAGAGCGCATCGCACCCCTGCGCGGCGCGGAACCACTGCGTGTGCGCGAGGCCTTGTTCTCGTACTGGAATGAACTCGACTGGCGCGAGCGCTTCCTGCTCATCAAACTGATCGGCGGGGGATTCCGCGTCGGCGTGTCGAAGCTGCTGGTGACGCGTGCGCTGGCCGCGATCGCGGCGGTGGACAGCAAGTTGATCGCGCAGCGACTGATGGGCTGGACCGACGGCCGCGTCAAGCCCACCGCCGCCGGTTTCCTGCAGCTGATCGCCGAGCAGTCTGACGAAGAGCACAAGCTGCGCGGCGGCCAGCCGTATCCATTCTTCCTGTCGCACCAACTCAATGGCGATCCGGCGCAGCTGGGCGAACCCGACGACTGGATCGTCGAATGGAAGTACGACGGCATCCGCGCCCAGCTGGTGCGGCGCGAAGGCCAGAGTTATCTGTGGTCGCGCGGCGAAGACCTGATTACCGAGCGCTTTCCCGAGCTGGCGGCGGTGCGCCTGCCGGACGGGATGGTGCTCGACGGCGAAGTGCTGATCTGGCAGCCCGATTCCTCGGTGCCATCACCATTCGCCGACCTGCAAAAGCGCATCGGCCGCAAGACCCTGAGCGCCAAGCTGCTGGCCGAACTGCCGGCGGTGCTGTGCTGCTACGACTTGCTGGAGCTCGATGGCGTCGACCTGCGCAATCTGCCGCAGCACGAGCGGCGCGCGCTGCTCGAGGCCGAAATCGCCAAGCTCGATGCGCCGCAGCTGCGCCTGTCGCCAGTAGTGGAGGCCGACAGCTGGGAAGAACTGGCGGAGTTGCGCGCCGGTTCGCGCGAGCGCAGCGTCGAAGGGATGATGCTCAAGTCGCGTGTCGCGCAATATGGCGTCGGCCGCACCAAGGACGTCGGCACCTGGTGGAAGTGGAAGATCGATCCGTACGCAATCGACGCCGTGCTGCTGTACGCTCAGCCGGGCAGCGGCCGGCGCGCGTCGCTGTACACCGACTACACCTTCGCGGTGTGGGATGGCGAAGGCCAGGAGCGCAAGCTGGTGCCGTTCGCGAAAGCGTATTCGGGCCTGACCGATGCCGAGATCGCGCAGGTCGACAATGCGATCCGGCGCACCACCATCGAAAAATTCGGGCCGGTGCGTTCGGTGAAGCCGACCATGGTGTTCGAGATCGGCTTCGAGGGCATCGCGCTGTCGCCGCGCCACAAGGCCGGCATCGCGGTGCGCTTCCCACGCATCCTGCGCCGGCGCCAGGACAAGCCGGTGGAAGAAGCCGATACGCTCGACACGCTCAAGGGTTTGCTGGGAGCGGCCAGCGCATGAGTCGCACCATGAGTAGCAGCGAAGTCGTGATGGACAATCCGGTCAGCCGCCGCATCGACGCCTGGTTCGCCGAGCGCAAATGGACCGTGTTCCCGTTCCAGCGCGCGGTGTGGGATGCCGCGCTGGCGGGGCAGTCCGGGCTGCTGCACGCGAACACCGGCGCCGGCAAGACCTTCGCGGTGTGGTTCGCGGCGCTGCAACGTGCCGGGCTCGAAACCGGCCGTGCCAAGGCGGGCTTGCGCGTCTTATGGATCACGCCGATGCGCGCACTGGCCGCCGATACCCAGCGTGCGCTGGAGGATTCCGCCGCCGAACTGATGCCCGAGTGGCGCATCGGTGCGCGTACCGGCGACACCAAGGCCAGCGAGCGCGCCAGGCAGACGCGCAGCATGCCGGCCACGCTGGTGACGACGCCCGAGAGCCTGACGCTCATGCTCAGCAACGCGGCCTCGCATGAGCAGTTCCGTAACCTCGACATGATCATCATCGACGAGTGGCACGAACTGATGGGCAGCAAGCGCGGGGTGCAGGTGCAGCTGGCGCTGGCGCGGCTGCGGCGCTGGCGTCCGGAATTGCTGGTGTGGGGCGTGTCGGCGACGATGGGCAACCTCGATCTGGCGCGCCAGGTGCTGCTGGGAGGCTCCGAAGGTGACAATGCGGGCACGCTGATAGAAGGCGATACCCGCAAGCAGATCGTGGTCGATTGCCTGATTCCCGAGAACGTATCGCGCTTTCCGTGGGGCGGCCACCTCGGCCTGCAGATGCTGGGCCCTGTGATCCGAGAGATCGAGGGGCACGATACGACGCTGGTGTTCACCAACACCCGTTCGCAGTCCGAGATCTGGTACCAGAACATCCTGGAGGAGCGTCCCGACTGGGCCGGCCTGATCGCGCTGCACCATGGCTCGCTCGACCGCGAAGTGCGCGAATGGGTCGAGCTGGGGCTGAAGAACGGCATCCTCAAGGCGGTGATCTGCACTGCGAGCCTGGACCTGGGCGTGGACTTCCTGCCGGTCGAGCGCGTACTGCAGGTGGGAAGCGCCAAGGGCGTGGCGCGCCTCCTGCAGCGCGCGGGCCGTAGTGGCCATGCGCCGGGGCGGGTCTCGCGCGTGACCCTGGTGCCGACCAACAGCCTGGAACTGCTGGAAGCGGCCGGCGCACGCAAGGCGGTGGCGGCGCGCCGCATCGAAGGGCGCTACGTGCCGAACAAACCATTCGACGTGCTGGTGCAGCACATGGTGACGATCGCGCTGGGTGGCGGTTTCCGCTCCGAAGAGCTGTTCGACGAGGTGCGCCAGGCCTGGTCGTACCGCCACCTGACCCAGGAAGAATGGCAGTGGGCGCTCGACTTCGTCGCGCGCGGCGGCCAGAGCCTGACCGTGTATCCGGAATACCGGCGCGTGCTGCCGGACGAAGAGGACGTGTACCGGGTGCCGGATACGGCGATCGGACGCCGTCACCGGATGGGCATCGGCACCATCATGTCGGACGCCACCATCCAGGTGAAGTACATGAGCGGGGGACGCATCGGCAGCGTCGAGGAATCGTTCATCTCGCGCCTGAAGCCGGGCGACCGCTTCCTGTTCGGCGGACGGATCCTGGAATTCGTACGGGTGCACGAGATGACAGCATTTGTGAAACGCGCCACCGGCACCAAGGGCGCGATCGCGCGCTGGCAGGGCGCCAAGATGCCGATGTCGAACGAACTGGCGCACGCAGCGCTGGAAGAGTTGCGCCTGGCCGCGCAGGGCGTGTTCGACGGGCCGGAAATGCGCGCCATCCAGCCGCTGATCGAGATCCAGGAAAAGTGGTCGGCGCTGCCAACCTCCGAAGTGCTGGTGCTGGAATCGATGAAGAGCCGCGAGGGGTATCACCTGTTCGTGTATCCGTTCGCGGGGCGTTCGGTGCATATGGGGTTGGCGTCCCTGATCGCGTTTCGCGTCGGGCGGGTGCAGCCGATCACGTTCTCGATTGCGATCAACGATTACGGTTTCGAGCTGATGGCGCCGGAGCCGGTCGACTGGGCCAGCGCCTTCGATGCGCCGACCGGCGCCGGCGTCGGCCTGTTCGATACCGAGCGCCTGCTGGAAGATGTGATCGACAGCCTGAATGCGACCCAGTTGTCGCAGCAGCGCTTCCGCGAAGTGGCGCGCATCGCCGGGCTGGTGTTCTCGGGCTATCCGGGGCAGCCGAAGTCGAACCGCCAACTGCAGGCATCGTCGTCGCTGTTCTTCGAGGTGTTTCGCAAGCACGATGCCGGCAACCTGCTGCTCACCCAGGCCGAGCGCGAGGTGATGGAGCAGGAACTGGAACTGACGCGCCTGCGCGACACGCTGGACGAGCTGCACGGGCGCCGCATCGCTTTTCGCGAGGTGCGGCGCGCCACGCCGTTCGGCTTCGCGCTGATGGTCGAGCGCTTCCGCGAAAAGGTCAGCACCGAGAAGCTGAGCGACCGCGTGGCACGCATGGTGCGCGAACTGGAAAAGGCGGCAGCGGCATGAGTGCGGTAGCGGTGCGCGTGGCCGGCGAAAACCTCCTGCTCTTGCCGGAGAAGGCGATCTACTGGCCTGCCGAGAAGATGCTGATCATCGCCGACATCCACTTCGGTAAGGCAGCGGCGTTTCGTGCATTGGGCGTGCCGGTGCCGCGCGGGACCACGTCCGAGAACCTGGCCGGGCTCGATGCGCTGGTGGCGCAGCATGGAGCGCAGCGGGTGGTCTTCCTCGGCGACTTCCTGCATGCGCGCGCGGCGCACGCCAGCTCGACCCAGCTGGCGATGCTGGCCTGGCGCCAGCGTCATCCAGACCTGCAGTTGATGCTGGTGCGCGGCAACCACGACCTGCATGCAGGCGACCCGGCGGCGGCGCTCGGAATCGAGCTGGTCGATGAGCCGCACCAGGTGGGGCCGTTCGCGTTCTGCCACCATCCGGATGTCGAGACGCCGGGTTATGTGCTTGCCGGGCACGTGCATCCGGTGTACGTGCTGGCCACCCGTTTCGACGCGCTGCGCCTGCCGTGCTTCGTGGTGGGGCAGGACCGCATGATCCTGCCATCGTTCGGCTCCTTCACCGGCGGCCACGCGGTCAAGCCGGAGCCGGGCGACAACATCTACGTGACCTCGGGCGACGCCGTCCACAGCGTTCGATAACGAACCGACCCTGTCCTTACGCAGGCGTAACTTCTATCTGAACCGAGAGCGGTCTCCATGGCCGCTCATCCATGTATTTCCGCTAATTTTAGGAAGGGATAGTTATGCGCCTTCATCGGATTCTTTTGGCCATGGCGATCGCCACGGCGCCACCAACGACGCTGCTGACCAGCAGCGTGGCCCACGCCCAGGTGCCGCCTGCGGGCGGCCGCACCGACGGGCTGATGGTTACCGGCTTCGACGTCCAGCAAATTTCGAGCCTGGCGCCGGGCAACCAGCTGCATTTCGACGTGTACGCCACGTCGGGCGCCAGCGTCACGCTCAGCATCGACGGCGCCACCCGCGGCCTGCACCTGAACGAAGTGGAGCCGGGCCAGTATTCGGGCACCTACACGATCGGCGACCGCGACCGCCTGCGTCCCGACAGCAAGGTACGCGCCGACACGCGCCTGGGCGGCCAGACGGTGGCCAGCATGCTGACCAAACCGATCGTGCGCTCGGATGTGCCGCTGCAGCCGCAAAATGAGCGCCGCCTGACGCCGGGCGGTGGCGCACCGGGCGCGGCGCCACCGCCACCACCGCGCGAGACCGAACGGCCGCGTGTCGCGCGCTACTGCACCAGCTGCGCGATCGTCGAGAAAGTGGAAGTGATCCAGCCGTCGACGGCGGATGCGCGTCCGCTGGCGACCGAGGTGCGTTCGCGTGAGCGCTATCGGGTGACGGTGCGCTTCAATACCAGCGATTCGACGCAGGCGATCGAGTATGACAACAATCCGGGGTACCGCAAGGGCGATCGGGTGCGGGTCAATGATGGGGTGTTGTCGCTGGAGCGGGATTGAGCGGCAGCAGCGTGCGCTTTTCATCCTCTTACTTGCTACTAGCTGCAACCCTTCTTTTGTTACCCAGAAAGCCGTCATTTCTGCCAGTGGCAGGAATGACGGTTTTAGGGGTAACAAAGGAGTGAAGCTGACGATGCTTGATGCTCAGCGCTAGATACCCGGCTGATCAAGCCGTCGCCAACATCTGATCATCCCCTGACTGATCCACTTCCGCCTTCGCCTTCGCCCCTTTGGTGCGCGAGCGCGACGGTGGCAAGCGGCGCAGGGTCTTGAGCGCCTCGGCGTCCTTGATGCCGATGGTGCGCTGGTCCACCGTGATCAGCCCGATTTCGTTGAACGCCGACAGCGTGCGGCTGACCGTCTCCAGCGTCAGGCCCAGGTAGCTGCCGATCTCATGCCGCGTCATGCGCAGGTTGAACAGCTTGCTCGAGTAGCCCATCGCGGCAAAGCGGTCCGCCAGCGACACCAGGAAGCGCGCCACGCGGGCTTCGGCCGACAGGGCGCCGAGCATGCCGATCATGGTCTGCTCGCGCACCAGTTCGCGGCTCATCACGCCGTACATCATGTTCTCGAGTTCGCTGTGCACGCGGCCCAGCGCGGTCAGTTTCTTGAACGGCAGCAGGATCAGGTCGCAGTCGGACAGGGCCACCGCCTCGGATGCATAGTGACGGGTATGGATGCCGTCGACGCCGAGCATGTCGCCCTTCATCGGGAAGCTCAGCACCTGCTCGTTGCCGAACTCGTCGATGAGGACGGTCTTGAGGAAGCCGGAGTTGACGATGTACAGGGTGTCGAAGGCCTGGCCGATGGTGTGCACGCGCTGGCCGGTCTTGAACTGGACGTGCTGGAACAGGAGTTCTTCGGAGCTCACCGACACGCTGGCCGGGATGCGGAGCAGGTCGCAGACTTCTTTCAGGTTGGACCAGAGACGGCCCTGGCGCTGGCGCCCGGCCTCCATGGGCGAATGCAGGGTCGGCTGGGTGACGTTGCGTTGTTCTGACGTTGGCTGGGACTGCATGCTCTTCTCCAGTAAGGAATTCGGTGCTTCAGGCGACCCTGGCAGTTCAAGAAGTGAACTGCGCCGCGTCAATCATCAAGGACTGACGCTGTGACTTGGATCGCAAGCAAGTCGAAACGCTGAATTCAGTATGCCAACACGAGTCCGGCACGAATATCAGCGTTGCCTGAATGTGTAGGTAGGACAGATGGTGAGCTTGTAGGACTTTTCCGACTCAACGCGACAGTTGCGCGAATGGCGGAGCGGCTTCGGACGATGAGAGGGGGCGTTCCGAACGCCGTAGGGTGTTGCATCGACGCACCGCACCAAACTGTGGCGCGGCGGTCAAACGAGATCGAGGTTCAGGCTTTCATCGGCGACAGCAGGCGGTGCGCCACCGCGTACTGCACCATCTCGGACAGCGAACTCATCCCCATCTTTTGCATGATGCGGGTCTTGTGGGTGCTGACGGTCTTGACCGACAGGTGCAGGCTGTTGGCGATCTCGGTAATCGACTTGCCGCTTACCAGCAGCGAAAAGACTTCGAATTCGCGGTCGGACAATTGCTTGTGCAGCAATTGCTCGGTGGGCGCCATGATGTTCAGCGCCAGCTGCTCGGCCACTTCGGTGCTGATGTAGGGCCGGCCCGAGGCCACCTTGCGGATCGCGCCCACCAGCTGGGTGCCCGCGCTTTCCTTGGTCAGGTAACCCTGGGCGCCGGCGCGGATCGCGCGCACCGCGTACTGCTCTTCTTCGTGCATGGTCAGGATCAGGATCGCCAGCTTGGGCGCTTCGCTGCGCACCTGGCGGATCAGGTCGACGCCGCTGCGGCCCGGCATCGACAAATCGAGCAGCAGCAGGTCGAAGCCGCCCTGGCGCACCAGCGCCAGTACCTCGAAGCCATTGGTGGCTTCGCCGACGATCTCGACCTCGGCAGCGCCGTCGAGGATGCGCTTGAGCCCTTCGCGCATGATGGTGTGGTCATCGGCAATGACGATTCTTACCATGTTCGTTTCCTTGAACCGAAGCGGTTTCCGACCCGCTTCAGGTTAGCACATCGTTCCGCTGCAAAGTGCTCGTCAGACCAAATCATGCGTGCCGGGTCAGGCGCCGGTTCAGGATGCGGCCGGTTCGGCGATCAGGCGGTGCACCAGCACCGGCTTGGTCGTGTGCGACAGCACCTTATTGGTGACGCTGCCAAGCAACAGCTGGTTCCAGCCGCTGCGGCCGTGCGAGCCCATGAAGATCAGGTCGCAGCCTTCCTGCTCGGCGACGTCGGCGATCTTCAGCGCCGCCGAATCGGAAAACGCCGTCATGCAGCTGTGCTGCAACCCGGCGCCGGTGCACGAGCGCACGATCTTGCCCATGTATTCCTCGCCCATGCGGCGCATCTGGGCGATGTATTCTTCTTCGCTGGGGTAGGAAGGCGGGATGATCTCGACG
>NZ_DAMAGA010000016.1:0-109946 GCF_031995545.1 Massilia sp.
CGCCGGCGCGCGCCGCTTCCACCGCCGCGTTCAGGGCCAGGATATTGGTCTGGAAGGCGATGCCGTCGATCACGCCGATGATGTCGACGATCTTGCTCGACGATGCATTGATCGAGGCCATCGTCTGCACCACGCGCGAGACCACCGCGCCGCCGTGGGTGGCGACGTTCGAGGCCGACTGCGCCAGTGCGTTGGCCTGGCGTGCATGCTCGCCGTTCTGGCGCACGGTGCCGGCCAGCGCTTCCATCGAGGCGCCGGTCTGCTCCAGTGACGCCACCTGCTGCTCGGTGCGCGCCGACAGGTCCTGGTTGCCGTCGGCGATCTGCGACGAGGCGGCGGCGATGGTATCCGTGCCCTGGCGCACCTGGTTCACCACGTTGGCCAGGCTGTGCTGCATGGTGGCCAGCGACGACAGCAGTTGCGCGATCTCGTCCTTGCCCTCGACCTGCACCGGATGGGTCAGGTCGCCGCGCGCCACGGCATCGGCGGCATCGACCGCCTGCCCGATCGAACGGGTCACGCTGCGCAGCACCAGCATCACCACCAGGCCAAGCGCCAGCCCGAAGCCGACCAGCACGACGACTGCGCGCCACAGGTCGGCGATGAAGGCATCCTGCAGGTCGTCCATGTACAGTCCGGTCATGAAGGTCCAGTCCCATGGCTTGTAGGTCAGCACGTAGGCGCCCTTGGCGAACACCTGCTGCTGATCCGGGTGGCCCGGTTTCGGCCACACGTACTCGACCCAGCCTTCGCCGGTGCTTCTGGCAACCGCAGCGACCTCGCGGTACAGGTAGGTGCCCTCGGTATCCTTGAATTCGGTCAGGTCCTTGCCGATCAATTCGGCCTTGATCGGGTGCATCAGCATGGTCGGATGCGAATCGACCACAGTGTAGTAACCGTCGGCACCGTAGCGCATCGACTTCAGGCGCTGCAGCACCTGTTTCTTGGCCTCGGCTTCCGGCAGCGTGCCGGCCGCGGCCAGCGCCGCGTATTCCTTGACGGTCGACATGCCGACGTCGGTCGCGAACTTCAGGGCGACCCGGCGCTCTTCCAGGCGCTGCGCCTTGCTTTCATGGATGTGGAAGATGGTCATGGCCGACAGGGCCAGCCAGCTCAGGACGAGCGGAAGATACAGTTTGGCGCGGAAACTCAGTGTCATGGTCGAAGGGGGCGAGGAAATAATTGCAAGAAGTTTCATTGATATTGCAAAAGAGCAACTTCATACATGAACCTGAAAACTTCTGGTTTCCGATACACACCACTCACGCGTCAACTGTGGTTCACGATGCCGGCCTAACCACGGCAGCGCCGGCTACAGGGTCGAGAAGAACAGATCGAGCGCCGGCCGCGCGCGCGGCGCCTTGTGCGACGACGCGGTGCCGACGCCGATGAAGCAGATCGCCTGCTCCGTCGCTTCCAGGCGCAGCAGGCGCCGCATGCCGGCGCTGTCCATGGCATTGCCGCTGGCCAGGCCGCTGGCGAAGCCCAGCGCCTGGGCACCGACCAGCACGTTCTGGATCGCGCAGCCGAGCGAGACCAGCTTTTCGCTCTTCGGGATCGCTTTCGCATCCGGATTGTCGCGCGCCACCGCCACCAACAGGCAGGGCGCGTGGAAAGCTTTGGCACGCGCTGCCGCCAGGGCCTCCGGGCCACAGGCCGGGTCGCGCAGCAGCAGCGCTTCGGCGAACACGTCGCCCAGGTCCGCGCGCCGCTCCTGCCCGATCAGGACGAAGCGCCACGGCAGCAGCAGGCCATGGTCGGGCGCATGCGCCGCCGCTTCGACGATGCGCTGCAGTTGTGCAGCGTCGGGACCGGGAGCGACCAGCCGGCGCAGCGACACATGGCGGCGCGCCGCCAACGCCGACCAGTAGTCATCGGTGTCGGGAGATCGGGTGCCGGTCATCATTGGGCCGGATCAGCCAGCGGCAGCGACACCGTGAAGGTGCTGCCCTGCCCTGGGCTCGCGCTGGCCGCCGTGACCTCTCCGCCGTGCAGGGTGGCGATGGTCTTGACCAGTGCCAGGCCGATCCCGAGCCCGCCCTGCGAACGGTCGAGTGCGCGCTCGGCCTGGGTGAACAGGTCGAACACGTGCGGCAGCAGAGCACCGTCGATGCCGATGCCGTTGTCCTGCACCGTCAACGTCGCGCTCGCGCCGTCGGTGCGCAGCGCCAGGCTGACCGCCCCGCCCTGCGGCGTGTACTTGGCGGCGTTGTTGAGCAGGTTGGCGACGATCTGCACCAGCCGGTTGCGGTCGCCCTCCACCAGCGGGTGCGCCGCTCCGGCATGCACCGTCAAGGCATGCCCCTTGGCGGCAAGGAGCGGCCGCGACTGCTCGACCGCGCTCTCCACGACGGCGCCAAGGTCGACCCGTTCCTTGTTCAGTTCGACCAGCCCGCGGGTGACGCGCGACACGTCGAGCAGGTCGTCGACCAGCGCGCTCAGGTGGCGTGCCTGGCGGCCGATGACATCGCTGGCCTTGGCGACCCTGGGGTCGCCGCCGGCGAACATGCACAGCATCTCGGCCGCGCTGGTAATCGGCGCCAGCGGATTGCGCAGCTCATGCGCCAGCATCGCCAGGAACTCGTCCTTGCGGCGGTCGGCGTCCAGCAGCTGCTTCTGCGCACTGCGCAACTCGGTAATATCCATGTTGGCGGCCACCGCGCCGATCACGCGTCCCGTCTCGTCGCGCAGCGGGGAACTCGACACCACGATGGTCCCGCGGCTGCCGTCGCGGCGCTCGATGTCCAGCACCGCGTCGCGCGTATGCGTGCCTTGCTTCAGCGACATCGCGCACGGCCATTGTTCACCCGGGATGCGCTCGCCGGTCTCGGTATGAAAGCCCAGGTAGCTGTCGTAGTCGATCACCGAATGCAGGCTGCCCGTGGACGCCCAGGTCCGCTTCCATTGCTCGTTCTCGATCAGCAGCGTACCGCTTTGGTCGAGCATGATGAGCCCGGTGGGAATGGTGTCGACGATGGCTTGCAAGCGCGCCCGTTCGGCTTCGAGCTGCTGGCGGCTGAACGCCAGTTCGCGCTCGGCCGCCTTGCGTTCGCCGATGTCTTCGATCACCGCGATCGCATAATCGGCCTGACCCTGGAGGTTGCGCACCAGGGACAGCGTCAGCCTGGCCCAGAGCGCCTGCCCGCTTTTGTGCAGCAGGCGTTTCTCGACCGTGCACGATTCGAGCTCGCCACGCGCCATGCGTCCGAACGGCACGGCATCGCAGTCGGCATCGAGGGGGTGGGCAATATCGGCCCATCCCAGCACCAGCATCTCGTCACGCGAACGCCACAGCATCTGGCACAGCGCCTGGTTGACCTCGAACCAGCGCCCGTCGGCAAAGCGCACGAAGCCCATCCCGAGCGCAGATTGTTCGAACAGCGCGCGAAACGCCGGCTCGCTGCCGGCAATCGTGGAATCGTAGAGGGGCTCGGTCATCATGGCGGCATTTTAATGCTTTTTGCACTCCCGGCCGCACGCGCATGGCCGGGCATGGCATCCGGACATGCGTTCATTCCGATACCGCTCGAGCTCAGCTGCCGAAATAGCGCCCGGCGCGGTGCCAGGCCATGACCATGCTGCTCATCGCCACCGCCGACAGCGCCGACCAGGCCACCAGTTGCGGCGCCACCAGCGACAATGCCACCAGCAGGATCACGGCGTCGATCATCACCTGGGTGCGGCCGGCGTTTATGCCGTACTGCTTCTGCAGCCACAGGGTGACGATGCCGGTGCCGCCGACACCGGCGCCGTGGCGCGCCAGCGCCAGGATGCCCATGCCGCAGAAGGTGCCGCCGGCCAGTGCCGCCACCGCCACGTGTACGTGGCCGATCACCAGCACATGCGGCACGGCTTTCAGCAGCAGCATGATGGCCACGCTGCCGGCCAGCGATTTGATGGTGAACAGCGGCCCCATGAACAGGTAGCCGAACAGGAAGAACGGCACGTTGATCAGCATGAACAGGAGGCCCACCGGCATGCCGCTGAAGTAGGACGACAGCAGCGCGATGCCGGCCACGCCGCCGGTGATCAGGCCGGCCGCCTGCAGCAGCACGATGCCGGCGCAGACGAACAGCACGCCGACGGCGATGCCGTAGACATCGTCGAGAAGGGTATGGGGTTTGACCGGCATCGGGCGGCTCGCGCTTGGCGTGGGGCCCGGGAAAGCAGCCTGCCGCGTCATTGCGCGCAGCTCCGGCCAGCGTCGCACGCTGTAGCAGCGGACATGGCAAGCGCAGGGCAGGACGGACGCTGGAGCAGCGTGGCGAGCAGGCGATACTGGTTCATGTTGTACAGTGTTCTGAGGGTGGAACGCGATGGCAACCGACGGTCCTGGCTTGGGCCGGATGGTGCCGGGAGCCGGGCCGTCGCGCCAGTCCCGGTTGGGGGCTGGACGCCATCTTGCGCGAAAGCGCCGCCATTATCGCTTATGTTGCGGCGCAATGTCGATACAGAACACGTTTGAACCCTTCAACTGTGGCGTCACGGCAGGAAATTCCACAAGAGCGTGCGGCGTCGCACCATGCGGGTGCGGGTTACACCCGATTGTGCACCCGATTGATGCTGAACGACGCCCTCAGGCAGTCAGCTTGCGCATCTGCGCGATCAGGTCGGCCTTGCCCTCGAAGCCGATGCCCGGCAAATCGGGCATGGTGATGTAGCCGTTGTCGACCTTGACGCCATCCGGGAAGCCGCCATACGGCTGGAACAGGTCCGGATACGATTCGTTGCCGCCTAGGCCGAGGCCGGCCGCGATATTCAGCGACATCTGGTGCCCGCCGTGCGGGATGCAGCGCGCCGGCGACCAGCCGTGCTGGCGCAGCATGTCGAGGGTGCGCAGGTATTCCACCAGGCCGTAGCTCAGCGCGCAGTCGAACTGCAGCCAGTCGCGGTCGGCCCGCATGCCGCCGTAGCGGATCAGGTTGCGCGCGTCCTGCATCGAGAACAGGTTCTCGCCGGTGGCCATCGGCTTGTCGTAGTAGTTGCGCAGCGTCGCCTGCAGCTCGTAGTCGAGCGGGTCGCCCGCCTCTTCGTACCAGAACAGGTCGTACTGCGACAGCGCCTTGGCATACCTGATCGCGGTATCCAGGTCGAAACGGCCGTTGGCGTCCACCGCCAGCTTCTGGCCGTCCCCCAGCACGCTCAGGATCGAATCGATGCGGCGCAGGTCTTCGTCGAGCGAGGCGCCGCCGATCTTCTTCTTGACCACCGTGTAGCCGCGGTCGATGTAGCTGCGCATCTCGTCCTTCAACTTGTCGTGGTCCTGGCCCGGATAGTAATAGCCGCCGGCCGCGTAGACGAAGATCTTCTTGTCCGGCGTGCCGTTGCCATAGCGTTCGGCCAGCAGCTGGAACAGCGGCTTGTCGGCGATCTTGGCGACGGCGTCCCACACCGCCATGTCGATGGTACCGATCGCCACCGAGCGCTCGCCGTGGCCGCCCGGCTTTTCGTTGACGAACATCGCGGCCCACACTTTATGCGGGTCGAGGTTGTCGCCGCCGGCGTCGAGCAGCGAGGCCGGGTCGGCTTCCAGGATGCGCGGGATGAAGCGTTCGCGCATCAGCGTGCCCTGGCCATAGCGGCCGTTGGAATTGAAACCGTAGCCGATCACCGGCTTGCCGTCCCGGAGGACGTCGGTGACCACGGCGACGACGCTGAGCGTCATCTTGCTGAAGTCGATATAGGCGTTGCGGATCGGGGAGCTGATCGGAACAGTCTTTTCGCGGATGTCGACGATTTTCATGCGGGTCTCCTGAGGGCGGATATTGGGTCGAGCCGACAGATTATTCGCTTTATAGGAGGTTATGATTCAGGATTCTTTACAAGATTCTTCACCCAAAGTGAAAAGCGACCTCGCCTCCCAGCTCGAATTCTTCGTCCTGCTGGCGCGCCACGGCAGCCTGTCGGCGGCGGCGCGCGCGCTCGACATCACGCCGCCGGCCGCCACCAAACGCCTGTCGCAGCTCGAGGAACAGCTGGGCGTGCGGCTGGTGAACCGCACCACCCGCACCAGCAGCCTGACGCCGGAAGGCGAAACCTACCTGCACTACGCCACCCGCATCCTGGCCGAACTACGTGAAATGGAAGATGCGGTGTCGAGCACGCGCTCGGTGCCGCGCGGTCTGCTTCGCGTGAATGCGTCGCTCGGTTTCGGGCGCACCGCGATCGCGCCGATCGTTTCCAGCTTCGCGCGGCGCTATCCACAGGTCGAGGTGCAGCTGGACCTCAGCGACCGCCCGGTGGATCTGGTGGCCGACGGCGTCGACCTGGCGATCCGCTTCGGCGCCCCGCCCGACCAGCGCCTGGTGGCGCGCCGCATCATGTCGAACCGGCGCTTCCTGTGCGCGGCGCCGCGCTACCTGGAACGCCATGGCGCGCCGGCCACGCTGGCCGACCTGGCCGCGCACCACTGCATCATCCACCGCCAGAACGACGAGGCGCACGGCGTCTGGCGCCTGGAGCGTGACGGTCAGATGGAGACGGTCAAGGTGCGCGGCATGCTGGCCTCGAACGACGGCGACATCGCGCTCGGCTGGGCGCTGGACGGGCATGGCATCCTGGTGCGTTCGGAATGGGATCTAGCGCGCCACGTCGAGAGCGGCCGCTTGACGGTGGTGCTGCCACAGTACGTGCAGCCGGCGGCCGACCTGTTCGTGGTGTACCCGAACAAGTCGCACCAGTCGGCGCGGGCGCGCGCGTTCATCGACTTCCTGGTCGAGCAGCTCGGGCCGGGGCCGCGGATCGAGTCACAAGTCGACCTCACGTCGCCAGCATGACGGCGGCGGTGCCGACCAGCACCGCGCAGAACAGCCAGCGCAGCAGCGGCGCCGGCAGCTGGTGTGCAAGATGCACGCCCCACGACACGCTGAGCACACCGCCGAGCGCCATCGGCAGCCCGGTCTCCCAGTCCACCTGCCCCGCCTGGCCATAGGCCGCCAGCGCGATGAAGGCGCCCGGCACCACCAGTGCCAGCGCCGTGCCCTGGGCGCGCGTCTGCTTCATGCGCAGCAGGCTCACCAGCGCCGGCACCACCACCAGCCCGCCGCCGATGGTGAAGAAGCCCGACATGGCGCCGCTAGCCACGCCGATCACCGGCAGCAGCGGGCGCGGGATCGGCTTGCCCGGTTCGTCGTGCGCGGCCTTCCCTTTCGGCCAGCCGAAGTACAGCGCCAGCGCGATCAGGAACAGGGCGAAGGCGACGTGCAGGACATCGGCGTCGATGCCGACCGCCAGGCGCGCGGCCAGGTAGGTCGTCACCATCGAAAACACGCTGATCATGGCCACCGAGCGGAAGTCCACCGGGTTCTTCTGGTGATAGCGCAGCAGGCCGAGCAAGACGTTGGGAGCGATCATCACCAGCGCCGTGCCCTGGGCCAGGTGCTGGTTCATGCCGTACAACAGGCCCAGGATCGGGATCGCGATCAGGCCGCCACCGATGCCGAGCATGCCGCCGGCGACGCCGAGCGAGGCGCCGAGGCTGAAGTTGGTGGCGAGCGAAATCAGGGACAGCGTCATGGTGCGGCATGGTCGAGTGAAAGGCAGGCGTAGTGTAGCTGTCCGCAGCGGTTTTATAATGCAGCCACCTTTCATCTATTCATAAGCTGAACTGACTAATGAGCCGCATCGCCGACCTGGAGTTTTTCGTGGACCTGCTCAAGCACGGTTCGCTGGCCGCGCTGGCGCGCGAACTGGGCGTGACGCCGCCGGCGGTCAGCGCGCGCCTGGCGCAGCTGGAAAAGCGCCTCGGCGTGCGCCTGCTGAACCGCACCACGCGCCGCATCAGCGTCACGCACGAGGGCGAGCTGTATCTGGCCACCGGCGCGCGCCTGCTGGGCGAGCTGGAAGACCTGGAGCAGCTGGTGTCGAACAGCCGCGCGGTGCCCAAGGGACGCCTGCGCGTGAACGCCAGCTTCGGCTTCGGGCGCCAGCACATCGCGCCGGCCATCGCCGCGTTCGCGCGGCGCTATCCGCAGGTGGAGGTGCAGCTGGAACTGACCGACCGCTCGCTGAACCTGGCCGACCGCGCCTTCGACGTCGGCATCCGCTTTGGCGAGTTGCCTGATTCGCGCCTGGTGGCGCGGCGCGTCGTGGGCAACCGGCGCCTGCTGTGCGCGGCGCCGTCGTATCTGGCCGAACACGGGGTGCCGGCGACGCCGCGCGAGCTGCAGTCGCACCAGTGCATCGTACTGCGCCAGAACGACAGTGCGTTCGGGACCTGGCATTTCACCAAGGGCAGCCGGCAGGAGACGGTCAAGGTACGTGGGACGCTGACGTCGAACGACGGCGAGGCCGGGGTGCTGTGGGCGCTGGACGGGTTCGGGATCATGATGCGCTCGATGTGGGACATTCACGCGCATGTCGCCAGGGGGCAGCTGGTGCCGGTACTGGAGGATTGGGAATTGCCGAGCGCGGATGTGTATGCGGTGTATCTGGAGCGCGCGACGGTACCGGCCAAGGTGACGGCGTTTATTGATTTTCTGGTGGAGTGGTTTGGGCGGGAGGCGGCGTGGGTTGCACCGGTGTCCGCGCAGCTACGGGGTAAGTGAGCAGGCCCGCTGCTCTTTTTAGTTTGTTACCGCATAAAACGTCATCCCCGCGAAGGCGGGGACCCAAGTTCGATGCGTAGCACCTGCTTCAAACGAAGTGGCTGCGCGTGCAAACTTGGGTCCCCGCCGAGTGCGACGTTCGTCCGGGATGACATGCTGAGGTTAGCGGTTCGATGAAACGCTAACTCACAACAAACAACTTACTTCGCTTCCGCCGCCGCCAGCGCCGTCATGTTGACGATACGACGCACGGTCGCGCTCGGGCTCAGAATGTGCACCGGCTTGGCCGCGCCCAGCAGGATCGGGCCCACGGTCACGCCCTTGCCAGCAGCGACCTTCAGCACGTTGAACAGGATGTTGGCCGCATCCAGCGACGGCATCACCAGCAGGTTCGCGCTGCCCGCGAAATCGCCTTCGATGTTGTAGATCTCGCGGATCTCCTGCGACAGCGCGGCGTCGCCGTGCACTTCGCCGATCACCGCCAGTTCCGGCGACTGCTCTGCCAGCAGCGCGCGCGCTTCACGCATGCGGCGCGCCGATGGACGCTCGGACGAACCCTGCGACGAGTGCGACACCAGCGCCGCCTTCGGCTCGACGCCGAAGTGCTGCAGCATCGACGCCGCCTGGCGCGTGATCGCGGCCAGTTCCTGGGCGCTCGGCTGCTCGTTGACGTAGGTGTCGGTGATGAACAGCGTGTGCTTGTCCAGCACCAGCGCGTTCATCGCGGCCAGCACTTCGGCGCCCGGCGCGGTGCCGATTTCGTTCTTCACGTGTTCCAGATGGCTGTCGTAGCTGCCGGTCATGCCGCAGATCAGGCCATCGACTTCGCCCGCTTTCAGCAGGCGCGTGCCCTGCAGCGTGGTGTCGCCTTGCGCCGCGACCACGGTATAGTCGCTGCCGGCTTGCAGACGCAGACCGGCTTCCTTGACCGCGCGTGCGATGTCGTCGGCGGCGCCGATCAGCACCGGATGCGCCAGCTGCTCGTCGACCACGGTCTGCACCGCACGCAGCACGCGCTTGTCCGTCGCTTCGGCGTACGCCACCTTGCGCAGCGTGGCCTTGGCCTTGGTGAACACGGGCTTCATGAAGAAGCCGGTGTGGTAGATCATCTGGCCCAGCTTGTCGCGGTAGGCATCCATGTCCTCGATCGGACGGGTCGCCACGCCCGAGTCAAAGGCGGCTTGCGCCACGCGCGGCGCGATCGCGGCCAGCAGGCGCGGATCGAACGGCTTCGGGATGATGTATTCAGGGCCGAAGGTCAGGTCCTGGCCTTCGTAGGCCAGCGCCACCACGTCGCTCGCTTCGGCTTCGGCCAGTTCCGCGATCGCGGTCACGCAGGCCAGCTTCATTTCGTCGGTGATGCGGGTGGCGCCGCAATCCAGGGCTCCGCGGAAGATGTACGGGAAGCACAGGACGTTGTTGACCTGGTTCGGGTAGTCCGAACGGCCGGTGGCAATGATCACGTCCGGACGTGCGGCCTTGGCCACTTCGGGACGGATTTCCGGTTCCGGATTGGCCAGCGCCAGGATGACCGGCTTGTCGGCCATGGTCTTGACCATCTCGGCGGTGAGCACGCCGGCGGTCGAGCAGCCCAGGAACACGTCGGCGCCGTCGACGATGTCGGCCAGCGTGCGCGCGTCGGTCGCCTGCGCGTAGCGCGCCTTGTTGACTTCCATATTGGCTTCGCGGCCCTGATAAATCACGCCGCGCGAGTCGGTGACCCAGATGTTCTCCTGCTTCACGCCCAGCAGCACCATCATGTCGAGGCAGGCGATGGCGGCGGCGCCGGCGCCCGAGGCGACCAGCTTGATCTGGCCGATGTCCTTGCCGACCACTTTCAGCGCGTTGAGCAGCGCGGCGGTCGAGATGATCGCGGTGCCGTGCTGGTCGTCGTGGAAGACCGGGATGTTCATGCGCTCGCGCAGCTTCTTCTCGATGTAGAAGCATTCCGGCGCCTTGATGTCTTCCAGGTTGATGCCGCCGACGGTCGGCTCGAGCATCGCGATGGCGTCCACCAGCTTGTCGGGATCGAGTTCGTCCAGCTCCAGGTCGAACACGTCGACGCCGGCGAACTTCTTGAACAGGCAGCCCTTGCCTTCCATGACGGGCTTCGAAGCCAGTGGGCCGATGTTGCCCAGGCCGAGGACGGCGGTGCCGTTCGAGATCACGGCCACCAGGTTGGCGCGCGACGTGTAGTCGGCGGCGGTAGCCGGGTCGGCGGCGATTTCCTCGCAGGCGTAGGCCACGCCCGGCGAATACGCGAGCGAGAGGTCGCGCTGGTTCGACAGCGGCTTGGTGGCCACGACTTCGATCTTGCCGCGCGTCGGGCTGCGGTGGTATTCGAGCGCGTCGAGGCGCAGCTGGGTGTTCTGGGTTTCGTTGAGCGTGCTGTCGGTACTCATGTGTTTTCCTATAGCTTGTAATGCGAAATCTGGTGCTGCTGCCGGCACCAGGCGCGGTCAGTCGGACGGCCGCGTTTCCTGGTGCTTGTTGGTCGTGCCCGCGCAGCGACTGGTGCGTGCGCAGGGGTGGGACATTCTATCCGAATACCACCATTGATGGGTTGTCAATGCCAATTTGCCAGCGTCTGCGGTGGCGCGTTTCGGGTCACGCCGCCCTGTCCCGAAGCGGACGTTGTCGAAATGATCAACATGCTAAGCTCGTTTTACATGTAATCAGCTTAGGAGAATGCGATGACGAGCAATACCGATCGACCACTGGCGCTGATCACCGGCGCCTCCAGCGGCATCGGCTACGAGCTGGCGCGCCAGTTCGCCGCCGACGGCTATGACCTGTTCCTGACCGCGACCCAGCAGGCGGGACTCGAACGCACCGCGAGCGAAGTCAGCGCCAGCGGCGCGCGGGTGGAGATCTTCACGGCCGACCTGACCGAGTACGACGGCGTCGAACGCTTGTTCCAGGCGGTGCGCGCCACCGGGCGCCCGCTGGCGGCGGCGGTGCTCAATGCCGGCGTCGGCCTGGGCGGCTACTTCGTGGGCGGCACGGAGCTGGAAGACGAACTCAAGATGATCCAGCTGAATGCGGTGTCGCAGGTGCACCTGACCAAACTGATCGTGCCGGACATGGTGGCGCGCCGCGCGGGCAAGCTGCTGTACACGGCGTCGATTTCGGGCACCATGCCGACACCGTACGAGGCGGTGTATGGCGCGACCAAGGCTTTCCTGATTTCGTTCGCGGAAGCGGTCAAGTCCGAGATCAAGGACAGCGGCGTCGAGATCACCCTGCTGCTGCCGGGCCAGGTCGACACCAACTTCTGGCCGCGCTCCGGGATGGTGGACAACAAACTGGCGGTAGGCGAGAAGGCGTCGCCGGTGAAGGTGGCGGAGGAAGGCTATCAGGCCTTCAAGAAAGGCGAAGACCGCGTGGTGGCGGGGATGGTGAGCAGCAAGATCATCGGGAATGTGGTGAACAACCTGGCGCCGGATACGGTGAAGGCGGATCTGCATGCGAAGGAGGCCAAGCCGGGGTCGGGCTTGAAACAGTAGCCGCCGGCGGCGCCGTGGCTCTTCGGCGGCCGCGGCGCCCTGCTGCAGCGGAACCGATCAGAACCAATCGCCCACGGACATCGATGTACGCTTGATCCGGTTGATCCTGCAATCAAGGATTACTTCGGCATCCTTGCGCTTGGAGTCGGCAGCTGGCTAAGCCTGGACTTCGGATCTTTGACCATCGTTGACGTTTCGATTTGCGTATTGCACCTCATTGCCATGAGACCGCTGCTGCATCGCATACCGGTATTTCTCATCGCCACCCAGGTACACGACGCGCGGATCGGACGGTAACGTCGCGTCCGTTGCAAAGCCGGCCAGGGAATCGTGTACATAGTTATCGAAAAAAGCAATGATCGTTTCATCCTGCAAGCCCTTGTTGTGGATGAACTCATTTTCGTATGCCTCGAGCATGACCTTGTAGTGCGGACGTAATTCGCCGCGCCTGGCGCTGTCCGGGTCGCCGCCGAAAGTGCCGCGCTTTGTGAACACATCGCGCACGGCTTTCACATCTGCCATGAGTTGAGCATCGTACATATCAACCATGCCCGAAAACTCGCTCATGTCCGGCTGCGCATCGCGCTTGGCTTTCGCACGCAAATAGTTATCTTCTGCGACTCTCTGGCGATTTTTGGCGCTTTCCCGCTCGGCTTCATACTTGGGCAGATCCTTTGGCGTCGGGTTACTGTAATTGCTTTGGACGTAACTCAACCAACGTTGCTCCGCGATTGCCACATCCCTGCGTGCCTGGTTATTGATGTCTTCGAGGCGGGATACTTCCCTGTCCAATGACGCCGTTTCATTCTTAAATACCGCATCTGCGCGTCGAACATCGTTGGCCTCATTTCTGTCGCCACCCATCTTGCGTCGAATCGCCCGGAACCGCCACGCAAAATAGAAACCCATATGCGCGTTGATCAACGGCCCCAGATTGGACATACCGGCGAACTTGCTATGATAATAATTATAATGCTGCAGCAATGTGGCACTAGTCTCGAAATCTTGCGCCTGGAGAGCGCTCCACGCCGTCCTGGGCAGCAGCGGCACACCATGTTCCAGGGCGAGTTGATACATCGAACTCAATGTCACGAGGGAGAAGAGTGCCTGGCGCTCTTTACTGCGTCCGCCCTCGCCTTCTCGATAGCCACCACCGACATCGGAATGCGCGCCAGGGAACACCGTTTCATGAAAATGCTCGGGCTTGATGACCTGCCCGTCTCTCAGCACACTGATACTATCGACCGGAAACGAATTACGCACTTCATGTGCGGCTACGAAATGCCGGACGTGTTCGACCACGTGTGGGATCGCCATCAGGTTGCCCCAGTCACTGTGCCCGTCATACACTCCAGGCGCAGGATCCGCACCGGGCGCCGCACCGGGTGCGAACGCAAGCGCGTCAGGCCGAAGCTTCGCTAAAACGGGGGCATACGCGCGTGTCGCGATAAGTTGTCGGATCCCGATACCCGACGCGACGATATCCAGGTTATTGGTGCTCATCGGCAATCCAACAGATGCGACCGTGTCGAACAGCCCCATGAATCGGATACGCAACCGGTGATTACCCTGCTTTAGCCGGCACCCGCCGGACTGGATCACGCAACGCTCTTTGATCAGGATATTGGAAAATGCCCGAGCCATTGCGGCGCCTCGGCTGAAACCAAACAGCGCAACGTTGATTTCCACAATCTTATTACCCGGTGAATTAGCACGGGCCAAGTGGCTTTGAAGCAGTTTGTCGAATTGTTCCAATGCCCAGTCAAGACGGACCTGTCCATATCGTCCCATGCCGAGTCCGAGCTTTCCGCCGCCGTTGTCACCGACTTCGCGAAAATAGGTGCCCACGCCAGGCACGTATACCCGATAGATGCCCGCTACCGGGTCGACATCCGCATGCACCCTGTATAGCCTTGCAATATTACTGTGCTTGAACGTGCCGATATCCGCATTCAGGTTATTTCCGGTGCCGTCGAAGAAAAAACTCAGCCATGGCTGCTGTTGACAGCTGGTCGGCGCCGGAGCGCTGTCCGCTTGGCTGGCCACGGCCAAGCCCGCGGAAGCCGAGGGGGTCCTGACGGCACGCGAGGCCTCTGCCACCAGGAATTGCGCCTGATCGACCCCATCGCGCAGTGCGTCCTCCTGCGGGCGCAGAGCGGGCGATTTGCTGTCCCCTACCGAATCATTCTGCGGGCTTTTTGTCATTCGGGCACCTTGGAAAATCCGATTGATCGTTTCTCTCTTTACTGAGCGACAGCCGAGGTGCTGACAGCTCCTTCGTGACCACCACCTGTACCGAATCGTCCGGGTAGAAATGCACTTCCATGTATTCGCCTTTTCCGGACGTAGTTTCAGTCACCACTACTTTTTTTTCTTTGTAGAATGAATGCAAGGTGTTGTAGACCTCGTTCGAGTAGCTCGATGGCTGGCGGTAATAGCATGCATCCGATTGCCACCGCACAGTGACCGTCTTTGGCTTGGGGCCGGGCTGGTAGAGCACGCAGCAAACAATCCCGCCGCCGCCACTGTCGGGAGAACTCACGTTGATGTTCCCCCCCCCCTGACCGTCCACGCTAAATGAATCGATATAACGGTCAGTATAGTTATAGCCAACCAAGGCAAGCGTGCCAGGCTCATTGCGCGCTGCTTGCGCGTCGCCAACCGGTGACGCGATTGACCCCTTACCGCAACCAGTAATGACCATAATGACTGCCGCCAAAAAATAACGAAGCACAAGCTCGCGAAATTCGAACTGTCGGTTCAATCGATGCTCCTTCATAGCTGCTCTTCATAAGCCAGGACTTCCTTGGAAAAGACCGCAGAATTTCCTCTGACCTTGGCCAGTATTTCTCTCCAGGGAGAGCTATCTGCGAAATGCTCGCCATGAATTACTGCAAGGCCGCAATACAGCGTCATATCGTTTGTCGATTCGATACCGGCCGCATGGGCTGCAGCCATATGGCGGCGCAGGAACAGCTCGCGCTCGGCGACATTTACGCGAATCGCCAGATCGGGGAACATACCACGCAGACGCCCTTCCACGACGTCGATTTCACTGGCGTCGATCATTGCGAATTCCTGCTCAGCCGCCAGTTGCAATGGACTGACAAAGGCGTCGATACCGCAGACGGATTGGCGGCAAATCAGCTTGCCGCTACGGTCCGGGTACCACCAGCAATCCGCCGGAGACAGGAAGGTGCTCGCCTGCTGCTCATCCAGTACCGCCAACAGGCTTTCGAATACGCGCGGATCAAAATATCGCAACAACACATCCATTCCGTCCGTGATGCGGGCGTGCATGCGCCGTGCCAGCTGGCTGCACAATTCATCCAGACCGAACGGTGAACTGAGCAGCAATATCGACGACGTATAAGTGCCATGCTCGGCCAGCCAGCACATGAATCCCTCTTTCGTCTCGTCGTCCGGGGAAGGCAATGCAAAGAGAAGTGGGGCTGCCGACAAGGCAGCCTGTTCGGTGGTTGTCTCGAACAGGCTCGCCCAAGACAGTCCCCGGTGCACCAACTGACGGTGCAGGCCTGGCATGCCTGCATGATCGGCCAGGCAATACATTACATTGGACGGATGGGCGATATTGGACTCTTCGCACACCGCTTGAAGATCGAGAAATTCGCTCATCGTGATTATTTAATAAGGAACGGAGCACCCGCCGCTCGCGCTTTCAACAAACACTCGACGCACACGTGCTGAGGCATCAAGGGCAGAGGATACGAAGTCGTCACCGGCCCGATGAAGCTCTTTTTACCAGCGTGAATCGTGATTTTACCGGGGCACTGCACCGTGATGTTCCCGCCCTCGATCGTGATGTTCGCCCCGCCCGCCGTCGACAGGCTGATGCTCTTGGCCGCCGCCCAGTCGATGTGGGCATTGGCACTGACGATATCGACCTGGTCGCGCGCCTGGACGTTGAGCACGTCGGCCTGCGCCTGCAGGTCGACCGCGCCCTGGGCCGCGATCAGCTGCAGGCCGATGTTTTCCTCGCCCGGCTTGACCGCCCCGCCCAGCATCCCGATTGCCTGGCCGCTGTGGATGCGCATCTGGCCGCCGGTGACGAACTGGGTATCCTGCCCGCTCATCAGCGAAATCGTTTCGCCGTTGGCCAGCTGCAGGTCCTGCCCCGCCACCACGCCGAGCCCGGCCTTGGCAGCGATGGCGATGATCGCAGCGCTGCTGTGCGGCAGCTTGCCATCCTCCGGCGCCACCGGCTTGTCCGGCATTTCGGCGCGCGCGGCGTCGACGCTGTCGCCGCTGAGCATGCCCGAGGTCGCCGTCAGCAGCGCCTGCAGCGGCGCTGCCTTGTCGTCGAGTTTGCTGGCATTCGGTTTGGCCGCGCCCAGGTGCGTGGCGAAGGCCACGGTCTGGTGAGTGGTCGCCGCATCGCTAAACGCTTGGCCAAGCTGCACCGCCTGCTTGAGCAGCACGATCCCTGCCACGTTATCGCCGGCCGGTTCGCGCGCATCGGCGGCATGGTTGATCTTGTAGCTCGACACTAAAAGGCCGGTGCCGGCGCGCACCGCGCCATAGCCGTCGGTGCGCAGTTCGGCGCCCAGGCCGCGCAGGCTGCCGCGGTAATTGTCGGCGGCGTGGATCAGGTGACCCAGGTTCAGTTCGCTCGCCGCGTAGCTGCTCTTGAGCTGGATGCGGCCCTGGTCGTCGGTGTCGTCGAACAGCAGCTGGTTGTAGCCGCTGCCACCGAATTCCTTGCTGCGGATACCCCATTGCGCCGCCGCGTTGCGATGACCACTGCCGCCCGCCGCGGCGCCATGCCACACTGGACTGTTGCCACCGGCCAGGTTACCCTGCGCCGAAACGGCATGGTCATGCGCCGCGCCGAACACTTCGGTGTCACCGTCACGTTCGCGGCTGCCGCCCGGCGTCGGCGGCTCGCCGCCCTCGCCCTGGCCGTTGTACAGCGCGCCCACCACCAGCGGCCGGTCGATGTCGTTCTCGATGAACTGCACCAGCACCTCTTGCCCGATGCGCGGCAGGAACTGGCTGCCCATGCCGCCGCCGGCCGAACGCTGGGCCACCCGCACCCAGCAGGTGGCGGCCTCCTGCTGCCAGTGGAAGCGGATCCGCACCCGCCCCAGGCGGTCGCAGTGGATTTCGTCGGCGCCGTTGGCGCTGGCGCCGCCGTCGGCGCCGACCACGATCGCGCTCTGGCTGCCGTGGGCGGTGGGCTTCGGATGGTGACGCAGGCCGTTCTCGCCGACCACCGGGCGCCACGACGTATCGGCCGCGATCGCGTCGAAATGATTGGCGTAGCCGCTCGATGCCGCCTGCGCGATGACCTGGGCCAGCAGTTCGTCGCGCGGCACCTGCTGCTCTTGCAGCACGTCCTGCAGCAGCTCGGGGATCGGCCCGAACAGTTCTTCCAGCCCCTGGCGCGCGCGCGCCGGCAGGTTGTTCACGCCAACGCTCACCACGCGCAGCACGACGTAGTCGGGATCGACTTCGCTCCCTGCCTGCAGCGGTCCCTGAGTCAGGCTGAAGCGGCTGCCGGCGCGCAGCGTGCGCACCGTCGAACGCGCCTGCCACAGTTGACGGCGCGCTTCGTTGGCCTGCATCTGCAGCAGCGCGTAGCGGCGCGCCTGCTCGCCGTCGGCGAAGAAGTACTGGCCCGGCGTGTCGTAGCTTTCCAGCGCCGGCGCGTTGGGGCCGCCGACGACGCCGGCGGTCGGCACGCTGGCGGCGAGCGCCTTTTTGGCCTTGTAGTCGTAACTGAGCACGGTACTCAGGCCGATGCGCAGGCTACGCCGCGCGCGCAGGGCCTGGATGCTGTCGTGCGCTTCGCCGGCGCGCGCGCCGTGGAAGCGGATGCCGCCGCCCGCCGCGCTGCTCGGGTCTTGCGGCGTGGCGCGGCTGTCGCTGCTGTCGGCGAACAGCACCACGCTGTGGCCTCCTGCGCCGTCGTCGTTTTCTTCCACGCGCCAGGCCAGGCCTTCCTCGGTCAGCAGGCGGGTAACGAAATCGAGATCGGACTCGCGGTACTGGCAGCAATAGCTGCGCGTGCCGGCGCCGGCCATGAACGAGGCCACCTCGTCGCTCCAGCGCCACTGCGCCAGCGGCGCATGCGCGCCGAACACGGCGTCGACGATCTCGATCACGGTCTTGTCTTGCCACACGCGACTGTTGCGGGTGCGGCCCAAGCGCCACAACCATGGCTGCAGGCGCAGCCGGTAACGCGCCAGGCCGCCGAAGCTGCCCAGCATCGCCGCTTCGCTCACCACGCCGCTGAAGCGCGCGCGGCTGCCGTCGGCCAGGCTGGTTTCGAGCGCGGCCGGCTGGCCGAGCAGCGGTTCGAGGTCGAGTTCGGCCCTGGTGCTGAGCAGGATCAGGTCGCGCGCGCCGACCGACTGCAGGCCATCGTCGGCGGCGAAGGCTTCGACCATCAGGCCGCTGCTGTCGTCTTCCAGCTGCAGCGCATATAACCGGGTGTGGCTGGAAAAGCCGCCCAGCGCGGCCAGCACCTCGTCGACTACCGCCAAACTCATCGTTGCACCTTGCACAGGCCCACGTTGCTGCGTCCTTCACAGGCGCGTTCGCGGCAGGCCGCCAGGTCGGCCTTGGGCTGCTTGCGGCAGGCTTTCAATTCCTGCTCCAGGCTGGGGCGCGCCTTCTTCGGCGCCGCCTCGGCGGCGTTGGCGTGCGCGATCAGAGCCGACAGCAGCACCGCATCGGTGTCCTGCGGGGCGGGCGCAGCCTTGCGCGCGGCTACCTGCTTCACCGGTTTCGGTTTGGCGGGGGCCGCCTTTGGAGCAGACTTGGGAGCGGCTTTCACCACCGCGGGCACCGCCGCAGCCGCCGCCAGTGCGGTGCCGTCCGGCGCTTCCAGCGCCTGGCTCAGGACGTCACCTCCGGCGCCCGGCGCTGCATCGTGTTGCACGGCGGCCGTGGCCGGCGCGGCGTGTGCGGTCTCCAGCATCTCGCTCAGGCTCTGGCCGGCGGCTGCATTGGCATGCGTTGCGCCGTCGTCCTGGATCGTGGCGGCGCCGGCGTCGCCTGCTGCCGGTGCGGCGGAAGCAGCGGGCACCGGCGCCGGCACCGGCACCGGCGCGGCCTCCGGCTGCGGCGTGGCGGCAGCCAGCACCGGCGCCGAATTTGGCGGCGGCGCCACGCTGCGCTGGCCGTACCACAGCCCGGCGCCGCCGGCGATGGCGGCCACCACCAGGCCGAACATCAGCCAGACCCACGGCGTGCGTGCGGCCGGACCGGCCTGCGCGCCGGAAGCGGCTTTCGGCGCGCGCTTGCGCTCGCCGTCGGTCGCTTCCAGCGTCGACAGAATACGGTTGCGCTCGGCCTCAGCCTGCTGCGCGGAGGTCAGCAGGCTGGGGGCTCCCCGGCCGGAAATCTTGTCTTTTCGTAGCAAAATTCAAGCTCCTGATTGTTATCGCAACACTTTACGCTAATAAAGTGACTAAGGCGATACCCCGCACGATACCCAACAATTGGTAGTGCATAAGCCCTGCACGGTTGGGAACAATGTCCTTCGATTATCAGACTAGTAAGTTATACTCACAAGCAATAACCAACTGGCAATGCGGCATGCATAAAATGCGTCCGCAGGTCGTGTTCGAGTGCGGAGTCTCATGTGTTGCTGATGGCAATTGCCCTGTATTTCCTGCTCGCCTGCCTGATCGGCTGGCTGCTGTTCTTCCCTGCCGGAAGAACATGGGCTATACAGGCGGCAGCGCGGCTGGAAGCGCGCGTGCGGGCCTGGATCGCGGTAGCGGCAAGCATGCGCCTGCCGGCCTTCAAGGCGGCGCCGGCGGCGGCCGGCATATCGCAGGCCGCCGGCAGCCCGTCCGGTGCGCGCCGCCACTACTGGCTGTGGCTGGCCGGACTGGCCGTGCTGGCGTTGCCGCCGGCGCTGGTGTTCATGACCGGCGACAAGAACAAGCTGGACGGTTTCGCGGCTTCAACGCGCGAAGCCAATCCGCAGGTCGCGGCACTGCTGCATGGCGAACAGCTGGCGCCGCCCGCGGCCCTGCCGCCGGACGTGTTCACCACGGCCGAGGTGGTACAGGAGCGGCCGATGCTGCAGTCGGCCAGCCGCAACTGGGACCTGCTGGACGCCGAGTTCACCCAGCGGCTGCTGCTGGTGTTCAAGATCATGAAGGAGCAGCACGGCTACGAGATGGCGATCCTGGAAGGCTACCGCAGTCCCGAGCGCCAGGACGCGCTGGCGCGCATGGGCGGGCACGTGACCAATGCGCGCGCCGGGCAGAGCTGGCACCAGCACGGGCTGGCGGCCGATTGCGCTTTCCTGCGCGACGGCAAGCTGGTGATTTCGGAGAAAGACCCGTGGGCCATGCGCGGCTACGAGCTGTACGGCCAGGTGGCCGAATCGGTCGGCCTGACCTGGGGCGGGCGCTGGAAGATGATGGATTTCGGGCACACCGAGTTGCGGGTGCCCGGCGTGATGCAGCGCGCCAGGCACGCCAGCGAATGACAAACATGCGAGAACGCGAGATCGGGAATGGAGGGAGGCATGGTGGCAGGTCCTGTAATTCGTCCGCGCCGCGCGCGCGGCATGGCGCCGCACGACAGCGCGACAGCGCACGCCTCACGGGCAGCCACCTCGGGCCAGCTGTCGGCATGGGCATCGGCCTCATGAGCATCAACCATCTGCAAGGGCCAGCGCCATGCCTTCCTGGTTGAGCCGCATCCTGATCGGCCTGGCGGTCTTCGGCGCCTGCTGGAGCGGCGTGCTGTGGTATTGGAACAGCGCGCACCACATGCCGGGCACCGCCGACATCGTGCTCTGGCTGCTGCTATTGCCGCTGGCCCTGCTGCTGGCGCTGTGGGCGCTGCGCAAGCTGGCGACCGGCGCCGCGGCCCGTTCGGCGGCCGCCGCGGCAGCCGCTGCCGCTGCCGCCAGCCAGGCCGCAGCCGCGCCTGCACCTGCCGCCCTGCCTCCTGCCACGCTGACCGTGCTGGCCGGCGCGCTGCGCACCCCGCACGGCGACCACCCTGCCGTGCTGGCCGAGGCCATGCTGTCGCGCCAGGCCAACCTGCAGCTCGATCCGGAACTGCTCGACGAGCGCGGCTATCCGATCCTGAGCGGGCGCGCCGGCGACGTCGACATCCCGGCCCAGCAAGACGCCATGGCCGACTGGCTGCAGCAGCACCATCCGGACGCCCGGCTGCAGGATGAACAGTGGCGCGCGCTGGCGCTGGGCAGCGCGGTGGCGCTCGAACTGGCAAGCGAACTCGCCGCGCACCCGGCATTGCCTGCCTACCTCGACGCGCTGGCCGCGCGCAAGAGCGCGCCGCCGCTGCCGACGCTGCATTTGCTGGCCGCTCTTCCGGCCGAATGGGCGGCGCCGGAACGCGCCGCCGGCGCGGCCTGGCTGCGCGCGGTCGTGGCGCAATACGGCTGGCCGCTCGAGCAGATCAGCATCGACGTGCCGGCGCCGGGTCAGGTGCCGCTGGCGGCGCTCGACACCCTGGCCGGCCGCGCCGTCCAGGCTAAAGAACCCTTCCTGTGCCTGCTGCTGGCCTGCGATTCGCGCATCGGCGAAGCCAGCGTGCAAGACTGGGCCGAGCGCGCCATCCTGCTCGACAGCCGCCACCCGCAGGGACGGGTGCCGGGCGAAGGCGCGGCCGGGCTGCTGCTGGCCGACCGCAGCCAGGCTGCCCTGCTCGACACCCTCGATGCTCCCCTTGCTCCCCTGCTGTATCCGGCTGCCGGCGGCGTGCGCGCCGGCTCGGCCGATGCGCGCGGCCAGATCGACGCCACGCTGCTGGAGCACGCCGCCGCCGAGCTGCTGGACAAGGCCGGCATCGGCGCCGACACCGTTACCCTGGTGACTGCCGATAGCGACGCCCGCGCCAGCCGCGTCGGCGAGACCATGGGCATGGCGAGCACGCTGCTGCCCGAACTCGACCCGGCCAGCCAGGTGCTGAGCGTGGCCGCCGCCTGCGGCGACGCCGGCGACGCCAGCCTGGTCGCCGCGCTGGTGCTGGCCCAGCAGCACGTGCGCGATGGCGCTGGCGCCGCCCTGTGCGTGAGCAATCTCGATCCGTTCCAGCGCAGCGTGGTGCTGCTGGCGCCACAACCGCAGCCGGACGCCGCAAGCGCTCCCGCCGACACCGCTCAGGCGATCACCGCATGAACCATTTACCTCAACCTTCGTCCGTCTCGCACCCCATCGGGTCCATTCTTCTATGATGCAACGATTCTGGCAATTCCTCACCGCCCGCTTCAGCCTGGCCGCCATCGGATTCGCCGCGCTCGCCGTGGCGCTCCTGATCGGCGCCGCCGTGTTCGACATTTCCTACTGGTGGGCCGGCGCGCTGCTGCTCGGCGCCGTGCTGCTGTACGGCGGCACCTGGCTATGGCGCCGCTACAAGCACAAGCGCTCGGGTGCAGCCTTCGGCGGCATGCTCGAGCAGCAGGCGGCCACGCCCGGCGCCAGCGCCGCCCAGCGCGACGAGAATGAGCTGATCCGCAAGCGCATGGTCGAAGCGATCGGCACCATCAAGACCTCCAAGCTGGGCCAGCTGTCGGGCGACGCCGCCCTGTACGAGCTGCCCTGGTATATGGTGATCGGCAACCCGGCGGCCGGCAAGAGCACCGCGATCGCCAGCTCCGGCCTGCAGTTCCCGTTCGCCGACAGCAAGATCGTGCAGGGCGTGGGCGGCACCCGCAACTGCGACTGGTTCTTCACCACCGACGGCATCCTGCTCGACACCGCCGGGCGCTACTCGGTGAGCGAGGAAGACCGCGGCGAGTGGCTGGGCTTCCTCGACCTGCTGAAGAAATACCGCAAGCGCGCGCCGATCAACGGCATCATCATCGCGGTCAGCATCGCCGAACTGACCGGCAACCGGCCCGAGTTCGCGATCAACCTGGCCAAGAATCTGCGCCAGCGCGTGCAGGAACTGACCGAGCGCCTGGAAGTGCATGCGCCGGTGTACGTGGTGTTCACCAAGGCCGACCTGATCACCGGCTTCAACGAGTTCTTCCAGGACGCCGAACGCGGCGACCGCGACAAGGTATGGGGCGCTACTCTTCCCTACAGCCAGACCAGCTCGAAGGAAGACGTGCTGCAGCAGTTCGACGCCCGCTTCGACGAGCTGTACGACGGCCTCAAGGAACTGAGCATGGCCAACATGGCGCTGCAGTGGCGCCAGAACATGCCGCCGGGCGTGTTCACCTTCCCGCTCGAATTCAGCTCGATCAAGGGCTCGCTGCGCACCTTCATCGCCACCCTGTTCGAAGAGAATCCGTTCCAGTTCAAGCCGGTGTTCCGCGGCTTCTACTTCACCAGCGCGGTGCAGGAAGGCGAAACGGTGTCGGCCTCGTCCGAACGGGTGGCGCACCGCTTCGACCTGCAGCTGGCACCCGCTTCGCAGTCGCAGGTGCAGGAGCAGCACGGCTACTTCCTGCTGAACCTGTTCCGTAAAGTGATCTTCGCCGACAAGGACCTGGTGGCGCAGTACGCCAGCCCGGCCAAGACGCGCGCCCGCTACGTGACCTTCTTCGCGGTGGTGGCGCTGGCCGGCCTGGCGCTGGGCGGCTGGAGCTGGTCGTACCTGGCCAACCGCCAGCTGGTGGCCAATGTCCAGGCCGACCTCGACCAGGCGGTCAAGGTGCAGGAGCAGCGCCTCGACCTGGCCTCGCGCTTCGAGGCGCTGGAAATCCTGCAGGACCGCATCGAGCAGCTCGAAGGCTACCGCGACGACCGTCCGCTGGCGCTCGGCCTGGGCCTGTACCAGGGCGAGATGCTGGAGCAGAAACTGCGCCAGGAATATTTTGCCGGCCTCAAGGAAGTGATGCTCAAGCCGGTCGGCCAGTCGCTGGAAGCCTTCCTGGGTGAAGTCAACGCCGGCGCGGCGCAGTTGCAGCCGATTTCGGCGCCGCCGCAGTCGGGAGCGACCGGGGTAAGTGCTGCGCCTGTCACCCCGGCCGGCGGCGTCGCACCGGTGCCGGTCGCCGGTGCCGCCCAGGCTGTCGCAGTGCCGGGCTTGCCGGCCACGACCACCAACAGCGCCGGTCCGCTGCCGGCCGCCGCCGTCAACTTCGGCGCCCTGCAATTCAAGGACGCCAACCCGGGCAACGTCGAAGACGCCTACAACGCGCTCAAGACTTACTTGATGCTAAGCGACAAATCGCGCGCCGAAGCCAGCCACCTGAACGACCAGTTGACCCGCTTCTGGCGCGTCTGGCTCGACAGCAACCGCGGCACCATGACGCGCGAGCAGATGATCCGCAGCGCCGAGCGCATGATCTCGTTCTACCTGAGCCAGATGAACGACCCGGCCTGGCCCACCATCGAAGGCAAACTGGCGCTGGTCGACCAGACCCGCGACAACCTGCGCCGCGTGGTGCGCGGCATGCCGGCGCGCGAGCGCGTGTACGCCGACGTCAAGGCGCGCGCCGCCACCCGCTTCGCCTCGATGACGGTGGCGCGCGTGGTGGGCGACGCCGACAAGGAACTGGTGGTCGGCAGCTACGCCATCCCCGGCACCTTCACCCGCGAAGCGTGGTCGAGCTACATCCAGGGCGCCTTCCGCGACGCCGCCAACCGCGAGCTGCAGAGCACCGACTGGGTGCTGAAAACCGCAGCCAGCGACGACCTGACGCTGGAAGGCAGCCCGGAGCAGATCCAGAAAGCGCTGGTCGAGCTGTACAAGAACGAGTACGCCGAGCAGTGGCAGAAGTTCATCCAGGGCGTCAGCATTCGCGACCTCAACGGCTTCGACCAGGCGGCGTCTGCCATGAACCGCCTGGGCGACCCGGAAGCCTCGCCGATCGACAAGCTGATCAAGACGGTGTACGAGGAAACCTCGTGGGACAACCCGTCGCTGGTCGATGCCGGCCTGCAGCGCGCCCAGCGCGGCGCACTGGGCTGGTTCAAGGAAACCATCCTGCGCCAGAAGCCGGCGGTGGTGGAAGTCAAGCTCGACACGACCAACAAGAACGCCGCCGCCATCCCGATGGGCCCGGTGGGCCGCGAATTCTCGGGCGTGGCGCGCCTGGTGGTGAGCCGCGACCAGGGTGCGACCCTGATGAAGGGCTATATGGACATGCTGTCCAAGCTGCGCGCGCGCTTCAACCAAATCAAGAACCAGGGCGACACCGGCCCCGGCGCCAAGCAGTTCATGCAGCAGACGCTGGACGGCTCGGGTTCGGAACTGGCCGATGCGCTGAAATATGTCGACGAGCAGATGCTGGTCGGCATGACCGACGCCCAGAAGCAAGCCATCCGGCCGTTGCTGGTGCGTCCGCTGATGCAGACCTTCTCGGTGATCGTGCGCCCGACCGAAGCCGAGATCAACAAGGTGTGGGCGGCCCAGGTGCTGGAACCATTCCAGCGCACGCTGGCCGTCAAATATCCTTTCGCCGGCGAATCGGCGGTGGAAGCCACCGACGCCGAGATCGGCCAGATCTTCGGCCCGGAAGGCGCGATCGCCAAGTACTTCAACACCACCATCGGGCCGCTGGTGGTGCGCCGTGGCGACGTGATCAGCGCCAAGACCTGGGCGAATATGGGCATTAACCTCGCGCCGGGCGTGGTGAGCAGCTTCCCGAGCTGGATCGCGCCGCTGTCGGCCGGCGGCGTGGCCGCCAACGCCGGCGCCGGCGAAGCCCAGACCCGCTTCGACGTGCAGGCGCTGGGCGCGACCGGGGCCACCGAGTTCACCATCGAGATCGATGGCCAGGCGCTGCGCTGGCGCGGCCAGCCGCAGCCGTTCGTGCAGATGGTGTGGCCGAACCCGCGCGGCGTGCCGGGCTCGCGCATCACCGCCATCACGCCGGAAGGCCGCACCGTGGTGCTGCTCAACGAAATGGGCCACTTCGGCCTGAAGAAGATGATCGACGCCGCCAAGCGCACCCGGCGCGACAACGGCGTGTTCGAGCTGAGCTGGGAAAACAGCGGCGTGGCGGTACGCGCCAACCTGAAGATCGTCGGCACGACCAAGGCCGCCGCCCCGCCGCCGGGCGCCGCCGCGGGCTTCCGCCGCATGCGCCTGCCGGACGTGGTGGCGGTGTCGGCGCCGCCGACGCCGGCCAGCGCCACCGCCACTGTTGCCACCAGCGCAGCCACCAACGCCGCTGGCGCCGCCGCGCCGGCGGGGAGCAAGCCATGAGTCGACCGGTCGCGATCCCGATCGGCTATTTCGGCAAGATTCCGACCCGGGCCGACTTCGTCAAGGCGAGCGAGAACGCAGCGCTGAGCAGCATGCTCGACGCCTGGCTGGCGCAGGCAATCGACCTGCTCAGTGCCGACGCGCGCTGGAAGCGCAACTACGACGCGCTGGCGCCGATCCATTTCGCCTTCATCGGCCCGCGCCGCGGCCGCGCCGTGGCCGGCCACCTGGTGGCCAGCACAGACCAGTCCGGCAGGCGCTTTCCATTCCTGTTGATGAGCACCATGCCGATCGCCGCGCCCGCCGCCTTCGTGCCGAACAGCCCGCTGATGCTGGGGCCGTTGTGGAACCGCCTCGAAACCCTGAGCGCGGACGTGATGCGCGCGCCCGATCCGGTGGCGCCGCTGCAGGCCGCCGCCACCGCGACGGTCGAGTTCGATTCGGAAGACCCGCTCAGCGCCGCCGCCTTCGACGATTTTCTCGAACACCAGACGGTCGGCGCGCTGGACGCGATGCTGGCCCACCCGAATTTCGAAGGCTCGACGCGCCAGATCCTGCTGGCGCTCGGCCTGCTGCTGCAGCCGGTGATGGCCACCAGCTCCAGCCGCCTGGAAAAAAGCCTGGTGCTGCCGCTGCCGTACGAGCCGCACAACCGGCGCATGGTGGCGACCTTCTGGATGCAGCTGATCGCGCCGTTCCTGATGCGCGCCGACTTCGAGCTGTCGGTGTTCATCACCCGGCAGGAAGAGCGGCCGGTGCTGGTGCTCGGCTTCAGCGGCGCCTCGGCGCAGACACTGCAGGCGATCATGGACCCGCAGGTCGGGCTCGAGCACCACATCGGCTTCGACCAGCTCGACTGGGTCGAAGACCAGGTCGGCGCCGACTATGCGATCAAGAAGGTGTCGACCTATCTGGCGCAAGGCGCCCTTTCTCTCAAATCGGCCGGCGACTCGCTGCGCGCCGCCTTCATTGGAACCTGACCATGCGTGTAGTCCTGACCCTTTTATTGATGTCCGCCTGCCTCGGCGCCGCCGTTCCCGCGATCGCTCAGACCGCCGCCACGCCGCAGCCGGGCCAGGTGCTGGCCAGCGGCACCGTCCCCGACGAAGCCACCAAGGCCGCGGTGCTGGCGCGCCTGATCGAGGTGTATGGCGCCGACAAGGTGGTCGACCAGATCGCGGTCGGCCAGGTGGCGCAGCCGGCCAACTGGAACGCTTACGTCCAGAAGCTGATCACGCCGCAACTGAAGACCATCTCGCGCGGCCAGCTCAAGATCGATGGCAGCACCGTCAGCGTGCGCGGCGAAGTAGCGAACGAGGCGCAGCGCCAGAAGATCGCCAGCGACTTCGCCACCAGCCTCAATCCGACCTATGTCGTCAACAACGGCTTGCGTGTGGCCGCCGCCGAACAGGGCATCCTGGATAGTGCGCTGGCGAACCGCATCGTCGAATTCGACAGTGGCAAGGCGACGCTCACCCCGACCGGCCAGGCGATCCTGGATCAGATGGCGGCCGCGATCCAGAAGCTGCAGGGCCGCAAGATCGAGATCATCGGCCACACCGACAACCAGGGGCTGAAGGCGGCCAACCAGAGCCTGAGCCAGGCGCGCGCCGAAGCGGTGAAGACCTATTTCACCGGCAAGGGCCTGAGCCCCGACATGTTCACCACGCTCGGCCAGGGTTCGGACCGCCCGGTCGCCAGCAATGCCACGCCGGACGGACGCGCGCGCAACCGCCGCATCGAATTCCGAATTGCACAATAAATTCGCTCAATAACACTCACGGGCCGATTTCATGACCTTTACCGCAGAAGAACTTCTCGAACCGATCAGCCCGACTTCGCCGGCGGGCGACGACCTGGCGTTTTCGCCCGAGCTCGACGCGATTGCCGAGGCGCGCCGCTTCGACGATCCGTCGCTCGAGCAAGGCGAATGGATCACCGAACTCAAGGAAGCTGACTGGAATTTCGTGGTGCGCCGCTGCGCCGCCCTGCTGCAGGAGAAAAGCAAGGACCTGCGGCTGGCGGTCTGGCTGGCCGAAGCCGGCGCCAAGACCGACGGCCTGCGCGCGCTGGGCGAAGGCCTGCGCACGCTGGCAGGACTCTGCCAGGATTACTGGGACGTCGGCCTGTATCCGGAGTCGGATGGCGACGACCAAGACCAGCGCATCGGCAACCTGAGCTGGATCCTGGCGCGCATTCCCTCGCTGACGCGCGAGATCCCGCTGACCGACGGACGGCAGGGGAGCTATTCGACAATCGATTTCGAGACGGCGCGCAAACAGGCGGCGGGGAATGGGGATGGCGCCGGGCCCGGGCCGAAGCTGGCGGACCTGGAAGCGGCGCGGCGCAATAACTCGCCAGCGTTCGTGGCCGCGTTTGCTGCGGATGTGCAGCTGTGCCTGGATGCGTTGAAGGAGCTGGAGACGGTGGCCGACGAGCGGCTGGGGCACGACAGCCCGGGGTTCTCGGCGGCGCGCGATGCGCTGCTGGACTTGCAGCGCATGATGCCTGCGGCCGCTGCTGCCGTCCCGGCTGTTGCCGCCAGCGAGGCCGTCACGGCGGCTCAGGATCCGGGCCAGGCCGACCCGG
Source organism: Massilia sp. (assembly GCF_031995545.1). Taxonomy (GTDB): domain Bacteria; phylum Pseudomonadota; class Gammaproteobacteria; order Burkholderiales; family Burkholderiaceae_D; genus Telluria. The sequence goes on from NZ_DAMAGA010000016.1 coordinate 28,760, forward strand.
CAGGCCACGCGGCGCCGATCATCCCTGCCGGGCCACCCGGTGCGATCCAGACCCGCGCCCAGGCGCTGGCACAATTGCGCGCGGTGGCGGAGTTCTTCCGCCGCACCGAGCCGCACAGCCCGGTCTCCTACTTCGCCGACAAGGCCGCCGACGCGGGCGAGCAGAACCTGCACGACTGGCTGCGCTCGGTGGTCAAGGACGATGCGACCATGGCGCACATCGAGGAGTTGCTGGGGGTGCAGCGGCGCAACGATTGATGCGTCCCTGGGTGGCCGTTAGTCGGCCATGGGTGCTCGGCCGGCGGTCTTCCTGAGCTCGTCGACGGCGCGCTTGGTGCCGACAAAGAAGTCAAAGTCGCCCAGCTCTTCATCGGGAATGAAGGCCAACATGCTGGCGATGCCGAACATCCTGGCATAGGCGAGCGAGTCATAGGTGATCTCGTACAGCGTGCCTGGAACGGATCACGGAGGCTCAACGCGCTAATGCCCTGCATCTCGCGGCCATCGCCATAGGTCGCAGGTTCGAGCTGCACCTGCAGATCCGGCGCCAGGTCGGTCAACGCGCCATCCGCTTCAACCCTGAACAGGCACAGACGCCGGCCGTCATGGGTTCGAAAGACAAGTTCGCGCTCGTCGCTCCAGTAACCCTTGGCACGATCGGAAAATGGGATGCCGACTTAAAATGACCAATTAAAAAGCAACGGCCAACCATTGCGACGATAACTTTTCGTTCACTTATCGGCATCGGCATCGGCATCGGCATTCATCTTAACAGCTTAATCTTCTCAGTCTGTATCTCTCCCAGCGTTATTCCATGGATTGATTATCGCTCCACTGCCAGATGGTTTCACCATATGGTGAGTTGTCAAAGTTCGGCATGATGTCTCCTTTATTGAAAAATTTTAAGCTTCCTTGACCCGCGGGCGTAGTCCAGTAACCTGTTTCCGGAGCACGCAGACCACCTTTAACTGGGCTATGTGTGCGCTCAGGAGATTCTTGTGCTGACTTAAACGTCAGTTCCATCTTTTTGGCGAAATCAACCAGATCCTTGGGATAAACGATATTTTCGCGAAAAGCACTGTCATCAAACTCCATCAAATATACGAGCGCAGCTGCTTCAATCGCCCAGTATCCAAAATAGCCTGCGCAGGTATTTTCGTTGATACTGAGGTGGCTATCATGCCATGGTGCTTTTTTGAAAGATTTGTACCATCCTTTAAAATAGCGTTCAAAGTCGGCGAGACTTTCCTCATCTGTATCACGATACATCGTGTTGATAAGATCACGATATGGAATATCATGATACCAACGATCCAGTTCAAACCTATCTTTCAAGTCGAATGAAAGCATATCTTCATAAAGCGTATCCTTGTCGGAAAACGCAGGATCGAACATAGCCGCGACACGAGGCAACAAATCTCTACGATGCATTAAAAAACACAATCCGATCATTTGGAGGACGCGCTCGTATTCATCTATTTCAACGAACCTTAGTGCCGGGAAACTCTCATTTTTTTCGTATAACCTCACAAAATGCGTTGCGTTTTCATATGCGGAAACCACGAAGTCGAGCTCATCCCGCAAGATCGCGATCGGCTCCCCCGCCGTGTATCTCAGCAAATAATCAGCGAACGTCTCGTCCGCGTAAGCATCAGCGACACGGGCCTTATCCTCTGCGTCGAAATCCGACCTTGAAAGAGACTTTAAATAGCCCGGCGCGGCGACCTCTTTGAAGAATTTTGTAGTCGAGACATAAGCTGCCTCGCTGAGGAATTGTTGCCGCCGTTTATTATGGAATTCCATATGCATTCAATAATCAAGGTGTTTAATCTCAAATTTCTTGCGCTCGCTTCAGGGCTTTCAGTTTCGCATTTACCGCTTCCTTGACCTCTTTCTCATCGTGACGGTGAGTGCTCGGAATTGCATGATTTTGGTGACTGGTATGCAATACCGCGGCCGAGCTTTCTGCCGATTTCAGCGCTAATGCATGCTCGGCTGCGGCTGGCAGGTAGAATGGGGTGTAAAACAGATGGCGAGAGTATATGCGATGACCACGATCGCGGAATTCGAAACCAATCTGCATATCTTTTACGGCAGCAGCGATGTTCTTGCTGATCCACCTGCGGCTCATCTGAACGATAGGTGTTTCGCCGGGAGAACTCTTCGTAGATGATCCCGCAGACGAATTGCCATTGGACCGCTGTCTAGCCTGCTGCCCTCTTCGCGCCCTGGCAGATTGCCCACCCGGCAGACCTCCTCCAGCGGGAGCACCCGCACTAGCTGCAGCGTCTGCTGTCGGCGGATCGAGTAGATCCACTGTTTTCGGTAGTGCCGTAGCAACCGCAGTTGCTTGTCGCAGGCGCCTGGCATTGGAAAGCAACTTCCCAGCGACTTGTGGCTTCCGAGAGGCGATCCTTGGGGTAACCGCGTTTGATGATGCCTTAGATTCAACGATTGCATAAGGTTTATTTCCGTTGTGAGGATCTGCGAGTTGAACCTTCCACACGCCATCGATGCCCACGCCATGTGCCTTTAATGCAACTAACGGATTTAACTTAGTTGCCTCATTTAACTTTCCTGGAAACTGTTTCCCTGGCATATACTCCCATTCCCCGCTAGTGCCTTTATCGTGAGCGTTCCATCCTTTTCCCCAGCCAAACTCTTCGTACAAGAAGTAGTCAGTAATGTGCTCGCCCAGAATACCAATGACATCGTTTGTGAGCTCGGCCAACGCGGATGTACCAACCACAGCATTTGCTGACGTGTTGGACGGAACCTGATGAGGCGCATTGTGTCCCATTTTCGCCGTCTGCGGATCAATGGCGGCTGGCTTGATCGACGCAGGATCGGTCTTTCGTGAGCCTATGCTACGCGAGGCAGTATCGCGCTGCACCCGTCGCCATTTGGTAAGCTTCATCGTCACCAGCGTCACCATGGCAGGGAGCGACGAACGCACTGTGCCCAAGGTCGACGAGAGAACTTGCTGCCCTGCCACCGGTAGCTGCTCATAGGCCCATGATTTTTCAACACTCGATTGGACTGCCCCGAGAACAGCAATTAACCCTGCCGCATCAAACAACTTTTCGAGCAACACCTCGGGGCTGGTCCGGATACTAAGCTTGAGGCAAACCATCCTCAGTACATCGAACAGGATAGGAGCGTAACGTGCCGGGTTTTTGTTAACTATACGAATAGTTTTTTTAACGCCACCTCCTGCGCCTGGAATCCAGCCCACTATGGCTAAAACAAGATCAAATTTCGCCTCATTCTCTGCTTCAACGCCCTTACTGTTGTGCAAGGCAAGCAGGCATTCAATGGTGTCATAAACGTTAATCGCCTGTCCGACGACAGGCACTAAGCCTGCTGCGACTGCGGTGCCGATTTCTTCAACCATCGCTATGAGGTCGTTCTCACTTTCCTCAGTCGATAACATATCCAGATCGGACCCAGTGGTCATTACAAATTTCTCCCAGATAATGTATCTAGCAAGTATTCGATACCATCTACATCAGTGTCGTATCCGAGTTTTTTTAACTCCTCCTGAATAGCACCAAGGGAAACTCCTTCCAGATCCTCAAGTGCCGGAGGCACGTAGGGGCGTGGATCTTCACCGTAGTAAACTCGTACTGGCCCAGGTGGAATATTTTCTAGGCGAGCAAAGCCCTTGTCATCGAGTATGCCTTCTCTGACGGTGCCATCGAAAAACACAGCTCGATACGCGCCCCCAGCCACAGGCGACAAGTCTGGCCAGTGGTGATTAAGTTCTACGAAATTCTTGATGTTTCCTGTTTTCGGAAGCGCGGGCAACGCTGCTGGCACAACCTCCGGCCCCGTCAGCTCTTTCATCGATGCCTTGAAGGCCATCGTTCCCGGCCCGTGAATCTCAATATTGCCGCCGAAAAGCTTCAACGCCGCTCCCTGCGCTGCAAGGAGAACATGTTCTCGCGCCGCCACATTCACGCTCTTGGTCACGCTAGCGACCGTCACCGCCTTGTCAGCCGTAATGCGCGTCTCCGCGCTCTGGCTTTGACTACTGACCTTGCCGCTGGCCGCGTGCATCCGGATACCCGTTTCCTGGTTCGGTTTAACCGTACTGCTTGCCTTCCCATAGGTGAACAGGCCAATTCCGCTGCGCACTGCATGATAGGAATTGCCCTGCGATGCCACGTCGATATCATGGTCGGCCGTTAGCGCGGTCACGTTCCCCGCGCTCAGGACCGCGTGTGTCGGCGTCAACGCCGCAATTCCAGACGGACTCGACAACTGCAAATGCGGCTGATCGTACGCGGTCACTACCCCCGGGCCTTCGGTAGCCGCGCCGGCCTCAGTCTGCGCCCGTGCCTGCAGCGTCTCGATACTGCGCTTCAGGCCGACAACTGCGGCAAGCGACTCGGGCGTCGTCTCACCTTGCAGTTGCGTTTTGTGCTTGTGTGCCAGCGCTGCCAGTTCCGTCGACAGCGTCACCGCCTGCTCGTTCAGCATTTCGGCCTGTGTCGAGTCCAGCTGCGCTGCGCCCACTGACATTCGGTCAGTCGACAGCAACAGTCCTTGCCCGGCGCGGAGCGCGGCGGCGTTCTCGGTCTTGAACTCGGCGCCGAAACCCGCTGCCGCCTGCAGCGCGTTATCGCTCTGATGGCGCAGGTGACCGAGGTTCAGCTCGTCGGTGCCCTGATGCTGTCCGGCGTGGCGCTGCAGCGCGACCCGTGCCTGGCCGGGACTGTCGTCGAATACCAGTTGGCTATAGGCACCGCTACCCGACGCGCTTGCCTGCAGTGCCTGGCTCTTCAGCCCTGATAGCGCTGCAGCATGTGCATGCGCCCCACCCTGCCCCGGGAACCACGCCGGCGCATTACCGGTCGCCGCCCCCGCCCCCTGCGCCACCTGGTTATGCTGCGCATCCTTCGCCCCCGCGCCGTTATAAACCGCCCCGATCACCACCGGCCGATCGATATTCCCATCGAGGAAGTCGATCAGCACTTCCTGCCCCACCCGCGGCAGCGCGTGACTACCCCAGTTGACCCCGGCCACCGGCGCCAGCGGCGTGGCCACGCGTACCCAGGTGCCGGCGCGCTCGTCGCCCGGCGCGCCGGTCTGGCCGTCCGGCACGGGATGGTTCAGGCGGCTGTGGCTGGCGTCGCCGCGCTGCCAGTGAAACTGCACCTTGACGCGGTGATCGCGGTCGGTGTGGATCACCGCGCCCTGCGGACCGACCACGATTCCGGTCTGCTGACCGCGCGCGAGGGGACGCGGATGCAGCAGCTGCCCGTCGCCGTCACTGCCGCTGGCGCGGTACGGCACGCTCGCCGGAATGGCGTCGATGCGGTTGCGGTACACCGGCCGTTGTCCGGTCCCACGTCCCACCGCGTGCAGGCTCGAAGCCAGGTCGGCATCGTTCTGCCGGCGCAGCGCACACTGTCCCAACAAGCGCGTGAGTGCATTGTCGACGTCCGCATCCAGATTGTTGTGCGCCATATGCAGCGCGCGCACCACCGTAAAGGCAGCCGAGTCGCCGCCAGCAAACCGTGGGTGCCCCTGCAGTGTGAAGGTGGTGCCCGGCGCCAGGGTACGCACGGTGCCGGCGCCGACGTGCACCTGCTTGCGCGCCTGCAGCGCCTGCAGCTGGTGTTCGGCGATGCGTTCGCCCTGCTTGCGGGTCGAGTAGGCGTACGCGCCCGGATGATCGCGGCTGGTGAGCGACGCATCGCCGCCGACGCTGCTCGAGACGCTGCGCACCGAGCGGCTGCGGTAATCCCAGCTTTCCAGTTCGATGGCATCGGTCTGCACCCGCCACTCGGTGCGCCAGCGATCCAGACTGTCCTCGCGCATCACCGCGCCCGGCTGCGTGAAGCGCACGTCGGATTGGACATTCGGCGCGAAGGCGCCATTGTGGTCGGCGATCACCAGCGTATGGCTGCCGAACGACGGGCTGTCCGGGTCGCCCGAGTGCTCGAAGAAATAGAACAATCCCTCTTCGAACATCAGTGTTCGACGAAGGCCAGGTCGCTTTCCTGGTACTGGGTGGTGACACTGCGTTTTGGGCAGGCGTCGAGGTCCTGCAGGTCGAAGCGCCAGGCCGGCGCCAGGCGGCCCTTGCCATCGTAGGCGCGGAACACGGCGTCGAGGATGTCGGGCACCGTCATGTCCTGGAAGATGCGGCTGTCGCGCCCCATGCCCAGGAATCGGGTCCAGGGTTCGACCGTCAGCACGTAGCGCGCGAAGCCGCCGTTGGCGCCGGATTGTTCGGCGCCCGTCACGTGGCCGTGGAAGAAGCGTGGCGCGCCGGCGGTTTCCAGCTGCAGCAGCACCGGCTGCCCGATCAGCGTCCTGAGGGAGATCGCGGCGTCGAGCGACAGCGCCGTCACCTGCAGGCGGAAGCCTTCGCTCAGGCCTTCGCTCGCGCGCAGACTTTCGGCCAGCAGCGCGTCGCGCCCGGCGCCGCTCGACAGGGTCAGGATGCGCCGGTGCTGGCTGTATTGTCCGCCAAGTGCGGCCTGGACCGCCGTCGCCAGCGCGGCGCCGGCCAGGTTGGTGTTTGCATTCGTCATGATGCCGGGGCTCGAATGTGCGCGGGCCGCCAACGACGGCAGCCCGCCTGCTTACTTCACGCTGTACTTGAACTGCCCCTTCTTGTCGGCGCTGACCTTGATCTTCGAGATCGTCTTGCCCTCGGCCATATTCGCCAGCACCGATTCCGCGATCTCCGGCAGCAGGCTGCCGTTCAGGATATTGTCGACATTGCGCGCGCCCGAATCGACCTCAGTGCAGCGCGCCAGCACCGCTTCCACCAGTGCCTCGTCGTAGGTCAGCTCGGCCTTGTGATTGACCGCGATGCGACGCGCGATTTTGCCCAGCTTGAGTTCGATGATGCGCACCAGTACGTCGTCCGGGATCGGGTAGTACGGCACCACCTTCAGGCGGCCGAGGAAGGCCGGCTTGAAGGCCTTCATCAGCTGCGGGCGGATCTGCTGTTCCAGCTCCTCCGGGCTCGGCATCTCTTCGGCCGTCTTGTTCAGGCACGCCGCCATCATCGTGCTCGAGGCCACATTCGAGGTCAGGATGATGATGGTGTTGCGGAAGTCGATCTCGCGCCCTTCGGCGTCGTCCATCACCCCCTTGTCGAACACCTGGAAGAACAGTTCCAGTACATCGGGGTGCGCCTTTTCGACTTCGTCGAGCAGCACCACGCTGTAGGGATTGCGCCGCACCGCTTCGGTCAGCACGCCGCCTTCGCCATAGCCGACATAGCCTGGCGGCGAGCCTTTCAGGCCCGACACGCTGTGCGCTTCCTGGTACTCGCTCATATTGATGGTGACGAGTTTGCGCTCGCCGCCATACAGCACGTCGGCCAACGCCAGCGCGGTCTCGGTCTTGCCGATACCGGATGGGCCGACGAACAGGAACACGCCCTTCGGCTTGTCCGGATCATCGAGGTTGGCGCGCGAGGTGCGCACGCGCTGGGCCACCGCCTCGATCGCGTGCGACTGGCCCAGGACACGCTCTTCCAGCATGTCCTTCAATTTGAGCACCGTCTTGATCTCGTCCTTGACCATCTTGCCGAGCGGGATACCGGTCCAGCCGGCGACGATTTCGGCCACCACGTGGCCGTCGACCTGCACCGGCACCATCGGCGCTTCGCCCTGCAGCTCGCGCAGTTCTTTCATCATGGCCTGCACGCCGGAAGCGTCACCCTTGGCGCCATCGGCCTTGGCCGCTTCCAGCTCGCCGCGCGCGGCCTGGATCTTTTCGGTCAGGCCCTTTTCGACTTCCCAGCGCGCTGACAATGCGCCATGCTCGTCGCTGGCCTTGGCGCGCGCCGTGCGCAGTTCATCCAGGCGCGCCGCGTGGCTGCCGCCGCCGCTTTCCTCGCGTTCCAGCGATGCGATCTCGGCGTCGATGCGGTCCAGGCGCTTGACCAGGTTCTCGATCAGGGCCGGGGTCGCGTTCTGGCCCAGCGCCACCTTGGCGCAGGCGGTGTCCAGGACGCTGATCGCCTTGTCCGGCAGCTGCCGCCCGGAGATGTAGCGGTGCGACAGGCGCACCGCCTCGGTGATCGCTTCGTCATACACGCGCACGTTGAAATGCTTTTCCATCAGCGGCGCCATCGCGCGCAGCATGGCGCAGGCCAGTTCCTCGCTCGGCTCTTCGACCTTGATCACCTGGAAGCGCCGCGCCAGCGCCGGGTCCTTCTCGAAATACTTCTTGTACTCGCCCCAGGTGGTGGCGGCGATGGTGCGCAGTTCGCCGCGCGCCAGCGCGGGTTTGAGCAGGTTGGCGGCGTCGTTCTGGCCGGCCGTGCCGCCGGCGCCGATCATGGTGTGCGCCTCGTCGATGAACAGGATGATCGCATGCGGGCTCTTTTTGACTTCGTCGATCACGTTCTTGAGGCGGTTCTCGAACTCGCCTTTGATGCTGGCGCCGGCCTGCAGCAGGCCCATGTCGAGCGTGTGGATCTCGACGCCTTTCAAGACGTCCGGCACGTCGTCCTGGGCGATGCGCAGGGCAAGCCCTTCCACCACGGCGGTCTTGCCGACGCCGGCCTCGCCGGTCAGGATCGGGTTGTTCTGGCGCCGCCGCATCAGGATGTCGACCGCCTGGCGGATCTCCGCATCGCGTCCGATCACCGGATCGACCTTGCCGTCGCGCGCCCGCGCGGTGAGGTTCGTCGTGAACTGGTCCAGCGCCGGCGTCTTCGAGGCGCCCTGCCCGGCCAGTTCGCCGACCGGGTCGGCGCCCGCTTCCGGCTCCACGTTCTCTGATGCCGCCGTCAACCGCGCCTCTTGCGAGCCCTCGGTCATCTGGTCGAACTTGTGCTTGAGCTCATCGACGTTGATCTTGTTGAACAGCTTCGAGCCGCGGTACGCCAGCTGCGCCAGCTCGCTGTCCGACAACAGCGCCAGCAGCAGGTGGCCGCTGCGGATGCTGGTCTCGAAGCCGGCGCGCACGTCGAGCGAAGCGATCAGCCAGGCGTTCTCGAACAGCTTCGGCAGGCGCGGCGAGAACACCGGCGTGCGCGTATTGCCGGTCTTCAGGCGCGCCACTTCGGCGTGCAGGTCGGCTTCCAGCATCGGCAGGCTGATGTTGCTCTTGCGGGCGACCACGGCCAGGTCGCTCTGCGGCTGCTCGAGCAGGGCCAGGAACAGGTGTTCGAGGTCGACCTCGAATTGGCCCAGCCCCACGCAAATGCTGGCCGCGCGCGTGGCGGCGGTGCGGCTGGTGTCATTGAGCTTGCCGATCAGCGTCTTCAGGTTGATGCTCATTGCGCGCGAGTCCTTATTGGTATGGTTGGTTGAATGGGGAGTGAATTGACTTCAGCATTGGCTCCGGCGCCGGCTACAGCGCCGCCAGCTCGTAGCGCAGGTCGTCGCGGTCGCGCGTCTCCGGTTGGGTCGACAGGAAACTGTCCCAGCCCAGCCGCCCGCCGACACGCTCTTCGCTCAGCGTGATGCCGTCCACGTCGGACGCGCGCAGCACGACGTGGACTTCGTATTCGAGCGTGAGGCCAGTGAACATCGACAGCATCCGCCCCAGTGCGCGCGCCGCCAGCCCGCCCGGCAGGAAGGCTTCGTAGCCGGCCCGGCTCAAGGGCCCGACCGTCAGGCGCATGCGCAGGTCGCGCTGCCACACGCGCGCGCCGACCAGGGCGCTGATTCCCAGCCCGGCATTGGCGCCGCCGAGCGTGGTCTGCTGCGCACTCGGCACGTCATACCAGGCGCCGATGAACTGCGTGACCGAAATCGGCTCGCCGAAATAGTCGCTCAGCACCCTGCCGACCAGGGCCGCCGAGGCAGGACGCTGACGCATGGCGGCGGCGAAATACGCCACCGATTCGTCCAGCACCCCTTCGCCGCCGTCCGACAGGCGGTGCTTGAGCGTGTGGTTGCCGACACCCGCCATCGACAGCAGCAGCGGCAAAAAGCGGTCCTGGCCGTCGACCGCATACTGCAGCTCGAGCCGGTATTTGCGCCAGGCTTCGTAGAACAGCGCCAGGCTGCGGTTGGAAAAGGTGTCGAGGAAGGCGCGCGGGCCGTCATCGCGTTCGTACAGGGCGTGCGCCGCCACCCGCTCGGTGTAGTGCGCCGGCAGCGAGCCGGCGGTGCCGAGAAAGCCCATGAAGGCCGGCGTGATGCGGATGTACTTGACTTCGCCGCGCCGCAGCGCCGCTCCAAGCGCCGCGCCGTCGACCGCGTCACCCTGTCCTTCGGGACGCGGCTCGGGCGCCATCGCTTCGAGCTGGCTGGCCGGGAAATTCAGCGTGGTCGAATTCTGGAAGCGCAGGAAGCTGGCCACCGCCCCTTCGCGCGGCAAGCCGTTGCGCTTGAGCCAGAGCTCCAGCATGCGCACGGCCTGGAAGAACTGGAAGCGGTACGGCTGCGCGAACAGCCGGGCGATTACACTAGGCTCGAATCGCCGCTGCGGGGTGCGCATCGCCAGATTTCCTCTCCGGTTTTCCGGGAAACGATCATGAGTTGAACGAAGCTGTTGGCGTGCACGTACAGGCCGAGGAAGCATTCGATCAGGTGGGCAAAGGCATGGATGCCGCTGCCGATGAAGGCTTCCTCGTCGATCGTCAGGCGCACCTCGATGCCGCGCACCAGGCAGGCGAACGGGTTACCCGGCAGCCACGCGTTGGCGGCCTTCGAGTCGATCGCGTGGATGCCGCGGATCTGGCGCTGCGAAATCGCCGAACGCGGCAGGTCGTACAGGGTCAGCATCTCGCGGAAAGCTTCCACCCCGCTGTCGGCCAGCGACAGGTGGTTGAGCGACAGGTGCGACACCAGGCGCCAGTGGGCGCCGCGCCCGCGCTCGAAGCGCTGCGCCGGGCTCGGACGGCGCAGGAACGCAATGCTGCGGATGCTCGAACCGCCCTCCAGGAACAAATCGCCGCCCGGCAGGCCGTAGCTGAGCGCATGCGGCATGTCGCGGTTGGTGCAGGTCAGTTCCAGGCTCAGGGTGTCGGTCTCGATCGCGGCCGGGTCGAAATCGATGTCGACGATCGAGATCTCGGTTTCGTAGCCGGGGCTTTTCAGCGCCACCAGCTCATCGCGCCGCATCACCCAGTAGTGGCCATGTTTGGCCGGGGTTTCGCCATGGCGCAGCGAATAGAACGGGCGGAACTCGACCACCGATTCGCCCTGCGGCGTCTGGCGCACCAGCTTCACCGAGTCGATCGACTGCACCTCGAACGCATACGCGCGGCGCGCGTCGGCCAGCACCGGATAGCTGGCGGTGGCATGCGTCAGGCGGATCGGTTCGCCGCGCTGGCGGAACAGGTTGACCACCGGCGTGCAGCCGAGCAGCAGGTTATTGGTCGTCATCGTGCCCAGCATGCGCGCAATATTCGAGTCGGTGCGCAGGCCGGAGAGGCCCAGGTGCAGCGTAAACCGTTTGCAGCCGGGCGGCAGCGCCGCCACAATCGCCGCCAGGTCGATGTCGAAGAAGTTGAATTTCTCGGGGAAGCAGAAATACTCGGTCAGCAGCCGGTAGGCCGGATGCGAGCGCGCCGAGAATTCGATCAGCGACTCGTCTTCGTCGAAGCCGACCGCCTTCAATGGAATCGCACCGAGCGGCGTCCAGCGCCCGCTGCGTTCCGGTTCGACCCAGGCTTTCACGCTGCGCATGAACAGCGCGTCGCGCAGCGCGGCGCAGAACGACGGCTCGCCGTCGATGAACACGCGCAGGCTGCTCACGCCGAGCTGGCCGATGTTCACTTGCGCCGCGGCGGTCTCGATGCCGATGCCGATGCTGGAACTCACGCCCGGCGGCAGCATCACGGCTTCCGGCGCGTCGATGATCGGCTGGAATTCGGCCTGGCTCAGGGCCAGCGGCGCCAGCGTCACCGGGTAGGCGGTGCGGAAGGTGCAGGCCACGCCCTTCACCGGGCGGGTATCGAGTTCGGTGCCGCGCGCCAGCACGCCGGCCGTGGTCAGCTGGGCCGCGGCGGCGCTGAAGTCCATGCGCGCGATCGAGCACGAAGGAAACGGGCGCAGGTAGTGCGGGTACATCACCTCGAACAGCGCTTCGGTCAGCTCGGGGTAGTCGTCGTCCAGGCGCTTGGCCACGCGCGAATTCAGGAGCGCGAACGATTGGATCATGCGTTCGATGTGCGGGTCTTCGCACACCTCGCCGCCCATCAACAGGCGGCCGGCGATCTTCGGATAGCGTTCGGCGAATTCGCGCGAATAGCGGCGCAGGAATCCGAGTTCACGCTCGTAATACGGTAACAGTTGTTCCAATTCAGCTTCCCTGGGCCAGACGGCGTGCCTTGCTGATCGTGTAGTGCAGGCTCGATGGCTGCAGCACGGCGTCGAAGTTCACCGGTTCCTGCTCGGCCGGCAGTACCAGCAAGGCGGTGATGGCAAAATTCAGGCGATTGATCGCGCCCTCCTGCACCACCAGCGCCGCGCGCACGTTGCGCAGGCGCGGTTCATGGCGCGCGATGGTCTTTTCGATGCAGGCACAGATGTGGGCGCGGTCGTCGCTGCTCGACAGACTGAGGCCGGCGAAATCGCTCAGGCCATAGGTGACGATCGAGCGCGCGCACTCGGGATAGTCGCGGATGCGCAGGTCGCCGAAGGCGGCGCGGGTGTTGAGCAGCGCTTCCAGGTCGCGCGCGACGCTGTCCTTGAGTTCCTCGATCGACAGCCGTGACACCGTGGCCGGCCCGACGCCGCCATGGCGGCCACCTTCCATCAGGCGATCGAACAATCCCGGCGAAAAACCTTTCATGTGGTTCCCGAATCAAGAAATGAAGTGGGCGCGGCGGCGGCGAGGTGATCGCGCCGCCGCCGCGCTGCTCAGGATCGTAAGACCAGGAGCGCTATCAGGCGGTCTTGTTGGCCGACAGGTCCCAGCCGCCCGAGGTGTTGCCGCCCGAGCCGCCGCCGACTTTTTGCTGGGTGTACTTCCACTTGACCTTGGAGTACTTCAGCGCCACGTTTTCCGACAGGATGTCGCCCGGATTGACCGACGGCGCCACGTTGCTGATTAGGACGTTCTCGAGTTCGATCTCGAAGTACTTGATGCGTTCGCCCTGGCCGTCGGCGCGCAGGAATTCGAACTTGGCTTTCGGGATGGTCTTGCCCGACGAGCAGTTTTGCAGCAGCAGCGGGGTCGCCAGGTCGGCCAGCTTGGACACCACGATGTCCTTGTGCTCGGTACGCTCGGCGGTGTGGCCGCCGCCGGTCGATGCGGTCGCCGATTTCGGCTGCAGCACTTCCCACTGCACCGAACGGCATTCGATCCAGTCCTTGTGCGCGGTATCGGTGGATTCACCCTTGATGCCGTCAATTTGCAGGTATACGTCGATGGCCATGCTAGTTCCTTGAGTTGGTTAGAAAAAAAATTTACGACTTGGTCGATTGAGGCAGCTCCGCGACCAGACGGAGTGAGACAGACAGCTCGTCGAGCTGGAAATGCGGACGCAGGAACGACACCGCGCGGTACACGCCCGGGCGGCCCGGTACTTCGGACACCTGCACCGACGCTTCGCGCAGCGGGAACTGCGCCTTCTGTTCCTGGCTGGCGTTGTCGTCGAGCAGCACGTACTGGGTCAGCCAGCGGTTCAGGAAGTCTTCCACGTTGGAAGCCGAGGCGAAGCTGCCGATCTTGTCGCGCATCATCGCCTTCATGTAGTGGGCGATGCGCGACACCGCGAAGATGTACTGCAGCTGGGCCGACAGCACCGCATTGGCGTTGGCGGCGTCGCTGTTGTACTTCTTGGCTTTCTGGGCCGACTGGGCGCCGAAGAAGGCGGCATAGTCGGTATTCTTGCAGTGCACCAGCGAGATGAAGCCGAGGTCGCTCAACTCTTTCTCGCGGCGGTCGGTGATCGCGATCTCGGTCGGGCACTTGAGCGCCACTTCGCCTTCGTCGGTTTTAAACGTGTGGGTCGGCAGGTCTTCCACCAGGCCGCCACCCTCGACGCCGCGGATCGCGGCGCACCAGCCGTAGTCCTCGAAGGCGCTCGTCAACCGCGCGCCGAAAGCGTAAGCGGCGTTGCACCACAGGTACTTCTCGTGGTCGGTACCGTCCACGTCCTCGACGAAGTTGAAGCCTTCCACGGTGGCGCCGTCGGCCGGGTGGAACGGCAGCCGGCCCAGGAAGCGCGGCAGCGTCAGGCCGACGTAGCGCGCGTCTTCCGACTCGCGGAACGACTTCCACTTGGCGTATTCGACGGTGTCGAACACCTTCGACAGGTCGCGCGGTTTGCCCAGGTCGCTGTAGGTTTCGAGGCCGAACAGTTCGGGCGAGGCGGCCGAGATGAACGGCGCGTGCGAGGCGGCCGCCACGTGCGACATCTGCTCGATGAAGTACATGTCTTCCGGCTGGCGCGTGATCTCGTAGTCGCCGATCAAGGCGCCGAACGGGGCGCCGCCGAAGGTGCCGAATTCTTCTTCGTAGACCTTCTTGAACATGGTCGACTGGTCGAATTCGAGCGCGCTCTGGAAGTCTTTCACCAGCTCGCGCTTGGTGGCGTTGAGCATCTTGATCTTGAGGTTCTGGCCGGTGGACGAGTTCTTGACCAGGTAGTTCAGGCCGGTCCAGCTGCTTTCGATCTTCTGGAATTCAGGGGCGTGCATGATGGCGCTCAGCTGGCGCGAGATCATGGCGTCGATTTCCGCCACCCGAGCGTCGATCGTGGCGGCCAGGTTGTCCGACACCACCACGGTGCCTTCCATCACTTGCGACACCAGCTCGGAAATGATGTCCTTGGCGCGCGCGTGCTCGGTGCTCGACTTGGCCACCTTGCTCTGCTCGACGATCTGGTCCAGCAGCGCCAGTTCGGTGGTGGCCGCGCCGGCGGCCTGGGACGAGGTTTGGACGGACATGGTTCAGTCTTTCTTGGCAGGGGTTTGCTGGCCCAGTTCGGCCAGCTTTTCGGTGCTCGAGAGCACGTCGCTGAGGAGGTCTTCGAGCTTGTCGTTGCCGGCCATCTTGTTGCGCAGGTCGGCCAGCTTGGTGCGCGCTTCCAGCAGCTTTTTCAGAGGTTCGACCTGCTGCACCACCGCTTCCGGACGGAAGTCGTCCATCGACTTGAAGGTGAGGTCGACGCCGAACTTGCCGTTGCCCTCGCCCAGCTCGTCGGCCACCTGGAACGCGGCGCGCGGCTCGATGCCCTTCATGACCTCGTCGAAGTTGTCGCGGTCGACGCCGACGAACTTGCGCTCCTTGAGGCGCTTCTGCTCGACCTGCGACTGGCCGCCGAAGTCGCCCACCACGCCCATCACGAACGGCAATTCCTTGTTTTCGATCGCATCGCCGATCTCGACGTCATAGGTCATCTGGACCCGCGGTGGACGCACTTTCTGCAGGCGCTTCTGGACACTTTCTTTTTTCGACATGAGGTTCCCCATTTCACATGAACGGCGCCGTGCTGGCGGCGCCGGTATTGGCGATATACATCCGCAACTGTCAAGACCCGGCTGCTTATTTCAGCGCCCCGAACGGATCGGCGCTTTCGGCGGCCTGCTTGGCGCCCTTGCGCGCGCTGCGGGTCGGCGCCGGCGTGGCGGCCTTGCGCGGCGGCGGTGGCGGCGGAATCAGGACCTGCTCGCCCAGGCTTTCGCGCAGCAGCTTGGCCAGGTCCTGCGACTCGGTGCGCAGCGAACCCGACAGGTTGTTCTGGCTGCGCAGGTCCGACAAGGCGCGGATCGACAGGCGCAGGCCGCTGATGGCGATGATGCTGTTGGCCAGCTGGTCGTTGGGATCGCGCACCTTGACTTCTTCGGCGTTGACGATCGCTTCGCCGTACTGGCCGGCGTCGTAGCGGGTCTGGGCGATCTTGATCCATGGGTCCTTGTCGGCCGGGTAGGCGCCGGCGGCCTGGCGCCACAGCGCGATGGCGGCTTCCTTCTGGCCGGCACTGTCGGCGGCGGCTGCCTTGCCCATGAAGTCCGCCAGCGTCGGCGGCGCGGCCGGCGCCGGCGGCTTGACGGGTGCGGTGCTGCAGGCGCTCAGCGCCAGCGCGCACAGGGCGCCGCCCATCAGGCGGCGAAGGCTCGGAGATAAAGTCATGCGGTCCTCAAAAATGTTTATGCATAGTAGATATCCACTATTGCTCGACTGTCATGCCCCGAAAAATACCATAAATCGGAATTCAAGCGCTCACATCAGCTCTAGCGGACATTTTCATGCGCGGCGGGTAACCAATACTCAGCACGATACGCGCTCGAAATACCGCTTCTCACTTTTCGATGTTATTGTCTTGTCAGTTGTAAGCGAGCATTAATATGTCGTCAATAGGGTATGCAATGAGCATTTCTGGGAAACTTCTATGGGGCGAGGGGCTGTTTCTGCGGCCTCAGCATTTTCAGCAGCAAGACCGCTACCACGAGACGCGTCTGCGCGACAGCGTGCGTGCGCTGCATCCGTACAGCTGGGGCGTGGGCACGCTGCAGGTCGATCGCGATGCCTTGCAAAACGATACCTTGCGGCTGCTGGAACTGACAGTCCACTTTCCGGACGGCGAAATCTACGCCGCGCCGGGCGAGGACGACCTGCCGCCCGAGATCGACCTGGGCGCGATCCCGCGCGGCCAGCAGGAGCTGACCTTCTACGCCGCCCTGCCCGCCTTCAAGCACTTCGGCGGCAATTTCGCGCCCGACGGCCAGGCCAGCGCCGCGGCACGCTTCGCCCAGCACAATGCCGACACGCCCGACCTGTACACCCAGGCCGCGAGCGCCCAGCTGGCCTACCTGAAGAAGTCGCTGCGCCTGGTGCAGGAATCCGAGCCGCGCGACTCCTATGTATCGGTACCGCTGCTGCGCCTGCGCCGCCTGTCGACCGGCGGCTTCGAGCAGGATCCGGCCTTCGTGCCGCCCAGCCTGTCGATCCGCAGCGCGCCGCTGCTGTTCCTGCAGCTGCGCCGCCTGCTCGACGCGCTGCAGGCCAAGGTCGACGCCCTGTACGGCCACCACCGCGAGCCGAGCAAGCACGTGATCGAATTCCGCTCGGGCGACATGTCGAGCTTCTGGCTGCTGCACACGGCCAGTTCGGCGCATGCCTCGCTGAGCCACTACTTCCACCATCCGACCCTGCATCCGGAGCGCCTGTACGAAGCGCTGCTCGGCCTGGCCGGCGCCCTGATGACGTTCTCGAAAGGGATCTCGCTGAGCGAACTGCCGCCCTACGAGCACGTCAATCCCGGCCCCGGCTTCGCGCGCCTGCACGCCATCATCCGCGAGTTGCTCGACACCGTGATCTCGTCCAAGTACTTCGCGATCGCCCTCAACGAAGTGAAACCCTCGTACCACCACGGCATGCTCGACTCGGGCAAGATCGACGCCCAGACCAGCTTCTACCTGGGCGTCTCGGCCGACCTGCCGGGCGTGGAACTGGTGGACGTGGTGCCGCTGCGCTTCAAGGTCGGCGCCCCGGACGACGTCGAGAAGTTCGTGCTGTCGGCGATGCCGGGCGTGCGCCTGGCGCATGCGCCGCAGGTGCCGGCGGCGGTGCCGGTGCGGCCCGACACCTATTATTTTTCGCTCGACCCCAAGGGCCAGATGTACGAGCGCATGCTGCAGGCGCAATCGATCTCGATCTACGTGCCTTCCGGCCTGCGCGACCTGAAGCTCGACCTGGTCGCCGTCACTTCCTGAACCTGAACTGTCTTTGCCATGACTTCCAGCGCCCCTTCCCTGATCCCCGGCGGCCAGCCGTCGTTCACGCCCAACGTCGCGGCCGGTCCCGGCACCGAACACACGCTGATGGACCTGATGTACGACGGGTTCTACGCTCTGTTCATGCTCAAGAACGGCAACGGCCCGCAGTCCGAAGCCGAGTTCCGCAACAAGCTCACGCGCTTCCTGGACGACTTCACGCGCGGCGCCAAAAAGCAAGGCGCTTCGCCCGACGACATCGACAACGCCAAGTACGCGTTCTGCGCGGCGGTCGACGAAATCATCCTGCGCTCGCCCTACGCGATCCGCGACGACTGGGCGCGCCGTCCGCTGCAGCTGGTGCTGTTCGGCGACCAGCTGGCCGGCGAGAACTTCTTCAACCGTCTGGAAGACCTGCGCGCGCGCGGCAGCGCCCACCTGGAAGCGCTCGAAGTATTCCATATGTGCCTGCTGCTCGGCTTCCAGGGCCGCTACATGATCGAGGGTTCCGAAAAGCTGGCCTACCTGACCTCGCGCCTGGGCGACGAGATCGCCCACATGAAGGGCCGCAAGGGCGGCTTCGCGCCGCACGCCGAACGGCCGGACCAGATCATCCACAAGCTGCGCAATGAAGTGCCGCTGTGGGTACTGTGCTCGGTGTTCGCGCTGGTGTGCGCGCTCGGCTACATGGGCCTGCGCACGGTGCTGGGCAAGGGCACCGAGACGACGCTGAGCGCCTATAACGACGTCGTCAAGCTGGCGCCACGCCAGGCCAACCTGACCATCACGCTGCCGTGATCGCGCTGTCGGACATCGCCGCGCTGCCCGGCATCGACGCGCTGTTCGGCGTCAAGCTGAGCCAGCACGCGCGCCTGATCACGCTCGCCACCGCGCAGGACTCGGCATTGCCGCAGGCGCTGGTGGCGGAACGCTTCGCGGGGCGCGAAGCGGTCAATGAATTGTTCGATATCGAGATCGATGCGCTCAGCACCTCGACCGACCTCGATCTGGCGCAGTTCATCGGCGAAGAGATCACGCTCGGGCTGCTGCAGCCGGACGGATTGCGGCGCTCGTGGCATGGGCTGTGTGTCGATGCGGCCTGGCTCGGCGCCGACGGCGGGCTGGCGCGCTATCGACTGCACCTGCAGCCGGCGCTGGCGCTGCTCGGGTTGCGGCGCGACAGCTACATCTTCCAGGACAAGAATGCGCGCGACCTGATCACCGAGCTGCTGGCCGATTATCCGCAGGTACGCTTCGAATTCGACGTGTCGCAGGAACTGGCGGTGCGGCCGATCTGGACCCAGTATCGCGAGAGCGACCTGGAGTTCCTGCAGCGGGTGCTGGCGGCCGAAGGCTTGAGCTGGCGTTTCGAGCACGACCAGGAGGGCGATTCGGAAGGCGACGGTGGACAGCAGCATGCGCGGCACAAGGTCGTGTTCTTCGACAGCGCCGCGGCCCTGCCGCCGACACCGGGCGGCGAGGTCTTGCGCTTTCATGGCGTGCGCGCCACCGATGACGACGATGCGATCGACAGCTTTGCCGCGCGCCGGCGGGTGCAGGCCAATGCGGTGACCATCAGCAGCTGGGATCCGGCGCAGCTGGTGGCGCCGGCGGCCGAGCAGATGAGCAATCTGGAGACCGGCGAACTGCCGTCGCTGGCGATCTACGACGGCAGTGCCGAGCGCCGGCATGCGGACAATGCCGGGGCGGACCTGCACAGCCGCCTGATGCTGCAGGCGCTGGAACTCGATAACAAGCAGTTCGAGGGCGCGGGCGCGGTGCGGCGCATGGCGGCGGGTCACGGCTTTCAGCTGACCCAGCACGAGAACTATGCCGATGGCGCCAATCTGTTCACTACATTGTGGGTCGAGCATGAGGCGCGCAACAACTTCGGGCCGGCGCTCGATGGCGCGCTGGCGCGGCTGCTGGCGTCAGGCACGCCGCAGATTGGCGCCCTCGCCCCGCTTGACACCGAGGAGCTGGAACCGGGCACCTATCGCAACCGCTTCGCCTGCGTGCGCGACACGGTCGCCATCGTGCCGCGCGCCAGTGCCGCGCGCTTCGCCGGCGCCGCGCTCGGACCGCAGACGGCGCTGATCGTCGGCTTGCCGGAGACGATCAATACGACTACGCGCGAGCATCAGGTGCGCATTCAGTTTGCCTGGCAGCGCGGCGCGGCCAGCAATCCGGGCGGACTGGCGCACGATACCGACGAACAAGGCAATGCGCCGGGCAACGACGCCTCCGGCACCTGGGTGCGCGTGGCCGAAGCGCTGGCCGGCCCGAACTGGGGCTCGCAGTTCACGCCGCGCATCGGCACCGAGGTGCTGGTCGATTTCATCGAAGGCGACATGGACCGGCCGCTGGTGGTGGCGCAGCTGTACACCGGGTCGGATACGCCGCCGTTCTCGGCCGGGGTCGATACCGAGGTCAATCACGCGGGTGTGATCTCGGGGATTCACAGCAATAACTTCGATGGCGGCGGATATAACCAGTGGGTGGTCGACGATACCAGCGGGCAGGTGCGTACGCGGCTGGCGACCAGCAGCGCGGCGACGCAGCTCAATCTTGGGTATCTGGTGCAGCAGGCGGTCGGGTCGGCGCAGCGCGGGAGTTATCGCGGGCAAGGGTTCGAGCTAAGGACCGATGCCTGGGCGGTGGTGCGTGGCGGTGAAGGGACCTTGATTTCGGCGACGGCGCGGACGCAGCAAGGCAGCGGCGTGACGTCGACACAGCTCGATAGCGCGGAGGCGGTGGGGTTGCTGCGCGGGGCTGCGGAATTGAATACTGTACTGATCGATGCGGCTGGCCAGCAGAAGGCGTTGTCGAGCAAGGATGCGCAGCAGGCGCAGGCGGATTTCATCAAACAGGTCGATCCGGAGGAAAGTGGAAAGTTCGATGCCGGCGTCGGCGGGCAGGATGCGCTCAAGGCGAGTACCGGTGCGCGCGAGCTCGATGCGGCGGCGCCGGTGGAGAAGTTCGGGCAGCCGATCGTGTTGATGGAGGGGCCGGCCAGCATCAACTGGGCAACGCCGGCGTCTACCGCGCTGTTCGCCGGCGGGCAATTGCAGTGGACGACGCAAGCTGATCTGCACATGGCGGCGGCGCATACGGTAGCGTCGGTGTCGGCGAACGCGACCGGGTTGTTCACGCATGACGGCGAGATCCAGGCAGTGGCGGCGAATGGGCCGGTGTCACTGCAGGCGCATACCGACCAGTTGGAGATTTTGGCGGACAAGGCGGTCACGATCGTGTCGGTGAACGATGTCATCGAGATCAAGGCAAAAGAGAAGATAGTGCTCCAGGCAGGGCAGTCTTCGGTAACGCTGGAGGGCGGGAATATCACGTTCGCTTGCCCAGGAAGTTTCACGGTTAAAGGTAGTCAACATATATTCGAACAGGGTGCCGAAGGCGCACCTCGTTTTGAACCACTGCCGGATAGCAGATTAAAGCTTTTCGACGAAGGTTTCATTATCAAAGACATCAAGACTCGTGAACCCTTACCCCGCCATCCTTATCGGATTACACGTATCGATGGAACTTTCGAAGAAGGTGTAACTGATGACTTAGGGCGCACGCATACCGTAGCAACGGCTGATGTTGAGCAACTTACATTAGGCCTGATTCAATCGCCGCGCCAAAGTTCTCATGATGAAAAGTTATTAGTTCCAAAAGCCAGTAGCACGAAATATAAAGCCGCCGAAAAATCGGTTACCAGTCCGGTAGAAATAAAAGCTCGCAAAGAAGTATTTACCAAAAAAGCCAATTGCTGGATTGAAGATTACGAAAAAGAAGTCAATACAAAAACTGCGGATTTGTATCACTTGACAACTGACCTCAACGGCAATCAAGTTTTATTTGAACAAGAAGCGAAATTTTCCCTTTATGTTCCGACCAAATCAGGATCGAGCGTTATCGCCGAACTGCGTATTAAGCCACAAATTTACTTGTCCACTGGTTTGGAAATACAAAGACGGAGAATGGACAAAGCCAGGCAGGAGTCGCTAGACAAAAACGATCAGCTTACGATTCCATTAGTTCAAGCCAAGGCCGAACGTGGTCTTGCTCAGTACTGGAATAACAAGCTTAAAATCAAGATTATCGACCCCGAATGTGGAATTCGTACTTTCCCAATCGAATACAGAATAAAATGGGTTGATAGCGGTGAACATTATAAGATGATGATTCACTTGGGAGCAGATGCCGCGAAATTTCGAGAAAGTGTTGGACTCACACAAATATCAGTTATTCCTGAGAGCGATGAATTTGTGTATGCACATGAATTAGCTCATTGCTACGGTCTCGCAGATGAATATTCAACCAAGGCAGGAGAAGATCGACTCGTCACCTATTTCAAGCCTGACGGGTCAGGGGATGCGCCCATTGATGCGCTTGCTTCATCGCGCGCACCTGGCGAAGAAGGAGCGAATATCATGTCTGTACGGGACGAGACCAAAATTGAACCTAGACATGCTTGGCAAATCGCATATGAAGTGCAAACACTTCTCTCCGAAAAAATTGGTAGAAAGATTAAATGCGACATTCTCTTAGGCTAGTTCTACTGGCTCTACTTCTTGGTAGCCCGTCAACATATGCATATACTATGGAAAACCAAATTTTAACAGTGGAATTGTTTTGCCCTTACCATACAAATTGCATCGCCAATGGGCGAGATATGCCCATCGAGATTACCATTAAAAATACGAGCTCGTCAGTTATTGGATTTCCTCTTGCTTACATGAATCGGCTTGGGCCGTCTGGGCGACTCTTCGACAATATCACTAAAACGGAAATTTCGTTACGAACGGGTATGCCTGACTGGAGATTCAAGGATATATTTACCAAAATGCATCCTGGAGAATCAGTTAAAATGAGCACTATTCTTTACATTGACGAGATTCACGCCTTCAAACAGGAGTATGTCGACATAACGGCAGAGATAGGCATAGTCAGCAATATCCGCATTGATGATCAAGTTGAAACCACAAAATTTTCTGGCTATTCCACCATTCAGATTCTCGATAAAAAAACATACCGCGAACGTAGTCGCACCATTTCTCCATAACTTTACAAATCCAATTAATAACACGATGAGCAGTTTCAGGGCAGCCTAAAATCGATTCCCATATCGTGCATTTGATCGTCTTTATCCGCGTGGTGTATGTACTGTCAAGTGGCTGCAACTCAGAGGAATATGGGAAACACCGTCGACCTACCTCGACGCCCTGAAACAACTACTTTGTCTAAAGCTTCCGTTCATCTCCGCTCAATGGGAGCTGGTTACCACTCCCGAGTTTCATGGTGGCGTTCCCGGCCGTACTGACTACATCGCCTTAGTTGCAAAGATTGCTCATCCGAATGCAGGATTGCGACTGGTATGCCCACCTTGTCTTTACCCGAGGTCGCTGGAAAATTTTGCAAATCCGACGACCGAATGCTGTTGCGTATTATGGCGGTCGATTCCACCGCTATTACGCAACGACCTGACGACATGAAGTAATTGCTTTCGCAGTCGCTAACACATCGAAATCACCCTGACCGCACTTCATTGCCAGCACCCGCGTCGTCGAAACGAGATCACTGCCCTTTCGCGCTGTCAACATATACACTACTACCCCAACCACGACGACGTTTCATATTTACAACAACCATTGCATCTTAATTTAATATTTACCCTTCTTGTTTCTCTCCCGATTACCATCCCGGTTTAAGCCGAGTTTTCATCAAGGAGAAACAATGAATACGAACCTGAAAGCGGGAGCACGCGCCGTCCGCGGCATCCTGCTTGCGGGCGCCTGGACCACCCTGGCAGGCACACTCGGCAGCACTGCCGTGGCGCAGGAAATCGCGGCAGAACTGCCGCGCGTCGAAGTCACCGGCTCCGCCATCCGCCGCGTCCAATCCGAAACCGCGCTCCCCGTCGAAATCATCTCGCGCGCCGAGATCGAAAAAACCGGCGTCACCACCGCTGCCGAAATCCTTGGCCGCGTCTCGGCCAACGTCAACGGCCTGACCGACGGCGCCAGCATCAACGTCGGCGGCGACCAGCGCGGCTTCAACAGCGCCAACCTGCGCGGCATCGGCACCTCGTCCACCCTGGTGCTGCTCAACGGCCGCCGCATGGCCAACTTCGCTTCGCCCGGCGACGACAGCGGCGTGGACCTGAACAACATCCCGGCCGCCGCGCTCGAGCGCGTCGAAGTGCTGCTCGACGGCGCCTCGGCCCTGTACGGCACCGACGCCATCGGCGGCGTGATCAACTTCATCACCCGCAAGGATTACCAGGGCCTGGAACTGAACGTCTACGGCGGCAAGACCGACGAAGGCGGCGCGGGCAAACGTACTGCCAGCATCAGCGCCGGCAAGGGCGAACTGGAACGCGACGGCTACAACATCTTTGCCGTCGCCGACTTCCAGCGCACCAACGCCCTGAACACCTCGCAGCGCAGCTTCATCCCAGCCCTAGAGGTCGAGCAGCGCCTCGGCCACCTGCTGTCCGGCTACACCGGCCCGGCCAACATCCGCCTGACCTCGAACCAGCGCGACCACCTGCAGGAACTCGGCTTCACCATCAACGGCCAGCCGATCACCAACCGCCTGATCAACCTGTCGGTGCCGAATTGCGCGCCGCCGGCCAACGTCTACCTGCCGGCCGGCACCGGCGGCGTTGATGCCTGCACCTATAACTACATGGGCGACACCGAGCTGTATCCGAAGTCGGAAAAGGCCAGCCTGCTCAGCCGCGGCGTGATCAAGCTCGGCGCCGGCCACCAGGCCTATGCCGAAGTGGCGCTCACCCGTTCCAAGACCTGGTACACCGGCTCGGCCGCGCGTGTTACCGGCTACATCGACTTCAGCCGCGTGCCGCAACTGGCCGGCACCGGCCTCGATCAGCTGGACGACGACTATCCGGGCGAACTCGAACTGCGCATGCGCCTTAACGAAGCCGGCCAGCGCACCAGCGAACTGACCAGCGAAGGCATGCGCTTCGTGGTCGGCATGAACGGCACGCTGGGTGGTTGGGACTATGACGCCGCCTTCAACCACAGCGTCAACACCGTCAAGGACAAGGACACCCACGGCTACGTGCTGTACAACGAGCTGCTGGAAGGGATCGCCGACGGCCGCATCAACCCGTTCGGCCCATCGAGCGCCGAAGGCGTGGCCCTGCTCGACAGCATCCAGGTCAACGACGTGGTGCGCCGTGCGCGCGGCACGCTCGACTCGTTCGACTTCAAGTTCTCGCGCGCCGTGACGCCGCTGGCCGGCGGCGACCTGGCGGTGGCGATCGGCGGCGAAGCGCGGCGCGAGCGCAACCGCTTCACCCCGTCCGCCCTGCTCCTGAGCGACAACATCAACAACGACGCCGCGCCGGAAGGCGGCCGCGCCACCAGCGACAGCCGCAACGTGGCCGCGCTCTACGGCGAGGTGCTGGTGCCGTTCGCCAAGCAATGGGAAGCGCAGTTGTCGGCGCGCTACGACCATTACCAGCAGGTCGGCGGCGCCGCCAGCCCCAAGATCGGCCTGAGCTACCGCCCGAGCGACGCGCTGCTGCTGCGCGCCTCGGCCGGACGCGGCTTCCGCGCCCCGACCATGACCGAGCTGCACCGCCCGACCGTGTACAGCGCCACCGCCACCCTGCCCGATCCGGTCTACTGCGCCACGGTCGACAACAACTACGCCGACTGCGCCGACAACTGGGACACGCGCCGCTACAGCAACGAGAACCTGAAGCCCGAGAAGAGCCGCCAGTTCTCGCTCGGCGCGGTGTTCGCGGCCGGGCGCCACGTCAGCGCCTCGCTCGACTACTGGAACATCAAGCGCACCAACCTGATCAGCGAGATCGGCGACGACATCATCCTCGGCAACCTGGCCAAGTACGGCAGCCTGGTGTACCGCGACGAAGATGGCCTGATCGACTACATCGAACTGCGCAAGGAAAACCGCGGCGCTCAGCTGGCGCGCGGACTCGATCTGGCAGTCACGGTGCGCGGCGTCGACACGGCCATTGGCCGCTTTGGCGGACGCCTGAACGGCACCTATGTGCTGTCGTCGAAAATCCAGAACGCGCCGGGCGACGCGTTCGTCAGTAACCTGAACCGCTTCGTCACCGACGGCGTGGTGCAGCGCTGGCGCCACACGGTCAGCTTCGACTGGGATCAGGGTCCGTTCTCAAGCAGCCTGCAGAACACCTGGTCGAGCGGCTACGAAGACCAGAACACGGCGATCAACATCGACGACGGCAGCGTGGTGGCGCAGAACCGCGTCAAGTCGTACTCGCTGTGGGATCTGTCGGGCGCGTACCAGGTCAACAGCGCGCTCAAGCTGCGCGTCGGCGTGCAGAACATGTTCGACGAGAGCCCGCCGTATTCGAACCAGGCGTATTACTTCCTGTCCGGCTACGATCCGAGCTACACCGACCCGCGCGGCCGCCGCTTCTACGCCAGCGCCAACTACACGTTCCGTTGACGACCGTGGCGGCGCCGCGCATCAGTGCGGCGCCGCCACGCGGCCCTCGGCCTGCCGCTCCACCCGAGGCGGCAACTGCAGCAGCGCCAGCGCACCATACAACGGTGGGCTGAGCACACGCGACACCGTACTCGATACCACCGCGCACGCCATCAGGCTCAGCACCATGCTGTGGCCATCCACCATTTCCATCACGATGATGAAGGCCGTCAGCGGCGCCTGCGTGGCCGCCGCCAGGAAGCCGACCATCCCCAGCGCGATCAGCGCCGCGCCGCCCGAGTAACCGGTCAGCAGCGCCACGTCGTGGCCGAGCGAAGCGCCGATCGACAGCGACGGCGCGAAGATGCCGGCCGGGATGCCTGACCAGGCGGTCAGCCAGGTGGCGGCGAACTTGAACAGGGTATATGCGCCCGGCACGCTGGCTTCGTTGCCGAGCAGGCCGGCGGTGGCTTCGTTGCCGCTGCCGTAGGTGGCGCCGCCGCTGATCACGCCGATCACCGCCACCGCCAGGCCGCAGCCGGCCGCGAAGCGCACCGGATAGCGGGCGCGCCAGCGCGTCGGCAGGTCGGGCGACTGGCCACGCAGGCACGTCACCAGGAGGCGCGCGAACAGGCCGCCGGCCAGGCCGCACACCACCGCCACCAGCACGCCCGGCCCCAGCAGCGCCAGGCCGATCGGCCCCGGGTGGATCACGCCGAAGTGGGTGCCGTTTCCGTACACCGAGACCGAGATCAGGCCGGCCAGCACGATGCCGGCCACCAGCAGGCCGCTGTTGCGCTGCTCGGGCGTACGCGAGAGTTCTTCGATGGCGAACATGACGCCGGCCAGCGGCGTGTTGAAGGCAGCCGCGATACCGGCCGCGCCGCCCGCCACCAGCAGCGCGTGGGCGCTGATGCCGCTCTTCTTCGGCAGGAAGCGGCGCGCGCTCAGCATCACGCCGGCGGCGATCTGCACCGACGGGCCTTCGCGCCCGAGCGACATGCCGCCCAGGAAGCCGGCCGACGTCAGGCCGATCTTCGCCAGGCTCAGGCGCAGCGACACCAGCAGCGGCCGCCGTCCGCCCGACAGCGCCGGGTCGAGCGCCGCCACCACCTGCGGAATGCCTGAGCCGCCGGCGCCGCGCGCGTAACGGCGCGTGGTCCAGGCGATGGCGGCGCACACCAGCGGCGTCCACAGCAACGGTGCCCACCACGCCACCCGGCTCAGGCCGAGGAAGGCGAAGAAGGCGGTCTCGGCCAGCCAGGTGAAGCCGACCACGACCAGGCCGGCGACGGCGGCCATGCCGACCACGACGATGCGGGTATGCCAGATATTGGGGGAGATGATTTCGCGCTGAAACGCGCTACGGACGTCGTGCTGAGGGGTCTCGGGAAGCATGATGGCGGCTTGCGGGGCAAGCCGTCATTATAGCGCAAATACATTTGCACGAATGTTCCGCTTGACTTCCCATCAAGCGGAACATGGCAGAGCCGTGCTTACTTGGCCGCGTACATCGACGCATACTTGGCGCCGAAATACAGGATGAAGCCATAGCACGCCGCCGGCAGCAGGAACGACAGCTGCACGCCCATCGAATCGGCCAGCGCGCCCTGCGCGAACGGCACCAGCGCGCCGCCGACGATCGCCATGCACAGGATGCCCGAGGCCTGGCCGGTCTGCTTGCCCAGGTTGTGCAGCGCCATGCTGAAGATGGTCGGGAACATGATCGAGTTGCACAGGCCGACCGCCAGGATCGCCCACATCGCCAGGCTGCCTTCGCCGAAGGTACCGACCAGCACCAGCACGATCGCGGCCACCGAGTTGAAGGCCAGGGTCTTGCCCGGGCTGACCACGCGCATCACGGCGAAGCCGATGAAGCGGCCGATCATGGCGCCGCCCCAGTAGATGCTGACGTAGTGCGCGGCGTCGGCGTGGGACAAAGCGGCGATGTGCGACTCGCCCAGGAAGTTGATCAGGAAGCTGCCGATGCTCACTTCGGCGCCGACGTACAGGAAGATGCCGATCGCGCCCAGCACCAGATGGCGGTGCGCCAGCACCGAGCCTTTGGCTCCGCTGACTGCTGCCACTTCGGCGCTGTCGTCGATCTTCGGCAGTTTCGCCATCATGAACAGCACCGCCAGCACCACCAGGGTGCCGGCCAGCGCCAGGTAAGGACCGCGCACGGTGGCCGCTTCCGCCGCCGGATCGAGCACCGCGCCGGCAGTCGCACCGACCGCCGACAGGATCAACAGGCCGCCGACCGCCGGGCCGATGGTGGTGCCGAGTGAGTTGAAAGCTTGTGTCAACGTCAGGCGGCTGGAGGCGGTGCGCGCCGGTCCGAGTACCGCGACGTAGGGGTTGGCCGCCACCTGCAGCACCGTGATGCCCGAGGCCAGCACGAAGAAGGCGAACAGGAACACGCCGTAGCCGCTGAACGAGGCCGGGTAGAACAGCGCGCAGCCGACCGCCGCGATCAGCAGGCCCGTGACGGCGCCCTTCTGGTAGCCGATGCGGCGGATCAGGGCACCGGCCGGCAGTGACACGATGGCGTAGGCGCCGAAGAAGCAGAACTGCACCAGCATGGCCTGCACATAGGTCAGCGTGTAGATCGCCTTGAGGTGGGGAATGAGCACGTCGTTGAGCGACGTGATCAGGCCCCACATGAAGAACAGGATGGTGACGATGACCAGCGCCCCCGTGTTGCTGTCGAGTTGCTGCGCCCCGCCGGGCCCTTCCTGCTGCGCCGGGGGCGCGTTGTATGCCATGTTTGCCATGCTGTCTCCTGGTATTCGGTATCTTGTTCGGTTGCCCGAGTGTGTATAGACGAAACGCCGAGGGGTCTCCTCGGCGTTCCGGTACTGCTTACTGCATTACGTCAGCTCAACGGGCCATGCCTGCCGGCGCCGCCGGCAGATCCTTGGCGCGCGTGCCCCAGCCCTTGGTGTCCGGCTGTGCACTCAGCTTGTACTTCAGGGTGCCGCCGGCCTGGATCTGTTCCCAGTCCAGCCATACGCGTTCCACATTACGGCCGCCGTAGTTCACCGACTGCACATAGCTGCGCTGGCCCGGCTTGGCGCCCGGCGCTTCGATGCGCAGGGTCTTGCCGGTGCCGAGGTCGATCTCGGCGCTGGCGAAGCGCGGTGCGTGCAGCAGGAAGCGGCCGCTGCCCGGCATGTCCGGATAGATGCCCAGCGCGCTGAACAGGTACCAGGACGACATCGTGCCCAAGTCGTCGTTGCCGGTCACACCGCCCGGACCGTTGGTGAACAGCGTTTCGGCGCCACGCAGGATGGTGGCCGTCTTCCACGGCTGGCCCATCAGGGTGTACATCCACGGTGCGTGCAGGTCAGGCTCGTTGTTCGGGTTGTAGCGGAACTGGGCGTAGTAGCTGTACGGTCCCACCACCCACGACTTGCGCACCGCGTTCGGGTCGGCCAGCACCGCCGGGTAGTCGAAGAACTGGTCCAGGCGTTTCAGCGCATGGTCGTGGCCGCCCATCGCGCTTACCAATCCCGGCACGTCCTGCTGCACCAGCCACTGGTACTGCCAGGCGGTGCCTTCATGGAAGCCATGGTCGCCGCGCGGATCGTAGCTGCTGCCGACATCGCTGAACCACTTGCCGTCTTCGGTCTTCGGACGCGGGAAGCCGCGCTCGCCGGTCGGTTCGTCGACCACGCTCGGATCCCACACCTGCTTCCAGTTGCCGGCGCGCTGCGCCAGTGCCTGGGCATCCTCGGTCTTGCCGAGCGCCTTGGCCATGATCGCCAGCGAGCCGTCGGCCAGCGCGTATTCCAGCGTCGACGAGGCGCCGTGGTGCGGGTCGGTGTCCATGCCCTTCGAGATGAAGCTGCGCTCGTGCTGCACGAAGCCGTTCTTCAGGTAGCTCGGGTTGCCCGAACGGCCCTGTGGACGGATGCCGTGCGCCGGCACGCTGAAGGCGTTCTCGCGCAGCGCGGTCCAGGCCTCCTGTTCGCGGCCCTTCAGTGCGCCGTAGCGCCACAGGTCGACCATGAACGGGGTGACCGGGTCGCCGGTCATGATGTTGGTCTCGAAGTTGGCGTAGCCCCAGCGCGGCAGCCAGCCGCCCTGCTCGCGGATCTTCAGCACCGAGTTGGCGATGTCGCGCGCGCGTTCCGGACGCAGCAGCGCCAGCATCTGGTTCTGGCTGCGGTAGGTGTCCCACAGCGAGAAGTACTCGTAGTAGGTCCAGTCCTTGGCGGTGTGGATCTTGTCGTCGTAGCCGCGGTAGCGGCCGTCGGCGTCGTTGCCGGTCATCGGCTGCAGCAGCGCGTGGTACAGCGAGGTGTAGAACACGGTGCGGTCGTCCTTGCTGCCGCCTTCGATGCGGATGCTGGCCAGCTCGCGCTGCCATGCGGCCTGCGACCTGGCCTTCATCGCGTCAAAACTGATCGGGCGGCCGTTGTCCATGCCGTCGGCGCGCAGGTTGATGCGCGCGCCTTCCTGGTCGACGTGCGAGATCGCGCTCAGCGCGGTCACCGAACGGTTCTTCTTCAGGTCAAAGCTCAGCCACACGCCGTGCGGCTTGGCTTCGCCCTGCTGGCTTGGACCGGTGGTGCCGGGCCAGCCGGCGCGGTCGTCCCACACGCCGTGGGCCACCACCGGCTGGTCGAACTCCATGCGGAACCAGGTGGTGTACTTGGCGCCGCCGCAGAAGCTGCGGGTGACGATGCGGCCTTCGACGGCGTTGCCGTCGACGATCTTGACTTCGCTGCCGATCACCGAGTGGCGCTCGTTGGCCTGGCCCAGGTTCAGCAGCACGTGGCCGGTGGCGGCGTTGCCCTCGAAGGTGTAGCGCTCGGCGGCGGCGCGGGTCAGCGCGGTCGATTCGGCGGTGATGCCGTCGTAGCTGGTCAGCTTGACCTTGTAGTAGCCGGCTTCGCCGACTTCGCCGTCGTGGCTGTATTCGGCGGCGTATTTCTTGTGGTCGAACGTGCCTTTTTTATCGGTGTCGAAGTCGCCGCCCTTGCCGATGGTGCCGGTCACCGGCAACACCGACAGCTGGCCACCCTGCTCCCAGCAGCCGGCGCCGGAGACGAACGAGTGGCCGAAGCCGCGGATCTTCTTGTCGGTGTAGCGGTAGCCGGCGTAGTGGTCGGCGATCGGGCTCACCTGGATCAGGCCGAACGGGGCCGAGGCGCCGGGGAAGGTATTGCCTTCGTCCTGGGTGCCGATGAAGGTGTTCACCGGCATCGAGCCTGCGGCGATCTTGGCGGTCGCAGGCGCGCCGGCGGCCAGCGCGTGCGGCACGCCGGCAGGCAGGGCGCAGACGCTCAGGGCGACGCTGAGGGCGATCAGGCTGCGGCGCGCAGGCTGGAATGGCTTGGTGCGGATACGACTCATCAAGATACTTCTCCTTCGAGCTGTTCGAACAACTGTTGCATGGCCGCGGCGTGCGGCGGGGTGGCGCCCGACTGCAGGCAGGCGGCGGAACCGGCCGCCAGTGCGGCGTGCAGGTGCGATTGGAGACTACGCTCCGGGTGGTGGTGCAGGCTGCGCAGCAGGCCGGCGGCGCTGGCGTCGCCGGCGCCGACCGTATCGACCACGTCGATTTTCGGCGAGCGCGCATCGGCCCGTTCGTCGCCGCGCAGCAGGCTGGCGCCTTGTGCGCCGCGCGTAAACAGCACCAGCGCCTGCGGGTTGAAGCTGCGCACCTTGGCCAGCGCCGCGTCCAGCTCGAGGCCCGGGAACAGGCCGCGCAGGTCGTCGTCGGACACCTTGACCAGGTCGGCCAGCGTGGCCATCGCTTCCAGCGTCGGGGTGTAGCGCTCGTCCATCAGGTTGCGGAAATTCGGGTCGAAGCTGATCCTGACGCCGCGCGACTTCAGTTCGCGCGCCAGGTCGACCAGCCTGGCGGCCAGCGGCTGGCGTGCCAGGCTGATGCCGCCGAAGTGGGCCCATTGCAAGCCGTCCATCCAGCCGGCCGGCAGCGCGGTCGGGTCGAAGTGCAGGTCGGCGCTGTCGTCTCCGACGAAGAAGTAGCTGGGCGGCTCGCTTTCGACAATCGCCAGCAGCGGAGAACGATCGACGCGCTGCAGCATGCGCAGGTCGAGCCCACCGGCTTCGCTGGCAGCCCACAGGGCGTCGCCGAAGCGGTCGTTGCTGATCGCGCCGGCGAACGCGGTGCGCTCGCCCAGCGCCGCCAGCGCGCGCGCCACGTTCCAGGTCGAACCGCCGACGCGGCTGACCCATTCCTCGTTACCGCGGTGGATCATGTCGGTCAGCGCCTCGCCGGCGCACAGCATCACCGGCGCATTTTCAAGCTTCACCTCATGCATGGTCGGCCTTCGTCAGCGCGGCCACGATGTCGTAGCAGGCGCCCATGGTGTGGTAGTCGACCTTGCCGGCCGGGCTCTTCTCGTCGCTCAGCTTGCGGTTCTCGCGGTCCAGGATGCGGTACCAGGCGCCATATTCGTGGTCGACGAAATGGGTCCAGCTGTAGGCCCACAGACGTTCGTACCAGACCCAGTATTCCTCGTTGCCGGTGCGCTGGGCCAGCATGGCGGCGGCGGCCGCGCTCTCGGCCTGGACCCAGAAGTACTTGTGGTAGTCGCAGATAGTCAGGTCCGGCGCCAGCGAATACGCCAGGCCGCCGTTCTTGGTGTCCCAGCCCTTCTCCACCGCCACCTTGAACAGGCGTTCGGCGGTCGGCAGCAGCCACTCCAGGTCCTGGTCCAGCGTGCCCTTGCCGCGCGCTTCCAGCATTACCAGGAGCTTGGCCCACTCGGTGAAGTGGCCCGGCTGGTAGCCCCATGGGCGGAACAGGTTTTCCGGGTCGTCGATGTTGAACTTCCAGTCCGGCTGCCACTCGGTGTCGTAGTGTTCCCAGATCAGGCCACCGCAACGTTCGGCCTGGCGCTGGGTGATGTTGAAGGCGACCGTGTAGGCGCGTTCCAGGTAGCGCCGTTCGCCCGTGGCCTGGTGCGCCGCCAGCAGCGCCTCGCAGGCGTGCATGTTGGCGTTCTGGCCGCGGTAGGTCGACAGCTCGCTCCAGTCCTGGCTCGCTTCGTCCGCATACAGCCCGTCGGCCGCGTTCCAGAAGCGCTTTTCCATCAGATCGAACGCTTCCGCGATCCACTGGCGCG
Organism: Massilia sp.; assembly: GCF_031995545.1. Lineage (GTDB taxonomy): Bacteria > Pseudomonadota > Gammaproteobacteria > Burkholderiales > Burkholderiaceae_D > Telluria. The sequence continues at coordinate 61,907 of NZ_DAMAGA010000016.1, forward strand.
CTTCTTCGACGCCGGCCATGGTGGCGTGGGCGTAGGCCAGCAGCACGAAGGCTTCGCCATAGGCGTGCTGAGTGCCGTCCTCGATCGCGCCGCCGTTGAGCATCCAGGCGTAGCCGCCGCCATCCGGGGCGCGGTGCGCTTCGCGCACGAACTTGACCGCGTGCTTCAGGCCTTCCAGGTAGGCCGGGTCGTTGAAGTGGCGGTAAGCCATCGCGTAGGTGAACACGAAGCGCGTGCTGCTGACCAGGTGGCGATGGGTGGCGTCGTACACCGAGCCGTCGTCCTTGAAGTACTGGAACATGCCGCCGGCGGGATCGATCGCGCGCGGGTGGTAGAAGCGCATGGTGTGGCGCGCATGGTCGAGCAGCACGGCCGGGCTGCGGAAGTTCGGGAGTGTGGTCATAGTGGCTCGGGTCTGAATGGCTCGGGTGGCTCGGGGGCGTCAGTCGTCGTAGCTGCTTTCGCGCACGATCATTTCGACTGGCAGGGTTATCTGGGCGGATTGTTCTTCCGGCTTGTGCAGCAGGCATTCGACGCCGGCACGGCCGAGCGCTTCCTTGTCGACGCGCACGGTGGACAACGGCGGAATCGCCGCGGCGGCGGCGGCGATATCGTCGAAGCCGACGATCGCGAGGTCGGATGGAATGCGCAGGCCTTCGCCCAGGCAGTACTTCATGGCCACCAGGGCGGTGCTGTCGTTGTAGCAGAACAGCGCGTCGGGACGCTTGGACAGGTTCAGCAGGCTGCGCACCGCTTCGATCACGCCCTCCTCGCCTTCGCCCATGGTCGGCACGATCACTTCCAGGTTCGGATCGGCGTGCACCTTGGCGTCGAACAGCGCCTGGCGAAAGCCCCGGTTGCGCTGCTGGATGCTGTAGTGGGCCAGCGAGCCGGTGAGCATGGCGATGCGCTTGCGGCCGGTGCGCAGCAGGTGCTGGGTGGCGAGATAACCGCCGTTCATGTTGTCCGGATTGATCGAGGTGAAGCCGCGCCGGTGCATGTCGACCAGCACCATCGGTTTGCCAACCTGCTGCAGCGCGGCCAGCACTTCGGGCTCGAAGAAGCCGGCGCACAGGATCGCGTCCGGCTGGTGCAGGCGCAGTTGATCCAGCACCGGCTCGGCCGGTCCCACCACGATCAGGGACAGGGCGATTCCTTCGCGGCGGCAGGCCTCTTCGGCGCCATGCAGCACGGGCGAGAAGAACGGGCTGGAGGTCAGCGTGTTGTGCTGGCTGTGCAGCAGGAAGGCGATGCGGCGGATACGGCCTTTTTTCAGCTGCGAAAAGTCGTAGCCGAGGCGCATGGCGGTCTCGCGCACGGTGTTGCGCGTGGCCTCGGTCATGCCGGCCTGGTTCTTGAGCGCGCGCGACACGGTGCCGATCGACAGGCCGGTGGCGGCGGCGATGTCGCGCAGGGTCACCTGGCTCACGGCTGCGCCTCCATTGCCTGGCGCCCGCGCAGCGTGGCGTGCGTCGCGATCAACTGCATTGCTGTGTCTCCGGTACGGGTTTAATAAACGCTTGTAGTCGCGTCTTCAGGCGTCGTCCTGTCTGAATGAACGCGCGTGTTAATAGTGTGTTTTATATCAGTCGCCTTTTCATCGAGTCAACAAAAGCGGGCTGATTTGTGTGCTTTTTAGCGGATTTTAGTAAACGCGCATACGGCATCCCTGCCGCATGCGCATTTACATAGTTGCCAAGGTAATGACGCGTGTTTACTGCGCGCTGAATTTCGACTGGGTCAGCGCGCCTTCCGACGCCTTGCCCGGCGCCGATTCCAGCAGTTCCAGCTCGGCCAGCTCCACCGTCGAACCGTTATCGAAGCGCAGGCGATACTCGCGGTAGGCGCCCGGCTTGGCGATGCCGAACGGGCGCAGCTGCAGCGCCCAGTCGAAGCGCTCGCCGCTGCGCTTGTCGAGCTGCACCCAGCGGTTGCCGCCCTTGCCGCCACGGCCTTCCAGCGTCCAGCCCAGGCCCTGCAGCGCGGTCTTGCCGGCGGTGATGGTGTAGTAGCTGATCGTGGTCGGGGCCGCCAGGGCGAAGCCGACATTGGCGCGCGCCGGAATCGCCAGCTGGGTCGCCGCATCGTCGTCGAGCAGCGCGCCCGGCTTGGCCACGCCGGTCAAGGTCACGCGGCGCGCATTGCTGGCGCGATCGTGCAGTATCGTCGGCTGGCGGCCGGCTTCGGTCATCGACGCCGGCAGCGAGGCCGCGTCGCTGCCCCAGTTCGACGGCGCGCTGCCCATCGTGAATTCCAGGGTGGCGCCGTCGGCGATGTCGGCGTGGCGGATCCAGGCCTTGTTCCATGGCTGGCCGTTGACCTTCAGCGACTGCACGTACACGTTGCGCGGGCTGTTGTCGTGGGCGATCACGGTCAGCAGCTTGCCGTTTTCGAGTTTCACCTCGGTGCGGGCAAATGCCGGCGAGCCGATCACGTATTCGGGCGAACCCATGCGCATCGGATACAGGCCCATCATGGCGAAGGTATACCAGGCCGACATCTCGCCATTGTCCTCGTCGCCGGCATAGCCCTGGCCGATCTCGCTGCCCAGGTACAGGCGGCGCATCGCTTCGCGCGTGATCGCTTGCGTCTTCCACGGCTGGCCGGCCGACACGTACAGCCACGGGATATGGTGCGCCGGCTGGTTGCTGTGCGCGTACATGCCCATGCGCACGTCGCGCGCTTCGGTCATTTCATGGATCACGCCGTGGTAGCGGCCCGAGAACTTGCGCTCGGCGGTTTCCTCGGTGGCGAAGAACTGGTCCAGGCGTCCCGCCAGCTTGTCGCGTCCGCCCAGCAGCGTGGCCAGGCCTTCGGCATCGTGCGGGGTGGTGAAGGCGAAGGTCCAGGCGTTCGCTTCGGTATAGTCCGAACCCCACAGGCGCGGCTCGAAAGCGGATGCCGGCTGGCGCCACTGGCCCTTGGCGTCGCGGCCGCGGAAGAAACGGGTGGCCGGGTCGAACAGGTGCACGTAGTCGGCCGCGCGCGCGCCGAAGTATTCCGCTTCCTCGCGGTAGCGGCGCGCCTTGGCCGGGTCCTTCTCGTCCTTGGCCAGCGCCTGCCCCATCTGGGCCAGGCCGAAGTCGTTCAGCGCGCCTTCCAGCGTCCACGACATGCCCTCGTGCACCGAGGTGTCGGCATAGCCGCGGTACATCGACTTGGCCAGGCCCTTGCGGCCGACGTTCGAGACCGGCGGCACCGCGGTGGCGTTCTTCAGCCCCGCTTCATAGGCCTGGTGCGCGTCGAAGCCGCGCACGCCCTTCAGCCAGGCATCGGCGAAGGCGACGTCGGAGCTGGTGCCGACCATCAGGTCGGCGTAGCCCGGCGACGACCAGCGCGCCATCCAGCCGCCGTCGCGGTATTGCTGCAGGAAGCCGTCCACCAGCTCGCCGGTGCGGGTCGGGGCGAACAGCGCGTAGGCCGGCCAGGTGGTGCGGAAGGTGTCCCAGAAGCCGTTGTTGACGTAATTTTTGCCCGGGATGACCTTGGCCGAGGTGGTCATTGCGTCGCCGCCGGCGTTGTTGCTCGACCAGCCGCTCTGGTCGGCGTGGCGCCAGTCCGGTTTCTCGGCGGTGCCGACGTTTTCGTGGGCCATGTTCGGGTACAGGAACAGGCGGTACAGGTTCGAGTACACGGTGACCAGCTGGTCTTCGCTGGCGCCCTGCACTTTCACGCGGTCGAGTTCCTTGTCCCAGGCCGCCTGGGCGCGCTCACGCACGGTCTCGAAACTGGCGTCGCCGACTTCCATGTCCAGGTTGCGCTGGGCCTGCTCGATCGAGATCATCGAGGTGGCGATGCGCATCCGCACTTCGCCGTTGCCGTCGGGCTTGAACTTGATGTAGCCGGTCGGACGGCCGGTTTCGATGTTGCTGCTGGTGCTCCACGGCTGGTCGAAGCGTGCGAACACGAACATGCGCGCCGAGCCGTTCGACAGGCCGCTGCGGGTGTCGGTGTAGCCGCGCAGGGTCTGGCTGGCGGCGTCCAGGGTCAGGCCGCCGCGGTTGTCGACGTTATCGAACAGCAGGTTGGCGTCGCCATTGTCCGGGAAGCGGAAGCGGAACACTGCGGCGCGCTCGGTCGGCGCGATCTCGGCGCGGATGCCGTTGTCGAAGTCGACCCGATAGGTATGGGCGCGCGCGTCTTCCTGCTCGTGCGAGAACGACAGCGAACGGGCCTTGCGGTCGGCATCCGGCTGGCCTTTGGCGGCGGAGGGCATGATCTGGAAGGTCTGGCGGTCGGCCATCCACGGGCTCGGCTGGTGGCTGAGCGAGAGCGCCTGCAGGCGCGGGCGGTTGTCCGCACCGTTCTTCTCGTTCCAGCTGTACATGAAGCTGAGCGTGCCGGCGTCGGTGACCGGGGTCCAGAAGTTGAAGCCGTGCGGCATCGCGGTGGCCGGGATGTTGTTACCGCGCGAGAAGGTGCCATTCGCCTGGGTGCCGCGCGTGGCCAGCACGTAGTCGGATGGACGGGTGACGGCCAGCGGCGCCTGGTCGGCGATCACGATGTCGTCGATCCAGCCGCTGGCCCTGGTGCCGCTGCCGGCCGGCTGTACTTCCAGTTCGATCGACTTGATGCGGCGGCCCTGCAGTTCGCCCAGGCGCACCATCTTGTTGGCCCACTGCTGCGGGTACAGGGTCTTGGACTGGCCCTGCGCCTCGGCGCCGACGCGCACGCCGTGGTGGTCGTTGATGATCATGCCGGAGATGCGGCGGCCGTCGTCCAGCACCAGGTCGAGCGAGACGCCGGTCGAGGCCACGGTGTCGCCGTCGACGATCTCGGGCAGCACTTTCCACGATAGCAGGGTGTCGGCCTTGATCGCGATATCGACCGGGAACAGCTGCAGGCGGCCGCCCGCGCCTTCGGCCTGGTAGCGCAGCGCGCGCAGGCCGGTATAGCCGGCTTTGGCCTTGGCGGTGTACGGGCGTTCCGGGCCATCGCCCAGTTCGACGGTCACGCCGTTGTCGGCCATCGTTGCCGGGACCGGATCGGCGGCCTCGAACGAGGTCGAGAACAGCGCCGGTTTCTTTTCTTTGACCAGGCTGTCGGTGCCGGTGCTGGCGCAGCCGAGCAGGAATGCTGCGGCGGCGACCTGCACGGCGACCGTGCGCAGGCGTGGCAGATGGTTGGTACGGACGAACGCGTCGGCGTTGCGTGGGGTAGCTTGAGCGGTTACGTTCTGCGTCATGGTGCGGAAGGGCTCCTGTTCTGAGGGGTGGTCGCTGGTACTGCATCGGCCAGCGAGCGGATGGTCAAGGCGGCGCGCAAGGCGCCTTCGGTGGCGGCGGAAGTCACGCGCAGCGTGACGCGTTCGCCCGGGAGGATGGTGATGGCGTTTTCAAGCAGTTCGGCGTCGAGCGCGCCGAAGTCGATCCAGACGCCGCGCGCCAGGCGCTTTGCCGTGATCTCGAGCAGGAAGGCGTCGCCGTCCTGGCGCAGCATGGTATTCAAACCGGCCTCTTTCCACGCGATCTGTTTGGCGGGCGCGAAATACACCACGCCGCGCGAGGCCGGTTCGCCGTCGGCCTGCAGTTCGAACACGGCGACGGTGTCTTCGGCTGCGGACTTGCCGAGCAGCTCGGCGTCGCGGTAGTCGGCCACCTTGGTGCTCGAGAGCGGCGCCAGGTTGACCGGCTTGCGTTCGTCGCGCAGCACTTTGCCGTCGAGGGTCATGACGCGGGTACGCAGCTCGCCGCGCACGCGCTTGGTACGGTCGTTGAGCAGGCTGACCGAAGTCGTGCCTTTCGGATCGCGCAGCGCGGCCACGGCCACCGGCGCGAAGAAGCGGCGCGCGTGGAAGTGCAGCGCTTTGGGACGGCCGAACCAGTCGATGCTCGACCAGGACGAGCCCGGCCACACGTCGTTCAGCTGCCAGTACAGCGAGCCCATGGTGTAAGGACGGCTGCGGCGGTGGTGCAGCGAGGCCAGTTCGATGCCTTCGGCCTGCATCACCTGGCTCAGGTAGGCGAAATCGGCGAACGCGGTCGGGGTGCCGAACTCGTCGTTCACGTACTTCATCAGGCGCTCGTTGCCCTTACCGGCCATGAATTTCTGGTGCGCCTCGATCACCGGCGAATCGATTTGCTGCTCGGCCCGGGTGGCGAAGGCATCGATCGTGCGCTGCACCGGCCAGGCCTGCAGGCCGAATTCGGACATGAAGCGCGGCGTGATTTCCAGGTACTTGCTCACCGGGTGCGCCGGGTTGCCCCACACTTCCCAGTAATGCATGTCGCCGCTGGCTTGCGTGTTGGCGACTTCCTGCAGGTCTTCGCCGGGCGAACTGGACCAGTAGCCGATGCCGCCCGCTTCTTCTTTCACCACCTGGCGCAGGTCGACGCCGAACAGCTGGACGTAGCCCTTCCACACCTTGTCGGCGAAGGCCGGATCGGCCGCCTTCAGCGTCTTGCCGTGGCCCCAGTACTTCCAGGCGATTTCTTCTTCATTATTGCCGCACCACAGCACCACGCTCGGGTGGTTGCGCAGGCGCCGCACCTGGTCGCGCGCTTCCGCCACCACGCTGGCGCGGAAAGCGTCGTCATAGCCCGGCTGCATGCCGCCGCCGAACATGAAGTCCTGCCACACCAAGAGGCCCATTTCGTCGGCCAGCTCGAAGAAGGCGTCGTTCTCGTAGTAGCCGCCGCCCCAGCTGCGCAGCATGTTCATGTTGGCGTCCTTGGCCTGCTGCAGCACCTTGCGCAATTGCTCGCGGCTGATACGCGGCTGGAACATGTCGAACGGGATGGTGTTCGCGCCCTTGGCGAACACCGGAATGCCGTTGACCACGAAATAGAAGGCCTTGCCCTTCTTGTCCTGGTCGGTACGCAGGGCCACGCTGCGCAGGCCGGTGCGCGCCGACAGCGCGGTCAAGGCCGTCTTGCCGTCGCCCGCTTCCAGTTCGTAGCGGTACAGCGGCTGGGCGCCGTAGCCGTTCGGGAACCAGCGCTGCGGATGTTTCACACTCACCGGCAGTTCGACCCGGTTGGCGCCCGCGCGCAGCTCGGCGCGCTTGCGCGCGGCCAGCGTACGCTTGCCGTCCGGCGCGGTCTGCCACAGGCGCAGCTCGACCGTGCCGGCACGCGCCGCGTCGAAGGCGGCGATGGCGGTCAGGTCGGCGCGGCTGGCGTCGACCCGGTCCTGGCGCAGGTGCAGGTTATCGATGCGCACATTGTCCCAGCTCTGCAGCGTGACCGGCTTGGTGATGCCGGCGGTGACGTAGCGCGGACCCCAGTCCCAGCCGTAGTGGTAGCCCGGTTTGCGCACGAAGTTGCCGGTCATCGCGTCCTTCGGCTCGTCGCCATACGGCGATGGATAGTTGCCGGCGATCTTGTGCGGCATCGCCAGAACCTGCGGCAGCATCTTCGCGATCGGCGAGCGGAACACGATGCGCAGGATGTTGTCCTGGGCGCGCAGCTTGCCTTCGACCGGCACACGCCAGGTGCGGAAGGCGTTGTCGGCATCCAGGATCTTGTGGCCGTTGAGCCAGACTTCGGCGAAGGTGTCCAGCGCCTCGAACACCAGGTCGCTGCGCGCATGGCGCAGGCTGGCGGCCGGGGCGTCGAAGGTGGTGCGGTATTCCCAGTCGGTCAGGCCGATCCATTGCAGGCCCGCTTCCGGCGCGCCGACGTAGGGATCCGGAATCAGCTTGTGCGCCAGCAGGTCGGTGTGCACGGTGCCGGGCACGCTGGCGGCGCGCGACGGCGCGGCCTCCGGGTGCGCCGCGCCCTGGGCGTGGCCGGGCACCATGCGGAAGGTCCAGCCCTTGTCGATGCTCAATCGGGTGACGCTGTCGGCCAGGGCCGGCGCGGCCAGCACGGCCAGGGCCAGTGCGCACAGCATGCGCGCGAACGAAGCGATAGAGAGTAGTTGGTTCATGGTGCGGGCGCCTTCCAGTAGCGGTCGATCCATTCCTGATGGGTCGGCATGGTGCCGGCGGCCTGCGCCAGCATGGCGCGCATGCCGTCGACGTGGGCCGCGAGCTTGTCCTCGGGCATTTCGTCGACCATCGGGTGGTAGTTGTGCGGCACGATGCCCTGCCCCAGCATCACCTGGACCCAGTTCGGCAGCGCGAAGAAGTCGTCGCCATGGCGCAGGTAGCGCCCGTCGCTGCGGAACAGGTCGATCGCGTCACGCAGGCTGTCGGGGATCGCCATGGTGCGGCAGGCATTCCAGAACGGCGTGTCGTCGCGGCTGGTGGCGTGGTAGTGCAGGATCAGGAAATCGCGGATGCGCTCGTATTCGAAAGCGCTCTCGCGGTTGTAGCGTTCGGCCAGCAGCGGATTGAAGTCGCGCCGCGGGAACAGGTTCAGCATGCGCGTGACGCCGGACTGGGCCAGGTAGATGCTGGTCGATTCGAGCGGCTCGAGGAAGCCCCCGGCCAGTCCCAGCGCCACCACGTTCTTGTGCCAGAACTTGTTGCGCATGCCGGTGGTGAAGGCCAGCCGGCGCGGCTCGGCCAGGGCCTTGCCGTCGAGGTTGGCCAGCAGCGTGGCTGCGGCTTCGTCGTCGCTGACGTGGCGGCTCGAGTACACATAGCCGTTGCCGATCCGGTGCTGCAGCGGGATGCGCCACTGCCAGCCGGCGGCGCGCGCGGTGGCGCGGGTGTACGGCGTGATCGGATCGACCCGTTCGCTGGGCACAGCCAGCGCGCGGTCGCACGGCAGCCAGTGCGACCAGTCCGTATAACCGGTCTTCAGGGTCTCTTCGATCAGCAGGCCGCGGAAACCCGAGCAATCGATGAACAGTTCGCCTTCGACGGTCTGGCCGTTTTCGAGCAGGAGCGACTCGACGAAGCCATCGTCGGCGCGCTGCCTGACCTGCGTGATCCTGCCTTCGATGCGCTGCACGCCGCGGCTTTCGGCCAGTTCGCGCAGGAAGCGCGCATACAGGGTGGCGTCGAAGTGGTAAGCATAGGCGATGTCGGCCAGCGGAGAATCGGGCCCGGCATTGCGGTCGCCCGGGGCGAACCTGCCCAGCGGCGCCATCACGCTCTGCGGCGAATACTCGCCGATCGGACCGGCCTTGCCGGCCAGGCGCTGCTTGAGCCAGAACTGGTGGAACGGCAGCGGACCGAGCGAGCGGCCGATCGCGCCGAAGCCGTGGATATAGCTGTCGCCGATGCGGCCCCAGTCGTTGAACTGGATGCCGAGCTTGGCGGTGGCTTGAGTGCGTCGGACGAACTCGGCTTCGTCGATGCCGAGCCACTGGCCGTTAAACTGGCGCAGGTGCGGCACGCTGGCTTCGCCCACGCCGACGATGCCGATTTCCTCGGATTCGACCAGGCGCACCGTCGCGCCCTTGCCGAGGTAGGTCGCCAGGGCGGCCGCGGCCATCCAGCCGGCGCTGCCGCCACCGACGACCGTGATCGCACCGACCCGCCCGTGGGCGCTGGCTTCGTGAGAAATCATGGCTTATCCATGGAAGAGGACCTTGCCCGGGCGGCAAACGCGAACCCGGGCAAGGCCATGGAAAACGCCTCCCCGCCCGCTCGTGCGAGCGGCGGGGAGAAGGGTCGCGGCTTAGAACTTGTAGTTCAGGCCGACGTAGGCGACACGGCCGGTGTAGCCGCTGGAGTAGTAACGCGCCTTGGTGTCGTTACCCAGACGCGAACGCGACTCTTCTTCGGTCAGGTTGAGCACCGACGCGGTCAGGCTCAGTTCCTTGGTGAAGTTGTACGACGCGTTCAGGTCGACCTGGCTGTACGGCTCGTCATACACGTTCAGACCGTTGACCAGGCCGTTGACCACTTCGCCGCGACGGTTGTACGAGGCGCGCAGCATCATCTGGTCGTTCGAGTAGAACACCGTCAGGTTGGCCTGGTTCTTGGCGCTGCCCACCAGTGGCGAGGTGCCGATCTGCTGGCCGTTGGCCAGGGTGATCGCGGCCTGGTTGGTCTTGTTGTACGTGTAGTTGGCCTGGACGCCGAAGCCGGAGTCGAAGGTGTGCTGCGCGTACAGTTCGATACCTTTCGAGACCGCATCACGCCCGCCGGCGCTGGTGCTGTAGCTCTGCACCGCCACCGACTGGCCACCGATGTCGAGGGTCACGTCGCGCACCACCGGCACCGCGAAGTTGCTCACGTTCTTGCGGAACAGGGCCGTACCCAGCACCGAGCCGCGGCTGAAGTACCACTCCAGGCCCAGGTCATACTGGGTCGCCTTGTAGGCGTCCAGTTCCTTGTTGCTGCCCGAACCGAACCAGCCGACCTGGTCGCCGCCGCCGATGTAGCGGCGGTCGTTGACGTATTCCTGGCTGAAGTTGCGCAGGCTGCCCGGGGCCGCGATCGCGTTGTAGCTCGGACGCGCCACCACCTTCGACGCCGCGCCGCGCAGCAGCAGGTTGTCGGTCAGGTCGAACGCCAGGTTCATGCTCGGCAGGTAGTCGGTATAGGTGCGGTCCAGTGCGCTGACCACGAAGGTCGAGATGTGGCCGCTGGCCGGATTGGTCTGGCTGTCCGGCACGGTGGTGAAGCCGCTGGTGCAGCCGGAACCTGCCGGTGCGCCGACCGCCGGTGCGCCGCCGGCCAGGCATGGCGCCGGGGTGCCGTCGGGACCGTTGAAGAAGTAGTCGTTGTAGTAATCGACCTGGTCGGTCGAATCGGCGTGCTGGCGGGTGCGTACCACGCGCATGCCGAAGTTACCGCGCAGGCGGTCGGTCTTGATGTTGGCCTGGACGTACATCGAGGTGATCTTCTCGCTGACGTTGTAGACGAAGTTGTCTTCGTTACGGGTCTGCATCTCGCCGTAGGTGCTGTTCAGGTACTGGATGTAGGCCGGGTAGTTAATGCCCGGGAACGCACTTGCCTTGACACCATTGGTGAGGTTGCCCAGCTCTTCGCTGTACAGGAACTCCGGACGGAACTTGTTGGCGTTGACGTCGCAGCCGTTCTGGAAGCGGTTGTCGTAGTCGCCCTTGTCGGTGCCCTGGCAAGCCCAGTAGTTGTTGCCGGTGCGGCGGTTGGTGCCGCCGTCGCGGTACTTGGCGCCGAACTGGATCGAGTCGAGCCAGTTGCTGTTGTCCGCGTGCCAGGTCAGGTCGGCCTGGGCGTAGTTCTGGTCGGTCTTGTTGCGGGTCCACGACGAGCTGGTCGAGCCGAGGTCGATCTCGCCGATGCCGTTGCGCAGGTTCGCCATCAGTTCCGGCGAGAAGGTCATGGTCGGGGTGCCGGTCAGGTCCCATGCCGAGTAATAGTTACCCAGGCTCCAGCTGCCGTCGGCGTTCTGGCGGCGTGGCTTGATCGGCATGCCGAGCGACATTTCCGGACCGCCTTCGGCCCAGGTGCGGCCGAGCTTGACGGTGGCGTCGAGCGACTCGCCCTTCCAGTCGATTTCGAAGTCGGCGGTCTGCGACAGCGCTTTTTCGCGGTTGTAGTTACCGGCGATCTGCGGGGTCGGGATGGTGCAGTCGTCCGGACCGAAGCCGCCGGTGTTGGTCAGGCCGCCGGCCGCCGCCTGTTCGGCGTTGCAGTAATAAGCCTTGCCCGGACGCGCGCTGTACTGGGCGCCGGTGACGATGGTGCCGCTCGGATCGAACGTGAAGCGGTCCAGCAGGCGGCCGCCCGGATAGTTGCCGTCGCCGTTGTAGCGCGCGATGCTCCATTCCGGAATCTTGAGCGAGTTGGTCTGCGTGTTCTGCTTCAGGTCGAAGCGGAAGTAGTTCGCAGTCATGTTCAGGTTACGCAGCGGCTTGAACTGCAGGGTCAGCTGGCCACCCTTGCGCTCGCGCTCGTTGGTGGTGACGTCCAGGTTGACCGAGGTCGGCAGCGCGAAGTTGGTGTAGTAGTCGCCGTCCTGGGTGTAGAAGCCCGATTCACCCCACCAGTACGAGTTCAGGCCGTTCGGCTGGCCGTTGACGTCGACCGACGGATTGGTGGCGCGGCTGTCGCTGTACCACTGCCAGTTCGAGGTGCTGCCGCCCATGCTGCGGATGGTGCGTTTCTGCTGGGTGTAGCCGACCAGGAAGCCGAAGCGGTTGCTCTCGTCGTGCCAGGCGTACTGGCCCGAGATCTGCGGGTCGGTCTTCTTGGTGGTGTCGGACCAGGTGCCTTCGGCGTTCAGGAAGCCGGAACCCGATTTCACGTCCAGCGGACGGCGGGTGCGCAGGATCACGGTGCCGCCGATGCCGCCTTCGTCGAAGCGCGCTTCCGAGGTCTTGTACAGCTCGGCGCTGGCCAGCATGTTCGACGGCATCAGGGTGTAGTTGAACGAACGCGACGGGTCGCCGTTCGATTCGGCGGTGGCGACGTAGTTGCCGTTCAGCTGGGTCAGCGTCAGTTCCGACGACAGGCCGCGCACCGAGACGTTCTTGCCCTCGCCGCCGCTGCGGGTGATGATCACGCCCGGCACGCGCTGCAGCGCGTCGGCGACGTTCTTGTCCGGGAATTTACCCACGTCTTCGGCGGTGACCACCTCGACGATCGAGTTGGCGTCGCGCTTCTGATCCAGGCTCTTCTCGATCGAGTAGCGGTAGCCGGTGACCAGCACGGTGTTGGCGCTGTTGGCCGACGCGGCCTGGTCGGCCGGCGACGGCGCGGTGGCCGGCGCGCCCTGCTGGGCCGACGACGCGGTTGCTGGCGCAGTGGCCGGTGCAGCCGCAGGCGCCGCGGTGGTTTCCGCCGCGCTTTGCGCATAGGCGTTGGACAGCGACAGCAGCGCGACGCTCACCGCCATGGCGATCGGGGTCACGCGGCAGCGTTGCTGTTGGGTGGTTTTGGGTGTTGCGGTCATGTGAGTCTCCTGGTCTCGCCCGCTAGGGCTGTTTTTTATGGCGGTGGCAGAGACGGGCTCTTGTCCGTGAAAACGGGTTCAGGTCCCCGCACCGCTACGCGATAAGGCTCGGTCTGCACAGCTGGATTTCCAAAAACGCATGCTGCGCAAACGGATGAGCTAACGCCGATTTACTAAACGACCGGACGCTGTCTGCAATCCGATCGCGCCTCGCATTTCAACAAGAAGAAGTTATACAAAGGAAATTACAATGGTTCAATAGACTTTCAGTTGAACAGTGCAGTTTAGCGGCGTTTAGTAAACAACAATGATGCAAATTCGACACAGTTAGCGCTCTCAAAGCGGGCATCGAGCGCGGCGCGCAATCCTGCGCCACCCTATCCGCATGCACTGTTATCATATTTTCATCAAAATCGGCGTTGGCAGACGACCCTCTGCCGCCCCGCTGTCCGAGCAACCACTGGCAAGCAAACCGGAATCACATGACAGACAGTCCGACCCGTAGTTCAGCCCGAAGCGCAGCCCATAGCGCAGCCCGAGTGGCAACCGGCATTCCCGAACTCGACGCCGTGCTGCATGGCGGCCTGCTGCGCGAGCGCATCCACCTGATCGAAGGCCGTCCCGGCACCGGCAAGACTACCTTCGGTCTGCGCTACCTGATCGAAGGCGCGCGCATGGGCGACAGCGCCCTCTACCTGAGCCTGTCCGAAGCCGAGGACGAACTGCGCGAGACCGCCGCCAACCACGGCTGGTCGCTGGACGGGGTCGAGATCGCCGAGATGATCCCGGTTCCCGACCAGCCGCCGCCGCAGAGCATCCTGCTGCCGACCGACAGCGAACTGGTGGGACTGGTGAACCGCATCGCCGAACGCGTCGACCGCTCCGGCGCGCGGCGCGTGGTGATCGATTCGATGGTCGAGATCCGCCTGCTGGCACGCGACAGCGCCCACTACCGGCGCCAGATCATCGCCCTGCGCGAGCGCCTGAGCGGCATCGGCGCCACGGTGCTGCTGCTGGACGACATCACCTCGGACGGCCTGGAATACGAACTGCAAAGCGCGGTGCACGGCGTGATTTCGCTGGAATACATCGAACGCGGCTTCGGCGCCGCGCGGCGCCGCCTGCACGTGGTCAAGATGCGCGGCGGCGACTTCCAGAGCGGCTGGCACGACTACAAGATCCTAAGCGGCGAGATCCTGGTGTTCCCGAGCCTGATCGCCCAGGAACACCAACGGGCGCCGTGCGAGGTCGACATCCTGAGCGGGGTCGACAGTTTCGACGACCTGTTCGGCGGGCCACTGAGCGCGGGCAGCTCGACCATGGTGCTGGGGCCGTCCGGGGTCGGCAAGACCACGCTGGCCCTGCAATACGCGCTGGCGGCAGTGCGCGCCGGCCACAAGACCGCGTATTTCAACTTCGACGAATCGGAAATCACGCTGCGCTCGCGCCTGGTGGCGGCGATGGGCGAAGGCCGCACGCGCGCCGCCGACGCCGATGAGATGACCGATGCGATCGACGACGACCACGACTTCTTCCTGCGCCGGGTGAACCCGTCGCGCATCTCGCCGGGCGAATTCATCTGGAAGGTGCGGCGCCTGGTGGAAGACCAGGACGTGCGCCTGGTGATCATCGACAGCATCAATTCCTACCTCGACGTGATCCGCGACGAAAAGTCGCTGCTGCCGCAGATGAACGAGCTGTTCTCGTACCTGAGCAACATGAGCGTGATGGCGATCGTGGTCGGCGCCCATTCGCAGCGCCTCGATACCTCGAAGGAACCGGACGCGGTCAGCATCATCACCGACAACATCATTTCGATGCGCTACTACGAGCGCGACAACGTGGTGCGCAAGGCGGTATGCGTGCTCAAGAAACGCCAGGGCCGCCACGCGACCGAGATCCGCGAGCTCGAGCTGACCGACGACGGCATCCGCATCGGGGCGCGCGTGCAAAACAGCGGCGGCGAGATCGGAGTGGAGCATCTTGACGTCTGAGGCGGCAAACGGGCGCGGCCCGGGCCAGGAACACGACGGCGCCGGCAGCATTGCCGGCGAGGCGCTGGTGGTCTTCGCCCCGCTCGAGGGCGACGCCGCCACGCTGCGCGAGCTGGCCGCGCACGAAGGCGTGGCGGCGCTGGTCTGCCATGACGCCGGCGCCTTCTACGCCGCCCTCGGCGCGCGCGCGCTGGCCGTGATCGTCACCGAGGAAGGCCTGGCGCGCTGCACCCTGCAGGAGCTCGACGCGCGCCTGCGCACCCAGCCGGCCTGGTCCGACCTGCCGATGCTGGTGCTGGCCAATGCCGACAGCCGCGACATCGACGACGGCCGCTTCGGGCGCCTGGGAGGGGTCGGCAACGTGATCCTGCTGACCCGCCCCACCACCCGCCTGGCGCTGGCGATGGCGCTGCGTTCGGCGCTGCGCATGCGGCGCCTGCAGTTCGCGGTGCGCGACCAGCTGCAGCAGCTGGCCGGGCACGCCGAACGGCTCGAGTCGACCGTTGCCGAGCGCACCCGGCTGCTGGAACGCGAAGTGGCCGAACGCCGGCGCGTGGAGCAGGCGCTGGCCGAGGCGCGCCGGCTGGAGTCGCTGGGCCAGCTGACCGGCGGCATCGCGCACGACTTCAACAACATCCTGCAGGTGGTGGCTGGCAGCGAGACGCTGCTGCGCATGCTGCTGGGCAGCGCAAAGTCCAGTCACGGCGCCGGCGGCGGTGCCGGCGGAGGCCCGGTCAATGGCGGCAGCAGCGGCGCCGGCGCGGCGCCGGACGCGCGCGTGATGCGCGCGCTGGACGGTATCCGGCGCGCCACCGGCCACGGCGCCTCGATGACCCAGCAGCTGCTGGCCTATGCGCGGCGCCAGCCGCTGGCCAGTGTCACGCTCGACCTGCACACCCACCTACGCGCGACCGCCGAGATGGCGCAGCGCATGCTCGGCGCCACGATCCGGATGCAGCGAGAGCTCGCCGCCGACCTGTGGCCGGTGCTGGCCGATCCGGCCCAGCTCGACGCCGCGCTGCTCAATATCGTCGGCAACGCGCGCGACGCCATGCCCGACGGCGGCACGCTGACCCTGCAGGCCGCCAACTGGACCCTGCCCGATCCGGCCCTGCCGCAGGGCGCGCACCTGGCCGGCGAATTCGTCGGCATCTTCCTGAGCGACCAGGGCCACGGCATGAGCGAGGAGACCGCGCGCCAGGCGTTCGAGCCGTTCTTCACCACCAAGCCGGTCGGCAAGGGCACCGGCCTCGGGCTGTCGCAGGTGTACGGCTTCGCCGTGCAGAGCCACGGCCTGGCCTTCATCCGGCGCGAAACGGTCGGCACCACCATCGGCATCCTGCTGCCGCGCGGGCACGCCCAGGCCGCCGCGCCCGCGCTCGACCCGGCCACCCTGCGCGCCGCCGGCCTGGCCGGCCTGCGCGTGCTGTACGTCGAAGACGACGCCGACGTCGCCGACACCACCGGCGCGCTGCTGCAGTCGCTCGGCGTGACGCTGCGCCGCGCCGACAGCGCCGACGCCGCCGTGGAAGCGCTGGCCCGGGACGCCGCCGGCGTCGACATCGTGTTCTCGGACGTGATGATGCCGGGCCGGATGGACGGCATCGAGCTGGCGCGCTGGCTGGCCACGTACCACCCGCAGCTGCCGGTGGTCCTCACCAGCGGCTACATGCTGTCGCCCGAACGGCTGCAGGACCTGAAGGTGCAGTTCGTGCGCAAGCCCGCCAGCATCGGCGCCATCAACGACGCGTTCGTGACCGCCATGCGCCAGCGCGACGACGACGGCGACGGCCGCCAGCGCAGGCGTCCGGGCTGACGTCGCAGAAAACCGTCACCCTGCACTGCAGCGCTGCGGGCATCCGGCGTTCGATGGCAGCGCGCGCAAACGCTGGACGACTCGCCGTGGCGCGGACCGGCAGCCGGTGTTAGCGTGGCCCTGACGCGAGCGTGCCCGCCCGCACCGCTGCCACCACCGGGAGTCGATGATGATCCGCCGTGCCTCGTCCGTCCGCCTGTGCGCCCTGCTTGCCGCGGCGCTGATGGCCCTCCTGCTGGCCGCGTTCCCGGGCCGCGCGCATGCGGCCGACGCGCCGGGCTGCAGCGAGCGCACTGCCCAGGTCAACGGCACCACCATCCATTACCGCATCGGCGGACGCGGCAGTCCCGTGGTGCTGCTGCACGGCTATGCGCAGACCGGCCACATGTGGACGCCGTTGCTGCCCGAGCTGGCCAAAAAGCATACCGTGATCGTGCCCGACCTGCGCGGCGCCGGCGCTTCAGGCAAGCCGCAGGGCGGCTACGACAAGAAGAACATGGCGCGCGACATCCATGAGCTGGTGCGCGGCATCACGCGCGAACCTGCCGCCCTGGTCGGCCACGACATCGGTCTGATGGTGGCCTATGCCTACGCCGCCCAGTATCCCGACGACACCAGCCGGCTGGTGCTGATGGATGCCTTCCTGCCCGGCGTCGGCGAGTGGAAGAACGTGTGGCTGCTGCGCGACCTGTGGCACTTCCACTTCTACGGCGAGACCCCGCTGGCGCTGGTCAAGGGCCGCGAGCGCATCTACTTCGAGCACTTCTGGAACGACTTCGCGGCCGACAAGACGAAATCGGTGAAGGAAGCCGACCGCCGCCTGTATGCCCGGGCCTATGCCCAACCCGGCGGCATGCGCGCCGGCTTCGAATACTTCCGCAATTTCGAGCAGGACGCGCGCGATTTCGCCGGCTTCGCGCAGACCCGCCTGCAGCTGCCGGTGCTGGTGCTGACCGGCGAAAAGGCCAGCGGCACCTTCCTGATCGAGCAGGCGCGGCTGGTGGCCACCGACGTCGACGGCAAGGTGATCGCCGGCTCCGGCCACTGGCTGATCGACGAAGCGCCGCAGCAGGTGATTCCGGCGCTGCGCGCGTTTCTCGACCACTGAACGGTGCCGACTGCGGCCGGCGCGATGTGCGGCCGGTCGAAAGCCGGGCTCGGGCACATGGACCCGGTCAGCCGCGGGCGAGCAGCCGGGCACACCCAATCGAACCCGCGCTTGCAGTGCGCCGCCGGTGGTGATACAACCGCGAAGTCGCCATTCGACTGCTGCACGCGTCGCCTTGCCTGACGTCCCGGACACCGCCCCGACACTGCCCCCGACATCGCCATGCCTCCCGCAGTCGCGCCCACCACGCTCTGGACCGCTGCGCCATGCTGCATCCGACTTCCCGCCCCGCTGCCGGGGCCGCCGCCGGGACCGATCCCGGCCCCACCCTGGACGACCGCTTCGCGATCATCCAGCGCGTGGCGCGCGTCGGCTTCTGGGAAATGCGGGTCAGCGACCGCCAGCTGCTGGTGTCGCAAGAGCTGCGGGTCCTGTTCGGCGTGCCGCCGGATGCGCCCGCGCCCGACTTCGCCACCCTGCTGACCTGCGTCCATCCCGACGACCGCAGCCGCGTCGAAGCCGAGCTGACGCATGCGATGGTGCACGGCATCGCGCTCGACCTGGACCACCGCGTGCTGCGCCCGGACGGCCAGATCCGCCACGTGCATGCGCGCGGCGAACTGGCGCCGGGCGCGGGCGGCGCGCCCACCTATTACGGCACGGTGCAGGACGTCACCGGCCAGCGCCAGGCCGAACAGGACACGGCGCACCTGGCGCGCCGCCTGTGCGCCACGCTGGAAAGCATCACCGACGTGTTCTACACGGTCGACCGCCACTGGCGCTTCACCTACCTGAATCGCGAGGCCGAGCGGCTGTTCCGGCGCCCGCGCGACGAACTGCTGGGCAAGGTGCTGTGGGATGAATTCGGC
This sequence comes from Massilia sp., assembly GCF_031995545.1. Classification (GTDB taxonomy): domain Bacteria; phylum Pseudomonadota; class Gammaproteobacteria; order Burkholderiales; family Burkholderiaceae_D; genus Telluria. Next base: position 80,413 of record NZ_DAMAGA010000016.1, read on the forward strand.
GCGCTCAGGAAGCTGCCCGGCTACCGCGAACTGCGGCGCGCCATGCGCCTGCGCTGCACGGTCGGGTTCGCCGAGTACTATGCCGACTACGACCTGCACTGCGAGGTACGCGCCTATCCGTCCGACGGCGGGCTGGCGGTGTACCTGCGCGACGTCACCCCGCAAAAGCGCGCCGAGGACGCCCAGCGCCGCAGCGAAGAGCGCTTTCGCATCGTCGCCAGCGTGACCAGCGACGCGATCTGGGACCTGGACCTGGCCACCGACATGCTGTGGTTCAGCGGCAATGTGCGCGAACTGTTCGGCTATGCGCCGGAAGACTTCGCCGGGCCGCTGGCGCTGTGGATCGACCGCATCCACCCGGACGACCGCCGGCGTGCTGGACAGCTTCGAACATGCGATGCACGGCAGCCTGCAGGCCGACTGGAGCGACGACTACCGCTTCGTGCGCAAGGACGGCAGCGTGGCCCATGTGCACGACCGCGCGCGCATCGTGCGCGACGCCGGCGGACGCACGGTGCGTGTGGTCGGCGCCGTGGTCGACATCTCCGAGCAGCACGAAGCCGACCTGCGCATCCGCGAACAGGCCTCGCTGCTGGACCAGGCCAAGGATGCGATCGTGGCGATCGGCCTGGACGGACGCATCCGCTACTGGAACCACGGCGCCGAACGCCTGTACGGCTGGCTTGCCACCGAAGCGCTGGGCCAGCCGGTGGCCGGGCGCGTGTACCTGGACGCCGCGCTGCTGGCCGAGGCCATGCGCAGCGTGATGGCGAGCGGCGCCTGGAGCGGCGACACCACCGGCCGGCGCAAGGACGGCAGCGCGGTCGCGGTCGAGGCGCAATGGACGCTGGTGCGCGACGAGCACGGCCAGGCGCAGGCGATCTTCGCGATCAATACCGACATCACCGGGCGCAAGGAAGCCGAGCGGCGCCTGCACCACCTGGCCTTCCACGACGCCCTGACCCACCTGCCGAACCGGCATTTGCTGGGTGAACGGCTGCAGGCGGCGCTCGACGCTTCGCGCCTGAGCGGGCGCTACAACGCCCTGCTGCTGGTCGACCTCGACAACTTCAAGAACCTCAACGACACCCTCGGCCACGCGGTCGGCGACACCCTGCTGCAACAGGTGGCGCTGCGCCTGTACGCCAGTCTGCACAACGAGATCACGGTGGCGCGCTTCGGCGGCGACGAATTCGCGGTGCTGCTGGCCAACCTGGGGCGCCACAAGCGCGAGGCCTGCGCCGACGCCCGCCACGAGGGCGAACGCATCATCCGCCTGCTGAACCAGCCGTTCCAGCTCGACGGCCACCGGGTCCAGCCCGGGGCCAGCGTCGGCGCCACCGTGTTCGCGGCCGAGGGCGAGGACCCGGGCGAGCTGCTCAAGCGCGCCGACATGGCGATGTACCGCGCCAAGGCCGCCGGGCGCGGCACGGTGCGCTTCTACGATCCGGCCATGAAGGCGATGGCGGCGGCGCGCCTGGCGCTCGAGGGCGACCTGCGCGAGGGCTTGCGCGAACACGCTTTCTTCCTGCACTACCAGCCGCAGGTCGAGCGCAACGGCCGCATTGCCGGGGTCGAGGCGCTGGTGCGCTGGCGCCACCGCCGGCGCGGCATGGTTTCGCCGGCCGAGTTCGTGCCGCTGGCCGAAGAGATCGGCCTGGCGCTGCCGCTCGGCCAGTGGGTGCTGGAAGCGGCCTGCCGCCAGCTGGCGCAATGGGCGCAGGACCCGGCCACCGCGCACCTGGAGATCGCCGTCAACGTCAGCGCGCGCCAGCTACACCATCCGGCCTTCGTGGAACAGGTGCTCGGCGTGATCGGACCGAGCGGCGCCGATCCGCACCGGCTCAAGCTCGAGATCACCGAAGGCACCCTGCTCGACGATGTCGAGGACGCGATCGACAAGATCCGCGCGCTCAAGGCGCACGGCCTGACCTTCGCCATCGACGACTTCGGCACCGGCTATTCGTCGCTGGCCTACCTCAAGCGCCTGCCGCTCGACATGCTCAAGATCGACCGTTCCTTCGTGCTCGACCTGACCACCAACCCGAACGACGCGGTGATCGCGCGCACCATCATCGCCCTCGGCGCCAGCCTGGGCCTGAAAGTGCTGGCCGAGGGCGTCGAGACCGAAGCCCAGCGCGACTTTCTGTTCGACAACGGTTGTCAGGCCTATCAGGGCTACCTGTGCGCCCAGCCGCTGCCGGCCGCCGAGCTGGCCAGTATGTTAAACGAACGATCGCACTAATTTACGCTGTTATTTACTGTGATACACTATCCTGGCAAGCCGGAACCCCGGCTGTTCTTGATTCCAGGACCACCCAGCATGTCCTCGCCCCAGAAGCACCAGGTCGTCGTCATCGACGACAATTGCGACGCCGCCGATACCTTCGCCATGTTCCTCGACCTCGACGGTCACCAGGTCCACACCGAATATTCCGGCGCGGACGGGGTCGACGCCATCCGCGCCCACCGTCCCGACATCATCTTCTGCGACATCGGCATGCCCGGCATGAACGGCTACGACGTGGCGTGCGCGGTGCGCCGGCTCGACCACGGCTACCGGCCGCTGCTGGTCGCCACCACCGGCTGGGGCGACGAAGAAACCCGGCGCCAGACCGCCGCCGCCGGCTTCGACCTGCACCTGGTAAAACCGCTGATGCTGGCCGAGGTACAGGCGATCCTGCAGGGACGCAGCGCCTGAGAAGCCGCTCCTCTTCGCTCTCAGGCACTCGGCGCGGAAACAATCCGTCGCATAATTGCTACACATAAACTTTGCTTTTCGTCCGAAAACCTTTTCCGTTCGTGTCTCAACGGATGAGTGCGTCTGCGACACGCTAGAATCGGTGCCGAATTCGCTCGGTGCCGCGCCGTGGCTGGCCGTACCCGGCTGCCCTTTTCCCTTCCGCGCCCGGCCGGAGTCCGCCGTCCATCAAGGGAACAACCAGCTACCATGTTCAAGTTCGTCACTACCACGCCCGCGCGTTCGCGCCTGGCGCCAACGCTCGTGCGCTGCCTGCTGGCGCTGGCATGTGCCGGCAGCGCGGCCAATGCAGCCGCGGCGGCGCCCTGCTACAACTTCTCGCCGGTCAACCAGTACAACGTGCAGGTCTCGGCCAGCTTCTGGAATCCGATCATCCATTATGTCGCCGAGCGCAGCGGCGTGTGCCTGAACCTGAAACTGGGCCGCACCTCGGCCGACACCACCAGCTTCGTGCTGGCGCGTGAAGTCGATTTCGCCTTCACCAACCACCTGTTCAGCCCGGAGCGCATGAAGATGGGCTGGACCGTGTTCGGACGCCGCAACCTGCCGCCGGTGCGCTCCCAGATCGTGGTGCCGGCCGATTCGCCGGTGCGCGACCTGCGCCAGCTGGCCGGCGCCACGGTGGCCTTCCCCGGCCCCGAGGCGCTGGTCGCGTACAAGGCCAGCTATGCCCAGCTGCTGCAGCGCGACATCCCGGTCAACGTGGTGTTCGCCGGCAACCAGGACGCCGCCTTCACCCAGCTGTTCGCCGGCATGGTCAAGGCGGTGGGCGCCAACTCGCAGCTGGTCGAGAACTGGAAGGGCCGCGAAGGCGCGGCCTTCCGCGTGCTGTGGAGCTCGGAACCATTCAACGACCTGGCACTGATGTACTCGCCGCGCGTGCCGTCCGAACGCGCACGCGCGGTGGCGCGCGCCTTCCTCGGCATGCACCGCGATCCGCAGGGCAAGCGCGTGCTGGCGGCGGCGGCGGAACTGATCCACTCGCCGGCGCCGATCTCGTTCATCGCCGCCGACGACAGCGACTACGCCAGCTACCGCGCCTTCTACGCCGGCGTTCCGGCCGAGCTGCGCTGATGATGGGGCGATCGCTGATGGCGCGGCTGCGCTCGGCGCCGCGCCGGCTGCTGCGCGCGCTGTCGCCGCGCTCGCTGGTCGGGCGCGTGTTCGGCCTGTACACGCTGGCGATGCTGGTACTGCTGGCGGCCGGCCTGGGCATGTTCTACCGCTACCAGTACCTGCAGCACATCGAAGAGACCCAGGACAACGCCCTCATGCTGGTCGAGATCGCCACCCAGACGATCGAGGAAAGCGTGGTGATCGGCGACTACGACACCGTCAAGCGCACCCTGAACAAGCTGCTGATCAAGTCGCCCTTCCACCAGGCCGAGTTCCTCGACATCGGCGGCGGCGCGATCCGCCTGACCGCGTCCGAGGCACGCCCGGATGCGGCGCCGGCCTGGTTCGCGCAGCTGATCCTGGACCGCTTCTACGACGTCAACCGCGTGATCGCGGTCGGCGGCAAGGATTACGGCGTGCTGCGCCTGACCTTCGACGAAGAGCGCCTGGCGGCCCAGCTGTGGCGGCTGGTGGCCGAGACCACCGCCGTGGCCTGGATCCTGTTCACCGCCAGCCTGGTCCTGATGCACATCTTCCTGCGCCGCTGGCTCGACAACCTGGGCGGCCTGCGCCTGCTCGAGCACGACCTGGCGGCCGGACGGGTGACGGCCGAGGCCTCGTTTCGCGACGACGCGCCGAGCGAGATCCAGGAAGCGATCCTGGCCGTCAACCGCAGCGCGGCCAGCCTGCGGGTGCAGTACGGCCAGCAGATCGAGTCGCTGATGTATTCGCTGATGCAGCACAAGAGCGCGATGGACCAGGCGGCGATCGTGTCCGAGATCGATACCGAAGGCCGCATCGTCAACGTCAACGACCTGTTCGAGGCCAGCAGCGGCTTCCAGCGCGCCGACGTCACCGGCCAGCCGCTGGCGCGCTTCACGCGCGCGTCCGGCGGCGCCGACTGGACCCCGAACGGCGATGCCTGGACCGGCGAAGTGGCGGTGCTGGGCCACCCGGGCGGCCTGCAATGGCAGCGCACCATCGTGCCGATCTTCGGCGCCGGCGACATCCTCGAGCGCTACATCTGCATCGACATCGACATCACCGCGCGCAAGGAATTCGAGCGCACCATCGTCGCCAACGCCCGGCGCGACAGCGCGATCGCCGAACTCGGCCGCGCAGCGCTGGCCGCCACCGACATCGAGCGCCTGTTCGCCGAGGCCGCCACGGTCGCCGCCGGCGCGCTCGGCGCGGCGCACGGCGCCGTGTTCGAGTTCGCCACCCATGGCGAGCTGCGCCGGATCACCTTGCGCGCCGGCGCCGGCGGCCTGGCGGACGCCGCGGGAATGCGGTTCTCGGTGCCGGCCGCCGAGCTGGCGCCGCAGCCGCCCGAGCAGGCGCTGCGCCCGATGTTCGCCGCGCTGGCCGCCTCGCACGGCGTGCAGAGCGGCGTCGACGCCTGCATCATCTGCGCCGACGGCCAGTTCGGCATGCTCGGCGTGTTCAGCGCCGACGGGCGCCGCTTCGGGCTCGACGACCATACCTTCCTGCGCAGCATCGGCAACATCCTGGCCACCGCCATCGAGCGCCAGGAGGCGCAGAAGCGCCTGACCTACCTGGCCCAGTACGACACCCTGACCGACCTGCCCAACCGCCACCAGCTGGCGCTGTTCCTGAACCGCGTCATCGACGAGGCGGCGGCGCGTGCGCGCCGCGCCGGCGTCCTGTTCATCGACCTCGACCACTTCAAGAAGGTCAACGACAGCCTCGGCCACGACGTCGGCGACCAGCTGCTGGTGCAGGCGACCCAGCGCCTGCGCGAGTGCACCGGCGAAGGCGACCTGGTGGCGCGCCTGGGCGGCGACGAGTTCGCGCTGGTGCTGCCCGACGTCAATGATGACGAACAGCTGGTGCGGCTGGCGCGCGCGCTGGTCGACGCCCTGTCGCGCCCCTTCATGCTGCACGGTCAGCAGCTGTTCGTCTCGGCCAGCATCGGCATCGCGCGCTATCCCGACGACGGCGCCAATGCCGACCTGCTGCTCAAGAACGCGGATACGGCGATGTACGCCGCCAAGAACAGCGGCCGCAACAACTACCAGCTGTACACGGCGGCGATGCAGGCCGGCGCCGAGCAGCGCCTGCTGCTCGAGGCGCAGCTGCACCTGGCGCTGGCCAACAAGGAATTCCTGCTGCACTACCAGCCCAAGCTCGACCTCGCCAGCGGCGCCATCAGCGGCTTTGAGGCGCTGCTGCGCTGGCGGCATCCGGAACGCGGCCTGGTGCCGCCGCTCGAATTCATCGCCCTGCTGGAAGACACCGGATTGATCCTGCCGGTGGGCGAATGGGTGGTGCGCGAAGTGTGTTCCCAGCTGCGCGCCTGGCAGGCGCAGGGGCTGGCCGTGCGGCCGGTGGCGATCAACCTGTCGGCACGCCAGCTGCGCCAGGACGACCTGGCCGGCAGCATCGAACGCATCGTCGCCGCCGCCGGCATCGACCCGGCGCTGCTCGAATTCGAGCTGACCGAATCGATGCTGATGGCCGACCCGGAAAGCGCGGTGGCGATCATGCGGCGCATCCGCGAACTGGGCATCCGCTTGTCGATCGACGACTTCGGCACCGGTTATTCGAGCCTGGCCTACCTGAAGCGCTTCCCGCTGGACGCGCTCAAGATCGACCGCACCTTCGTGCGCGACCTGCCGCACGACAGCGACGACGCCGCGATTACAAAGGCGGTGGTCAAGCTGGCGCATAGCCTGAATCTGAAGGTGGTGGCCGAAGGGGTGGAGAACGAGGCCCAGCTGCGCCAGCTGCAGGCGTTCGGCTGCGACCAGATCCAGGGCTACTACATCGGGCGGCCGCAGCCGGCGGCGGCATGCCTGGCACTGCTGCGGGCCGGGGACGGGACAGAAACCGGGACCGCGGCCAAGCCGCAGGCATTGCCGGCCTGACGAATGGGCGCAGGAAGGTTGAGCAAGTTACAATATCGACCGACTCAACTTCGACCAACCGAATCACGCCGATTCAACGATGCCGGTTCCGGCGCCCACGAGGCCCGGCCGGCAAACCGGAAAACATTCATGCTCACTACCCTGCTCGACTGGTTCCTCCACCTCGACCGCCATCTCGCCGTGCTCGCGGCCGAATACCAGATCCTCGTCTACGTCCTGCTGTTCGCGGTGATCTTCGTCGAAACCGGCGTGGTCGTCATGCCCTTCCTGCCGGGCGACTCGCTGCTGTTCGTCACCGGTGCGCTGGCGGCCAAGGGCATGCTGGCGCTGCCGGTGCTGATCCCGCTCCTGATCGTCGCCGCCGTGCTGGGCGACATCGTCAACTTCGCGATCGGTACCGTCTTCCGCGGCAAGATCAAGCACGGCTACCGGCTGCGCTTCATCAAGCCCGAACACATCGCCCATACCGAGCGCTTCTTCGAGCGCCACGGCCCGAAGACCATCGTGCTGGCGCGCTACGTGCCGATCGTGCGCACCCTGGCGCCGTTCGTCGCGGCCCTGGGCAGCATGCGCTACAGTACCTTCCTGGCCTATAACGTGGCCGGCGGCACCCTGTGGGTGGTGTCGCTGACCGTGGCCGGCTTCATCTTCGGGAACATCACATGGGTCAACGAAAACCTGACCGCCGTCATCATGGGGATCATCGTGCTGTCGCTGGTGCCGGGCATCCTGGCCTGGCTGCAGGAACGCTATCGCAGCAAGGGCGCCGACAAGCAGGCCTGAGTCCAGACGCGCTCACCCGTAGCGCGGGTGGAACCGGTCACTCAGCGGCGCTGCTTGCGCCGGCGGCGGCGCGCAAGCCACCAGACCAGGACGAGCAGCGCCACCACACCCGCGCCCATGCCTGCGCGCGCCAGCAGCAACAGTGGCGAAGCCGCCCCACCCTGGCGCAGTTCGGCCACGCGCGCGGCATCGATGCGCACCGCGCTGTTGCCGAAGGCCGCCATCGCATAGTTGCTGACCTCCGCGACCTCGCTGTCGGACAGTTCGGCCGCGAAGCCGGGCATGCCCTGCCCCTCTTCGGGCCAGACGCCTTCCAGCACTGCCATGGCGACGTTGTCCGCACTCGGGTAGCGCAACACCGTGTGCGCGCGCAGCGCCGGCAGGCCGCGCATGCCCTCGCCGCCGGCCTGGTGGCACGATGCGCAGTTGTTGCGGTACAGGCGCTCGCCCTTGCCGATGGCGCCGGCCATCTCGGCCACGTCGCCGGCGGCGACGGCCTTCACCGGCGCCGGTGCTGGAGCCGATGCCTGAGCCGATGCCTGAGCCGCCCCGTGCGCCGGCCCCGGCACGTCGGCCAGGTAGGTGGCAATGGCGCGGATGTCCTGCGGCGCCATCTTCGAAAAACTCTTGTCGATCGCTTCCAGCATCGGCCCGCCCGCGGTGGCGCCGTTCTTGGCGTGACCGGTGCGCAGGTAGTCCACCAGGCTGGCGTGGTCCCAGCCCGCCTTGCCGGGCGTGATGTCGGGCGCGTACCAGGTGCCGAGCGAGCCGCCCTGCAGGTACAGCTCGGGCTTCTCGGCCATCAGGAAATTGCGCGGCGTGTGGCAGGTGCCGCAGTGCGCCAGGCCCTGGGCCAGGTAGCCGCCGCGGTTCCACTCGGCCGAGCGGCTCGCGTCCGGCCGGTAGACGTCGGTATCGAGAAACAGGGTGTTCCAGAACGCCATCGACAGCCGTACGTTGAACGGGAACGGCAGCGCCGTTTTGGGCGGCGCCGTGTCGTCGGCTTTCACGCCGTGCATGAAGTAGGCGTACAGGTCGGCCGTGTCGGCGTCGCTCAGCTTCGCATACGCCGTGTACGGCATGGCCGGATACAAGTGGCTGCCGTCGGCGCGCACGCCGCGCCGCAAAGCGCGGCTGAACTCTTCTTGCGTATAGCTGCCGATGCCGGCGGCCGCCGAGGGCGTGATGTTGGTCGAATAGATGGTGCCGAGCGGACTGGCGATCGGCACGCCGCCGCTGAACGGCGTCTTGCCGGCCTGGGTATGACAGGCGGCGCAATCGCCGGCGACCGCCAGGTAGCGACCGCGCTCGACGCGTGCTTCGCTAGCTGCCGGTGCGGCATGCGCGCTTGACGCGGCCAGCAGCGCGAGCACGCCGAGGCGCGCAAGCAGGGACAGGAAGCGTTCAACCATGGCGCATCTCCTGGTTGATCCTGTCCGCGGTGCGCAGGGCCAGCGCCACCGCCGTCAGGGTCACGTTGCAGGTACCGACGGTCGGCATCACGCCGGTGCCGGCCATGTACAGGTTCGGATGGTCGTGCGCGCGGCCCCAGGCGTCGGTGACGCTGTCCTTCGGATCCAGGCCCATCGACAGCGTGCCGGTGATGTGCTGGCGGTTGCCGAACACCCCGGCCTTGCTGTGCTTGACGCGGGTGGCGCCCAGTTGCGCCGCGATCTCGTCGTAGCGCCGGCGCGTGGCGGCGGTGCCCTTGACCACGTAGTCGTCGATGTTCCAGAAAATGCGCGGCACCGGCAGGCCGAGGGCATCCTTGCCCGCGCCGAGGGTGACGCGGTTGTCGCGGTCGGGCAGCTGTTCGAGCGCGTTCTTGATGCTCACCCGGCGCGAAGCGCGGTCGCGGATTGCGCCTTCGAGCTTGATGCCGTGGTAGCCCTCCTGGATCAGTTCCTTGGTCACCGACGCCACCTGCGAGGCATTCGAGATATCGATGCGGAACGGCGCATGTTCGGCGCGGAAGTCGCCGTCGCGGAACTGGCCGATCGAGCACGGGCTCACCGGCCCGCGGCCCGGCCACACCGGTTCGTCCATGTCGAAGGTGACGCCGACTGCCGGGTGGTCGCACAGGTTGCGTCCGACGTTGTCGCTGCGGTTGGCCACGCCGTTCGGGAAGGCCGCGCTGGTCGACGTCAAGAGCAGCTTGGCCGACTCGATGGCATTCGCCGCCACGACGAAGGTGCGGCCGGTGACGCGGTGGCTGGTCTTGTTCCAGTCGTAGTAATGGGCAGCGACGATGGCGCCGCGCCCGTCGTGCTCGAGGCGATACACCACCGCTTCGGTGACGACGCGCACCCCGGCCCGTTCGGCGCCGGCGGCGGCCAGGCCGCCGTGGTACTGGGCGTCGATCGGGCACACCGGCATGCAGTTGTTGTTGCCGCAGCAGGCCGGGCGGCCGTCGAAGCTGCGGCTGTTGCGCGCGGTGCTGTCGTCGATCACCTTGAACTGCGGCGCCAGGCGCTCGGTCACGCGCTGCTGGAACCACGAAGCCGGCACGCGCTCCATCGGATACGGCTTGCTGCGCGGCGAGCCGGTGTCGGGCGAACCGCCCACGCCGGTGATCGCTTCGGCCTCGTAGTAGTACGGCTCCAGCGCGTCGTAATCGATCGGCCAGTCCTTGCCGACCCCGTACAGGGATTGGGTGCGGAAGTCGCTCGGCAGGTAGCGCCACATCTGGGCCGCCCAGTGCCAGCTGGTGCCGCCCAGCATGCGGATGTATTGCGCCGAGAACGGGTGCGGGCCGGCCTGCTCGATATAACCGTTGGGTGCCGGGGTGAAGGTCGGATGGGGCGCCATTTCCGAGAACGGATACGGCGCCATGAAGTCCGACTTGAAGGCCGAGTGGCGATAGCGTTCGACCAGTTCGGCGCGGCCTACGCGCGGACCGGATTCCAGCATCAGCACCGAATGGCCGGCGTGTGCCAGCTTGCGCGCCAGCAGCGCGCCGCAGATGCCGGCGCCGATCACGACGACGTCGGCGGAAATGTCATTGCTCATAAGTGGTTGGTGTCTTGCGTTGTTGATTCAGGACGGGCATGCCAGCTGCCGCAGGGACCGTACGAATAGCTCGGCGGCACCAGCTCGGCCGCGACCGCGCGGTTGGCCAGCGTGTCGACAAAGGCGACGCATAGCGCGCCCTTGCCGCTTCCCGCCACGCCCAGGTACCAGCCTTGCAGCATGGCGCGGCTCAAGGCCTGCTGATGCGGCGGCAAGCCGTCCAGCAGCTGTTCGTCGTCCGGCCGGGCCGCCAGCGCTGCCCGGAGCGAGGCCAGGCCACCGTCCAGGTTCGGCGTACTGGTTTGCATGGCGCGGTACAGGGCCAGCATCAGCGCCGGATCGAGCGTGGTCTTGCCGGTGAGCGTGCGCGAGACGGCCGCGAAGTCGTCCAGGCCGGGCCCGGCACCATAGCGCGCCTGCCGGGTCCTGGTAGCCGACAGCAGCCGGCCAGCGGCGCCGGACAGCGCCAGCGCGCCCAGCGCCTGCAGTGCGCGCCGGCGCGAGATGGAAGACGGATGCTTCATGCCTTCCCTCCCCGGCGGCGGCGCACGATCACGACCAGCAGCACGATCAGCGCCAGCACGCCGGCGCCCACGCCGGCCTGCGCCAGCAGCGGCAGGTACGAGCGCGGCCCGCCCTGGCGCAGCTGCGCCACGTCGGCCGGCCGTACGCTTGGCGCGCCGGTGCCGAAGCGCACCTGCAGGTAGTTGGCCAGCGCCGCGACATCGTCGTCGGACAGGTGGTTGACCGCATTCGGCTGCTCGCCAAAGGGCGGCATGAACACGTGGCCATCCTTCGTCTCGCGGTCCACGCCCTGCAGAATGGTCGCGACCAGGTTGGTCGGGCTGACGGTGGCCGAGTTGTGGAACAGGCTCGGGTAGTAGCCGTCCGCCGTGCCCTGGCCGTCGGCGCCGTGGCACGAGGCGCAGTTGGCCGAATACACCTGGGCGCCGCGCTGCGGTCCCGCCATGCCGGCGGCGTAGCCCTTGCCGCGGATTGCGGCCAGTTCGTTGCCGGGGTGGCCCTGTTCGAAGCGCGAACGGACACTGCCCGCATTCTCGACGGCGTCCACGGCGGGCAGCGTCTTGACGTAGTGCGCGATTGCCTTCAGGTCATCCTCTTCGAGCCGGCTGAAGCTGTAGGTGATCGCTTCGGCCATGCTGCCGGCGGCCTGCGCCTTGCCTTCCAGGCGCCCGGTGCGCAGGTACTGCACCAGTTCTTCTTCGCTCCAGCTGCCGATGCCGGCGGTCGGATGCGGGGTGATGTTCGGCGCATACCAGGCGCCGACCTGGCTGCCGGCCATATTGAGCAACTTCTTCTCCTGCATCAGCGCCCCGCGCGGGGTGTGGCAGGTGCCGCAGTGGGCGGCGCCTTCGGCCAGGTAGCGCCCGCGCAGCCACTGCGCCGATTTGCCGGGCGCGGGTGGCAGCGGTTGGTCGTCCAGGAACAGCGCGTTCCACACCTTCATCGAAGCGCGCACATTCATCGGGAACGGCAGCTCGGTCGGCTTTGTCGCCTGCTCCACCGCCGGCACGCCCGCCATGAAGTAGGCGTACAGCGCATGCACGTCGGCGTCGCTCATGATCGCGTACGAGGTGTACGGCATGGCGGGATACAGGGCCTGGCCATCGGCGCGGATGCCCTTGCGCACGGCGTCGGCGAACTGCTGCTCGGTATAGCCGCCGATGCCGAAGCGGCGCGACGGCGTGATGTTGGTCGAGACGATCTCGCCCACGGGCGAGGACATCACCAGGCCGCCGGCCATCGGCGTGCCCTTGTGCGCCGTGTGGCAGGCGATGCAGTCCGACGCGGTGGCGATGTAGCGCCCGCGTTCGATCGTGGCCGGATCAAAGCTCTGTAAGCCCTGTGCCAGGACACTGCCGGACCATCCGGCCAGGCCGGCGCCAGCCAGGATCGCGGCGCGCAGGAAGGTAATCAAGGCGCTCATGCGCGTGCCCTCCCCAGCTGGCGCTGGATCGCATCGGCAGCCTTCAGCGCCAGCGACACCATGGTGATGGTGCTGTTGCCGCAGGCGGTGCTGGCCATGGCGCCGCCGCCGGGCAGGAACAGGTTCTCATGGTCGTGGGCGCGGCAGTCGGCATCGACCACCGAGTCGTGCGGATCGCGGCCCATGATGGTGCCGCCCATGATGTGCTTGCTCTGGGCGAACGCGGAGCTCAGCTTGATGTTGGTGGCGCCCATCGCCTGGGCGATGCGCTTGCCGATCGGGACCGAATACACCTCGGCCGACTTGCGCGTGTAGTCACCCACGTCGTAGTGGATCGCCGGTTTGGGCAGGCCGAGCCAGTCCTTCTTGTCGGACAGGGTCAGGCGGTTGTCCGGATCGGGCAGCACTTCGTGCGCCAGCACGATGTCGGCGCTGCAGGCGGTCATGCGGCGGATCTCGGCGTCGAGCGCTTTGCCGACCTTGCCGCTCTTGAGCGCGGCAAAGGTGACGAAACGGTTGCGCGCGAAGTTATTGAAGCGGAAGTAGGCGCCCGCGTGTTCGGACCGGAACGCGCCCTGCGAGGTTTCCATGATGCCGCTGTTGACCACCGGGCCGACGCCGGCCCAGCAGGGTTCCTCCAGCGTCAGGGTCATGGTCAGCTGCGGGTGGTCCATCATGTTGCGGCCCACCTGGTCGGAACTGTTGGCCAGGCCGTTCGGGTTGCGCGCGTCCTTCGACATCAGGAGCAGCTTGGGCGTCTCGATGCCGTTACAGGCCAGCACGAACAGGGCGCCGCCGATGCGATGGCTGCGCTTGTCGGGGTCGAGGTAATGCACCGCCGCGATGCGGTTGGCGGCGTCGGTCTCGACCCGGTGCACCACCGCGTTGGCCTCGATACGGGCACCCTTCGCTTCCAGGCGCGACAGCGCGGTGGCGGCGTCGTACTTGGCGCCGACCGGGCACACCGGCACGCAGTTGTTGTTGGCGCAGCAAGCCGGGCGGCCGTCATATGGCATGCCGCTGTTGCGCGCCTGGGCGGTCGGGATGTTCTTGTAGCCGAGCGTGTCCACGACTTCGGTGAAGCGCTGCTCGCCGGGACCGAACGGCAGCGGCGGCATCGGATACGGGCGCGAGCGCGGCGCGCCGGCCTGCACCGGCGGCCACTGCAGCGCCGGGTCGGCCGGGCCGCAGATGCCGAGCAGGTGTTCGGTACGGGCATAGTAGGGTTCGAGCGTGGCGTAGTCGAAGGCCCAGTCGCGGCCGACGCCGTACAGCGTGCGCAGACGCATGTCCTGCGGCGTCAGGCGCCAGCTGGTGCCGGCCCAGTGCCAGGTCGAGCCGCCGGCGTAGCGGATGAAGGTCTGGGCGTAGCGATTCGGCCCGCTCAGCTGGAGGTAGGCGTCGTCCGGCTTTTCCAGCGACGGCATCGGATGCGGCGCCCACGGCTTGGGCGGATAGCACGAGGACGGGTCACCCTTCAGCGCCAGCGGCAGGTTGCGGAAGTTCTCGACCACTTCGGCGCGGTCCACGCGCGGGCCGGCTTCGAGCATCTGCACGGACATGCCGGCGTCCAGCAGCTGTTCGGCGATCGCGACCGCGACCACCCCGGTGCCGACGATGACGACGTCGGCGTTTTTCAATGTAGGCATAGGCTTGTGTTGTAGGTGGCGTGGGCCGGGCTCAGAAGACCGGAATCGCGGCCAGCGGGGCCAGCGCGCGGTGCCACAGGTTGGGGCCGGAGAAGCCGTACGAAGGAATCGCCACCGCGTCGGCGGTGGTCTGGTACGTCAGCGCGCCTTCGAAGGTGAACACGCGCGCATCCTTCTGCGCCGACGAGCAGCCGGTGTACCAGGCGAAGATCACCCAGTGCGCATAGTCGCGTACTGCCCCTTCGGGAATGGCGTCGAAGAAGTCTTCGACCAGCTGCGCCTTGCGTGCCTGCGCGATACCGAGGATGGTGGCGTTCATCTCGGCCCAGCGCGGGTAGATGCGCGCCGCTTCGAGGGCGATGCGCGCGCCGATGGCGCCGTCCAGGCGGTGATTCACCAGCAGGTTGGATACCCGCATGAAGTCCGCTGCACCGGCGTCGGAGGATGGCTCGGCGGCGGTGGCGTCGGCCAGGCCCCAGGCCGGGACGGTGTTCCAGCCCACCCACGCGGTCGATAGCGCGACCGCGCCGAACAGCAGTTTGCGTCTTGATTTCAGCATGAGATCTGTACTCGCTTGTGAACAGGTGAAGAGCAGGTGAAGCCTGGATAGTCAGAACGCATGGCGCAGGCCGAGCGTGACCATGCTCTGGCGGCGGCTGTCGGCCACCAGGCCGGTCTGGGAAATGCCGATCACGGCGCCGGCATCGATCTCGCTGACGCCGTCGGCGGCGAGCGTGCGGCCGTGGGCGCGCTGGGTCGCTTCCAGCAGGTAGACCACGGTGCGCTTGGACAGCCAGTAGGCCTGCTGCAGCGAGAACTGCAGGTGGCTGGCCGGATCGTCGACGCCGTTGGCCGCAGTCGCCCGGGTATAGGTCACGCCGGCGCCGAACATCCAGGGCGTGGCGGTCTGCCAGCCGGCCAGCAGCGCCGCCGTGTTGAAGATGGCGGTGTCGCGGAACAGCGATTGCGCGTTGGGACGGTACTGCACGTTGCTGAGCGAGCCGCCCAGGCTCAGCGCGCCGCTCTGGTAGCGCAGGCCGCTGGCCATGTACTGGACGTCGCGCGCCGACAGATAGCCGGCGTTGAGCGGCGACTTGGAGAAGTTGCCGGCGGTGCTCGGGTCCCAGTTGCGCGCCTCGGGGCCGTTCTTGAGCAGCTGGTAGCCGAGCGCGTAATGCCAGGCGCCGTGGTCGTATTTGACGGCGGCGCTGTAGGCGTCGCCGCTGTTGCCGGCATTCGCGGACTGCTCGCCCGTTGCGGCCATCAGGCCGACCGTCACGCCGCCCCAGTTGGGCGAGGTGTACTTGACCGCGTTGTTGTTGCGCACCGTGATATCGAAGCCATCGATATCGCCCGGGTGGTCGCCGGCGGCGCCGGTCACCACCGGCAATGGCCCCAGCGGCGTGAGGAAATCGAAATACGGCGCATACACGCGGCCCGCGGTCAGCGTGCCGTAGCGCGCATTGCTCAAGCCGACGTAGGACGCGCGGTTGAACAGCTTGCCGGCCTGCTGCGGAGAGCCGTCGTCCAGGTTGTAGCCCATCTCGAGCACGAACAGGGCGCGCGTGCCGCCGCCCAGATCCTCGCTGCCCTTGAAGCCGAGCCGGCTGCCGTCCTTGGGACCGCTACGCATATAGGTGGTGGCGCCGCCGGCGCGGTGGTCCAGGTGGGTCAGCGCCGCGTCGGCGATGCCGTAGACGGTGAGGCTCGATTGCGCGCTGGCGTTGCCGCCCGCGCCGGACAGCAGCACGCCGCCCAGTACCAGTAAAGCTGTTTGTTTCATGTGTCGATCCGAGCGCCAGCCGCCGCCGGCTGGCCAGGCCGGCGGCGCCAGGGCCGCTCTCTTTCAATTGATGTCGCAGGGCGACGAAATTCCAGGCGCGGGCGCCTGGCCGAGCGCGCAACTTCAGCGCGGCATCCGGGTCCGGCCGAACACCCGTTCGACCGCGATTACGAGCGCTGGCGTCGCCAGCGCGATATACATGTTGTCGATGCCCCAGGGGTTACCCGCCAGGTACCACCCCGTGGTGGCCACCACCGCGGCCAAGAGGCCGCACACGGCGCCGCGGCCGCTGCCGAAGAACGGCAGGTACAGGCCGATCACGGCGACCACCGAAATCGACAGCCGCAGGGCGCGCGTGAAAAACGACAGCGTCATCAGGCCGGGCGCCAGGAACACCAGCGCCAGCGGAACGATGCCGACCACCAGCGCGATGCGGCGCGTAGTGCGTAACTGCTGGTCCGGCGCCGGGCGCCAGGACGGCAGATAGAAGTCGCGCACCACCAGCGAGACGATCGCCAGCGCCACCGTGCTGACGCTGGCCAGGATCGACGCCACCAGCGCCACCGCCACGAAGCTGGCCAGGAAAACGTTCATGTCGCGCAGGAAGACCGGCAGCGCGTACAGGCTCGGCACGCCGGGATAGACGGCGCGCGCGGCAACCCCGATCAAGCCCAGGGCAATACCGATCGGCAGCGCCAGGCCGGCGGCGACATAGGTCGAGCGGGCGGCAGCGTCGGCGCTCCTGGTCGAGCAGATCGCCTGGACGATGTACTGGGTCGAGAAGATCGCGCCCAGGTTGCCGATGAAGTAGGCCAGCATGGTCGGGCCGCCGATGCGCCCGTCCCACGAAAAGTAGAACGGCGGCAGCGCGTCGATCATGGGCTGGACCCCGCCGGCCATGCGCAGGGCCACCGCCAGCACGACCAGCACGCCAAGGTATTTCACCACGCTGTGCCAGACCGTCACCTGGGCCACGCTCTTCATGCCGCCGAAGGCGACGTAGAAGGTGCTCACCGCCGCGATCGCGATCGCCGCCGGCGGCAGATCGAGGCCCAGCACCGCGCCGACGATCGCCGCGCCGCTCAGGTAGTTGCCGACGTTGACCAGCAACAGCGCGTAAATCATGATGAGCGAGACGATCAGCTGGGTCGGCCGGCCGTAGCGCTGGAAGATCGCGCCCGAGATCGTGTACTCGCCCGAGTTGTACAGCTTGCGTGCGAGGACCACGCCGAACAGCGGAAAACAGACCGCCGCGCTCAGCACCGCCCAGGACGCCGCCATGCCCGATTCGAACGCCGCCTGGGCGGTGCCGATCATCGACTTGGTGCCGACGAACTCGGACACCATCAGGATGCCGACCGTGACCGAGGACAGGTTGCGCGCGCCGACCATGAATTCGCTTGAGGTAGCACTGCGCGCGCGGGCGGCGAGCCAGGTGGTCAGCGCGGTGTAGAGGACCACCATCGCGATGATGACCGCCCCGCCGGTTCCAGACGTCTGCATTCAAACAATATTCCATTGACGACGCGGCGCGTCCTAGCGCCCCAGGCCCTGGGCGGCGTAGCCACCGGTGGCCTGCAAAGATTTGGAGAGCTGGCGCGCCGCCTGCAGCACCGCGTCCAGCGCGTTGTGCTGGAACTGTTCCAGCGAACCGCGATGCGCCGGCGCCGCCACGCTCAGCGCCGCCACCGGCGTGCCGTCGATGTCCAGCACGGGCGCGGCCAGCACGTACAGGCCGGACACGGTTTCCTGGTTCGACAGCGCATATCCGAGCTCGCGGATTTCGTCCAGGCGCGCCACCAGGGTGTCGATGTCGGTGATCGTGGTCGGGGTCAGGCGTACCATCGGCTGCCCGCCCAATACCTTCAGCTGGGTCTCGCGCGGCAGCCAGGCCAGCAAGGCCTGCCCTACCGCCGTCGAATAGGCCGGCACGCGGCTGCCGATGCGCACCTCGACGCCGAGCTGGGTCAGGCCGGCCTGAACCCGTTCGGCGTACATGACGCTGCTGCCGTCGAGCACACCGATCGATGCCGCCTCGTTGATCTCGCCGACCAGGCCGCGCAGGATGGGCCGCGCGTGGGTACGCAGATCGGCACGCGCGATCGCGTGAAAGCCGAGATCGAGCACCTTGAGCGACAGGCGGAACAGGCGGCTGTTGTCGACCTTGTCGACATAGCCGAGGTTGACCAGCGTATTCAGGAAGCGGAAGGCGGTGGCGTTGTCCATGTCGGCGCGGCGCGCGATCTCGGCCATGGTCAGCTCGGGCTCGTGCGCGGTGAACGCCTGCAGGACGCGGAAGCCCTTGGCCAGCGACTGGACGGTGTTTTTTGAATCTACTGCAACAGCATCGGTCGTTTTCATATCATGCACGGTGAAAGTTCGGAATGCGAATTATAGTTTGTAGGACTGTCGTATAAAAAGCCTGCGTCGATATACAGGCCCACAAATAATTCGGAATGCGAACTTTAGTTTGATAAAATAAATTATAGCGTATCTTATATAAGACATAGGACCAAAGCCCTGTCACTGTCATGGTCTTGTGGGGACGTTGCCACGCTTAGTCAGTACTACTGCGTAGCCCGTGTGTTGGACCAATGCCGTCGCCAGGAGCGTCTCGCTACTGCCATTCCGGCAACGTTTTTGATGAAGATAAGGCCCTGCCGTGCACTGGCCCCGCACGAGATTGTGCGATGCTGAGCGCATCGACCAGTCTATCCCGACAATGAATTCGCAGAAACCCGACGACGCGGGCCCAGGCGCTTCACCGCCGGCCCGCCTCCCCTTCCCCATCGTCGGCATCGGCGCCTCCGCCGGCGGCTTCGCGGCGCTTGCCACCTTGCTGCAGCACCTGCCGGCGTCGCCGGGCATGGCGCTGGTAGTGGTGCTGCACCTGCCGCCCGATCAGCAAAGCAATGCCGATCGGGTGCTGCAGCGTTCGACCCGGCTGTCGGTGGTGCAGGTCACGCATTCGACACCGATCCTGCCGGACCAGATCTACGTCATTCCGCCCGCGCGCGACCTGAAGATAGAAGACGGCCACCTGGTCTTGTACGACCTGGTCCGTGATACAGGCGACCCTGCCACCATCGACCGCTTCTTCGAGACGCTGGCGATGACCCAGCGGGAAAACGCCATCGGCGTGATCCTGTCCGGCATCGGCGCCGACGGCACCACCGGCCTGGCCTGCATCCGGGAACAGGGCGGCGTCACCCTGGTTCAGTCCCCCGCCGATGCCGGACACGCAGGCATGCCGCAGTCGGCGATCGATGCCGGCGTCGCGGACCTGGTGCTGGCCGCCGCCGAGATCTCGGCCAGGCTGATGGCGCTACGCGGCATGAGGTGCACCATCGGCGGGCATGTCCCGGACGTCCATCCTGCGCCTGGCCTCGACATGGGCCCCGATCCGGAACGGACCCTGCAGGATGTGCTGACACTGCTGCACGAACATACCGGCCACGACTTCCGCCAGTACAAGCGCGCCAGCCTGCTAAACCGGCTCGAGCGCCACCTGAGGGTGCGCGGCCTGCCGGATTTGCCCAGCTATCATGCGGTGCAGCGGCAGGATCCAGCGCGTTCGCAGGCCCTGTTCAATGACCTGTTGATCGGTGTGACCCGGTTCTTTCGCGACCGCGCCGCGTTCGCCATGCTCGAGCGCGACGTATTGCCCCGACTGTTCAAGGACAAGGGGCGGGGCGACACGGTGCGCGTCTGGGTGGCGGCCTGCTCCACCGGCGAGGAAGCCTACTCGATGGCGATGCTGCTGGCCGACCACGCCGCGACGCTGAGCGCCCCACCGGCCATCCAGGTGTTCGCTTCCGACATCGATGCGCAGGCGATCCGCACGGCGCGCGCCGGCCTGTATCCCGCGTCGATCGCAGAGGATATCGCGCCGCAACTTCTGCAGCGCCATTTCACGCTCGAGAACGGTTGCTACAAGGTGCGCAAGGCCTTGCGCCGGAAGGTACTGTTTGCCGAACACAGCCTGGTGCGCGACCCCGCCTTTTCCATGCTCGACCTGATCAGCTGCCGCAACCTGCTGATCTACCTGAACCAGGACATGCAGCGCCAGCTGTTCGAGACGTTTCACTTCGCGCTGCGCCGTGACGGCTACCTCATGCTCGGCAGCGCCGAGCACATCGATGACGCATCCGATCTGTTCGACGCCGTCGATGCCGGCCTGCGCATTTACCGGACCAGGCCCGGCGCGCGTACACGCGCCGCACCGGACGCAGCCCCTGCGCAAGAGGTGGCGCGCGCCTCGGTCAAGCCTGCCCGGCGTGACGACACCCCGCCCGCCGAGCGCCGCGGCCGCCTGTTTTCGTTCGCCGACATCCACCTGCACAAAGCGGCGCAGCAGGCGCCGCCCAGCATCCTGGTCGATGCCAATGGCGACATCGTGCACATCGCCGCAGAGGCCAGCCGCTTCCTGCACCATGCCGGCGGCGAGCCGACGCGCGAGCTGGTGTCGCTGCTGCCTCTGGCGTGGCGGCTGGCCGCGCGCACCGCGCTGTTCCAGGCGCGCAAAAGCGGCCGCGAGACCAGCACCGGCGCAGTGCGTTACGAGGAAAACGGCGTGCCGCGCGCGGTCGACATCGCGGTGCTGCCGTTCTACGACGAGCACGCCGACGGCCTGCTGATGCTGGTGAGCTTCAGGGAGCTGCCTGCCTCGCCCGCGACCATTCCACCCGCCGGCGAACGCGACCAGGCCCTGCTGGAACAGTTCGACGAGGAACTGCGCCATACCCGCAACCAGCTGCTGGACACCATCGACCAAGCGGAACAGTCCAGCGCCGCGCTGCATACCACCGTGGAAGAACTGAAGACGAGCATCGAAGAACTGCGCTCGGCCAACAGTGAGCTCGACGCCAGACTGCAGCAGGCGCACGCCGCCAACGGCAAACTCCGGGCCGCCAACGCCGACCTGGCGCAGCGCCTGAACAAGCTGCTTAAGTCGCACGACGACCTGAACAACCTCATCGCGTCGTCCGACGTGGCGACCCTGTTCCTCGACCGCGAGATGCGGATCCTGCGCTATACGCCGCGCATCGCCGACCTGTTCAACGTGATCCCGGCCGACGTCGGCCGCCCGCTGCTGCACATCACCAGCCGGCTCGACAATGCGCACCTGGCCGAGGACGCGGCCCGCGTGTTCGAGACGCTGCAGCCGCTGGAGCAGGAAGTACTCAGCAAGGACGGCCGCGCCTATATCGTGCGCGTACACCCTTACCGCACCGGTTCGCACCGCATCGAAGGCGCGGTGATGACGTTCTTCGACATCACGCGCCACAGGGAAGCGCAGGACGCGCGGCGCGAGAGCGAGGTGCTGCTGCGTACGCTTCTGGAAATCCACGCCCAGGCCATCTGGCAGGCCGACGCGCAGGGCAACGTGGTCACGGATCCGCCCTCTTGGCTGGCGTATACCGGGCAGACCGGCGCGCAATGGTCCGGCGAGGGCTGGGCCAACGCACTGCATCCGGACGATCGCGAGATGGCGCTGCGGGTATGGCGCGCCGGGATCGATGCGGTCCAGGTGATCAGCAACCGGTTCCGGCTGCGCGTGGCGAATGGCGGCTGGCGCTGGACCAGCGTGCTGGCCGCACCGGTGCGCAACCCGGATGGGTCGGTGCGCAAGTGGGTCGGCATGAATATCGACATCGATGCCGAAAAGCGTGCCGAGGAGGCACTGCTCCAGAGCGAGACGCGCTTTCGCGCGCTGGCCACCGTCGGCGCTTCATCGCTCTACCGCATCAGTGCCGACTGGCGTGCGATGTCCCGCTTCGACGGGTCGCGCGGCCCTGCCGTCCAGGACGGACCGCACGCACACTGGATGGAACAGCGCATTCCTCCGGACGAGCGGCCGCGGCTGCGCGCCGCCATCGAGCGCGCGATCGCCAGCCGCGGCGAGCTGGCGCTCGAACACCGCGTGCTGCGCCAGGACGGCTCGGCGGGCTGGGTAGCGCTACGCGCAGTGCCGGTGTTCGACGATCAGGGCGCGCTGGTCGAATGGTTCGGCGCGGAGACCGATATCACGGCGCGGGTCAAGGCGGACCAGGCTTTCTCGCGGCTGTTCGAGGCTTCTCCGGCGCCGCTGCTGGTGCTCGGCAACGACGCGCCGCGCTTTACCATTCGCGGAGTCAACAGTGCGTATCTGGCGGCCACGATGCGCACGCGCGCCGACGTCATCGGGCGTGGCGTGTTCGAAGCGTATCCCGGCAATCCGGAAGGCGCGGGCGCCGATGGGGTGAAGATGCTGCGCGCTTCGCTCGAACGGGTACTGGCCTCGCGCCGGTCCGAATCCATGCCCGACTTCAAGTATGACGTCCTGCGGCCGGATGGCACGTACGAAGAACGTTGGTGGAGCCCGGTCAATTCGCCGGTGCTCGACCACGACGGCGTGGTCGAGGCCATCCTGCATGATGCTAATGACGTGACCGTGGCGTACCGCGCCGATGCGGCGCTGCGCGACAGCCAGGCGCGCTTGAGCGCGGCATTCGAGAGCGGGCCGCTTGGTCTGGCCGTGATCGACCTGGCCGGCAAAGTGACGCTGTCGAATGACGCGTACCGCCGTTTCGTGCCGCGCGGCCGGCTGCCTTCACGCGACGCGGCGGTGCACGCGCACTGGCGTGCATTTGACCCACAAGGCCGCTTGCTCGAACCGCACCAGTTTCCCGGAGCGCGGGCCTTGCGCGGCGAGAGTGTCCTGCCGGGTCAGCAGATGCTGTATACGGATGAGAGCGGCAGAGAAATCTCGGCCTGCGTGGCAAGTGTGCCGATGTTCGACCAGGACGGCACGGTGACGGGCGCCGTTTCCATGATCAGCGAAATCGATCACGCGCGCCAAAGAACGGCAAGTCGATCTCCGTCCTGCGGCATCAGAAATAATACCCGGCCTGCAAATTAATACGGCGCGTAAAGCCCTGATGCGCGGTCGAGGTGGAAGCCAGTCCGCCCAGATCAGGCGACAGATAGGGATGGTGCTTGCCGATCATCAGGTCGGCATAGAACGACCATTTGCCGGACGAGAAGCTCATGCCGGTGACATTTTGTACGGAATCCCGGTAGGCAGTATTTCGTTTACGCAGCACGCTGTAATCGTTGTAGAGCTTGAACTGGCTGAACGGCCCCAGCCTTCCCGGCAGATCGTAGCTGATATTGGCGATGTGGATGTCGCCTTCCGAGGCCACGGGGAACGGATAGCCGAAGCCGCCGATCATGAAGAAGCTGTTGGGGTCGAGCCCGCCGTAGGTCTGCTCGGGGCCATGCGCCGTGCGGTAGCGGTAGCGCGTTGCCTGCAGCATGACCCCGATGCGGCCATAGCTGCCGCGGTAGTGCACGGCCGCGGCATGGCGCCGGGTGTCGGCGCCGCGGCCGTTGTCGATCTCACCGGTCAGGCCCGACACGCCGAACTCGTGATTGCCCTGCGGGCCGACATGCCACGCCAGGCGGCCGATCACGGTGTTGCGCTCGCGGTCGGTCTGGCCGGTGCCGTAACCCTGTTCGGCGTCGTCGGCCACGATATTGTAGGAGTAGCGGTTGGAGGCGCCGGCGGTGTTGCTCCCGCCCCCATACGAGCCGCCGTCGCGCGGATAAAAGCCGAGCTGCCACTCGACCGGGCCCGGGCGGCTCAGATAGGTCACTCCCAGGTCGTATTTGTCTTCCAGGCCGGCATAGAACGCGATCGATTCATAGAAATTGTTCGATGCAAATGGCTGCAGACCGAAACGATTCTTGTCCAGGCCGACGTGCAGCTCGCTGCCGTCGTCAAAACGCAGGCCGCCCCACGCATGCTGCAGAAAATGCTGCCAGTAGCCGCCCTGCCCGTCCGGATAATTGTTGTAGCGGTACTGGGCCGAGCCGATCAGCCGGCCGTCGTCGTACTTGACATCCAGGCGCGCCGTGTCGAGGCCAAAGAAACCGCTACGGTACTCGTCCTGCCAGCTCTTGTGCACGTAGTTGAAACGGATGGCGCCGCCCAGCGTCAGCGGCGATGCGCTCGACTCCTGGGCGCTGGCGATGGCGGGCGCGAGCATGGCTAAGCCCATCAGCATCGTGCACACGGTTGCGCCTGCGCGCAGCGCGGTCCCCCGATGCGTGGCAAGGGTTGCAGGCGGCGTGGCGAGGCATTGGGAACGGCCTCCGGAATATCGGTTCATATAATTTCCTGAGTATTGATAGTCGGGCGGCGCGCGATGTCATGCTATGCACTGCGAGCGTGCCGGTCGCGTCAGGCCAGGCGGCTGATCGAGGTCGGGCGGCCAAGCCTTGCAAAGCCGTAGGGGCGTCTTGCAGTACGGATGGTTGGCAGTAGCGGCCGGCTGCCGAGGCAGAGACCGGTCGCGGACACACGCGTGCGCCGTAGAGGCTGCAGGTAAAGCGCTTTGTGGAGCGCTGCTTTCGAAGGAGTTACGGCAATCGGTAGCGGCTGCCGGTGAAAACATCTATTCTAACAGGGTAAGACAATTTGCACAAATGTAGTTGTATCTAGATTAATCATCGCACTCGCCTTTGCAGTCGCTGGGAGAGTGCAGATATTGGAGGCGGTTGACGGTGCCTGCACAGCGGTTTGCATCCGAGTCGCACGAGAATACGCAACTGCCGGACCCAATAACGCAACCGCTGATGTGGCCACCGGACGCGAGGGACGTTCCACACGGGATGTCGAATCGCTGCACGCGTAGTAAGTGAAGAGAAAAAACAAATCGCCAGCAAAAAACCGGCGATCAGAAGATATGCTGGAGGCGAGAACGGGGGTACTCCGTTTGGAGTGTGGTGTCGCTTGCCAGTGCCCGGACAAACCCGTGAGGTTACAGATCCAATTCCCACGTTTCATTAATCATGTCTTTACCAAAGGCATGCACCGGCTCCTCAGCCACAAGTACATAAGCTTTGTTGCGATAGATGTAGCGTGCGTCTTGTTGTTGATCAGTCGTCCAAAGCCGCATTTTCTTGTAACCTGCATCGCGAGCAAACTGGTGGCACGTCTCCACCAGATGCGAGCCCAGGCCAGAGCCGCGGGCCTCCTCTTCCACCAGAAGCAGACGCAGTTTTGCCACGCCTTTTTCGCCGCTGCGCATTACCGCAATCGAGCCTACTCGCTTCCCACCCATCTCCGCGATCCAGCAACGCTCCGCATCCGGGTCAAAGTCGCGCTCGAACTCGCGACAAATTTGGCCGACCAAGGCCTCAAAACTACGATCAAACCCCTGTCGTTGCGAATAAAGCTCACCATGACGTCGCGTGATCCACGCCATGTCATCAGGACGATGTGTGCGCAGCACGAAAGGCTGAGCAAATTTCATTGCCCCTTTAATGTCGAGTAGTGTCTGGATCGTGTTCATCGCATCCAGCAAGCGCTGCTGATCTGCCTCATCAAAGCGCGACAGCATGTCGCCAACCTCTTCCCTCGAGCGACGGTCCAATGGCTCATATATCGCGCGCCCGTGTTCCGTCAAGTGGAGCAATTTGGCTCGTCCATCCGTTGTCGAAGAGACTTTACCAACCAATCCCGCCGCCTCGAATTTTCCGACGATTCGGCTCAAATAGCCTCTGTCCAGTCCGAGCTGGCGGCACAAGGCCGCCGGTTGCTGGTCGCCATGATGCGCCAGCTCATACAGCACCCGCAACTCCGTCAGCGTGAACTCGGTCTGAAGAAATCCTTCACTCAGCACACCGATGTGGCGCGTAAAGAAACGGTTGAACGAGCGAACCTTCGCGATTCTTTCGCGAGACATAGCGATTGACATGGAAACTCCGACAGTTTGGTCACGCCGATTGTGTGATATTTTGCTGACTCAGTCAACATTTACCGATGTGACAGTGTTGCCAAGCGCCGTGAGGTACGAACGGTCACAACCTGTCGAAACAGACCAAGGCGCGTATTAGAGCGCGCTGCGGCATGGTTTCACGGTTTCATTTCCACACGACGAACAACTAAGCGAGTGCTGGGGTGTCCGGCAGCGGCTTGGGCGCTTTGTGTCGTGCACCGCCAACCGAACGTTTGTATGCAGTCGGACTCACTCCGACGATCCCGCGAAAATGTTCTCGCAGCGAGGTAGGCGTTCCAAATCCCACCGTCGTTGCAATCTGCTCGATGGACAGATTTGTCGTTTCCAGAAGTTGCTGTGTGCGGCGTACGCGCGACTTGCATAACCAGCGCAAAGGGCTCGTGCCCAGTTGCTCGTGAAAACGGCGATTAAGGGTGCGGGGACTCATCGCCGCCTGCTCTGCCATTTCCGCCAGCGTGAGCGCTTGATCCAGCCGCTCCTCGATCCACTGCAGCAACGGGCTCAAGTTCGCGTTGGAGGCTGGCGTTTCATAGGTGATGAATTGTGCTTGCCCGCCTTCACGTTCCAGTGGCATGACGGCGCGCCGGGCAGTTTCGGCAGCGATGGCGGCGCCATGATCGCAACGTATCATGTGAAGGCACAGATCCGTTCCCGCGGAAGCACCGGCCGATGTCAGGACGCGTCCGTTATCGACATACAGAACGTTTGGATCGACGTCGATGCCGGGGTATTGCTTGGCCATCAGGGGCGCGGCCAGCCAGTGCGTGGTGGCGCGCCTGCCGTCGAGCAGGCCTGTCCGGGCCAGCACCATTGCGCCGGTACAAATAGACGCCACCCTTGCGCCACCATCGGCAGCCTTGCGGATAGCGTCGATGACCGCTGGCGGCGGCGCTAGCGCGACATCGAAGAGCCCCGGAACCACCACGGTATGCGCATCGAGTAGCACATCCAGGCCTGCACGCACGTTCAGGTCGTACAGTGGCGTCCTTACCCTGCGCGAAGCCGCGCATACGACGACCTCGTAGAGCCGCTGGCCGGCGTGTGTCTGAGCATGGCCGAATACTTCGCATGGGGTCGCGAGATCGAAGGGAACGACGCCGTCGAAGGCGATGACGGCGACTTTATGAGGTGCGAGGCTCTTCATCGTGCAAATCCGATAGGTGAACCGCATTTTGTCAGAATTCCGTCGGTAAGTGTCAATCTGGCCAATTGGAGGCGGGTCTTGCCTATCTCATAATTCGATGGTGCCCGCCGATGTTGTGGCGGATTTCGTTCCACTTTACGAATTAAGTCTATGCAATCAACTGATGTAACTTCAAATGACCACCGTACTCCGGATGCCAGCCACCCTGCTCCGCTCAATGTGCAGATCGTGCTATTCGACGGTTTCGATTTGCTCGATGCGATCGCTCCCTATGAGGTGTTCCTGGCTGCAGGCGACATCAGCGCAGTCCCGGTTCATGTCGAGTTGGTCAGTGTGGACGGCGCTCGCGCCGTTCCCTGCGGCGTGAGCGGCTTACGTATTCCTGCCAGTGCCGCTTTGGTACCTCGGCGAGGCGGCATCGTCCTGGTGCCGGGGGCAGCCGGGAAGCTGGATGGAGATGGGCCCGACACCGTCCCGCAGTTACTGCTGCGCGCAGCGCAGACCCAGCTTGCCTCTGCCATGCGGGAAGCGCTGGACGATCCCGATGTCGTGGTGGCCACGGTGTGCGGGGGCTCGCTGATTCTTGGCATGAGCAATCTGCTGGTAGGACGTCATGCAACCACGCATCACATGGGAGTCGAGTTGCTGAGCGCCTCCGGCGCGTTCCCGGTATCAGGACGGGTTGTCGATGATGGAGACCTAGTCACGGGTGGCGGTGTCACGTCTGGCCTGGATGTTGCCCTTTATCTGCTTGAACGTGAGCTAGGCGCGGATGTCGCGCTGGGCGTGGAAAAGCTCTTGGAGTATGAGCGACGCGGCACCGTCTGGCGTCATAGTCCTGGCAACAGCAGCTTGCCGGCCCTCACTGCACGCGAACTGCCTGCTGCAGCGCCACCACCGGCTCAAGATCCAGCCGACCAGTCCGCAGCGAGCCGGTTCACCGGCGCCTGGAATGTAGAGCTGAAGACACCGATTGGCGCATTACAGGTCGTGCTGCAGATCTCCCTGCAAAACGGTACCTTGCAAGGGTGGGCAACGCAGGGCGATGAAACGGTGCCGTTCGAGAATCTGTCCCTGCAAAGCGGGTGCCTCTGCTGGACGCAGCAGGTGACGAAACCCATGCGGCTGACATTGAAGTTCTCCGTCACCGTCGATGCCGATGCGATGACAGGGACTGCAAAGGCCGGCATGCTGCCGGCGTCCAAACTGGCAGGACATAGAATCGTCGAGGCCAACGCATGATGCCGCGGTCGCGGGCAGCGAGCGAGCTGGCCCAGTTGCGCCAGATGCGCCTGGCCTCGATGCTGGAAGGCGTAACCTTGGTATTGTTACTGGGCGTGGCCGTACCGCTCAAGCATTTTGCGCACACGCCTACCGCCGTGACGGTGCTTGGCCCCATCCATGGCCTGGCGTTCGTTTTCTACTTCTGGACCCTGCTGGGAACGATTTCCGGTGCTCGCTGGCCACGGTCCGAGAAACTCATCATGGTGGCGGCCGCATTGATTCCTTTCGGCGCATTTGTTTGCCAACACATGCTGGCAAAGCGCGAAGCGGCCCTATTGCCGCCTCAATGTTGAAAGCAGGCGATGCTATATCTGTGCATCAAGGCACTGCATGTGTCGGCAGCCATTACGTGGATAAGTGGGCAGTTGCTCCTGATACTGTCCACCGCATTCGCGCAACATGCATCGATCAGCAATGCAGGAGAAACGCGAACAGCCTACCTCAACCTGGTGAATTGGTGGGATCAGCGCGTGACATCTCCGGCAATGATGGTCACGTGGGCACTAGGACTATATCTCGCGTTGAACGGCGGCTGGTTTCCACAGGCTTGGCTGCTGGTGAAGATGGCATTGGTGGTTGGTCTGTCCACAGGCCATGGAATAATGCGAGGGCGGCTTCGCAAGCTATGTTGGGAGAGTGAAGTTATCCTAAGTCACGCACCAAGTATCGCTGCTTCCACAATGCTGTTGGGGGGTATTGTGTTGGCTGTTGCGATATTGGTGTGCGTTAAACCAATGTAACAAGCCGATCAGTTGTGGAATCACACTCCGCGTGTGCCGCCGCCGCTTCCTCGTTCAAGCATCATTAGCCAGGCCGTTCTTCATTGGCCAAGCCTGTTCAGCAGACGCCATTCAGGGCAAGAGCGTGCGTAGCATCTCCGGTAATGGGGCGCCTCGTCACGGGCGAGCGGGGAGCAGATGTGACATCGGACTGGGCGCTATGGCCGCGATCCGGTCGATGAGATGGTAGGTCTCGGCGGGCTCAAACTCGCCAAGGTCCTTGACGACGCGCGACCGGCTTATCAGCCACAAGCGAGCAGTGCGCGATGTGCTGGCATGACGGCCAGCTTCCCAGCCTTGCGCAGCATCAGGCTGTCCCGCTTCGATGATGCAAACAGACTTCAGCAATGTCCAGATTCTAAAACCTTGCCAAATTGCCTATGCAACGGGTCTACGGGGGCCTGCTACGCCGCTAACGTGTTACCTGACGCATAGTTCAGTTGAAGACGCATTCGTTTCGATTAAAATTCAATCTGCAAAACGAAACGGGCCTCAATGAGGCCCGCGCGTTTAATATTTGGAGGCGAGGATCGGAGTCGAACTGACCTAGACGGCTTTGCAGGCCGTATCGCGCTCATGGAATCAATAATTTAGCGGAGAACCGC
>NZ_DAMAGA010000017.1:0-106766 GCF_031995545.1 Massilia sp.
AGGCGTTCGAGCCGGTGCTGATCGAAGGCAAGGCCATCCAGCTGCACCCGCTGGTTTGCGCGGCGTTCAACGCCGACTTCGACGGTGACCAGATGGCCGTCCACGTGCCGCTGTCGCTGGAAGCCCAGCTGGAAGCGCGCACGCTGATGCTCGCGTCCAACAACGTGCTGTTCCCGGCCAACGGCGAACCGTCCATCGTGCCGTCGCAGGATATCGTGCTGGGTCTGTACTACACGACCCGCGAGCGCATCAACGGCCGTGGCGAAGGCATCTTCTTCACGGACGTCGCTGAAGTCCAACGCGCCTACGACAACAACGAAGTCGAGCTGCAAAGCCGCGTCACCGTGCGCCTGAAGGAACACGAGCGCGACGAGAACGGCGAATGGCAGCCGGTGATCCGCCGTCACGAGACGACGGTCGGCCGTGCGCTGCTGTCCGAGATCCTGCCCAAGGGCCTGCCCTTCACCGTCCTGAACAAGGCGCTGAAGAAGAAGGAAATCTCGCGCCTGATCAACCAGTCGTTCCGCCGCTGCGGTCTGCGCGACACGGTGATCTTCGCTGACAAGCTGATGCAGTCGGGCTTCCGCCTGGCCACGCGCGGCGGTATCTCGATCGCCATGGGCGACATGCTGATCCCGACCGCCAAGGAAGGCATCCTGGCTGAGGCCAGCCGCGAAGTGAAGGAAATCGACAAGCAGTACTCGTCGGGTCTGGTCACGTCCCAAGAGCGCTACAACAACGTTGTGGACATCTGGGGCAAGGCTGGCGACAAGGTCGGCAAGGCGATGATGGAACAACTGGCCACCGAGCCCGTGACCAACCGTCACGGCGAGGAAGTGCGCCAGGAGTCCTTCAACTCCATCTACATGATGGCTGACTCGGGCGCCCGCGGTTCGGCCGCCCAGATCCGCCAGCTGGCCGGCATGCGCGGCCTGATGGCCAAGCCGGACGGCTCGATTATCGAAACGCCCATTACCGCAAACTTCCGTGAAGGCCTGAACGTACTCCAGTACTTCATCTCCACTCACGGTGCGCGTAAGGGTCTGGCCGATACGGCACTGAAGACCGCGAACTCGGGTTACCTGACCCGCCGTCTGGTCGACGTGACCCAGGATCTGGTGGTGATCGAGGACGATTGCGGTACCAACAACGGCACGCACATGAAGGCGATGGTCGAAGGTGGTGAAGTGATCGAGCCGCTGCGCGACCGTATCCTGGGCCGCGTCGCCGGTACCGACATCGT
This sequence comes from Massilia sp., assembly GCF_031995545.1. Classification (GTDB taxonomy): domain Bacteria; phylum Pseudomonadota; class Gammaproteobacteria; order Burkholderiales; family Burkholderiaceae_D; genus Telluria. The sequence goes on from NZ_DAMAGA010000017.1 coordinate 1,244, forward strand.
CAATCCGGAAACGCAAGAGACCCTGTACGAAGCCGGCACCCTGCTGGACGAAGATATGGTCGAAGAGATCGAACGCGTCGGCATCGACGAAGTCAAGGTCCGCACCCCGCTGAACTGCGACACGCGCTTCGGCCTGTGCGCCAAGTGCTACGGCCGCGACCTGGGCCGCGGCATGCTGGTCAACTCGGGCGAAGCAGTCGGCGTCGTTGCTGCACAGTCGATCGGTGAGCCGGGTACCCAGCTGACCATGCGTACCTTCCACATCGGTGGTGCGGCATCGCGCGCAGCAGTGGCATCGTCGGTCGAAGCCAAGTCGAACGGCACGGTCCGCTTCACCGCGACCATGCGTTACGTGACCAACGGCAAGGGCGCCCAGATCGTCATTTCGCGTTCGGGCGAAGTGCTGATCACGGACGACCACGGCCGCGAGCGCGAGCGTCACAAGGTGCCATACGGCGCGACCCTGATCGTGAAAGACGGTCAAGTGGTCAAGGCCGGCACCGCGCTGGCAACCTGGGATCCGCTGACTCGTCCGATCATCACCGAATACGCCGGTACCATCCGCTTCGAGAACGTGGAAGAGGGTGTCACCGTCGCTCGTCAGGTGGACGAAGTGACCGGTCTGTCGACCCTGGTCGCGATCGATCCGAAGCGTCGTGGTTCGGGCAAAGTGCTGCGTCCGCAGGTCAAGCTGCTGAACGAAGAAGGCCAGGAAGTGAAGATCGCCGGCACCGAGCACGCCGTGACGATCGGCTTCCAGGTCGGCGCGCTGATCATGGTCAAGGACGGTCAGCAAGCAACTGTTGGTGAAGTGCTGGCACGTATCCCGACCGAATCGCAGAAGACCCGCGACATTACCGGTGGTCTGCCGCGCGTTGCCGAACTGTTCGAAGCACGTTCGCCGAAAGACGCGGGCATGCTGGCGGAAGTCACCGGTACCGTCGCGTTCGGTAAAGAGACCAAGGGCAAGCAACGCCTTGAGATCACCGACATGGACGGCAACAAGCACGAGTTCCTGATTACCAAGGACAAGCAAGTGCTGGTGCACGACGGCCAGGTGGTGAACAAGGGCGAGATGATCGTCGACGGCCCGGCCGATCCGCAAGACATCCTGCGCCTGCTGGGTATCGAAGCGCTGGCCCGCTACATCGTGGACGAAGTGCAGGACGTGTACCGTCTGCAGGGCGTGAAGATCAACGACAAGCACATCGAGGTGATCGTTCGCCAGATGCTGCGTCGTGTTCAGATCACCGATGCAGGCGACACCGACTACATCGTCGGCGAGCAGGTGGAGCGTTCGGAACTGCTGGACGAGAACGACAAGGTCAACGCCGTCGGCAAGCTGCCGGCGCAGTACGAAAACGTGCTGCTGGGTATTACCAAGGCATCGCTGTCGACCGACTCGTTCATCTCGGCTGCATCGTTCCAGGAAACCACCCGCGTGCTGACCGAAGCGGCGATCATGGGCAAGCGCGACGGTCTGCGCGGCCTGAAGGAAAACGTCATCGTCGGCCGCCTGATCCCAGGCGGTACCGGTCTGGCATTCCACCGCGCCCGCAAGGAGAAGGAAGTGTGGGAAGCGGAAGAGCGCCAGGCGCTGCTGCAGCAGGAGAAGGCCAATATGGCTGCCGAGCTGCAGGCGATGGAGGATCAGCAGACTGCGTCGGCTTCGGCTGAGCAGCATGGCGATAACGAGTAATCGTTAGAGCGTTAGCGAAAACGGCACCCTTAGGGGTGCCGTTTTTTTTTGTGCGCCCAGCATCGGCGCACTCTTGTGGGTGAAAGTCCCGCCGCGAGCTGACCATAGCGAGCAAAGCCTAGCGCAACCGTGGAAGGGTGACTAACCGTGGGGAAACTGCATTTGAAGATCAACGACTCGAAAAGCGCAGTGACCAGCGCGCTTGGCCGCAAATTTCTGGGTTACGAGTTGTGGACGACCTTGAAAGGTGAGGTGAAACGGGTGGCGAAGAAGGCGCTGGGAACGTTTCGGCAAAAGATCAGGCAACTTACCCGCCGGTCTGGCGGAAGAAGCATCGCGCAAGTGATTGAAGGGCTGTGCACTTACGTAATCGAATGGAAACGCCACTTCGGTCTGGCACAAACCCCGAAAGTCCTGAATAAGCTGGACGAGTGGATGCGCCGCTGAATGCGAGCATTACATCTTAAACTGTGAAAACGGGGACGACGACCTACCGCGAACTGCTAAAGCTAGGAAGCAGCCCAAATGTTACAAGGCTAGTAGCGGCAAACAGCCAATGCTGGTAGCGCAACAGCGGGTAGGCCAAGAACACGGCGGTGACGATAGCCCACTTTGACTGTCGTGGCATGCCACGCTTCAATTAACCTCAACCACTCGAACCGCCCGGTGCGGACCTGCACGCCGGGTGAAGCGGGAAAGGTTGATCGGCATGCTGGTTACCCTTATCCCGATTTGCCTGATGATATGACTTATCGGATTTCTATTTAGAAATGTAAATGAGTGCCTAATTTTTTCTCTCATCCAAAAAGTGCATAACTCTAAGCGCAGTGCATAAATTCATTGTCAAACGATGGATTTCCACTCTAGCCGTTGCACAGTGGATAGAATAGGGGCTAGATCTGCTTACAAACATTACTTATTATAGGTATTTTTCATGGATACACTGGAACTGTCAAAGCTAAATCCACAGGCCTTCGAGAATTTAGTTAATTTACTAGCACTAAAAACATTGGGTAGCGGCGTAAGTGGTTTTGGCCCAGGTGCGGATGGCGGGCGCGACGGCTATTTCGAAGGTTCTGCTCCATATCCGAGTACAAGTGAACGTTGGGATGGTGTGTGGTATTTGCAGTCAAAATTTTATTCAGGAATCAGCAATGGGCAGAAATGGCTAATTGAGCAAGTCAAGAAAGAGATTGCACTTTTTGATAATGAAAATAGTGATCGCATATGGCCGCGTAATTGGATAATCGCAAGTAACATAGACCCTAGTGGGAAACCCGAAACTGGAAGCTTCGATGCAATCCGTCAATTACTTAAAAATAGCAGTGGAGGAAAAGATACTCGCTTGGCGATTTGGGGAGGAAGGAAAATATTAGATCTCCTGGCCTTAAATCACGAAATTTCTAGCTACTACAGACAGTTTCTAACTCCCGGCCATGTCCTTACTAGTCTATATGATCAGCTTGAGGAATTAAAAGAAGAACGCCCTACGTTGTCTGAAATACTTCGTTACTTTGTCGTTCATAACTTTGCGGAACAAACCTATACGAAGCTTGAACAGGCTGGTTCTTCTTCAGACACTCGCCCAGCAGTGCATGATCTCTTTATTGATTTACCATACATAGAAATTTTTTCAGATAATCGGAATAACGCCAACGATTCTGAAAAGGAAAATTTGTTTTTGGCATTAACTCACGCAGCTCATCAGTCGCATCGTCATTCTTTTCGTAAAACGATTCCAGAGTTGGAAAAGCCATGGGGAAAAAATCCAAAGAGAGCTAGGGTTACTATGATCAAAGGTGGCCCGGGTCAAGGGAAATCCACCATTGGCCAATATTTATCTCAAATACACCGGGCAGCTTTAATACTCGCCGCAGACGGACCGAATGTTACTCCACACATCTACTCGACCGCGATTGCAGTTCGCGAAGCTGCCGAACGCGACGGTTATTGGCCGAATTCTGCACGTATTCCAATTCAGCTTGAGCTTAAGGAGTATGCACATTGGCATTCGCAACGCGAAAGTAAACAGTCAGCAGGTGTATTAAGCTATATTTGTGAAATTGCTGGAAAGAAATTAGGGATAAAAATCTCGGAAAAAACTTTAAAAAATAGTTTAAGTAAACAAGCTTGGTTAATAATATTTGATGGATTGGATGAGGTGCCGACCGATCATAAAGATAGAATCTCAAGCGAAGTCATTAGCTTCACAAATGATTTATTAATTGAAATCGATTCGGATTCAATGATTCTCTGTTCATCACGGCCACAAGGTTATTCAGGTCAGTTTGCGGACCTGGACGGAGCAGAAGTGATGTTGGCATATTTGTCTACACCAACGGCCTTACGTTGTGCAACGCCGCTATTAAAATTTAACCGTGCTATTGAAGAAGGAGAGAGATTTGTTGAAATCTTGGAGTCAGCATTAAAATCACCAAATATTCAAGAGCTGATGACCACTCCTTTGCAATCTCATATTATGGCTGTTGTCGTGCGCGATGGAGGAAAGCCGCCGGAGCGAAGGTGGCGCCTTTTTCAAAGCTTCTATCAAGTAATGAAGCGCAGGGAAGCAATGAAAGACTATAAAAACAAAAAAGTCGCAGAATTGCTGCGAGGTGAGGATCGATTATTAAAATCTGTACATATGCGCTTAGGTTTTGTTCTGCATGCTCGAGCTGAACGTAGTTCTGGAGCTCAGGCTGTTTTGACCAAAGCGGAGTTTGAAGAGCTAGTTAAATTTGTTGTAGAAGACCTAGGAGCGGAAAATATTTCTGACACTGTCTCTGTAGTAATGGAGGCAACTACCGAGCGATTGGTATTAGTGAGTACCCCCGACAACGGTGACAAGGTCAGGTTCGACATTCGACAATTGCAAGAATTCTTCGCTGCTGAATACCTTTACGATGGCGTTTCATCAAGGGAATTAGCCGAGCGCATACAACACATCGGTTGTGATGCTCACTGGCGAGAAGTAATGCACTTCCTTTTAAGTGCATTTATTGCTGATCGACGTACTTCGGAATTCGCAGTGGCTGTTCAGGAACTTGTTATTCTAAACGAGCGTAATTTTGGTGATATTGATGCTATATATTGGAAAAAAAATGCGCCAACATCAATCATGGCATTAAGGCTTCTTCTAGAGGGAGTATTGGAAGATGATCAGAAAGATCGCCGCCATTTAAAACCTTTAGTATCGGCAATTGGCGGTATAGGTGATGTAGATAGAATAAGAAGCTTTGGAAAAATAAACCAAAGAAACTCAAAGATATGGCTAATAAATGTTCTAATGGAACGTATTGCTACAGCAAATGCAGTCGAAGCAACTGGAGCATTTTTTTTGCTTGGACTAATTCCAAATTTGACTGAGGTCGATGAGGTTATTTTATACGAAAAATTTATAAATCTTCCTGGGGATATAATAGATTATCTGGTCGAAAGCTGGGTAAGAAATGCGCGTGCGGCGTATAGAGTAAGGACAGATAAACTTATGGGCAACAATGTCGATATGTGGATATTGAAGTCCTTTATTAAAATATTGAACTCACCACTAACTCTGGATCTAAAACCTACTACGGTTCGAAGTATGATTACAGTGCTGCGTGATATGGATGATATATTTGTAGATGCGGCGCAAAAGACAGGAATTGAAGTTGCTAAAGCTCAAATGATTTATAACCTGGCAATCAGGGCTGAATTGGATGCTTCTAGACAAGAAGACAGTCAAACTGAAGAGTGTGGTATTTTTGGGATAAATCGAGCCCAGTATAGCTGGGTAAATGCAAAGGTGCCGGAGGCTTTACAAGGCTTATCTGAAGAGGACGCGTTTGAAGGATTCGAAGGAATGTTCGAAGTCATCGCGTCTTGCGGAAGGTTTTCGATAAGCAGAAGTAACAGGAATCTGGAAAAGTTCTCTTCAATCGCACTAGCTCATGGAGAAAGAAAGTTGATTTCTTTGCCAAATTCTCTCCTCGCGTTAGTTCCAACAGGCGGTACTGAATCTATTCCTCGTCATAGCATTTCCCATCTTTCTCATTACAAATTTAACGAAGATATTGAAAATTATCTATCAAAACTAAAGGATGAGATTGGGGAGCCGTCGTGGGATTACCACCTCCGAGATATGGAGATTGCAACTCGTGAAGATTGGGAGAAAATTTCGGAGAATCAACCTGATTTTGCAATGCAGATAATATTTGAACCTGACTTTACTCCAATTCGGATCGAAAAAACTGTAATGGTGCCGCAATTGGAAAAGTTAATTCTTGCCAACCCTTCTACATTAACGCGTTACGCCTTGCAGTGGGGGAAGCTTAGTAATATAAGTCCTCTAGTATTCAAGAAATTTTTAGAGGAAGTTAAAAAGACACCACATGAGGTTCTACTCCGAAATATCTCGAGCAATTACGATTTTGATTATTTCTCTTTAAGTCTTCCTGCAGACAATTACTTGATTCCTATACTTGCTGCTGCCGTAGCTATGGAGGTGGGTCCACGATGGGATTATTCCCCAGCCGATAGTATGAAGGAAATTTTCTCCGGGTATGGGCTAGATGCAGATGCACTGCGTGAAATCATGTTGGACAAAAACTTAGATAAAATTATTCGATCAGGAGCTGCATTTTTCTATTGGGCAATCATTTGTGATGTTGAGACTTCTGAGCCAATTTTTTCTAATAACCAGCTAACTAATGAATTTACTCTCTACAAAGAGCTAACTGATCAAGTCTCGGAAAAATGGTTGGCTCGAGTGTTTTTGGGAAAAGTTTTAATTGGTTATCATGAGCAAAATATTTCGGCAATGGAAATATTTGTTGATTTTATAAGCAATGATTTCAAAGGGGAAATAAGGGCCGATATTAATAACGTGATGAATGTCTGGCGAGAGCGTTCATCTGCGCCGTTGACGTCACAAGGCTTACTCCCAAAGTGGCTAGGATATACGTCAACTATCCCAAGCTATGCGGTATAGTTGTGTAAGTTTTTATAGAAAAAATTGGAAAATGTGATTTTAAAACTTAGCAATTTTGGCGGCTAGATTAGTGCCGAAAATTTGACATGGATTCAATATTAGGCCGAGCCTGAGGTTGTAACATCGCTGAGCTTTGGTATTCAGGGTGATGTCGAAGGTGGACTCAGGCTGCGTACTAGATAAAATTGATTTTAAAAAGGATTTTGAAGCTAAGCTCTAGCAGTGATAAATTTCTTTCTGGCAATAACAGCACTCTGTGCAGGTGCCGTTATTGCTTTCCACTAGCTTCGGATGATAAGTGCTTCCTGCCCGTTTTGTCACCACGGTCGCGTCTCCTCAGCGGTACGCTTCCATTCATGCATTTGATCTACACTGGGTTCGGTTTTTCAGCACGTTCAACCGCCTTTCCGAGGAGAATCCAATGCGCCGTTTGAAGCAAGTAGTTGCCGTTTGTGTCCTACCGTTAGCAGCGCTGTCGATCGCGCACGCAGCAATGCAAGCCAATGCGCCGGCTTCGTCCGCAAGCGCTCAGGCATCGTTCTCGCTGCCACAGCTCCCATACGCCGCCAACGAGCTCGAGCCAGCGATCGATGCGCAGACAATGCAACTCCACCACGGCAAGCACCACCAGGCTTACGTCGATGCGCTCAACAAAGCCGTTGCCGCCGACAAGGCTCTGGCCGGTCAGTCGCTCGAGCAGTTGATGAGCAAGGCAGGCACGCTGTCTGACACGGTGCGCAACAATGCCGGCGGCCACTGGAACCACACCTTCTTCTGGAAGACGATGGCTCCCAAGGCCCAAGCTGGTTCGCCATCGCCGGAACTGAACAAGGCCATCACCAGCACCTTCGGTTCGATGGACAAGTTCAAGGCATCCTTCAAGGAAGCGGGCACCAAGCGCTTCGGATCAGGCTGGGTTTGGCTAATCATCGACAACAGCGGCAAGCTCGCGATCACGTCGACGCCGAACCAGGATAACCCGCTGATGGACGTCGCCGAACAAAAGGGCAAGCCGATCCTGGGCAACGACGTCTGGGAACACGCTTACTATCTGAAATACCAGAATCGTCGCGCCGACTACCTGGACGGCTGGTGGCAGGTCGTGAACTGGGGCGAAGTGTCGCGTCGCTACGCCGAAGCTACCGCCAAGAAGTAAGCACAAGGAGGACAGCCGCCAGCGCTGTCCGCATCTGGTCACGCAGTGCGTACTTGCCCGCGTAGCCAGACCAAGCTCGACGCCGCATAGTTCAGCACCGAGATATGCCCGTCGTCCGGCCGCTGCCACAGCTCGGCCGACCGGCAATGCCGCGCCAGCCATTCGCTGTGCGCCGCCGGCACTACGCGATCGCGCAGCCCGTGCACCAGCAGTACCGGACATGCAATGCGCGCGCAATCGAATCCCCACGGCGCCACGTACGCCAGGTCGTCGTCGATCAAGCCATCCGCTCCCTGCGTGACAGCTGGCCTTACCACGCTGTCAAACCATGACCATGCTCCCGCCAGCGCATCCCAGTCCTCCGGCGTGAACATCTCCCGATCGAACTCAAGTCCCAGCCCTTCGTGATACGTCTTGGCCGCACGCCCCTGCACACCCGCCCGCAGCGACGCCGCGCCAAACTCGCCCATTCCCGCGAACCAGTCCAAGCTCTGTGCATCGAACGGCGCCAGTCCTGCCACGTTGACCGCAGCCAGCACCCGCTCGGGGAGCAGCGCAGCGCACGCCAGTGCATGCGGCCCGCCACCTGAATGACCCATCACCGCAAAGTGTTTGATTCCAAGCCGGTCCGCGACCCGCGCGACATCGGCAGCAACTGAAGCGATATCCCGGCCGCTGACCGGCGTCGAGCCGCCATAGCCCGGCCGGTCGATCCCGATCCAGCGTATGCCCAGCTCCGCGGCCACCTCGAACAAGGGCTCCGGTGGTCGCCCGATATTTGGCGTGCCGTGATGCCAGAATACCGCCAGCTCGGCCGCGCGGCCCTGCGGCGGATGATCGTAGAAGTGCAGCGTGCGTCCATCGCCGAGCACCAGGTCTTCTTCTCTCATCACTGCCTCCGTAGCTAAGTAAAAGCGTTGGCCCAAAAATAAACGTCGTTCCTGCGCAGGTGGGAACCTAAATTTGCGAGCGTCTCGATGACACTAACAGAACTTGGGTTCCCGCCTGCGCGGGAACGACGTGCTGAGGGCAACGCAATGTGGCGGCGTTTGCTCGCCTCATCGTGCGCCAAGCTATGTCGCGGCGCGTCTGACGACTCCGCGATGCGCCTGATTACTTCGCCGCGCGCGCCTTGCCGAACGGATCCCCGGCCTTCCACGCCGGCATCTTCGGCGCATCCGCCACCATGCGGCCCAGATTCAGCGTGTACTGCGCCTGCTGCACCATGCCCGACAGATCCCAACTCGGATCGTATTCGTCGCCCACCTGGTGATACTTGGCGCGATAAGTCGCGGCCTTGGCGGTGTTGGCCTCGGCATCCTTCACCCAGCTGTGCCCAGCGCCCACCGAGAACGCCGGCACGCCGGCCTTGGCGAAGCTGAAGTGGTCGCTGCGGAAGTAGCCGCCTGCCAGGTCGGGACGCGACGGCGCAATGACCAGCCCCATCGACTTGGCAGTGGCCGCCGCCATCGCACCCAGCTCGGTACGCTCGCTGCCCGGCACACTGACGTCCTTCACCAGGCCGACCCAGTTCAGGCTGTCCAGATTCAGGTTGGCGGCCGTCTTCTCGATCGGCCACAGCGGCTTGGCGGCATACGCCGCGCTGCCCAGCAGGCCTTGCTCTTCGGCCGCCACCCACAGGAACATCTGGCTGCGCTTGGCCGGATGCTTCACCGCTTCCGCCGCCATCGCCAGCAGCGCGCCGGTGCCGGATGCATTGTCGACCGCGCCGTTGAAGATGGTGTCACCCTCGGTGCCCTGCTTGCCCATGTGATCCCAGTGTGCGCTGTAGATCACCACTTCGTCCTTCAGCTTTGGATCGGTGCCCGGCACCACGCCGGCCACGTTGAATTCGTCCAGCGAGCGCACCTGCGCGCGCGCTTCGCCCTTGACGCGGGCATTGAGCGCCACCGGCTTGAAGTTCTTGTCTTCGGCCGCGGCGCGCAGCTTATCCAGGTCCTGGCCGCCGGCGGCGAACACCTTGCGCGCGGTGGCGTCGGTCATCCAGCCCTGCAGGCCGGTGCCCAGCTTGCCCTCGGCCAGCTGGAAGCGCTCGGCGTTGGCCCAGCTGTTCTGCACCACGCTCCAGCCGTACGAGGCCGAGGCGTCGGTGTGGATCAGGATCGCGCCCGCCGCGCCCTGGCGCGCCGCTTCTTCGAATTTATAGGTCCAGCGGCCGTAGTAGGTCAGGCCGGCGCCGTTGAAGCGTTTCGGTTCCGCGGCGGTCGGCGCCGGATCGTTGACCATCATGACGATGACCTTGCCCTTCAGGTCCATGCCCTTGAAGTCGTTCCAGCCGCCTTCTTCCGGCGCGTCGATGCCGTAGCCGACGAACACCAGTTCCGCATCCAGCACGTGGTCGGCCTTGGCGTCGCCCGGGCCCCAGACCCAGTCGGCGCCGAACTGCAGCGGCACGGCCTGGCCATTGGCGACGATGCCGACATTGCTCTTCTCCGGCAGCGCGCGCACGCCGGCGATCTTCACCGGCTGGCGGAAGCTGGTGCCGTTGGCCGGCTTCAGGCCGACCGCTGCCGCTTGCGTCTCGAGATAGGTGACGGTCAGTTCGCCGCCACGCTGGCCGGTGCCGCGGCCTTCCAGCGCGTCGGACGAGAGGAAGGCCAGGTGCGCGCGCAGCGGCGCTTCCTGGACGGTCGCGGCTTGCTTGGTGTTCTGTGCGTGGGCCGGATAGGCCAGCGACAGGCTGGCGGCGAGGGCGGTAAGGACAACGGAGGAGACGATCTTGGACATGGAATCCTGCTGCGTGAGTTGATCGATGGAGCCGTCGCTCGCGTGAAGCGGCGGATCATCCAGGCATGCACGCCGCGCGCCATGTGAGCGGCGTGCGCGACGTGCGCAGGTATTTTATGACAACTGATCAGTAAAACCGCAGGATATCGGTCGAGTGGGTCGCGCCGGCATATTCCGGCAACAGCTCGGCGCCGGCGGGACGCGCCGGCAGCAGGTGGCGCGGCAAGCCCGGCATGCGCTCCTGCACCGTGATCGCGAAGATCTCGTCGGCGGCGGACTCGATCTCGAAGCGCAGCAGCCGGTCTTCCATGCCGTACAGCGACAGGCGCCACGGGCCTTCGCTGTCGGTGAGCGTCACGCCGTCCAGGCGCGAGCGCAGCGCCTTGGCGCCCGACATCCACAGCTCGATGTGCGGCGCGCGATTTTTTGAACGCACCGTGAAGCGTCCCAGCCTCACCTTGCCGACCCGGTCGAGCAGGACGAAGCATTCGGGGAAGGCGATCGCATCGTCGCGCGGCGCGATGGCGAACCACTGGCGCGGGCTGTGCCAGCCGAAGACTTCCATGTACACGGCCGGTTCTTTCAGTTGGCCGAACAGCGGCCGGCTCCAGTCGTCGAGCGGCTGCGGCGGCAGCAGCCAGTAGGCGCGCCAGGTGTTCATGTCCTTGAAGTAGACCAGCTGTTCGAGCCTGGTGCCGGCGAATGCGGATTGCGCCGGTGCCCCCACCGCCGGCGGCAGCGCCAGGCAGAAGGCGGCGCCGGCCAGCGCCAGCGCACCCGCGGCCGCCGGGCCGGCGCGCACCATCAGCATCAAGCCAGCAAAGCCCAGCAGGGGCAGCACCATCAGCATCGGCACCATGTACATGCGCTGCGGCGCCAGCATCAGCCAGGTGTCGCGCAGCGCCGGCGGAATCAGGATCAGCGCCGGCGCGCTTCCCGCCAGCAGCAGCGCCGTGCGCATCCAGCGGTCCTGGCGTCGGCCCCAGCTTGATTCCAGCGCCAGCACCGCGAGCAGGGCCAGCGCCAGCGGCCACGCCAGCAGCCAGGCGGCGCCCGGCAGCACTACCGCGACAAGCGGTAGCGCCAGCGCGGGCCAGAACAGCGCGCCGAGCGTGGCGGCGCTGGCGCCGACACTGCGCCGCAGCAGGACCAGGCCGGCGACGAACAGGCACAGGGTCACGGCCAGCAGCAGCAGTGGCGGGCCGGCCGCACCGGCGACGCCGGCTTCCATCATCTCTTCACGCCAGGTCCAGGTGCCGATGCGCGTGATGACCAGCAGGAAGGCGACTCCGAACAGGCCTTGCAGCGCTTCGGTGGTGCCATCTTCCCGCTGGATGCGGCGCCAGGCCAGGGCGAGCGCCGCGCACGCTGCCAGCACCAGGGCCCAGGTAACGGCCGGGGCATGTGCCACCGGCCCGGCCAGCGGCAGCGCGAAATAGCTGCTGGCGGCATGCATGCCGTGCGCCAGCGGCATCGTGCCGTACGCACGCGCCAGGCGCAGCATGGCGTCGCCCAGGTGCGCGAGCGCGGGCGCATCGGCGCCGGTGCCGCCGGTGAACAGCAGCAGCGGTGCATTCAGCGTGGCCAGCGGGCCGGCCTGCGGCGCATTCGGCATCATGCGCGCCATCTCCGCTAGTAGCGACGTGCCGCGCAGGTCGGGCGCCGCGCGCTGCCAGCCGGACAGCGCCGCGCCATCGGCCCCGCTGGCGGAGAACAGCCGCAGCGGGCCGTCGCCATCGTCGAATTTCAGGGTCAGCGCGACGCGGCGCGCCAGCGGATGCTGTTCGGCGAAGCCTTTCGCACCCAGGCCACCCACGGCGTCGCCGTCGGCGAACAGCAGCAGCACGTCGTTGGCGGGCGGCGAAGCGCGCAGGGCGCGCGCCGTTTCCAGCAGCGCCGCCACCGGGCCTGCGCCGCGCACGGCATCCAGCGTGGAGGCGCCGCTGTCGTAGTGGCTGGTCAGCAGCAGCGCCGGCCGCCGCGCCGCATCCTTTGCGCTGCCGGGAATGCGCACCACCACATTGCGCACCACGCCGATCGTGTTGTGGCGCCCGCCGAAGAAATACACCACCGAGCGCCGCACCGTGGTGCGCTGCACGTCGGGTTTCAGGCCCATTTCGCGTAGCTGCGCGAGCAGGTAATCGCGCGCGCGGGCGTTGGTGGCGGTGGCGATCGGACGCGGTTCGTGCAGCGCCTGCAAATGCCCTGCCATGCGCGTCTTCCAGCCGGCGGCCGCCACCTCGACGCCCGGCACCGGAACGCGCGGCGGCGTCAGCGCCAGCCAGGCCAGCCAGGCGACGGCGGCCAGCACCAGGCAGGCGAGGGCGCCGGTGGCCGGATTCGGCAGGCGGACGCTTGGCAACGGGGCTGCAATCTCCATGGTGATTCTCTCCTTGTTGTTGTGATGTTTCTGGGCGCAGGCAGCCGCCGTCTAATTGAAAAAGACGAAAAAAAACCCGCCGGTCCGAAGAGGTGGCGGGCTGAAGAGGAAAGAGATTTACTCGAGTGTCCAGACGTAGGCGATCTGCGCCCATCCGGCCTCGGGTGCGCCGTTGTTCATCGCCGGCTGGAACTGGCACAAACTTAATGCGCTGACGGCGGCGCGATCGAGGTCGCGCGAGCCGCTGGACGACTGGATGCGCGATTGCTGCACCCGGCCGTCGGCGCCGACCAGCAGCGCCAGCGTCACGGTGCCGGTCTCGCCATTGCGCGCGGCGCGCATCGGATAGTCCGGCTTGGCGCAACCGTCGGCATTCGCCAGCACCGCGTTACGCATCTGGCCGCTGTTGGCGGACGGCTGCGCAGCAGGCTGCGGCGGCGCTTCGGTCTGCATCGGCGGTGCCGGTTCCGGCGGTGCCTCGGTGCTGGCCTGGACTTGCGGTTCGACCGGCGGCGGCGGCACGTCGACTTCGACCTCCGGCACGATCACCTCGGGCGGCGCGCTGCGCACCTGCGGCTTGGGCGGCTCCGGCGGCGGGGAGGGCGGTGGAATCTCCGGCTTGACCCACACCAGCGTATCGTCCAGCACCGCCGGCAGCGAGATCGTCTTCGAGTTCATGGTGTTGATGACGCCCAGCGCCACCAGCACGTGCAGCCCGGCCACCAGGGCGAACTTGCCGGCCTTGCCGCCGGCGCCTTGATCAACGTGAGTGAAATGCATGGCTACCTCCTGTTTATTGGTCCGGCTATCCAACTGCCGTTTTATTACCTTGGAAGAACTGCTCACTTACCGCTGTTGGAATAAATATATGCTATGTCCTAGCAATTTGCAAATCCATTAATTAGAAAAATACATTTCCTTTTGTAACCCACGTAGGGTTGGCGGCTCCGCCGCCGACGCGTCCAACCACCCCCCGCATTACCCGACCGCCCCAATCTCCCTCAAAAATCCCCCATCGCTTCCACGCCCGTTGTATGAAATAATTCCCAACTGTGCCGTGGCTCCCGCCCGGCCAGGAAACGCCAGAGACTGGCTAAGAATCGCAACAGGCCAGCGCGCCAGGAGAACCCAATTGGCAGACCAGAACCAACCCATCCGCGTCATGCTTGCGGACGACCACCCGATCGTGATGACCGGCTTCGCCATGTCGCTGGAAGCGGCCGGCATGCAGGTGGTGGGGCAGGCCAAGACCCCGAGCGAGGCGGCCGCCCTGTACGCCGCCCAGCGTCCCGACGTCGCCGTGCTCGACATGCGCTTCGGCACCGAGCTGACCGGCATGGACGCCGCCCACGACATCCTCAAGTCCGACCCGTCGGCCAAGATCGTTTTCCTGAGCCAGTTCGACCAGGACAGCCTGATCAAGGAAACCTACCGCCTCGGCGCCCACGCCTTCGTCACCAAGGACTGCGACCCGGCCGACCTGGCCACCGCCGTGCGCCATGCGCACGAGGGCAAGCTGTACTTCCTGCCGCACATCGCGGCGCGCCTGGCCAGCATGGCGGTGCGCGGCGAAGTCACGCCACAGTCGCAGCTCGACGAGCGTGGCCTGGAAATCTTCAAGTTCATGGCCGAAGGCATGACCAACGCCGAGATCGCGGAACGGCTCGACCTGTCGACCAAGACCATCAGCAACATCAGCCAGTCGATCAAGGAAAAGCTGGGCGTGCACCGCCAGGCCAGCATCACCCTGCTGGCGGTCAAGCACGGCCTGATCGAGCCGTAAGTGAAACCGGCCCTGCAGATCGCGCCGCTGCTGACGCTTGCCCTGCTGATCACGCTGGCGGCGGGCCAGGTGCAGGCCAATCCGGCCGCGCACCAGGCCGCGCCGCAAGCCACGGCGCAGCCATCGAATCCCGCCGTGGCGCAGCCCACCCCCACCCAGCAGGCCCCGGCCCAGGCGCCGGCCGCTGTCACCACGCTGATCCAGGATGCGCCGCCGGCCACCCCGGCCACGCGCATCGAACGCGGCGACACCCAGGGCTTCCGCTTCGAGATCATCACCGGCGACGATTCCGCCGTCACCCACCGCATCGCCGAAGATCTGTATAAACGCCTGGTGCCGACCTTCGCCGCCTTCCGCACCGAGCTGGCGCAAAAGCGCCGCATGATGTACATCGCGATCGGCCCTACCGCGCTGCGCGACGCGCTGTCGCGCCGCTGCGATTGCGTGGTGATCTCGGCCTACACCTCGAGCCAGGTGTGGCGCACCGTCACCTCGCGCAGCACGGCCCGGCCGCGCCGCCCGGTCGCCACCGCCATCTACGCAGAGCCGGCGCCGCGCGACCAGATGCGCCTGGCCGCGCTGCTGTACGGGCGTCCGGTGCGGGTCGGCGTGCTGCTCGGCCCCGACACCGCCTTCCTGCGTCCGCAGCTGCACGACGCGGCCGAGGTGCAGATGTACTCGCCCGGCGAAGACCTGAACCATACGCTGAACAGCATGACGCGCGCCGAGATGCTGCTGGCGCTGCCCGACAGCGACATCTACAACGCCGAGAACGTGCGCAATATCCTGCTCTCGACCTACCGCCGCAAGCAGGGCGTGCTGGGGTTCTCGAGCGACATGGTGAAGGTCGGCGCGCTGGCCACCACCTACTCCGAGATCGAGGACATCAACGCCCAGGTGGCCGAGATCGCGGCGCATTTCGTCGCCACCGGCGAACTGGCCGAGCCGCAGTTCCCGCGCTACTTCCGTACCATCATCAACGAAGGCGTGGCCAGCTCGCTCGACCTGCGCGTGACCGACGCCGCGCGCAACTTCGCGCGCCGCGCACCGGCGCCATGAAGCCGGGCAGCTCCCTGCGCTTCTGGCGCGGCTGGGGCGTGGGGCGCCGCATGGCGGTGATCACCATGCTGCCGGTGGCGTTGCTGTTCACTTCCTTCGTCTGGTATTCCTGGTACGCGCACCGCGCCCAGGTAGCCGAGGAGCTGGCCGAGCGCGGACGCATCCTGGCGCGCGCGCTGGCCGAAACGTCCGAATACAACGTCATCTCGGGCAACCTGTCCGACCTGCGCCTGACCATCAACGGCCTGGTGCAGTCCGACCGCAGCATCTATCGCGTGGACGTGATCGACGCCAGCGGCCGCGCCTCGGTGCGCGTGGTGTCCGAATCGGCCACCGACGCCCAGCCGCATTTCTATGAAGCGCCGATCCGAAAGCAGGTGGTGTGGATCAATCTGTTCTCGGACAACGGCACCCCGCACGTATCGGCGTCGAGCGACTCGCGTCCGCCCACGCTCACCACCGAAGTGGTGGGCTGGGTGCGGGTGACGATGTCGCCGTCGAACATGATGGCCAAGCAGACCGACCGCTTCCAGATCGAGCTGTCGATGGCGGCGCTGGCGCTGGCCGCGAGCGGCATCCTGGCCTGGGTGCTGGCGCGCTCGCTGATCGTGCCGCTGCGCGAAGCGATCGGCAGTCTGCGCCAGATCCGCGGCGGTAACTTCCAGGTCAATCCGCCTGTGAGCACCGGCGGCGAGATCGGCGAACTGCAATCGTCGATCGGCGAGATGGCGTCGGCACTGGGCGAATCCAAGCGCGACCTCGAGAACAAGGTGGCCGAGCGCACGCGCGACCTGCTCGCCTCGCGCAACGAAGCGCTGCGCGCCGACGCCGACAAACGAAAGCTGATCCAGAAGGTCAACGAGATCATCGAGGACGAGCGCAAGAGCATCGCGGTCGAGATCCACGATGAATTGAATGCTTCCCTGATCGCGGCGCGCCTGGAAGCGCAGGCGATCGGCCTGCTGGCGGCGAAGGCGCCGCCGGGGCCGGAAGTCGACGAGATCCGGCGCAAGTCGGAAGCGATCACCAAGCTGGCGCTCGACCTGTACGCCAACGGCCGCCGCCTGGTGCGCCGCCTGCGTCCCGAAGTGCTGGACATGCTCGGCCTGCACGGCGCAGTGGAAGAGGTGGTGCGCCACTACGACACCACCTCCGGCTGCCGCTTCGACCTGCACAGCGAAGGCGACTTCGCACGCCTGTCCAACGAGCTGGCGATTTCGGCCTACCGAATCGTGCAGGAAGCGCTGTCGAACGTGATGAAGCACGCCGCCGCGCGCTCGGCGCATGTGAGCCTGCTGCTGGACGAAGGCAAGGGTGCGCTGCGCATCCGCGTGGTCGATGACGGCGCCGGCTTCGACACCGCCAGCGCGTCCGAGGGCATCGGCATCATCGGCATGCGCGAGCGCGTGTTCGCCCTGCACGGCACGATCGAGGTGCGTTCCAGCCCGGGCGAGGGGACCGACGTCGCCATCGCACTGCCACTCACCGTACCGGCGCCGCCGTCCCTGAATACGCCGGCCGCGCCGACGGCGGCATCGTAAATTTTCACCCACACACAACACCACCATGTCCAATGAACTGCTGACGCCCTACGAGAAGGGCAACCTGAACCAGACCACCACCTGGGCCGAATGCATCGCCTGGTACGAAGCGCTGGCGAGTCGCTTTCCGAACGTGCTGCGCTTCGAAAAGGTGGGCGTGTCGGATGCGGGCGTGCCGATCCACGCGGGCGTGGTCAGCAGCGACGGCGTGTTCGAGGTCGAGGCGATCAAGCGCGCCGGCCGTCCGGTCTTCTTCAACAACAACGGCATCCACCCGGGCGAACCGGAAGGCGTGGATGGCTGCATGGCGCTGGTGCGCGATTTCTGCGTGCAGCCCGAGCGCCTGGCTGTGCTGGGCAAGACCGTGTTCCTGTTCGTCCCGCTGTACAACGTCGATGGCGCCTTCAATCGCGCCGACACCTCGCGCGTGAACCAGGACGGGCCGGAGCAGTTCGGCTTCCGTGGCAACAGCCGCCACCTCGACCTGAACCGCGACTTCGTCAAGTGCGACACCCTGACCGCACAGGTGTTCAACAGCCTGTTCACGACCTGGGATCCGGAAGTGATGGTCGATACCCACACCTCCAACGGCGCCGACTACAGCTACACCATGACCCTGATCCACACCCAGGCCGACAAGCTCGGTGGCGGTCTCGGTGAGTTCCTGCGTGCCGAGATGCTGCCGGCGATGTACGCCGACATGGAACGCCGCGGCTGGCCGACCTGCCCGTACGTGAACCCGGTGCAGGACAGCCCGGACCACGGCATCGCCGAGTTCCTCGAGACCGCGCGCTTCTCGACCGGCTACGCCGCGCTGCACCACACGATCGGCTTCATGCCCGAGACGCACATGCTGAAACCCTTCAAGGACCGCTACGAGTCGATGCGCGCGCTGGTCGAAACGGCGCTCGACTTCACCGTGGCGAATGCCGATCGCATCCAGGCGCTGCGCCGCGCCGCGCGCGAAGAGGGCCGCACGCGCGGCGAGTGGCCGGTGCGCTGGAAGATGGATGAAACCAATCCGTCGAGCTTCCGCTTCAAGGGCTACGAGGCCAGGTACAAGAAGAGCGCCATCGGCGACTACACCCGCCTGTACTACGACCGCAACAGCCCGTGGGAGCGCGACATCGCCTACTACAACAGCTTCCCGGTCGACGTCAGCGTGCCGGCGCCGCAGGCCTATGTGGTGCCGCAGCAGTGGCGCGAAGCGATCGAACGCCTGCAGCTGAACGGCGTGCGCATGGAGCGGGTAGAAGCGGACCGCGTGCAGCGGGTGGCGTACTACCACGTGCTGTCGGTCGGCTCGCGTCCGGGCGCCTACGAAGGCCACATGTTCCACGACGAGGTTGCGCTGGACCGCCGCATCGGTGAGGTGCAGCTGTGCGCCGGCGACTACATCGTGCCGCTGGACCAGGACCGGGCGCGCTATGCGGTCGAGACGCTGGAACCGCTGGCGCACGACAGCTTCTTCCGCTGGGGTTTCTTCAACAGCGTGCTGGAGAAGAAAGAGCACTACTCGGATTACGTGTTCGAGGATACGGCCGAAGAGCTGCTGCGCGTGGAGCCTGAGCTGGCGGCCAAGTTCGCGGAGTGGAAGGCGGAGAATCCGGGGCTGATCACCAGCCAGGAAGCGGTGCTGGACTTCATCTACGCCAATTGCGAGCGTTATCGCGAGCCGGAGTGGAATCGTTATCCGGTGTTCATGATCGAGCGCTGATCACTCTTCGGTCGAGAACGGGCGCTCGTTGCAGCGCTCGTTCCAGTAATCGAGCATGGCATGCTCGGCATTTCCTGCTTGCGTACCATGTGCTCTAGCATCAGACCACTCTTCCAGCACGTCATCCCCGCGGAGGCGGGGACCCAAGTCCGTTGCGCTGCTGCTCACTCCAGACAGAGCTGGTGCGCGAAGAAACTTGGGTCCCCGCCTTCGCGGGGATGACGCTGGTGAGGGGAGGGGTTACCTCATGTGTGCGGACGTTGGTCGCGCCAAACCCAACGCCGCGGCCCGCGCCAACCTACTTCGACGCCGCGATCCAGCGATCCACCTTGGCCTCCAGCACCGCCAGCGGCAAGGTCCCCTCATCCAGCACCACCCGGTGGAATTCCGGCAGACTGAATCTGTCGCCCAGCGCCGCCTGCGCACGCTGGCGCAATTCGACGATCTTCAGCGCGCCGATCTTGTACGCCAGCGCCTGCCCCGGCATCACCATGTAGCGCTCGATCTGCGCGCGCGCCTCCAGGTCGGAATAGCCGAGCGTGTCCTTGAAGTAGGTGATCGCCTGCTCGCGGCTCCAGCCTTTGCTGTGCATGCCGGTGTCGACCACCAGGCGCGCGGCGCGCAGCATTTCGTCGTTCAGGTGGCCAAAGTAATCCTCGGGCTGGTCGAACAGGCCCATCTCTTTGCCCAGCGTCTCGGCGTACAGCGCCCAGCCTTCGGTGAAGGCGGTGTTGCCGCCGAACTTCCTGAAGTTGGGCAGGCCCAGTTCCTGGGTCAGCGCCAGGTGGAAGTGGTGGCCCGGCTGGCCTTCGTGCAGGTACAGGGTGACCATGCCGGTCTTGCCGTACTGTTTCGGATCGTTCACCACCGACCAGAACACGCCCGGACGCGAACCGTCGGCGGCCGGCGAAGTGTAGTGATCCGACGCGGTCTCGCGCGTCAGTTCCGGCTCCAGCCGCACTTCGAGCGGCGCCTTCGGCATCAGGGTGAACAGCGCCGGCAGCTTGGTGCGCACGGTGGCGTCGAGCTGCTTGAAGACGTCGATCACCTGCTGGTCCGAGGTAAACGGTTTATATTTCGGCTGTTCCGATACCCAGCGCGGCAGGCCGGCGGCAGGACCGTCGTAACCCATCTTGGGGCCGATCTTGCCGTACTCGCCCTGGATGCGCGCCACTTCCTTCAGGCCGATCTCGTGGATCTGGGCCGGGCTCAATGTGGTGGTGGTCATCGCCGCGACGCGTGCCGCGTACCAGGCCGCGCCGTTCGGCAGCGCGTTCCAGCCGGCGCTGGTGCGGGTGAACGGCAGGTAGCTCTGCTCGACGTATTTCGCCAGGCGCGCCAGCGCCGGATTGAGCTTGTCGGCCAGCGTCTTGCGATAGTCGGCGGTCAGCCTGGCCTTGTCTTCTGCGGAGAAGTCGGCCGGCAGGTTCTTGATCGGCGTGTAGAAGATACTGGCTTCGGGCGTCGCCGCCACCAGCTGCTTCAGCTGCGGCAGCAGCGACTGCATCGGCTCGCGCGGATGCACGATGCCGCGCCGGACGCCTTCGCGCATATTGGTAATCGCCTGGTCGATGTACGGCGCCAGCTGCGACAGGCGGCTCAGGTAGGCGCGGTAGTCCTGGGGCGTGAGCAGCGGCTGGGCGCCCTGGCCGCCGGCGTAGTTGGCCAGGAAGGCCGGCATGTTGAACATCTGGTCCAGCGGCAGCAGGTGCTCGGGGAAGGCGCCCAGGCGCAGCGCGGCGTTGAGTTCGAACTGCAGGATGTCGTAGCTGGCCTGGTCGCGCGGGTTCAGGTTGGCGCGCGGGATCGCCTGCAGGCGCTTCTGGTAGCCGCGGTACAGCGCCAATTGGCGGTTGCGGTTTTTCGGCGCGATCGACAGCCCGAGCTGATCGAAGAAGCGGCCGTCGCCGCTCTCGGTCGCCCATACCGGCTCGAAGCGCACATAAGCTTCATAGTATTCGTCGGCCAGCTTGTTGATCTGGCGCGAAGCCTGGCTGTCGGCGGCGCTGGCTGCCGGTGCGGTGGCGTCGGTTTGTCCGGCGGCTTGCGCGGGTGCGCACGCCAGCAGGGCGGCCGTCGCCAGCGCGCCCAGCTTGAAGATTGCTTTCATTGTTTCTTGTCCTGTCAGTAGCTGGCCAGCGGCGTCAACGCGCCGTTCTTGAAGGTGTACACGGTCACCGCGGTTTTCTTGAGGTTGCCCTTGGCGTCATAGCCGTAGGTGCCGACCACGCCCTGGTAGCTGATCGCGTGCATCGCCGCGCCGACCTTGGCCGCGTCGACCGACCTGGCGTTCTGGATCGCCTGCGCGATGAACTTGGTCTGGTCGTAGAACGACGGCGCGTACACGTCCGGTTCGCGCCCGAAGCGTTTCTTGTAGTTGGCCAGGAAGGCCGCACCGCCCGGCTGCTGGGCGACGATCGCGCCGGCCTGGGCGCAGCGCACGTTCTCGCCGACCGCGGCGCCGCCCAGCTTGGCCATCTCGGGGCTGCACAGGGTGTCGCCGCCGAGCAGCGGCACGTTCAGGCCGAGCTGCTTCATCTGGCGCACCATCGGCGCGGCCTGCGGCGCGTAGCCGCCGAAGAAGATCGCGTCGACGCGCTTGGCGCGCAGTGCGGTCAGGATGGCGGCGAAGTCGGTCGCCTTGTCGTTGGTGTATTCGTGGCCCGCGACCTTGATGCCGGCTGCCTGCGCCTGGCGCTTGAATTCCATCGCGATGCCCTGGCCGAAGGCGGTGCGGTCATCGATCACGCCGACGTTCTTGACCTTGAGTTCCTTGGCCGCGTAGCCGGCCACCGAGCCGCCCACCTGCGTGTCGCTGGCAACGATGCGGAACACGGTCGGGTAGCCGGCGGCGGTGATCTTGGGATTGGTACCGACGGTCGACATCAGGATGCCGGCATTGTTGTAGACGCGCGAGGCGGGAATCGCCACGCCCGAGTTGTACGGCCCGAGCACGAATTTGACGCCGGCGTCGGCGAACTTCTGGGCCACGCTGACGCCCTGTTTCGGGTCGCCCGCGTCGTCTTCGGAGCGCAGCTCGAAGCGCAATACGTCTGCGCCGATCTTTATTTTCTGTGCGTTGAGTTCTTCGACGGCCAGGCGCACGCCGTTTTCATTGTCCTTGCCGGCAAAGGCGTTGGCACCCGACAGCGGGCCGCTGACGCCGATTTTCACGACCTGCTCGGCGGCAGTGGCATGAGCAAGAGTCAGCGCGGATACGACGGCCAGCGCCAGCGGCGCCATGTTCATTTTCGATGGCATTCCCAAAGGTCTCCGTTGATGGCAACGGTCGCATCATCGCACGATTCATGCGGCCCGCGAAACGGGCAGGGTGTAACGATACGTCGTCTCAGCCCGGCACGCCGTGCGAGATCAGTTCCAGCGGCAGGGCGGTGGTCGACTTGATCTGTTCCATCGAAAAGGCCGACGAGACGCCGGTCAGGCGCGCGGCCTTGATCAGCTTCTTGTAGAAGCGGTCGTAGCCGGCGATGTCGGTGGTGACCACCTTCAGCAGGTAGTCGACGTCGCCGCTCATGCGGTGGAATTCGAGCACCTCGGGCAGCGCGATCACGGCCGCCGCGAAACGTTCCAGCCATTTTTCATCATGCTCGACCGTGCGCACGCTGACGAACACGGTGACCGGCAGGCCAACCTTCTGGCGATTGACGATGCTGACCCGGCTTTCGATATAGCCCTCTTCTTCCAGGCGCTTGACGCGCTTCCAGCAGGGCGTACTGGACAAGCCCACTTTTTCGCTCAGTCCCGAGATCGACAGCGTGGCATCCGCCTGCAACGCGGCGAGGATTGCACAATCAAACTTGTCCAGTGAGTTCATATTACCGTTTGATAATTTTAAGAATAATCATCCCTCATTCCGACAGAATATCAGGAAATTTAGAACGTATCGATCGGCGCAACTTCGTACCATATTACTGGACATTAACATCTTGTGCGACCTCTTTTTTTATAGTTTGGCATCACCATGAACCCGGAAATCTACCTCGACGCGAACGCCACTTCTCCTGTCCTGCCAGCCGCTTTTCGAGCGGCGGCGGCGGCGATGGCGGACGGCTTCGGCAATCCGAGCAGCAGCCACGCGGCCGGCCTGCGCGCGCGCGCAATGCGCGAGGAAGTGCGCGCCTGCGCGCGCCGCGTGCTGGGTGCCGACGAGGGACGCCTGATGTTCAACAGCGGCGCCACCGAAGGCATCCAGACCGCCGTGCTGTCGGCGCTGTGCGCGGTGCATGAAGCACGTGCGCGCGGCGAAGCCTGCGGCGACCTGGTGCTGATCGGCGCCACCGAACACAAGGCGGTGCCGGAAAGCCTGGCGCACTGGAACCGCCTGCTCGGTACCGGGCTCGAACTGCGCACGCTGCCGGTCGACGCCGCCGGCCGCCACCGCCTCGACGTGCTGCGCGAACTGGCGCCGCGCGCGGTCCTGGTCTGCACCATGGCCGCCAACAACGAGACCGGCGTCGTGTCGGACCTGGACGGCATCGCGGCGGCGCTACAGGATAGCGCCAGCCCGGCGCTGTGGATGGTCGACTGCGTGCAGGCGCTGGGCAAGCTGCCGCTGAACCTGAGTGCGAGCCGCATCGACTACGCGCCGTTCTCGGGCCACAAGCTGTATGCGCCGAAGGGCATCGGCATGCTATACGTCCGCGCCGGTGCGCCGTTCACGCCGCTGATGTGCGGCGGCGGCCAGGAAGAAGGGCAGCGTTCGGGCACCGAGAACATGGCCGGCATCGCCGCGCTGGGCGCGGTGCTGCGCGCGCTGGAAGAGGGCGGCACCTTCCGTACCCACGCCGCATTGCTGGCCTGCCGCGCGCGCCTGGCCGCGGCGCTGCAGGACGCCTTTCCCGGCGTGGTGTTCAACGCGCCGTTCGAGCACGCGCTGCCGACCACCATCAACTTCTCGGTGCCGGGCGTGTCCAGCGCCGACGTGCTGGAAGTGTTCGATGCTGCCGGCATGCGTGTCAGCGCCGGTTCGGCCTGTTCGGCCGCCAAAGCCGCGCCGAGCCACGTGCTCGATGCGATGGGCGTGCCGGGCTGGCAGAGCGCGTCGGCGGTACGCATGTCGTTCGGCCCGCTGGTCGACGATGCCGTCATCGAGCTGGCCTGCGCGCGCATCGCAGCCTGCGCCAGGGCGCTGGCGCTGCCACTGCTGGCACCAATGGCCTTGTCGGGCGAGCGCGCCGGCCTGGTCCAGCTCGAGCACGAGGGCGACACCGGCTGGCTGCTGTTCGACCCCGCCAGCCGCAGCTGCATCGCGATCGACGTGCCGGTGGCGCTGGCCGAACGCGGCGCGGCCATGCTGCGCGCCGGCGGCTACCGCCTGCTGGCCGCGCTGTCGACCGCGCCCGATGGCGGTGCCGATGCCGCCACCTTTGCCCTGTGCGCGCATGCCGGCGCCGGCATCGCCGGCTGGCCCGACAGCGGCATCGAGGCGCGGCTGGAAGACGGCCGCCGCCTGCCGGCCATCGCGCTCGGTGCCGATGCGCTGGTGCGCGACGGCGCCGCCTATCTGTTCGGACGCCTGGAAGATGGCGTGCTGGCGCCGCGCTTCGCCTTCGGCGATTTGCCTGAATACGGTGCCGCTGCTGCCCTGCAGTGCGGCCGCGCCAGCGAACGCGCGTTGGCATCGGCCCATGCGCCGGTGCAGGCCGAAGCAATGGAACTCGACGCCGACGCGCTGCAGCGCTGGCTGGCCGAGCATCCCGAAGCGCTGGTGGTCGACGTGCGCTGCGCACGCGAGTTTTCGGTCGGCCCGGTCGCGTTGCACGGACAGGTAGCGCTCAACGTGCCGCTGGCGCGGCTTGCCGAACATGCCACTCACTGGCTTGGCGCCGACACCCGCCCGCTGCTGTTCGTCTGCCGCAGCGGCGCGCGCAGCGCACGTGCGGCGCGCACCCTGCGCAGCCTGGGCCATCCGCGCGCCTGGTCGCTGGCCGGCGGCTTCGCGCTGGCCGGCTGAGGTTCTCGCGCCGGGCCACCGGCGGTGTGTGTACGCCAGCGCACGGTGGGGTGCTCGTCCTTTCTCTAGCATGGGATTGACCGCGCGCGCCCAGCGTTTCCTGCCCTGAACCGCCCTCGGACGCCCTGGCGCCTGTAGTTGTTGTCTGTAAGGGGTGCCCGATCCCTGGCGGTAGATGCGCGCGCCTCCAGCTCCGAGGCTCCGTTGAAAGTTGAGAACAATCCGATGGCCGCCGCGCAGCGGGCGTCCGTGGATACGGCGCCGGCCGCAGGCCTTGATACCCCCTTGCGCGCCGCGCCGCTCGGCGCCGCGCAACTGGCCGACCATGGCCGCCAGCTGGCCGTGCGTCACCGGGTGCGCCAGGGTGCGGGCGTCACCGATCTGCTGGCGCTGCTGGCTAACAACGCTGACGCCATCCACGACGCATGCGACGCACTGGATGCAGCGACGCGCGCCGGCGTAACGCTGCCGGCGGCGGCCGAGCGCCTGCTCGATGCCATTCCCCTGATCGAAGCCCAGGTACGCCTGGCGCGCGGCCAGCTGCTGGCCGACGGCTTGCACGGCGGTGCGCACGATACGCCGCGCCTGCCGCGGCTGGAATCCGCCGACGAACCGCGCGCCTGGCGCCTGGTGCTCGACGCGGTTGCACATGGCGACGGCGCCATCGACCCGGCTTCGCTGGAACGCTTCCTGGCCGCCTATGGCGAGAGCGCGCCCCTGAACATTGCCGAACTCGATGCGCTGCCGGCGCTGCTGCGCATGGCGCTGATCGACAACCTGCGCCGGCTGGCGCGGCGCGCCGCGCGCATCTGCGACGGCCGCGCACAGGCGGCGCACTGGGCGCAGCAGCTGGCCGCTACCGCCGCCGAGCGTCCCGGCGACCTGGTGCTGCAGGTGGCCGACATGGTGCGCAGCGCGCCGATCGCCGACAGCGGTTTCGTGGCCGAACTGGCGCGCCGCCTGCAGGGCCGCGGCGCGACCTTGAGCCAGGCGCTCGAGTGGCTCGACGCGCGCCTGGCCGACGACGGCGCCGGCATCGCGCAGCTGGCCCAGCGCGAGCGCGCCGAATTGGCCGAGGATGCCGTCTCGACCGGCAACAGCCTGGCCAGCCTGCGCCTGCTGGGCGGCGTCGACTGGACCGCGCTGGCCGAAGCGCTGGGCGCGACCGAACAGGTGCTGCGCACCGATCCCGACGGCAGCTATGCGCGCATGGATGCCGCTACGCGCGCGCACTACCGCCGCGCGGTGGAACGCCTGGCGCGCCGCGCAGGGCGCAGTGAAATCGACGTGGCGCGCGAGGCGGTGGCGCTGGCCGCCGTCAACCGCGCGCCGGGCGAGGGTGGCCTGGATGGGCGCACGCGCCATGTCGGCTACTACCTGGCCGGTCCCGGTTGCGAGACGCTGATGGCGCGGCTGGGTGGCAGCCGGCCGGCGCGCCGCATGCGCGGCCTGCCGCTGCAGGTCGGCGCGGTCGCGCTCTTGACGCTGGCTTTCCTGGCCGCCATCGTGGTCCACGCGCGCCAGGGCGGTGCCGGCCTGGCGCTGATGGCGCTGATCGGCCTCCTGGCGCTGCCCGGCGCCGGCGAACTGGCGCGCGCGCTGGTGCGCATGATGAGCGGCTGGCTGACGCGCCCGCGTCCCATGCCGCGCATGCGCCTGGACGATGGCATCCCGCGCGACGCCGCCACGGTGGTCGCGGTGTGCGCGCAACTGAGCGATGCGCGCGCTGTCGCGGCCCTGTGCGATGACCTCGAAGTACGCTACCTCGGCAACCGCGATCCGCACCTGCGTTTCTGCCTGCTGGCCGACCTGCCCGACGCGCAAGAAGAACATCTGCCGAGCGACGACACGCTGTGCGATGCGGCGCGCGCCGCGATCGGGGCCCTGAACCGCAAATATGGACATGAGCGCAGCGTCGAGACGGTCGACGCCGAAGGCGCGCCGCAAACGACACGCGAGCGGGTCGAACCCTTCATGCTGCTGGTCCGCGCGCGCAGCCTGGACGCCGGCGCGGGGATCTGGATCGGCCGCGAGCGCCGGCGCGGCCTGCTGGCCGACCTGAACGCCTGGCTGTGCGGCGCGCGCGAGCGCTTCTTCCTCGCCGCCGGCAACATCGGCGCCGCGACCGAGGTGCGCTACGTGATCTCGCTCGACGCCGACACCTTGCTCACGCGCGACGCCGCGCGCAGCCTGGTGGCGGCGATGACGCATCCGCTGCACCTACCGCTGCAGGGTGAGGATGGCCGCGTGCGCGAGGGCCACGGCATGCTGCGCGTGGCGGTGCAGGCGGCGCTGCCGGCACGCGCCGGTGCACGCTATGCGCGCCTGTGGTCGGACGGTGCCCGCACCTGGGCCGCGATCGGCGCCGGCTGCGGCGCGGTGGCCGACGGCGGCCATGGCTGGGCCGCGATCCACGACGTCGATGTCTGGCGCCGTGCGCTGGGCGAGGAATTGCAGGACGAAGGCCGCGCCGAACCGGGCCTGGTCGAAGAAGACCGCCTGCGTGCCGGCCGGGTGAGCGACCTGCGCCTGGAAGCGCGCCACGTCGGCAGCTACGGCGAACACGTATTGCGGCGCCACCGCGCATTGCGCGCCGCGTGGCAGGAAACGCGACGGCTGGAACGCGGCCCCGATGCCCTGCGCGCGCCGCGCCAGTGGTGGCACCTGTTCGACCGCTTGCGCGCCGGCCTGGTGGCGCCCACGCTGACCGCCTTGCTGGTGCTGTGCTGGAGCGCGCTGGCGGCGCCGGCGTTCTGGACCGCCGCGGTGCTGGCGGTGTTCTTCGTACCGGCGCTGATCGGCATGCTGGCGGCGCTGGCCGACCGTCCGCACGATGCGCCGTGGCGCCAGCACCTGGATGCCTGGGCACGCGGCGCGCGCGTGCCGCTGGTGCGCGCGGCGCTGGCCACTGCCTTCCTGCCGCATGCGGCCTGGTACGCCGGCGACGCGCTGGTGCGCGGGCTATGGCGGCGCAACGTCACGCGCCAGGGCCTGCTCGAGCTGCGTCCGCCGGCGCTGGCGCATTCCAGCGCGGCGCTGGACAACAACTGGCGCAGCATGTGGTTCGCACCCTCACTGGCGGTGGCCATTGCAGTGCTGCTGACCTTCGCCAATCCCTATGGCCTGTTCGCGGCGGCGCCGCTGCTGCTGGTATGGTTCCTGTCGCCGGTACTGGCGTGGTGGGCCAGCCAGCCGGCGCGGCGCGGGGTGCGCCTGGCGAGCGGCCAGACCGGCTTCCTGCGTGCGCTGGCGCGCCGCACCTGGGCCTTCTTCGAACGCCACGACGGCGCAGCGCACGGCCTGGCGCCGCAGGCGGTGCTGGAACACCCCGAACCGGCGCTGGACGAGCGCCTGGCGCCCGACGCCATGGGCCTGTCGCTGCTGGCCGGCCTGGGCGCGCGCGACTTCGGCTTCCTCCCCTTGGGCGGCCTGATCGAGCGCAGCGACAAGGCGCTGATGTCGATGGCGCTGCTGGAGCGCTGGAACGGTCACCTGTTCGGCGGCTACGACGGCGCCACCCTGGCCCCGCTCGAGCCGGCGCGCGTCGATACCGCTGCCAGCGGCAGCCTGGTACTGGCGCTGCGCACTTTCGCCGCCGGTCTCGACGAACTGCCGGCGCAGCCGGTCGCCGGCAAGGTGCTGCTGGACGGCGTGCGCGACACGCTGAACGTGGTGCGCCAGCATGCGACCGGCGCTACGCCCTCGGTGCGCCAGGCGCTGGACGCGGTGGCGCGCGCCCTGCAGCCGGAGCGCTGCCGCGCCACCGACACGCTGCCGGGCCTGGCCGACTGCCTGCGCGCGGTGGCGCAGGAAGCGGACAAGCTGGCGGCCGACCTGCCGCCGGACGCCGATCCGGTATTGGCCGCGTGGAGCACGCGCCTGTCGGCCGGTTGCGCGGCGCAGCTGGAAGACTTGTTCGCCATGGCGCCGTGGGTGCGCGTGGCGCAGGAATACGTACTCGACGCCAGCCTGACGCGGATCCCGACGCTGGCCGAACTGGCGGCGCTGGAGCCGCCCGCGCAGGCGTCTCCCGGCCTGGCGCAGCTGGTGCAGGCCGGCCGTGCCTGCGCGCGCGAACGGCTGCAGCGCCTGGGCGAACTGGCGCATGAAGCGCGTGCGCTGGCGCAGGCCGATTTCGGCGCGCTGCTCGACCCGGCCACCGGCCTGCTGTCGGCCGGCTGGCTGGTGCGCGACAAACGCCTGGAGCATGACAGCTGCGACCTGCTGGCGTCCAATGCGCGCATGGCCAGCTTCGCCGCCGTGGCCCAGGACCAGCTGGACCAGCGCCATTGGTGGTCGCTGGGCCGGCCGCTGCGCATGGCCGACAGCGGGGCGCTGCTGCTGTCGCGCCGCGGCGCATTGGTCGACTACCTCGGACCGCAACTGATGATGCCGTGGTGGCGCGACACGCTGCTCGACGGCGCCGCGCGCGCGGCGGTGCGCATGCAGGCGATCCACGCGCGCCGCCACGGCGTGCTGTGGGGCTTTTCGGACTCGCTGTGCAATGCTGTCGACGCACTGGCGCGCTACCGCCTGCGGCGTGGCGGACTGCCGGCGGCGGCCCTGCAGCGCGGCGCGCCGGACGACCTGGTGGCGGCCCCGCATGCCGCCGCGCTGGCCCTGTCGGTGGCGCCGGCGCTAGCCGCCGGCAACCTGGAACGGATGGCGGCCCACGGCCTGCTGGGCGAGACCGGCATGCTCGAGGCGATCGACTATGCGCCGCAGCGCCTGCCGCAAGGCGAGCGCCAGGTGCTGGTGCGCGCCTATACGGGAGCGCACCAGGCGATGACGCTGCTGGCGCTGGCCCGGCACCTGCTGGGCGAGCCGATGCAGCGCCGCTTCTGCGCCGATCCCGAACTGCGCGCCGTGCTCGGCCTGCTGCAGGAAGCGCCGCCGGCGTCCGGCGCCGCCGCGCCATTGCGTGCCGGCGGTGGCCGCGCCGTGGACGGCATCGCGGCGCGGCCGCATGCGCGCGTGATCGGCGCCGACGGATCCGCGCTGCCCGAAGTGCAGCTGCTGTCGAACGGCCGCCTGCACCTGATCCTCGACAGCGACGGCGCCGCCGTCACGCGCTGGGAAGACGTGCCGCTCACGCGCAGCGGGCGCGGCGAGAGCGGCATGATCTGCCATGTGCGCGACGTCGCCAGCGGCCGCAGCTGGACCAATGCCATGCTGGGCGCCAGGCCCGAGCGTCGGGAAACCGTGTTCGCCGAAGGCCGCGCCAGCCTGCGCCGCACCGACGGCGACATCGAGACCTGGACCGACGTGGCGCTGGCGCCGAACGACGACGTCGAGCTGCGCCGCATCCGCATCGTCAACCACGGCAAGAGCGCGCATACGCTGGAGCTGACCAGCTGCGTGGCGCTGGCCGGCCCCGCAGTCATGCCCGGCGCGCGGAGCAGCATCCGCGCCGAATTCGACGCCGCCAACGACAGCCTGCTGTGCGTGACCGCGCCGGACGCGCCGGTAATCGTGCACCGCATGCTACTACGCGGCGTGAGCGGCCAGCCGAGTCTTGAAACCAGCCGCGCGCGCTTCATTGGACGCGGGCACGACCTGCGCGCGCCGCAGGCGATCGGGGCCGGCGGCGCCTTGCCGGGCCTGGACCCGGAGCCGGACGAAGCGCTGCTGGCACTGCGCCGCACGGTGACGCTGGCGCCGGGCGAGGAAGTCATCGCCGACCTGGTGCTGGGCGCCGCCGGCAGCCGCGCCGTCGCGCGCGAGCTGGCGGCGCGCTACGGCGCCAACCACGTGTCCAACAACGCGGTCGACCATGCGATCGAAGCCGCCTGGACCCACGGCCAGGCCTTCCTGCACCGCCTGCAGCTGGGCGAGGCCGAAGCGCAGCTGTACACGCGCCTGGCCGGCTGCCTGTTGACGCCAGTGGCGGCGCTGCGCGCCGATCCGGCCGTCATCGAGCGCAATGTGCGCGGCCCCGCGGCGCTGGCGCCGTATGGCGTCGGCACCGAGCGCCCGATCCTGCTGCTGCAGCTGGCGCAAGGCGCCGACAGCGAGCTGGCGCAGCAGCTGCTGCAGGCGCACAGCTACTGGCGCAGCCGCGGCTTCGCGGTCGACCTGCTGGTGCTGTGCGAGAACCGCGCCGCGCGCGAAGAACTGATGCACCTGGCCGCGCCGCTGCTCGACCCGGACAGTTTCGACAGCCCGGGCGGACTGCACCTGCACCTGCTGACCGAGGTGGCGCAGGAAGACCGCCTCCTGCTGCGCGCCGCCGCCCACGTGCTGCTGGCCAGCGAAGGCGGCGACCTGGCCGACCAGCTGCGGCGCGCCGCGCGTGGCGACACCGCTTTGCCGCCGCCGTTCGCCGCGCGGTCCGATGCGCCGGCGTGGAACGCGGTAGTACAGGAGCAGGCCGCGCCGGTCCCGATGCACGACAACGGCATCGGCGGCTTCAGCCCGGACGGACGCGAATACCTGATCCGCAGCGCAGCAGGCATCCCGGCGCCGACCGCACCCTGGATCAATGTGCTGGCCAACCCCACCTTCGGCAGCACGGTCTCGGAACGCGGCCACGCCGCCAGCTGGAGCGGCGCGCGCGACGCGCGCGTCACGCCCGGCGACGATGCGCTGGCGCCGCAGGGCGGCGAAGCCTTCTACCTGCGCGACGAGGACAGCGGCGCGTTCTGGTCGCCCACGCCATGGCCGGCGCCGTCGCACGAACCCTACCTGACGCGCCACGGCTTCGGCTACAGCGTGTTCGAACACCGCGCGCACGGCATCGGTTCGACCCTGCGCACCTTCGTGCCGCCCGACGCGCCGCTCAAGTACAGCGTGCTCACGCTGCGCAACGACAGCGATGCGCCACGGCGCCTGTCGGTCACCGGCCATGTCGACTGGCTGCTCGACCAGGCCGGCGGCGCCGGCCTGCAGGTCGTCACCGCCACCGATCTGGCCAGCGGCGCGCTGCTGGCCCGTAACGCCTTCGGCGCCGGTTTCGAAGACAAGGTCGCGTTCTTCCACCTCGACGCCGAACAGCTGGCCTCGACCTGCGACCGCGCCGAATTCGTCGGCCGCCACGGCGACCTGGCGCGGCCCGACGGCTTGCTGCGCGCCGGCCTGTCCGGCAGCAGCGGCGCGGCGTACGATCCATGCGCCACGCTGCAGTGCGCGTTCACGCTGGCGCCGGGCGCGAAGCGCGAGCTGGTGTTCGTGCTCGGCGTGGCCGGCCCGGGCAGCCTGGATGCCAGCCGCATGGCGCAGCAATACGGCGGCGCGCAGGCTGCCGCCGCCGCGTGGGGCGGCCTGCGCGCCTGGTGGGACGACACGCTCGACTCCTTCCACATCGCATCGCCCGATCCCGCACTCGACCTGCGCCTGAACGGTTGGCTGCCTTACCAGGCCTGGACTGCGATGATGGGCGAACGCTGCCCCGCCACGCGATTGCAGTCGGCGCTGGCGCTGCTGCACGCGCGTCCCGAACTGCTGCGCGCCGAACTCCTGCGCGCGGCGCGCGAGTTCGCATCGAGCGACCCGGCCATCGAAGACTTCCTGTGGCTGCCGTTGGCGCTGACGCGCTACGTGGCCGCGACCGGCGACCTGGCCCTGCCGGCCGAACTGCCGTTCGCCGGCGGCGCGGCAGATGCGGCCACGCAGCTGGATGCCGCCGACGACCTGTACCTGCACTGCGTGCACGGCCTGCGCGGCAGCCTGCGCTTCGGCACGCGCGGCCTGCCGCCGGCGGCGGCGATCCTGCACGACGAGACGCCGGGCGGACAGGGAGAAAGCGTGCGCCTGGCCTTCTTCATGACCGCGACGCTGCAGCGCTTCGCCGAGCTGGCCGACCGCCGCGGCGACTTCGGCTTCGCCACCACCTGCCGCGGCGCCGCGCTGGCGCTCGGCGCGCAATGCGAGGAACACGGCTGGGACGGCGAGTGGTACCGCTGGTGCTATCTCGAAAACGGCAACGTGCTCGGCGCCGCCGCCAATCCGGCCTGCCGGGTCGACCTGATGACCCAGGGCTGGGCGGTGCTGGCCGGCGCCCCGCGCGGCGCCGACGCGCTACAGGCGGCGACGCGGCGCCTGGCCGACGAGGCGCACGGCGCGGTGGCGCTGTGCGAGCCGCCGGTCGACGGCCACTGGGCCGAACGGGTCGCGGCCTGGCCCGGCCAGGACCACCGCGCGCTGGCGCTGGCGGCGCAGGGCTTCGCCCGCAGCGGCGACCCGGAGCAGGCGTGGCGCCTGGCGCGCATGCTCGATCCGCTGGCGCGCAGCGGCACGCCGCAGGATGGCGCCCGCTACGCCGCACCGCCATACTTCATGAGCGCGGGCATACGCACCATCGCGCCGGCTGCGGGCCGCGCCATCGGCGACGCCTTCACGGCGGCGCCGGCATGGAACTGGCTGGCATTGGTCGAGGGACTGCTGGGCGTGCAGCGCAATGGATCCCAGCTGCAACTGCGGCCACGCCTGGCACCAGGCTGGGACGGCCTGCGCCTGCGCTACCGCCATCACGGCGCCTTCTACGAGATCGTGGTGCACGGCGGCGCCGCGCAGGACGAGGTGCTGCTGGACGGCCAGCCCTGTGCGGACGGCACCGTCACGCTGGCGGGCGACCGGCGCGATCACCGCGTCGAGGTGCGGCTGGCGAGCACGCCCGCCGGCCAGGCGCCGTACTGACGCTCATTTCACCAGCGTCAGGCGCGCCGGCCCGCTCCGAGGTACGGAATCGTGCCCGGCGCGTGGCTCGGCGCCATGCCCGAGCGCCAACTGCATCGCTTCGGCGCAGCCGCGCCGCTTCGCCAGCGCCAGGAAGCGGTTCCAGAACGCCGCGCGCCACACTGCCACGCCGGCGCCGTCGAGCGCCATCGCGTCGCGCAGGCCGGCCAGGCGCCCGACCACGAAGGCGCCCAGCCAGTCTTCCTGGCTTGCCACCTGCATCGCCGGGCCGAGGCCTCCGACCGCTGCGTCCACGGAGCCCGGCCACAGCGCGCGGTCGGCGCGCACCGCGTCGTCGAGCGCGCCCAATGCCAGGCGCAGGTCGAAGTCGGTGCTGGCGACGCAGGCCAGCAGCGTGGCCAGCTTCAGGTGCGGCGACAGTGCCGACAGGCCGATGAAGGCCAGCAGTGCGTCCTGGTAACGCTGTGGCTGGGTGTCCGGCAGGCTGTCGTTCGCTTCGAGCAGTGTTGGCCAGTGCCGGCGGATCTGGTCCAGGCTGCGGCATTGTTCAAGCGGAAGATACCAGCGCATGTCGGACATCGGTTCCCTTCAACGTTGTGAAGAAAACAGCATAGGCGGGCGTGGCGACAAAACGTGTCGCGCCGGCGGCGCCGAAAAAAGCCGCGGTTGCGACGGTATTTGTCGCGCAAGTGGCCTAGCGTATGCCGCCCGGCGCCAGTTGGTAGTTTCCTGATTGCAAGCTTTTTGTTACGATCGCAGCTTGAACGCACAACACGCCGCAACGACAAGACCCGCCACCATGCCCGCATCGATGCATCCCTCCCAGACCACCCATCCACGAGCCACGGAGCGCTGAATGGCGACCAACCAGCAATCCCTCCTGCGCCAGTGGAACATGCTGCGGCTGGTGCCGCGCGCCCCGCACAGCATCTCGGCCGGCGAGTTGTACGAGCGCCTGCGCGCGCTCGAATTCCCGGTTACCAAGCGCACCGTTGAGCGCGACCTGAACGAGCTGTCGCAGGTATTCCCGCTGGCGGTCGACTACGACAGCAAGCCGTATGGCTGGAGCTGGCTGCGCGACGCCTCGAGCTTCGACCTGCCCGGCCTGTCGCTGCCGGAAGCGCTGACCCTGACGCTGGTCGAGCAGCACCTGCGCCACCATCTGCCGCCCAGCACCGTCGAGGCCCTGCAGCCGCACTTCGCCTCGGCCCAGCGCGCGCTGTCCACGGTGGATGGCTCGACCCAGTCGAAGGCGTGGCTGAACAAGGTGCGCAGCGTGGCGCCGCAGCAGCCATTGAAGCCGCCGCGCATGAGCGAAGACTGCCAGCGCGTGGTCTATCGCGCGCTGATGGAAGACCGCCAGCTGCGGCTGCACTACCTGAAGCGCGATGCGCAGGAAGCGACGCTGTATGCGGCCGTGCATCCGCTGGCGATCGTCCAGCGCGGCGGCCTGATCTACCTGGTCTGCATGTTCGGCGCCTACGAGGACGTGCGCACCATCGCGCTGCACCGCGTGCAGCAGGCCGAGGCCCTGTATGAACCGGCGCGCGCCAAGCCCGGCTTCGATCTCGACGACTACATCAGGTCGGGCCAGTTCGGCGTGATCGCCGGCGCGCCGGTGCGGCTGCATGCGGTGTTCTCGCGCGCCGCCGGCGAGCACCTGTACGAAACCCCGCTCGACGACGACCAGGAACTCACGGCCGGTCCGGACGGCCGCCTGCATCTGCGCGCCACCGTGCCCAACACACGTGCGCTGGTGTGGTGGCTGCTCGGCTTCGGCGACGGCGTGGTGATCGAGGAGCCGGCCGCGCTGCGCGCCGAACTGGCCGGCATCGCGCAGCGCATGGCGGCCGCTTACGCCTGACCTAGCGCCGCCTCCAGCTGCGCCGCCAGGCAGCGCTCGGCCGATGCCGACAGCACCAGTTCGAGCGCCATCTGGGCCCGCGTCAGCGCCACGAACAGCTTGCGCCGCTCACTGTCGCCGAGCCGGTCGAAATCGAATTCGGCCACCACGATCGCGGGCGCGCTCTGGCCCTTGTAGCGGTACACCGATTCGACCAGCAGTTCGCCGTCGCTCCAGCGCGGCTCGCCGGCGCGGTCGTATTCGCCGGTGAAGCGGCGCGTGCGGTGCGGCCCGATGGCCACGCGGTTGAGCAGCAGCGAGCGGTCGCGCCCGCGCCCGCACACGACCGCGATGTCGTCCAGCGCGAAGCCGCGCGCCAGCAGCGCCGCCACCGCCGCTTCGGTCGCGGCCAGCAGGCCGGCGTCCGAGGTATAGGTGCGGATCTCGGGCACCTCGCCGATGTACGGATTCATGCTGCGCACCGGCGGCTGCACCAGCGCCAGCGCATTGATGGTGTCGCAGATGGCGCGCGGGTTGCGGAAGTTGTCGCTGCAGCGGATCGTCACCGCTTCGCCCAGCTCGAAGCCGTCCTGGCGGTACAGGCGCTGGGCCTCGTCTTCCAGCACGTACAGGCGGCCGTCGGGCTTCAGGCGCCTGCACAGGCTCTCGACCCAGCCGGCGTCGAAATCCTGGGCTTCGTCGATGATCAACAGGTCGAGCCGCGCCGCGAAGCCGGCGCTGGCTTCCTGGTAGGCCGCGGCCATGCGCTCGAAGCCCTGCGGCGAGAATTCCGGTTCGCCGTGGTGGCGCCGGTAATGCTCGACGCACAGCTCATGGTAGTTGACCACTTCGCTGGCCGGCGGTGCCAGCCGGCGTACGTGGTCGGCCAGGGTGCGGTTGAAGCAGACGTAGCCTGCCTGCAGCCGTTCGGCGCGGGCGCTGTCGAGCAGCTGCAGCGCCAGCTGGGTCTTGCCCGAGCCGGCGGTGGCCTGCACCCGCACGATGCCGGACGCCGCCTCGACCCGCGGCGCCCAGGTGGCCAGGCCGTCGGCCAGGCGCCGCACCGCGCCCTGCAGCTGGTCGCGCAGCACGTCCATCTGCGGCGTGACCTGGAACTGGTTGAGCAGCAGGCGGCGCAGCGCGGCGCGGTCGACCGGCGGCCGCGCCTGAGCCTGGAGCTCTGCCTGATTAAGCCAGTCGCGCACCGTGCCCACCATGTGCGGGTAGGCCGCGGCGTCGATGATGCGTTCGCGCGCGATCGACAGCACCTGGGCGGCGCCGATCTCGTAGTCGGGCAGCACCAGGCAGCACACCAGCGCCGGCTGCAGTCCCGCCGCCTGCAGCCGGTTCTGCATCGCCGCGCGCTGCAGCTTGCCCTGGCGCGCCACGTCGGATTCGCCGTTGCCGTAGGCCTTGAACAGGCCGCCGTCGCGCACGATCACCGGACCGGCCTTCACTTCCATCAGCAGCAGGGCGCCTTGCTGCGCCAGCACCGCGATGTCGATCTCGCCGTAGCAATCGCGCCCGCCCTGCACCGTGTGTAGGGCCAGGTTGTGGAAGACCTCGAAGCCCTCGGGCAGGTGGTCGCGCAGGCGCTCGAGGACGTCGATTTCGCGATAGTGTCCGGCGCCGAGGCGCAGGGTGGGCAGGGAGTGGGGGGAGAGCGTGGCCATCGGAGCGCGTGATCTTTAGTGTTGCTTACTATTAACTAAGATTATCAACCAAAAATCGCGCCAATGGTACTGCCGGCCGGTGGTTCAGCCGTGGTACTTGTCGAGCGCCGGAATGATGTCGTAGCAGGCGCCCATGATGTGGTCATCGGCCTTGCCGGCCCGGCTCGTTTCGTCCGGGTGGCGGCCGTTATCGGCGCGCAGTACGCGGTACCAGGCGCCATGTTGGTGGTCGACGAAATGCTCCCAGCAATAGGCCCACAGACGCTCGTAGTCCGACCAGTAATGCTGCTGGCCGCTGCGCGCGCCGAGCAGGGCGGCGGCGGCCAGCGTCTCGGCCTGGACCCAGGCATATTTGTTGGCGTCGCAGACGGCGCCACCCGGTGCGAAGCCGCCATGCAGCCCGCCCTCACTGCGGTCGAGCGCGTGGCCCAGCGCGCTCGCGTACAGCGCCTGTGCCGTCGGCAGCAGCCAGTCCGGATCGCGCTCGAGCAGCGACCAGTGGGCTTCGAGCTGCAGCAGCAGCCTGCTCCATGCACTGAAGTGGCCCGGCTGGTAGCCCCACGGGAGCAGCCCGTCGGCCTTGTTGCCGAGGTTGAAATCCCAGTCCGGAGTCCAGTCCTGATGGTAGTGCTCCCAGATCATGCCGCCCGCGCGGTCGGCCTGGCGCCGGGTGATGTTGCGGGCCACCGTTTCGGCGCGCTGCAGGAAGGCGACGTGGCCGGTGGCGCGCCACGCCGCCAGCAGCGCTTCGCAGACGTGCATGTTCGCTTTCTGGCCGCGGTAGGGGGCCAGCACGCTCCAGTCGGCGCTGGCGCGGTCGGCATACAGGCCGTGCTGCGGTTCCCAGAAGTGCCGCTCCATCAACTCGTGGGTCTCGTGGATCCAGGCGCGCGCTTCATGCACGCCGGCCATCAATGCGTGGGCGTAGGCCAGCAGCACGGCGGCCAGGCCATGGCAGTGGTTGTCGGCGTCGAGCACGCGCGCTTCGCCGTCCTGCCATGCCAGCTGCCAGATGTAGCCTTTGGACTCCGGGTCGCGGTGCACGCGGCGCAGGAAGTCGATGCCGTGGCGCACCATGCCCTGGTAGTCGGGATTGTCGAAGTGGCGGTAGGCGTTGGCGAACATGGACACGCAGCGCGCACTCGACGCCAGGTTGCGCGTGGCGGCGTCATGGACGCTGCCATCGATCCTGAAGCATTGATGGAAGCCGCCGCTGGCGTCGACGCAGCGCGGATAGTAGAACGCCATGGTGTCGGCGATGTGGCGGGTCAGGACGTCGGACGAGAAGAAGTCCGGCAGCGCGGGCAGGCCGGTGCTGGCGGACGGGCGTTGGGACAAGCGCTTGAACATGGGTGGTAGCGGAAAATCAGTCGGTACTGCTCGCGCGCGCCATCAGTTGCACGGCAAGCGTCTGTTCCAGCACGGCCTGCGCGCCGGATGCGACCGGGCGGTCAAGCAAGGCCTCGACACCCATCCGGCCCAGGGTGTCCTTGTCGATGCGGATGCTCGACAGCGGTGGCATGGCCCGGGCGGCGCCGTCGATGTCGTCGAAGCCGACGATGGCGATGTCGCGCGGTACCGCCAGGCCGCGCTCGCGGATGTAGCGCAGCGCGGCCAGCGCGGCGCTGTCGTTGTAGCAGAACAGGGCGTCCGGCTGCTTGCCGCCGGCCAGCAGGGTATCCAGGGCGCGGCCGACGTTGTCGACGGCGTTGCCGGTGCTGGGCAGCTGCACTTCGAGCGCCGGGTCGGCCAGCATGCCGGCCTCGAACAGCGCCCTGCGAAAGCCGCGGTAGCGCTCCAGGATGCTGTAGTGGGCCAACGGGCCGGTGAGCATGGCGATGCGGCGCCGGCCGCCGTCGATCAGGTGGCGCGTGGCCAGGTAGCCGCCCAGCTGGTGGTCGTGGTTCACTGACCGATAGCCGGGCAGGCGCATGTCGAGCAGCACCAGCGGTTTGCCGGTGTCGCGCAGCGCCGCCACCATCTCGGGTTCGAAGAAACCGGCGCACAGCAGCGCGTCCGGCTGGTGCAGGCGCAGCAGGTCCAGCACCGGCTCGGCCGGGCCGACCACCACGAAAGCCAGCACGATGCCGCGCTCGCGGCAGGCTTCCTCGGCGCCGTGCAGCACCGGCAGGTAGAACGGGCTGGCCGCCTGCGTGTTGTGCTGGCGGTGCAGCAAAAACGCGATGCGGCCAATGTTGTTGCTGCCGCCGTTGCCGGTGTTGCGGGGACTTGCCATGGCAGATCTCAGCGTTTCGGGTCCAGTGAGAACGAGTAGGGTGCATCGGCCGGCCTGGTGCCGCGCCGCGTGTTCGGCTGGGCCGACATGCTGAAGTCGAGCGTCGCTCCCTGCGTCAGTTCTTCGTGGCCGAGCCAGTTGCGCTCGATCGGGTTGCCCTTGACCGCCAGCTGGTCGACGTAGCGCCCATCGCCGCGCGCGTTGATGGTGATGCGCTTGCCGTTCTCCAGCTGCACGGTCGCCTTCGGGAACAGCGGTGCGCCGACCACGTACTGGTTCACGCCGGGCGTGACCGGATAGAAGCCGAGCGCCGAGAACACGTACCAGGCCGAGGTCTGGCCATTGTCCTCGTCGCCGCAGTAGCCGTCCGGCGTCGGCGCGTACATGCGGTTCATGGTCTCGCGGATCCAGTACTGCGCCTTCCACGGCGCGCCGGCGTAGTTGTACAGGTAGGTCATGTGCTGGATCGGCTGGTTGCCGTGCGCGTACTGGCCCATGTTCGCGATCTGCATTTCGCGGATCTCGTGGATCACGCTCTTGTAGTAGCTCTCGTCGTAGACCGGCGGCAGCGTGAACACTGTGTCGAGCTTCTTCACGAATGCCTCGCGCCCGCCCATCAACTCGGCCAGGCCGGCGACGTCGTGGAACACCGACCACGAGTAGTGCCAGCTGTTCCCTTCGGTGAAGGCGTCGCCCCACTTGAAGGGATTGAACGGCGACTGGAAGCTGCCGTCGCGGTTCTTCCCGCGCATCAGGCCCGTCTCGCGGTCGAACAGCTTCTTGTAGTTCATGCTGCGTTCGGCGTAGATGGCGATCTCGGACTGCGGCTTGCCCAGCGCCTTGCCCAGCTGGTAGATGGTGAAGTCGTCGTAAGCGTATTCCAGCGTGCGCGCTGCGTTCTCGTTGATGCCGACGTCGTAGGGCACGTAACCGAGTTCGTTGTAGAACTTGACGCCGGCGCGGCCGACCGCCGTCATCGGGCCTTCGTTGTCGGCGCCGTGTTTCAGCGCCTGCCACAGCGCGTCCATGTCCTGGCCGCGCACGCCCTTGATGTAGGCGTCGGCCACCACCGAGGCCGAGTTATTCCCGATCATGACATTGGCGTAGCCGGGGCTCGACCACTCGGGCAGCCAGCCGCCTTCCTTGAAGGCGTTGGCCAGGCCTTCCTGCATCTCGCGGTTGATCGACGGGTAGACCAGGTTCAGGAACGGGTACAGCGCGCGGAAGGTGTCCCAGAAGCCGGTGCCGGCGAACAGGTAGCCGGGCAGGGTCTGGCCGTTGTAGGGACTCCAGTGCACCGGCTTGCCGGATGCGTCGATCTCGTACATCTTGTTCGGGAACTGCACCATGCGGTACAGGCTCGAATAGAAGGTGCGGGTCTGGTCGACCGTGCCGCCTTCGACCGCGACCTTGCCCAGCACCTCGTTCCAGGCCGCCTTGCCCTTGGCGCGGGTGGCCTCGAAATCGTCCTTGCCCAGTTCGCGCTGCAGGTTCAGTTGCGCCTGTTCGAAGCTGATGAACGACGACGCCACGCGCATGTTCACCTTCTGGCCCTTTTTGGTCTTGAAGCCGACCACGGCGCCGCTGTGGTCGCCCTCGGTCTCCAGCCGGCCTTCCACCAGGGCCTCGCCCTGCCAGGTGTCGCTGGACGCGAACGGCTGGTCGAACTCGATCACGAAGTAGTTGCGGAAGTTCTTCGGCAGCGGGCCGCGTGCGTAACGCGTGCTGTAGCCGATCACGCGCCGCTGGCCTGGCAGAATCTTGACGTAGGAGCCCTTGTCGAAGGCATCGATCACGACGTAGCTGTCGTTCGATTCCGGGAAGGTGAAGCGGAACTGGGCAGCGCGCTCGGTCGGCGTGATCTCGGCGGTGACGTCGTGGTCGGCCAGGTACACGCTGTAGTAATAGGGTTTTGCCACTTCGGCCTTGTGCGAAAACCACGAGGCGCGCTCGTCCTGGTTGAAGCGCTTCTTGCCGCCGGGACGCCCGGTGACTGGCATGATGGCGAACTGGCCGTAGTCGTTCATCCACGGCGACGGCTGGTGCGTCTGCTTGAAGCCGCGGATCTTGTCGGCGCTGTAGGTGTAGGCCCAGCCGTTGCCCATCTTGCCGGTCTGCGGCGTCCACAGGTTCATGCCCCACGGGACCGTGATCGCCGGGTAGGTGTTGCCGTTCGAGAGTTCGGGCTTGCTGTCGGTGCCCATCAGGGTGTTGACCCATTCGACCGGGTCGCTCACCTTGCCCACGCGCGGCATGTCGTCGGCCGTCGCCGTCAAGGACACGGCCGCAAGCAGACCGAGGGCGCAGTAACGTTTGATCGTCATCGTCGTCCCCGATCAGTAGCGCGTCTGGGTGTACGGACGGGCGCCTTGCTCCTTGCCCCATTCCTTGTTCGGCGTGTCCTGCATGGTGAACACCAGTTCGCCGCCGGCCACGATCTCTTCGTGGCGCAGGAAGGTGCGCGTCAGCGGCTTGCCGTTGAGCGTGACGCGGCCGATGTAGCGGTTGGCATCCGACAGGTTATCGGCGCGCATGCGGAAGCGCTTGCCGTTCGGCAGGTTGAGCGTGGCCTTGTCCAGGAACGGACGGCCGATCACGTACTCGTTGCTGGCCGGGGCCACCGGATAGAAGCCCATCGCGGTGAAGGCGAACCAGGCCGACATCTGGCCCAAGTCGTCGTTGCCGGCCAGGCCGTCCGGCTTGTCGCTGTATTGCGTGGACACGATCTGCGCCAGGCGTTCCTGCGTGCGCCACGGCGCGCCGGCGTAGTTGTACAGGTAAGCCACGTGGTGCGACGGCTCGTTGCCGTGGGCGTAGTGGCCGATCAGGCCCGAGATGTCTTCCATGTGGGCGTACATATTGTCGATGCCCTTGGCGTCGAACACCTGGTCCATCTTCGAGACCAGGCCGGCGTCGCCGCCCAGGAACGAGATCAGGCCGGCGTTATCGTGCGGCATATACCAGGAATACTGCCAGGCGCTGCCCTCGGTGTAGTCGCTGCCGAAGTTCGACACGTTCGGGTCGAACGGGGTGCGGAATTCGCCGGTCGATTTACGGGCGCGAATGAAGCCGGTGTCCTTGTCGAACACGTTGCGGTAGTTCTGGGCGCGCTTGTAGTAGCGCGCGGCGATGTCCTTCTTGCCCATCTTCTCGGCCATGCGCGCGATGGTCCAGTCGTCGAACGCGTATTCCACGGTCTTCGATGCGGCTTCTTTCTCGAGGTCGATCGGCACGTAGCCCAGCTTCATGTAGTGTTCCAGGCCGCCGTACGGGCCGTATTCGGCGCTGGCGGTCATGGCCTTCAATGCTTCCTCGGCGTCGAAGCCCTTGATGCCCTTCATGTAGGCGTCGGCGATCACCGGCACCGCGTGGTAGCCGATCATGGTCCAGGTCTCCAGGC
Source organism: Massilia sp. (assembly GCF_031995545.1). Classification (GTDB taxonomy): domain Bacteria; phylum Pseudomonadota; class Gammaproteobacteria; order Burkholderiales; family Burkholderiaceae_D; genus Telluria. The sequence goes on from NZ_DAMAGA010000017.1 coordinate 44,056, forward strand.
CATGGAAGCTCCACACCGGCAGGATGCCGTAGGGGCTGTGCTGCTGCGACGCCACCAGCGAGCGCACGAAGTCGGCGTTGCGCTGCTCGGGCTGGATCAGCGTGAGCAGCGGATGCAGCGCGCGGTAGGTGTCCCACAGCGAGAAGGTCGAGTGGAAGCGGAAGTTCTTCGCCTTGTGCACCGCATTGTCGGGGCCGCGGTAGCTGCCGTCGCGGTCCATGTACAGCGACGGCGCCAGCATGCTGTGGTACAGGGCCGTGTAGAACATGGTGCGCATCGGCGCCGGTGCTTCGGCGCTGACCGCGCCCAGCGCCTCGTTCCAGGCTTTGCTTGCCTTGCCGCGTTCGGCATCGAAGTCCCAGCCCGGCATCTCGTCCAGGTTGGCGATGGCGTTGTCCTCGCTCACCGGTGAAATCGCCACCTTGACCATCAGCGTGCCGTCGTTCGGCACGTCGAACTGGAAGTCGCCCATCAGCGCCTTGCCCTCGACCATGGCGCGGTCCCCCGCATTCTTGCCCGGCTGGGCGAAGCCCTTGTATTCGATCGACTCTTCGCGGTTGAGCAACTGGCGCGTGGCGATCGGGCGCGAGAAGCGGATCGCGAAGTACAGCTGGCGGCCCGGCGCCCAGCCGCGCGTCTCGCGCATGCCGCTGACCGTCGACGCGTCGCGCATGCGCAGGCGCGACCACAGGTTCTTGTTGTCGTAATTGTAGATGCTGGTGCGCAGGTCGAGGATCACCTTGGCCGGCTCGCCCTGCTTGAAGCGGTAGCGGTGCAGGCCGACGCGGTCGCTGGCGGTGAGTTCGACGTCGACTTCATGGTCCTTCAGGCGCACCGCATAGTATCCCGGTTCGGCCTTTTCCTGGTCGTGCGAGAAGCGCGAGCGGTAGCCGGTGAACGGGCGTTCCGGGTAGCCCGGTTCGAGGCGCGTGTCGCCGCTGTACGGCATCAGGAGCACGTCGCCCAGGTCGGAGTGGCCGCTGCCCGAGAAGTGGGTGTGCGAAAAGCCGAGGATCGAATCGTCGGCGTAGTTGTAGCCCGAGGCCCACGGATAGCTCTGGCGGAAGTGGCGCACCTGCGTGTCGGGCGACAGCTGCACCATGCCGAACGGGCGGCTGGCGCCGGGGAAGGTGTGGCCGTCGGCGCCGGTGCCGATGAAGACATTCACCGCCGCCGCCGGCGAGCCGGGTTCGGCGGCGAGGACGGGAGTAGGACCGGCACTAAACACCAGCGCAAGCGCCAGCAGGGTCGGTTTCAGGGAAATTCCGCGGTTGGTACGAGCTGTCATGGGGTCTCCACACGATGGCGGCAGAGGGTCTGGCCGCCTGTTCTTGTTTGCGCTTCGCCTACTGGCACGGGGCCGCTGCCCTGGCGCCGCCATCGTGCGGATGGTGTCGTGGCGCGCGGGCGGCTGTCACAATGCCGGGTAGTAAGCTTATATGCGCAATCGTGTGGCTCGACAATATGCCCTGAAATTACCCCTAGTTTAGCGTGTTTTAGTAAACACTTGATGCATGCCGCATCAGCGCACCAGTTTGGCGACCGCCTCGATTTCGACCAGCGTATCGGGCGAGGCCAGCGAGGCGACGCCGATGCCGGTGAGGGCCGGGCGCGTCACGCCAAAGTGGCGCACCAGGATCGGCGCTACCGTCTCCAGGTGCTCGCCGATCTCGCCGCGCACATAGACGCGCAGCTGCAGAATGCGCTCGATCGAGGAGCCTGCCGCCTGCAGCACCAGCGCCAGGTTGCGCGCCGCGCCTTCGGTCTGTTCAGGCAGCGTGGCGTGGCGTACGCGGTAATCACGGTCCCAGTCGACCTGGCCGGAGACGAACACCAGGCCGGATTCAAGATCGACGGTGGCATGCGACAGGCCGTGCGGGGCGCCGTCGTAGAGTTCGGGAGGGTTGATTTGCTCGATGGTCATGGCGCTCTTGCTGTGCGTTGAAAGCGGCTAGCATAGACAGGCGCCACCCATGCGGCAATCGGGTGCGGCTTGTAGCCGATACAAGCGGCGTCAAGCCAGCCGCGCTTTCACGCGCTCCAGCACCCAGGCCATGAAGGGATCGCCCTGCGCGCTCGGATGGTAGCCGGCGACCACCGTGTAGCCGGGCGGGGACTTGGTCAGTGCCACCTCGAACAAGCCGTCGCACGGCAGCAGGCGCGATGGCATGAAGGCGACCAGGTTGGAGCCCTTCAGGTATTCGAGCGTCATGAAGAAGGTCGGGGCCGACGCCACCACGCGCCGCTCCAGTCCCTGGCGCGTGAACCAGCCGTCGCTCGAGCCCTTGAACGGGGCGCCGCCGGGCGAGGTCACCACGAAGTCGTGTTCGGCCAGCTGCTGCGGTGTCAGCGTCCTGCCGGCCAGCGCTGGGTTGGCCGTCACGCAGCGGTACTGCTCGAGGAACAGCGGCTCGGACACCAGCCCGGGCGCCGCCGATCCGTCCACCGTGAACACCAGGTCGATCTCGCCGTGCTGCATTTTGCGTCCCAGTTCGGCCACTTCGATGCCGACCACGGCGACCTTGACGCGCGGCGCATGCAGGCGCAGGTCGCGCACCAGATCGGCTACCACCACCTTCTGCGTGTAGTCGGTGCCCGAGACCACCAGCGTGCGCTCGGTCTGTTCCGGCTGCAGCGTCGAGGGCAGCGGGATCGCGTTCAGGTGCGCCAGCACCTGGCTCACGTGCGGCGCGATCAGCTTCGCGTACGGCGTCGGCGCCATGCCGTGGCCGGTGCGCACGAACAGCGGGTCGCCCAGCAGGGTGCGCAGCTTTTTCAGCTGCAGGCTGACCGCTTGCTGCGACACGTGCAGGTGCGCGGACGCGGCCGAAAGACTGGCGCAGCGGTTCAGGGCGTCCAGGGTGCGCAGGTGGGTCAGTTCGAGCTTGTCGATCATGGGTGGCAACGATACCGGCCTGGCAAGGTTCCGGCAAGGATGCATAAGCTTGCCTTTTTTGAAACCCATCAATAAGCGTGGACGAATTGGCAAGTGGGTGACGGCGTGGCGCAATGTTGCAGCGGTAAATAGTTTCAACATTGACATCATGAAAACCGCCTCCGTCACCTCATCCCTGGCCCTGTCGTTGTGCTGCAGCCTGGCGCATGCCGCCCCTGCCGAACACCAGGAATTCGAAGCCACGCTGCACGCGCCTTTTCAATCGGGCGCACCACAGCGCACCTTCACGCTGAGTTTCGACTATCCCGGCGTGACGCAGCCACGCAGCGTGGACTGGCGCGTCGAGCTGGTACGCCCTGGCGGGCAAGTCGCGCTGCGCTGGCGCGGGCGGGCACTGCTCGAAGGGGCAGAGGTAACGGTGCCGGTGCCATGGTCCGGACGCATCGGCAACGCGCCGGCGCCTGGCGGCATTTATCGCGTGCGCCTGCGCGCTTCGGTGCGCGGCGACGAACACGAGCAGGTCGAGCAGGATTGGGAGATCGCCGTCGGTGCGCCGCCCACGCCATCCGTGCCGCTGTTTGCGCCGCTGCCGCGCGGCCTGGAGCGCAGCGCGGTGCCGACGCCGGAGTCGATGCCCTACACCGTCTATCTCGGCAACCTGCACAGCCAGACCAACCACAGCGACGGCGGCGCCGACGTCGCCGGGTGCAAGAGCGCGCAGTCGCCCGGCATTGCGCCGCACGGTCCGCAGGACGCTTTCGCCTTCGCCCATGCGCGCGGGCTCGATGTGCTGGTCGCGTCGGAACACAACCACATGTTCGACGGCTCGGAACGCGGCGCGCCGGATGCCGATCCGCTTGAAGCCAGGGCGCTGTACCAGTCCGGATTGCAAAGCGCCGCCGCGTTCAGCAAGGCGCATCCCGGCTTCCTGGCGCTGTACGGCATGGAGTGGGGCGTGATCAGCAACGGTGGCCACCTCAACATCTTCAACAGCGACGAGCTGCTGGGATGGGAGACCAACGCCAAGGGCGAACTGATGGCCGACACCCTTACCCCGCGCGGTGACTATGCGGCGCTGTACACGCTGATGCGCGAGCGCGGCTGGGTGGGGCAGTTCAACCATCCGGCCCACTCGGGCCAGTTCCAGGTGGACGGTGTGCCGCTGGCCTACACGGCCGACGGCGAAGAAGCGATGGTGCTGTGCGAGGTGATGAACAGCACTGCGTTCTCGACCAACCTCACGGAGACCGAAACCCGGCGCAGCAATTTCGAAGGCGCCTGCAACCGCCTGCTGGAAGCGGGCTACCGCGTCGCCTTCAGCAGCAACCAGGACAACCACTGCGCCAACTGGGGCGCGTCGTTCACCAACCGCACCGGGGTGCTGCTGAAGAACGGCGTGGCCTTGAACCGCGCCAGTTTCGTCGAGGCGCTAAGGGCGCGGCGCGTGTTCGCGACCATGGACAAGGATTCGCAGCTGGTGTTGACCGCCAACGGACGTATGATGGGCGAGCGCTTCACCAACAGCGGAGCGTTGACGCTGGTGGCCAACTTCGCCAGCCAGGGCGGCAAGCGCGCGGCGTCGGTGGCGATCATGGAGGGCGTCCCGGGCCGCAACGGCAAGGTGACGCGCATGTCGGAGACGGCGGTGACCACCTTCACGCCGGCGCCCGGTGCCCACTTCTATTATGCGAAGGTGACGCAGGATGACGGCAACGTATTGTGGTCGGCGCCGGTGTGGGTAATGCAGGAGTAGCCGTGGTTGCTAACGATAATGCAGTATCATTATCGCTGACTTACTGAGAATGGCAAGACAGACGATGATGGTAAAACAAGCAAGCTTGAATGGATTCGATCGACCGGCGCCGCTCAACGCGCTGGAGCAGGGCGCCGTCAACCGGCGCCGCCTGCAAAGCCTGGACGCGCTGCGCGGCTTCGTCATGGTCATCATGTTGATCGACCATATCCGCGAAAACTGGTATCTGTACATGAACGTGCCGGATCCGGTGAACCCGGCCACCGTGGAACCGGCCATGTTCTTCCTGCGGATCGTCACCAACCTGTGCGCGCCGGTGTTCGTCGGCCTGACCGGACTGGGTGCCTACCTGTATGGCCAGAACCACACCCGGGCCGAAACCGCCAGCTACCTGGTCAAGCGCGGCTTGCTCCTGATGGCGATCGACGTGACCCTGCTCACCTTCGCCTGGACCGTCAAGCTGCCGGTGACGTTCTGGCTCCAGGTGATCTGGGCCATCGGCGTGTGCATGATCGCGCTGGCCGCCCTGATCTACTTGCCCAGGAAACTGCTGCTGGTGCTGGGCGTGTTGATCGTGGCTGGCCACAATCTGCTCGACGGCATCCGCCTGCTGCCGGGCGAACCAGGATTCGTGGCCTGGGCGCTGCTGCACCAGCGCGACATGATCGCCTTGCCGTTCGGCGCGTTCGCCAGGACCTCGTATCCGGTACTGCCGTGGATCGGCGTGATCGTGCTCGGCTACCTGCTTGGCAGCTGGTATGAGCGCGACAAGAGCAGCGCCGCCGCCAGCAGCCAGCGGGTGCGGCGCCTGCTGGCGCTGGGCTGCGCCATGCTGGCTGCCTTTGTCGTGCTGCGCGCGCTGAACGTGTATGGCGACCGGCCGTGGGTGGCGGGCGACTCCGCGCTGCACACCTTCATGGGCTTCATCGCGCTGACCAAGTATCCGCCGTCGTTCCTGTTCCTGCTGCAAACGCTGGGCGTGGGCGTGATCCTGCTGGCCTTGTTCGAGCGCTGGGAAGGCCATCCCTGGCTGTCCGCGCTGGCGGTGTTCGGCGGCGCACCGATGTTCTTCTACATCGTGCACATGTACGTGCTGCGCGCGCTGTACCACGTCGCCTACATGATCTGGGGACCGACCCACGGCGTCAGCTTCGGGCTGGATGACTTCAACTGGATCTGGGTGTGGTATGCGGCGCTGCTGCCGGTGCTGTACGTGCCGACCGCATGGTACTCGCGCCTGAAGGCGCGCCGGCGCGACATCGCCTGGCTCAAGTATTTCTGAACGGGGGCGAACGGTTCAGAATCCCAGGCCTGCGCCCATCCCCAGCAAGGTCGCGATGCCGAGCACCGCGAAGATCACCGCCGCGATCCCGTGCACCAGCTTCAGGGGCTCCCGTCCCGCGATGCGCTCGCCGAAGTACACCGCCGGTACATTCGCCAGCATCATGCCGAAGGTGGTGCCGGCCACGATCGCCGCCATCGACTCGTAGCGTGCGGCCAGCGCCACGGTGGCGACCTGGGTCTTGTCGCCCATCTCGGCGACAAAAAACGCGAGCAGGGTGGTGAGGAACACGCCGTACCTGGCCAGCGGGGTGTCGTCGGCATCGACTTCGTCCGGCACCATGATCCAGGCGGCCATGCCGAGGAAGGACAGGCCCAATACCCAGCGCATCACGCCGGGCCCCAGCAGTTCGCTGACCAGCGAACCGACGGCGGCGGCGAAGGCGTGATTGAAGACGGTCGCCACGAAGATGCCGAACACGATCGGCAGCGGGCGGCGAAAGCGCGCGGCCAGCAGGAAGGCCAGCAGCTGGGTCTTGTCGCCGATCTCGGCGAGCCCCACGATGCCGGTCGAAACGAGAAAGGCGTCCATGAATCCAGATAAAAACGGGTGAAAAGCGAGCGCGGATCATAGCAGAGCCGGCGCCCGTGGCGCGGGCGGCAGGCGTATTTATTCCCGGTGCAGTCACGCCGCCAGCGCTTTCGCTGCCCCCGCGCGCATGCTATTCTGCTCGCGCCTTCAGCCCCGTCCGGGCTGCTATTTTCTGCGAGAGACCATGAAGACAAGCACCCTGCTGCGCGCCACCACCGCAGCTCTCCTGGGCGCATGGAGCGCCTACGCGTTCGCGCTCGATCCCCTCAGCTATGCCAAATACGACCAGGTCAAGACCACGGCCCTGCACATGGACCTGAAGGCCGACTTCAGCAAGAAGACGCTGTCCGGCTACGCCGAACTGACGCTGAACTGGCTGGACAAGAATGCCACCGTGCTCGATCTGGACACGCGCGAGCTGACCATCTCGAAGATCGAAGCCCAGGACGCCAAGGGCGCCTGGCGCAAGGCCGACTACACGCTCGGCAAGTTCGACCAGGAGAAGGGCCAGCCGCTGCAGATCAAGCTGCCGGGCCAGGCGACCAAGGTGCGCATCCACTACCGCACCGCGCCGACCGCCACCGCGCTGCAATGGCTGAAACCCGTGCAGACCATGTCGGGCAAGCACCCGTTCATGTTCAGCCAGTCGCAGGCGATCAATGCCCGCTCGTGGGTGCCGATCCAGGACACGCCGGCGGTACGCTTCACCTACACCGCGCGCATCGAAGCGCCGCAGGGTCTGCGCGTGGTGATGAGCGCCGATAACGACATGAAGGCCACCGGACAAGGCGGCTGGAAGTTCACCATGCCGCAGCCGATCCCGTCGTACCTGCTGGCGATCGGCATCGGCGAACTGGAAGCGCGCACCCTGGGCGGACGCACCGGCGTCTACGCCGAGCCGCAGCGCATCAAGGCGGCCGAATACGAACTGGCCGACACCGAGAAGATGGTGGAAGCGGCCGAGAAGCTGTATGGCCCGTATCGCTGGGGACGTTACGACATGCTGGTGCTGCCGCCGTCGTTCCCGATCGGCGGCATGGAAAACCCGCGCCTAACCTTCCTGACCCCGACCATGATCGCGGGCGACCGCAGCCTGGTCGACTTGATCGCGCACGAGCTGGCGCACAGCTGGTCGGGCAACCTGGTGACCAACGCCTCGTGGAAGCACTGGTGGCTCAATGAAGGCTTCACCACCTACGTCACCACCCGCATTCTGGAAGAAATCTACGGCAAGGAAGCGGCGCTGATGAACCTGCAGCTGGAACAGGAAGAAGCGCTCGAGATGCTCAAGGAACTGCCGCCGGCGAAGCAGGCGCTGGTCTCGCGCCAGCCCGACACCTCGGCCGAGTACTACCCGGACACCTCGCTCGCCTATCCGAAAGGCGCCTGGTTCCTGCACACGCTCGAGCAGCGCGCCGGCCGCGCCGCGTTCGATCCGTTCCTGCGCGGCTGGTTCGACCAGCACGCGTTCCAGAGCGTGACCAATGATCAGTTCATCGCCTACCTGCGCACCAATCTGCTGGCCAAGAATCCGAAGATCATGAGCGACGCGGAGCTGGACGAGTGGATCTACGGTCCGGGCATTCCGAAGTCGGCCCAGCACGCGGTGTCGCAGCGTCTGGCCAAGCTGAATGCCACCATCGACGGCTGGCTGAAAGGTTCGGTCAGCACCGCGCAGCTGAACGCCAAGGACTGGAATGCCACCGAGTGGATGAAGTTCCTGAACGATATCGACAACAAGACCGATGCCGCCAAGCTGGAAGAGCTGGACCGCGCCTATGGCCTGGCCAAGACCGGCAACAACGAAGTCGCGTTCCGCTTCTACCGCGCTTCGGTGCACGCCGGCTACCGCGCCGTGCGTCCGAACCTGGAAGCCTTCCTGATGAGCGTCGGGCGCCAGAAGTTCGTGGTGCCGCTGTACGCCGCACTGCGCGAGAAACCGGAAGACCGCGCCTGGGCCGAAGGCATCTACAAGGCGGCGCGCGAGCGTTATCACCCGGAGACGCAGTCGAGCGTCGACAAGGCCATGGCCAAGCAATAAGGATCACGCATGCAGACATTGAACAAGATCGCCGCCGCGCTGCTGATCGGCTTTTCGTCGATCGGCGCCGCAGTGGCGCAGGACAGCGCCGTAACAGCCACCGCGCCTGCGTATAACCTGGAAGCGGACGTCAACCGCGTCCTGAAGACCTTCGACGTGCCGGGCATCGCGATCGCGGTGGTCAAGGACGGCAAGGTCGTGGTCACGCAGGGCTTCGGCGTACGCAAGCTGGGCGACCCGACGCCGGTCGACGGCAAGACCATCTTCGAGATCGCGTCCAACTCCAAGGCCTTTACCGCCGCCGGCCTGGCGATGCTGGTCGACCAGGGCAAGCTCAATTGGGACGACCCGGTGATCAAGCACCTGCCGGACTTCCGCATGTACGACGCCTACGTGACGGCCGAGATGACGGTGCGCGACCTGCTCACGCACCGTAGCGGTCTGGGTCTGGGCGCCGGTGACCTGATGTGGTGGCCGACCACCACCTTCACCAGCGACGAGATCATCCACAATCTCCGCTACATCAAGCCGGCGACCAGTTTCCGTAGCAGCTACGCCTACGACAACCTGCTGTACATCGTGGCCGGCAAGATCATCGCCCAGAAATCGGGCAAGCCATGGGGCCAGACCATGCGCGAGTGGATCCTGGATCCGGTTGGCATGACGGGCACCACCACCAGCCTCGATGCGCACACGGCCGGCATGAACGTGTCGGCGCCGCACAGCAAGATCAACGGCAAGGCGGCCGTCGTGAAGCCGATGCCGGTGGCGAACGCGGTCGGTGCGGTCGGCATCAACACCAGCGCCGAGGACATCGCGCGCTGGATGAACGTGCTGCTTGACGGTGGCCGCGTGGGCAAGGATGCCAGCGGCAAGGAAGTGCGCCTGTGGTCCGACAAACAGGCGCGCGAGATGTGGACCGCGCAGACGCCGATGGCGATCAACCAGCCGCGTCCTCCGCTGTCCGCCACCAAGCCTAACTTCTACGCCTACGGCCTGGGCTTCCAGCTGCGCGACTACCAGGGCAAGCTGGTGGCGATGCACGGCGGCGCGCTGCAGGGTTTCTACTCGCGCGTGATGCTGGTGCCGGAAGCGAAGCTCGGTATCGCGATCTTCACCAACGCCGAAAGCGGCCCCTCGCTCAACGCGCTGCAATACCGCCTGCTCGACCAGTACCTGGGCGTGGCGCCGACCGACTGGATCGGCCGCATCGCCGATGTCGATCGCGAGATGCAGCAAAAGGAAGCCGCGCGCCTGAAGAAGGAAACCGCAACCCGCGCCAAGGCCTCCAAGCCGTCGCTGGCGCTGGCCGACTACGTGGGCGAGTACGAGGACGCGTGGTACGGCAAGGCGACCGTCAAGCAGGTCGGCAACAAGCTGACCATGTCGTTCTCACGCACGCCGGATCTGACCGGGGAGATGGAGCACTTCCAGCACGATACCTTCATCGTGCGCTGGAAGGAGCGTAATTTCAATGCCGATGCGTATGCGACGTTCTCGCTCGATCACGATGGCTCGATCGAGCGGCTGCGCATGAAGCCGATATCGACCGAGACGGATTTCAGCTACGACTTCCAGGATCTGTTGTTCACGCCGGTAAAGAAGGCGAAGTAATGAAAAATGGCGCAGAAATCTGCGCCATTTTTTTTCGAGGGCGCGACGTTTATTTGCCGCCCCACACCTTCATCATATCGTCCGACCCCTGCATCCTGATCCCGTTATCCGACAGGATCGCCTCAGTCGCGTCCAGCACCGCCTTCCTCGGCAACACCATGGTCTCGCCATAACGCTGATCGAAACGCAGCACCAGCTGCTCGTCCTTCAGATCGCGCAGGGTCTCCACCAGATGCTGCAGGCTGCGCACCGGCTTGCCGTTCACCGACTCCACCACCGACCCGAAGCGGTTGCTGTACCCGCTCACCAGCCGATGCGGGAAGAACGGCGCACTGATCACCACCAGCTCTTCGCGTTCGCTGCTCGGCGAATCGCCGCGCCGCGTCACCAGCGGCGACGCATTGAACGCATACAGGTTCATCCCCTGCACGCTGCCGCTGACGAAGCTGGTGAACTCGGTCGTCGCGCGCGAGAACACCAGCGGCCCATAGATGAAATACGACGGATACGTGCCGTTCAGGTCCGGGATTAGCAGCGGCCGTGCCCCGATTGCCGGCAGCGCAACCTTGATCGGCTTGCCGTCGCGGACCACTGTCAGCGGGATGGTGCCGTTCTTCGCCACCTGCTGGATACGGTACTGGAAGCGCACCCGCAGGTTCGATCCCAATTTGACCATGCCCTGGTTGTCGACCGGGTACTCGCCGATGTGCGTGATCACGTCCCATTCCTTCAGCGGCCACGCCGCGTCCGTGCGGTACGGCTTGTGCACCACCGAGCCCTCCACCGATTTATCCAGCTTGAGGAACTGGCGCAAGGCAGGATTTTCAAGCGTTTGTACGCTGTCGTGCATCAGCGGCTTGCCGTCGTAGCGGCCATCGGCCACGTCGCGCAGGAACAGTTCGATCTCCTCGTTCGGGATCACGTAGCCGATGTTCTGCGCGTTGACCAGGCCCGAGAACGCCAGGCCGATCATGCGCTCGCCCGCCACCACCGGTCCGCCGCTGTTGCCCGGATTGATCGGCGCGTCGATCTGGATGCGCAGGCCCGAGCTGAAGGCGCCGTAGTTGACGAACTCCACGCGCGAGACGATGCCGGTGGTGGTCGAGAGCGAATTGCCGCCGACCGGATAGCCATACGCGAACACCTGCTGGCGCACGTCCGGCAGCACCGCCGCGCGCGGCACCGGCGGGCGCTTGTCGAAGAACGACGCGTCATCCAGTTCCAGCACCGCCAGATCCAGGCCGCGCGCGATGGCGATCACGCGCGCCGGCACCTTGTCGCCCGACTGGCTGGCCTGCACCTCGACCTGGCTAGCGTAGCCGACTACGTGGGCATTGGTCAGGATGCGCTTGCCCTCGATGATGACGCCGGAACCGGTAACGTCGGCCGGCGAGGCCTTGGTCCACGGTTTATAGGGATCGGGGCGACGGATGGTGGCGAAGATTTTCACCACCGAGTTCTCGACCGCGGGCAGGGCAGGGGCCGGGACGGCGGGCCGTGCGGGAGCAGGCGCCACGGCGGGTGCTGGCGCAGGCACGGTGGCCGGCGCAGGCACTCCTTGCGGATAAGCCGTCACGCCATCCTGGGCATGCGCGAAGCTGGAGACAAAGAAAGCCGCAGCGAGGGCGGTGAGGCGGAGCTGGTTCATGTTTTCCTTCGGTTGCTCGATCGGATACTCAACCGGAAGAATATACATGTGCGCCAAAAAAGAAAATGCGCGGATATCCACGCGGGATGGCCGCAGCCGCTCCCGCGTGGCAGTACGACCTTACTGCTTCACGAACTTGAGCGTCATGCGGTCGCTCTCGCCGATCGCCATGTACTTCTCGCGGTCCTTGTCCTTGTTGGCCAGCACCGGCGGCAGCGTCCACACGCCTTTTTCGTGGTCGGCCGTGTCCTTCGGATTGGCGTTGATCTCGGACTTGGCAGCCAGTTTGAAGCCCGCCTGTTCGGCCAGGCGGATCACGTAGGCTTCGTGCATGTAGCCGCTCGACGCCTTCTCATCCTGCTTCATCCTGGCCGGCAGGCGGTGCTCGACCACGCCCAGCACGCCGCCCGGTTTCAGCACCTTGTGCACTTCCTTGAAGGTGGTGAGGATGGCGTTGTCGCCGCCGTTGCCCAGCCAGTTGTGCAGGTTGCGAAAGGTGACCACCATGTCGGCGCTGTTCGGCGCGCCCAGTTCAAAGCGGCTCGGCGGCTCGAACACGGCCGGCGTTACCTTGCCGTACAGCGCGGCGTCGCCGGCCAGACGGTCGCGGAAGGCCTTGCCGCCGCGCGATTCGGCCGATGGCGCGCCGCCAATCAGCTTGCCCTTGTCGCGAAGGTAGGGCGCCAGGATCTCGGTGTACCAGCCGCCGCCCGGTGCCAGTTCGACCACCGTCATGGTCGGCGTGATGCCGAAGAAGGTCAGGGTCTCGTACGGGTGGCGGTAGGTGTCGCGTGCCTTGTTGGCGGCGCTGCGGTGCTCGCCGGCGATGGCGGCTTTCAGGGCGTCGTCGGCGTATGCGGCGCTGGCGCCGGCGGTCAGGCCGGTCGCCAGCATGGCGGCCAGGATCAGTCGTTTCATCGTGTGAAAGTCTCCGTGATAGGGGCGCGCCCGGGCGAAGGCGCCGGCGTCGCCGCGACGATGATCGAACAGGCAAGGCTGCTCGTCAAGCGTTCTCCGAATATCGATCGGCGCTGCGCGGATATGAAAGTGGGCGTGTCATAAAAACCGCATCCACATATTGCGCTGGCATAAAGATTGCCTATCCAAAATCTTTAGTTACTGCTATGTTTGTGAGGTTTGTCATATGCGCTGCACGTGACGAAACCAAAACAGAAAAGCCGTACATACAAGAGCGGCGCCGTGCTGTACGCGGAACCGCTGCCCGGAAGTAGGTTACTCAGGAGATCCTATGGAACGCCGTACCTTTCTCAACTACAGCAGCATGGCGCTCGGCAGCCTGCTCTTGCCGGTAGGCCGCGCGATCGCGGCCGAAGAGCTGCTGACCACCATGCCTGTCGCAGCCAAGAAAGCCCTGGCCGACGTCGCACTGAATGCCGCCACCAAGGCCGGCGCCAGCTACTGCGACGTGCGCATCGGCCGCTACCTCAACCAGTTCATCACCACCCGCGACCTGAACGTCGAAAGCGTCTCGAATACCGAATCGGTCGGCGTCGGCGTGCGCGTGATCTGCAACGGCGCCTACGGCTTCGCCGCGACCTCGGACATGTCGAACGACGGCATCGCCAACGCGGCGCGCCAGGCGGTGGCGATCGCCAAGGCCAACGTGCGCCTGCAGACCGAACCGGTGCAGCTTGCACCAGTCAAGGGCGTGGGCGAGGTATCGTGGCGCACGCCGTACACCAAGGACTGGCGTACGGTGGCCATCAAGGACAAGGCCGACATGCTGCTGGCGGCGAACAAGGCGGGTCTCGACAACGGCGCCAGCTTCATGCAATCGCGCCTGTTCCAGGTGAACCAGCAGAAGTACTTCGCTTCCACCGACGGCTCCTATATCGACCAGGACATTCACCGCCTGTGGGCCCCGTTCTCGGCCACCGCGGTCGACAAGGCCAGCGGCAAGTTCCGCTCGCGCGCGGGCCTGGGCAACCCGGTCGGCAAGGGCTATGAATACTTCGACGCCAGGCCGGAGCACAAGATCAAGGCCGCCGGCGGCGTCGCCACCCTGTACACCGAGAGCTACGACATCGTCGAGGATGCGCGCGCCGCCGGCCGCGACGCGCGCCGCAAGCTGACCGCCAAGTCGGTCCAGCCGGGCAAGTACGACCTGATGCTCTCGCCCGAACACCTGTGGCTGACGATCCACGAGAACGTCGGCCACCCGACCGAACTCGATCGCGTGCTGGGCTACGAGGCCAACTACGCCGGCACCAGCTTCGCCACGCTCGACAAGTGGAAGTCGAAGAACTTCAAGTACGGCGCCCCGATCGTCAACCTGTTCGCCGACAAGACCACCAAGGGTTCGCTCGGCGCCGTGGCCTACGACGACGAAGGCGTGCCGGCCAAGCGCTGGGACATCATCAAGGACGGCATCCTGGTCAACTACCAGGCCACGCGCGACCAGGCCCACATCATCGGCGAGAAAGAGTCGCACGGCTGCTCGTACGCCGACAGCTGGAGCACGGTGCAGTTCCAGCGCATGCCGAACGTGTCGCTGGCGGCGGGCAAGGCCAAGCTGACCCCGGACGAAATGGTCAAGGGCATCAAGAAGGGCATCTACATCGTCGGCGACGGCTCGTTCTCGATCGACCAGCAGCGCTACAACTTCCAGTTCGGCGGCCAGCTGTTCTACGAGATCAAGGACGGCAAGATCGGCGAGATGCTGGAAGACGTGGCCTACCAGGCCAACACCCAGGAATTCTGGAACGCCTGCTCGGCGATCTGCGATGAGCGCGACTGGCGCATGGGCGGCTCGTTCTTCGACGGCAAAGGACAGCCGCCGCAGATCAGCATCGTCTCGCACGGTTCGTCGACCGCGCGCTTCAACGGCATCAATGTGATCAACACCGCTCGCAAGATCGGCTAAGCAGGGACCGCACAATGACCATCCTGACCCAGGACCAAACCAAGAAGATCTGCGACCGCGTGCTGTCGCTGACCAAGGCCGACGAGTGCATCGTCAACATCGAAGGCAACCGCATCGGCAACATCCGCTTCGCGCGCAACGCGGTCTCCACCGCCGGCCTGGCCGACGACACCCGCATCCAGATCCAGGTCGCCTACGGCAACAAGCAGGGCACCACCACCATCAACGAATTCGACGACAAGTCGCTCGAGCGCGCGGTGCGCCGCGCCGAAGACCTGGCGCGCCTGGCGCCGGAAAATCCCGAGTTCATGCCGGCGCTGGGCAAGACTGCGTTCAAGCCGTCCGACACCTATGTGCAGGCCACCGCCGACATCGACCCGGAATACCGCGCGCAAGCCGCCGCCTACGCGATCGAGGCCTGCCGCAAGAAGGGCCTGGTCTCGGCCGGCTTCCTGACCGACCGCACCCTGTTCGAGACGGTCGCCAACTCGAACGGCCTGTTCGGCCACCAGAGCGCGACTTCGCTCGACTTCACGCTGACCATCCGTACCGAAGACGGCCGCGGCTCGGGCTGGGCCAAGCGCTCGGCGCGCGACGTCGCCCGTTTCGATCCGCGCGAAGCGGCCGAAGTGGCGATCGAAAAGGCTATGCGCTCGGTCGAGGCCAAGGCGCTGGAGCCGGGCCGCTACACCGTGATCATGGAGCCGGCGGCGACCTCCGACCTTTTGGTGTTCATGATGAACGGCTTCGACGCGCGCAATACCGACGAGGGCCGCAGCTTCCTGTCCAAGCAAGGCGGCAAGAACCGCCTGGGCGACAAGCTGTTCGACAGCCAAGTGAACATCTGGACCGACCCGTGGGACAAGGAAGTGCCGGTGCTGCCGTGGGACGACAAGATGCTGCCGCGCGAGCGCGTGGCGCTGGTCAAGGACGGCCGCATCAATGCGCTCGACTACTCGCAGTTCTGGGCCAAGAAGAAGGGCCAGCGCGCCATCGGAACCGCCGGCAACATCATCATGGCGGGCACCAACAAGACCACCGAGGAGCTGATCGCCAACACCAAGAAGGGCGTGCTGGTGACCCGCACCTGGTACATCCGCATGGTCGATCCGCAATCGGTGGCGCTGACCGGCCTGACGCGCGACGGCACCTTCTACGTCGAGAACGGCAAAATCAAACACCCGATCAAGAATTTCCGCTTCAACGAGAGCCCGATTTCGATGTTGAACAACATCGAGGAGATCGGCAAGCCGGTCGTGATCGGCGGGGATGAGGCGCGCTATTCGATGCTGATTCCGGCGATGAAGGTGCGGGACTTCAACTTCACGTCGCTGTCGGACGCGGTGTAAGTACCGTCAGTATTGGTGTAAGTACCGGTGTAAATGAGCGCGGCTTTTGCGCTGTCTCTGCTAACCTGCACCCTCTAAACGGCTCGCGCTCTTAAAACCGGTCCGCGCCCTCAAGACCGTCATCCCCGCGCAGGCGGGGACCCAAGTTCGTAGAGCAGTGGCAGCGCATGCAAACTTGGGTCCCCGCCTGCGCGGGGATGACGGGCCTCTGTCCACACAGGGGCACACGCAAACGGATAACACACATGGAACGTCGTAAATTCCTGCAAATCGGCGCCGGCACTGCTGGCGCCATGCTGATCCCCGTCTTCGGCAACGCCATCGCCGCCGACGAGTTGCTCAACCCGATGGCGGTCGCCGCCAAGAAGGCCCTGGCCGACACCGCGATGAACGCGGCCACGCAAGCCGGCGCTTCCTACTGCGACGTGCGCATCGGCCGCTACCTGAACCAGTTCATCATCACGCGCGACCTGAACGTTGAGAGCATCAACAACACCGAATCGTCGGGCGTCGGTGTGCGCGTGATCGCCAGCGGCGCCTACGGCTTCGCTTCGACCAACAGCATGACCGCGGACGGCGTCGCCGCCGCCGCGCGCCAGGCAGTCGCCATCGCCAAGGCCAACGCCAAGCTGCAGACCGAACCGGTGCGCCTGGCGCCGGTGAAGGGCGTCGGTGAAGTGGCCTGGGCCACCCCGTTCAAGAAAGACTGGCGCACGGTCCCTATCAAGGAAAAGGCCGAGATGCTGATCGCCGCCAACAAGGCCGGCATGGATGCGGGCGCGAATTTCATGACTGCATCGCTGTTCCAGATCAACCAGCAAAAATACTTCGCCTCCACCGACGGCTCGTACATCGACCAGGACATCCACCGCCTGTGGGCCCCGATCAACGCCACCGCCATCGACAAGGCCAGCGGCAAGTTCCGCTCGCGTGGCGGCCTCGGTGCGCCGGTGTCGATGGGCTATGAATACTTCGACGCGCGCGCAGAAGACAAGATCCGCGCCGCCGGCGGCGTCACCACGCTGTACACCAGGTCCTACGACATCGTCGAAGACGCACGCCTGGCCGGCAAGCAGGCGCGCGAAAAGCTGACCGCCAAGTCGGTCGAACCGGGCAAGTACGACCTGGTGCTCTCGCCGGATCACCTGTTCCTGACCATCCACGAAAACGTCGGCCACCCGACGGAGCTCGATCGCGTGCTGGGCTACGAGGCCAACTACGCCGGCACCAGCTTCGCAGGCCTGGACAAGTGGCAGACCAAGAAATTCAAGTACGGCGCCGACCGCGTCAACTTCGTCGCCGACCGCACCACCCCGGGTTCGCTCGGCCTGATCGGCTACGACGACGAAGGCGTGGCTGCCAAGAAGTGGGACATCATCCGTAACGGCGTGCTGGTCAACTACCAGGCCACGCGCGACCAGGCCCACATCATCGGCGAGAAGGAATCGCACGGCTGCTCGTACGCCGACAGCTGGAGCACGGTGCAGTTTCAGCGCATGCCGAACGTCTCGCTCGAACCGGGCAAAGGAAGGCTCACACCAGATGAGATGATCAAGGACGTCAAGAAGGGCATCTACATCCTGGGCCGCGGTTCGTACTCGATCGACCAGCAGCGCTACAACTTCCAGTTCGGCGGCACGCTGTTCTACGAGATCAAGAACGGCAAGATCACGGGACCGCTGGAAGACGTGGCCTACCAGTCGAACACCCAGGAATTCTGGAATGCCTGCTCGGCGATCTGCGACGAGCGCGATTGGCGCATGGGCGGCTCGTTCTTCGACGGCAAAGGCCAGCCAAGCCAGGTCAGCGCCGTGTCGCACGGTTCGAGCACCACGCGCTTCAATGGCATCAACGTGATCAACACCGCGCGCAAGATCGGCTGAGGAGACAAGCGATGAAAGCCCTGAACCAGGAACAAGCAAAACGGATCACCGACCGCGTCATCGGCCTGTCCAAAGCCGACGAATGCAGCGTGGTGATCGAAGGCAGCCGCGCCGGCAACGTGCGCTTCGCGCGCAACAGCGTCTCGACTGCCGGTCTCACCGAAAACATGCAGCTGATGGTGCGCGTCGCTTTCGGCAAGCGCACCGGCACCGCCGTCATCAACGAATTCGACGACAAGTCGCTCGAACGCGCGGTTCGCCGCGCCGAGGAACTGGCGCGCCTGGCGCCGGAGAATCCCGAGTTCGTGCCGGCCTTCGGCAAACAGGAATACCGCGCTACCAGCACCTTCGTGAAGAGCACCGCCGACATCGATCCGGAATTCCGCGCGCAGGTGGCGGCGACCAGCATCGAGCTGGCGCGCAAGAACAAGCTGGTCACCGCCGGCTTCTTCACCGATAGCACCCGCTTCTCGACGGTCGCCAACTCGAAGGGCGTGTTCGGTCACCAGGAATTCACCGACCTGTCGTACACCCTGACCGCGCGCACCGAAGACGGCCGCGGTTCGGGCTGGGTCACCCGCTCGGCGGTCGACACCGCGCGCTTCGATGCGCGCGAAGCGACCGAAGTGGCGATCGAAAAGGCGCTGCGCTCGGTCGACGCGCGCGCGCTGGAGCCGGGCCGCTACACGGTGATCCTGGAGCCGGCGGCAACCTCGGAAATCCTCGGCAATATGTTCGCCTCGTTCAGCGCACGCTCGGCCGATGAAGGCCGCAGCTTCCTGGCCAAGCCGGGCGGCGGCAACCGCCTGGGCGACAAGCTATTCGACAGCCAGGTGAATATCTGGGCCGACCCGTGGAATCCGGACGTGCCGGTGTCGCCATGGGACAGCGAAACCATGCTGGCGCGCCGCAAGACGGATCTGATCAAGGATGGCCGCATCGCATCGCTCGAGTACTCGCCGTACTGGGCGCAGAAGACCGGCAAGCAGGCCACTGCAGGCCACGGCAACATGATCATGGCGGGCGGCACCAAGTCGCTCGAAGAGCTGATCGCAGGCACCAAGAAGGGCATCGTGGTCACCCGCACCTGGTACATCCGCATGGTCGATCCGCAGTCGCTCTTGATTACTGGCCTGACCCGCGACGGCACCTTCTACGTCGAGAACGGCAAGATCAAGTACCCGCTCAAGAACTTCCGCTTCAACGAGAGCCCGGTCACGATCCTGAACAACATCGACGAACTGGGTAAACCGCAGGTGATCGGCGGCGACGAAGTGCCGTACCAGATGGTGCTGCCGCCGATGAAGGTGCGCGACTTCAACTTCACCTCGCTGTCGGACGCGGTGTAAGGCAAGTAAATAAAGGGACTGCATGGCCAACTACGATTTCTACTTCACGCGCCTGATGTACGAGTCGGGCGACTGGGACGTGGATATCCGCATGCCCAGCAACGTATTGAACTCCCTGGTGGAGTACACCACGCTGCGGGTCGATACCACGGAACGTATGGTGGCCCTGTCCGACCCGAAGATGCTGCAGGCGCCGTTCTGCTACCTGGCCGGCCACAAGCTGGTGCAGTTCACCCCGGCGGAGCGGCGCAATTTCGAGAAGTACGTGCGCGGCGGCGGCTTCGTGTTCGTGGACGATTGCAACCACGATGTCGACGGCCTGTTCGCCAAGTCGTTCGAGGCCGAGATGATGAAGATCTTCGGCCTGCACGCGCTCAAGAAAATACCGAACAAGCATCCGCTGTATTCGTGCTTCTTCAAGTTCGAGGACGGTCCGCCGACCACCTCGATGGAACTGAACGGCTGGGGCGACGACCTGGTGCACGAATACCTGAAGGCGATCGAGATCGGCGGCCGCATCCGCGTGCTGTACTCGAACAAGGACTATGGCTGCGAATGGGATTACGACTTCCGCAACAAGCGCTTCCTGGCGGTCGACAATACCCGGTTCGCGGTGAACATCATTCAATATGCGTTGGGAGCATAACCAGTGTCAGAAACAGCAATCGCGTGGGATGAACAGGAAATCGCCGCCCTGACGGCAAAGGTAGGCGCGCTGCGCGCCAGCATGGCGCGCGTCATCATCGGCCAGGAAGATGTGGTCGAACTGCTGGTGACCTGCCTGCTGGCGGGCGGCCACGCGCTGGTCGAAGGCGTGCCGGGCCTGGGCAAGACACTCCTGGTGAAGTCGCTGGCGCAGGCTACCGACATGCAGTTCCGCCGCGTGCAGTTCACGCCCGACCTGATGCCGTCGGATATTGTCGGCACCGAGATCCTGGAAGAAGACCAGTCCACGCACCAGCGCGTGTTCCGCTTCCAGCAAGGCCCCGTGTTCACGCAAGTGCTGCTGGCCGACGAGATCAACCGCGCCCCGCCAAAGACTCAGTCGGCGCTGCTGGAAGCGATGCAGGAACGCTCGGTCACCTTCGCCGGCCACACGCATAAGCTGCCACGCCCGTTCTTCGTGCTGGCCACCCAGAACCCGATCGAGCAGGCCGGCACTTATCCGCTGCCGGAAGCGCAGCTCGACCGCTTCCTGCTGCGCATCGACGTGGTGTATCCGACCGAGGATGAAGAAGTGCTGATGGTCTCGCGTACCACGCACGCCGGCCTGCAGGATGCCGAGCCGGCGATGGACGTCGAGACCCTGCTGCGCCTGCAGCAGCTGGTGCGCGACATCGAGATCGGCGACCACTTGGTGCGCTACGCAACCCGTCTGGTGCGCGCTACCCGCCCGTCCGAGACCACGGTGGACGCGGTGAAGAAACATATCGGCTGGGGCGCCGGCCCGCGTGCCGGCCAGGCGCTGGTGCTGGCATCCAAGGCGCGCGCGTTGATGCAGGGCCGCCTGGCGGTGACCCGCGACGACATCCAGGCCATGCTGATGCCGGTGCTGGCCCACCGCGTGCTACGCAACTTCGAAGCCGAAGCGGACGGCATCGCGATCGCCGACGTGCTGCAATCGCTGCGCAACGAGATCAAGGTTCCTTAATTGGCGATGTCTGCAAGTTCGGCGCTGATCGCGCACACGACCAAGCTCGATCTGGTGATCCGCCATGTACTGGCCGGGCTGGGCCACGGCATCCACGCTGGCCGCGAACGCGGTGCGGGCGTCGAGTTCTCCGAGTACCGCGCCTACGCGCCGGGCGACGAGTGGCGCCGGGTCGACTGGAAGCTGGCCGCGCGCGCCGACCGCTATTTCGTGCGCGAAGCGGAGCGCGACAGCCACGTCGCGGTGTGGCTGATCCTGGACGCCAGCGCTTCGATGGCGGAACCGAGCCGCAGCATCGACGGTCTCGACAAGCTGTCGTACGCACGCACCCAGCTCGGTTGCGTGGCCGCGATCGCGCAGCGCCAGGGCGACGCCTTCGGCCTGGTGATCCTGAACGACGGCAAGGTCTCGTTCACGCCGGCGTCGCGCGGGCCGCGCCAGCTGCAGCGCGTGCTGGCGCAGCTGGGCCGGGCCGAGGCGCGTGGCGCATTGCCGAGTGCCGAGGCGCTCAAGGCCAGCCTGCATTTCGCCGTCTCGCCGAGCGCGGTCTACGCCGCCAGCGATCTGCTGGACTGGCCATCGCCGCTGTCGCAAGCCCTGATGCGCCTGCGCCAGATGCGCCACGACGTGCGCGTGCTGGGCCTGCAGACCCAGGCCGAGATCGACGCCAGCTTCCCCGACACGCAAGCCTACCGCGACCCGGAACAGGACGAGGGCGTGTTCCGCTTCGGCTCCGACCTGCGCGACGGCTACCGCCGCAACCGCGAGGCGCACTTCGACACGGTAACGGCGCAGTCGCGTCAGAACGACCTGCCGGTTACCTTCGCCGCGATAGAGCAGGCGCCGGGCGACGTGCTGCGGCGCTGGCTGCGCCGGCCGGGCGGGAGGTAGCGCCATGAACAATCTCTGGTGGTTCGCCCTGCCCATCATTGTGCTGCCGATCTGGTGGCACCGCCGCAAGCGCATCGAGAACAAGGCCGCCCTGATGGCGACCGCGCGCTTCCTGCCGCGTACCGAACCACGTCAGACCCGCGTCTGGCGCTGGAGCGATCCATTATTGCTGCTGGTGCGTTGCCTGCTGCTGGCCTGCTTGACCGCGTGGCTGGCCGACCCGGTCTATCCATGGCGCGGCGATACCGTCGTCGTCGCGCAAGGAACCGACGCCGCATGGGCCGAACGCCAGGCAACCGACGCCGGACTGGCGCAGGCCGAGCGCGTCACGCTGCCCGCTGCGCAAGCGCTGGCCTGGGTCCATGAGCACGAGCGCGAATGGGAGTCTGGTGCGCGCCTGCTGGTCTTGGGCGATGTGCCGATGCCGGCCACCAAGCCATCGTTCGGCCGCAAGGTCGAACTGCGCACTCAGCCGGCCAAGGCCGCGAAGGTCGAACATCACGTCTACATCGCCAGCGAACGCGCGCCCGAGTGGCGCCGCATGTTCGCCGCGCTCGACGGCCCGGAAAAGATCGTCATCGACGAGACGCCCGGCGCCGCGACGCAGCTGATCGTCTGGGACCGCGCCGGCGCGCCGCCCGCCAGTCTGAAAGCGTCGCTGTGGCTGGTGACCGACCGCGCCGCATTCCCCGAACTGGCGAAAGCGCCCGAACTCAACGGCCTGCACTATGCCGACAGCCCGCGCGGCCGCCTGTGGCACCACGCCGCCTGGCCGCCGCACGACGCCGACAGCGCGCGCCGCCTGCTCGACGACTGGCAGCAGCTGCACGTCGGCCCGCGCCCGTACACGATGCAGTCGCAGGTGTTCGCCGCGTCGAAGGACGCCGGCGCACCGCCGCCGGGCGGCGCCCTGCGCGACACGCTGCTGGCCGTGCTGGCGGCATTGTTCGTCCTCGAGAGGATCCTGACCCATAGTCTGACGAAAATCCGGAGGGCCGCCCCATGAGCGTTGAAATCACCAAGCGCGTCTGGCGCGCGGCCCAGCTGCGCCGCCTGCCGCTGTGGATCGGCGGCGCGCTGCCATGGCTGGCGATTCCGTCGGGACCGGGCCTGCTGGCCTGGGCCGGCTGGTGCGCGCTCGACTGGGTCAAGCTGCGCCGCCGCGTCACCTTCGAATGGACCGCATGGCTCGATGGTGCCGTGCCCGAGATGGAAGACAGCGCTGCGCTGCTGGAAAGCGCCGACACGCCGATCGCACGCCTGCAGCAAAAGCGCCTGTTCGAGCGCCTCGACGCCGCCATCTCGCCGGCGCAGCTGCGCCGCATCGTCAAGCAGTACGTTTCGGCCGGCTATCCGATCATCCTGATCAGCGCCGCGCTGGCTGCGATGGTGTGGTTCGCCACCAACCGCGAACAGACCGTCAACGTGGCCACGCCCGCCGGTCCGATCGCCACCGCCAACGCGGCGGCAGCACCGCCCCAGCTCACGCTGCGCATCGCGCCGCCGGCCTACACCGGCGTGGCGGCATCCGAATCGGCGCCGGGCGACCTGCAGGTGCCCGAGCAGACTGTGGTCAGCTGGTGCCTGAAGGGCAACGTCACCGGCAATGAAAAGATCGAGCTGGCCAATGGCCAGGTGCTCTCGCCGGGCCAGGAATGCGCACGCTGGACCGCGCTTGAGTCGGTGTTGTGGCGCTGGCGCGGCGAGCGCCACACGCTGCGCGTGATTCCCGACGCGCCGCCCGAGATCGAGATCACCGCACCGACCCAGATGGTGCAGGACCTGCGCGAAGGCGCGACTGGTACCGCGATGGCGATCCGCATTAGCGACGACTATGCGGTGCAGCGCGCCACGCTGCACCTGACGCTGGCGCGCGGCAGCGGCGAGAACGTCAAGTTCACTGACCGCGAGATGCCGCTGCCGGCGTCGACCAATCCGAAGCAGCGCGACTGGTCGAAGAACTGGTCGCTGGCCGAACTGGGGATGGAGCCGGGCGATGAACTCTACTTCTTCGTGCGCGCCGCCGACAACGCTACCCGCCCGCACAACGTGCAGTCGCCGACCTACGTCATCCGCCTGCCGGCGCCTGAAACCGAAGCCGAGGAAGACAGCGCGGCCATGCCTTCCCTGGTCAAGCCGCAAAGCCTGCGCAGCCAGCGCCAGATCATCATCGACACCGAACAGCTGATCGCCGACATGCGCGGCAAGATCGGCAAGGACGAAGTGCGCGACCGCGCCGAGCGCATCGCCGGCGACCAGGGCGCGCTGCGCCGCCGCTACGGCCAGTTCCTGGGCGAGGAATCGACCCTGTTCAACGACGAAGCGCAGGGCAGTGAAAAGACCAGCGAAAAGCACGAAGAACACGACGAACACGATGGCCAGGACCACAGCGGCCACGATCATGGTGAACCGAACAAGCGCACAGGCGGCATCCGCAACGAGACGGAACACATCCTGAACACCTACGGCCACGCCCACGACGAATCCGAGAACGCGACCATGTACGACGAGGGCACCAAGAAGGTGCTGCGGCGTGCACTGGTGGCGATGTGGGATGCCGAGAAAGCGCTGCGCGCGCTCGAGCCGAAGATGGCGCTGTCACCTGAGCACAAGGCGCTGGACGCGATCAAGGAATTGCAGCAGGCCGAGCGCATCTACCTGCACAAGACCGCCTTCACGCCGCCGCCGATTACCGAAGAAAAACGCATGACGGGCAGCATGGACGGCACCGCGAGCTACCGCCGCGAACAGTCCGGCCAGGACGCGCCGCTGCCGGAAGACCTGCGTACGCTGGTGCGGATGCTGTCTGGCGACGGCCCGCTGCCGGCGCTGTGGACCCGCACCGCCAACGACTGGGTGCGCACCCGCATCAAGGACGACGAGGGCCGCCTGGCGGCGCAGCGTTCGATCCAGGACGTGCTCGATGGCTGCATCGCCTGCCGTCCGGCGCTGCGCGCCTGGCTGCGTAGCGGCGCCGGCGAAGGGCAGGTGCTGCTGCAGGCAAAGCCGACGGTCGAGACGCCGTTCGTGCGTAGCTGGCGCGAAGGAAGTAAGCAATGAACACGACTCTGATTCTTGCTGTCGTCGCCATTGCCGGCGTGGCCAGCGCCGGCCTGTATCTGTATCGGCGCAAGTGGCTCGACGCACTGCTGGTGGCGGTGGCCGCCACCGCACTGGGCCTGCTCGCGGCCGATCTGCGCATGCCGGGCGAGGGCGGGCGCACGTTCACCATCGACGCCTCCACCGCGCCGGTCTCGCTCGACGGCGTGCACGGCTTGACGGTGCTGGGCGAAGGCCTGCGCGCTGCGCAATGGAACGATCTGCCTGCGCTGCCGCTGGACTGGAAAACACCGCGTGGTCTAGCGATCCGGCTCGACTTCCCGAGCCAGGTGGCGCTCGGCCGCGTGTTCCGGCTGAAGGTCGCGCGCGAAGAGAAGGGCGCGGCGCAGCTGGAACTGCTGGCCGAGAACGGCGAGCTGCTGGCCCAGGTGCGCAATGCCGGCGACCTGACCGTGGAATGGACGCCGCCGGTGGCCGAGCCGGTGGTGCTCAAGGCGCGCCTGCGCAACGCTTCGGGCGCGGTGCTGGCCGAAGGCCCGGTGCCGTTCATCGTGCACGAGCCGGCGCCGCTGCAGGTGGTCGGACGCTTCGGCGCGCCATCGTTCGATCTGCGCGTGCTGAACGACCTCCTGACCGGCAGCGGCGCGCTGCTCGACTGGCAGGTGCAACTGAGCCGTGCATTGACGCGCACCCAGACCCCACGCGAAGAAATGAAGGCCCCGAACCTGATGGTGATCGACGCCGCCTGGTTCGAGCGCATGGGTGCCGGCGAGCGCAGCGCCTTACTCGAACGCGTTGCCGGTGGCATGCCGCTGCTGGTGCTGGGCGCCAACGCCAACGACGCCGGCCTGTGGTCGCGCACGGTGCAACTGCCGCTGCGCGCGCAGCCGGCCGGCAGCAAAATCGACGCGCCGTTTGAGATGCCCCTGACGACGCTGGCGCCGGCCGCGCGCGATGCCGGTGCGTGGCAAGGGTCGGACAACATGGTCTGGACGCGCGACTGGAAACAGGGCCGTATTGCCTGGCTGGCGGTGGCCGAATGGCACCGCCACGCCATCGCCGAACCGCGCGCGCTGGCGCTATGGTGGCAGGGCGTGATCGACCGCGTCGGCATCGAGCGGCGCCAGGAGTCCGGGTGGGTGGCGCCGGACGAGATGGCGCTGGTGGGCCAGCGCATGGAAGTGTGCGCGCGCGGCGTGCGCGGCGAGGTGACGCTGCCGGACCTGAAGCAGACGTTAGCCTGGCAGCGCCGCGCCGACCGCGCCGACGTGTCGTGCGTGGCCGTGTGGCCGCAGAAGACCGGCTGGCTGCGGGTCGACGACAATAAGGCCGGCGCGCACGGCTTCTACGTGTATGCACAGGAAGACTGGCGCTCGTGGCAGGATGCGCAGCGGCGCGATGCCACCGCGCGCTATGCGGCGCGCACGCTGGAGCGTCCGGCCGACGGCCCGACGCGGCCGATTCCCGTGCTGCCGTTTGCACTCGCTTTCGTGGTGGCGATCCTGCTGCTGTGGTGGCGCGAGCGGCGTTGAGGCACGCACGATGGACAGTTGTGCCGTCCGTCGTGCGACCGGTTTACACGCTCAGAACGTGTAGTCCGCCTTCACATACATCGACCGCCCATTCATCCCGAACGGGCAGGTCTCCCAGCAATACGTGAACCCCATCTGCGGGAACGGCGCCGCCCGTTCGGCGTCCCATCGCGTCGGGTAGGTGTCGAACAGGTTGTTCACCCCGGCCGACAGGCTCAGACGCTTGTCGAAGGCGTAGCGCCCGGTCAGGTCGACGATCCACTTGGCCTTCCAGGTCTGCACGAACGGCGCCGTGAAGCCTTGGCCCTGCACTTCGCCGAAGTAGTTGGCGCGCACGGTGCCATTCCACGGGCCGGTGGTGTAGTCGGCCGCCACCACGTGGTGCTTGCGCGGCTGGCCGCGCTCGATCAGCGTCACCTGCGCATCGTCGAACAGCTGTTCGCCGGTGAGCACCGGCGACTGCGAATGGCGGTCGCGCACCTCGGTCTTGTTGAAGCCCAGCTGGCCGGACAGCACCAGCGTCGAGCCTTGGGCCCGGATGGTTTGCTGTGCCACGATGTCGAGACCCGTGGTGGTGGTGTCGATGGCGTTGGTGAAGAACTGCGCCTGACCCACGCGTAGCGGATCGAGGATGGCGCGGATCGGGCACGAGGCCGGGGTCGGGCAGGGGCCGGATTCGGGCGCGATGTTACTCGAGAAGACGATGCGGTCGTCGATCCGGGTGCGGTACAGGTCGGCCGTCAGCGACAGGCCCTGGCTCGGGCGCAGGATCATGCCGATGCTGGCGCTCTTCGAGGTTTCTTCCTGCAGCGGGGCGATGCCGAAGGCGCGCGTGACGGCGCTGTCTTCGCGCGCGGTCAGGGTTTCGGTCAGCACGCCGGCTGCGTTCAGGTTGGTCGAGACCGAGCTGTAGAACTTCTGCTGCACGCCCGGTGCGCGGAATCCCGTCGAGGCGCTGCCGCGCAGGCCAAGGGTCTGGCTCGGGTCGTAGCGCACGGTCAGCTTGCCGATGGTGGTGTTGCCGAAGTCCGAGTAGCGTTCATGGCGCACCGCCGCGCCGGCGGTGACGGTGGTGCCGAACTTGCGTTCCAGGTCGAGGTAGTAGGCCGTGTTGTGGCGTCCTTCGTCGACCGCGGTGCCGGGCGTGTAGCCGGGGAAGCCCTGGATGCCGGAGGCGGCGATGCCGCCGTTCTGGTCGCGGATGATGATCGCCGGGTTGTTGGTGGTGCCGTACTGGTACGAGACCGGGTCGCCCGCTTCGATCTCGTAGTTATCGCGCCGCCATTCGAAGCCGGTGGCGACGAACAGTTCGCCGCCGAACACGTTCACCGGTCCCTTGAAGTCGAGATTGAAGGTGGTCTGGTCGAACTTGAGCGTGCCGGTGTCGGCTTCGCGCGGCGAGTCGCCGGTCTCGTACCAGTAGCTGACGTTGATCGAGTTCCGTTCGTGGAACTTGAGCTGGCTGCGGCCGTGGTTGATGCTGGCGTCGACGTTCCAGCCATTGGCCAGGTCGTGGCGGTAGCCGACCGCCAGCGAGGCATCCTGCACGGTGGTGACGATGTTCGGCAGGAAGCCGTTCGGGTATACCTCCGGCACGTTGCGCGAGTCTTCGGCCGGGCGATAGAAGCCGCCCGAATCGCCCTTGCGCTTGGACGCGCCGCCGAACACGTAGAACTCGCCGCCGGCGGTCGGCAGGGCGGAGTTGGCCCACAGGTAGTAATCCTTGGCGTTGCTGTCGCCCAGGCGCTGGGTGACGCGCGGCGGATTCACGCGCAGGGTATCGAGACCGGCGCGGTTGGTTTCGTCTCGCTTGCGTGCTTCGACCGACAGGTTCAGGTAGCCGCCGGCGTCGCCCAGCGCGAAGCCCTGGTGCGCGCTGGCCGAATAGGTGTCGCCGTCGCCTTCCTTGGTGGTACCGGCGCTGGCGCTGACGATGCCGTTGCCGGCGCCTTTTTTCAGGATGATGTTGATCACGCCGGCGATCGCGTCCGAGCCGTATTGGGCGGCGGCGCCGTCGCGCAGCACCTCGATCGACTGGATCGCCGACAGTGGAATGGCATTGATGTCGGTGCCGGCCGAGCCGCGCCCGATGGTCTGCTGCACGTTGACCAGCGCCTGCTGGTGGCGGCGCTTGCCGTTGATGAGCACCAGCAGCTGGTCCGGCCCCAGGCCGCGCAGCGTCGCCGGGCGGATGATGTCGGTGCCGTCGCTGACGAAGGTGGTGGTGAAGTTAAACGAGGGGTCGAGGTCTTGCAGCACCTTGCCCAGTTCGAGCGTGCCGGCCGACTGGATATCCTTAGCATTGATCAGGCCCACCGGCACCGCAGTATCGAGCGCGGTCTTGGCCTGGGTGCGCGAGCCGAGTACCACGACCTGCGACAGGTTGGGATCGGCCTGCTGGGCCGCGGCCGGGCCGGCGATGGCCAGTATCGCGGCGGCCAGCAGGGTGCGTTGTGGCAATAGTTGCTTCCTCATCCTCGCTCCTTCAATGGTGATGTTGTTATATGTCCAAGTACGGACGCCATTCGATAGTAGCGAGCTGTTGTGGAGAAGAAACCGTCAACCGGTGATTTGGTAAAGACGAGTGTGTCTTTTTTGAGGATGCGTCGTGCAAAAGCCACGTTCTCGCATCTTCTGTAATCGCTTCATGTTTAGTGGGTAGTGCCTTGAGAACAAAGAAATTTTTATAAAGAAATGTTGCCTTTGTATGTTACCGATTTTGTTACGTTCTCTAACAAGATTCTGGGGGGCGCACGGCATAGTCGAGATAGGATGTTTTTGCGCCCCGCATTTTTTGTAGGCAGCCACACACCATGATCCAGCGACGAACCGACGAGCAATCCGCGCTCGCCACCGAATATGCGTTGTTCCTGGCCGAGACGCGGGGCGTCAAGGCCGGGCTGGTGTACCTCGAGAGCTGCAACGTCTCCAGCGAGATCCTGCTGCGTGCCATGCAGGACCCCGCAGCCCGGCGCAGCCGGGAACGGCGTCAATGGAAACGGAACGACTAGCATGAACATCACCCAGCTTTGCAAGCGCTACGGCCTTGAACATTACGGCAGCCTGGAACACGTATGGGATGCGCACAGCGCCGACGGCATCGTGCTGATGCAGCTGTGGCACGCGCCGAACCAGAAACTGCACGACCATCCGGTGGCCGGCGCGCAGCTGCGCGTGTGCTGCTTCGAAGCGGCCGGCGCTACCGATAACCAGGCGGACATGCAGGAAGTGCGCACCCGCAGCATCGAGGCGGTGGAGGGCGGCGCGCGCGGGTTTGCCGCGATGTCGATCCCGCCCGGCGAATCGCGCGGTGTCGGGGCCTGGGCCAAGTACACCAACCTGGAACGGGTGTTCCCGGTGCTGGCGCTGGAGCGCGAGCCGTGCGGCTCGGTGTTCGCGCTGCTCGGAGCGCCGGTGCCGGCGTCCGAGCTGGGGCAAGAGCACGACAATCAGCGTGGCCGCGCGCCGTCCGCCGTGCGCCATCCAATCAGGACTGGTGGTCGCGCATCCACTCCTTCAAGCCATTGACCCAGTTCTTGGCCGGCAGGTTCAGGCGCCGTTTGATCTCGCCGGCGCGTTCGTACAGCACCGAGAAGTCGATCTCGGGCGCGTCTTTAAAGGCCAGCACCACGATGTTCGCGTCGTGTACCTCGGGCAGCCACACCACCGCGTCGAATACCTGTTCCATGGTGAGCAGGTTCTTGTCGTAGTTGCTGAAGTCGCCGAACACATTGGTAGTCATGATCCCGCCCGGGGCCAGGCAGTCGTAACAGCCCTGGTAGAACTCGGGAGAGTCGAGCACCGGGCCGCGCGCTTCCTCGTCATACAGGTCGACCTGCAGCACGTCCACCTTGCCGTGGTTGCGTGGGTCGAGCACGAAGTCGAGCGCATTCATTTCGTGTACGGTAAGGCGCGCGTCGTTCTCGGGCAGCCCGAACAGGGCGCGGCAGATCGCGATCACATTGGGATTGAGTTCGACCGCCGTCACGCGCGCGTCGGGGAAGCGCTGGTAGCTGAACTTGGTCAGCGCCGCGCTGCCCAGGCCGAGCTGCACGATGTGGCGCGGTGTATGTTGGAGATGCGGCTGGAACAGCGTCCACATCATCATCATCTGCACGTATTCGAGCTCGATGGTGTCGGGCTTGGCGATGCGCATCGCGCCCTGCACCCAGGAGGTGCCGAGGTGCAGGAAGCGGACGCCTTCGAATTCGTCGATGGTGGCGGGTGGGTGGCCGGGGGCGGCGAAGCGCGGGTCGATGGTGCGGGGGGACTTGGAAGACATGGCTGGATGGGCGTGGAACCAATGCCGATCTTACCAGACCATCGATGCCGCTCTGGCCGGAGCTGCCCTAGGCGACACCGTTATCGCACCAGTCATTGAAGCCCGGCCGCTCGGCCAGGCGCGCGTACCACGCCGCCACATGCGGATAGTCGGGGCGCGCCATCGGCGTCATGCGCCAGCGATTCACCGACAAGCCGAGCACGATGTCGGCCAGCGAGAACGCATCCCCCGCCACGTATGCGCCGGTCGCGCCCAGTTGCGCGTCGAGCAGCCCGACATGCCGGTTCCAGTTGTTGACCCCGGCCTCGATCTGGGCCGGATCGCGATGCGCGCTGCTGCCGCGCACCAGCGCCATGAAGGCGTAGCGCCACGCCGTATTCAATTCGGTCGCTTGCCAGTCCATCCATTGCTCCACACGCGCCCGAGGCTGGGCCTGGCGCGTCGGCGGCAGCAGCACCGCGCCGCCATAGCGGTTGCACAGGTAGCGGCAGATCGCATGCGACTCCCACAGCACGAAGTCGCCATCGACCAGCACCGGCACCATCCGGTTCGGATTGAGCGGCGCATCGCCGTCCTGCCAGTCGCGGCGCGTGAAGGGCACACCCAGTTCGGTGCAGGTCCACAGCACCTTGCGCACGTTGATCGAGGTGGCTTTACCGATGATGGTCAGCATGGCATCTCTTTCAGGTCAGGTCGAAACCGCGCCGGGCGGGGCCGGCAGGAACAGCGTCACCGCCAGTCCGCCGCCGTCGCGGTTGGCCAGGGTGATGCGGCCGCCGTGCGCCTCGGCGATCTCGCGTGCCAGCGCCAGCCCCAGGCCGGTGCCGCTGCGCTTGGTGGAATAGAAGGGCACCAGGGCCTGGGTCAGCACCGCTTCGCTCATGCCGCTGCCGCGATCGAGCACGTCGATGCGGATCTGGTCCTGCACGCGCCGCAGCTGCAGCTCGACGTCCTCGGGCGGTGACCCCGATTCGTGCGCGTTCTTCAACAGGTTGAGCAAGGCTTGTTCGACCTGCGCGGCATCGATCCAGGCCGCGTCCAACGGCAGCCCTCCGTCGATGCGGAACTGCACCTGCGACGCCAGGCGCGCCACCAGCGCGTCCCAGCGCTGCGCTTCCAGGCGCGGCGTCGGCAGCTTGGCGAAGCGCGCGTAGCCGAGGATGAAGCTCTCCAGGTGCCGGGTGCGCTCGCCGATGGTCTGCAAAATCTGCGGCAGGCGCTCGACCTGGCCGCGCCGCACCAGTTCCGCGCCCGAGTGGGCGAGCGACGCCAGCGGCGCCAGCGAGTTGTTGAGTTCATGGCTGATCACGCGGATCACCTTCTTCCAGGTCTGCACTTCCTGGCGCCGCAGTTCGGTCGTCAGGTGGCGCAGCAGCAGCAGTTCGTGGCGCCGTCCGTTGAGGGTGAAGGTGTTGCGCGCCAGGTGGTAGACCTCTTCATCCTCGCCTTCGCCGGCGGTGAACAGGCCATCGCCACCACGCGCCAGCGCTTCCTTCAGCGCCGGCGATGCGCCTTCCAGCACCGTACCCAGCGCATGGCCTTCGAGCTTGCGGCCGTGCGCCAGCAGCCGGCGCGCCGCCAGGTTGGCGTAGACGATGGCGCCGCTACCGGCACTCGATACCGTGTCAGCCACCAGCAGCATCGCCACCGGCGTGTTCTGCACCATGGTGTCGAGCAGCAGCTCGCGCTGCGCCAGTCCCAGGCGCTGCTCGCGCAGCACATTGCCGAGCCGGTTGTGGGCGGCGATCAAATCGCTCAATTCGTCGTTGTGCGGGTAGTAGAGGCCGAAGGAAAAGTCGCCGTCGCGGTAGCTGTCCACCGTGCCCTCGAGCGCGCGAAACAGCGACAGGATCGGCTGCACCTGGGTGCGCAGGGTGATGATCGCCACCGGCAGCAGGCCGGCCAGGCAGATGGCGGCCACCAGCAGCGGGTGGCCGGGGAACAGGTAATCGAGGCCGAGCGCGGTGAGGATGCCCAGCGCCAGCAGGGTGCCGACCAGCGCCGACAGGCGCGTGACCAGCGAAAAGCGGACGCCCTTCGGCCGTGCGCCGTCGGCCCGGCTCATGGACGCGCGATGCCGAGCCGCTCCATGCGGCGGTACAGCGCCTGGCGCGACAGTCCGAGTTCGCCCGCCGCCTGCGCCACCACGCCGCCGGCGCGGCCCAGGGCCGCCACGATGGCGTCGCGGTCCGGTTCCGCATCCTGCGCCGGCAGGCTGGCTGCCGGCAGGCCAAGGTCTTGCACCCGCACCGTGCCGCCGGCGCTGAGCAGGCCGGCGCGCGCCATCACGTTCTTCAGTTCGCGCACATTGCCGGGCCAGGGGTGCGCCAGCAGCGCCGCCTCGCTGGCCGCATCGAGCGTCTTGCCTGGCGCCAGGAAGGAGCGCGCCAGCGGCAGGATGTCGCCCGGGCGGCTGGCCAGGGGCGGCAGGCACAGCTCGATCACGTTGAGGCGGTAATACAGGTCTTCGCGAAAACTGCCGGCGCGGATCATCGACTGCAGGTCGGCGTTGGTGGCGCTGATCACGCGTACCTTGACCTGGCGCTCGCGGTTCGAGCCGAGGCGCTCGAAGCGGCCGGTCTCGAGCACCCGCAGCAGTTTCATCTGCCCGGCCGGCGGCAGGTTGCCGATCTCGTCGAGGAACAGGGTGCCGCCGTCGGCCGCTTCGAACTTGCCTTCGCGTGCGCGCGCCGCACCGGTATACGCCCCGGCCTCGGCGCCGAACAGCTCGGCCTCGATCAGTTCCGACGGCAGTGCGCCGCAGTTGAGCACCACGAACGGACCGTCCGCCACCTGTGAATTGGCCTGGATGATCTCGGCGATGCGCTCCTTGCCCGACCCGTTCGGCCCCGTGATCAGCACCGGCACGTCGGCGCGCGCCACCTGGCAGGCCAGGTGCAGCACGCGTTCGGTGGCCGGGTCTTGCCACACCAGGCCGTGCAGGTCGAAACGCTGTTCCAGCTCGCGCCGGTCCTTGCGTTCGCGCTGCAGGCGCGGTGCCAGTGCCCGGTTGGCCTGGCCCAGTTCGACCAGGTTGGTGACGGTGGCCAGCAGGCGCTCGTCGTTCCACGGCTTTGGCAGGTAGTCGGCGGCGCCGGCTTTCACCAGGTCGACCGCCGCGTCGAGATGGGTCCAGGCGGTGAGCAGGATCACCGGCAGATCGGGGTGGCGTGCGCGGATCTGGCGAAACAGCGCCACCCCTTCCTCGCCCGAGGTGGTGTCGGCCGTGAAGTTCATGTCCTGGATGACCAGGTCGACCGGCGCGCTGTCGAGCAGCGCCAGGCCCTCCTCGGGCGAAGCGGCGCTGAGCGCGGCGATGTCGTGCAGCGAGAACAGGACCTCGAGCGCGACCGCGACCGCGGCGTTGTCGTCAATGATGAGAACTGTGGGCATGGCCGCTAGCATAGCACCGGCTTGCCGCTATGCGCTGCGGGTGGCCAGCGCCGGCGAGATGCTGGCCGCGCGCCACGCCGGACCGTATGCGGCCAGGATGCCGAGCGCCCACAGTACCAGCGCTCCGGCCACCAGGTAGCCCAGCGGCAGGCGCGCCATCTCGAGCCGCGTCACCAGCAGCTGGTTCAATCCGACCCCGAGCAGGACGCCGCCGAATACGCCGGTGCTGGTGATCAGGAGATTTTCAAGGATGAAGTAGCGCAGGATATCGGTCTTCTTCGCGCCCAGCGCACGGCGCACGCCGATCTGCTTGCGGCGCTGGTTGACCCACAAGCTGGCCATGCCGACGATGCCGCCGGCGGTGATCAGGAGCAGCAGCAGGCTGACCACGACCAGCGTCCATGACAGCGCGACGTCGGCGCGGTAGCGCGCTTCGCGCAGATCATCGATGGTGCGCGTATTGAAGATGACCGGATCGCTGGAAGCCTTGCGCAGCGCGTCTTCGGCATCGCGGATCACCCGGTCGCGCTGGCCGGGTGCGGCGCGCATGGTGTAGGTGGCGCCGCCGTTGGCGCCGTATTCGCGCATCGGCAGGATGATCGAGAACTCGCCGCGTTCATCGATGCGCGCGCCGTGGTCCTGCAAGCGTTCGACCACGCCGACCACCGGGATCGCCATCGCGTCTTCGCCCATGCCGATGAACAGCGTCTTGCCGCTGCCCGGCTGGCCCGGCCACAACTTCGCGGCCAGTGCGCGCGTGACGATGGCCGCATGCGGCACCTCGCGCGAACCCAGGGTGACGTTCTGGAATTCGCCGGGCACGAAGTCGCGCCCTTCGACCAGTTTCAGGCCCCAGGTCTGCACCAGCGAGTCGGCGGTCATGTAGGTCGAGGCCCCGGTCGATTCCTTGATCTGCTTGCGGTCGATCGCCACGCTGGTGTTCCAGCCCGAGTTCGACATCGGCAGCTGGCCGACGTTGGCCGCCGACACCACGCCCGGCACCGCGCGCAGCAGTGCGATCTCGCGATCCAGGGTGGCCAGTTCCTGTTCGGGGCCATCGCTGCGCAGGTGGCTGGCGTTGATCGCGAACACCGCCTGTTCGTCGGCGATGCCGCTCGGGCGCGCCGCCGCGGCGCGCCGTTCGCTGACGATGTGCAGGGCGTTGGCCAGGATCGCCAGGCTGAGGGCAACCTGCAGCGCCACCAGGATCGGGCCGGTCTTGTTGCGCATCAGGCTTGAGAGGATGGGACGGATTTCCATATTGATTCTCCGTGACGGTTGTCGTGGTTTACTGGGATTTGAGCTGCAGCGCCGGCGTCACCTGGCAGGCGCGCCAGGTGGGCAGCAGTCCGGCCAGCAAGGCCGCCAGCACCGACAGCGCGAAGGTAAAGCCCAGCATCGCCAGGTCCATGCGTGCCACTGCCGCCATCGCGTTGCTCTGCATCGACAGCAGCGCCAGTGCGCCGAAGGCCAGCAACAGGCCCAGCACGCCGCCGGCCAGGCCGATCACCGCGCTCTCGGTCAGGAACTGGCGGAAGATGTCCTTGCGCGAGGCGCCCAGCGCGCGCCGGATGCCCACTTCCGATGCGCGCACCGAGAACTTTGCCAGCAGCAGGCCGATGGTGTTGACCAGGCACAGGGCCAGGAAGCCGAACGCCAGCCAGGCCGACAGCTTGTTGTCCTTGCCGACCACCTTCATGTGCACCAGCCATTCGGGCAGGTCGTACAGCTCGTTGGGCGCATTGCGCTGCATGCGGCCCAGCTTGCGCTGGTCGGCGGCGTAGTTGTCGAGCCAGGACTGCAGGCCGGCGCGGTCTGCGCTGGACGCGGTCTCGAACCAGAACTGGAGCCAGGTACATTCCGAGCGCAGGATGCCCTCGAAGCCGGGATCGGAACGCGCGCTGCAGCTCATGCCGCCGTTGTGCGAACTCTTGTGCCGGATCGACGAGGCCAGCGGGATGAACAGGTCTTCGTTGACGCCGAACTTGCGGCCGTTCTGCAGCTGGTAGTAGCGCGGCTGCGGCGACCACGCGTCGATCACGCCGACCACGGTGAACGGCGCATCGAGCATGCGCACCTGGCGCCCGACCGGGTTGGCGTCGCCGAACAGCTTTTCCGCCATCTCGCGGCTGAGCACCACCACGTCGGCGCCGCGCGCGTCGTCGGTCTCGCTCCACGCCTGGCCGTGCAGGAACGGGACGTCGAACATGGCGAAGAAGTCGCGCGTGGGTGCCATGCCCTCGGTCCAGAACGGCTCGATCTTCTTGTCGGGCGGTTCGATCACGGTGGCGATACCGTACATGCCGGTGCGGCGCACGCCCTGGCCGCTTTTGAGCAGGTTGACGACGTCGATGTAGGTGAGCTGGTCGTCGCCGCGCTCGTCGCCAGGATCGTAGTTCTCGGCCGGCCGCACGTCGAGCACCGGCGCGAACAGGCGCGCGCTCTTGTGCGGGATCGGGTCGCCCGACATCATGTGCAGGATGGCGAGGGTAGAGACGCTGGCGGCGACGCCGACCGCCAGTGTCAGCACCATCAATGCGGTCAGGACCGGGTTGCGGCGCAGGCTGCGCACGCCGAGCTTGAAGTAGTAGGCGAACATGGCGCGTCCTTATGCCGGTACGGCGGCGGTGGCGGCGTCGTCGACCAGGCTCGGGCTGCGCCGCACCAGGTCCGACACCTGGCCGTCGATGATGTGCACGTTGCGGTGGGTGCGCACCGCCAGCTCGGGGTCGTGGGTCACCATCAGGATGGTGGTGCCGGCGGCGTTGATCTGTTCCAGCAGCTCCATCACGCCGCGCGCCATCTGGGTGTCGAGATTGCCGGTCGGTTCGTCGGCCAGCAGCAGCTTTGGCGAGCCGGCCAGCGCGCGCGCGATCGCCACCCGCTGCTGCTGGCCGCCCGACAGTTCGGCCGGGTAGTGCTTCATGCGCGAAGCCAGGCCGACCTTGGCCAGCGCATCCTCGATGCGTTCCTTGCGTTCGCGCGCGTTGAAGCCGCGGTAGCGCAGCGGCACGTCGACGTTGTCGAACAGGTTCAGGTCGGGGATCAGGTTGAAGCCCTGGAAGATGAAACCGAGTTTTTCGTTGCGCAGGCGTGAGCGGGCATTGTCGTCCAGGCCTTTGACGTTGACGCCGTCGAGGATGTATTCGCCGCCGCTGAATTCTTCCAGCAGGCCGGCGATGTTGAGGAAGCTGGTCTTGCCCGAGCCCGAGGGCCCGGTGACGGTGACGAATTCGCCGGCGCTCACCTGGATCTCGAAGCCGCGCAGGGCGTGGGTTTCGATCATGTGGGTGCGGTACACCTTGCTCAGATTGGACATGCGCAGCATGGTCATGCTCCTTGGTGTTGGATGTTGGATGTGTAGTTGATGCTCAGTTGATAGATACGCGCTCGGCGTTCTTGAAGGCGTCGGTGCCGGAGATGACGACCTGGTCGCCCGGTTTCAGGCCCGACACGATCTCGACCGACGACAGGCTGGTGGCGCCGAGCCGGATCGGGGTGCGCAGCGCGACGCCGTCGCGTACCACGTAGGCATGGCGTCCGCCTTCGCTCTCGACGAAGGGGCCGCGCGGCAGCATCAGGACGTTCGGCTTTTCCTCGATCAGGAGGCGTGCGGTGACGCGCTGGCTCTGGCGCAGGCCTTTGGGCTGCTCGCCGTCGAAGCGCACCCGCGCCAGCACCTGGTTCTTGACCACCTCGGGCGACAGCGCCGACAGCTTGCCGCCGGCCTGGCCGGCGGGCAGCGCGATCACGGCGTTCATGCCCAGGCCCAGGTCGGCGGCGTAGGTTTCGGGCACTTCGAGTTCGACTTCGAGCTTGGACAGGTCGACCAGCGTCATCAGGGGCGCGTTGGCGGCCACCACCATGCGGTTCTGGACATTCAGGGTGCCGATGAAGCCGTCGACCGGCGCGCGCACCGTGAGTTCGTCGACGCGGCGCTGGGCGTTGGCCATCGACAGGCGCGCGCGTTCCAGTTCGTTGGCCTTCGTTCTAATCGCCAGCTCGACGTCGTCGCCTTCCAGCGTCGCGGCCTGCGCCGCGTGGCGGGCGCGGATGCCGGCCGAGTTCACGGCGTCCTTGGCCTTCTGGTAGTCGATCTTGGCGATGATGCCGACCGTGCCGACGCTGTCGTAGCGCTCCAGCGTGCGCTGGGCCGACAGGCGCTCGATTTCGGCGGTGTCGGCTTCGCGCTGCGCCAGCAGCTTCTGCTTGCGCGACAGGATCTGCTGGCGCGCCACTTCGGCTTTCAGCTGTTCGTAGCTCGAGACTTCGCGCTTGAGGGCGTCGGTGAGGTCGGGCGACTCCAGCACCGCCAGCACGTCGCCCTTCTTGACGGTGTCGCCGGCGGCGACCTGCAGGTTGACGGTGGCGGGGGCGGTGGCGTACAGGGTCGGGCTGACGGCGGCCACCACGCGGCCATTGACGGCGGCGTCGCGCACCAGCGTGCCGCGCCCGACTTCGGCGATGCGCAGGCGGCTGCCTGATACCGAGTGTTCGCTGCCGTTCCAGGCGGCGAACAGGGTGGCGCTGATGGCGAGCAGGG
This sequence comes from Massilia sp., assembly GCF_031995545.1. GTDB lineage: Bacteria > Pseudomonadota > Gammaproteobacteria > Burkholderiales > Burkholderiaceae_D > Telluria. The sequence goes on from NZ_DAMAGA010000017.1 coordinate 82,698, forward strand.
CGACGGCGGCGCCGAGCAGCAGCGCGCGGCGCTTGAGCTTGTGGGAAGGCGGCGGGGCCAGGACGGTGTCCTGGTGGGCGGTATCGCGGATCATGGGTTTGTCCAGTAACGACGGTTGATGGTCGTTATTGCACGAACCGTGCCAGCGATCAGGTCATTGATTCATAAAGGAAAACGGACGGGCAGCGGTGTCCGCGCCGTCCGTCCGGTCAGGAAGCGGTCGCCCGCGGACACAAGCGTGTCCGCAACCGCGTCCGCGCTTCGCTTACTTTTGCGGCTGCTGCTTCTGACCGTATTTGCCGACGATCTCGCCCTTGGCCAGCACGTGTCCGCGCATCGCCTGCAGCACCTGGTCGCGGTCCGCACCGAACGGCACGTCCAGCATCTTGTCCAGCGCGTAGACCTGGAAGTGATAGCGGTGCGCCGCTTCGCCCACCGGCGGCTTGGGACCGTAGTAGCCCGGCGCCCCGCGCGTGGTGCGTCCCTGCAGCACGCCGTCCGGATCAGACAGGCGCGCCTGCTCCTGCACGCCTTCCGGCACGCTGGTGATGTTGCCCGGGATGTTCCACATCACCCAGTGCACGAACGGCGTTACCGGTTTCGCATCCGGGTCTTCCATGATGACCGCGTATGACTTGGCGCCCGCTACCGCTTTCCACGACAGTGCCGGCGACACGCCGTCGGCATACTCGGTGTAGCGGTCGTCCATCATGCCGTTGGCGGCGAAGCTGGACGAGGTCACGGACAAGGAGCCCTTGGCTTCGGTCTCGGCGCGCTTGTTCGCCAGCGGTACGTTGTTGCCCTTGTTGGCCTGTTCCTCCATCGGGCCGGCCGGGGCTTTCGCCGGGGTGCCGCCTTTGCCGCCGCTGTTGCCAGTATAGGCCACACGGTAGATGACACCATTCGCATCGTCCGCCATCAGCAGCGAGCCATCCTTGGCCATCGCCAGGCCCACCGGGCGCGCGATGTGGGTCTTGCCACCGTCGGTCAGGAAACCGGTGACGAACGGCTCCACCGACTTGGCCTGACCGTTCTCGAAGCGCACGCGCACGATCTCGTAGCCCGAGGCCGGCACCCGGTTCCACGAACCGCGCATGGTCACGAACGCGTCGCCCTGGTATTCGGCCGGGAAGGCGCTGCCGGCGGCGAACACCCACTGCATCGGCGCCGCGTGCGCGGTGTAGCCGACCACCATCGGGGTGCTGCGCGCCTTCCACTCTTCCTTGCTGATCTCGCCCTGCGGCGTGCTTTGCGGGTAGATGTCGCCCTTGCCGTAGACGTGCGGCCAGCCGTACTGCTTGCCCAGTTCGATCTTGTTGACTTCTTCCGGCTGCACGTCGTCGCCCAGGAAGTCGATGCCATGGTCGAAGCCCCACAGTTCGCCCGTGGTCGGATGCCAGGCGAAGCCGATCGTGTTGCGCAATCCGCTGGCGAAGATGGTGCGGCTCTTGCCGTCCGGGGAAATGCGCAGCATGGTCGCGTTTTCGACGTTGCTCTCGTTGCAGGCGTTGCAGGTGCTGCCCACGCTCAGGTACAGCATGCCGTCCGGGCCGAAGGCCATGGTGCGGTTGGCGTGCTGGCCGGCGTCGGGCAGGTCGCCGATCAGCATCTGCAGTTCGCCCAGGCGGCCGTCGCTCTTCATGTCGGCCACGAACAGTTCCTTGGCGGTGACCAGGTACAGCTTGTTGTCGCGGATCGCCAGGCCGTGCGCACCGGCGCGGTTGGCCACCGTGATGGCCGGACCGTCGGCGCGGCCGTCGCCGTTGGCGTCGCGCAGCAGCAGCACGTCGCCCTGGTCGCGCCGGCTCACGTACACGTCACCGTTCGGCGCCACCGCGATGATGCGGGTGTTTTTGAGACCGGTCGCGAATGCGCTCACCGTGAAGCCGGGCGGCGCCTTCAATGCCTTGATGCGCTCCGGCGTCGCCTCGACCTTGTTCGGCTTCCAGACGTTGATGTTGGTGGAGAACTTGGTGCCGTCGCCCTGCTGGGCGGAAGCGGCGCCGAATGCCAGGCATAGCGCGGCTGCGAGCGAAGCGCGTTTCATGAAGGGCCTACCTTTCTTGGTGGTCGTTGCGATCGTTGGTATTGGAAGCCTTACGGAGAAGATCGTGCCAGAGCCTTACACAACGGTATGTGGGGAAACGTACATTGTCAGTTCTATTTCCAGCGTGCATTAGATGCATATGCGCCGGCATTCGGCGGCCCAAAACGCAAACAGGCGCGCCCGAACTGCGGCGCGCCTGATGCTGCTGTTCCAGCTGAAGTGTTACTTGTCGTCGTCCAGCTTCAAGGCCTTGGCGATATCGTCCCACGCCACCGCCTTGTAGTTCTGCGACGCGTCCGGCATGCGCTTGAAGCCGTCGTGCACCACCAGCATGCCGCGTGCGTACGGGCCGCCGAAGTTGGCCGACGAGACTTCCAGGCCGTCGGTCTCGGAAGCGCCGTCGATACCGTTGACCGCATCAAGACCGATGCGGAAAGCGCCGCGCACCTTAAATGGCGGCAGGGCGTCGAACACCACGTAGCTGCTGTTGCCCTGGCTCGACACCACCAGGTAGCTCTTGTTGGCGCCCTGGTAGATGCCCATGCCTTCGATGTCGTCGTGCAGCCATTCGCCCACCGGCATCACCATCTTCAGCGTGGCCGGCTCATTGGCCTTGGCCGAGGTCACCCACAGGGCGTGGTCTTCCTCGCCGACGAACAGCAGGCCGCTGCGGTCGTCCGCCACGCAGCCTTCGGGCTGGGTCGCCACCTTGAAGGTGCGTGCCAGGCGCGCGCCGAACTTGCCGTTGCTGCGCGTGATCTGGTAGTGCTCGTAGCGGCCGTCCTTGGCGTTGACGAAGGCGTCCATGCCGCCTTCCGCCGTGCGATACACGCAGGTGCCGTAGATGTCGTCCAGCGTGGTCGGCAGGCGCGCGGCCTCGGTCAAGGTGCCTTGCTTGTCGATCGTGTACAGCACCATGCTGCTTTCGTCGCGCTGGGTGGCCAGCGCGATGTCGAAGCGTTCGTCGCCGAAGCGCAGGTCCTGGCGCAGGTCGACGTTGTTCAGACGGCCCGAGGCCAGGAACTGGGTCTGCTTGCCCTGCAGGTCGTACACCAGCATGCCCTGCTTCTTGTTGGTGCCGAGGATGCGCGACTTGCTTGGGTCGGTCGGATGGACCCAGATCGCCGGATCGTCGGCGGCGTCGCCCAGCTGCGCGACCGGTTCGGTCTGCATGCGCGGCAGCACGATCGGCAGCGCGCGCGGCGCCGGCGTGCCGGCTTTCCACGCCAGCGCCGGGGTTTGCCAGCCGGCCTTGGCGCGCACCAGCAGGCGCGCATTGGCGTCCAGTGCCACCATCTGGTCGGCGCCCAGCGCCCGCGCCGGCAGGGCGCGCCAGTCGGCGCCGTCGCGGCGCCAGGTGTGCAGCGTGCCTTTCCCGTCGAGTGCGGCCAGGCCGCCCGGCAGCACGGCCAGCGCGGTGATTTCTTGTTTCAGCTTGCCGTGCGGTGCGCGCAGCGCCACCGGGGCGCGCGTGGCCGGGCCTTCGGCGCTGGCGCCGTAGGCCCAGATGCCCATGCCTTCTTCGGCCACGAACAGGGTGTCGTGGGCGTCGTCGACGCGGCATTGCTCGACGCCGTTCGGCAGCGCCAGACGGCGCACCAGGCGGTGCGGGCTGCCGATCAGCCATTGCTGCGCCTGGCCATCGGGGCCGACCAGGAAGGCGTAGTCGAGCTGCTGGGCGTCGCGGTACATGCAGGCCGCCTCCAGACCGAAGCCGGTTTCGGGCAGCGGCGCCAGCGCGCTCAGGGTGCCGGCCTTGAGGTCCACCCGCACCGGCTGCGCGCGCTCGGCGTTGGAGTCGACCACCACGGCCAGCGCGCCGCCGTCGACCGGACGCAGGTCGAGCCGCTCGCCGCGCAGCGCCAGGCTGGCGCGTTCGCTGCCGTCAGCGCCAATCAGGCGCAGGGCGCGCTTGTCGAGCGCCAGCCAGCCGCCGCCGGGCAGGGCGGCGATTTCCTCGGCCTTGTCCAGTGCGGCCGGGACTTTCGTTGCAGCCGCTGCCGCTGCTGCTGCTGCACCGTGCAGCGCCGCCAGGATGATGAGTAGAACTGCTTTTTTCATTAGAAGATGCTCGCTTTCAGACCGATCTTGTAGGTGCGGCCGTATTGTTCGAATTGCGCGTTGCGCGACTTGTCGCCCAGGTAGACGTAGTATTTTTCGTTATTCAGGTTGCTGGCGTCGAAGGTCAGCTGCCAGCGCTTGCCGATCTTCCACGACATCGACAGGTCGAGCTGCTTCTGGGTGTCGACGTAGCGGTCCTGGGTGCCATCGAGCACGTCCTCGCCCAGCTCCAGCAGGTAAGGCGACTTGTAGTTCATCGCCAGGCGCGCGCTGAACGGACCGGCCTCATAGCCCAGCATCAGGTTGCCGATGCGGTTCGACTGGCCCGGCATGCGGATGCTGCGGGTGGCGCGGCCACCGTCGCCGTCGGCGCTGTCGATATCGGCGCGCGAGGTCGAGATGGTGCCGTTGATCCCCACCAGCAGACCGTCGAACGGCGCCGGTAGCATGCGCAGCGGCTGCTGCCAGGCCAGTTCGATGCCGCGCACACGGGCCTTGTCGCCGTTGGCGTACGAGATCGCGCTCGAGAAATCAAGCCATTCTCCGCTGCCGGCCAGGTCGGTGGCGTAGGTGAAGTTGCGGATTTCCTTGTTGAAGACATAGGCCGACATCACGCCGTCGTTGCCGATCACGCGCTCGACGCCCAGGTCCAGATTGTGCGAGCGCAGCGGCGCCAGGTCCGGGTTGCCGATGGTGGCTTCGTCGTCGCCGTCCAGGCTCACGCCCGGCGCCAGCTGGGCGAAGTTGGCGCGCACCACCGAGTTGCTCCAGGCCGCGCGCAGGCTGGTCTTCTGGTCGACGTCGTAGCGCAGGTGCATGCCCGGCAGCCAGTTGGTGTATGAGCGCGAGGCGGCGCGCGGCGTCACTTCGTCTTCGTCGGTGACCTGCGAGCCGTCGGCCCTGAAGCGGGTGTGCTCGGCGCGCACGCCGGCCAGCAGCGACCAGGCGCCGCGGCGCAGGCCGGCCTGCAGGTAGGCGGCATCGATGTCTTCCTGCAGCTTGAAGTCGTCCAGCGCCGAGTCGACGATCACGCGCGCATTGGCGCGGTTCAGGCCTGCCAGGCGGGCGCGCACCAGGGCCGGGTCGATCGCGTAGCCGATCGGGCCGAATTTGTAGTCGAGCTGGCGGTTGCCGATGAAGTCGGTCAGCGAGTTGCCGCCGGCGCCCCAGTAGTCGCCATCTTCCGGATCGTCGCTGCCGAATTCGTAGGCTTCGGTGTCGGTCTGCTTGTCGCGGCGGATCGCCTTGGCGCCGAACTTGAAGGTGCCGCTCCAGTCACCGGCGTCGAACTCGCGTTGCAGGTCGAGGCGCAGCTGGTGGGCGGTGTCCTTGGCGTAGGCGCGTTCCAGCGCGAACGAATCGAGTTCGTAGTTGGCCGCGTCAAAAGCGGCAGTTGGTGCGATCAGGTGTGGGGCGCGGGTGTTGTTGAAGCCGACGCCACTGAAGCTGTCGATGCCCTTGAAGCGCGCATCGGCGATGGCGTCCGGGGTTTCATCGGTGGCGCGGCTGGTGGCCGCTTCCAGGTGCAGCTTCCAGTTGTCGCCGAAGCGACGGTCGAAGGCGCCGGTGAGCGAGCGGATCTCTTGTGTGTACTTGCGCTGGCGCAGGCGCCGTTCCAGGCTGGCGGTATCGAGTTCGCCTTCGCGCACGCCGTCTTCGTTCTCTTCGAAGTCGCCCACGGTCAGGCGGTCGCGCGACTCTTCGTCCGAGAAGCGGCTGATGAAGCCGCGCAGCGACATGCTGGTGGCCGCGTCCGGACGGTAATCCAGGTTGATCGCGCCGGCGCGGCGTTCGCGTGTCGGAGAATAGTCGCGCAGCTCGAAGCCGGCCAGGCGCTCGCCGTTCCAGTCGCCGCCGCTCTCGACGTTGTCGGAGCCGAACTTGCGCTTCTCGCCCGAGATGCCGACCGCGACGCCGAATTTGTTGTCCAGGAAGCGCTGCGCCCACAGCAGGTTGGCGCTAGGGCTGTTCTGGCCCGTGTTGGTGTCGTGGCCGGCGGCGGCGCCGACGCTCAGCAGGGTGCCGGGCAGGTCGAATGCCGACAGGGTCTTGACTTCCACCGTGCCGCCCAGCGAGTTGGCGTCCATGTCGGGCGTGAGCGACTTGGTCACTTCGAGCGAGCGCACCAGGCCGGCCGGCAGCACGTCGAGCGCCACCGCGCGGCGCGTGGCTTCGGGCGACGGCACCAGGGCGCCATTGATGGTCACCGCGTTGTAGTCGGCGTCCAGGCCGCGCACCACCACGTAGCGGCCTTCGCCCTGGTCGCGCTGGACCGACACGCCCGGCATGCGCGCCAGCGCTTCGGCGGCGTTCTTGTCGGGCAGGTGGCCGATGTCGTCGCTGCTGACGACGCTGACGATATTGTCGGCCTGTTCCTGCACGGCGATGGCACGCGCCAGGCTGGCGCGCTGGCCGGTGATGACGACGCTCGGTTCGTCGGCGGCGTGCGCGCCGGCAGCGGCCAGCAGGCTGGCGGTGATGGCGGGGAGGGCGAAATGGCGCATGGGGGCGAGGTGGTTGTTTGGAATGGGGCGGATTCTGGCGTCCCGATATGACGTATCGGTGACGCCTTCCCGTGCATTGGCCGGGTTTCAGGCCGCATGAGCCGAATTGACTCTCCCACTTGGGCAACCTGCCGCCCGCGGTGCGCGCCGACGGCCGGTGACAGGCAGGAAGTGATGAGCTGTTTTGACCCTGTGCCGAAGCGCCACAGATTCGTTGTCCTGTCATTACGCGGTCATCTGGCTGCGCTATGGTCAGCCGGTTTTCCACCTGGCCTTTCTTCCATGAACGTCGTCGCCCGCCATCTCGTCCTGCTTGTCGGCTTGCTCGCCAGCTTTGCCCTGCTGTTCGTCGGCGCCGGCCAGGCAATCCCGTTCGCCGAATGGGACCTGGTCGACATCGCCAGCGAGGGCGGGACCGCGCTCCTGGCCGCGCTGTGGTGCCTGATCGTGCTGTGCAGCCGCCCGGACGGCCGGGTGACGCGCCTGCTGGCCGGCGGCCTGGCCTGCATCATGCTCGGCTCGTGGGCCGACTGCCTGGACGAAGCCTTCGACATCGACAAGTCGGCGCTGTGGGACAACGCGCTGGAAGCGCTGCTGCCGCTCGGGATGCTGGTGCTGACGGCCGGCATGTACTACTGGCGCCACGAGCAGGCCAACCTGTCCGAACACATGAGGAAGCGCGAGCGGCTGTTCCGCAGCCATCGCCCGTTCGACCGCATCACGCAGCTGGCCGATGCCGCCTACCTGCGCGAGCAGCTGCGCCGCGAAAGCGGCAACGACGGGCCGTGCGCGCTGGTGCTGTTCGACATCGACGACTTCCACCGCATCAACCGCGAGCACGGCCAGGGCGAGGGCGACCGCGCGCTGCAGGCGGTGGCGCACATGCTGCTGCTGAATCTGCGCAACGACGACCTGCTGTGCCGCTACGCGGGCGACCGCTTCGCCGTGCTGATGCCGGGCCTGGACCAGTACCAAGGCGAAGCCGCGGCCCAGCACCTGTGCCGCATGGTGGGCGCGATGCATCACCACGCCGGCAGCCGGCGCATGCCGCTCACGCTGCGCCACGGCTGCGCCGATGCGCAGGGCGCGCCGGATGCATTGCTGGCCGCCCTGTGCCGCCGGATGGACGCCGTGTGATCGCCTGGCAGCCGGCCGGCGAACCGTCGATCCCGGCGCGCCTGCAGCCGGCGCTGGCGCTGGAATACGGCCGCTCGCACGAATTGAGCGATGCGCAGATGCTGCGCGAGACCGGATTGACCGACGTCCTGGCGCCGGACGGGCTGGTGTCACCTAGCCAGTATCTGCAGCTGCTGGCCAACACCCTGCGCGGCCTGGACAGCCCCGACACCAGCTTCATGCTCGGCCAATTGATGCTGCCCGGGCACGACGGCGCCGCCAGCCATGCGCTGGTGCAGGCGCCGAACCTGCGCGTGCTGCTCGAGACGCTGTGCCGCTTCCACGCGCGCCTGACGCCCTTGCTGCGGCCGCGCTTCGAGACCTGGGAAGGCGTCGCGCTGCTGTACTGGGTCGATGCCTACGGCGCCCCGAGCCTGCGCCCGGCGCTGGTCGAGATGCACATGACGGCACTGGTGGCGCTGTGCCGCTGGCTCGGTGGCGAACGCCTGCCGTGGCGCTTCTGCTTCAACCGCGGCGCGCCGCGCCACGTCGAGCAGCACCAGGTGCACCTGGGCGCCGACCTGCGCTTCGGCTGCCAGCTCGACGCCATGCTGGTCGATGCGGCCTGGCTCGACCGGCCATGGCCGCGCGCCAGCGAGATGGCCTCGCGCCTGGCACTGCAGGCGGCCGGGAGCGAAGCGGCGCGTGCACCCGGCCTGCCGGCGGCGCTGTACGACTATCTGCTGGAACGCGTACGCGAGGCACCGACACTGGAGCGCACGGCGAGCGACTTCGGCGTCAGCCCGGCCACCTTCAAGCGCCAGCTGCTGCGCCACCATACCCACTTCCAGGGCGAGCTGGATCAGGTGCGTACCCACGTGGCGCTGTGGCTGTTCCAGGTGCGGCGCGCCGACAACGAGGAAGTGGCACGCTATCTCGGTTTTCATGACGCCGCCAACTTCCGCCGCTCGTTCAAGCGCTGGACCGGTTTGACGCCGGGGCCGATCCGGGCCGCGCTCGACGGCGAGCTGGGCTGGTTCGCGCGGCTGCAGGGGGCGGCCGGTGCCTGAATCGTTTTAATCGTTGTCGTAGGCACCGAACTGGCGCGCGCGCATCTCGGCGTGCGCGGTCTTGCAGCGCAGCCGGTGGCGTTCGCGCAGGCTGGCCGCGTGGTGCGCCAGGTAGACCGCGTCGCAGTCGTCGTCGCGGTAAGCGATCCACTGGCGCTGGGCGTCGGCCAGCGTGCGCAATGCCGCCTGCGCGTCGGGCGCGGGATCGTCGTGCACGGCGCGCACCACGGCGCGGTAGCGCTGGTCCAGGGCCTGGTCGGCGGCGGCGAGCCTGTTTTCTTCGCAGCGCAGGATGACGTCGGCGTCGCCGTTCGGCGGACAGTCGGGGGGCTGGGCGCCGGCACGGGGAGCCCAGGCGAACAGCAGCAGCGCAAGCAGAAGGGGAGTTGGGGACACCGGCGTATCTCCGCAGCAGACCTTCATACAGACCTGGGCGCGGGCCGATGGTTCCGCCAGATGTTATTCTTGCATCCTGCAGCAATCGCTTTCATCCATACGCCTTGCAGGAGAGCCCTGATGTCCCCACTCGAGAAGAAGTTGCCGTTCATCGCCGCCGTCAGCGTGTGCACCGTCCTGACCACCATGGCCATCATGAGCGCAGCCGGCCTGCCGCCGATGGCCAGCTTCAACCTGGCGCAGTTCGTCCTGTACTTCTTCTGCTTCTTCGGGGTGTGGCGCGCCTACTCCTTCCTCGGCTGGCTGCTGGTGCTGTGGATTTCGCCGGCGACCATCACCGGCATGAAGGAGTCGCGCAATGGCTGACCGCTTTCCGATCGCCGCTGGCTTGATACTGTCCGCCAGCCTGGCCTGCGCGGCGCAGGCGGCCGAGCAGCCGATCACGCTCGACACGCCATCCGGCCAGATCGCCGGCACGCTGGAGTTGCCCAACAGCGGCGGACAGCACCGCATCGCCCTGATCATCGCCGGCTCCGGCCCTACCGACCGCGACGGCAACAACCCGATGCTCCCGGGCCGCAACGACAGCCTCAAGCAACTGGCGCTGGCGCTGGCGGACGCCGGCATCGCCTCGGTGCGCTACGACAAGCGCGGCATCGCCGCCAGCAAGCCGGCCGGCCTGGACGAATCGGCGCTGCGCTTCGACACCTATGTCGAGGATGCCGCGGCCTGGATCGCCAAGCTGAAGGCCGACCCGCGCTTCACCGCGCCCGCCGTGATCGGCCACAGCGAAGGTTCGCTGATCGGCATGCTGGCGGCGCAACAGGCCGGCGCTTCGGCCTTCGTCTCGATCGCCGGCATCGCCGACGCCGCGCCCGTCGTGATGCGCAAGCAGCTCGACGGCAAGCTGCCGCCGGAGCTGATGAAGGAGAGCGAGCGCATCCTGTCTTCACTGGAAAGCGGCGCCACCGTGGACAACGTGCCGCCGGCGCTGGCCGCGCTGTACCGGCCCAGCGTCCAGCCCTACCTGATCTCGTGGTTCAAGCACGTGCCGACCAAACAGATCGCGGCGCTGAACATGCCGGTGCTGGTGGTGCAGGGCAATACCGACATGCAGGTCGAGGTCGGGCAAGCCAATGCGCTGCATGCGGCGAAGGACGGCGCCCTGCTTGCCATCATCCCCGGCATGAACCACGTGCTCAAGCACGTGCGGGCGATCCCGAGCCAGCAGGCGGCGTCGTATTCCGACCCCAGCCTGCCGGTCGACCCGCTGCTGGTGAAGGCGGTGGCCGACTTTCTCAAGCGCGGCAACGCCGGATAATTCGTCAGGCTGCCGCGCGCAGCGCGGCGTGGCGCCGATCGACCGCGGCGGCGTTTGCCACCAGCTCGAACTGCACCTGCGAGCGGCCGTGGTCCAGCGCATGCGCCAGGATGCGCAGTTCTTCCAGCTTTTGCAGGGCATATGCGAGCCACGGGCGTAGCGCCGGATCGGGTGCGTCATCGGCGTCCATGGCCGCATCCAGGTCCAGCGGCACGTGCTGCAGCTAGCACGATGGCGCGATCCACAGGCGGCTGCCGATGCGGCGCTGCACCGGTTCCAGCCAGGCCAGGGTGGCATGCAGGTCGGTCTTCCATATGTCGCTGCCGTCGATCACGCCCAGTGACAGTACCTTGTCCGGTCCGAGCGCGTCGAGCGCCGGGCCGACCTCGTCGCGCGCGTTGACCGCATCCAGGTGCAGGCCATCCACCGGCAGGCTGCAGGCCAGCGCCAGGTTGTCCCCCAGCCGCCCGAAGTAGGTCGCCAGCAGCAGCTTGACGCCGCTCCCGGCCAGCGCGTCGTAGGCCGCGGCACAGGCAGCGCGCCAAGGCGCATCGAGCCCGGTCGCCAGCACCGGCTCGTCGATCTGGACCCAGTCGAGGTCCTGGGCGGCGAGCCATGCCAGCAGCTGCGCGTACACCGGCAGCAGGCGTGGCAACAGGTCGAGGCGCTCGCTGCCATCTCTCGATGTGCCCAGCCACAGGTAGGTCAGCGGGCCGATGATCACCGGTTTGAGTTCTGCTCCCGATGCGCGCGCCTGTGCCAGCTGGTCGCCCAGCAGGCGGGTGTCGAGCGTGAAGCGGGTGGCGGCATCGAAGACCGGGACGGTGTAGCGCTGGCTGGTCTTGAACCAGGCAGCCGATTCGGCGTCGGCCGCCGATGGCGGCAGGTTCCCGAGCGTGAAGCTCATGTCGAGTACCTGGTCGGAGAGCGGTTGCCGGCGCGCGCCGATGTTCGGAAAGCCGAGTTCGTGGGTGATGGTCATGCTGGTCATTCTGTTCATAACGGATGAACCGATGATAGACAGATTGACTCATGAATAAAATTGGTATGATTTCATCGATCCATTAATTCCATTCATGCTGATATATGCTCGAACGCATTCACCTGTCCATCATCCGCGAGGTCGACCGGCGCGGCTCGCTCACTGCCGCCGCCGACGTGCTGCACCTGACCCAGTCGGCGCTGAGCCACACGGTGCGGAAACTGGAGGCGCAACTGGGCACGCCGGTGTGGACGCGCGAGGGACGCAGCCTGCGCCTGACCCAGGCCGGCGAATACCTGCTCGACCTGGCCGAGCGCGTGCTGCCGCAGCTGGAACACGCCGAGCGCCTGATGCGCGAATTCGCCGGCGGCGAACGCGGCATGCTGCGCATCGGGATGGAATGCCATCCCTGCTACCAGTGGCTGTTGAAGGTGGTGGCGCCGTACCTGGCGGCGTGGCCCGAGGTCGATGTCGACGTCAAGCAGAAGTTCCAGTTCGGCGGCATGAAGGCGCTGTTCGCGTACGAGATCGATCTCCTGGTGACGCCCGATCCCGTGTTCAAGCCGGGGCTGCGCTTCGTGCCGGTGTTCGACTTCGAGCAGGTGCTGGTGGTGGGAAGCGGTCACCGGCTGGCGCGGAAGGAGAGGGCCGAGCCGGCCGATCTGTCGGATGAGGTCCTGATCACCTATCCGGTCGATATCGAGCGGCTCGACATTTATAACCAGTTTCTGCTGCCGGCCGGGTGCGCGCCGCGCGAGCGCAAGACCATCGAGACGACCGACATCATGCTGCAGATGGTGGCCAGCGGGCGCGGCGTGGCGGCCTTGCCGCGCTGGCTGGTGGACGAGTATGCGGGCAGGATGCCGGTGCTTCCGCTGCGCCTCGGCGACGGCGTGTTCAAGCAGATCTTCCTCGGCACGCGCGAAGCCGATGCCGGCACCGGCTATCTGGAAGCGTTCGTCGACATCGCACGCCGCACCGGGTAGCCGCTGCCCTCACGCCTTATGCGCCGGCTGGCGAATCCGCTGCCCGGATACCCGTATGGACCTTGTTATATTCAGGTAGCCAGCGCTGGAGCAATGCCATTGCCTGCTGCGCGCTGCCGGCGGCGAATACCTGATCGTCCGGAAGCGTCGGATAACGTATGCGCCGGTCGATGCGCCGGCCAGCCAGCAATTCGCTCGAGCCGCCACACTGTAAACCAATGACCAGCCGGCCATAAGTCCAGGCCAGCGCCATTTCCGACAACGTGCCGGCGCCGCCGCCGATAGCGATGACAGCTGCCGAATGCGCCACGATCGAATTCCTTGCGTGATCGAGGCCGGTGGGTATCGCGATGTCGACGAAAGGATTGGCCTGGCCGATATCCGATCCGGGCAGGATGCCGATGCCGGCCCCGTCGAACCAATTGGGTGAGCTACGCGCGCCCTTGTGCGCGGCCTCCATTACCCCGCCCATGCCGCCGGTGACCAGCCGGCAGCCGGCATCGACCAGCATGCGCCCGATCGACTGCGCCAATGCGCGCCGTGGATCGTCGGGCCCGAGGCGCGCATCGCCGACTACCGCGATGCAGGGCCGCATGGGACGCTTGCCGGTAGCGCTCATGGCAGCATTCATGGCGGCGCTCATGGCGTCTGTCCGCATGGTGCCACGTCGGCGTCGATACGCCGCAACGGTGTCCGTGCGATCAGTGCCGCGATCACCGCTTCCCTGCGCGCGATGGTGGCGCAATCGCGCACGCCGGCCGGTTCGTGCAGATATAGCGCTTGCCCGATCCAGCGTGGCGATACGGCCAGTTCGGCCATCGGCAGCATGAACGCCCAGTCGCTGGCAAGGTCGACATACTCGCCGTCGAGGCGCAGGTAGTCGTCGGGAATGGCATCGAACAGCGATTTCCTGAAGCTGCGCAGGTGCTGCCACACATTGCCGCCACGGTGCGCGCGCGGGCGTTCGAAACAGGCCGGGTAGTGTGCCCGCTTGTCGGTGCGGCACATCGATCCGACGGTCATGTCGGCGCCGCTGCGATATTCAGCATCGAGTACGTCGAGGACTTCGCTGCCGATCAGGCAATCGTCGGCGTCCAGCGTGATGATGGTGGAATCCGGCCGGCCGCAGTGGTGCCGGATCGCCTCCACCGTATTGGCCAGTAAGCCGCGCCGCTCGGCGTTGCCGATGAAGGTGATGCGCGGCGCGTGGATGGCGCATAGTTCGCGCTGTATCTCTGCCCAGGCCGGGTGCGAGGCGTCGTCGAACACGACCGCGCCCCAATCCGTGCGCCGTTGCCGCAGCACTGAGTCCAAGCAGCGCCGGAACCGTCCGGGTTCGACGTTGCGGCCGGAAATGACGAAGACGAACCGTTCGCGGCGCGCAGGAACGATCCACTCCCCGGTCGTGCCGAGCAAATCCACGGACCCGGCCTGGGCCGCAATGACGTCGCCGCTGCCGATTCGGTCAGCGATGCGGGACAGGGCGGTGCGATCAGCCTTGCGGTCGTTGGCCGGATGGATGAAGAAGGTACGGCGGTCGCCGCCGCGCAGGGAAGTGGCCCGCTCGTCCTTGATCGCCCCGTCCAGCGCCCGGTGCCAGGCCGGCATTGCCGCAAGCGGTGACGCTGGCGGCATCGTCAGGGGAAGCAGGGCGCGCAGGCGCTCCATGTGAAGCAGGCAAAAGCGGCTTTCGACGCGCCATGGGCCATGGTCGCCGCGCGCCGAATAAGGACGATCGTGGTCTTGGGCGATGTTGAAGGCGACGGTGACCGCCCGCTCGTCGCCGGCCAGTGCCTGCAGCATGTCTCGCAGGTAGTCGTGTCCGGCGTAGCGGCGCCCGACCATCACATCGAGATCGGCCTGCAGCAGATAAGGCGTGCGGCAAGCCTCGAATCCGGTGAAGACCGACGCCAGCGGCGCGCCGTTGGCGGCATGGGTCGCAGGATCGCTGCGACCCAGCCATGTGGCATTGAGCCGCGCGCATTCCCGGCCGCCGGCGGGCGCCTCGACCACCGTGTCGACCCAGCCTTGCGCCTGTAAGGCTGCCGCCTGCGAACGCAGCGCGGCGAGATCGCCGCTGGTGTACTGGCGCAGGAAGCCGTCGACCCTGGTGTCCAGGGTCAGGATGACCTGACGGAACGGCGTGGGCGCGGCCAGCTGACCTACCAGATGGCGTACCCGTTCGGCGAGCACGGCGGCCTCCATGGCGCACGCCTTGATCAACAGGGTGCAGGCGGGCGGATCGACAGGCCGCAATTCAAGAACCAGCAAATCGCTGACGCGCTCGAACCGGAACTGGTCGATCGCGCTGCGCTCCTCGCGCCGGACGATGTGGAATCCGGCCCGCTGCAGCGCCTTGCGCAGCACGCGCTCAGGACGGTGGAATTCGATCAGTTCGCGGCCGCTCTGCCGATGGCGCTTGGTCCATCGGAACGAGCTGTCCGGGTCGGCGCCCGACGGCGCATCCGGACGCGCCTCCGAGGTGGCGATGCGTGGCGCGTAGCCCGGATGGCACAGCGCCACCAGCACCCGGCCTTCGCGCTTCACGCTCAGGCGCAGTTGCGCCGCGACTTCGGCCAGCCCGGTGGGGTCGAGCAGGCACAGGACGCGGCGGCAGACGACCGTGTCGAACGGTCCGAGCGCCAGCGCGCTGTCGAAACAGGGGGCGAATTCCAGCGACGCCGACCCAAGGCCCGCGAGCCGTGCGTGCAGCGCCGGATCGGGATCGTAGGCGACCACACTGTGTCCCAGCGCGGCAAGGCGTTGGCTCAGCTCGGCCTTGCCGCATCCGAAATCCAGTATCCGCTGCGGCGGCGATGGCCGGACCATGTCCAGCACCGGATCATGCACGGCGACCTGCCCCGTGGCGTGGCGGAGCGCTTCCATGAAACAGTCGAATCCGGTCAGTTCCGGCAGCCGTTCATTCAGGCTGCTGGCGCGCAGCAGATCGGGCAGGTCGATGCGGTTCCAGAAGCGCCAGGACAGATAGGCTCTGCGGCACATCAGCTCGAACTGGCGCTCGAAATCGTCCAGCTCGGCCGCCAGCCGCAGATCGCCGCCGTAGTCGATCAGGCGTACCCGGGTACCGACCACCCTCAGGTTCTTGGGGTGAATGTTCCGGCACACCAGACCGTGCGCAAAGCAGTCGGCCATCAAATCGATCATGCCGGGGCCGTGACCGCCGGCGTAGGGCTGGCTTTCCTCGAACGGATACATCAGCATGCTGTCGAGGCCCGCCGTCACGAAACTGCCGATGCCATACAAGCCAGCGCCCGTGGGCCAGCGGTCCACCAGCGCGGCGAGCCGGCGGCGCGCATCTTGCGATGCTGCCGGCTTCCAGTAGTCGAGCACCTTGATCACCGATCGTTCGTCGGTCAGGACTACGCCTTCGGTGCCGTCGCCTAGCCAGCGCAGCGCTTCGCCACTATTGTCACCGCCGCTGCTCAGGCGCCGGACAGTGGCGATCGCATTGCAAATGCGCTGTGCGCGCAACTGATCTTGGATCAGCGTCGCGGACGCGATACGGCGCCGGTGGCTTGCAATCAATTCGGGCAAGTCGCGTTCGAATTGAACGACTTGCGCGGATCCGAGTTTGCACACCGCATCGGTCACGCGCTGCAGCATGGCGCCGTCGATACGTTCCAGAACTGCGTGCGCGAAGGCCTCCAGTGCCGGCGCGTGGCGTGCCAGGGTGTCCGAGGTGCGCGCCAGCGACAGCAGCTCGCCCGCCAAGCCGCGCGTGCGATGCACGGCCAGTCGGAAGGCGGCCAGACGTTCGTCCCTGAACTTTTCCGCGCGATCGCCCAGTCCCACGCCGGGATTGCCGGCATGATCCTGGAGCGCCGAAAACACGGCGAAACCGCGGATGTCATCGACCAGGCAACGTTCGTGCTCCCCGGCTGTGGCGCGTTGCGACTCGCGCGCGTGGTACACGCTCAGCGGGACGGACACGATCCTGCGTCGATAGCGGGTGCGCTGCACCAGCGCCCAGATCATGTCGGAACGGCGTGTGGCACGGCCGTCGATGTCGGGTACGGCGTTGGGCGCATCGCCCAGCGCCTCGGCATTGAAGACGAATGCGTTACCGCCCCGGTACAAATTGTCGCTGGCGGTGAACGCAGCCATGCAGGCGCCATCCAGCACCAGGGGCCGAAACAACTGTTGGCCATCCAGCATCCGGTCGAGGCTCGCGCACAGGCGGTCATAGGCCGCACCTGCAAGTTCGCCGGGGGAGGCCGGCTCGAGCAGGAACGGCGTCTCCAGGCGATCGGTCTCGCGATGCGACAGATCGTAATAAAAATCGCGCCGCCCAGCGCGAATCGCGGCGTTGTGCGCGCGCATGTCGGGAAGCACTGCCTCGGGCGGCAAACCGTCCAGCCAGCGCAGGCTCGCCAGCAAATCCACCATCTGCACACGCAGAGTCGACCATGCCGGCAGCGGCGCGGCGCCGGTGTAGTTGCCGATCGCGATATCCACACCCTGTTCGCGCAGGCGCGCCAGGTGCGGCAGTAGGGGCATTCGTCGCTGCTGCCGGACGCCATCGATCTCGACCAGAGGATCCAGGCGCATGTCGTCGTCGAGTATCCACGCCACCGCCCCACGCCGCGAGCGCATGAAGTGGTACAGATAGGTTTGCAGCGCGGTTCGGGCAGGGCCGATCGGCAAGCGTGCACTTGCCGATGGCGCTATTTCACCGGCCTGCATCGCCTGCAGCCTGGCTTCCCCGGTGATCAGGTGCACCCGCAGTCCGCGCGTGCGCCAGCGCTGCGCCGCGTCTTCCAAAATAGCCGCGGCGGGCTCGTCGGCCACGCTGTTTTCCAGGATGACCACATCCAGCCCCACCAGGTCCGGCGTGTCCTGCAGCGCCAGCAGATCCTGCATCAGGCCATCCAGCGCCCCGAGCCGCCGGCGATCGGTGATCAGCCCGACCACCAGATGGATATCGTTCGCTGCGTCCGGCAGTGGCAGCGCGGACGCTGCTGCCGGAGCGGCCGCTTGCGCGCTGCGGCCCGGCTGCCAGTTGAACAGGCGTGTCGCGCGCTCTTCGGCGGCGAGTACCTCGCTGGCGCTCATGTGCGGGCGATGCTTGGCGAAAAACGCATCCAGGCCCGCCAGGCGTGGCGCCGAACCGGCGCTGGACAAGCGCTCGCGGTCGCCGCACGCGAAGTGCATGGCAGTGACGGCGCCGGTGGCGGCGTAATCGAGCACGGACAGGCGCAACAGCCGGATCAGCAGATCGCGGTCGGTACAACTGGGCAGGGCTTCGTCGAACAGTCCCGCTGCCAGCAGGCGATCGAGGCGAACCACCATATTGGTGGGCTGAATGCCGGGATTGCCGACGTAGAATTGGCGCACATCGAGCTGCGCCGGCGGTCGTACCTCGCGCTCGGGGAGGCCGGTTTCGACCCGCATGAAACCCGCGGCAATCAGCGTGGCGCCGCCGTCGGCAGCATCGCAGCAGCTGGCCAGATGGCCGGGCAGCCAGGCATCGTCGTCATCGAGGAAGGCAACGAAGGTCTGGCGGGGATCGGCGGTGTGGCGTGCCAAGTGATCCAGGCCGGTATTCCAGGCGCCGGCGGCATTTTTCGTGCGTCGATTCCTCAATATCGATACCGGCAGATCCAGATCTTGCGCCGCCTGGCGGCTTCGATCGGCAGACGACACGTCTGCGGAATCGTCGACCAGGATCAATTCGTCACAGCGGCGAAGTTGTGACGCGATGGATGGGAGGGAGCGCGTAGCGAGGAGCGCCGGGCGATCTTTGGTAGCGACGAGCGCAACGACACGATACGCCGTCGTGGGGTGGGCATTGAACATATAACTCCAGGATGTGGATGTTAAAAAAGGCGACATCGCCATCGCGCTGTAGAGATATGCAAGGCATAAGACGATCCGGGGAGTGCTCCATCCGAGCATCCACCGGGGTCAAGCCTTGCCATCTGGGAGGCACGATGGCTGTTGGCAGTGTAGCGGCTTTTTGCAACCAGGAGTTGCAAATTTAACCGCGCGGCAGCGGTTTGCCGCGCGAGATCACCTCGCGGCAGTCGCCTTTGATATACGAGTCGTCGTAGTCGGTCCAGCCATAGCTGTCCACATAGCGCTTGTGGCGCTTGAACCGGCTGCTGACGAAGCTGCGCTCCAGCGTCTCGCCCGGATAGCGCACGTCGGCCATGTCGAGCAGGGTGTGGAACATGTTCTCGGTCGAGAGCTTGGCCTTGCGGTGGCGCTGCAGCTGATCCACCTTGGCCGGGAAGCGTTCGCGGTAGCTGTCCGAATACCAGACGAAGGCCGGCACGTGGAATTCGAACTGCGTATTGTGGCCGTGGAAGGCGATCTTGCACGACTTGTCGTACAGGGTCTGTCCATGGTCGGCCACATACAGAAGCGACGAGCTCAAACCGGATTCCTTGAGTACCCCGATCACGTTCGACAGGAACCAGTCGGTGTACAGGATCGCGCTGTCGAAGCTGTTGCTGATCTGCGGCTTCAAAGCGCCATTGGTGTAGTCCGGCTTGTCCATGCCATGCAGCGACGGCAGCCAACGGTCGAACTCCTTCGGATAGCGGTGCGCGTAGTTCCAGTGGCTGCCGAGCGTGTGCAGCACCACCAGGACCTTCTGCGACGGGTCGTGCACCGCGCGCCGCAGCGGTTCGAGCAATTGGGCGTCGTAGCTGGCGCCGTCGCTGAAGCCGCCCAGGTTCAAGAACTCGACTTCGTCGGCTTCTTGCGCGAACACCGAGACCGGCGTGTCGAACTTGCCGAACGAGACCTGGTTCGACAGCCAGAAGGTTTTATAGCCGGCCTCCTTGAACGCCGACAGGAACGATTTCTCGGAGAAGCCATCCTTCAGGCTCTGCGTCGCGGGTTTGCGCGAAATGATGACCGGCACCGACAGCCGCGTGGCCGACACCGGCGTGATCACGTCATCCAGCATCACCAGGTTGTTCTCCTGCGCCAGCAGCGGATTGGTGTCGCGGCCGTAGCCGTTCAGACTCCAGCGGTCGTAGCGCGACGATTCGCCCAGCACCATCACCACGACTTGCGGCGCGTCCTTGTCGCCGGCTTGATAGGCGCCGAAACGGAACGCGGCGCTGCGCCGGTTCAGTTCCGCCAGATAGATCCGCTCGCGATAGAAGTCGACGCCGCGCATGGCAAGGCCGAAGGGCCAGGACTGGGCCAGTAAACGCAGGTCGACTGGCGGCTGCATCCAGTATGGCAGCGGGGGCAGGGCAGAAGGAGCGGGCGCCGGTGGCACGACCGCGGCTGGCGCGGACGCGGAAGCCTGCGCTTTCACCAGATGAACCCTGGCGCCGCCTTTGGCCGCAGTGGGTGCGGCACCCGGCTCCGGCTCCAGGCCGAAGCGCTGACTATATAGGAGCAGCGCCGCGCACGCCCCCAGCACCGCCAGCACCACCCAGCGTGAGCGGTCGTTCCAATCCAGCTCACGGCTGCGGATCGCCGCCACCCAGCTGCTGCCCCACCAGCCCTGCACCGCGGCCAGCGCACCGCCCAAGAGCCACACCGAACTGCCCAGGAATTCGCCGGCCTCGCTGGGACTGGTCTCGGCAATGATGCCCAGGTGGTGGGTCGAGATCCCCTGGCCGTAATACGCCAGCAGGTACAGCTCGAGCGGCAGCGCCAGGAAGGCCGGCAGCAGCAGCACGTGGAAGTACGCGGGCCGCTTGAACAGCGCCCACACCGCGATCCAGGCGAACACCCCGATGCCGGCCACGCGCCACGGCTGGTCGAGCGGCTCGCCAAGCAGCGGCGCGGCGAACGGCATCGCCGACAGCAGCGCATAAGTCAGCAGCAGATACCAGGTGGCGGGACGCAGGGAGGGACGCATGGGGAAACGGGCTGGATCGGCAGGCAAAGTCGGCTATTATGCCGCCTTTATCTGTAGAAATACTGTCGGGCAAGCACAAGCTTGGCAAGCCAGCCAGAAGTGCTTGTCGCGGTCATGCCACATTTGCCACGGTTTACCAGTCCGCCGGCCAATCGGGGATTGGCGGAGCGGCAAATCGTTTGACCCATCGTCACATTACGTCTATACTCGCGAGTTCTCGATTTATTCTGCACATCGTATACGCATTCGCAGCTGCTCCATGTAGAGCGGCTTTCGTCGCCTCGGTTGTCAGTCTCAACGGGACTAGGTTTTAGTCCCCGGGCCACAGGTTTGCCGGTCCGGGTCGTCAATGAGTAGTACTTTGTTGGATTAGGAACGATGCCAACCATCAATCAACTGATTCGCAAGCCGCGTGAAGCTGCGGTTGTGAAGAGCAAGTCGCCGGCACTGGAAAACTGCCCGCAAAAGCGCGGCGTGTGCACCCGTGTGTACACCACCACGCCGAAGAAGCCGAACTCGGCACTTCGTAAAGTCGCCAAAGTGCGTCTGACCAACGGTTTCGAAGTCATTTCGTACATCGGCGGTGAAGGCCACAACCTGCAAGAACACAGTGTCGTGCTGCTGCGCGGCGGCCGTGTGAAAGACTTGCCGGGTGTGCGTTACCACATGGTCCGCGGTGCACTGGATACCCAGGGCGTGAAAGACCGTAAGCAAGCTCGCTCGAAGTACGGTGCGAAGCGTGCCAAGGCCGCGAAGAAGTAATTCTTCAAGCCGATGCAGCGTGTCACCGACACGTCACATTAATTAGATAAGTTGAGCCGGCCGTAAGGCCGAGTAAGTGAAGGGTCATGAGGGCCTTTCGCGAGTGTGAAATCCGCACTCAACTGAAGACAGGAAGGAATTGAAATGCCACGTCGTCGTGAAGTACCCAAGCGCGAGATCCTGCCGGATCCAAAATTCGGCAACACCGATGTCGCCAAATTCGTCAACGTTCTGATGCTGTCCGGCAAGAAGTCGGTTGCAGAAAACATCATCTACGGTGCATTCGAACACATTCAATCCAAGTCGGGCAAAGACCCGCTGGAAGTGTTCACGACCGCGATCAACAACGCCAAGCCGCTGGTTGAGGTTAAATCCCGCCGTGTCGGTGGCGCCAACTACCAGGTGCCAGTGGAAGTTCGTCCGGTTCGTCGTATGGCGCTGTCCATGCGTTGGTTGCGCGAAGCCGCAAACAAGCGCAGCGAAAAATCCATGCCGCAACGTCTGGGTGGTGAACTGCTGGAAGCGGCTGAAGGCCGCGGCGGCGCGATGAAGCGTCGTGACGAAGTGCACCGCATGGCAGAAGCGAACAAGGCGTTCTCGCACTTCCGCTTCTAAGCATAAGGACTTGGGTTGGCGCTTAGTGCCCCAACCTATGGTCCCCGCAGTATCTGTTGTTCAGGCCGGGCTCATTTTGATCATCAAGATGATGCTCGGTTTTGTCCATTCAAAGATTTAGGAAAAATTATGGCACGCAAGACCCCCATCGAGCGCTACCGCAATATCGGTATTTCGGCTCACATCGATGCTGGTAAAACCACCACCACCGAACGCGTCCTGTTCTACACGGGCGTCAACCACAAGATCGGCGAAGTGCACGATGGCGCGGCGACGATGGACTGGATGGAGCAAGAGCAAGAGCGCGGCATTACCATTACCTCGGCAGCGACGACCTGCTTCTGGAGCGGTATGGCCAACAACTTCGCCCCGCACCACATCAACATCATCGACACCCCGGGCCACGTTGACTTCACCATTGAAGTCGAACGCTCGATGCGCGTGCTCGACGGCGCCTGCATGGTTTACTGCGCAGTCGGCGGCGTGCAGCCACAGTCGGAAACCGTGTGGCGTCAGGCTAACAAGTACAAAGTTCCACGTCTGGCCTTCGTCAACAAGATGGACCGTACCGGCGCGAACTTCTTCAAGGTCTACGAGCAGATGCGCGCTCGCCTGAAGGCGAACCCGATCCCTCTGCAGATCCCGATCGGCGCGGAAGAGAACTTCCTGGGCGTGGTCGACCTGGTCAAGATGAAAGCGATCATCTGGGACGACGCTTCGCAAGGCATGAAGTTCGACTACCGCGACATCCCTGCGGAACTGGTCGATCAAGCCAACGAATGGCGCGAAAAGCTGGTCGAGACCGCTGCTGAAGCCAGCGAAGAGCTGATGAACAAGTACCTGGAAGAAGGCGACCTGTCGGAACAAGACATCAAGACCGCCCTGCGCCAGCGTACCATCGCATCGGAAATCGTCCCGATGATGTGCGGCACCGCGTTCAAGAACAAGGGCGTGCAAGCCATGCTCGACGCCGTGATCGAATACCTGCCATCGCCAATCGACATCCCGCCAGTCGCGGGTACCGATGAAGATGACCAGCCGACCACCCGTAAAGCGGACGACAACGAGAAGTTCTCGGCGCTGGCATTCAAGATCATGACCGACCCGTTCGTCGGCCAGCTGATCTTCTTCCGCGTCTACTCGGGCATGATCAATTCGGGCGACACCGTCTACAACCCGGTCAAGGGCAAGAAGGAACGTCTGGGTCGTATTCTGCAGATGCACGCGAACCAGCGCGAAGAAATCAAGGAAGTCCGCGCCGGCGACATCGCCGCTGCAGTCGGCCTGAAAGAAGCGACCACTGGCGAAACCCTGTGCGATCCTTCGGCTGTCATCACCCTGGAAAAGATGGTGTTCCCGGAGCCGGTCATTCAGCAGGCTGTCGAGCCGAAGACCAAGGCCGACCAGGAAAAAATGGGCCTGGCGCTGAACCGCCTGGCACAGGAAGATCCGTCGTTCCGCGTGCGTACCGACGAAGAATCGGGCCAGACCATCATCGGTGGTATGGGCGAGCTGCACCTGGAAATTATCGTTGACCGCATGAAGCGTGAGTTCAACGTGGAAGCAACCGTCGGCAAGCCACAGGTTGCATACCGCGAAACCATCCGCAAGGCAGTCACCGACGTCGAAGGCAAGTTCGTCAAGCAGTCGGGCGGTCGTGGTCAGTACGGTCACGCAGTCCTGTCGATCGAGCCGCAAGAACCAGGTAAAGGCTTCGAGTTCATCGACGCGATCAAGGGCGGTGTGGTTCCACGCGAATACATCCCTGCAGTCGAAAAAGGTGTGCGCGAAACCCTGACCACCGGCGTGCTGGCTGGTTACCCAGTGGTTGACGTCAAAGTCACCCTGACCTTCGGTTCGTACCACGACGTCGACTCGAACGAAAACGCGTTCCGCATGGCGGGCTCGATGGCGTTCAAGGACGGCTGCCGTAAAGCATCGCCGGTCATCCTGGAACCAATGATGGCCGTGGAAGTGGAAACTCCGGAAGACTACGCCGGCTCGGTGATGGGTGACCTGTCGTCGCGTCGCGGTATGGTGCAAGGCATGGACGAAATCCCAGGCGGCGGCGGCAAGATCATCAAAGCCGAAGTGCCACTGTCGGAAATGTTCGGTTACTCGACCTCGCTGCGTTCGGCGACCCAGGGCCGCGCGACCTACACGATGGAATTCAAGCACTATTCGGAAGCTCCGAAGCACGTGATTGACGCCATCGTCACCGCGAAGTCCAAGTAATACATAATGGGGGGATGGGACGTCCTGTCCCCCCAGGTAAAACACAATATATCGTTTCTCTTAAAGGAATTTGGAAATGGCAAAAGGTAAATTCGAACGGACCAAGCCGCACGTCAACGTCGGCACCA
>NZ_DAMAGA010000018.1:0-90429 GCF_031995545.1 Massilia sp.
GCAGGCGGTGTTCCGTCTTGCGGACCGCCTGTCGGTGCAGGCCGGTATGGATTATTACGAATCAATTACTTAGGTGGATTGCGGGCGGCTTGATCACAAAGTTGTCCACAGAAATTGTGCAAACCTGACGTCAGGATGATCTGCGGTATATCTGACTGTAGGGTGGGGGCAGGTACACTTCGATGCAGAAATTCTGCTGCCTGTTTAAGTGGCATGCGCAACTAGAGTGTTTAAAATCAATGACTTGATGTGCATTCTTTGCGCTTCCTCACATTCTTATCCACAAAAAATGTGCAAAGCACGAACATTGTGCGCAAAAGTCATCTTCACCCCGAACAAGTGTTGCACACAGACTATAAACACCCACTTTTATGGGCAAATAGTTGCCCATGCTCAAATTTTAAGCGCATAGATTTTTTTGATGTAAATCAAAGGCTTAGTGTCATAGAAGTGCCCTTGCTCACACTTTTGTCCACAAAAATTGTGAGGAACCGCACTTAGGTGAATGAGAAGTACAGGCCGCAAACCCTGCCCATATTTTGAGCTCGACAATAAATGCGTATTGAATCAAAGACTTAGTCAGTGCCAATGGCCCTTGCGCACAATTTTGTCCACAGAATTTGTTCGCAACTACAGCCGAGCTGAGGGCAAGCCGGCGATGCACGCGCGGTTGAGCTGCACTTGAGCTAAGTCATGAGACTGCCATTTTCTTGCGCAGGCGCAGAAAGTCCTTATGAATCAAGGTCCTTGTTCCGCATACAGGCCATTGCGCACAATTTTATCCACAGAAGTTGTGAAGAACTCTACTTGCCGCTTCGCTAGCAACTTGCTACATTGCCGAATTGATTTTTCTCATCTCAGGAGTATCTCTTGCTCGCCATTTTTCAAGCCGCAGGCTGGCCAATCTGGTTCCTGCTGGCCGCGTCGATCGTTGCCGTTGCCCTGATTGTCGAACGCCTGATCGCCCTGCGCCGCGAGAAGATCCTCCCCCGTAACCTGCTCGACGAAGTGATCCGCGTCCATCGCAGCGGCAAGGTGACGCCGGACGTGATCGACAAGCTGGAACAGAATTCCCCGCTCGGCACCGTGCTGGCCGCCGCGCTGCGCAACGTCGACGTCCCGCGCGACGTCATGAAGGAGTCGATCGAGGAAGCCGGCCGCGGCGTCGCCCACGGCCTGGAACGCTTCCTGACCACCCTCGGCACCATCGCTTCGCTGGCGCCGCTGATGGGCCTGTTCGGCACGGTGGTCGGCATGATCGAGATCTTCGGCGCGTCGAGCCCGACCGGCGGCAACAACCCGGCCCAGCTGGCGCACGGCATCTCGGTGGCGCTGTACAACACCGGCTTCGGCCTGGCGATCGCGATGCCGGCCCTGGTCTTCTACCGTCACTTCCGCAACCTGATCGACACCTATATCGTCGACATGGAACTGCAGGCGGTGAAGTTCGTCGACGTCGTCCACGGTGCCCGCAAATGATGGACTTTCGCCGCGGCCGCAAGCGCGAGGATCCGGAGATCAACCTGATCCCGTTCATCGACGTGCTCCTGGTCGTCCTGATCTTCCTGATGGTCTCGACCACCTACAGCAAGTTCACCGAGCTGCAGATCACGCTGCCGACCGCCGAGGCCGACAAGCCGCAAGAGAAGCCGTTCGAGATCAACGTCACCATCGATGCCAAGGGTAACTACACGGTGAACAACACGCCGGTCGCCTTCAGCAGTGTGGCCGGCCTGGCGCAAGACTTGCGCAACGCCGCCCGCACCCAGGATGGCCAGGTAGTGGCCAGCCCAGTGGTGATCGTCAATGCCGACCAGTTCGCCATGCACCAGATGGTGATCAATGTGCTGGAAGCGGCGCGCGTCGCCGGCTACGACAAGCTGACCTTCGCCGCCCAGACCGGCGGCGCCAAGTAATACCACGGGCGCCGGCAGGCACCGCCGGCGCCGCTGATCGATTTCCGTATGGCTTCCTCTCTCGAAACGACGCTGACCCGCGCCTGGCTGCGGCGCGGTCCGCTGGCCTGGGCGCTGCTGCCGCTGGCGCTGCTGTTCCGCGTCCTGTCCGGCGTGCGCGCGCTGCTGTTCCGCCTTGGCCTCAAGCGCGCGGAACGGCTGCCGGTGCCGGTGGTCGTGGTCGGCAATATCTTTATTGGCGGTACCGGCAAGACGCCGCTGACGATCTGGCTGGCCGACGCGCTGCGCGCGGCCGGCCTGCGTCCCGGTGTGATCTCGCGCGGACATGGCGGAGAAAACAGTGCGCCGCGCGCCGTCACGCCGCAGTCCGATCCGCGCGAAGTCGGCGACGAGCCGCTGCTGATCGCGGCGCGCGCCGGCTGTCCGGTGGTGGTCGGCCGCCGCCGCGCGGAAGCGGGCAGGGCGCTGCTGGCCTTGTATCCCGAGGTCGATGTCCTGATCACCGACGACGGCCTGCAGCACTACGCGCTGGCGCGCGACGTCGAGATCATGCTGTTCGACGGCCGCGGCGTCGGCAACGGTTGGCTGCTGCCGGCGGGACCGCTGCGCGAGCCGCCGTCGCGCCGGCGCGACTTCACCGTGGTCAATGCGCCCGAGGTCCCGCCGGGGCTGGCCGCGGCGGTCGGTGGCGCGCCTTACCGCATGCAGTTGTCCGGCGAATATGCCGAGCCTTTGCAGGGCGGGGCGCGGGTGCCGCTGGCGCAATTGCGCGATAAACGCATCGTGGCGGCGGCCGGTATCGGCAACCCCGACCGCTTCTTCGCCATGCTGCGCGCGGCCGGCCTGACGCTGGAAGAGCTGCCGTTGCCCGACCACCACGACTTCCTCGACCGGCCGTTCGACGCCGTAAATGCCGAGCTGATCCTGATCACCGAGAAGGATGCAGTAAAATGTCGGCAAATTGATCATCTGAAGGACGACCCGCGCTTGTGGGTCGTTCCGGTGACGGCGCAGCTCGACGTGCGCCTTGCCGAACAAATCGTGGAGAAATGTCGTGGACGCTCGCTTGCTTGATATCCTGGTCTGCCCCCTGTGCAAGGGACCGCTTGAATACGACAAAAAGGCGCAGGAACTGACCTGCCCCGGCGACCGCCTGGCCTATCCGATCCGCGACGGTATTCCGATCATGTGGGCCGACCAGGCCCGCAAGGTCGAGCCTGCTTGATGCGCGGGCGATGAGCTTCACGGTCATCATCCCGGCGCGCCTGGCGTCGACCCGCCTGCCGAACAAGCCTTTGGCCGACCTCGGCGGCAAACCCATGGTGGTGCGCGTCGCCGAGCGCGCGCGAGAATCCGGCGCGGCGCGCATCATCGTCGCCACCGACCACGAGGACATCGCCGCCGCCTGCGCCGCCCACGGCGTGCACGCGGTACTGACCCGCGCCGACCATCCGTCCGGCACCGACCGCATCGCCGAAGTGGCGCAGGTGCTGGGCCTGGGCGAGGACGAGACCGTCGTCAACCTGCAGGGTGACGAGCCGCTGATCGACCCGGCGCTGCTGGCGGCCTGCGCCGCGCGCATCAATGCCGACGTGCCGATGGCCACCGCCGCCCACCCGATCTTCGACGCTGCCGAGGTGTTCAATCCGAACATCGTCAAGGTGGTGCTGGACAAGGCGGGCCGCGCGCTGTACTTCTCGCGCGCCACGATTCCATGGCACCGCGATGCCTTCGCCCAGACCCTGGAATCGCTGCCGCTGGGCTACGCGCCGCTGCGCCACATCGGCCTTTACGCCTACCGCAACGCCTTCCTCCAGGCCTATCCCAAGCTCGAACCGGCGCCGCTCGAATCGATCGAAGCGCTGGAGCAGCTGCGCGTGCTGTGGCATGGCTACCCGATCGCGGTGCATGTCACCGAACAAGCGCCACCGGGCGGCGTCGATACCCCGGAAGACCTCGCGAGGGTACGCCAACATTACCCGTCTTGATGTGGCCGGCATACGCCTGATGGGGCTGTCTGCGATGGATCAATAAACCCATCGGCACAGCCCCGGAACTGGCTATAAAGCCAACTTCTGTGGTAACTTTCGTGTCAAGCAAGTCAGCGCAGCACCAATCACACAAAGCCGCCACGACATTCATTTTCATTATTTTCTAGAAACTCAGGAAACTCATGCGTCTCATTCTGTTAGGAGCACCCGGTGCCGGCAAGGGCACCCAGGCCAATTTCATCAAGGAGAAGTTCAACATCCCGCAAATCTCGACCGGCGACATGCTGCGCGCCGCGATCAAGGCGGGTACCGAACTCGGCCTGGCGGCCAAGAAGGTGATGGATGCGGGCCAGCTGGTCTCGGACGACATCATCATCGGCCTGGTCAAGGAGCGCCTGAAAGAAGCGGACTGCGAAAACGGCTACCTGTTCGACGGCTTCCCGCGCACCGTGGCGCAAGCCGACGCCATGAAGGACAGCGGCGTCAACATCGACTACGTGCTGGAAATCGACGTCCCTGACGACCTGATCCTGGAACGCATGACCGGCCGCCGTTCGCACCCGGCCTCGGGCCGCGTGTACCACGTCAAGTTCAACCCGCCGAAAGTCGCGGACACCGACGACGTCACCGGCGAGCCGCTGATCCAGCGCGACGACGACAAGGCCGAGACCGTGTCGAAGCGCCTGGAGGTGTACCACAACCAGACCGAAGTCCTGCTGGGCTACTACAACAAGTGGGCCCAGTCGGGTCTGCCTGGCGCCCCGAAGTACCGCAAGATTACCGGCGTCGGCCCGGTCGAGCAGGTGCGTGACGCTGCGTTCGCGGCGTTGTCGGAGTAAGTCCGAAGTGCAAGAAATCCGATACCGGATTTCTTGATACTAACTTTAAAACCGTCATCCCCGCGCAGGCGGGGACCCAAGTCCGCAGCAGTCCACTCACGCCAGGCGAAGTGGCTGCTCAAGCAAACTTGGGTCCCCGCCTGCGCGGGGATGACGTTTTTGCGCTACCAATTCGTCTTCACGCGAGCGATGTACACGTAGGGTTGGCCTAGGCGGCCCCGCGCTCCGCCGCCGACGCGTCCAGTTCCCTCTGCCCAGTCCCGAATCACAATTATGTGAGCAATTGTTTCGCGTGCGCCGTGCGCGACTTATCAAGACGATAATAAGTCATCGGTTCCCAATATCGGTCACCAACATTTGCGAGGCTAGCCATGAACAAAACCAAATCGATCCTTGCCGTCCTGTTTGCCTTCACCGCGGCAAGCGCCGGCGCCCAGACCACCGGCGCCACCCCTGGCCAGCCCACCAGCGGCGAAACCTATCGCCCGGTCCTGAACGGTCCGACCACCTCGGCCCCGGCCCCGGCCATCGACATGCGTCCCATGACGCAGGAAGAAAAAACCACCGGCCGCCAGGAACCATCGCGCCTGAAGGAGATCGACCCGGCCACCCACCCGGCGCCACAGAACGTGCGCCCGGTGCTGACCCCGCAGCCGAACGCCGGGCGCACCGCCCAGCAACAGATCGACAGCAGCGCCCGCATGCCAACCCCAAGCGCCCCGGTGATGCCGGCCACGCCCAATCCCGCCCCGGCAGGCCCGACCTCGTCCACCGTCAACGCCTGCGTCGGCGCCACCTGCACCGACTCCAGCGGCGCCACCCTGAACCCGGGCGTCGGCAACTCCACCGTCAACAGCCAGGGCCGCCTGTGCAACCGCAACGGCCAGTCGGTGCAGTGCTTCTAACGACACATTCCTGATGGCGTCCTGAGCGCCGCATGGTTTCACCGGCCAAAAGTTCGCTACAATGCCGACTGGTGCTTACGTTAACGTAAACGTAAACGGCAAAAGAACTTATAAGGAGACACCATGCAAATTCAGGACAACGTATTCATCGTCACCGGCGGCGCCTCCGGCCTGGGCGCGGCCACCGCGCGCATGCTCGCGGAAGGCGGCGCCAGGGTCGTGATCGCCGACGTGCAGGAAGAGACCGGGAAAGCCCTGGCCACCGAACTGAACGGCCAGTTCATCCAATGCGACGTCACCCAGGAATCCGACGGCAAGGCCGTGGTCGCTGCTGCAGTGGCGCTCGGCACCCTGCGCGGCCTGGTCAACTGCGCCGGCATCGCGCCGGCCGCCAAGACCGTCGGCAAGGAAGGCCCGCATTCGCTCGAGCTGTTCCAGCGCGCCGTGAACATCAACCTGGTCGGTACCTTCAACATGGCGCGCCTGGCCGCCGAAGCGATGGGCCAGACGCCCGAAGCCGAATACGGCGAGCGCGGCATCATCATCAACACCGCCTCGGTTGCCGCCTTCGACGGCCAGATGGGGCAGGCCGCCTACGGTTCATCGAAGGCGGCCGTGGCCGGCATGACGCTGCCGATGGCGCGCGACCTGGCCCGTAACGGCATCCGCGTGATGACCATCGCGCCGGGCATCTTCGAAACCCCGATGCTGATGAACATGCCGCAGGAAGTGCGCGATTCGCTGGGCAAGATGGTGCCGTTCCCGCCGCGCCTCGGGCTGCCGAAAGAGTATGCGCACCTGGCCAAGGCCATCATCGAAAACGTGATGCTCAACGGCGAAACGATCCGCCTCGACGGCGCGATCCGCATGCAGGCGAAGTAAACCGCAGAGTCGAAACGATCGGCTTGCTCTGAAAGCATCCGGCGAATGCGGTAGCATGCTGGGGTGTCGGGCGCGCGGTGCGTACGTGGGTGCATGCCGCGCGCCCGTTTGCTTTCTGGAGAATCGTTTGAAGACATCAATGAAATTCGCGCTCGGCCTGCTGATCGGCGGCGCATCGGCCTGGCCCGCCCTGGCCCAGGATTCGCAGCAGGCCGCGCCGGAAGCGGCCAGCGGCTATACCGAGAAGGCCGGCTGGCCGGCCCAGAAGTACATGGTGGCCGCCGCCAATCCGCTGGCGGTCGATGCCGGCTACCAGATCCTGCGCCGCGGCGGCAGCGCCATCGACGCCGCGATCGCCACCCAGATGATGCTGACCCTGGTCGAGCCGCAATCGTCGGGCATCGGCGGCGGCGCCTTCATGGTGCACTACGACGGCAAGCACACCCAGGCCTTCGACGGCCGCGAGACCGCGCCGAGCAAGGCCGACGAGCACCTGTTCGAGCGTCCCGACGGCACGCCGCTGTCGCGCGCCGAAGGCATCGTCGGCGGCCGCTCGGTCGGCGCGCCGGGCGCGCTGCGCATGCTCGAACTGGCGCACCGCCAGCACGGCAAGCTGCCGTGGAAAGACCTGTTCCAGCCGGCGATCCGCATGGCCGAAACAGGGTTCGCGGTCAGCCCGCGCATGCACAAGATGCTGCAAGGCGACGCCTACCTGCGCAAGGATCCGGTGGCGCTGGCGCACTTTTACGACAAGAACGGCAAGGCCTGGCCGGTCGGCCACATCCTGAAGAATCCGGCGCTGGCCAAGACCCTGCGCGAGATCGCCGAGGGCGGGGCCGACGTGTTCTACAACGGCCACATCGCGCGCGACATCGCGGCCAAGGTCGCGCGCCACCCGACCAATCCGGGCCTGCTCAGCGCCAAGGACATCGCCGACTACCGTCCGAAGGTGCGCACGCCGGTCTGCAGCGACTATCGCGCCTACACCGTGTGCGGCATGCCGCCGCCATCGTCGGGCGGGATCGCCGTGGC
This sequence comes from Massilia sp., assembly GCF_031995545.1. Classification (GTDB taxonomy): domain Bacteria; phylum Pseudomonadota; class Gammaproteobacteria; order Burkholderiales; family Burkholderiaceae_D; genus Telluria. The sequence goes on from NZ_DAMAGA010000018.1 coordinate 7,566, forward strand.
GCAGATGCTGGGCATGTTCGAGACCTTCGACATGAAAGCGCTGGCGCCGAAGAACGGCGTGCCGGGCGCCGAAGCGGTGCACGTGTTCTCGGAAGTGGGCCGCCTGGCCTACGCCGACCGCAACCGCTACGCCGCCGACACCGACTTCGTGCCGCTGCCCGGCGCCGGCCTGCCGAGCCTGATCGACAAGGGTTACATGAAGCAGCGCGCCAGCCTGATCGGCGCCAGCTCGATGGGCGAGGCGCCGGCCGGCACCCCGCCGGGAATGAACGTTGCGTGGGGCACCGACAACGCGATCGAGACGCCGTCGACCTCGCATGTGTCGGTGGTCGACGCCAACGGCATGGGCCTGGCGATGACGACCACCATCGAGGACGCCTTCGGCTCGCGCCAGATGGTGGACGGCTTCATGCTCAACAACCAGCTGACCGACTTCTCGTTCAGCGCGCGCGACAAGGATGGTCCGGTGGCCAACCGCGTCGAAGCCGGCAAGCGTCCGCGCAGCGCCATGTCGCCGACCGTCGTGTTCGACCGCAAGACCGGCAAGCTGGTGCTGGTGATCGGCTCGCCCGGCGGTCCGGCCATCATCAACTACGTGGCCAAGGTGCTGGTCGGTACGCTTGACTGGGGCCTGAACGTGCAGGAAGCGATCGCGCTGCCCAACTTCGGCAGCCGTAACGGCCCGACCGAGCTGGAAACGGGACGCTTCCCGCAACAGACCATCGACGTGCTGCGCGCCCGCGGCCATGCGATCAGGCTGGGCGAGCAGACCTCGGGCCTGCACGGCATCGAACGCATCGAAGTGCATGGCGTGCCGCTGTGGTTCGGCGGCGCCGATCCGCGCCGCGAAGGCGTGGCCAAGGGCGACTGAGGCGCAAAGCGCCGCCCTGTGCGCGCGGTAAAGCAGCGCGACGGGTAGGGCGGCAGTTCACGCAGCGGCCAGCCGTACAGGTGCAGGTGATAGATCGGGCTTCTGATGGTTCGCTGGTGCCGCCACTGGTTGCACATCCGCGACTAAACCCTTGTTAAATAACATTAAGTTCATTAAATTTTCCGCAAGACAAGCGAAATTTGCTACCCTTGGCGCGTGGAAAAACATGAGAAAACCGGACTGATCCTGACAGGAGGAGGGGCGCGCGCCGCCTACCAGGCCGGTGTCCTGCATGCCATCCTGCGCATCCTGCACGACGCCGGGATGCGTCCGGGACGCACGCCGTTCGACATCATCTGCGGCACCTCGGCCGGCGCCCTGAACGCCACCGCGCTGGCCTGCCGCGCCGACAACTTCGCCAGCGCCGTGCGCGGTCTGCTGGCGGTGTGGGAAAACGTCGCCACCCACACCGTCTACCGCGCCGATTCGCTGGCGGTGCTGCGCTCCGGCGCGCGCTGGCTGTCGCTGCTGTCGTTCGGCGCGCTGCTGCGCAAGTGGCGCGCGGCGCCGCCCGATTCGCTGCTCGACAACACCCCGCTGGCTGGCCTGCTGCACCGCGTGCTCGACCTGCCGCGCCTGGACGCGGCGCTGGGCGATGGCGCGCTGCACGCGCTGGCGATCACCGCCTCGTCGTACACCAGCGGCCAGCACCTGACCTTCTACCAGAGCGCGGCCCGGGTCGAGCCCTGGACCCGGCACGGACGCCAGGCGCTGGCGACCCAGATCGGGGTCGAGCACCTGCTGGCATCGAGCGCGATCCCGTTCATCTTCCCGGCGGTGCCGCTGTACCTGGGCGGCCGGCGTGAATACTGCGGCGACGGCTCGATGCGCCAGCAGGCGCCGATCGCGCCGGCGATCCACCTCGGCGCCACGCGCGTGCTGGTGGTCGGCGCCGGCCGCATGAGCGAAGCCGGGCCGGATGCCGAAGGCGCGGGCACGGGCAATGGCGGTTATCCGAACATGGCCCAGGTGGCGGGCCACGCGCTGTCGTCGATTTTCATCGACAGCCTGGCGGCCGACATCGAGCGCCTGCAGCGCATTAACGATACATTGGGACGGCTGGCCCCGGAGGCGCGCGCCGGCCTCGGGCTGCGTGATGTCAAACTGCTGGTGATCGCGCCCTCGGAGCGCCTCGACACCATCGCCGCGCGCCACAGCGCCAGCCTGCCGGCGCCGGTGCGCGCGCTGCTGGGCGCCCTCGGCGCGCTCGAGTCGCGCGGCGCCGCGCTGGCCTCCTATCTGCTGTTCGAGGCCGGCTACACGCGCGAGCTGATCCGCCTCGGCGAACGCGACACCCTGGCCCGGCGCGGCGACGTGCTGGCATTTTTCGCTTCATGACCATGCTTCGATTGTTTGTCGTACTGTTTCTGCTGGCGCTGGCGCCGGCCATCCACGCGGCCCCGCCCGAGCCCACGCTGCGCTTCGAGCACCTGTCGGTGCAGCAGGGCCTGACCCAGGAATCGGTGCTGTCGATCGTCCAGGACCGCGACGGCTTCATGTGGTTCGGTACCCAGTCCGGCCTGTCGCGCTACGACGGCTACCGCTTCGTCGCCCACCGCAACGAGATCGGCAACCCGCGCAGCCTGGTCAACAACTGGGTGCGCGTGCTGCACCTGGACCGCCACGGCCGCATGTGGATCGGCACCGACGGCGGCCTGAATCGCTACGACCCGGCCACCCAGAGCTTCACGCTGTACCTGCCGAACGAGCCGGCGCGGCGCGGCAACGGCAACCGCCAGATCAAGACCATGATCGGCGACGGCGCCGACGGCCTGTGGATCGGCACCGCCGACGGCCTGCAGCACTTCGACACCGAGAGCGGGCGCTTCACGGTCTGGCACCACGTGCCGGACAATCCGCGCACGTTGCGCGACGACGGCATCCAGGCGCTGGCGGTGGACGCCGACGGGCGGCTGTGGATCGGCAGCGCGGCGGGGCTGGACAGCCTGAGTCCCGACCGCCGCGAGATTACCCACCATCCGTCCGGCCTCGGCCCGCGCGAGACGCCGGTGCATGCGCTGCTGGTGGACGATGCCCAGCGCCTGTGGGTCGGCCGCTTCGGCGGCCTGGAACGGCGCTCCCTGCGCGGCCCGCAGGCCGGCCAGGTGCGCCGCTTCGGCGCCCAGGACGGGCTGGGACCGTACTGGATCACCACGCTATACCAGGACGGCGCCAGCATCTGGATCGGCTCGCACGACGCGGGGCTGTTTCGCTGGCGCGCACCGGCGACGGGCAAGGACGATGGCGTGGAACGCTTCGACGGCTACCGCCACGCCGTGGCCGACCGCCACAGCCTGGCCGACAACTACATCTCGGCGCTGTACCGCGACCGCGCCGGCACCTTCTGGGCCGGTACCTGGTACGGCGGCGTGTCGCGGGTGGATCTGGGCAGCGGCGGTTTTGCGCGCATCGTCAGCCGCACCGGCGGCGCCGACGCCGATGCTGATGCCAATGCCGGCGCGCCGGACGCCGGCCGCGGCCTGGTCGACAACAAGGTGCGGGTGCTGATGGAGGACGGAGACCGGCTGTGGGTCGGTACCGCCACCGCGCTGCACCACATGGACCCGGCCAGCGGCCAGGCCACCGTCTACCGCCACGAGCCGGACAACCCGAACAGCCTGATCGACGTGCCGGCGGCGGCGCTGGCGCGCGACCGCCACGGTGTGCTGTGGGTCGGCAGCCGCTCCGGCGTGACCGCCTTCGACCCGGCCACCAGACGCTTCCGGCGCCAGACGCTGCCGGGCGACGCCGACGCCAACAACGTGCGCTCGATGATGACCGACCGAGCGGGCTACATCTGGATCACCACCCGCGGCGGTCTGCACCGGCTCGACCCCGACGGCGGCGGGGTGCTCAGCTACCGCCACGACCCGGCCAAGGTGGCCAGCCTGTCGGACGACATCGCGCGCCCGCTGCTGGAAGACCGCCATGGCCGGTTCTGGGTCGGCACCTTCGGCGGCCTCGATCTGTTCGATCGCGCCAGCGGCCGCTTCCGCCACTTCCGCCACGATCCCTACGACCCCAACAGCCTCAGTCACGACGAGGTGCACCACCTGATGGAAGACAGCCGCGGCGACGTCTGGGTCGGTACCGCGGTCGGCCTGAACCGCATGGTCACGGGGCGCGACGGCGCGGTCAGTTTCACCCGCTACACCACCCACGACGGCCTGGTCGACGACGCGGTGGCGGCGCTGCTGGAAGACCTCGACGGCCGCATCTGGGTCAGCACCGCCAGCGGCATCTCGTGCTTCGACCCGAAGAGCGGTCGCTGGCGCAGCTACACCGCGGCCGACGGCATCGCCGAAGGCGCCTACTTCGACGCCGCCAGCCTGCGCACGCGTGACGGCACCCTGTACTTCGGCGGCTTCAACGGCATCACCGCGTTCGACCCGCGCGCGCTGCGCGACAACCGCATCGCGCCGCGGCCGGTGATCACCGCTCTGCAGGTGTTCAACCGCCCGCTCGACCAGGTGTTCCCGGGCCTGCTGGCGGGGCCCGTGGAGCATGCCAGCGCGGTCACGCTGCCGGCCGACGCCGCCGTGGTCACGCTCGAATTCGCGGCGCTGCACTTCGCCGCGCCCGAGCGCAACCGCTTCGCCTACCGCCTCGACGGCTTCGACCAGGGCTGGGTGAACGCCGGCGCCGACCGCCGCTCGGCCACCTACACCAACCTCGATCCCGGCACCTATGTGTTCCGGGTGCGCGCCGCCAACAAGGACGGGATCTGGAGCGAAGACGTGGCGGCGCTGGCGCTGACCATCGAGCCGCCGCCGTGGGGCACGCCGTGGTTCCGGATCGGCATGACGGTGCTGGTGTGCGCGGTGGTGTACGCCGGCCTGCGCATGCGGCTGTCGAGCCTGCGCAGCCACAAGGAGCGCCTCGAACACCAGGTCAGCGCCCGCACCGAGCAGGTCGAGCAGCAGAACCGTGTGTTGGAGAGTCAGGCGCGCGAGATGCGCGAGCAGGAGCGGCGCGTGCGCCACCAGAGCAACGAGCTGGCGCGCGCCTACCGCGCGCTGCAGGAGAACGAGGAGTTCCTGCGTCAGGCCAAGGAGCGCGCCGAGGACGCGACGCGCCAGAAGTCGGAATTTTTGGCCAATATGAGCCACGAGATGCGCACCCCGCTGGCCGGCGTGATCGGCATGCTCGGCTTCGCGCTGCGCGACCCGCAGCTGAAAGACGGCACGCGCGACCAGATCGTCCGCGGCCAGGCCAACGCCCAGTCGCTGCTGGCGATCATTAACGACCTGCTCGACTTTTCCAAGATCGAGGCCGGCAAGCTGTCGGTGGAACGGATCGACTTCGACCTGCACGCCAAGATGCGCAACGTGGCCAGCCTGTTCCAGGAGCAGGCGGCCAGCCAGGACCTGGAGTTTTCGGTGACGGTGGACGACAACGTTCCGCGCTACCTGGTGGGCGACCCGACCCGGCTGCGCCAGGTGCTGGTCAACCTGGTCGGCAATGCCTTCAAGTTCACCAGGAGCGGCAGCGTCCAGGTGAGCGTGCAGTGCCGGCCCGACGAGCAGCCCGAGGCACCGGGGCGCCACATGATCCGCTTCACGGTGCGCGACACCGGCATCGGCATCCCGGCCGACGCCGTGCCGCGCCTGTTCCAGAAGTTCGAGCAGGCTGACAGCACCACCACGCGCCGCTACGGCGGCACCGGCCTGGGACTGGCGATCTGCCGCCAGCTGGTGGAGCTGATGAAAGGCTCGATCGGCGTCAACAGCACCGAAGGGCAGGGCAGCACCTTCAGCGTGCTGCTGCCGCTCGACGACGGCGTCGAGCCGCTGCATCCCGAGCACGCGCCGCGCGCGCCGCACAGCCACCGCCTCAGGGTGCTGTGCGCCGAGGACTTCCCGACCAACCAGATCATCGCGCGCCTGATGGTGGAAGAGATGGGCCACGAGATCGACATCGCCGACGACGGCGCCGCCGCGGTGGCGGCGTGCGCGCGCACGCGCTACGACCTGATCCTGATGGACGGCCGCATGCCCGAGATGGACGGCGCCAGCGCCACGCGCCTGATCCGCGCCGGCGGCCCGCCGGACGCCCCGGTGCTCGACCCGCACGTGATGATCGTGGCGCTGACCGCCAACGCCAGCAACGAAGACCGCCAGCGCTACCTGGCCTGCGGCATGGACGCCTTCCTCACCAAGCCGATCGACGAGGCGGCGCTGCACCTGCAGCTGAGCCGCGCGATCGAGCGCCAGCTGGGACGCGGCGTGGCGCTGCCATTGATGCCAGCGCAGGAGCCGGACACACAGGCGCGCAGCACTGCAGCGCTGGCCACGGCGGCGCTGGATGCGATGTTCGACGTGACCGTGGGCGCCGCCCAGCCCCCCGCGCCGCAGCGTACACCGGACCAGGAACCAGACTCGGACCGCGCCGGTCGCGACGCCGCGCTGGCGGCGCGCCTGCGCGCCGCCTTCAGCGCCGATCTGCCGCGCCGCCGCGCCGAACTGGAAGCGGCGCTGGACGCCGGTGACGCCGACACGGTTGGCCGCATCCTGCACGGCTTGCGCGGCAGCGCCAGCCATCTCGACGACGCGCCGCTGGAGCAGTTGTGCGTGCAGCTGGAGAGTGCGGCGGCAGTGTTCGACCTGGAGCGGGTACGCGCCGGCCTGCCGCAGCTGAATGCGCTGCTGGAAGGCTTCCAGGCCGCGTCAGACGCGAAACGGGAATGAACGTATGTACGTGCTTATAATGCAAACTCGAACATGGCTGATGAGGTACCGATGAAGGTTCTGGTGGTCGACGATGACGTAGTGGCGCGCATGATGCTGATGCACCTGATCGACAGTTGCGGCAGGCACGAGATCATCGAGGCCGAGGACGGGGCCGAGGCCTGGCAGCTCCTGAGCGACGCCGGAGCGTCGGATAGCGCCCCGGACATCGTGTTCTGCGACCTGCGCATGCCGCACCTGTCGGGACTGGAGCTGCTGCAGCGCCTGCGCGCGCAGCCGGCGCTGGCGGCGCTGCCCTTCGTGCTGGTGTCGGCCGCCGCCGATGGCGCCACCCGCGACGAGGCCACGGCGGCCGGCGCCGACGGCTACATCGTCAAGCCGTTCCGCCAGGACGACGTGCGGGCACAGTTCGAGCGGCTGTTCGCGGATGCGGGGCCGGACGATGAAGCGCCGGCCGATGTCGCGCATCGGCTCGGTATCGATGACGCGCGCCTGCGCCTGTACTACGACGGTCTGGGACGCCAGCTGGAAGCGGCCGGCCTGGAACTGGCGGCGGCCGATGCCGACACCATCATTGCGCGCCTGGCGCGCCTGCGCGAAGGCTGCGCCATGCTCGGCCTGCGCAGCGCGGTGGCGGCGCTGGAAGCGATCGGCACCGCGCAGGCGGGCGACCGGATGCGGGTGGCGGCGGCGCTGAATCTGGCCAACCGCGCGGCGGCGCGCCAGGGCGCCCGGGTCTGACGGGGAATGCGAATCCGCTGTCGAAACAACTGCTTCTCACCGAAACCGGTAAACTACGGCGGTTGACATTACGCGCAAAGCGGTTTGAGGGAAGCATGCAGGGTTTTGACGAGCAGGGGGCACAGCGCGACGAAGGTTTGGACGGCGCAGGCAAGAAGGCCGAACTGGATCTGGAAAGCCGCCTGACCAGCGAGCACCACCAGTCGCTGCGGCTGTGGCTACGCATGCTGTCGTGCACGACCAGGATCGAAAACGAAGTGCGCAGCCGCCTGCGCACCACCTTCGGCATCACGCTGCCGCGTTTCGATCTGATGGCGCAGCTGGAGCGCTTTCCGGAAGGATTGCGCATGGGGGAACTGTCCAAGCGCATGATGGTCACCGGCGGCAATGTCACCGGGATCACCGACCAGCTCGAACGGGAAGCGCTGGTGATGCGGGTGCAGGACACGAAAGACCGGCGCGCCTCGGCGGTCAAGCTGACCCCGGCCGGCAAGGCCGCGTTCGCCGAGATGGCGGCGACCCACGAGCGCTGGATCGAGGAAATGCTGGCCGACGTGCCAAGTGAGGACAAGGCGATCATGATCGAGCTGCTCTCGACCATGAAACGCAAGCTACGGGCGAGTATGTAAAGTCTGCCAGGTAGGTGGCAGTCGCTACTGGCGCGCCTGGCCACCGTGTGCCACATTGCTCACCGTAGCATGACTAGCCATGCTGCCTGCTCACTCTTTCCCCTAGGCTGCCATGTATCCCATTAGCCATGTCAAGGCTGGGCATCCTCAGCCAGGAACTAACCCACAGTACCAACGAATTCCGTACACGGCCGAGCTATTCTCGTAACGGTTGCCTCTTCGTTGGACTATCGGCATCGCCAGGTCGCCAGTAAGTCCGAGCAAGAGCCTGTTCAGAATCAAAGATGTCGTCGTTTCAGGTAAGTACCATTTATTTTTGGAATTTTCCAGAAATAGATATCTCATCTGAATGCTCTGCTCAGGAAGTTCTCATGAACCTCAAGGATCTGATTCACGCGGCATCTGATCTGACCGAGTCACATCGCCCCATCCGGGTACGGCTATTCCAGGAGGAGCGGGTGCTCGACGACGTCCTCCTGGTCAAGCGTGTCACTGGCAGCGAAACACTTTGCGGTGGGTTGGAGTACAGGATTCTGTGCGTATCGACGCGCGCAGATCTTCCTTTGAAGGAGTTCATTGCCTTACCCGTTGAGCTGCAGTTTGTCACGGATTGTGGCGCCATGCATGTCGTATGCGGCATTGTGGCACAAGCTGCTTCCGGGCAGAGCGATGGTGGCCTGGCGACATACGAACTGGTGCTTCGGGATGTTCTGGCATTGATGGAGTACCGAATCAATACCCGTGTGTTCCGCAATCTGAACGAACTGGACATTACTCAGATCGTCGTGGATGAATGGCGCCGGAATAATCCAGTTCTCGCCAGGATCTTCAGTCTGGATTGGTCGCATATAACCGGCACATATCCTCCGCGGGAATTGACGATGCAGCAGAACGAGTCCGACGCCGACTTCCTGCGCCGGTTGTGGAAGCGGCGTGGCATCGCCTGGGGAATGCAGCCCGGGCCTGCCGCGTCACAGCATCAGGACACGCCAACCCACACCCTTGTGTTGTTCGATGACGCATCGACGTTGCCACAAAATGTCGCCGGAACGGTCCGCTATCATCGCGACGACGGCACCGAGCAAAGCGACACCATCACGATGTGGAGTGCTGTCCGCAAAATCAAGCCAGGCAATCTGACCCGCCAAAGCTGGGATTACATGCGCGGGCGTCCGATGACCGCAACTGCGCCGTCCTGCACTGACCAGGGAACAACGGGGAACCGGTTTGCAGCCAGTCTCGACGACTATTTGATCGACGTGCCCCATGCCGGTGATGACGACGCCGACTATCGAAAACTCGGCGACTTGCGCATGAAGCGCCATGAGTATGAGGCCAAGTGCTTTTACGGCGAAGGCAGTGTGCGATCAATGTGTGTCGGACAGTGGATTACCCTGACCGGCCACCCTGACATCGACAGCCATCCACAGGACGAGCGCGAATTCGTCATCACTCGCTTGGAAATTGATGCAGAAAACAACCTGCCGAAGTCGCTCGACGATCGAATAGAACGTCTGTTTGCGCTCAGCCGTTGGGATGAGCGGCCCCTCAGCAATCTTCTACAGCAAGCCAGCAAAGAACGCAGCATGCGTTACACCAACCGTTTTTCGTGTGTGCGTCGCGGCATTCCGATCGTGCCCGCTTTCGATCCCCGAACCGACTTGCCGCGTCCGCAATTGCAGAGTGCAATAGTGGTTGGTCCCGCTCGCGAAGAAATACATTGCGATCAATATGGCCGAGTCAAAGTGCGCTTCCTCGGCACCAGGGCCGAAGACCACGAGCACGCGCAGGGCACAGGGGCCAGCGATAGCGATCGCGACTCCGCGTGGATCCGTGTCGCCAGCACCTGGGCTGGCAGCCAATGGGGAGCGCTGACGCTGCCCCGCGTAGGTGAGGAAGTCGTCATTGACTTTTTAGGGGGCGACCCTGACAAGCCTGTCATCGTGGCACGGGTCCATGGGGGCGCAGCCTTGCCGCCTTCCTTCAGCCATACTGGCACGCTGCCCGGAAACAAATACCTGGCCGGTATTAAGAGCAAGGAAGTTCAAGGCGGCCGCTACAACCAGCTGCGGCTGGACGACACGCCGGGCCAGATCAATGCCCAGTTGTCTTCGCAGCATGGCCATAGCGAACTGAACCTGGGCTGGCTCACCCATCCGCGCAACGACGGCAAAGGCGAAGCGCGTGGCGAAGGTGCGGAGCTGCGCAGTGACCATGCCGTTGCCATCCGGGGTGGGCAAGGAGTACTCGTGAGTGCTACTGGACGCCGGAATGCTGGCGGCAAGCAGCTGGATCGCGACGAGCTGGTCGGTTTGACCGAAGCGCTGCAGGGCGTGCAGCAGGAGTTGTCGAAACTGTCGACGACCCATCATGCCCAAGCTTCCGATGACCAGCAGCTTGCGCAGCTGATCACCTATTTGAGGGATTGGGAGGCCGGCAGCAATACCGAAAAGGATGGGGCCGACGGGGGCGGCCAGCCGGTGGTGGCGCTGTCCGCCCCGGCCGGCGTTGCCGTGACCAGCCTAGACAACATCGCGATCGGCGCGCAGACGCATGTCGATGTGGTCAGCATCGGCAACACCCAGCTATCGGTCGGAAGGAAGCTGCTGGCGCGCGTGTCGGAAAGTATCAGCCTGTTCGCCCACCGTTCCGGCATGAAGCTCATCGCCGCCAGCGGCAAGCTGGAACTACAGGCGCATGGCGACGACATCGAGCTCACGTCCGCCAAGCGCATCGTCCTGACTGCCGCAGACGAAATCGTGCTGCAGGCACCCAAGCTGCGCCTTGTGGCCCAAGGCGCGCAGGTAGACATCGGCGGCGGCGCTATTACCCAGCAGAGTAGCGGCGAGCACACCATCAAATCGTCGAAGTTCGCCCACGTCAAGCCAGGTGGCGGCAGTTTGGCTGCCATGACGCTGCCCAAGAGCGAGTCAGCGCACGATCTGCAAGTCGTCCTGCGCTGGATTGGTACCGACGAGCCAATGACCGACCAGCGTTATCGCATCACTACGGAAGACGGCCGTACCTTCGAGGGACGGACCGATGCCGCCGGCTTGTCCGAACGAGTTGCCAGCACCATTCCTTTCGGGCGCTACAGCATCGAAGCGTTAGACGACTGATCACAGGAGACCGAAACCGATGGCTACCGCAGAACATCCCTTGCCTGCACGGCAGAATCCAAGGGGCGCAGGCAAGGCTGAAGGCTTTGCGACACCGAAGCAGGACACGCGTCCGCAGTGCGCCAGAATCCTGCCCAAACGTGTTTTGCCGATTATTTTCCTCCCTGGGATCATGGGCTCCAACCTACGCATGAGCGCGCAGCGGCAGGAAGAACTGCGCTTGAAGGACAATATCGCATGGCGGCCCGACATCCTGGGTACTAGAAACATCAGAAAACACTCTCAGCTTTCGCCGGGTGAACGCCAGCTGCGATTGGACCCTCTGCAGACCACGGTCGACATCTACGATCCTGCCGGCGCCCCGGATGTTAGCGGCGACGAGCGGCATGAGAACGTCGAACTCGATGATAGTTTCAACTCGCCATTGCTGATGGACGATCCACCCACGGCCAAGAACCGGCGTACTGCGGTCCAGAAAGCGCGCGAGCGGGGCTGGGGCGAGGTCTTCTTCAAAAGCTATGGCGAGCTGCTGCAGCATCTTGAGTCACGCCTGAACAATACGTTCTCCGAGGGGAAAGTCCGGCAGGAGTGGCGCGACGTCGTCGGCGTCGATCCACGGGCATGGAACCCCGATCCCAAGTTGCCTCAGCAGGTCTTGACTGAGGACGAGCTCAAGAAGGTGGCTACCGGCTGCTGGTTTGCCGTGTATGCGTTTGGCTACAACTGGCTGCAATCGAATGGCGATAGCGCGAAAATCATCGCGCAGCGCATCAACAAGGTGATCGACGACCTGAATGGCTCCGGATACCAGTGCAAACAGGTGATTGTCGTCACGCACTCGATGGGCGGGCTGGTGGGGCGCGCGCTGGTACATCCGGCCTATGGCAATCTGCAGGACAAGGTGCTGGGCATCGTGCATGGTGTCATGCCGGCGATCGGCGCGCCTGCAGCCTATAAGCGCATGCGGGCGGGATTCGAGGATCCGGGCATGTTGAGTGGGCCACAGGAAAGCCTTGCCGCCAAGGTGGCAGGCAACTACGGGGATGAAGTCACGGCGGTACTGGCGAACGCTCCAGGTGCATTACAGCTGCTGCCTACCGAGTCATATGGCAACGGCTGGTTGCGGGTGCGGCACAAAGGGCGTGACCTGGAAACCTGGCCGAAGCAGGGCGACCCCTACCGTGAGATCTACAAGCTGCGTGGCAAATGGTATTCGTTGTTCCGGGAAGACTGGATCAATCCATCCGGTTATACCCCAAAGCAAGGAGGCGGAACGTTTGAACGAACGTGCGGGTATCTGGACAAGGTGCAGCAATTTCATAGAACCATCGCGAGCACGTATCACCACAGCAGTTACGCGCATTATGGCGCCGACCGCGCGCGTCATAGCTTCGGCGAAGTGGTGTGGGACATCAGGAATTGTACCGACCCGGGCGGGTGGCAGAACTGGCCTGTCGTCCGCGACAGCAGGCAGGGCAAGCTGGAATTTGCTGCCCGGGATGCGAACGGGGTGAACAACATTGGATCGCTGCCCTACAACGACAGTGCGCCGGAGCCAATGCATGCAACGATCCTCCCGCCTTCGGCGCCGGGTGACCAGACCGTCCCTGTCAGGTCTGCCGATCATCAATTGCACAGCGGCACGTTCAAGGGCGTGTTCCGCCAAGCCGGTTATGAGCACCAGTCCAGTTACAAAGACCCGCGAGCCATCGCCTCGACCTTGTACAGCATCGTGCGCATCGCCCAGAACGCAAGCTGGACATGTTGAAAGGAAAACCGTGTACCCGACTGCCATCAAACGTGTGCCCCTTGTGCCGATTGCTGCCGCGGCCTTCCTGCTCGCAGCCTGCGACCACCAACCGAAAGAATGGAAGACGCCGAACATGACCACACTCACTCCCCGCCTGCAGCCCTTGTTCAAGAAAACCAAGACCGTCTGCTTCGGTAGGTTCATGGTCGATGTACCGGCATCGGCTACCGTCGTTTGGGGTAGGACGATTTTGCCGTTAGACGTCACCATTTATCCTGACGGCGTGGACAAAGTTAAAGGATTAGCGCAGCAGTTCATCGACGAGCTAAAAAACGAAAAGGCCATTTACCTCAACAATATCCCCTTGCTGATTTCGGTGGACGACATGAGTCGGCCTGAAGGGAAAATTGTGACTGGATACGAGGGTTTTGAAGCCATGGCTGAGTTAAAAATCAGTGGCTACTTCAAGATGAATGACGACGGCGTCATTATTGACGCACGTCCTTTGAAAAGACTGAAAGACGAAACTATCGCAGACATCAAGAGCATTGCCCGACGCCTACGCCAACGTGCTAATGATGAAGCCCCGGCCGAACCCGGTAATTGCCTCAAACGGGCCTTCCTGCCGGACTCGCCGGATGATGAAGAGGGCCATCCAGGCGAGTTCGTCAACATCGGTTTCCGCCTAATGGAATTTCCGGACGTACATTTCTCGATCCAGGTCCGTCCCACCAATCCCCACGATCCGGAACGCGAATCGCTCAAGGCACAGTGGCAACGCATGAAGGACGACAAGGGCACACCCGAAGAGGATGAAGCATTCGCTAAAGTCAAATACTTCCGCGAAAGCCCACGTCAGCTCCACGGATGGATAACCGGCTACGAGGTGCTGACCTGGGCACCCGACGAGGGTCGCGTGCACGCCTATCATGATTTCGAGCTCAGGTTCACTGGCGTGGCCGGCGATGCCCTCAAGCCCTATGCGAGTATCCAGCTCCAGACTGGCGTCGGCAACAACGCGGCCGGCGCCATCAAGGCCAGCCTGACCGACGAGGAAACCATTGCGCTTTGGGACAAATTGACCAGCACCGTCCGCGTGCGCCCGACGAGCGCCGCAGCGGTCACTGCCGCAGGGGGCAATCCGCAGCCGCATGTTCCACTCGGCGAACTTGCCGCCACTGGCCGCACCTGCCCGCAGACCGGCTGGTGGGAGTCCGATCAACCGGGAGAAAGACAGGACAACCGCCGGCGGCACATCCAGGCCGGCGAACGAATGCCGTACGTGGTCTCACTGGAAGAATTATCGCTATGGCAAAAGTTCAAGGGAGAACGGCCATCGTATCGTAAGGCGGCTATGTGGAAATTGGTCAGTTACGAAGAGGCGACTGCCGGCGCCGGGGTGGCAGCGCAGACGGCGTCAATCGCCCAGGTTTCTCTCGATGATGTTTCATCAAAAGACGCCAGTGCCGGCACTCCCGAAACCGGAACAAGCGAAGGAACTTCGTCTCAGAAGAAAGGCTGAGCAATGTGCAACGTTATTCGTCTAGGTGACACCACGTCACATGGGGGCAAGGTCGAGAGCGTGAGCGCCACGCATTTCACGGTTGACGGCATCCCTGTCGCCTGCGTTGGCGATAAATGCAGTTGCCCGATCAAGGGGCATGACATTTGTATGATTGCCGAAGGCGATCCAGCCCACCTTATCGACGGGATCGCCGTGGCCTATGACGGGCACAAGACCACTTGTGGCGCCACATTGACTGCGTCGATAAACAACTTCAGCGGATCATAATCAGCCACCTGAACGTTCAGGCACAGGCGAAACATCCTGGTTTCGCAGAATCGCAAATGTCGTGAAGCATCTTGATATAAAGCAGTGGTCCCCCCGACTGGAATCGAACCAGTATCCCACGCTTAGGAGGCATGTGCACTATCCATTGTGCTACGGGGAGGACGCGCGCTCCGCCAAGCGGCGGGGCAAAGCAGGGCGGACCTGCAGTTCGGCAGGCGGCCCTTGCAAAGCAGGCCGGTACCCTAGAACGGATGCAATTATAGCCGAGGATAGCAAGAGAATTGTAGGTTCCGGTCTGCCAGTCGGTACAATGTGCGCCTTACTCAATCAACGCATCCCATTCCGGCGTCGTGCGCACGTGCGAACAGGCGCCGAAACGCACATCGATCATGGCTGTCATTTCCCTCTCTTCCGCCCAATTGGCCTTCGGCCACGTGCCGCTGCTCGACCACGCTGATTTTTCCTTCGAAACCGGCGAGCGCGTCGGCCTCATCGGCCGCAACGGCACCGGCAAATCGTCGCTGCTGAAGGTGATCTCGGGCCGCTCCAAACTCGACGACGGCTTGCTGGTCATGCAGCAGGGCATCAAGATCGCTTACGTCGAACAGGAACCGGTGTTCGACCCGGCCATGACCGTGTTCGACGCCGTGGCGGCCGGCATGGGCGAGCAGCAGGCGATGCTGACCGAATACGAAGAACTGACCGGCAAGTTCGGCCAGGGCGACGACGATGCGCTGATGGAGCGCATGCACGTACTGCAAACCAAGCTCGACGCGATCGACGGCTGGAACCTGGCGCACAAGGTCGATACCACGCTCGACCGCCTGGGCCTGGCGCGCGACGCCATCATGGGCAAGCTCTCGGGCGGTATGCAGAAGCGCGTGGCGCTGGCGGTGGCGCTGGTATCAAGCCCCGACGTGCTGCTGCTGGACGAGCCGACCAACCACCTCGACTTCACGTCGATCAAGTGGCTGGAAGGCTTGCTGCGCGAGTACCGCGGCTCGATCCTGTTCATCACCCACGACCGCAGCTTCCTGGACAACGTCGCCACCCGCATCATCGAGCTCGACCGCGGCCGCCTGCTCTCGTTCCCGGGCAATTTCACCACCTACCAGGAACGCAAGCGCGAGCTGCTGGCCAACGAGGAAGTCGAGAACGCCAAGTTCGACAAGTTCCTGGCGCAGGAAGAAGTCTGGATCCGCAAGGGCGTGCAGGCACGCCGCACCCGCGACGAAGGCCGTGTACGGCGCCTGGAAGCGCTGCGCCTGACGCGCGCCGCACGCCGTGACACACAGGGCCAGATCAAGCTCGACGTCGCCACCGGCGAGCGCTCGGGCAAGATCGTCGCCGACCTCGAGAACATCGGCAAGCGCTACGGCGAGAAGGTCATCGTCGACGGCTTCAGCGGCACCATCCTGCGCGGCGATAAGGTCGGCCTGATCGGTCCGAACGGCGCCGGCAAGACCACGCTGCTGAAGATCATCCTGGGCGAGGAAGCCGCCGACAGCGGCTCCGTGAAGCTCGGCACCAAGCTGAACGTGGCCTACTTCGACCAGATGCGCACCCAGCTCAACGAAGACGCGAGCCTGGCCGACACCATCGCGCCGGGCAGCGACTGGGTCGAGATCAATGGCCAGCGCAAGCACGTGATGACCTACCTGAACGACTTCCTGTTCTCGCCGGAACGGGCGCGTTCGCCGGTCAAGTCGCTCTCGGGTGGCGAACGCAACCGCCTGCTGCTGGCGCGCCTGTTCGCCAAGCCGGCCAACTGCCTGGTGCTGGACGAACCGACCAACGACCTCGACATCGACACGCTGGAACTGCTGGAAGAACTGCTGGAGGAATATACCGGCACCGTGTTCCTGGTCAGCCACGACCGTACCTTCCTGGACAATGTGGTCACGCAAGTGATCGTCGCTGAAGGCGCTGGACGCTGGCGCGAATACGTGGGCGGCTACAGCGACTGGGAGCGGGTGCGCGCCACGGCGCCGGCCGCCAGCCAGCCGGCCGCAGCCAAACCGGCCGCGGCCAAGGCCGACAGCGCGCCGGCCGCCGCACCAGCGGCGCAGGCGAAAAAGGTCAAGCTGAGCTACAAGGAACAGCGCGAGCTGGAGGAACTTCCAGCCTTGATCGCCAGTCTTGAAGATGAGCAGTCGGCCATCACGGCCCAGCTCAACGCGCCGGACTTCTACAAGCAGAACCCGGCCGATGCACGCCGCATCAATGCGCGCTTCGCCGAGATCGAAGAGCTGCTGCTCGACGCCCTCGAACGCTGGGAGCGCATCGAAGCGCGCGCACGCGGCGAGTAAACCGATCAAGAGGAGGCAGGCCAGGCGCCTGTGATCTGGATGACCGAGCGGCACGACAAACGTAGTGCTCCTGCCGCCGGCATCTCTCCCACGGCCCGTCCGCTTGGCCGGGCCATCCTCGAGCGCGCTGCCTGGGTGCGCATCCTGCCGTTCGGCGTCTTCATATTCTTCCTGGTCCTGGGCGACCTGCTGGCCTGGCTCGGCGCCGCGCGCGCCACCTTGCTCTGGCTGTATCCGCTGCAGAGCGGCGCCGTGCTGGCGCTGCTGATTGTGCTGTGGCGCGAGTACGACGAGCTGCACCGGTTCACGCTCCCGATCCCGCACATGCTGGCCGCCGCCGGCGTGGGCGCCATCGTCACCGTGCTGTGGGTACTGCTCGACGACTCCTGGATGATCGCCGGCAGCGGCCCCGGCTACGATCCGCGCGTTGATGGCCGCATCGACCCGCTGCTGGCGGCGATCCGCCTGCTTGGTGCCACGCTGGTCGTGCCCGTCATGGAAGAATTGTTCTGGCGCTCTTTTCTGATGCGGTGGATCGCGCGTGCCGACTTTCGGCTGGTCGATCCGGCGCGCATTGGCTTCAAAGCCTTTGTGCTGCCGACATTGCTCTTTGGTGTGGAACACCATCTGTGGCTGGCCGGCGTGTTGGCTGGCAGCGCTTATGGGCTGCTCTACCTGCGGCACCGCAACTTGTGGTCTCCCGTGCTGGGTCACGCTGTCACCAATGGCCTGCTGGGGATCTGGGTGCTCGCGACTGGCGATTGGGCATTCTGGTGATCCATGGCGAACACTAAAGAGAGACCGGTGCCATGCCTAGATCCGTACCTTCGTTCGTGCCTTCGTTTGTGGTTGCATTCGCACCGGCGCGCCGCTTCCGGCTGCTGGCCGCGCTCGGCGGCATCCTGTTGACCGCGTCGGCGCCGGCCGCCGAGCCCGAGGAAGGCGTGCATCTGTATGGCGGCATCGGCTGGGCCCATGACGACAACCTGCTGCGCATCGCCGACGGCGAGCAGCCGTTCGCGGGCCGGCGCAGCGACAGCTACCGCACCGGCGAAGCGGGCGTGGTGGTCAACAAGCGCATCAGCCGCCAGCGCTTGGCCGCCACCGCCAAGGTGTCGAAGGTCAGGTTCGACCACTTCGATCAGCTCGACTACGAAGGCCGCGACGTGCAGGCCACCTGGAACTGGGCCGTCGGCAACAAGCTGGAAGGACGCGCCGAAGCGCTGTACGTGCAGACACTGGCGCCGTACACCGACTTTCGCAGCGACCAGCGCAACCTGCGCCGCCAGCGGCGCCAGCTGTTCGATGCCGGCTACCGGCTGCATCCGAGCTGGAAGCTGCGCGCCGGCGCCGCGCGCGACAAGTACACCTATGAACTGCAGGTGCAGCGCTACAACGACCGCACCGAAAAGGCGTTCGAGGCCGAACTGCTGTACCAGCCGAAAAGCGGCAGCTCGGTCGGCCTGGTGGCGCGCCGCGTGAAGGGCGAGTACCCATACCGGCGCCCGTTCAATCCACTGGTCGCCAGCGACGACTTCACCCAGGACGAACTCAAGGCGCGCGTGCACTGGCTGGCGGGCGGCGCCACCACGCTGCAGGCGCTGGCCGGCTACGTGCGGCGGCGCCAGCCTTCCTACGGCGAAGGCAGCACCAGCGGCTTCAACGGCCGCCTGAACGCCAGCTACGCCCCGGTCGGCAAGCTCGGCTACACCGCCGCCGTGTGGCGCGAGTTCGCGCCGATCGAAAGCCCGAGCGTCAGCACCACGCTGAACAAGGGCGCGAGCATCGGCGCCACCTGGGACGCGAGCGCCAAGGTCAAGCTCGAGGCCAGCGCCGTCTACGAGCGGCGCGCCTACAGCGCGCGCTTCGTGTTCCCGGGCTCGGACGACCTGGACGACGCGATCCGCAGCGCCAGGCTGAACGCCACCTGGCAGGCGCGGCCGAAGATCAAGGTGGTGGCCGGCTATGCGTACCAGGCGCGCAGCGGCTCGCCGGTGCTGGGAACCGGCCGCTTCGACGCCAACTCGGTGCAGGTGAGCGCCAATGTGCTGTTCTGACGCGGCCTGTACAAGGCATTGTGTGGATAAAGCCACTCATGACGGTCAACGACATCCCGATCATTTCCTTTTTCCAGCGCGTGCTCGATCCGCTGATCGTGATGGGAAGCCTGTACCTGGCAACGGTGGCCTTCAACGAACCGTTCTCGGGCTATTGCCTGGTGCTGATGATCCTGGCCTTCTTCATTTCGTCCGCCGTCTACCAGCACATCGACCCTTACCGCACCTGGCGCAGCGGGCGCATGCTGGCATATGCGCGCGACACCATCTTCGGCTGGTGCGTGACCATCGCCGTGCTGTACTTTCTCGGTTCGGCCAGCGGTATGCGCTATTACTACGACGAGCGCGTGCTGCTGGCCTGGGCGGTGGCGACGCCGCTGGCGATCCTGGCCAGCCACCTGGCGGTGCGCTTCGCCGGCGGCAGCAGCGACGGCGGGCGCGAGCTGCGCTCGGTGCTGGTGGTGGGGGCCAACGATGCCGGCATCAAGTTCGCCGACGTCTGCCGCCGCCACCCGAACCTGTTCATGCAGGTGCTCGGCTTTTTCGACGACCGCAACGGCGAACGGCGGCCGGCGCTGCTGGCCCATCCGGTGCTGGGCCGTATGAGCGAGGCCGCCGCCTACGTGCGCCGCCATAACATCAAAATGGTTTTCATCAGCCAGCCGGTATCGGCCCAGCCGCGCATCCGCAAGCTGATCGACGAATTGAAGGACACCACGGCCTCGGTCTATTTTCTGCCGGACGTGTACGTGTTCGACCTGATGCAGGCGCGCTTCGATACTGTCGGCGGGATGCCCGTGATCGCCATCAGCGAAACCCCGTTCATGGGCTTCAACAGCGTGCTCAAGCGCGGGACCGACATCGTGGTCTCGTGCGTGGCGCTGGTGCTGCTGGCGCCGCTGATGCTGGCGATCGCCGTCGCGGTGCGGCTCAGTTCGCCCGGCCCGGTGATCTTTCGCCAGCGACGCTACGGCCTGTACGGCGAAGAAATCTACATCTATAAATTCCGCTCGATGACGGTGCTCGACGATGGCGCCGACATCGTGCAGGCGCGTAAGAACGATGGCCGCATTACGCGCATCGGCGCTTTTTTGCGCCGCACCTCGCTCGACGAGCTGCCGCAGTTCATCAATGCCTTGCAGGGCCGCATGAGCGTGGTCGGCCCGCGCCCGCACGCGGTGGCGCATAACGAGCAGTACCGCAAGCTGATCAAGGGTTACATGCTGCGCCACAAGGTCAAGCCGGGCATCACCGGGTGGGCCCAGGTGAATGGCCTGCGCGGCGAGACCGCGACCCTGGACCGGATGGAAGCGCGCATCCAGTATGACCTGGATTACTTGCGCAACTGGTCGTTGTGGCTGGATATATGGATCATGCTCAAGACGATCAAGGTGGTGTTCAGCCGCGAGAATGCGCACTGAGCGTGGGTTGAGGCGTGGCCCGACACCGCATCGCGTCCAGCCTGAAGCGCCGCATTGAGCGCCGCGCAAGCATCTGCACGACATACGGAACTGTCGCGCCGCCGCGGCATCGAACAGCACGCGACCATGCTTTACGCCGGCTCCGCAGCGAATCAATTGCACAGGCCAACGAAGGCTTCAGCAACGATGGCGGCAGGACAGGGACATCGTTCCACCCGAACAGGAAACGACTGACATGAAAAAGGCACTGATCACGGGCGTCACCGGACAGGACGGTTCCTACCTGGCCGAACTGCTGCTCGAGAAGGGCTACGAGGTGCACGGCATCAAGCGCCGCGCTTCGCTGTTCAACACCGCGCGCATCGATCACATCTACCAGGATCCGCACGCCGACGATCCGCGCCTGTGTCTGCATTACGGCGACCTGACCGACACCTCGAACCTGACCCGCATCCTGGCCGAGGTCGAGCCCGACGAGGTGTACAACCTGGGCGCCATGAGCCACGTCGCGGTGTCGTTCGAAGCGCCCGAGTACACGGCCGATGTCGACGCCCTCGGTACGCTGCGCCTGCTGGAAGCGATCCGTTTCCTCGGACTGGAACACAAGACGCGCTTCTACCAGGCCTCCACTTCCGAACTGTACGGCCTGGCGCAAGAGACGCCGCAGCGCGAAAGCACGCCGTTCTATCCGCGCAGTCCTTACGCGGTGGCCAAGTTGTACGCGCACTGGATCACCGTTAATTACCGCGAAGCGTATGGCATGTATGCCTGCAACGGCATCCTGTTCAATCACGAATCGCCGCGCCGTGGCGAGACCTTCGTCACGCGCAAGATCACGCGCGCCCTGAGCAATATCGCCCAGGGCCTGGAACCCCAGCTTTATCTTGGCAATCTGGATGCGTTGCGCGACTGGGGCCATGCGCGCGACTACGTACAGATGCAGTGGCTGATGCTGCAGCAAGACCAGCCGCAAGACTTCGTGATCGCCACCGGTCGCCAGCATTCGGTGCGCGAGTTCGTCGAGACCGCCGCGCGCGAGCTCGGCATCACGATCGCATGGCAGGGGCAGGGCATCGACGAGCGCGGGCTGGTGGCGCGGGTCGAAGGCCAGCGCGCGCCCGGAGTGGCGCTGGGCCAGCCGATCGTGGCGGTCGATCCGCATTATTTCCGCCCGACCGAGGTCGAGACCCTGCTGGGCGACGCCGCCCGTGCGCGCGAGCGCCTCGGCTGGGAGCCACGTACCGGTTTCGAGGCCATGGTGCGCGAGATGGTGACGCACGACCTGGAGTCGGCGCGCCGCCACAAGCTGCTGTGCTCGCATGGCTACAACGTTGCACTTTCACGGGAGTAAACGTGTCGAATCATCCTCGTATCTATGTTGCCGGCCACCGTGGCCTGGTGGGTTCGGCCATCGTGCGCGCACTGCGCGCAGGTGGCTCGCCCAAGATCGTCACCCGTACCCATGCCGAACTGGAACTGACCGATCAGGCCAGCGTGCGCGACTTCTTCCGCAGCGAACGCATCGACGAGGTGTACCTGGCGGCGGCCCGGGTCGGCGGCATCCACGCCAACAACAGCTATCCCGCCGAATTCATCTACGATAACATGATGGTGCAGGCCAATGTCGTGCATGAAGCATGGCGCGCCGGCGTGCGCAAGCTGCTGTTCCTCGGCTCGTCCTGCATCTATCCGCGCCTGGCAGCCCAGCCCATCCGCGAAGAGTACCTGATGAACGGCGTCCTGGAGCCGACCAACGAGCCGTACGCGATGGCCAAGATCGCCGGCATCAAGCTATGCGAAAGCTATAACCGGCAGTACGGCACCGACTACCGCAGCGTCATGCCGACCAACCTGTACGGGCCGGGCGACAATTACCACCCAGAGAACAGCCATGTGATCCCGGGGTTGCTGCGACGCTTCCACGAGGCGCGCCTGAGCGGCGCGCCCGAGGTGGTGATCTGGGGCAGCGGCAGGCCGATGCGCGAATTCCTGTACGTCGACGACATGGCCGCGGCCAGCGTCCACGTGATGAACCTGGCGCCCGAAACCTATGCCGCCAACACCGATCCGATGCATTCGCACATCAACGTCGGCACCGGCCAGGATGTGACCATCGCCGAGCTGGCGCGGCTGGTGGGCGAGACGGTCGGCTACCCCGGCCGCATCGCCTTCGATGCGAGCAAGCCGGACGGCACACCGCGCAAGCTGCTCGAAGTGTCGAAGCTGGCCTCGCTCGGCTGGCGCGCCAGCACGCCGCTGGCCGAGGGCCTGCGCCGAACCTACGCGGCCTATCTCGAGACGCTCGATCCGGACCGTATCCGTACGACGGCGCGGCCATCGCTCACCGTGGAGACATGAACGTGAAGATCCTGTATTTGAAGATCCCGTCTTCGGCATTCATCCGAGCTGTTCTGCGCCGCATCCTTGTCCGCTGGTCTGGATTGCAGCGCGGGATATCGGCAGGCCTCGCCGTGCTGGTGGCTGGCGCCGCACTGGCCGGCTGCAGCGACGACAAGGCGACGCAAGCCAAGCCCGGGCAAGCACTGGCCAGCGTCAACGGCGAAGAGATCACGGTGCTGCAGCTCAACGAAGAAATCCAGCGCGCCGGCGTGCCGGCCGCGCAGCAGCAGCTCGCCAGCAAGCAATTGCTGCAGGCCTTAATCGACCGCGCCTTATTGCAGGAAGAAGCGGGCAAGGAAAACCTGGACCGCGATCCCAAGGTGATGCAGGCGATCGAGCGTGCCCGCGCGCTGATCATCGCCCAGGCTTATATGCAGAAGCGCGTCGGTGACGCCGGGCGCCCGAGCGACGCCGAGATCCAGGATTATTTCGACAAGAACCCGCAATTCTTCACCGAGCGCAAGCAGTTCACGATGAACCAGCTGATCATGCCCGCCACGGCCGTAACGCCGGAGCTGCGCGCCGCCGTCGATAAGGCAAAGTCGCTGGAAGAAGTGGCGGTGATGCTCGACGCCAGAAAGATCGGCTACGGCCGCGCCCAGGTCACGCGCAGTACCGCCGACCTGGATCCGCAACTGTCATCCAAGCTGCTCGCGATGCCGAAAGACCAGATCTTCTTTGCCCGGGAAGGCGGGCGCGCGATGCTGGTCTCGGTCGCCGACGTGGTCGACGCGCCGGTGACGCTGGCGATCGCCGCGCCGCAGATCGCGCAGTTCCTGGCCAACCGCAAGAACCGCGAGCTGGCCCAGGCTGAAATCGGCCGTCTGCGCGCGGCGGCGAAGATCGAATACATGAACAAGGAACTGGCGCCCGACGGCAAGACCGACGGCGCCGCGGCACTGGCGCGGACGGCGGGGCCGGGATTGCCTGCCGCGGCGTCGCCCGGCATGTCGCTACCTGCCGATGCCGCTGCGGGTGACGGATCGGGCGCTACGGCAGCGACTACGGAGGGAGCGCAGGCGTCCATGCCTGCCAATCCTGCCGGACCAGCGCCGGTGCAAGCGGCCGACGGTGTTGCGCGCGCCGCGCCGGAGGTGACGGGTGCGGCAGCAGGTGCCGGGGCTCGCGCAGGTAACGGAAATGGCAACAGCAATGGCTCCGACAGCGCCGTCGACAAGGCGGCGCTGGAACGCGGAGTAGGTGGGCTCAGGTAAGCGCGACACAACCGACGCTGGAGGATGAACATGAAACGATTCGTGAAGTGGATGAGCTACGCCGCGTTCATGCTGTTCGCCGTGACCGGCATGCGCGCGGCCGGCGCCGCAGAGGTGCTGCTGGGCGCGGGCGACATCGTCAAGTTGTCGGTCTATGGCAGTCCCGACCTGTCGCTCGAGACGCGCGTCAGCGAGGGCGGCAACATCACCTTTCCGCTGCTGGGACAGGTCGAGGTCGGCGGCTTGTCGGTGGCCGCGGCCGAGAAGAGGATCGGCGGCCTGCTCGAGAAGGGCGGCTACCTCAAGAAAGCGCAGGTCAACATGCTGGTGACCACCCTGGCCAGCCAGCAGGTCTCGGTGCTGGGGTATGTGAACCGTCCGGGCCGCTATCCGGTGGAGGGCAGGCGCAAGGTGCTCGACCTCTTGGCGATGGCCGGCGGCATCCACAGCGAGGGCGGCGACATGGTCAGCCTGGTACGCACCCGCGACGGCGCCACCGCGCGCGAAACCATCGACGTGGTCGACATGGTGCGCAAGGGCGAACTGGACAAGGACGTCGAAGTGGCGGGCGGCGACATCATCTACGTCGAGCGCGCACCGCGCGCCTATGTCACCGGCGAAGTGACGCGCCCCGGTGCCTTTCGCCTGGAGCGCGGCATGACGGTCCAGCAGGCGATCTCGGCCGGAGGCGGCCTGAGTCCGCGCGGCAGCGACAACGGCATGCGCATCACGCGTCGCGACCCGGGCGGCAATCCGGTAACGATTGAAGTCAAGGCCAGCGATCCGGTACAGGTCGACGATGTGATCGTGGTGCGCGAAAGCTGGTTTTGAATTGCGTCTGCCTGTCTGCCGCTGGGCCGGCCTGCGTGCCGCACGTGTGAGCGAGCTGGCGTCGCATCTGAAATGGCAACCATGAGGAAGCAAAGGTAGGTTCATGAACATCCACCAATTTCTGCTGATCCTTCTCGCGCGCAAGCGCCTCATCCTGAGCACGTTGCTGGTGACGGCGCTGCTGGCGCTCGGCTGGAGCCTGGTGCAGCAAAAGACCTATACGGCCACGGCCTCGGTACTGCTCAACTACAAGGGCGTGGACCCGCTGACCGGCCTGACCATGCCTGGTCAGCTGATGCCGGGCTATATGGCGACCCAGATGGACATCATCGGCAGCAAGAACGTGGCGCTGCGCGTGGTCGATTCGCTGCGGCTGGCGTCCAGTCCCGCCGTGGTGCGGCAGTTCCAGGAAGCGACCGAAGGCAAGGGCACGGTGCGCGACTGGCTGGCCGACCTGCTGCTCAAGAAACTGCAGATCATGCCCTCGCGCGAATCGAGCGTGGTCGAGATCAGCTTCGACGGTGCCGACCCGGCGTTTGCCGCCGCTGTCGCCAATGCCTTCGCCGGCGAATACCAGAAGGCGACGGTCCAGCTCAAGACCGAACCGGCCAAGAACGCGTCCACCTATTTCAATGAGCAGACCCGGCAGCTGCGCGACAACGTCGAGGCGGCCCAGGCGCGGCTGTCCAAATACCAGCAGGAGAAGGGCATTGTCAGCCTCGACAACAACCGGGTCGATGTCGAACTATCGCGCCTGAACGATCTGTCGGCCCAGCTGGTGGTGGCCCAGGCGGCGGCGATGGAAGCGAGCTCGCGCGAGCAGGCCGCCGGCGGTAATGGTGCAGCGGGCTCGCCCATCAACTCGCCCGACGTCGCCAACAACGCGCTGATCCAGAACCTGCGCGTGACCCTGGCGAGCGCCGAAGCCAAGCTGGCCGAGGCAGGCTCGCGCTACGGCCGCAACCACCCGCAATACCAGTCCGCCAGCGCCGAAGTCGCCAAACTGCGCTCCGAACTGGGCAGCGCCGTGGGCACGGTGACGCGCAGCGTCGGCGCCAATGCCGATGTGCTGCGCCAGCGAGAAGCCGAGCTGCGCACCGAACTGGCCGCGCAGAAGACCCGCGTGCTCGAACTGAACCGCACCCGTGACGAGCTGGGCGTGATGCTGAAAGACCTCGACAGTGCCCAGCGCGCCTACGACTCGGCCAGCGAACGCTTCTCGCAGACCCGCATCGAGGCCCAGTCCGAACAGTCCGACATCTCTGTACTCAATCCGGCCACGGCGCCGCTCGAACCGTCCGGTCCGCGCGTGCTGCTCAATACCCTGGTGTCGATCCTGCTGGGGACCATTCTCGGGGTCGGACTGGCGTTGATGCTCGAACTGCTCAACCGCCCGGTGCGTTCCAGCAGCGATGTGCGCGACATGCTCGGCATTCCGGTGCTGGGCGCCATCGAGTGGAGCGCGCCGCGCGTGCGGCGCAGTAGCATGGCGCGCCTGATGGGGCCGCGACGCCTGCTGCGGCTTAACTGAAGCATGGATGACTTTCACGACGTGCGCCCGCACCGGCATGACGGCGCATCTCAGAACGACCATGAGGAAGAACCCCGGGACCGCGCCATGAATTCATCCGTACTATCCGCCTTGCCGCTCAACCAGGGAGTCGATGCGAGCATGGGAAGCTTGCTGCTCGACGCCGGCAAGCTGACGCCGGAAGATACCGAGCGAGTGCTGCGCACCCAGAAGGATCTCGGCATCCGCTTCGGCGAGGCCGCCGTGCGCCTGGGGCTGGCGAGCGAAGAGGATGTCCAGCAAGCACTGGCGCGCCAGTTTGCCTATCCCTATCTGCAGCGCGGCGAAGCCAATCTGTCGCCACGTCTGGTGGCTGCCTACGATCCATTTTCGCCGCAGGTCGAAGCGTTGCGCGCCATCCGCAGCCAGCTGATGCTGCGCTGGTTCGCGCGTGGCCGGCGCGTGCTGGCGATCGCCGGGGCCGAGGCCGACGATGGGGCCGGCCTGTTCACGGCCAACCTGGCGCTGGTGTTTTCGCAACTCGGGGAGCAGACCCTGCTGGTGGACGCCAACCTGCGCAATCCGCGCCAGCATGAGATGTTCGCACTCAAGCCGCGCCAGGGCCTGTCCGACCTGCTGGCCGGGCGCGCCGACCTCGACGTGATCCAGCCGGTCCCGGCCTTTTCCGACCTGTCGCTGCTACCGGCCGGAACGCTGCCGCCGAATCCGCAGGAGCTGCTGGCGCGCGAGGGATTCCGCAACCTGCATGCCCAGCTCGAGAGCCGTTACGACGTGGTGCTGTACGACCTGGCGCCGTTCACCGCCGGGGCCGATGCGCTGGCAGTGGCCGGACGTGCCGGCGGCGTGCTGCTGGTAGCGTGCAAGCACCGCACCCGCATTGCCGGCGTCAAGCGCATGGCCGAGCAGATGGCGGAGGCGGGCGCCGAGATCGTCGGCTCGGTGGTGGTGGAGTTCTGACATGGCGGCCCGGATCGACGCTGCAAATCCTCACGGTGCGAACGCGCCTGCGATGGCACATTCGACGCTTGCATCGGCATCGGCATCGGCATCGGTATCGACATCGACGATACCATCGGCACTGCCGTCGACATTACGCGA
The DNA here is from genome assembly GCF_031995545.1 of Massilia sp. Taxonomy (GTDB): domain Bacteria; phylum Pseudomonadota; class Gammaproteobacteria; order Burkholderiales; family Burkholderiaceae_D; genus Telluria. The sequence continues at coordinate 35,076 of NZ_DAMAGA010000018.1, forward strand.
GGCGCTGCCCGACTGGTGGCCGGTCCTGCTCGGCCTCGCGGCAATGTTCGTCCCCACCTTGTACAGCCTGTTCACCGGCGCCTGGATCGGCGAAGAGCAGGGCCACGGTCCGATCATCTTCGCGCTGGCGTTGTGGCTGATCTGGCGTAAATGGCTCGAGGTACTTGCTGCGAGCGAGCCGCCACGCCTGCACTGGACCGGCTGGCCGCTGCTGGCCTTCGGCCTGGCGATCCACCTGCTGGGGCGTTCGCAGAAGATTTTGATGTTCGAAGTCGGCTCGATCCTGGCCGTGCTCGCCGCCATCGTGCTGCTCAAGTTCGGCGCGTGCGCGCTGCGCGTGCTGTGGTTCCCGTTCTTCTTCATGCTGTTCATGGTGCCGCTGCCGAGCGAGCTGGTGGCGGCGGTGACGATGCCGATGAAGATGGCAGTATCCTGGGCCACCGAACACCTGCTGTTCGCGGCCGGCTATCCGATCTCGCGCTCGGGCGTGGTGCTGCAGATCGGCCAGTACCAGCTGCTGGTGGCCGACGCCTGCGCCGGCCTGCAGACGCTGCTGACGCTGGAAGCGCTTGGCCTGTTCTATCTGAACCTGATGCGCCATCCGTCGGCGTTTCGCAACGTCGGCCTCGCGATCCTGATCGTTCCGATTTCGTTCACCGCCAACGTGGTCCGGGTGATCACGCTGACCCTGGTGACCTACCATTTCGGCGACGCCGCCGGCCAGGGTTTCCTGCACGGCTTCGCCGGCATGGTGCTGTTCCTGACGGCGCTGGCGATGATCCTGGCCGTCGATTCGGCGCTGCAATGGCATCTCAGGCAACGGACTGCGGAAGGGGGAGCCAGGCGCAGCAACGGCATCAACGATATGGACGACGGGGGCCGGGCTGGCGATCCTGCCGCCGACCGCGCATCAGCGGTGAGGGACGCGCGATGAATCGCAGTCTGGTGGTCAGCCTTGTCATCGGTGTCGCCATGGCAGCCACATCGGCGCTGACGGGCGCGCTGACGCCGCAGCCGCGCGCGCCGCTGCCGCACGAGCTCTTCAATCTCGAGCAGATGATTCCGGCCCGGTTCGGTGAATGGACGATCGATCCGAACGTCGTTCCGCTCACCCCGAATTCTGAACAGCAGGGCATGCTCGAAAAGATCTATGACCAGACCCTGTCGCGCACCTACGCCGACGCGCATGGTCAGCGGGTGATGCTGTCGATCGCCTACGGCGGCGACCAGAGCAAGTCGCTGCAGCTGCACCTGCCGGAAGTCTGCTACGTGGCTCAGGGCTTCCAGATGGTGCAGGAAGACGACGACGTCTTGCCGACACGCTATGCGCCGGTACCGGTGACGCGCCTAGTGGCGCGGCTGCACGAGCGCAACGAACCGATCACCTACTGGATCACCATCGGCGACAAGGCCACCAGGACCGGCATCCAACAAAAGCTGCGCCGCCTCGCCTACGGCCTGTCGGGCGAGGTTCCGGATGGGATGCTGGTGCGCGTTTCCACTGTCGGCAACGATCCGCGCGCCGGCTGGCGCGTGCAGGACCGCTTCGTGTCCGACATGCTCGCCGTGCTCCCGCCGCGAGACCGTGCGCGTCTGATCGGAGCGGATGCGCAGCCGGACAATCATGCCGGCACCAACGCGGGACACAGTGCCGAAGCCGCGCAAGCTGAAGAGGCAAAAACATCACGGGCTGTAACCAGCGCTCGACAAGCCGCTTCATCGTCGCCATCTGTAGCGACAGCGTTCCTCCACCGCTGAATTGGAACGTGTGCCGATGAACGACTTCCTGCCTTACGTCTATTACTCGCTGCCATGGCTGGCCGTCATCGGCCTGTCGGTCGCGGCCGTGCTGGGCGTCGGCATCGGCCTGGCGTGGCCGCGTTTCCTGGTCTATCCCTACCTGCTGATCTTCTTTTGGGTCAATTCCACCAGCTACGGCAACCTGGCCGTCTTTGCGTCGCGCAGTATCTACAGCCGCGGATCGGGCCTGCTGCTGTTCGGCGTGGTGCTGTGGTACATGCTGGGCGCGTGGTGCTGCGCGCGCGTGGCCGCCGGCTTCCAGCGCCTGCCGGCGCCGGCCTGTAACCTGCGTCCCTGGTTCCTGGCCTGGGCCGTGCTGCTGGCGGCCCACGTCGGTGCGGCTGTGCTTGCCAACGTGCCGGTAGCGGAGGCGCTGGCCCCGTCCGGCTTCTCGAACATCGTCTGGATGGCGCCGCTGGTCTCGCTGATGCTGCTGGCCTTCCGCACCCGCGAGCAGGCGCGTGAGCTGGCCCGTTTCATCCTGCTGGCCGGCCTGGTGCGCGCCGCGTTCGGCCTGGGACGCTGGGCCGTCCTCGGTGGCGATCCGAACAATGTCTACGCGAACATGAACGCGCTGCAGATCCGGCTGACTTTCTTCGACATCAACGACAGCCTGCTGTGCACGCTCGCGTTCGCCATCGCCGCGATCATGCTGTTCCAGGCCGATGCGGCCGAACGTTCGCGCTTCTGGCGCGGCATTGCCTGGTTGACACTCGGCGCCACTGCGCTGTGCGTGCTGCTGTCCTACCGGCGCAGTGCCTGGATCGGCTTCGTGCTGGCGGCCGCGGTAATCATGTTCCGGATTCCAGCACGGCGGCGCCTGCAGCTGATGCTGGCCGGCCTGCCGCTGGTGGGCGCGGCGCTGGCATTCGTGGCGGTGCGGCGGCTGGCCCGGGTCACCGGCAGCGGCAATGGACCGGTGAGCCTGCTGTACGACATGCAGTCGCGCCGCTTCGGTCCGGAGAGCGAGCGGCTGCTGGAACTCAAGCTCGCGCTGGCCGACTTCCTGGCCCATCCCTTCACCGGCATCGGCGCCTGGGGGCGCTACAACGGCTACCAGACCATCTCCTGGCAAAACAACCAGGACGGCGGTCTGTTCCTGCACAGCGGCGTACTGCACATCGCGCTCAAGACCGGGCTGCCCGGCGCGGTGCTGCTGGCCGGCGTGATCTGCGCCTTCGTCCTGTTCGCGCGGCGCACCCTGCGCACCTTGCCGCCCGACGTGCTGGGACTCGGGGTGGCGGGCGCCGCCGGGCTCGCCTTCATGATTCCCGATCTCCTGATCGGCACGCCGTTCCCGCAGGTGCGCACCACGCAGATGCTGGCCTTGTGCCTGGCGCTGCCTTACCTTGCATTGGCGGTCAGCGCGCCGGCAGCGGCGCCGCGTGCCGTGGCACGGCCGGCCGTGGCACATCCCTATCTGGTGCCTGCGTGATGAACCTGCGCCTGGCCCGCAACGCCTGGTCCAACCTGCTCGGGGCGGCCATTCCCGCACTGGTGATGCTGGCCACCGTGCCGCTGGTGGTGCGCGGACTGGGGGAAGCCGGCTACGGCGTGTATTCGCTGGTGACAGCCATCGTCGGCTACTTCGCCGTGATCGACATCAACGTCACCACCGGCTCGGTCAAATACATCGCCGAGCACAATGCCCATCGTGACGACGACAGCATTGCCGAGACCGTCTCCTTCGGCACGCTCGCCTATACCGCCATCGGCCTGGCCGGCGCGGCCGGCATCTTCCTCGGCGCGCGCCCGCTGGTGACGGGCGTGTTCGCGGTGCCGCCCGCACTCACCGACGAGGCCGTTTCGACCCTGCGGCTGGCCGCACTCGGCTTCCTGCTGGGTCAGATGCAGAACTATCTGAACAGCGTGCCGCAGTCGCTGATGCGCTACGACGTGTCGGGCCGCGTGGAAATGGTGTTCGGCACTCTGGTGCCGCTGGCCACGGTCGGCATCCTGATGCTGGGCCACGGCCTGTTCGAGGTGATTGCGCTGCGCGTCGCCGCCAGCGGCATCCACTGCCTGGTGCTGTGGCATGCGATCCGGCGCCTGCTGCCGGGCTTGCACTGGCGCTGGCCGGGCGTGGCAACCCGGGCGCGTCTGCTGCGTTTTTCGAGCTGGTCCTTCCTGTCGCGCTTTGCCGCGCTTTCGTATGCCCATGCCGACAAACTGATCATCGGCGCGCTGGCCGGGGTCAGCGCACTGGCCTGGTACACCGTGGCCGCCACGCTCGCCAATCGCGTGCTGGGATTGAGCTTCCGGTTGTCCGGCGTGTTGTTCCCGGCCGCCAGCGCACTGGCGGCGCGAGGCGAACTGCAGCGCCTGGATGACGCCTACCTGAAGGCGACGCGCTACGTGGTGTTCCTGAACGCGGCAATCCTAGTGCTGGTGGCGGTGTTCGCGCAGCGCATCCTGCTGCACTGGATGGACGCTGACTTCGCCCGCAACGGCGCCACCGTGCTGGCCGTCGTCGCGCTGTCGCAGTTCGTCGATTCGCTCAGCAGCCTGCCGTCGCTGGTGAACGACGGCATGGGCCATCCGCGCGTCTCCGGCCTGTTCGCGGTGACGCGCGCGCTGGTCGGGCTGGGGCTGGTATATGCCGGCGTGGCAGGGTGGGGCATCGACGGCGCTGCCTGGGGCCACCTGTTCGGTTCGGTCCTGTTCAGCGCTGCCTTCCTGTTGTACGTCCATGGCCGCACCGTGCCGACCTCGCTGGCGCGCCTGGTGGCGCGCGGGTATGCACCAGTTGCCGCCGCAATCGTGCCGGTAGCACTGGTTGCCGCCATGGCCGAGAAGCTGCTCGACACCGGAGCGCACGACTTCGCGCTGATCCTGGGCGCAACCTTGCTGCTGCTGGCCGTGCACGGCGTCCTGTTCGTACTCGAACGCGACGACCGGCTGCAGCTGTGGCGGCAGCTCAAGGCGCGGCGGCAGCCGGTGCGGAGCTAGCATGCGTATCCTGATGGTGTCCGAAGACTTGCCCGGTGCGCAGGTGGGTGGCCTGGGCAAGCACGTGGTGACGCTGGCCAACCGCCTGCTGGCGGACGGCCACGAGGTCGAGATCCTCGGCCGCAACGACCGGGGCGCGCATGGCTGCGCCGAGCAGATCGGCTTTCACGGCCGCTTCCGGCCCGGCTTCGACCAGCCCCATCCCGGCTGGAAGGAAGCGCAACTGGGCATCTTCAACCCGCTCAAGCGCCCTTACTTCGCGCGCAAGATCGGTCGCGCCATCGCGCGCCACGCGCATGGCTTCGATGTCGTGCATTACCACGGCCACCTGCCGATGACGGGCCTGTATGTCCCGGATGGCATCAACTACGTCCAGACCCGCCACGACCAGGGCAGCGAATGCCTGACCCACCTGCGCTTTCGCGACGACGCCGTATGCGACAACCTGGTTCCGGGCGAATGCGCCGCTTGCATCCGGCGCAATGCCGGCCCGCTGCGCAAATCGGTCACTGCGATCGCCGTCAACGGCTACCGCGACCAGAACGCGCGCGCCTTTGCGCGTCACAAGACCGTCTTCGTGTCGGACTTCCTGCGGCGCCAGTTCCTGCGCGCCGTCCCGGATGCCGACCTGACACGCTGCCGCGTGATCCACAACGTGGTCGATTATCCGCGCCTGCGCGCCGCCGCCCTGGCCGCGCCGCCGCCACGGCGCGGCGACCTGCTGCTGGTCGGGCGAATCGACGCCGGCAAGGGCTTTGGAGAATTCCTCGATGCGGCGCGCGGCCGCCTGGCGCCGCATGTGCGCATCACCGTGGTCGGCGACGGGCCGCAGCGCGCCGCGCTGGAAGGGCGTCACGGAGGAGGGCAGGTGCGTTTCTTCGGCTGGCAGGATTATCCGGCCACGCTGGCACTGGCCGCGCGCGCGCACCTGTGCGTGGTGCCCTCGGTGTGCGCGGAAGCCTGCAGCACCACGGTGCTGGAAGCGCTGGCGCTGGGCCGCCCCTGCCTGGCGCTGGCACGCGGCGGTACTCCCGAGCTGGCGCGCTACGCAGGCTTTCCCGACCAGCTCGGCCTGGCCGACTCGATGGCCGATCTGGTGGCGCTGGCCGCGCGCCGGCTCGACGAGCAACCGCACAGCAGGCCGCCGCCGCCCACCTTCGGCGCCGATGCCGGCGTCCTGCTGTCCAGACTATTGGCGCTGTATGCCGAACCCACCGACCACTGCGCCGCCGGCGGGCGCGACAAACCGGACGAAGACGACAACCATGGCAAACGAGGCGAGCGAGCTGAACAACGCGAATTGCGTGAAAACGCTGAACACGGCGAGCACAATGGATCCATCGGACGCAGCAGTCACGCCGACCGTAGCGGACGGGCCCCAAACGGCGAACCCGGCACTCAGTCCAGCAATGACAGCCGACGAGGGCATGCCAGTTCCGATCGCGCCGCCAACCACGCCGACCTTCTCGATCGTCACCTGCACCTGGAACAGCGCCGCCACCCTCGCTGACACCCTGGCCTCGGTGCAATCACAAACGCTGCGCGATATTGAACACATCTTCGTCGACGGCGGTTCGACCGATGCCACGCTCGACCTGATCGCGGCGTACTCCGGCCGCAAGCGTGTGCTGCATGGCGTCACGGGCGGCATCGCGCGCGCCATGAATGCCGGCATCGATGCGGCGCGCGGCGAGATCGTCGCCCACCTGCACTCGGACGACTACTACGCTGCCCCGGACGTGCTGCAAGCCGTGGCCGAGCGTTTCGACACGGCGCGCGCGGCCGGCCAGCCTTTGGCGTGGCTGTTCGGCGCGGTCCAGGTGCTGAAGGATGGCCACCTCGCCGCACCTTACCCGATGCCGGCGTTCTCCTACCGGCGCCTGGCCAGCGGGCGCGCCGCGATCCCACATCCGGCCGTGTTCGTACGCCGCACCGCGTTTCAGCAGGCCGGCATGTTCGACGAAAGCCTGCGCTACGCGATGGACATCGACCTGTGGCTGCGCCTGGCCAAGGTGGCGACGCCCGCCGTGCTGGCGCGCCCGCTGGCAGTGTTTCGCGACCACGCCGGCAGCGTCTCTTCCAGCAACCGCATCGCGGCGCGGCGCGAGGAATTCGCGGTACGCCGGCGCTACGTGCAGCGCGCGCCGCTGGCCTTCGCGATCTATTGCCTGCGCTACTTGAAACGCATGCGTGCCTTGCGCGCCGCAATTGGTACCGGATGAAGATGAACAAAGACAGACTTGTCTGCCTGTCTTTGCAGACAAAACACGACCGTTAGGTGTGTGAAATCTTTCCTTGAAAATGTTAATTTTTTGGCGTGGGACTTCTGCGAAGCAATCGAAAAACCTTTGATTTCCTTAGAGAATTTGTGCATGTTCAAAATTTCTTGACGTAACATTGTTTACGTCAAGCAAGGCATCTCCCGGTGTCGACAGCACGATCTTCAAGGCGCCCGACCCGCGGCGCGAATCCCAGGAATTCACGTTTTTCGGAGCTTTACCACATGAAATTTACCCGGCAAGGTCTGGTCCGCGTTACTGCATTCGCCGCACTGTTCGTCTGCATGCAGGCACGTGCGGACTGGGTCCAGTCCACCGATCCCCTGATTGTCCAACCGAGCCCGGCGATGAACCAGGTGCAGGCGCAAAACCCGCCCGGCTTTACCTGGGCGCGCCACGCCACCGGTCCGGCCAGCTACGAGCTCGAGATCACCAAGGTCGGTGGCGGCACCACCAAGGTGGTGACCGACCGCAACTGGTATCTGCCATCCCAGGCACTGGCCCTGGGCAACTACAGCTGGCGCGTGCGTCCGAGCGGCGCCAACGACTGGTCGAGCCCGCGCACTTTCGCGATCACCAACAAATCGAACCTGTTCGAAGTGCCGGACAATGCCACCCTGCGCACGCGCATCACGGCCAAGCCGCGCCCACGTTCGCTGCCGCCGTCGTTCACGCCCTATTCGACCTGGAGCAGCACCAAGCGCGCCGAGCTCGACCCGTACGTGAGCCGCATGAACAACGAGATCAAGCTGCAGATCAATGCGCTGCCAGAACTGAACGATGCACGCTGGCCGATCGTGATCACCTCGCCCCTGACCGCGGCAATGGCGTCGCAGCAGACCGACATCCGCCAGCGCATCAACGAAGCCAGCCGCCAGCTGGAAGCGGCGGTGGTGATGTGGCGCATGAAGCGCGACCAGATGTTCCTGACCGAGGCGCTGCGCCGCGGCGATCAATTGGCCGCGCTCAATCCGAAAGGCCCGACCAGCTACGCCAACCAGGACCAGGCCACGCGCCAGATCGCGGTGTCGCTGATCAAGTCGGTCGACATCCTGGCCGGCGACCTGGACGCGACCCGGCGCGCGCGCTGGCTCGACACGGTCAAGGTACGCACCGAGGAAATCTACGGCAACCTGGCCGGCGACAATGGCCGCCTCGACCAGTACCCGTTCGACTCGCACGGCAACACCAGCCTGATCTTCCTGAGCCTGATCTCCACCTTGTCCCTGGGCGACATTCCGGAAGCGCGCAAGTGGTTCGACTTTTCGTTCCGTGCCTACGCCAATGCGCCGTCGCCGTGGAGCGGCCCGGAAGGCGGCTACGCCAACGGCACCGCCTACGCCGAATACGCGGCCGGCTACCTGGTGGCGCTGTGGGACCCGATGTCGCAAGCCTCGGGTGTGAACTTCTACGCCAAGCCATGGGCGCTGGGCTTACTCGACTTCGCCACCCAGTTCACGCCGCCGGGCTCGCGGGTGCATGCCTTCGGCGACGGTTCCGAGACCAAGCCCGACACCCGCGTCTGGCACGCCTTCGGGTCGCGCATGGTGTCGCCACGTGCGGCCTGGTACGTGAACAGCCTGGGCGGCACCGAAGACACGCTAAGCCTGCTGCAAGCGCCGTATCCGCTGCCGGTGAAGGAAACCGCCGCCAAGTCGCCGCCGTCGAATTCGGCCTATTACCCGAGCGTGGGCTGGGCCGCCTTCCACAGCGACATCGGTTCCACCGGCCGCACTTCGCTGTACTTCAAGTCCAGCCCCTACGGCTCGTTCAACCATAGCCATGGCGACCAGAACGGCATCCTGCTGTCGGTGGCCGGCCAGCCGCTGCTGGTCAAGGCCGGCTGGTACGACTGGTACGGTTCGCCGTACTGGACCGACTGGTACCACCAGACCCGCTCGCAGAACGCGATCACCTTCGACGGCGGCAAGGGCCAGATGGTGACCGGCTACCGCGAGCAGCTGCAACGCAACGGCAAGATCACCGGCTTCTCGGCCCAGCCCGGCTATGACTATGTCGAAGGCGATGCGACGGCGGCGTATGGCGGTCAATTGACCATGGCCAAGCGCCAGGTCTGGCACCTGCGCAACAGCGGCGGCTCGATGCTGGTGCGCGACCGCCTGGCCAGCACCGTGGCCCGCACCTATGAGTGGAACGTGCACACGCCGGTCATCATGACGGTCGAAAACGCCCAGAACGTGAAGGTGGTGGCCGGGGCGCAGTCGGTGTGCCTGCGCTCGCTGAACACCGACGCCGAGTTTGCCAAGTGGATCGGGCCGGGCGCCAAGACCAATGTGGTCGAGGACAATGGCGCCTTCTACCTGAAGAACGACGGCAAGTCGACCGCCGAATTCCTGGTGCTGCTCGACGTCGGCTGCAAGCGGCCGGAAGTGAAGATCGGTGCCTCCGGTTCGGTGCGTACCGTGACCGTGAATGGCCAGACCGTGTCGCTGAACTGACGCTATCGTCTTCAAAATGCGCGACCTGTGACTGCACGCGGCGCCGGGGGCGGCGCGCGCAGTCACCATGCTAGACTCGGCGCAGCGATCGCCCCCGGAGCCGGCATGCAGCACGTGTTCCTGATCCATGCGCACAAGGATATCGATCAGTTGAATGCCTTGATCGAGCTCTTGTGCGATCCCGATTTTCTGGTCTATGTCCACCTCGACCGCAACAGCGGAATCGACCCGGCGGCCCTGCATCCGCATGCGCGCCAGGTGCGGGCGCGGGTGGCGGTAAGCTGGGGCACCGTATCGCAGGTGCGCGCCAGCCTGGCGTCGCTGCGCCAGATCCTGCTGGAGGCACCGGCGTTCGACAAGCTGGTGTTCCTGTCGGGCCAGGATTATCCGCTGCTGCCGAACGCGCTGCTGAAAATGGAACTGGCGCAGCTGCACGGCCGCGAGCTGATCGAGACTGCGCCGATCGCACCGGGCGGCTGGGCGGTGATGCGGCGCTACCAGTATTTTCATCGCGAGGGCGGCGGCGCACTGGAGCAGCTGGCCTGCAGGCTGGCCAACGGCGTGCTGATCCTGCTCGGCCGCACGCGCCGCTTTCCCGACGGCCTGGCGCCGTATGGCGGCTCGGCCTGGTGGACGCTGTCGCGCGACTGCCTGCGCGAACTGCTGCGCCTGGCCGACGCCCATCCGCGCCTGCTGCGCTTTTGCCGCACCGTGCGCTGTCCCGACGAACTGTACTTCCAGACCCTGGTGATGCAGTCACGCTTCGCCGCGCATGTGGTGCCGGACAATTACCGCTACATCTGCTGGCCCGACCGGCACGCGCGCAATCCAAAGATTCTCGATGAGGGCGACTTCGAGCGCCTGCGCGTCTCGCCGGCCCATTTCTGCCGCAAGCTCGACAGCCGCATCAGTGCCGGCCTGGTGCGGCGCCTGCAGGCCTGGCGCGCCGGCCGTCTCAGAACGTGACGCGGATCTCTTTCGCGCTGAACGTGGCCGCGCCGTGGTACACCGCTTCGATGTTATTGCCGTCGGGGTCCAGCACGAAGGCGCCGTAGTACCCGGGATGGTAGGGCCGCTCGCCCGGCGCGCCGTTGTCGCGTCCGCCTGCTTCGAGCGCGGCTTGGTGGAACGCATCCACGGTTGCGCGGTCGCGTGCCTGGAACGCCAGGTGATGGCGGCCTGTCAGTTGTCCCTGCGCGGCGTCGCTGTCCGGCGTCGAGATGAACAGCTCGTCGGCCCAGAAGTAGTCGTCGCCCGATCCGCCCAAGGGAATGCCCAGCACGCCGAACACGGCTTCGTAAAACCGGCGCGACGCGTCGAGGTCGCGCACCACCAGCTGGATGTGGTCGATCAATCGTCCACGGTAGATTTCCTGCGTTTCCATGACAGCCCTCCCGATCAGAAAGATGTGGTGAAAACGATTATAAACACGCTTACCGGCACTGCGTTCTCCTCTGTACATACCCGAGCGTGGCGCCACCAATCTTGCATGGATGGCATGATTCCCTTCGGATTGTGACATATGAAAATGAGGGAGCATGCACGTGTGGTGGAACCAAGTCTGGCTGACGATACAGCATGAATTTTCGGATCTCGGCGATGCCGAGGACGTGACCATCATCGCGGTGCGCCTTCTGGTGGCGGCAGTGCTGGGCGGCCTGCTCGGCTACGAACGCGAGACCAAGGGCGCCTCGGCCGGCTTTCGCACCCATATGCTGGTGTCGGTCGGCTCGGCCTTGTTCGTGCTGATTCCGCTGCAGGCCGGGATGGAGATCCAGGATCTGTCGCGCGTGCTGCAGGGCGTCACCGCCGGCATCGGCTTCCTCGGCGCCGGCGCCATCCTCAAGCAGCGCGAAAAGAACGACATCCGCGGCCTGACCACCGCCGCCAGCGTCTGGATGACCTCGGCGATCGGCGTGGCCGCCGGCATGGGACGCGAAGGCACGGCGGTGCTCAGCGCCGTGTTCGGCATCGTGATCCTCGCCATCCTGCGCTCGCCCGGCAAGAAGCAAGAGTCCTGAGGCAGCGGGCGCGGCCGGACCGCTTGCGGCCGAGCCTGCGTAGTTTCAGCGCCACGCCTGCGCCAGCGCAGATATGGTGCTTGGGGCTCAAACGTGCGCGCCCGGCGCGGGACTAGAATCGGCGGCCCTGATCCAGGTAGTACACCATGCCACCGCGCGAACCGAACGCTCCGCCCGACGCTTCCGAGCCGCCCCGTTCCGCGGCCGCGAGCACGGTCGCGCACGCCAGCTTCGCGCGCACCATCTTCGAGCGTACCATCTTTTATATCGTGCGCGATCCCTTGCCGCCGACCCGCGCCGACCTGCTGACCCTGTTCGGCGCCGAACTGCCGCGCCACGGCATCGGCGCCGAGCTGATCGGCCAGCGTGGCGGACCCGGCCGCGACACATGGCAGGCCGGCGGCATGCACCTCGTCGGCAGCCCGGCGGGCAGGGGCGCCAGCCTGCTGTCGCCGCTGTGGGATGCGCTCGGCCTGCTGCGCGCCGCGCGCCGGACACGGCCTGACTGCATTCAGGTGCGCGACAAGATCGGCTCCGGCCTGGTGGGGCGGCTGGCAGCCAGGCTGTTCGGCGTGCCGTTCGTGTACTGGATGTCGTTTCCCATCGTCGAGGGCTACGCGGTGCGGCGCGACGATGTCCGCCGTCATGGTGCGCCGCTGCTCTGGCTGCTTCACGCGCTGCGCGCGGCCGCGGCGCGCCTGGTGCTGTACCGGCTGGTGCTGCCCGGCGCGCGCCACGTGTTCGTGCAGAGCGCGGCGATGGCCAACTGGCTGGCGGCGCGCGGCGTGCCGCGTACGCGCATGACGGCGGTGCCGATGGGCGTCGATCCGGCCCGCTTCGCGCGCGGCGCGATCGCTCCTAGTCTCGATCCGCGCCTGGACGGGCGGCGCGTGCTGCTGTATCTGGGCCGGGTGGCGCGGGCGCGCCATTCCGACTTCCTACTCGAGGTCGCAGAACGCCTGCGCCATGGCGTGCCGGGCCTGCTGCTGGTGCTGGCCGGCGACGCACCGTCGCCCGACGAGATGGCCTGGATGCGCGCCGAGATCGGGCGCCGCGGCCTGGAACAGCACGTGCTGCTCACCGGCTGGCTGCCGCAGCGCGCGGCGCTCGGCTACGCGCTGCGGGCCGAAGTCGCCTTGTCGCCGATTCCGCGCGGGACGCTGTACGACGTCTCTTCGCCGACCAAGCTGGTCGAGTACCTGGCGCTCGGCATCCCGAGCGTGGCCAACGACATTCCGGACCAGGAACAGGTGCTCGCCGAGAGCCGCGCCGGGCTGTGCGTGCCGATGGAGGCCGGCGCTTTCGCGGCCGCGGTGCGGCGCCTGCTGGACGACGCGGCCCTTGCGGCAGAGTGTTCTCAGCGTGGTCCAGCGTACGTAAACCGCCACCGGTCGTATGCTATTCTCGGCCGGATAGTTGCAGAAACATATACAAAAATCCTTCCAAGCCGGATTGCCTGATGCGGACTCCCCATGTGGACGCGAAGCTCGTTCTATTCGCTCAAACTCTCGCTGCGCTCGCTCGTGCGTGAACTCGCGCGCAACCTGTGGGGGCGGGCGCTGGTGTATCCGGCGCTGGCGCGCAACGAGCGTTCGGCCTGCGCGCTGAACGCTTACGTGGCGCGCCGCGCGCGTGCGCTGGGCGTAACGGCACCGGCCGACGCCACGCGGCTGCAGGCGGTAGAACCGGACGCGGCGCTGCTGAGCAAGAGCGCGCTGCGGCGCGATCCGGCGCGCCACGTGCGCCCGCGCCGTCCCGGTTCGCTCCTGCGCAATACCATCCGCACCAGCGGCACCTCGGGTTCTCCGCTGACCCTGGTGCAGTCGCTCGGCGCCGTGCTGCGCGAAGAAGGTTTTTTGTACCGCCAGCTGCGCTGGATCGGCTGGCGCCCGCGCCAGCGCCGCGCCTGGATCCGCGGCGACATCGTCTGCGCGCGCCAGCCGAAGGACGGGCGCTACTGGTGCCGCGACTGGGTCGGCAACATGCTCATGATGTCGTCCTACCACCTGTCGAATGCCACCATCGGCGCCTATATCGACGCGCTGGAAGCGTTCGATCCGGTGGTGATCCACGCCTATCCCTCGTCGGCGGCGGCGCTGGCGCACTGGCTCGAAGCGCACGGACGGCGCTACCGCGGGCGGGCGCTGCGCGGAATATTGACCTCGTCCGAAACGCTGGAACCCGAGGTGCGCGCCGCCGTCGAGCGCGCCTTCGCCACCACGGTATTCGACTGGTACGGCCAGGCCGAGCGGGTGGCGGCGATCGGTACCTGCGAGCATGGCCGCTATCACCTGCTGAGCGACTATGGTGTGGTGGAACTGCTGGCGTTGGGTGACGGCCGTGCCGAGCTCGTAGGAACCAGCCTGAACAACCCGGCGATGCCGCTGCGGCACTACCGCACCGGTGACACGGTCGTGGTCGGCAATAGCGGCGCCTGTCCCTGCGGCCGCGTGTTCCCGACGCTCGAGGCCGTGACCGGGCGCCAGGAGCAGGCCGTCAAGCTGCCGGACGGGCGCATCGTGGCGCGCCTGGACCGGGTGTTCCAGGGTTTCGACGGCCGCCTGGTCGAAGGCCAGGTGCGCTATCACGGCGCCGGCCGCTTCACGTTGCGGGTGGTGGCCGGCGAGGCGTTCGGGAACACCGACGAGGCCGCCCTGTGCGACGCATTCCTGCTGCGCGTGCCGGGCGTGCAGGTGGCGGTGGAGCGGGTCGGGGCGATCGCGCGCGGGCCGAACGGCAAGTTCGAGTTCGTCGCGGTGGAAGTGTGAATCGTGCGCGGATTGAAACTAACAGTCATGTATTATCGAAATATTGCCCCTTTCATAAGAGCGTTTCTGCCATGAAAAGGATCTCGCCATGGCCAGCCAGCGTGGGCGCCGCGTGAACGCCGCGCCGCGCGTGCTCATGGTCGGGACCGCGCTGGACGGACGCGGCGGGGTGGCGGCCGTGCTGCAGGTGCTGCGCGCAGCCGGGCTGTTCGAGCGCGAGCGCATCGCCTACGTCGCCACCCATGCCGAAGGCCGGCGCCGCGCCAAGCTGGGCAGCGCACTGCACGGCCTGTGGCAGGCGGCGCGCATCTGCCTGCAGGCGCGTCCGGCGATCGTGCACGTGCATGCCGCCTCGCACGCCAGCTTCCTGCGCAAGTCGCTGGTGCTGCTGATCGGGCGTGTGAGCGGGGCGCAGACGATTTTTCACCTGCACGGCGGCGGCTTTCGCCGCTTCGCGCAGGAAGAGGCGGGGCCCGTGCTGCGGCGCTGGATCCGCCACACGCTGGAGGCGAGTTCGCGCGTGATCGCGCTGTCCGGCGCCTGGGCCGGTTTCGTGCACGAGTTCGCGCCGCGGGCACGGGTGGAGATCGTACCGAATGCGGTGCCGCTGCCGGTGTCCCGTCGTGAGGGGCGGGCGGAAGCGGGACGCATCCTGTTTCTCGGCCGTATCACGCCAGGCAAGGGCGTGGGCGAGCTGCTGAAAGCGGCCGCGCTGCTCGCGCCGCAGCACCCGCAGCTGCGCCTGGTGCTGGCCGGCGAGGGCAGCCCGCACGACCTGGACTGGGTGCGGCGGCGCGCACGCGAGCTCGGCATTGCCGAACGCGTGGAATTGCCGGGATGGCTGGACGGCGCGGCGCGCGAGGTCCAGCTGGCGCGTGCCTGGCTGTTCTGCCTGCCGTCGCATGCCGAGGGCTTGCCGATGGCGATGCTGGAAGCGATGGCGGCCGGCTGTCCGGTGCTGGCGAGCCGGGTCGGCGCGGTGCCGGAAGCGCTGCGCGACGGCGCCGACGGCCTGCTGGTGGCGCCGCGCGACGTGCCGGCGCTGGCGCGGGCACTCGGGCAGTTGCTGGACGATGCCGGCCTGCGCATGCGGCTGGCGCAGGCGGGACGGGCGCGCATCAAGATGACATATTCGACGGATATCGTATGTGGCCGGCTGGCCGCGATCTATCAACAATTGGCGGGGGAAGAATGAGCGCAACAGTACGCATGGTGTGGCTGGTCAACCGGCTGCGCTGCATGTCGGTCGCGGAGCTTGGCTACCGCGTGCGGCAGGCGGCCGCGGTCCGGATGGGCCGGCGCATGGCGGGACGCGCCAGCCTGGCCCCGCCGCCGTTGCCGCGCGCCCTGAGCCTGGGCGTGAGCGGCGCGCCGCCGCTCGACGCCGCCGAGCTCGAAGCGCTGCTGCTGGACGCCGAGCGGATCGAGGCCGGCCACGTGGTGCTGTTCGCCGAACGCCGCTTCGACGTCGGCGTGCCGACCGCCTGGAACCGCGATCCCGAAACCGGCGTCACCGGTCCTGCCATCTATTACGGCGACATCGACATCGCCGACCGCGAGCTGGTGGGCGACATCAAGCACGTGTGGGAACTAAACCGCCACCTGCACCTGGTGCGCCTGGCCCAGGCCTGGACCGCGACCCAGGACCTGCGCTGGCTGCACGCGCTGGAACGCAACCTGCGCAGCTGGCTCGATGCCTGCCCGCCGCTGACCGGCCCCAACTGGACCAGTCCGCTCGAACTGGGCATCCGCCTGATCAACTGGAGTCTGGTCTGGCAGCTGACCGGCGGCGAATTCAGCCCCTTGTTCAACGGCGAGGCCGGCAGCCGGCTGCGCGCCGACTGGCTGGACAGTATTTATGCCCACTGCCGCACGATCGCGCGCCACCTGTCGCGCCACTCGTCGGCCAACAACCACCTGATCGGCGAACTGTCCGGCCTGTACGTCGGCGCCGTCACCTGGCCATGCTGGAAGGAGTCGCACGACTGGGAAACCCTGGCCCAGCGCGAGCTGGAGCAGGAAGCGCAAGCCCAGTTCTCGCGCGACGGCGTCAACCGCGAGCAGGCGTTCGCCTACCACATGTTTTCGTGCGAATTCCTGTTCGTGGCCGGCCTGGTCAGCGAGGCGGCCGGCCAGGCCGCCGGCGGGCCGCGTGGCGAACGCCGCGCCGGGCCGCGCCATGTGCCGTTCTCGCGCGCCTACTGGGCCGTGCTGCAGCGCGCGCTGCGTTTCCTGCGCTCGGTACGCGACGCCGGCGGCCACCTGCCGGCGGTGGGCGATTCCGACGACGGCTGCGTGGTGCGCCTGAGCGCGCATTGCAGCGCGCAACCGAGCGACCGCGCCGCCAAGCTGCTGGCGCTGGGCGACACCGTGTTCGGCGGCCAGCCCGACAGCCACCCCGGCGTACGCTGGCTGCTGCACGCGCTGCCAGGCGGACGCCCCGACTGCGATCCGCACGAGATCGAAACCGGCTGGGCTTTCCCGGACGGCGGTTACTTCCTGTTCGGCAACCATTTCGGCGAGCCGAACGAGATCAAGGGCGTGCTCGACTGCGGCCCGCTCGGCTACCTCGGCATCGCCGCCCACGGCCACGCCGACGCGCTGGCGTTCACGCTGTCGGTGGCGGGCGAGGGGTGCCTGATCGATCCCGGCACATATTCCTATTGGCAGCAGCGCAAGTGGCGCGACTATTTCCGCGGCACCTCCGCTCATAACACCGTGCGCATCGATGGCCTCGACCAGTCGGTATCGGGCGGCCGCTTCATGTGGCTGCGCAAGGCGCGCGCCGCCATCGAACGCATGCCGGCCTCCAGCCAAGAATTCGATTTCCGCGGCTCGCACGACGGCTATGCGCGCCTGCCGGACCCGGTGCGCCACGTGCGCAGCGTGCGCTTCGACAGCGCCACCAACACCCTGGTGGTACGCGACGAGGTGTCCGCCAAGAAGCAGCACAAGGTCGAGGTGTTCTGGCATTTCGCCCCCGAACTCGACGTGCGCTTGTCCAGCCACGGGCTGTCGGTACGCGGCCAGCGCTTCGTGCTGCAGATGCAGGCCAGCGGCGCCGATCTGCAGCTGGAACTGGTGCGCGGCGCCGAAAATCCGCCCCTTGGCTGGGTGTCGCGCGCCTATGAATCGAAGCAGCCGTGCGAGGTGTTGCGCATCACTAACGTATCGTCCGCCGTCCCGATCGAATGCCGGTTTACAATAACGTTTATTTAATAACAAAAAATTATCAAAGGGAAAGTCCTCCATGCTGATTTACCTCGTCGCCGGCGCCCGTCCCAACTTCATGAAGATCGCGCCGATCGTGCGCGCCCTGCAGGCACAGGACAAGCTGAGCTTCAAGATCATCCACACCGGCCAGCACTATGACCGCGAGATGAACGACGTCTTTTTCGAAGAACTGGGCATCCCGCAGCCGGACGTGTTCATGGCCGCCGGCGGCGGCAGCCACGCCCAGCAGACCGCCAAGATCATGGTCGCCTTCGAGGAACTGTGCGTGGGCGAGCGTCCGGCCGCGGTGCTGGTGGTGGGCGACGTCAATTCCACGCTGGCTTGCTCGATCGTGGCCAAGAAACTGAACATCCCGGTGGCCCACGTCGAGGCCGGCCTGCGCAGCGGCGACATGGCGATGCCGGAAGAAATCAACCGCCTGGTGACCGATGCCATTACCGACTGGTTTTTTGTTACCGAACCGTCGGCGGTGGAACACCTGCGCCGCGAAGGCAAGGCGGAGTCGAGCGTGCACTACGTCGGCCACGTGATGGTGGACAACGTGCTGTACCAGGCCGACCAGCTGACCCGCGCCGACACCTCCGGCTTCGAGACCGCCGCATTCAAGGCAGCCCAGGCCGGCGGACGCTACGGCGTGGTGACGCTGCACCGTCCGAGCAATGTCGACGATGCGCAGACTTTCACCCGCATCGCCGGCGCGCTCAAGGAGATTTCCGCCGACCTGCCGCTGATCTTCCCGGTGCACCCGCGTACCCGCGCCAATATCGAGAAATTCGGCATCGAGCTGGGCCCGAACATCACCCTGGCCGGTCCGCAAGCCTACATGGCCTTCCTCAACCTGTGGAAGGACGCGGCGGTGGTGCTGACCGACAGCGGCGGCCTGCAGGAAGAGACCACCGCGCTGGGCGTGCCGTGCGTGACGATCCGCGAAAACACCGAGCGTCCGGTGACGGTCGACGAAGGCTCGAACGTACTGGCCGGCACCGATCCGGCGGCGATCCTGCGCGAAGCGCGCAAGGTCCTGAACGGCGAGGGCAAGCAGGGACGCCGTCCGCACCTGTGGGACGGCAAGGCGGCCGAGCGCATCGTCGCGATCCTGGCGGATGAGCTGGCAGGGGCTGCGGCCTGAAGGAATGACCATGAGCCAGCGCATCACCATGATGGGCTGCGGCATCGACAACCTGTCGATGGAAGAGACCCTGGGGCGGATCGAGGAATTCATCCGCTCCGGGCTGCCGCACCAGCATGTGGTGGTGAACGTGGACAAGCTGGTCAAGGCCAGCCGCGACGGTGAGTTGCGCCGCATCGTCAACGAATGCGACCTGGTCAACGCCGACGGCATGCCGGTGGTGTGGGCTTCGCGCCTGCTGGGCAAGCCGCTCAAGGAAAGGGTGGCCGGGATCGACCTGTTCGAAGCGCTGATGCGGCGCGCGGCGGACAAGGGCTGGCGCGTATTTTTACTTGGCGCGCGCCCCGAAGTGACCGGCGCGGTGGCGCAGATCTACCAGCGCCGCTATCCGGGCCTGGCGCTGGCCGGCTGGCGCGACGGTTACTGGCAGGGGGAAGAAGAAGAGGCGCAGGTGGCGCGGATGGTCGCCGAAAGCCGGGCCGACCTGCTGTTCGTGGCGATTTCCTCGCCCAAAAAGGAGCAGTTCTTAGGCAGGTATCAGGCGGCGATGCGGGTGCCGTTCGCGATGGGCGTCGGCGGCACCTTCGACGTGGCGGTGGGTCGGGTGCGGCGCGCGCCGCCGTGGATGCGGCGCGCCGGGCTGGAATGGTTCTGGCGCTTCCTGCAGGAGCCGCGCCGCATGTTCCGGCGCTACTTCATCGACGACATGGCCTTTGTCTGGCTGTTGATCAAGGAAGCGGCCAGGGGCAGGGCATGACGTGTGGAATACAGGCAATACGGCAAGGATAAATTCAGGGATCACGGTGGCCACAGAAGCCGCCTCATAACAAGAAAAAGCATGGGCCGCCGGGCCGACAGCGCACACGCAGCACACGCAGCATGCGCCGCTTCGCCCAGGACGGCCTCGTCAACAATCACATTCAGAGAGCGCAAGACATGAAGATTCTGGTTACTGGCGGAGTGGGCTACATCGGCTCGCATACCGTCGTCGAACTGCAGAACGCCGGGCACGACGTGGTCGTGGTCGATAACCTGTCCAACGCCCAGGTCTCGGTACGCGAGCGCGTCAAGCAAATCACCGGCAAGGACTTCGCCTTCGTCGAGGCCGACATCCGCGACCGCGCCGCGATGGAAGCCGCATTCGCCGAGCACAAGCCCGAGGCCGTGATCCACTTCGCCGGCCTGAAGGCGGTCGGCGAATCGGTGGCGCAGCCGCTGCGCTACTACGACAACAACGTCTCGGGCAGCGTGGTGCTGTTCGAAACGATGGCCAAGTTCGGCTGCAAATCGCTGGTGTTCTCGTCCTCGGCCACGGTGTACGGCGACCCGGCCTCGGTGCCGATCCGCGAAGACTTCCCGCTGCAGGCGACCAATCCGTACGGCCGCAGCAAGCTGATGATCGAAGACATCCTGCGCGACCTCGCCAAGGCCGAGCCCGACTGGCGCATCGCGCTGCTGCGCTACTTCAACCCGGTCGGCGCCCATGAAAGCGGCCTGATCGGCGAAGAGCCGAGCGGCATCCCGAACAACCTGGTGCCCTACATCGCCCAGGTCGCCAACGGCCAGCGCGACAAGCTGTCGGTGTTCGGCGGCGACTACGATACCCCGGACGGCACCGGCCTGCGCGACTACATCCACGTGGTCGACCTGGCGATCGGCCACGTCAAGACCCTGGACCGCCTGCAGAAGGAAGCCGGCATCGTCACCTACAACCTCGGCACTGGCCGCGGCAACAGCGTGCTGGAAATGGTGCGCGCTTTCGAACAAGCCAGCGGCCGCAAGATCGCCTACCAGATCGTCGACCGGCGCCCGGGCGACGTGGCCAAGTGCTACGCCGATCCGGCCAAGGCCACCGCGGAACTGGGCTGGTCTGCCCAACGTGATGTCGCTCAAATGTGCGCCGACGTATGGCGCTATCAAACCACAGCCAAATAACCCAAAGGATAGTCTAATGAAAGCCATGATTCTCGCCGCAGGCAAGGGCACGCGCGTCCGTCCGCTGACCTATGACCTGCCAAAACCCATGATCCCGCTGCTGGGCAAACCCGTGATGGCCTACCTGGTCGAACACCTCAAGAAGCACGGCGTGTCCGAAATCATGGTCAACGTCAGCTGGCTGCACGAAAAGATCGAAGAGTACTTCGGTGAAGGCGAGCAGTTCGGCGTCCAGATCGGCTACTCGTTCGAGGGCTATACCAAGGACGACGGCACCATCGTGCCGGAACCGATCGGCTCGGCCGGCGGCATGAAGAAGATCCAGGAATTCGGCGGCTTCTTCGACGACACCACCGTGGTGCTGTGCGGCGACGCGCTGATCGACCTCGACCTGAAGGCAGCGCTGCTGGAACACCGCCGTACCGGCGCAATGGCCACCGTCATCACCAAGGAAGTGCCTTGGGATAAGGTCTCGTCGTACGGCGTGGTCGTCACCGACGAGCAGGGCCGCATCCTGGAATTCCAGGAAAAGCCGAGCCAGGAAGTCGCCAAGTCCAACTTCATATCCACTGGCATCTATATCTTCGAACCGGAAGTCATCGACCTGATCCCGAAAGGCGAGGTGTTCGACATCGGTTCCGACCTGTTCCCGCTGCTGGCCGAACGCGGCCTGCCGTTCTATGCCCAGGGCCGTCCGTTCAACTGGCTCGACATCGGCACCATGAGCGACTACTGGGAAGTGCTGCAGGACGTGCTGATGGGCGAGGTCGCCCACATGGACGTGCCGGGCACCCAGATCAAGCCCGGCGTGTGGGTCGGCCTGAACACCAGTATCGACTGGGAAGGCACGGTCATCGAAGGTCCGGTGTATATCGGTTCCAACGTCAAGATCGAAGCCGGTGCGCGCATCGTCGGCCCGACCTGGATCGGCCACGGTAGCCACATCTGCGAAGGCGCGGAAATCGTGCGCAGCGTACTGTTCGAGTACACCCGGGTGTTGCATGATGTAACATTAAATGAAATGATTGTCTTTAAGGAATATAGTGTCGACCGTAAAGGTGAAATGAAGCACGCATCCGAATACTCTTCCGAAGAGTGGCTCAACGCGCGCGACCGCCGCCGTTCGCGCCGCAGGGAAGCGTCGGTCGAGAAGAATAACGAGTTAGTGAAAGAGAAAGTCAGCGCATGAAGATCTATCCAGTCATCCTCTCCGGCGGCGCCGGCACCCGCCTGTGGCCGTTGTCGCGCGCCGTCCTGCCCAAGCAGTTGCTGCCGCTGGTCGCCGACAAGACCATGCTGCAGGAAACTGCCTTACGCGTGGCCGGCTGGCCGGGGTTGATGGCGCCACTGGTGGTCTGCGGTAACGACCACCGCTTCATGGTGGCCGAGCAGTTGCGTGAAGTTGGTATCACGCCGCTCGGCATCCTGCTCGAGCCGGTCGGCCGCAACACCGCTCCGGCGGTGGCGGCGGCCGCCCACCACCTGAAGGCGATCGATCCCGAAGCCATCATGCTGGTGCTGCCGGCCGACCACGTGATCGACAACGGCGCGGCGTTCCGCGAAGCGGTCGAACGCGCCACCCGCCTGGTACAGGGCGGCGCGCTGGCCACCTTCGGCATCGTGCCCAAGACCCCGGAAACCGGCTACGGCTATATCCGCCGCGGCGAGCAGGTGGCCGATTGCGGCGAATGCTACAAGGTCGACCGCTTCGTCGAGAAGCCGGATGCGGCCACCGCCCAGGGCTTCCTGCAGGAGGGCGGCTACTACTGGAACAGCGGCATGTTCATGTTCCACGCCAGCCGCTATCTCGACGAGCTGGAGCAGCACGCGCCGGCTATTGCCGAGGCTGCTACCCAGGCGATGAGCGCCGCCTACCGCGACCTCGATTTCTGCCGTCTGGACGAAACCGCGTTCTCGGCCTGCCCGTCGGATTCGATCGACTACGCGGTGATGGAACACACCCGCGACGCCGCCGTGGTGCCGGCCGATATCGGCTGGAACGACGTCGGTTCGTGGTCGGCGCTGTGGGAAGTGCAGGCCAAGGATGGCAACGGCAATGCCCAGCGCGGCGACGTCTACCTGGACAACGTCAAAAATTCGCTGGTGCGCGCCGAAAGCCGCATCGTGGCCGTGGTCGGGGTCGAAGACATCGTCGTGGTCGAGACCCAGGATGCGGTGCTGGTCACCCACAAGGACCAGGTGCAGCGCGTCAAGGGGGTGGTGGATCACCTGAAGTCGAAAGAACGCACCGAGCACCTGCACCACACCCGCGTGTACCGTCCATGGGGCCACTACGAAGGCATCGATGCGGGCGACCGTTTCCAGGTCAAGCGCATCACCGTCAAGCCGGGCGAGAAGCTGTCGCTGCAGATGCACCACCACCGCGCCGAGCACTGGGTCGTGGTGTCGGGCACGGCGCGCGTGACCTGCGGCGACAAGGTCAGCCTGCTGTCCGAGAACGAATCGACCTACATCCCGATCGGCATGAACCACCGCCTCGAAAACCCGGGCAAACTGCCGCTGCACATCATCGAAGTGCAGTCGGGCAGCTACCTGGGCGAGGACGACATCGTGCGTTTCGAGGATATCTACAAGCGCGCCTGATGTACGCGTGATGTACCCGATGCAGGCTCCCATGCCGGCATGCAGTTCCCTTTCGACGGCCGCGCAAGCGGCCGTCGGTCTTTGCACCAGCCTTCCCAAAACGTGCGGCAATTGGATGCAGTAAGTGTCCACTTCACATGCTTCAACCGTGCGAAGTGGCGCGCGATCGCGGCATACAATGCACCGTCGAGGAACCAGCGAGGGGGCATCATGAAACCGATCGTCGCAGCAGGCCTCGTGTCTGCCGTCCTGGGCGGCTGGACACCGCAAGCGCTGGCGCAAGGCCAGCCCGATCCACTGCTGGACCGGGTCCTGTACGGCCAGCTCGAACGCTGGCTGGGGGCCGGTCCGCTCTATCTCCAGAACGTGTACACCTGGGAGCAGGGCGACGATTCGCTCGACTTCCATGCCGCGGCCGACAACCGCGGCAGCACGTTCACACTCATGCGCGTCAGCGACATGCGCGTAGGCGACGAGGATGGCAGCTGGCTGGTGGGCGGCTACAACCCGCTCAGCTGGTCATCAAGCGACAGCTGGCACGAGTCGCGCTTCGACTGGCAGCGTACCGGCTTCGTCTTCAACTACACCGATCCGGGCGTCTACCGCCAGGTGCTGAGCGACCACATCCTGCCCAGCCAGGGTCTGCGCCAGACCTATAACTGGCCCGATCACGGCCCCACCTTCGGCGCCGGCCCCGACCTGCTGGTCAATGACCGCATGGATACCGTGCTGTCGTGGCAGCTGACCTATGGCGATCCGGATTTCGAAGGGCGCAGCATCATCGACGGCAGCTATGGCGGGCAGTACATGCAGCTCGATGCGATGGAGCTGTACTCGATCTCGCTGGTGCCCGAACCGGGGCAGACCACCATGCTGCTGGGCGGACTGGCGGGGCTCGGCGCGCTCGGCTGGCTGACGCGCCGCAGGTGGCCGGCACAGCGCGCGGGGCTGGCGCCGGCCTGACACCACACCGGCCGGGATGGCGTCGCCGCTGACGCTGACACCATCCCGCCATATCGCACGACGCGGCAGCCGGCTGCCAGGCGCCGGGTGCATGTGCAGCTGTTCGCGTCGGTATGCAACGCGCCGTCCGGCGCGAGGAAGGTCCCGTGCTTCTCGTATTTCCTGTTGTTGTATAGATACTTCAAAAGATTAGTTCTTATGGACTAATTTCTAGTCATCAAGTTGTCAATATGTGCATTTACTATTCATTTTGCTAACGAATGCGGTATTTTCGTCTTGCATGACAACCAACAGGAAACCCATGACCACCTTCGCATTTTTCACGCCACGGCGCACGCTGCTGGCCACCCTGCTTGCCGGCTTTGCCGTCAGCGCCGCCGCCGCACCCGGCGACGTCGTCATCAGCCAGCTGTATGCCCACTCGAACAACAGCGGAGGCCGCTGGAGCCACGACTTCGTCGAATTGTTCAACCGCAGCGGCGCGCCCGTCAGCCTGAATGGCATGAGCCTGCAGTACCAGTCCGCCACCGGCTCGACTTGGAGCACGGTCGCGCCGCTGCCGGACGTGACGCTGCAGCCGGGCCAGTACTTCCTGTTCGTCGGCAAGACCGGCACCAACAGCGACGCCGCGTCGGTGGGCGAGGGCGATGCCACCAATAACGCGCTGGACATGGCCGGCGCCGGCGGCAAGGTGGCGCTGGCGCGCAACCGCAACGCGCTGCCGGCCGACGGCGGCGCCAACGTGGTCGACCTGATCGGCTACGGCAGCGCCAACCGCTACGAAAGCGCGGTCGCGCCGGCGCCGTCGACGGTCAACGCGCTGCACCGCGCCGCGCTCGGCTGCCAGGACACCGACAACAACCGCGACGACTTCAGCAGCGCGCCGGTGAACGGCCCACGCCGCACCAGCTCGCCACTCCAGACCTGCAACGGCGGTCCGGTAGTGCAGCCGATCGTGCTGACCTGCCCGGCAACCATCCAGGTGACCCCGGGCAGCGCCACGGGCGCGCTGCTGTCGGCGGTCGACCGCGACAGCATCGTCACCCGCGCCGCCATCGTCGCCGGCGCCAACCAGAACATCACCCTGGCCGGCTTCACCCCGGCGGTCGCGATCGGCGGCCAGGCCGAGGCTCGCCTCGAGATCGGCGCCGGCCTGGCCGGCGGCCGCTATCCGGTGCAGGTCGAGTTCGGCAACGACGACGGCCAGACCGAAAGCTGCACCGTCAACGTTACTGTTGCCGGCGAGCTGACCATTCCGCAGATCCAGGGTTCGGGCGCCACCAGCGCCTATGCCAACACGGTGCAGAGCACGCGCGGCGTGGTCACCGGCCGCGTCGGCAGCGGCTTCTTCATCCAGGACGTGAACGGCGACGGCGACCCGTCGACCTCGGACGGCATCTTCGTCTACAACTCGACCTTCGCCGCCGCGATCGGCGACCTGGTGCGCGTGACCGGCTCCGTCATCGAATACCGTCCGAGCGGCGCCCCGCGCAGCTACACCGAGTTCAGCAACGTGACGAGCGTCGAGCGTCTCGGCACCGGCCCGGCCATCGTCCCGACCAATATCGAACTGCCGAACGCCGACCTGGCGCGCTACGAAGGCATGCTGGTGCGCTTCACCTCGCCGCTGACCGTGAATGGCAACCGCAACCTGGGCGACCGCGGCGAACTGATCATGTCGTACGGCCGCCGCGAAGTGCCGACCAACCGCTACCCGGCCGGTTCGGCCGAGGCGCTGGCGCTGCACCGCGACAACGAAAATAACCAGATCGTACTCGACGACGGCATCTTCGTCGCCCCGGTCACCATTCCTTACCTGGACGAACAGGGCACGCGCCGCACCGGCGACGTGGTGCACGACCTGACCGGTGTGCTCGACTACGGCGCATGGGGCGGCGGCGGCGCAGGCTTCAAGCTGCAGCCGACCGTGGCCCCGGTATTCGTCGGCGGCAACGAGCGCACTCCGGCGCCAATCCTGCCGGCTGGCATCAAGGTCGCCAGCGCCAACGTGCTGAACTTCTTCACCACCTTCACCGACGGCCGCGACGCCTGGGGCCGCAGCGGCCAGGGCTGCACGGTCGGCAACAGCACGAGCGCCGGCAATTGCCGCGGCGCCGACAACACGACCGAGTTCATCCGCCAGCGCGACAAGATCGTGCAGTCGCTGACCCAGCTCGACGCCGATGTGGTCGGCCTGATGGAAATCCAGAACAACGGCGACACCGCCGTCGGCTACCTGGTCGAGCAGCTCAATGCAGCCACCCGTCCGGGCACCTATGCCGTGGTGCCGAAGCCGGCCGCGCTTGGCACCGACGCAATCCGCGTGGCGATGATCTACAAGCCGGCCGCGCTGACGCTGGCGGGTGGCGCGCTGTCGGACGCGGACAGCATCAACAACCGTCCGCCGATGGCCCAGACCTTCAAGGCCGCCAACGGCGCCAAGTTCTCGGTGATCGTCAACCACCTGAAATCGAAGGGCGGCTGCGGCGGCGCCGGCGCGGGCGACACCGATCCGGGCAACGGTGAAGGCTGCTGGGACCTGACCCGCACCAAACAGGCCGCGCGCCTGACCGATCACTTCATCCCGCAGGTGACGGCTGCCGCCGGTGATCCTGACGTGCTGGTGATCGGCGACCTGAACAGCTATGCGATGGAAAACCCGATCGCCCACCTCAAGCAGAACGGCATGGTTGACCTGCTCGAGCGCTTCGTGCGTCCGAACGGCATGCCGTACTCCTACGTGTTCGACGGCCTGTCGGGCTACCTCGACCACGCGCTGGCCAGCAGCTCGCTCGCATCGCAGGTGCAGGGCGCGGCCGAATGGCACAGCAATGCCGACGAGCCGGAAACCATCGACTACAACCTGAACGATACCCAGCAGGATCCGTATCGCAGCAACGCCTACCGCGCTTCGGACCACGATCCGCTGGTGGTGAGCCTGAACCTGACCCCGGCCTTCAGCGACGTCACCGGCTCGGTGAAGGTGGCCATCGGCGGCATGACGCTGAACCGCGTCACCGGCAAGTACAGCGGCAGCGTGACCATCACCAACACCGGCGGCGCCGCGCTGGCCGGTCCGCTCCAGCTGGTGCTGCAGGGCCTGCCGGAAGGCGTGCTGCTGGATAACCGCAGCGGCATGCAGGGCGGCGCGCCGTATCTGACGCTGCCGGCCGGCCTGGCCGCGGGCGCCACGGTGACCATCAACACCACCTTTACCAATGCCGCCAAGCGCAGCATCACTTACACCCCGCAGCTGGTCTCGGGTTCGTTCTGATCCGGTCCGACTTGAAAGGATAACGCCATGTTCAATATCAAAAACCTGTTCCTCCGTGCGCTGCTGGCGCTCTCGATCGCGGTCGGCGCCCCGGCGGCACTGGCCGGCCCGGTGTACCACGTCTCGCTCGACACCAGCTCGCTGGCCGGCAGCACCGGTTTCCTCGACCTCGGTTTCCTGGGTCTGGAAACGCCGAACCCGACTTTCGCCCGCCTGAACAACTTCAGCGGCGATTTCTTCGGCGCCCCGATCCTCGAAGGCGACGCCGTCGGTGACGTCGCCAGCGGCGTGGTGCTGGGCAACCGTACCGGCTTCAACTACTTCGACCAGGCGGTGCGCTTCGGCGGCCTGCTCAGCTTCGACGTCAGCTTCGAGACCGAGTACGAGCTGATCGGCACGACGCTGAGCGTGGCGCTGCTCGACAGCGACTTCCTCAACTACCTGGGCGCCGAAGCCCACCTGTTGACCATCGACGTGATGGCCAACACCCCGGCCGTGATCGACGTGCTGGCGCCTGGCCTGGTGTCGGTGGCCGAAGTGCCGGAACCGGGCGATTGGCTGCTGCTTGCCACTGGCCTGTTCCTGCTCGCCGCCACCCGCCGCCTGCAGCAGCGCCGCTGACGCCTCATCTGGCGCGGCCGCGCCGGGGGAACCGAAAAGCCACACCGTCCGCAAGGCCGGTGTGGCTTTATTTATATGAAAAACGTCTGAACTTATTAAGGAAATTATATTATTCAGGGCGGCAGGGTTGCGGCATAGTCGGTGTATTGCCCCGCAGATAAGCTTCGCCATGCCAGTCCAGGTCATCGTGTCCGCTTTCCATCCACCGCTTGCGCCGCCGCCACGCGCATGAGCCTGCTGTCCGGCGTCGAACAGGAGCAGCTGCTGCGCTGCATCGAATCCGGCATGGCGCTGGCCGACCACCACCAGCTGTTTCTCTGGGCCCAGGGACCATTGCAGGCGCTGCTGCCGCATGAGGCGCTGCTGTGCATCGGCGTCGATCGGGCCGGTCTGGTGACGCGTGTCGAGTGCTTGCACCACACGCTGCTGGACGGCGCGGCGCGCGCCTGGCTGATGAATCAACTGGGACCGGCGCTGGCCCGGGCCTGGTGCGCCGGGCAGCCGGCGCCGGCGCTGCTGGCACCGGGCGAGGGCGGCGTACTGACGGGTTGCGCGCCGCTGCTGCGCGCGAGCGGTTTCGACAATGCGCTGGTGCATGGCTGCATCCCGCCGTCAGGGGCCGGCAGCGTGTTCGCGCTGCTCGGCATGCCGCCCCATCCGCGTGTGCGCGATGGCTATCTGCTGCAGCTGCTGCTGCCTTATCTGCACATGGCCTGCCTGAGAATGCCGGCGGCGCCGGCATTCGCTCCAGGCGCGCAGGCGCCGCCGGCGCGCTTGCTCAGTGCGCGCGAGCGGGCGATCCTGGAACGGATCCGCGACGGCCGCACCAACGAAGAAGTGGCGCTGCAGCTGGGCATCAGCGCGCTGACCGTCAAGAACCATCTGCAGCGCGTGTACCGCGTGCTCGGAGTCGGCAACCGTGCGCATGCGGTGGCGCTCTGCCTTGCGCTGCGCCTGCTATGGCAGGACGCGGAAGAAAATCAGAGGCGTGCTTCGAGCGCGGCGCGGCGCGCGGCGTCGATGCGCCAGGCTTCGGCATTGCCATCGATGATGCGCAGGCTGTTGCAGCCTTCGGGGGCGCAGTCCGGCTGCGGCATGTTGACGGCGGCCAGCGTGACAACCGGTGCGGATACGGCATCGACCGGCGCGGCTGCAACGCCAGCGCCGGTTGCAGCCGGGCTGGCCTCGATGGCGCTGGCGGACGTGGTCGCCGCTGCGATGCTGGAGGTCTGGATATCCTGCTGGCCGCCGCAGGCGGTCAGGAGGGCGGTAAGGACAAGGGCGGAAACGGTGGAGAGGATCTGGTTTTTCACGGTGGACTCGACTCAAAACATGCTCTGCTGCAATGGAGCTTATTGTAGTGAGGAATGCTTTCCGTGCGTCAATTTATTACATTTGCGAACATAGAATACGGAACAGTAGTCTGCACATTAAGCGAAGTTGCCGCACGTTAATGCTGTTTTCATTTTATATCCACACGGAAACTTTTTGCCGCTTTGTGAAATCGATGCTCGGGCACAGTAACAGTGTGGTGTGCCCGCTACAGCTGAGTTGGCCGGGCATCCGAAACCGGGGTTCAGATGACAAGCCGTGATTCGCTTGACCACACTTTCACTGCGCGCGAAGATGAGCGCATGAAAAAACTTGCTCTCATTCTCCTGTTCGGTTGCGCCGCCTGTACCACCCAGGCGCAGGATCCCAAGCCAAACCCGTCGGCGGACAAGAAGCCGGTCGTGGCAGCAGCTGCGGTAAAGTTCGCATCGCTGGACGACATCCGGCGCCTGATCGGCACCCCGACCTGCAGCGACAACAGCCAGTGCCGTACCGTCCCGGTCGGCGCACTGGCCTGCGGCGGCCCGCAGGAATACCTGCCCTGGTCCACCCTGCATACGAATGAACGCGAACTGCGCACCGTTGCCGAGCGGTTCAAGGTGGCGCGCCAGGCCGAGATCAAGAACAGCGGCGAAATGTCGATCTGCATCCACCGTCCCGATCCGGGCGCCGTGTGCGTGGCCGGCACTTGCCAGCTGGGCGGCGGTTCGCCGGCAGTCTGACGTTCCTACCTTTTTCCTCGATCAGACTGGCGCCGCGTCACGCGCGCCGGCTGCCCAAAAAAAAGGCGCTGTCACCATTTTCTGTTGAATCGCGCGAACTGCTGAGCGAATCGATGGTCTGACCGATATCGACGCGACAGTGGGGGAGTGATGAAAGCGCAGGCCTTCGAACGATGGCTGGGACAGCTGGTGCAACTGAGCCGGGAGCAGCGCAGACGATTGCTGGCCATCTTGAGTCCGGCCGTCGAGCTGGACCGGGTCTGCGCAGTGATCGATGGTGCCAGGAAGCCGCATTGTTGCGTGCACTGCTGCGCACCGGGCCTCTACCGGCATGGCCGCGACCGCGGCCTGCAGCGCTACCGCTGCCGTAGCTGCGGCAAAACTTTTACGGTCTTAAGCGGCACGCCCCTGGCCCGATTGCGCCATCGTGCAAAATGGCTCGATTACCTCGGCAAAATGCTCGATTCGATCCCGGTTCGGCGCGCCGCCGATGCCGTCGGCGTGCATCGCAACACCAGCTTTCGCTGGCGCCATCGCTTTCTTCACCTCAGCAAGCACGACCGCCCGGATAGCCTGAACGGCATCGCCGAAGCAGACGAATTGTTCCTGCTCGAATCGCAAAAGGGTTCGCGTTGCATGGATCGTCCTGCGCGCAAGCGCGGCGGCGTCGCCGGCAAGCGCGGCATTACGAAAGAGCACGACTGCGTCCTCGTGGCGCGCGACCGCGAGGGTCGCACATTCGATTTCGTCCCGGGGCGCGGGGCCGTCACCAAGGCGCAGTTGCACCAGCATCTGCTGCCCGTACTCGACCAGGACGTGCTGCTGGTCACGGATGCCCATGCGGCGTACCGGATCTTC
Source organism: Massilia sp. (assembly GCF_031995545.1). Lineage (GTDB taxonomy): Bacteria > Pseudomonadota > Gammaproteobacteria > Burkholderiales > Burkholderiaceae_D > Telluria. The sequence continues at coordinate 66,024 of NZ_DAMAGA010000018.1, forward strand.
GCGAAGGAAGCCTGCATCACGCACGAATCGGTCAACCTGCGCCAGGGCGAGCGGGTGCGTGGAGCAGTGCATGTGCAGAACGTGAATGGCTACCACCGGCGCTTCCGGCAATGGCTGGCGCGTTTCAACGGCGTGGCATCGCGCTATCTGCCGAACTACCTTGGCTGGCGCTGGGCGCTCGATGGAGGACGCATCGGCGAGCCCGATGTCTTGCTCAGGGCGGCGATCGGTGCTTTCAACATCAAACGGTGACAGCGCCAAAAAAAACTGCGCGCCGAAGCGCGCAGTCTGCTTGATGCAGGGGCCGATGGCCCCGTTCCCGCTCCTGCTTAAATACCGGTGTCCTTCGCCTTCGCGCGCTGGCCGCGGTCGGCAACCGGAATCGGCTGGTTGGTTTCCACCTGGACCACGGTGGTGGCACCCACCGCGTTGTTGTTGTCCAGCAGGCGCACCGCACCCAGGTAGCGCTTGTTGCTGGCCAGGCCGGCCCAGCTGACCGGGATCGTTGCCTTGCCGCCAGCGTACACCTTGGCCGGGACCAGCGCCTTGAAGTTGCCGCCCTTGTCCGAGGTGGTCACGATCGCCGAATGGAAGCCGTACGTGGCCGGCTGGTTGTTGGCGGTGCTGTAGCCGATCACGCACAGGCGGTAGTTGCCCGGTGCCGGAGCGGCCAGCGTGATCCACTCGTCCGCACCGTCGTTGGCCGAGTAGGTGACCAGCGTGCCGGCCGAGTTCACCAGCACCATGTCGAGGTCGTCGCGGCCTTCGCCCGAGGTGTCGCGGCTGAAGGTCTCGAACTGCGCCGCCATGGTGCTGCTGGTGAAGGTCACCGGGATCACGTTGACGCCCGGCGCGCCGGTCACGCAGGCTGCGCGCATGGTTTCGACGGTGGTGATGGTGCCGGCCGGGGCCGGATTGATGGTGGCACTGGTGCGCACGATTTCCTTCAGCCCGCCAACCGCCGCGCTCATCTTGCCGTCGAAGCCGGTGGTGATGCTCATCGATTTGCTGCCGCTGGCCTTGTCGCTCGAGATGAAGGCCGGGGCGATGAGCGGCTTGCCGGAGCGGGCCACGATCGGGCTGCGCACCGAGTGGGCGCCGTCGGACCAGGTCAGCGAACCGTATTTCCAGACGTTCTCGGCGGCGCCGTCACGGGTCAGGGTGACGGTGTACGAGGCGCTGGCGCCGGCAGGGATGGTCAGGGTGGCCGGGCTGACCACGACCTTGAAGCCGTCCATCGGCGCGGTGCTGACGCGGTAGGTCGCCTCGGCGCCACCGACGTTGGTCACGGTACGGGTCACGGTCTGGGCGCCGAGCACGTTGCCGACCGCGATCGACGGCAGGTTCAGCTCGTAGCCGGCGATCTGGCCGCCCGCGCACTGGCTGGCGATGCCGGCGCCGCACATGTACTTGCGGTAGTCGGCAGGATCGATGTCGTACACCAGGCCCGGGTCGACCGCCTTGTTCGGGTTGATGTGGCCGGCGCCCTGGGCGAACGGCAGGATACCGCGGATGTCGCCGGTGAGCGCGTCCGGGAAGGTGTCGGTGGCGGTCGTCATCATGGCCGACTTGACCATGGCCGGGGTCCAGGTCGGATGTTCCTGGCGCAGCAGCGCGGTCAGGCCGGTCACGTGCGGAGCCGACATCGAGGTGCCCTGGTACGAGGCGAAGGCGACGTCCGGCACCAGGGTGCCGTTGATCAGATTGCTCTGCTGTTCGCGGGTCATCTCCGGCGACACGCCGGCGATGATGTCCACGCCCGGCGCGGTCATGTCCGGTTTGAGCACGTTGGCGTCGTAGCGGTTCGGGCCGCGCGACGAGAAGTTGGCCATGATCGGGGCTTTCACCGCCGAGGTGCCGATCACGAACTTGGTCATCGACGCCGAGGCATTGCCATTGGCGCGCACATAGGCGCGGATCACGGCGCCCTGTTCGGCGGTGACGTGGACGGTCGGCACCGAGTGCACTTCGGCCACCAGGCCGGTGCCGTTGTCGACCTGGATCATGCCGACGCCGCCGGCTTGCGCCACGGCCAGGCTCTTGTCGACGCGGGCATTGGTGCCGCGGGTGCAGACCACGATCTTGCCCTTGACCTTGTTCGGGTCGAGCACCGCCCGGCCACCGTTCTCGGCGGCGCTGTAGCACAGTGCCACGCGGGTCGGGTCGGCGCCATCCATGCCGGCCGCTTCGGCCAGGATCAGCGGTGCGTTGGGCAGCGGTGCCGCGTTCATCGAGGCGCCGGTGAAGCGCTGGCCATTGCTCAGCACCACATCCGCCTGCAGTTCGCGGTTGTGGGTCGAGGCGCCGATGGTGGCGTGCCATGGGCTGATGTGGGCGACCTGGTTGCCCGGGCCATCGTTGCCGGCCGAGGCCACCGCCAGTACGCCGGCGTTGGCGGCATTGAAGAAGGCTTGTTCGACCGGGTCGGTGATGCTGGTGCCGCCGCTGATCGAGAAGTTGATCACGTGCACGCCGTCGGTCACCGCTTTTTCGATCGCGGCCACGCTGTCGCCGGTGAAGCAGCCGTTGCGCTGGCCGGCGGCGATGCTGGTGTCGACGTAGGTCCAGCACACTTTATAGGACGAGATGCGTGCGCGCGGGGCGACGCCCGACATGGCGCCGACATTCACGCCGCCCATGGTCACATCGACGCCGAAGTTGCCGCCGGCAGTGGTCGAGGTGTGGGTGCCGTGGCCGCCTTCGCCGATATTGCCGCCGATCGAGTCGCGCGGCGAGTCGGTGAATTCGGTCCAGTGCGGGGTGCGGCCGCTGGCCTTGAAGCTGGTGTTGAAATACTGCGCGCCGACCAGCTTGTTGTTGCAGTTGGCGGCGGTGAAGCCGTTGCCGGTCTGGCAGTCGCCTTTCCAGCGCGAAGGCGGTGCGTCATATGCCACCGAGCCGTTGTTGTCGAAAGTCGGCTTGCCGTTGCTGTCGACGCGGTCGGCGTAGGACAGGTGTTCCGGCCACACGCCGCCGTCGACGATACCGATGATGATGTCTTCGCCGGCCGCGCCCTTGCCGCCGAGCTGGGCCCACAGGCCGTCCGGCTTGTCCAGGCCCAGGAACGAGTGGGTGTAGGTGGTGGTCAGCTCGCGCGGGGTGTCCGGGGTCACGGCGACCACGTCGCTGCGGCCGATCAGGGTGCGCACTTCGGCGTCGGTCAGCATGGCGGTGAAGCCGTTGAGCACCACGCTGTAGTCGTGCAGCACCGGGGCGTTGGCGACGCTGGAGCGCACCACGGCCTTTTTCTGGTCGAGGTAGCCGTTGTACAGCTGGACGCTCTGGGTATTCAGGTCCAGGCGCTGGCCGGCGCGCGGCTGGGTCGCGGCCAGGCCGGCGACGGCGCCGTCATACGAGGCGATTGGCTTGTCGGCCAGCTGGACGACGTAGGGGCGGCGTACATCGTCGGCCTGGACCGCCAGCGTCATGCTGGACAGTGCGAGCAGCAGCGCTGCGGAAAGTGGGCGGAGTTTCATGAAGTGATTCCTCGTTCGGTTCTCTGATGCGTTGTTGTCTGTTTTATGTGTGCAGCGGGCCCATCACGCCTTGCGGCGGCGCGCACCGGCGACCAGGCCGGCCAGGCCCAGGCCGAACAGCAGCGCGCTGGCCGGTTCCGGCACCGCGGTCAGTTCGATGTCGTCGATGCCGAACTGGCCCTGGTTGGTCACGAACGGGGTGCAGGTGCCGGATTGGCCGCATGCCAGGCCGAAGAAGGCGACCTGGACGAAGTCGAGGCTGGCGAACGCGCTCGGCGCCACGTAGTGGCCGAAGTCGAAGCCGTTCGTGCCTGGGCCGTCGAGACGGAAGTCGAGGTAGGTCGAGCGGCCATCGGCCAGCCAGCCCTGGACGCGCAGCAGGCCGGCGACGATCGGGTAGCTGGTCAGGTTGGGGTCGGCGCCGATGAAGCTGGCGTTGAAGGAATTGACGTTGAAACGCTGGCCGGCGGTGCTGGAGGTGACGTAGACGATGCTGTCGTTAAAGGCGCCGTAGTAGTAGCTCTCGTTACCCACCGGGCAGGCCATGTCCACGCACGCGGTCGGGTCGGTCCCGTCGATGATCGCGCCCACCGCGCTGCCCACCGCCGTGTAGTCAAGCGCCTCGAATAGCAGGTCGAAGCCCGCCTCGCTGTAGGTTTCGCCGCTGCCGATGGCCATGCCGTAGCCGGTTTCGAAGCCGATGACGCCGGCCTGGGCCGGTGCCGCCAGGGCGGCGGTGGCGAGGGTGGCGCCGAGGAGTTTGGTGAGGGTATTGCCGAGGGGAACTGCCACGTGCGATTTCCGGATCATGATCTGCCTTTATGTTTGAAATTTCTCTCGCCTGGGTACGGCGGGGCACAGCGCTTTGGCACCTGATGTGCTCAGGTTGAAAAGAAATATATCAATGGAAATAAGAAAAGTGTAAAAAAGTTTAACAACAGTAATTTTGAGTTTTCTTAACTTTTCTTGATTTAATTTGGTTTTCCCTATGAAAACATGCCCATTGGAAGCGAATTTCATGCGTATGAAATTTGCACCGTTTCCTAAGATCAATAAATGTGACGTGTAATAAATCGCTATTGCCATGCCATCGGCATCATGGTTTTTTGCAAAGAAGAGTTGTCGGCCTGCCGAGCCGCGTGGTAGCCTTCTTCGGCAATGCTTTTCACTGAAGCAATTTAGGAGTCGGTTGATGGTTTGTGCCAAGGGTTGTGCCAAGGGCTTCGCTGCCAAGCGGGGCGTCGCAGTAGATCCAGTTCGCCGTAGCGCCGGTTTCACGCTGCTGGAACTGCTGGTGGTGATCGTCATCATCGGCCTGCTGGCGGCCTATGTCGGTCCCAAGTATTTCTCGCAGCTGGGCAAATCCGAAGTCACCGTCGCCAAGGCCCAGATCGAGGCCTTCGACAAGTCGCTCGACACCTACCGCCTCGACGTCGGACGCTATCCGAACGCCGAAGAAGGCCTGAACGCGCTGATGACGGCGCCGCCCAGCGCCGGCGCCAAGTGGAACGGTCCCTACCTGAAGAAGGGCATTCCGCTCGACCCGTGGGGCAACGCCTACCAGTACCGCTCTCCCGGCAGCCGCGGCGAGTACGAGATCGTCTCGCTCGGCAAGGACGGCCAGCCCGGCGGCAGCGGCGACAACGCCGACATCTCTTCGCAATAAGCCGGCGCCTTCGACGCAGCCACCCCAGCCACCTATTTCACGCTCCACAGCATTCACGACGGGCCTTTCATGCAGTTCGCCGTTCGCACCCTTGCGCCCGACATGTCGATCTCGAACGAGATCGTCGACGCCGCCGACGAATTCGAGGCGCGCCGCCAGGTCGAGGCGCGCGGCCTGTTCGTCAGCGCGGTCGGTCCGGCGCGCTCGGGCGGCCTGCAGCTGACCCGCACGCGCGGCCCCAGACTCAATCTGGTGCTGTTCAGCCAGGAATTGCTGGCCCTGCTCAACGCCGGCCTGGGCATCGTCGAAGGGCTGGAAGCGCTGCTGGAAAAGGAAAGCGCGCCCGGTCCGCGCGGCGTGCTGGAACGCCTGCTGGGCGGCCTGCGCGAGGGCAAGCGCTTTTCCACGGTGCTGGGCGCGCAGCCGGAACTGTTCCCGCCGCTGTACGTGGGCATCGTGCGCGCCGCCGAAGGCACCAGCGACCTGCCGCGCGCACTGGCGCGCTACATCGATTACCAGCAGCGCATCGACACCGTGCGCGCCAAGATCGTCAGCGCCTCGATCTACCCGGTGATTTTGCTGATGGTGGGCGGCGGCGTCAGCGGCTTCCTGATCGGCTACGTGGTGCCGAAGTTCGCCGAGGTGTATCACGGCGCCGGACGCAGCCTGCCGTGGATGTCGCAGCTGCTGCTGGACTGGGGCCAGTTCGCGTCCAGCCACGGCGGCGCGATCGGCCTGGCGGCACTGGCACTGTTGATCGGCGCGGTAGTGGGCGTACGCCACCTGCTCAAGAGCGGCGGGGTGGCGCGCCTGCTGGCCAGGCTGCCCGGCATCGGCGAACGTGCCCGCATCTATGAACTCTCGCGCCTGTACCTGACGCTGGGCATGCTGACCGAAGGCGGGATCACCATCGTCGGCGCCATCGAGACCGTGCAGCCGATGGTGTCCGGCAGCGTGCGCAAGGGCCTGCAGGCGGCGCGCGCCGCCATCGAATCGGGCCAGCCGCTGTCGAACGCGTTCGAGGCCAACGGCCTGACCACGCCGATCTCGCTGCGCATGCTGCGCGTGGGCGAACGCACCGGCGAGATGGGGCCGATGCTGACCCAGTCGGCCGCCTTCTACGACGGCGAGATCGGGCGCTGGATCGACCGCTTCACGCGCACTTTCGAGCCGCTCTTGATGGCCGGGATCGGCCTGGTGGTGGGCGCCATCGTGGTGCTGTTATATATGCCGATCTTCGATCTGGCCGGAGACATGTCGTGAACGCGCAAGCAAACCTGCCGATAATGGAACAGAGCGTAGAAACACTCGACCCGGCGCTGTTGACGCGTGCCCGCGCCTTGTCCGCCAATTCGCGCCGCGGCCTGGTGGCCGAGCTGGAAGCGATCACCGGGCGCGAACCGCGCCAGCTGGTGCGCGAACTGGCGGCGCCGTTCGCGCTCGAGGTGATGGAAACCGGCGACATGCTGGGCCTGAGCCCGGCCTTCGACCTGCTGCCGCTGGCGCAGGCGCTGTCGCGCCACTGCGTGCTGCTGCGCCATGGCGACGGCCGCCTGAGCGGGGTGCTGGCCGACCCGTTCGACCTCGATCTGCAGACCTGGCTCGAAGCCCAGGCACGCGCCAGCGCCAGCCGCCCGCTGGCCCTGTGCCTGGCGCTGCAGTCCGACATCCAGGCCTACCTGTCCAAGCAGGAGGAATCGGCGCGCGCCGTCGACTCGCTGGTGGGCGGTGCCGGCGACGCCCGGCGCGACGGCAAGACCGCCGCCGTGCTGTCGTTCGCCTCGGTGTCGGAAAGCGGCAGCCCGGCGGTCAAGGTGGTCAACTCCACCCTGTACGACGCGCTGAAAGCGGGCGCCTCCGACATCCACCTGGAAAGCACTGCCGGCGGGCTGGCGGTCAAGTACCGCATCGACGGCGTGCTCGATCACGCCACCACCGTCGGCGGCATCGAACTGGCCGAGCACATCATCTCGCGCATCAAGGTGCTGGCCGAACTCGATATCGCCGAGCGCCGGGTGCCGCAGGACGGCAGCTTCCGGGTCGAGGCGGGCGGGCGCGAGATCGACCTGCGCGTCTCGATCATGCCCAGCATCCACGGCGAGGACGCGGTGATCCGTATCCTCGACAAGCGCGCCATGATCGAGGCCTACGGCTCGCTGACGCTGGAAGCACTGGGTTTCGACGCGCCTTCGCTGGTGACGCTGCGCCAGCTGGCGCAGGAGGCTTACGGCATGCTGCTGGTGACCGGCCCCACCGGTTCGGGCAAGACCACCACCCTGTACGCGGCCCTGACCGAGATCCACAACGGGCGCGAGAAGATCATCACCATCGAAGACCCGGTCGAATACCAGCTGCCCGGCATCCTGCAGATTCCGGTCAACGAAAAGAAGGGCCTGACCTTCGCCAAGGGCCTGCGTTCGATCCTGCGTCACGACCCGGACAAGATCATGGTGGGCGAGATCCGCGACCGCGAAACCGCCGAGATCGCGGTGCAGTCGGCGCTGACCGGCCACCTGGTGCTCACGACCGTCCACGCGAATAATGTGTTCGACGTGTTCGGGCGCTTCACCCACATGGGGATCGACCCGTATGCCTTCGTGTCGGCCCTGAACGGTATCTGGGCCCAGCGCCTGATCCGCACCAACTGCCCGCGCTGCGCCGAACGCTACACGCCGGGCGAGCAGGAATTGCGCTCGGTGCACCTGGAGCCGGCCGAGGTGGCGGATTACGTCTTCATGCGCGGCGCCGGCTGCGGCGACTGCCGCGGTACCGGTTACAAGGGTCGTCGTTCGATCGCCGAAATCCTGACCCTGAACGACGAGATCCGCGAACTGATCGTCGACAAGCAGCCGATCCGCCGCATTAAGGCCGCCGCCCATGCCAACGGCACCCGCAGCCTGCGCCTGGCGGCACTGGACCTGGTGCGGCGCGGCGCCACCACTATCGACGAGATCAAACGGGTGACCCTGCATGCGTAGGCCGACCATGAGACGGCTGGGACAGTCGCTGCGCATCGGCGTCGCCGCCAATGGCCTGTCCCTGGTCAAGACCGGGCGCCTGTTCGGCAGCGCGCCGCTGGCACTCAGCGAGCAGCCGCTCGACCTGTTCGCGCCCGATGCGCTGGCGCCGGGCCTGCGCATGCTGTTCAGTGACCTGCCGCTGGCCGGCTGGCCGGTGACGGTGGTGCTGGCCGACGACCTGCTGCGCCTGTGGCGGGTAGCGCCGCCGCCGGGCGCGACCCGCCTGGCCGACCTGGAAGCGGCGGCCGCGCTGCGCTTCCAGCACCTGTTCGGCGCCAGTCCGCTCGACTGGCGCATCAGTGCCGACTGGAGCGCGGACAACCCGTTCCTGGCCGCCGCCGCGCCCAGGGTGCTGCTCGACCAGTTGACGGCCGCGGCGAACGAACACCGCTTCCACCTGGTCGAAGTGGCACCGCAATTCGTCGCGGCGCTGAACCAGTGGCGGCGCGAGCGCCGGCCCGGGGCCTGGTTCGGCCAGGTGCATGGCGGCGTACTGACACTGGCCGCCTACGAAGGGCGGGCGCTGGCGGCGGTGCGTACCGCGGTGATTCCGCCGGGCGCCGACCGCGACTGGCTGGAAGCGCACGTCGGACGCGAGGCATTGCGGGTCGGGGTAGGGCGGCCGGAGCGCCTGCAGCTGTGCGGCGCCGCGCCATCGTCCTGGGCCAGCAGCCCGGGGCGCCTGAAGTTCGCCTGCAGCCTGCTCGAGAATATCGATGACGGCTGGTCGGAACTGGCGCGCCTGGCGCGCACCGGGAGCGCCGCATGAAACGCACGCGCATCGATTTCGCGCCGCCGGGCCTGCGTCGTACGCTGTTCCGCGCGCCGCCGCGCCTGGTATTCGTGGTGCCGGCGATCGTCACCCTGGCTGCGGCGGCGCTGGTGCAGGCCGACCGTTATGCCGAACAAAAGGCGGAGCTGGAAGCGCTGCAGGCCGCGGTCGCGGCGCGCAGCCAGGCGCCGGTCGCCATCAGCGTCGCCCCGCCGGCGCCGAAGATCGCGCTCAGCCCGGCCCAGGCCAGCGCCGTCAACGCCGCCGTCATGCAACTGAACCTGCCATGGCGCGACCTGGCCGAAGCGGTGGCCAGCGCCACGCCGGCCTCGGTGGCATTGCTGTCGCTGGAGCCGGACGCCAAACGGCGCCAGTTGCGCATCACCGCCGAAGCGCGCAGCAGCGACGACATGCTGGCCTATGTCAGCCGCATGCAGGCCGAGGAAGGTTTCAGCAGCGTGGTGCTGACGCGCCATGAAGTGATGGAGCAGGACCCGAACCGCCCGCTGCGCTTCCAGATCAGCGCACAATGGAGCGTAGCAGGGAGCGCGCCATGAAGACGATCACCGCAGCCGGCCTGCTGCTGCGCGCGCGCCTGGCGCTGGGCCGCATCAATCCGATGCTGGCACTGGCGGTAGTGCTGGTGCTGGCCGGCATCGGGGCGCAGCTGGCGCTGCTGCCGGCGCGCGAGCAGCTCGACCGGGATTACGAACAGGCGCGCCGGCTGGCACGCCTGCCGGTGCCGGTGGCGCCGCCTGCGGTCGCGCCGCCGCCCAGCAGCGACCAGAACCTGCAGCATTTCTATGCCACGCTGGGCGACCGCCGCGGCGTCGAACGCCAGCTGAAGGACGTGTTCGCGCTGGCGGCCAAGCACGGCCTGAGCCTGTCGCAGGGCGAATACCGCAGCGCCCAGGACCGCAACGCAAAACTGACCACGTACCAGGTGAACCTGCCGGTGAAGGGCAGCTATGGCGCCATCCTCGGCTTCGCCCTCGACGTGCTGCGCGCGATGCCGCACGCCTCGCTCGACGACGTCGCATTCCGCCGCGACGCCATCGGCGACACCGGCGTCGAGGCGCGCCTGCGCCTGACGTTCTACTTGTCCGCGGCAACCACGGGAGCGCCGCGATGAAGCCGCGTCACATCGCGATGGGCGCGGCGCTGGTGCTGGCCGCGGGGCTGGTGGTCTTCGGCGACAGCACGCCCGAGGATGCGGTAGCGGAGCCGGTCGAGCGTGCGGCGCAGGCGCCCGCAGCTGCACCCGCCGACAGGCCTATAAGCGCGCCTGCAAGCGCGCCGGCATCGTCGGGCGCAGCGGGCGCATTGGGTGAAATCGCGGTCCAGAGACTGCTGCCGCGCGAGACCCTGATCGGCGCGGGCGAGGACCGCTTCGGCGCCGGCGAGAATGCGCTGTTCGCCCGCCAGGACTGGACCCCGCCGCCACCGCCGCCATCGAACGAACCGCCGCCGCCACCGCCGCCCCCGAGCGCGCCGCCGCTGCCGTACACCTTCATCGGCAAGTCGCTGCAGGACGGCCAGTGGGAGGTGTACCTGGAGCGCGGCGACCGCACCTACCTGGTGCGCGACAAGACCACGATCGACGGCACCTACCGGGTCGATGCGATCCGTCCGCCGGTCCTGACCCTGACCTACCTGCCGCTTGAGCAGGTCCAGCAGATCAATATTGGAGTATTCGAGTGATGGTTCGTTCCCGGATTCATGGGTTGGCGCTGGCGTTGTTGCCCTTGTTGCTGGCCGGCTGCGCCGCGCAGCGCGCCTACCAGGATGGCAACGCGCTGGTGGCGCAGGACCAGGTGGCGGCCGGCCTGGCCAAGTACCAGGAAGCGGTGGCCGCCGACCCGGGCAATCCGGTGTACCGCGCCGCCTATCTGCGCGCGCGCGACGGCGCCACCCGGCGCCTGATCGAGGGCGCCGACGGCCGCCTCGCCGCCGGCCAGGCCGACGCCGCGGCCGAGGACTACCGGCGCGTGCTGGCGATCGACCCCGGCAACGACCGCGCCCGCGCCGGCCTGCGCCAGGTGGAAGCCGACCGCCGCCACGCCACCATGCTGGAACAGGCGCGCGCCGCCTTCGACAAGAACGATCTCGACGGCGCGCGCGCGACCCTGTCGGCGCTGCTGACCGAACGTCCGGCGCACGAGCCGGCGCGCCAGCTGCTGCTGCAGGTCGACGAGAAGGCCGCCATGCGTCCCGGCGCCGACGGCACGCTGGCGGCGGCCTACCGCAAACCGATCAGCCTCGAGTTCCGCGACGCCCCGCTCAAGCAGGTGTTCGAGATCATCGCGCGCCATTCGGGCCTGAACTTCGTCTTCGACAAGGACGTCAAGGCCGACGGCCGCACCTCGATCTTCCTGAAGAACAGCACGGTGGAGGCGGCGGTGTATTACCTCTTGATGACCAACGGGCTTGAACGCCAGGTCATGGACGGCAATACCATTTTGATCTACCCGAACGTGGCGGCCAAGCTGCGCGAGTACCAGGAGATGACGGTCAAGACCTTCTTCCTGGCCAATGCCGAAGCCAAGAGCATCGCCAATACTTTCAAGACCATTCTCAAGGCGCGCGACGTGGTGGTGGACGAGAAGCTGAACCTGGTGATCCTGCGCGACAACCCGGAAGCGATCCGCATCGCGACCCAGCTGGTGGCGCTGCAGGATGTGCCCGAGCCCGAAGTCATGCTCGACGTCGAGGTGCTCGAGATCAAGCGCAACAGCGTGATGGACCTCGGTATCGCCTGGCCGAGCGCGCTGTCGTTCTCGCCGCTGCAGACCCTGAACGGCGCGCGCCTGACGATCGACGACCTGCGCACCTTCAACAGCAGCAACATCACGGTGGGCCCGATCGGCGCCACCGTGGCCGCCAACAAGACCGACGGCGACACCAACACCCTGGCCAATCCGCGCATCCGCGTGCGCAACAAGGAAAAGGCCAAAGTCGTCATCGGCGACAAGATCCCGAACATCTCGGCCACCGTGTCGTCCGGGATCGGCGGCTTCGCTTCGGAAAACGTCAACTACATCGACGTCGGCCTGACCCTGAACGTGGAGCCGACCATTTACCTGAACAACGAAGTGGCGATACGCATCTCGCTCGAGGTGAGCAACCTGGGCGAATCGATCACCACCAGCAACGGCAGCGTGGCCTACCGCATCGGCACCCGCTCGGCCACCACGCTGCTGCAGCTGAAGGATGGCGAGAACCAGGTGCTGGCGGGCCTGATCAGCAACGAAGACCGCACCAGCGGCAGCAAGGTGCCGGGCGTGGGCGACCTGCCGGTGCTGGGGCGCCTGTTCGGCAATACGCGCGACCAGACCGACCGTACCGAGATCGTGCTGTCGATCACGCCGCGCATCGTGCGCGGGGTGCAGCGTCCGCCGGCGTCGGCCTCGGAATTCGGCGCCGGCACCGAAGCCAGCTTCCGCCGCCGTCCCGACAACGTGGTGCGGGTGGTGGTGCCTGATTCGCGCGCGGTGGCGCCGGGCGCGCCGGTGGTGCTGGCGCCCGGTGTCGTGCCGGGCCAGCAGATCGTGGTGCCGACGCCGGTGCAGGGCCAGGCCCAGCCCCAGACCGTGGTGCCGGCGACCTCGGTGCCGCCGTCGGCACTGCCGGTGACGCCGCAACTCGGTTCGCCGCAATCGGGTCCGCCGCCATCGGCGCCGCTGACGCCGGCCCCGCCACCACCTGAACCGGCGACCCAGGAAGTCGAGATCCAGCCGGTGGCCTATCCGCCGGGCGTGACCCCGCCGCTGCCGACGCGATGAACGCGCTGCGCCGCCGCGGCTTTACGCTGATCGAACTCTTGGTGACGCTGGCGATCCTGGCGCTGCTCGGCACCCTGGTGCTGCCGGTGGCCGAGGTTACCGTGCAGCGGCGCGACGAGCAGGAATTGCGGCGCGCGCTGCGCGACATCCGCAGCGCTCTGGATGCCTACAAAAAGGCCGGCGACGAAGGCCGGGTGGCCAAGGCGGCCGGCGCCAGCGGCTATCCGGCGCGCCTGGAACTGCTGGTGGAAGGCGCGCCCGACCTGCGCAGCCCGAAGGAAGCGAAGATCTACTTCCTGCGCCGTTTGCCGCGCGACCCGTTCAACCCGGATGCGGAATTGAGCGATGCCGAGACCTGGGGCAAGCGCAGCTATGCCAGCGAACCGGACGAGCCGCGCGAAGGCGACGACGTCTACGATGTGCATTCGAACTCCGAACGGACAGGCCTGAACGGCATCCCGTACAACAAATGGTGAACACGATGGATAGAGGTAAGCACAGCGGTTTTACCTTGATCGAGCTGCTGGTGGTGCTGGGTATCGTCGCACTGCTGCTGACGCTGGCGGTGCCGCGCTTCTTTCCGAGCGTGGACAGCGCGAAAGAGACGATCCTGATGGACAATCTGCGCAGCACGCGCGCCGTGATCGACCAGTACCGCTCCGACACCGGGCGCTATCCGGACTCGCTCGAGCAGCTGGTCGAGAAAAAATACCTGCGCGAGATTCCGCTCGACCCGATCGCCGAAAGCCGCGAGACCTGGATCCTGGAGGCGCCGCAGGAAGGCGAGCAGGGCGCCGTGGCGAACGTGCGCAGCGGCGCCGCCGGCAACGACCGGCGCGGCCGGCCGTTCCTCGAGTGGTAGCGAAGCGGATACGCCAGGCCGGCTTCACCTATCTCGGCCTGGTGATCTTCGTGGCCATCGTCGGCCTGGTCGGCGCGGCCACGCTGAAGGTCGGCTCGCTCCTGCAGCGCGCGGCGGCCGAGGAAGAATTGCTGGAGATCGGGGCCGCCTTCAGCGCCGCGCTGGACAGCTACGCCGCCGCCACGCCGCGCGGCGCCACGCCGTATCCGCCGTCGGTCAAGGAATTGCTGAAGGACCCGCGCTTTCCCGGCGTGCGGCGCCACCTGCGCAAGGTGTTCGTCGATCCGCTCACCGGCAAGGCCGAGTGGGGCATCGAATACCTGGGCGGGGGCGAAGTGGGCATCGTCGCCTTCCACAGCCTGTCCGACGCGCAGCCGCTGAAGATCGCCAACTTCGACAGCCGCTTCCGCGGCCTGGACGGCAAGGAAAAGATCTCGCAATGGCGCTTCACCGCCAGCGAACGCAGCCTGGCGCCGGCGGCGCTGGCGCCAAGCCAGCCGGGAGCGCCCGCCGCCACGCCGCCCGCAACAACCGCGCCGCCGCCGGCGCCGGCGCCGGTCGAGGAACCGCCCACGCCGCCGGAGCCGGAAACGCCGCCGGAAGACGCAAAAGAAGAAGCGAAGGACGACGCGAAGGAAAATACTCAGGAAGAGCCACCGGCACCTGAGCCGGCCCAAGACGGCGAGAACGCCGAGGAGACGCCGGCGGCGCCCCCTGTACGCTGATTCAGACCGCGCGGCGGCGGAAGTCGCGCGGGCGGAAGCCCAGCAGCGCCAGCACGGCGAAATAGGTGACCGCTGCCGCGGCGATGATGCCGAACAGCGCACCGATGCGCAGCGCCGGCGTTGCCTTCATCGCCGCCCAGTCGAACTGCGCCTGGCCGAACCAGGCCACCGCGCCCAGCGCAGCCACGCCGAGCGCCAGCTTGACGAAGAACACCAGCCAGCCCGGCTGCGGCGTATAGATGCCGCGCCGACGCAGGCCGATATACAGGCAGGTGGCGTTGATGCAGGCGCCCAGGCCGATCGACAGCGCCAGCCCCGCCACGCCCAGCAGCGGCACGAACACCAGGTTCATCAACTGGGTAGCGACCAGCACCAGCACCGCGATGCGCACCGGCGTCTTGACGTCCTGGCGCGCATAAAAGGCCGGGGCCAGGATCTTGACCAGGATGATGCCGAGCAGGCCGGCGCTGTAGGCCATCAGCGGCATCGCCGAATTGGCCAGGGCCGCATCGTCGAATTTACCGTAGTGGAACAGGGTGGCGATCATCGGCACCGCCAGCGTCGCCATGCCCACCGCCGCCGGCAGCGCCAGCAGGAACGTCAAGCGCAGGCCCCAGTTCAGCAGCGCCGCATACTCTTCGGTGTTGCCCTCGCTGTTCGCTTTGGACAGGCTCGGCAGCAGGATGGTGCCCAGCGCCACGCCCAGCATCGCGGTCGGGAATTCCATCAGGCGGTCGGCATATTGCAGCGCCGACACCGCGCCGGCCGCCAGGCTGGCGGCGATGCCGGTATTGATCAGCAGGCTGATCTGGGCCGCGGAGACGGCGAACACGGCCGGGCCCATCTTCTTGAGCATGCGCCGCACGCCGGCGTCGCGCAGGCCCGACAGCGGATTCATCGAAATGCGCGGCAGCATGCCGATTTTGACCAGGGAAGGAATCTGGATCGCCACCTGCAGCACGCCGCCGACGCAGACCGCGATCGCCATCGCATAGATCGGCTGCTCGAGGTAATTGACCAGCACCAGCGAAGCGAAGATGAACGACAGGTTCAGCAGCACCGGCGTGAACGCGGGAATCTTGAACTGGCGCCAGGTATTCAGGATGCCGCCAGCTAGCGCCACGAAGGACATGCAGGCAATATACGGGAACATCATGCGCGTCATGACCACCGAGGCGTCGTAGGCGCCGGGCGTCTCGCGCAGGTCGCCGGCGATGGCGATGATCAGGAGTGGGGCGGCGATGATGCCCACCAAGCTGGTGAGCACGGTGGCCCACACCAGCGAGGTGGCGACGTGGTCGACCAGGGTCTTGGTGGCCTTGTCGCCATGCTGGGTTTTATATTCGGATAATATGGGCACGAAGGCCTGGGCAAACGCTCCCTCGGCAAACAGCCGGCGCAGCAGGTTGGGCAGGCGGAAGGCGACGATGAAGGCGTCGGTATACGCCGAGGCGCCGAAGGCGCGCGCGAACAGGCTTTCGCGCAACAGGCCGGTGACGCGCGACAGCATGGTCATGCTGGAGATGGCAGCGAGGGTTCTGAGCAGGTTCATGGCGCAAGATTATACTTGTGCAATACGCCAAACACCGGTGCAACTCAGCTGCAGGATAGATACGAAGCCGACAATGTTTGAATTATGAATTGCCCTCGGTTGAAAGCTTCGCTATAATCGTGGGCTGTACTGAATTCTGTTAGCAGACACTAATCGTTGGGCGGGCTTCGCTAGGCGCCGGTTTGACAGTCGCTAATGTTTGCAAACGCAACTTGACCCCGATTTAGGAAATTCCATGGCAAATACCGCACAAGCGCGCAAACGCGCTCGTCAAGCAGTTAAGCAAAACGCACACAACTCGTCGCAGCGTTCGACCCTGCGTACCGCAATCAAGGCCGTCCGCAAAGCCATCCAGGCTGGCGACAAGGCCGCTGCGACCACCATCTTCCAGCAATCCGTGTCGACCATCGACAGCATCGCTGACAAGAAAATCATTCACAAGAACAAGGCAGCTCGCCACAAGAGCCGTCTGGCTGCAGCCCTGAAGGCACTGTCGGCTTAAACCCCGCGTGCTGTGCGGCCCTTGGGCCGCGCAGGCAAGTTCTGTGCAGTGGAAAGACCCGCCCGGCTTCGGCCCTGGCGGGTTTTTTTGCTTGGCGCTGCGCTTTTCTCTTCGGTTCGTCAAACACGGCGCACAGGGTTGACGAATGTTTAAAAACTGGTATCCGAGGCAAAGCTCTGGCATACTATGGCGCGTCTTATGTCTTATAGAAGACTTGAGTGCGCCGTGACCCGGGATGGGTGAGCCACCCGTTTGCATTTTTACCCTGCGCTCCAGCCGTTTGCGGCAAGGGGAGGGGTAGAATGTCCGGCGAGAGCGCTGCGAGCGGGCCAGTCCAGGGACGCTTGTCCAGTTTTGAACATCGCGAACCGTTCGCGAATACCGAGGAAAATGTGCATGAGCAGTGATCAGACCATCATCTACACCCTGACCGACGAGGCGCCGCTGCTGGCGACCCACGCCTTCCTGCCTGTGGTCAGCACCTTCACCAAGCCGGCCGGTGTCAACGTCGAGGCGAGCGACATCTCGGTCGCGGCCCGTATCCTCGCTGCTTTCCCAGAAAACCTGACCCCGGAACAGCGCGTGCCGGACGCACTGAGCGAGCTGGGCAAGAAGACGCTGCAGCCGGAAGCCAACATCATCAAGCTGCCGAACATCAGCGCCTCGGTCACCCAATTGACCACCGCCATCAAGGAACTGCAGGAGAAGGGCTACAACCTGCCCGACTACCCGGCCGATCCGAAGACCGACGAAGAAAAAGCGATCAAGGCCAAGTACGGCAAGTGCATCGGCTCGGCCGTGAATCCGGTCCTGCGCGAAGGTAACTCGGACCGCCGCGCCCCGCGCGCCGTCAAGGAATACGCACGCAAGAACCCGCACTCGATGGCCCCATGGTCGCAGGCATCGCGCACCCACGTGTCGCACATGACCGGCGGCGACTTCTACCACGGCGAAAAGTCGATGACCCTCGACGCGGCGCGCGAAGTCAAGATGGAACTGATTACCAAGAGCGGCCAGACCATCGTCCTCAAGCCGAAGGTCGCGCTGCAGGCCGGCGAGATCATCGATTCGATGTTCATGAGCCGCAAGGCCCTGCTGGCATTCTACGAAGAGCAGATCGAAGACGCGCACCAGACCGGCATGCTGTTCTCGCTGCACGTGAAGGCGACCATGATGAAGGTCTCGCACCCGATCGTGTTCGGCCACTGCGTGCGCATGTTCTACAAGGACGCGTTCGCCAAGCACGGCGCCCTGTTCGACAGCCTCGGCATCAACGTCAACAACGGCATGGCCGACCTGTACAACAAGATCGCCGACCTGCCGTCGTCGCAGCGCGAAGAAATCATCCGCGACCTGCACGCCTGCCAGGAACACCGTCCTGAACTCGCCATGGTCGACTCGGCCAAGGGCATCACCAACTTCCACTCGCCGAACGACGTCATCGTCGACGCGTCGATGCCTGCAATGATCCGCGCCGGCGGCAAGATGTACGGCGCCGACGGCCGCCTGAAGGAAGTCAAGGCAGTCATTCCGGAAAGCACCTTCGCCCGCATCTACCAGGAGATCATCAACTTCTGCAAATGGCATGGCGCTTTTGACCCGAAGACCATGGGCACCGTGCCGAACGTTGGCCTGATGGCGCAGCAAGCCGAAGAATACGGCTCGCACGACAAGACCTTCGAGATCACCGAAGACGGCGTGGCCAACATCACCGACCTCGCCACCGGCGAAGTCCTGATGAGCCAGAACGTGGAGCAGGGCGACATCTGGCGCATGTGCCAGGTCAAGGACGCGCCGATCCGCGACTGGGTCAAGCTGGCCGTGACGCGCGCGCGCAACTCGGGCATGCCGGCCGTGTTCTGGCTGGATCCGTACCGTCCGCACGAGAATGAACTGATCAAGAAGGTCAAGACCTACCTGAAGGATCATGACACCAACGGCCTGGACATCCAGATCATGTCGCAGGTGCGCGCGATGCGCTACACCCTGGAGCGCGTCAAGCGCGGCCTGGACACCATCTCGGTGACCGGCAACATCCTGCGCGACTACCTGACCGACCTGTTCCCGATCATGGAACTGGGCACCAGCGCCAAGATGCTGTCGATCGTGCCGCTGATGGCCGGTGGCGGCATGTACGAAACCGGCGCCGGCGGCTCGGCACCGAAGCACGTGCAGCAGCTGGTCGAAGAAAACCACCTGCGCTGGGATTCGCTGGGCGAGTTCCTGGCCCTGGCGGTGTCGCTGGAAGACCTCGGCATCAAGACCGGCAACGAAAAAGCCAAGGTGCTGGCCAAGACCCTGGACGCGGCCACCGGCAAGCTGCTGGACAACCGCAAGTCGCCGTCGCCGAAGACCGGCGAGCTGGACAACCGCGGCAGCCAATTCTACCTGTCGATGTACTGGGCCCAGGAACTGGCCGCGCAGACCGAGGACGCCGACCTGGCAGCCAAGTTCGCGCCGCTGGCCAAGCAGCTGAGCGAGAACGAAGCCAAGATCGTGCAGGAACTGCTGGACGTGCAGGGCAAGTCGGTCGACATCGGCGGCTACTACAAGCTCGACGAAGCCAAGGTGAGCGCCGTGATGCGTCCGAGCGCGACGTTCAACGCCGCGCTGGAATCGCTGGCCTGAAGTTGAAACGCACGCGCGGCGTCCGCCGCGCGAATGAAAAACCCGCCAGACCGTGAGGTCGGCGGGTTTTTTTACATCTGCACTTCGGCGTATTCGCCCGGCATCAACGGATGCGTGGCCAACGAAAACGGCCCGATACTGCTGCGCACCAGCCGCAGCGTCGGAAAACCGACCGCCGCCGTCATGCGCCGCACCTGGCGGTTCTTGCCTTCTTCCAGCGTGATCGCGATCCACGCCGTCGGCTTGTCCTGGCGCACCCGGATCGGCGGATTGCGCGGCCACAGCCAGGCTGGCTCGGCGATGCGCACCGCGCGGCACGGCTTGGTCACGAAGTCGCCCAGGTCGAGCGGCGCCTGCAGGCGCGTCATGGCGTCAGGATCCGGCACGCCATCGACCTGCACCAGATAGGTCTTGGCTTCCTTGTGGTCGGGATGAGCGATTTTGTGCTGCAGCTTGCCGTCGTCGGTCAGCAGCATCAGGCCTTCGCTGTCGGCGTCGAGACGGCCGGCGGGATAGATGCCCGGAATGTCCAGGTAGTCGGCCAGCGTTTTATGGTCTTCCTTGCGGCCCTCCTGCGGCGAGAACTGGCACAGGACCTGGAACGGTTTATTGAAGAGGATCAGCGGCATCGGAAACAGGGGAGGCGAATGGGGAAGGCGTCGGGCAAACTGCGTGGCGCAAGGAAAAATACTGGGGCATAATGCAAAACACACCATGTCTTATAGAGGACTGGCTGTGCAGGCGCCATTGTAATCCAGCTGGCCACTGCAGTCGCAGCCATGACACCGGGAGAACACGATGTACCAGCATATCACCGTGCCGAGCGACGGCCAGAAAATCACCGTCAACGCCGACTTCACCCTGAACGTGCCGGACAACCCGGTGATCCCGTACATCGAAGGCGACGGCACCGGCATCGACATCACGCCGGTGATGATCAAGGTGGTCGACGCTGCCGTGGCCCAGGCCTACGAAGGCCGGCGCAAGATCAGCTGGATGGAAATCTATGCCGGCGAAAAGGCCAACGCCGTATATGGCGAGGAAGTCTGGCTGCCGCCCGAAACGCTCGAGGTACTGCGCGAGTATGTGGTGTCGATCAAGGGCCCTTTGACCACGCCGGTGGGCGGCGGCATCCGCTCGCTCAACGTGGCGCTGCGCCAGGAACTCGACCTGTACGTGTGCCTGCGCCCGGTGCGCTACTTCACCGGCGTGCCGTCGCCGTTGCGCAATCCGGAAAAGACCGACATGGTGATCTTCCGCGAAAACTCGGAAGACATTTACGCGGGCATCGAGTGGGCCGCCGGTTCCGACGAGGCGAAGAAGCTGATCGCTTTCCTCAAGGACGAAATGGGCGTGGACAAGATCCGCTTCCCGGAGACATCCGGCCTGGGCGTCAAGCCGGTGTCGCAGGAGGGCACCGAGCGCCTGGTGCGCAAGGCGATCGGGTACGCGATCGACAACGACAAATCGTCGGTGACGCTGGTCCACAAGGGCAATATCATGAAGTACACCGAAGGCGCGTTCCGCGACTGGGGGTACGCGCTGGCGCAGAAGGAATTCGGCGCCGAGCCGTTCGATGGCGGCCCGTGGTGCAAGATCAGGAATCCGAAAACCGGGCGCGACATCATGGTCAAGGATTCGATCGCCGACGCCTTCCTGCAGCAGATCCTGCTGCGCCCGGCCGAATACAGCGTGATCGCCACCCTGAACCTGAACGGCGACTATGTGTCGGACGCGCTGGCGGCCCAGGTCGGCGGCATCGGCATCGCGCCGGGCGCGAACATGTCCGATTCGGTGGCGATGTTCGAAGCCACCCACGGCACCGCGCCGAAATACGCGGGCAAGGATTACGTGAATCCGGGTTCGCTGATCCTGTCGGCCGAAATGATGCTGCGCCACATGGGTTGGAGCGAGGCGGCCGACCTGATCATCGCGGCGATGGGTAAGGCGATCGTCTCGAAAAAGGTGACCTACGATTTCGCGCGCCTGATGGAAGGCGCGACGCAGGTGTCATGCTCGGGCTTCGGCGAAGTCCTGATCGAGCAGATGTAGCGTTTACTTGGCGGTGGGCGCCGACAGCAGCTGCATCGCCGAATCGCGCTTGTCCAGCAGGTGGTCGGCCAGCAGCTTGCCGAGGCGCTTGCCGTCGCGCGCATCGAGCGCCTCGATCATCTGGCTGTGTTCGTCGACCGCCTGGTCCCACTTGGTGGGCACGACGTTGGTGCGCTGGCGCAGTGCCTGCAGGCGCCGGTTCATGCTCATGTAGGTCTGCAGCAGCACGGTATTGCGCGCCGCCATCGTGATCTGGTTATGGATCGCCTGGTTGTTGCTGTAGTAGCCGGGCAGGTCGCCCTGGGCCTTGCAGGCCAGCATCGCGGCGTGCAGGGTCTTGATGCCGTCCACTTCCGCCGGCGTGATGCGCTGGCAGGCCAGTTCGCCGGCCATCGCTTCCAGTCCGCTGACGAATTCGAACGCTTCCCAGACTTCCTCGCGCGACATCTTGTAGACCGACGCGCCGCGGTTGGGCGCGATATCGACCAGGCCTTCGGCGGCCAGCGCCTTCAGCGCTTCGCGCAGCGGCGTGCGCGAAATGCCCATCGTCTCGCACAGTTCGCGTTCGTTCAGCTTGGCGCCCGGCGGGAATACCGATTCGACGATCAGCTTGCGCAAGTGACCCACCACGGTGTCGTGCAGGTGCTGTCGCGCCAGCTTTGGAACGGATGGCATGGCGGTGCCGGGAATCGCTTCCATCTCAATTGCCGAATCTTGCATGTCCATCCTGGTTAATGTTCCATCACAATTTTATTACCGGGTATTTTAGGTTCGTAGTAATGCCGGCGCCAGCGTATTTTCACGCATTTTCTCTGCGTGTGAATTGCAAGCTGTGCCATTTCTCCCAAGCAGAATTTTAACTGATTATTTTCAGTATTCAAAAATAACAAAAAACTGAGAAATTACATTGCGATGGACATTGTTGTTTTATGTGGCATGGATATTCAGAGACTCCAAAAAGGCCTTAATTGCATTAGCGCATTAAACGACATATTGGTATGATGTCGCCTGCATTTTGCATACAAAATACATTTACTCTGTAGAAAGACACATCCATGTCCGACGATCAGCAATCCCAGTCGCGGCGCTGGCTCATCAAGAGCTTGGTGTTCGTCCCGATGGGCGCCGGCGCGGCAGCTGCCCTGCACCAGGGCCTGCCGACGGCAAATGCCAGCACCTCCGCAGCGCAAGCCGAAGGCAAGCCCGATCCTTACACCCCCAAGTTCTTCAACGAAAAGGAATGGAAATTCGTCATTGCCTCGGTCGATCGCCTGATCCCGCATGACGAGCACGGTCCTGGCGCCGTCGAGCTGGGCGTGCCGGAATTCCTCGACCGCCACATGCAGACCCCTTATGCGGCCGGCAATATCTGGTACATGCAGGGCCCGTTCATGGAAGCGGCGCCCGAATTCGGCTACCAGGGAAAGCTGGCGCTGAAGGACATCATCAAGGTCGGCATCAAGGCCGTCGACGAGCACTGCGTCAATGCCTTCTCGGGCAAGGCATTCGCCGACCTCGACAACAACATGAAGGATCAGGTGCTGAAGGACCTGGAGGGCGGAAAGATCAAGCTGAAAGACATCTCGTCCAAGCTGTTCTTTGCCGACTATCTGTCCGAAGTGCGGGCCGGCTACTTTGCCGACCCTAGCCATGGCGGCAACAAGAACATGGGCGCGTGGAAGATGATCGGTTACCCCGGCATGCGCGCGGACTACCTGGAGTGGGTCAAGATTCGTGACCGTCCATATCCACTGGGACCGGTGGACCTGGCAGGACGGAGAGGATAAAAGAGTATGGCAATCATTAAAGAAAAAACCGATGCAGTCATCGTCGGCATGGGCTGGGTCGGTGCGATTCTGGCCAAGGAACTGACCGACGCCGGCATGAACGTGGTGGTGCTGGAACGCGGTCCGGACCGCGATACGCAACCCGACTTCGCCTACCCGCGCGTGGTCGACGAGCTCGAAGGCTCGGTGCACCGCAAATACCTGCAGTCGCTGGCGCAGGAAACCGTGACCATCCGCCATAGCCCGAAAGACGTGGCGGTGCCGTATCGCCGCATGGGCTCGTTCAAGCCGGGCACCGGCGTCGGCGGTGCCGGCAGCCACTGGTCGGGCTGCCACTTCCGCGCACTGCCGGAAGACTTCAAGATCCGCAGCCTGATGGAACAGAAGTACGGCAAGAAGATCCTGCCGGACGGCATGTCGATCCAGGATTTCCCGGTCACCTATGAAGACCTGGAACCGCACTTCGACCACTTCGAATACGTGTGCGGCACCTCGGGCAAGGCCGGCGTCATCGACGGCAAGTTCGTCGGCGGCGGCAATCCGTTCGAAGGCTCGCGCACGCGCGAATTCCCGCTCGGACCGAACCCGGACTACCTGGGCGCCGAGCTGTTCTACAAGGCGGCCAAGGAGATGGGCTACCACGCCTATCCGATCCCGGCAGCAAACGCCTCGGGCACCTATGTCAACCCTTATGGTTGCCAGATGGGACCGTGCAACTTCTGCGGCTTCTGCTCCGACTACGGCTGCCTGAACTATTCGAAGGCAAGCCCGAACGCGAACATCCTGCCGGTGCTGCGCGGCCGCAAGGGTTTCGACCTGCGTACCCACGCGCAAGTGCTGAAGGTAAACCTGACCGAAGACCGCAAGATGGCCACCGGCGTGACCTACCTCGACGCCCAGGGCCGCGAAACCGAGCAGCCGGCGGACATCGTGATCCTGGCCGCGTTCTCGCTGTACAACGTGCACCTGATGCTGGTGTCGGGCATCGGCCAGGCCTATGACCCGGAAACCCGTACCGGTACCATCGGCAAGAACTACTCGTACCAGAATCTGAACCGCGTCTCGCTGTTCTTCGACAAGACCGTGCACGCCAACCAGTTCATGGGCATCGGCGGCGGCGGCACCACGATGGACGACCTGAACGGTAACCGCAACGATCCGACCAAATCCGGCTTCATCGGCGGCGGCATCGTGTGGGCACGCCAGCCGGGCGGCGGTCCGGTGCGTGGCGTCGCCACCGCGCCGGGCGTGCCGGGCTGGGGCAGTGACTGGAAGAAGGGCGCCAAGGATGCGATGCGCCACTCGTTCTACTACGAAGTGCAGGGTTCCTGCATGTCGTACGACGATGCGTACCTGAGCCTGGATCCGAACTACAAGGATGCCTTCGGCCGTCCACTGCTGCGCATGACCTTCGACTGGCACGACAACGAGATCGTCGCTTCGCAATACCTGGTCGACAAGGCCCAGGAAATGTGCAAGGTGCTGGGTCCGCTGGCGACCAAGGGCGACGCCAAGAAGCCGGGCTCGCACTACAACATCAACCAGTACCAGAGCACCCACACCTGCGGCGGCGCGATCATGG
>NZ_DAMAGA010000019.1:0-90211 GCF_031995545.1 Massilia sp.
GGCGTAGCCGCTGCCGTCCGGGGCGTGGAAACCGACCGGGTTGTTGGCGCAGAATGTCGACACCAGGCTGCGCGCGCGGTTCGGGTTGCGCAGCGTGAAGGCCGGATGGCGCATCAGGGCGCGTACCGCCGCCACGTCAGTGGTCGGGGCCATCGCCTGCATCGCGAACCACTTGTCCACCACCAGCGCTTCGCCCTGGAACAGCTGGTAGAACTCGTCGAGCGCGTCGGCCGCTTCCGGCACGCGCGAGCCGATCAGGGCCGACAGCGCGGCGGCGCGGTCGGTCATGTTGCCGGCGTCGCTGAACTGGCGCTGGGCCAGGGTCACGCTTTCTTCATCCGGCGCCGCGTTCAGGTAGGCCAGCGCCAGGTTCTTCAGCGCGCGCTTGCCGGCGGACGCAGCATCCGGGCTGTACTCGCCCGGGGTCAGGTTGGCCTGGTAGGCGGCCAGCAGTTCGGTGCGCAGGCGGCTGCCGATGTTGGCGCGCACGAACTGGCGCGCCATGTGCACCGCCAGCGGATCGACGTTGTCGAGCTGCTCGGCAATCATGCTCTCGGACGGCAGCATCAGGCACTGTTCGCGGAAGGCCGGATCGAGGCTGTCGTCGACCAGTATCTTGCGCATCGCTTCGATGAAGGTTTCGTCCAGGTTCAGGCTGGCGCCGACTTTGGCTTCGCCGGTGAGTTTCAACAGGCGGCCCATCGCCAGGCGCTGGCCGGCTTCCCAGCGGTTGACCGGGTCGCTGTCGTGGTTGAACAGGTGCAGCAGGTCGAGGTCGGTGTAGCTGCCCTGCAGGATCACCGGCGCCGAGAAGTTGCGCAGCACCGACGGCACCGGCGAACTGGCGACGTTGGAGAAGACGAAGGTCTGCTCTTCGCTGAACAGTTCCAGCACCGCCGTGGTGCCACGCTCCTGGCCGTCGATGCTCAACGGCATGTCATTGCCTTCGGCATCCAGCAAACCGACCGCCACCGGAATGTGGAACGGCAGCTTTTCCGGCTGGCCCG
The DNA here is from genome assembly GCF_031995545.1 of Massilia sp. Taxonomy (GTDB): domain Bacteria; phylum Pseudomonadota; class Gammaproteobacteria; order Burkholderiales; family Burkholderiaceae_D; genus Telluria. Next base: position 1,008 of record NZ_DAMAGA010000019.1, read on the forward strand.
GGGTCGGCGGGCACGATTGCGACAGCGTCAGCGAATAGGTCTGCGCCGCCTCGTCGTAACGTCCCTCGAAACGCAGCACCGGCGTACCGGCCTGGCTGTACCAGCGCTCGAACTGGGTCAGGTTCACGCCATTCGCATCGGCCATCGCACGGCGGAAATCGTCGCACTCGACCGCCTGTTCGTCATGGCGCTCGAAATACAGGTCCATGCCCTTGCGGAAACCATCGACGCCGAACAGGGTCTGGTACATGCGCACCACTTCGGCGCCCTTTTCGTACACCGTCACGGTATAGAAATTGTTGATCTCGACAAACGAGTCGGGACGCACCGGGTGCGCCATCGGGCCGGCGTCTTCCGGGAACTGGGCCTGGCGCAGCGTGCGCACCTGGTCGATGCGGGTCACGGCGCGGCCGGTGTCGGTGCCGATCATGTCGGCCGTGAATTCCTGGTCGCGGAACACGGTCAGGCCTTCCTTCAGCGACAGCTGGAACCAGTCGCGGCAGGTCACGCGGTTGCCGGTCCAGTTGTGGAAGTATTCGTGCGCCACCACCGCTTCGATGCCCTGGAAGTCGATGTCGGTCGCCACGCGCGGGTTGGCCAGTACGAACTTGGTGTTGAAGATGTTCAAGCCCTTGTTTTCCATCGCGCCCATGTTGAAGTCGCTGGTGGCGACGATCATGAAGCGGTCCAGGTCGAGCTCGAGGCCGTACTTTTCTTCATCCCAGCGGATGCTGTGCTTGAGCGACTGCATCGCGTAGTCGGTCTTGTCGAGGTTGCCCTCTTCGACCCACACCTGCAGCAGCGCGTCGCGGCCGTCGGCCAGGCGGAAGGTTTCCTCCTGGCACACCAGCTGCGCCGCCACCAGCGCGAACAGATACGAGGGCTTCTTGAACGGGTCTTCCCACAGTGCGTAGTGGCGGCCACCATCGAGCTCGCCTTCTTCGATCAGGTTGCCGTTGGACAGCAGCACCGGATAACGGGCCTTGTCGGCGCGCAGCATCACGGTGTACTTGGCCATCACGTCCGGACGGTCCGGGAAATAGGTGATGCGGCGGAAACCCTCGGCTTCGCATTGCGTAAAGAAGTTGCCGTTGGAAACGTACAGGCCGCTCAGGGTGGTGTTCTGTTCCGGCACGCAGACGGTCTCGATCTCGAGCACCACCTGGTCCGGCGTGTCCGGTGTATCGGGAATGACCAGCAAATTGTTGGCCAGGCGGTATTCGCCGGCCGTGAGCGCCTTGCCATTCAGGCGCAGCGCCACCAGTTCGATATCTTCCCCGTGCAGCTCGATCGCACGGTTCACGCCCAGCGGATTGCGGCGCAGCGTCAATCGGTTGGCGACGACGGTGCGGGCCGGGTCCAGGTCGAAGCCGAGCTCGACAGTATCCACGAGGTAGCTCGGCGGGGTATAGTCTTTCCGGTAGATGGTCTGGGGCGTATCGGTGCGCATAAGGAGTAGTCCGCTGACACAGTGGGAGAAGCCCTTATTGTACCCATAAGCCCCGCTTCTGAGCGTTTCGACAAGCTTGCCGGGCGCGCCATGCGTGAGCGGATTTCATGTGTCGGCATGTATCAGACGTGTGCGGCGCGTAACCGGGTGTAAATTCTGGTCTATGGATTCTGAACAAGCGCTAATCTGGAGCATCGGGGAAATACCGAACGTATAAAACAGGGAGAAATGCATGAAACGCCTCATCATGGTCGCTGCCGGTACGGCGCTCGCGCTGCTGCTGGGCGGTTGCGCGACCACCATCCGCAGCGATGTCACCACGTTCCACCAATGGCCGGCCCAGATCGCCGACAAGAGCTACGTCTTTGAAATCCCGCCGCCGCCGGACGATACGCTGGAATGGCAGAACTACAAGGAACTGGTGCGCAACCAGCTGGCGCAACAGGGCTTCCGCGACGCCGAAGGCGCGACGCCGGCGCTGACCGTGTCGATGCGCTTCACCACCACCGACATCCCGGTGCGGGTGCTGGAACCGATCATGACGCCGTACTACTACCCGTCGGCCCGCTTCGGCTATCGCGGCTACGGCTACCGCGGCTTCGGCCGGCGCTACTGGGGCGGCTGGTACAGCCCGTTCTACGATCCGTTCTGGGGTCCGTATCCGTCCTACCAGAGCTCGATCGAGCACCACTACCGGCGCGAACTGCAGGTGTCGATCAAGCAGGCCCGCGACGGCAAGCGCCTGTTCGACGTCACGGTGCACAACACCAGCCGCAATATGTCGACGCCGGAAATCATGCCGGCGCTGGTGCAGAGCGCATTTGAAGGGTTCCCGGGGCCGTCCGGCGTGGCGCGTCGGGTGGAGTTGAAGCAGGAACCGAAGTCGTAATCTCAGCGGATCTGCCGGTGTACGACCGGCGGATCCGCAGGTGGGAATATCTGCCAGCACACCAGCAACACCAATAATACTTTTAGCATCAGCACGTCATCCCCGCGCAGGCGGGGACCCAAGTTTCGCAGCGCACCGCTTACTTCACAGATAGTGGCAGTGCAACGGACTTGGGTCCCCGCCTTCGCGGGGATGACGGTTTTTAGGCTAGTGGAAACAGTTGCAGTGTCCTGCACGCAGACATAAAAAAACCCGCCCAACCGGGCGGGCATCAACACCGCGGGGAGACAACAGACGGCCGCGGTGATCTAGAAATTCACGTCCAGCTTGACCGCGATATTGCGAAACGCATTGCGCGGCGGGGTCCAGGTCGTGGTCTGCACGGTGGCCGGCGGGTTCGGCGCCATCGCATTGAAATTCCCCAGCTGGACCGAGCGGTTGCTCATGTAGCGCTTGTCCGTCAGGTTGTTGACCCGGAAGCTCAGCGTGTAGCGCCCGGTCTTTTCGCGCAACCCGAAGCCGGCGTGCAGGTAAGTAGTCGACTGCACGTAGTTGATCGGGTTCTGGTCGATGTTGGTGACCATGTCGCTGGCGTAGTTGAGGGTGCCGGTGACAAAAGCGTCGAAGCGGCGGCTCGGCATCCGGATGTCGTAGCGCATGTTGACGGTGGCCTTGCGCCGCGGCGCGAACGGCATGCGCCCGCCGCTGACGTCCTGCGTGTTCTGGTTGCCGAACTCCGGGTTGCGCAGGATGCAGGTGGCGTTGAAGCCGCCGTTGTTGCCGCCCGAGACCTGGTAGCACTGGGCGTTGCGGAACTCGGTGATGGTAGCGTCGGTGTATGCGAAGGCCGCGTTCACCAAGAGGTTGCTGGTCACCAGCGCATTCACATCCAGCTCCACGCCCTTGGTCTCCACGCCCGGCAGGCTGTTCAATCGGGTCTGGTAGATCAGCGTATCGGGAATATAGCTGCCCGAGTTCTGCTGGTAGTCCTCGAATCTGGAGCTGAACGCGGTGGCCGCCACCGTCAGGCGGTTGGCCAGGAAGCTGCCCTTGGCGCCGATCTCGTAGCTCTTCGCCGTCTCTGGCTTCACCGGCTGCTGGGCGGCGGTGAGCGCATTCAGGCTGCTGGTGATGTCGTAGGCGTGGCCCTTGTAGCCGGTGGAACCGGACACGTACACCATCAGGCCGGGCGTGATCTGCTGCTGCAGACTCAGTTTGCCGGTGACGTGCTGGTCGGTGTTGCCCAGGCTCGAAAAATTATTCAGCGCGACGAAGCCGGAGCCGAACGGCAGCGGCGACGGATTGCCGCTGCCGCGGAAGCGGTAGCCCGATTCCTGCTCGTTGTAGCGCAGGCCGGCGGTAAGCGTGGTGCGCGGGATGAATTCCCAGCCGGCCTGGCCGTAGGCGGCCTTGCTGATGTTGTAGGTGTCGCCATGGAACTCGGTCGGGCTGGTCGGACCGACGCCGTTCTCGCCGCGCTTGAAGTAGCGCGCCAGTTCGTTCTTGCCGTACCACAGGCCGGCCACATAGCGCAGGGTTCCGCGGTCGCTCGAGGTGTAGCGCAGCTCCTGGGTGCGCGAGACCACGTCGAAGCGGCCATGCTGCGACGAGCCGGCGTCGATCCCGGCCGGGCGGGTGGTGCCGATGATCGGGTAGTACAGCATCACCGGCAGGTCGGTGAAGTCCTGGTCGCGCGAATCGTTGGCGTGGTAGCGGTCAGTCGAGGTGATCGAGGTGATGCTGGCGCCGTTGTCCAGTTCCCAGTTGATGCGCAGGCCGGCGCCGCGGGTGGTCGACTCTTGGCCGGTGAAGGTGTCGTTGCGGATGTTGATGTTGCCCGGTTCGGCCGCGATCCCGTCCAGCACCAGCGAGATCGGGAACGCCGGCACGTTGTTCAGCAGGCCGTTCTGCACATTGGTGCCCGACACCCCGGTCAGCACCACCACGCAGCAGTCGGTGAGCGTGTGGTTGTAGCGCGGCGAAAAGTCGATGCTGACGTTGTCGAGCGGACGCCAGGTGAGTTTGGCGAGGAAGGTCTTGCCGCGCGCGCCGTTGGTCATCTTGCCGGTGGTGAGGTTGTTGACGTTGCCCGGGAAGTCGTTCTGGCTGGCGGCAATGCGAAAGCCGAATTTCTCCGACACGTCGCCGCCGACCGAGGCGCTCAGGCGCCACTCCTTATCGTCCGACATCAGCACGCTGGCGCGGGTGCGCACCGGGCCCGAGATCGGCTTGGTAACGATGTTGATGGCGCCGGCGATCGCCGACTTGCCGAACAGCGTGCTTTGCGGGCCTTTCAGGATCTCGACGCGCGAGACGTCGGTCAGGTCGCGGAAGGCCTGCACCTGCATGCCGATCGGGATGTCGTCGACGATCACCGCGACGTCCGATTCGACGCCGATGCCGATCGACTGGGTGCCGATGCCGCGCATGTTCAGGCCCGTGTTGGCGGGGTTGTCGGACTGGGTCTTGCTCAGCGACGGCGACAGCTCGATGATGTCGTCCAGGTCGCGCACGTTGTTGCGCTGCAGGAGTTCTTCGCCGATCACCGAGATCGACTGCGGGACGTTTTCCAGACGCTCGACCCGCTTGTTGGCGCTGACCACGACCTTTTCCAGCCCCGGCGCGGCTTCCTGCGCAGCCGCATGTTGCATCATGCCGGCCATGGCAAGCGCCACGGCGGCAGCCATCGGACACAAGGCGATTCGGTGATTCCTGTGCATGTTCGTCTCCTGAATTTTTGTTTGTGTGCTGCTGTTATGGGTACTACTTTTGTCCGTGCGGTTGCCCTGCTCCGTACTTGTTGCGCCCGCGCGTCAGCGCACCATGCACGGGGTCTTGCTGTCGAATCTCCAGTTCGGGATCAGGTGCTGCATCCCGGCCGCGTCGTCGCGTCCGCCCAGGCCCATCTCCAGGTACAGCCGGTGCGCGGCGTCGACCGCCTGCATGTCCAGTTCCACGCCCAGGCCCGGCGCCTGCGGCAGCGCCACCGCGCCGTCCACGATGCGCGGCGGATTGACGGTCAGGTGCTGGCCGTCCTGCCAGATCCAGTGAGTGTCGATGGCGGTGATCTCGCCCGGTGCGGCGGCCGCGACGTGGGTGAACATCGCCAGCGAGACGTCGAAGTGGTTGTTCGAGTGCGAGCCCCAGGTCAGGCCCCAGTCCTGGCACAGTTGCGCCACGCGGATGGCGCCGCCCATGGTCCAGAAATGCGGGTCGGCCAGCGGGATGTCGACCGCGTCGAGCTTGACCGCGTGCGCCAGCTGGCGCCAGTCGGTGGCGATCATGTTGGTGGCGGTTTTCAAGCCGGTGGCGCGGCGGAATTCGGCCATCGTCTCGCGCCCCGAATAGCCGGTTTCGGGGCCGCACGGGTCTTCGGCGTAGGCCAGCACCGGCGCCATGTCGCGGCACAGGCGAATCGCGTCGCTGAGCGACCAGCAGCCGTTGGGGTCGAGCGTGATGCGCGCTTCCGGGAAAGCGTGCTTCAGGGCGGTGACGGCCTCGATCTCCTGCTCGCCGCGCAGCACGCCGCCCTTGAGCTTGAAGTGGCGGAAGCCGTAGCGGGCCTGGGCGGCGCGCGCCTGGGCCACGATGGCGTCGGTATCGAGCGCTTTTTCGTGGCGCAGGCGCAGCCAGTCGTCGTGCGCATCGGGTTCGCTCGCGTACGGCAGGCCGGTGGCGGTGTGGTCGCCGATGTAGAACAGGTAGCCCAGCATCTCGACGCTGTCGCGCTGGCGGCCTTCGCCCAGCAGGTCGGCCACCGGCAGCTGCATGAACTTGCCGAGCAGGTCGAGCATGGCGCATTCGACGCCGGCCACGGCGTGGATCATCACGCGCTCGTCGAAGGTCTGCTGGCCGCGGCCGGCGGCGTCGCGCGCGGCGAAGGTGGTGCGCATGGCGCGCAGCACCAGTTGCGGGGCGCCGATCTGGCGGCCGATGACCAGCGGACGCGCGTCTTCCAGGGTCTGGCGGATGCGTTCGCCGCCGGGGACTTCGCCGAGGCCTTGCTGGCCGCTGCTGTCGGTGAGGATGACCAGGTTGCGCGTGAAGTACGGGGCGTGGGCGCCGCTCAGGTTCAACAGCATGCTGTCGCGGCCGGCGATGGGGAGGACTTGCATCGCGGTGATGCGAGGGGTGCGGCTGAGTTCTTCGGTATGTGTGTTGGGAAGGGTCATCATTTATTGTCGGTTGAGTTCTTGATACCGGTACCAAAGTGAAAATCATGATACCGGTATCTTTTTTGGGATGTCAACGATATTTGATAGGTGGTGTGTGGATCTGACAGGAGCTCGCTGCGCGAGCGTGGTGCTAGTGGGACGCGACGAACTTGGGTTCCCGCCTGCGCGGGAACGACGGTTTTAAGGGTGGTGGGAGAAGGAGGTTTGCGAGACGCTACGCACGTTGGACTGACGGCGTTGAGGTGGCGTCAGGTACTGCCGCGTTCGACGATGATGAAGCCGACGTCGCGTACCGGGTCGTCGACCGGCTTGTCTTCGGCGCGGTCGATCAGGAGTTGGGCGGCGGTGGTGCCGATGGCGGTGCCGTCGATGCGGACCGTGGTCAAGGGAGGATGCAGGTCGCGCGAGAACGACAGGTCGCCCAGGCCGATCACGGACAGCTGCTGCGGCACCTTGATGCCGAGGGCGAGCGCTTCGAGCAGGACGCCCTGCGCCATCATGTCCGAGCTGCAGAAGATGGCGTCGATCTTCGGATCGCGTTCCAGCAGTTCGCGCAGGCCGGTGCGGCCGCTGCCCAGGGTGGTGGGTGCGGGGACGATGCAGGTCGGGACCGCCGCGCGGTCGGTGCCGAGTTCGGGCTGCAGCGCCAGCACGGTGTCGGCGAAGTGGCGGTTGCGGCGCACGGCGCGCTCGTCGTCGGCGCTGATGGCGGCGATACGGCGGCGGCCGCGCCGGTGCAGGTATTCGGCCACCGCCTTGCCGATCTTTTCGTGCGAGAAGCCGACCAGCATGTCGATCGGGTCGGCGGTCAGGTCCCAGGTCTCGACCACCGGAATGCCGCTGGCCAGCAGGCGCCGCCGGCCCTGCTCCGAGCGCATGATCCCGGTCAGCACGATGCCGTCCGGACGGCGGCCGATGATGGCTTCCAGCAGCGCGTCCTCGCGCGAATTCTCGTAGCCGGCCTGGCCCAGCATCAGCTGGTAGCCGCGCGCGGCCAGGGCGTCGGTCAGCGCCTGCACCATCTCCAGGAACACCGAGCCGCTGATGGTCGGCACCACGGCCGCCACCATGCGGCTCTTCTTCGACGCCAGGCCGCCGGCCAGCAGGTTGGGCACGTAGCCGAGGCGGTCGACCGCGTCGCGCACCCGCTGCAGGATCTCGGGCGAGACCGCATCGGGATTGTTCATCGCGCGCGACACGCTCATCGGCGCCACCCCGGCCAGGCGCGCCACGTCGCGCACCGTGGGCGTGGCGCCCTTGCGGCTCTTGCGCGGAGCAGCAGGCGTCGCGCCCTCTTTAACGGGCGTGGCGGCGGCTTTCGATGCGGGCTTGGTCATGGAGGCGATTCTAGCATCGCGTCCATGGTTGCGGTACCAAGCCTCAATCCTGCAGCGTCAGCACGCCCTGTAGCCGGATCGCATCCGACGCCGTGCCGACCATGATGTCGAATTCGCCCGGCTCGGCGGTCCAGGCCAGCCTGGCATCGTGGAACGACAGCGTGTCGCGGTCGATCTCGAAGCGCACCGTGCGCCGCTCGCCAGCTTCCAGCTTGAGCTTCGTGAAACCCTTGAGCTCCATCAGCGGGCGCACGATCGAGGACACGCGGTCGCGGAGGTACAGCTGCGCCACCTCTTCGCCGGCGCGGCTGCCGGTATTGGCCAGCGTGAACGACACCGTCGCCTTGTCGCCGCGCCGCAGTGCCGGCTTGTCGATTGCCAGGTCGCTGTAAGTAAAGCTGGTGTAGCTCAGGCCATGGCCGAAGGTGTAGCGCGGCGTGTTGGGCGCGTCGATGTAGGCCGAGCGGTAGACGATGTTCTTCTCGTTCAGCACCGGTCGTCCGGTACGGTATTGCTGGTACGAGATCGGGATCTGGCCGACGCTGCGCGGGAAGGTCATCGGCAGCTTGCCGGACGGGTTGTAGTCGCCGAACAGCACGTCGGCCACCGCGTTGCCGCCCTGGGCGCCGGGGAACCAGGCGTACAGGATCGCCGCCGCCTTGTCGGCCACGTTGTCGAACACCAGCGGGCGCCCGGCCAGCATCACCACGACAATCGGTTTGCCGGTGGCAGCGAGCGCGTCGAACAGGGCTGCCTGGCGTCCCGGCAGGCCAATGTCGGCGCGCGACTTGGCTTCACCGCTCATGTCCCACGATTCGCCCAGCACCAGCAGCACGGCTTCGGCCTGATTGGCCGCGCTGACCGCGGCGTCGAAGCCCGCGGTGTCGGTGCAGGCCACGTCGCAGCCCCTGGCCAGCACCAGTTTCGTTTGCGGGGACAGGTGGTTGCGGATGCCGTCGGCCAGGCTGACCACGCGGCTTTCGTCCGACTGCACGATCCAGCCGCCCTCCAGGTCGCGCTTCGATTCGGCCAGCGCGCCGATCACGGCCAGCGATTTCAGGCCTTTGCTGAAAGGGAGCGCCTGGCGTTCGTTCTTGAGCAACACCAGCGATTTACGCGCCACGTCGCGCGCGATGCGGGCGTGTTCCGGGTCGTTCAGCACCGCCTTTTCGCGTGCCGCATCCGAGAAGCGGTAGGGATCGTCAAACAGCCCGAGCTCGAACTTCTTGCGCAGCACGCGGCGCACGGCATCGTCCAGCAACGTTTGTTTGACCTTGCCGCCCTTGACCTGCTGCGCCAGATGGCGGCTGTAGGCATAGCCTTCCATGTCCATGTCGCTGCCGGCGTTCAGGGCCTGGCTTGCGGCGTCGGCCAGGTTGGCCGCGTAGCCATGCTCCACCAGCTCCTTGATGGAAGCCCAGTCGCTGACCACGAAGCCGCCGTAGTTCCACTTTCCCTTCAGCAGGTCGCGCTGCAGGTAGCTGCTGGCGGTGGCCGGGACGCCGTTCAGGGTATTGAACGAGTTCATGAAGGTGGCCACGCCGGCATCGGCCGCCGCCCTGAACGGCGGCAGATAGGTTTCGTGCAGCTGCTGCTCGCTCATGTCGGCAGCGTTGTAGTCGCGCCCCGCGATCGCCGCGCCGTAGCCGGCGAAGTGCTTGGCGGTGGCCATCACGCGGTCCAGCGCGCCCGGCTGCTCGCCCTGGAAGCCCTTGATGCGCGCGACCGCGATCCGCGAGCCGAGATAGGCGTCCTCGCCGGCGCCTTCCATCACCCTGCCCCAGCGCGGGTCGCGCCCGACGTCGACCATCGGCGCAAAGGTCCAGTGGATACCGCTGGCGGCGGCTTCCTTGGCCGCGACGGCGGCCGACTGGCGCATCGCGTCCAGGTCCCACGACGCCGCTTCGCCCAGCGGCACCGGGAACACGGTGCGGTAGCCGTGGATCACGTCAAGGCTGAACAGCAGCGGGATCTTCAGGCGCGACTGCAGCGCCAGCGCCTGGATCTCGCGCGTCTCGGCCACGCCTTTCACGTTGAGCATCGAGCCGACCTTGCCACTCCTGATGTCGGCCAGCTTGTCGCTGAACTTTTCGCTGCCCGGGCCCGTCATCTGGCGTCCCGACAGCTGGTGCAGCTGGCCGACCTTTTCCTCGAGCGTCATCTGTGCCAGCAGCGCGTCGATCCGGCGCTCGATGGCAGCGTCCAGCGGTTGTGCCAGGGCGCCGGCCCCGGTGCCCAACATCGCCACCAGCAGCGCTATCGCGGTTCTGTTCATGCCAGCCCCCATCACTTGAACTTCTGCTGCATGGTGTCGTAGAACTGCTTCAGCGTATAGAACGCCTTTTTCTTCTGGCCAGTGTCCGAGATCAGGCCCTTGCGGTTCCAGAAGTCCTGGTAGTACGGATGCTGGCGCCGCGGCGAGCGGAAGTCGGCCAGGATCCAGGGCGTCATGCCGCGCAGGCCGGGGATTTTGGTGAGCATGGTGAACTGGTTCTTGTAGATCAGGTCCTGGTATTCCTCGCTCCAGCGGGTCTGGTCGTCGGCGTGGTAGCCGCCCAGCGCGTCGGCGCCGAACTCGGTCACCACCACCGGCTTGTCCGACTTGACGTTGAAGCGGAAGCCCAGCATGTCCTTCGAATTGCTCCAGTACCAGCCGGCGTATTCGTTGAAGCTGGCCAGGTCCAGCTTGTCGGCCAGCGGATCCTCGACGATGGCTTCCTTGCCTTCGCGGTGCACTTCCAGCGCCGCCGCCACCAGGCGCGTGTCGTCCAGGCCGCGCACGGTGTCGGCCAGCTTGCTCATGAAGGCGTTGCGAGCGGCGCCTGGCGGGGTCTCGTTCCCGATCGACCACACGATCACGCTGGCGCGGTTCTTGTCGCGCACCACCAGGTCGGTCAGCTGCTGATTGGCGTTGCGGTAGGTGTCGGGATTGGTCCACGAGATGGTCCAGTAGACCGGCACTTCGGCCCACACCAGCAGGCCCATTTCATCGGCCAGGCGCACCATCTGCTCGCTGTGCGGGTAGTGCGCCAGGCGCACGTAGTTGGCGTTGAGTTCCTTGGCCCACTGCAGCATCATGCGCATGTCGGCCTCGCCGCGCAGGCGGCCCTGGATCAACGGGTTCTCGTCGTGCAGCGAGATCCCGCGCAGGAAGATCGATTTCCCGTTGAGCAGGATGTCCTGGCCGCGCGTCTCGATGGTACGGAAGCCCACCTTGTCCTCGACCGCGTCAGGCCCGGCGGCGATGCGCACCGCGTACAGTTTCGGGTCTTCCGGCGACCAGCGCTGAAGCGCCGGCGCGGCGATGTCGATCGCGGCGCGGCCATCGGCGTCGGTGCGCACGCTGGTCTTGATGCCGGCTTCGCGGATGGTGACGGTGACTTCCTGCTGCGGGCGCACGCCGGCCAGCTGCACGTAGCCCTGGATGCGCTGGCCGTCGCCCTTGGCCAGCTGCACCTTGTAGTCGGCGATGTAGGCGGCAGCCGGCACCTCGGCCAGCAGCACGTCGCGCGTGATGCCGCCGTAGTTCCACCAGTCGGTGTTCACGGTCGGGATCTCGTCCTGGTGGCGCATGTTGTCGACCTTGACCACCACGAAGTTGCGGCCCTTTTTCAGCTTGCCGCTGACGTCGAACTGGAACGGCGTGAAGCCGCCCTTGTGCACGCCGATCTTCTTGCCGTTGAGGTAGACGTGAGCCTGGTAATTCACGGCGCCGAAGTAGAGGAAGTAGCGCTTGTCGTCCTTCGGCTCGGCCTGGAACACCTGGCGCATCCACACCGTGCCCTCGTACAGCTGCAGCTTCTCGGCCTGCGAATTCCAGTCGCCCGGCACCTTGAGCGTGGGTGACAGGTCGAAGTTGTACTCGACCCATTCGTTCTTGCTCTTCGGGGTCAGGTCTTCGTAGAAGCCGCCCTTGCCGCTGGGCGAGGCGTCGAAGGGCTCGTGACGGTAGTCGTAGTAGCCCATCTCGTAGGGGTCGATGATGTAGTTCCAGCGGCCGTTCAGGCTCAGGTGCTGGCGGGCGTAGATGTTTTGCAGGGGTGCGCTGGCCGGTGCTTCGGTGCCGGTGGTTCTGCTTGCGGCCTGGCCTGCGGCGGCGGGTGCCTGCGCCGTCGCCGGCAGGTGCAGGGTGAATGCCAAGGCGCATAGCCCGGCGCCGAATGCGTGCGTGAAAAGCTTCATTCTTCGTCTCCTCCGTATTTGCCGGCGCAAGGTCTGGATACTCTCTTGGTACCGGTACCATGATTGAACGGCTATGCTAGCGGCAGCTTATGGGCTTGTCAAACTGAAATGAACGTCGGGAGGGTCCTCTGTGGCAAGCTGATGTGCACCGCGCTGTAAACGGCGTTACTGCGACTGACAGCGTCGCAGCTATGGAATTTGCTCTGCAAATAACAACACCGTACACTCAGTCATTCTGTACAGCTGCTTTCGGCCAAGAGCGGACATCCGGCCGATAGCGAAAATGGTCTGCAGGCGCATGTCCGGCGACCATTTCTAATGTGGTGCATGCCGCTCAAAGTTGCAGAGCTTTACCATCTTCTCGAATACATACGCGGTCTTGAATGCCATGTTGCTTCCCATGTTCTTTTAGTTCTGTACGGCTCAGCGTCATTTGGTTGATCGCATCCATATGCGTCGCAACGATGGTCGCGTTCGGCACGGCTTCGTAGGCGTGAAACACATCGTCCTCGCAGCGCCGGCGTACGCGGCGGCTCGTCGCACAGGGGTTATCCCATGATGGCATCACCGTTGCTCAACAGGGCGAACAAGTCGAAACAGTCTTGCTGCTGCTTGGACACGCCGAGCCAGATCATGTTCGTCCGCACCTCCAGGTATCGCAGAAAAGGCTTGAAGACATGTTCACCATGGTTCTCTAGGTAGCCAAGTCAAAACAAGCTTAAAAGACAACTACTGAGGCGCATCGTCATGGCCGCCATGTTTTATCCCGTCAATTTCTATCGACTTAGCAAGCGTTAGCTTATAAAATTGCAAATACGAAACTCGTGTTGCTGCGCATATAGAGCCCGTCGGCGATGCGCACTTGTGCTGCACACCGCTGCACCTACGGATAAACCAAGGATAAGCTAATGACTTTTAGAACCGTAACGTGTCCTTCATGTGGAAAGGATCAGCAGCTACCTGCAGAATTAACCTCTGCGCACTGCATTTACTGTGGCAAGAGCGTTACCATTCAGGGCTTAACGCAAGTATCCATGGGGCCGGCTCTCGAGAACCTATTGGGCATGGCACGTACGGCCGAATCGGCTAATAACGTTGATGAAGCGGTAGCGTATTACAACAGGGTACTTGAAATAGATCCTAATTTGGCCGAGGCTTGGATCGGCAAAGGGCGGGCTGCGGGCTTGCAATCAACATTGGCCCATCTGCGAATCAACGAAAGTGTTGTGGCATTCAATCACGCGATCGCCAACACACCAGTTCAGCAGCGTGATAACGTAATCGACGCGTGTGTAGCTGAAACAAACCGGCTAGTGGCTATAATTTACGGCATGTCTGTAGGTCAGGCTCAGGAGTTCGCCGCCGTTGACGGACAATGGGCCGCGCATATAGGCCGTGTGACGCAACTGCTTCAGGCTCTAGAAACCGTACGGACTTGGCGGCATGACGATAAAACTACGCTTAATAATATTGTTACCTTATGTTCGCAGCTAATTGAAGGTATGCAATATGTTGGCTTTGATCGAGTTCCGAGAGCAAATTTTCTTGTTCCTCAGTTCGAGCAACAGATGCGTGATCAAATGCTGTCGGCGGCGAACCGCCTGGCTGAGCTTAACCCAGACTTTTTAATACCGAATCCGGTAGCTAAACAGCCGGCGTCGGCGTGCTTTGTGGTCGCTGCGGCCATGGGAAGTGAAGATCACCCGACGGTGGAGATACTTCGCCAATTCCGCGATCATTGGCTGAACAAACGGAGCTGGGGTCGTGATTTCATTTCGTTTTATTACCGGCAGGGCCCATCTGCCGCTGATTACATCCGACATCGAAAGCTCGCAAGGGTTGTAACCTACGCCATTCTAGTGGCCCCAGCTGCTACAGTCGCCCGCGTTATTCTGAGCAGTATCCGACGTTGACACACGTGTTAGCCAATATCGAAGGGTTAAAACGTCGCGTAGGCAGGGAAGCAGCGAGTCTCAGGGCCTCGGTGACGGCAGCGGGTATCGACAATGATCACGCAGCTACCACACTACCAATCCGTATTCCAGAGGGTCTTGCACTTCTATAGTTTGAAAAGTTCAAGAGCGCGTCAATACCGTTCTGTCGAAACTCGTTATCGGTATTTTTCATCGTGTTTGGGCACACACAAAATTCACCAAATCGGATTTGCTCGATCCTGACAGAATGTCAGTCCATTTGCTAGGAGTGCCAGCAATTTTTTCAGGGCCGTTCTCGCTATAGCCCATGTCACGGTACTGCATAGTCTTGCAGTTAATCTCTGTCTTTGAGTAGCCAGTCTCGTTAACACCAACGCGCTTATGCATCGTTGTTGTAATACCGTCCTTGATTTTTGCGCTTAACAAATAATATCTACCTTTATCAGCCATGGAGCGAGGAAACTGAACTTCTGCGCCAACGGCTGTGCTGCAAACAATCATCATTGATGAAAAAAGATAGAAGATGATATTTTTTTGCATTATGTTCTTTCCGTTTTTTAGGGTGAATTGTTGAAGCTCATGCGCTTTATGTCACATCTATCCCTGCGTCGACGCGGTCATCTACGTAACAATGTCCAAAGGTGTTATCGGCTTGAAAATTCCTGTCGCCGTCATGTTACGTTGCAGATCGAAAGCAGCAAGAGCTTCGCTAGGGTCGATCTGGTTGAGCATCGCAAAATTAATCTCATTCCACTGATAACGATCTACGCGAACTGAGTAGAGGTAGTCCTCTTTCGTTTTTCCAGTGGCGCTGTCGAGACGCTGCGAATAACCCGACAGCACTATCGTACGAACTGTCGGCAGCGCAGCGAAGGCCTCACCAAGGATACGAAACCCTAGTGAATGCACGTGCTGCTGATAGAGCTTGCGCGTGGCTGTAGCGCCAGCTTCTTTAATGGTTAGATCCCAGCTTCGAGCCCCGAGAGTCGCCCGCATTGTAGGCATATGCTCGATTTCGGGGAGATCGACGTCAAGCTCAAGCGCCATGCCGTCTTCGCTCACCGAAAGACTGATTAACGTTTCTCTAGGCCAGACGATCTCACGGAGACGATGTTCCAGCAGCCTTTCCATTGGATCTGGGTTGCCTGCCATGGCCGCGCTGTATGCCATGCGCGCCTGCACGTTTTTCTCGACGTGAGCCGCCTTTTCTTGTTCGTACTGTTCGAGCGCTGCGCGATACTCGCTTTGCCGACGCAAGTTCTCAGCCTCTTCCCATCGCCGCTTACCGGGCAAGAACCGCTCAGCAAACGTTAAGTTCACTTCTTCTGGAGGCCGAGGCTCTGCCAAATCGAATGGCGCAGGAACGAATTTAGGAGACAGGAGTGGTGCCGGTGTGTACCAGTGCAAATTGCCAAGGGCCGAGATGTCATTATTGATCTCGTTGCAACGCCGCTCAAGAAGCTGACGAATCGCATCTGGGTGCTGCCGGCGCGCCTGTGCAATCAATTCTTCTGAGACCGGAGATCCATTCTGGTCACTATAGCGAACGACACCGTCCTCACTAACTTGAAGCGATAGCGAAACCTTTACCGTTTCTAGTTCAGCCGTACGACGGGGGCAGCCGTAGGGGCATCAAGGCGAGTTCGCGAAGACAGTCCAGTACCAGGGATATTGGCGTTGAAATAGGTACCGCGCTTACCAATGCTAACTGATGCGCCACGAGGGCCGAGCGACCAGGACATTCCTGAACCGCTGACGTTGAGCCGAACACCCGGCGCAAGTTTGAAGGACTTTCTAAATCGCAAACCCATTATCACCTCGATCCTCGATTATTCAACGATCATATGAGGGTATAGCTTATTTAGCAAGCCATCTAAATGCAAAAAATGAAACAGTGACAAAGTGCGTATTTTTGCCGTCTCCATAACGGTATTCTTTGATACCTGAGACGCATGCGCCCATTCATTGCGCTAAGCCGGGAATATAGAGGGTTGATAGATGGAGAGGCTACGAAGCCACACTTTGATTTTGCTGTTCTGTGCGTTCGCTGCTCTCCCAGCCATGGCTAAGGATCGCCGAGCCGTCTCGGATCAAGAAATAAAACAACGGATAGTCGAAGATTCGATCGCTTCTTATCCAGGTAGGTGCCCATGTCCCTACAACGTAACGCGTAATGGAAGCTCATGCGGCGGGCGCAGTGCATGGAGCCGGAGAGGAGGGTATGCCCCGATTTGTTATGAGCGCGAAGTGACAAAAGAAATGGTGAGTCGACGCAAGGAGCAAGATCGCCACAGATCCGAGGCTGAGCCCATTTCTTTACGCTAGCACTATCCGCCGATACTGGTGCAATGGCTACGAACGATATGTCATCTGTTGCCAACGTATTGATAATGGCAGCGTCCGCTTTGGGTCAAAAACAGACAGTCCAAGTATTCAGCTAGCGAGGATGCAGCTCAAGGGCTCAGCTGAAGTACGCTTCCGACCCAAACGTAATCGCCACGATCAGCAGCAAGGCGAACGCCAGCACGATCAGCAGCCGTCCGAACTTCGGCGCGCCGTCGCCGCCCGGGACAGGCGCCGACGGCCGTTCGTCATGCGTGTCCCTCACGGCAGCAGCACCGTCGAGCCGACCGTGCGCCGCCCTTCCAGCGCGCGATGCGCCTCTGCAGCCTGCGCCAGCGGAAAGCGCTGGCGCACCTCAACCTTCACCTTGCAGCTGGTGACCACCTCGAACAGGTCGGCCGCCATCGCCTCCAGCTCGTCGCGGGTGGCCATGTAGTCGCCCAGCGTCGGCCGCGTCAGGTACAGCGAGCCGTGCTTGGACAGCTCGCCCGGCGCCACCGGCGGCACCGGGCCGGACGAATTGCCGAAGCTGACCATCAGCCCACGCCGGCGCAGGCAGGCGAGCGAGGCGGCGAAGGTGTCCTTGCCGACCGAGTCGTACACCACCGGCACCCCTTCACCGCCGGTGATCGCGCGCACGCGCGCGGCGATGTCTTCCTCTTTGTAATTGATCACGTGGGCGGCGCCGTGCGCCAGCGCCAGCTCGCCCTTCTCTTTCGAGCCCACGGTGCCGATCAGCTCGACGCCGAGGGCGCGCGCCCACTGGCAGGCGATCAGGCCGACGCCGCCGGCCGCGGCGTGAAAAAGGATGGTTTCACCGGCTTTCACCGGATAGGTGCTGCGCAGCAGGTACTGCACCGTCAGGCCCTGCAGCATCATGGCGGCGGCGGTGTCGAAGCCGACCGCATCCGGCAGGCGCACCAGCACGTCGGCCGGCATCGTGCGCAGCTCGGCATAGGCGCCGTTCGGTCCGCCCGCGTAGGCGACCCGGTCACCCGGCTGCAGGTGGGTCACGCCCTCCCCCACCGCCTCCACCACGCCCGCGCCTTCGCGGCCCAGGCCGGACGGCAGCGGCTGCGGATACAGGCCGGTGCGGTAATAGACGTCGATGAAGTTCAGGCCGATCGCGTGCTGGCGCACCAGCGCCTCGCCGGGGCCGGGCGCGCCCACTTCGACGTCGACGTATTCCAGGACTTCGGGGCCGCCGGTGGCGGCGAAGCGGATCGCTTTGGCGTGCATGGACTTCTCCTTGTCGGCTAAAGAATAGGATCAGCGGAAGTTCGGATCAGCGGCGCGTGCTTTGCAGCTGCGACAGCACCAGGCGCGCGGTCGAGACGTTGGTGGCGCACGGCACGTTGTGCACGTCGCAGGCGCGCACCAGGGCGTTGATGTCGGGTTCGTGCGGCTGCGGCGTCATCGGGTCGCGCAGGAAGATCACGCAATCGATCAGGCCATCGACCAGCTGGGCGCCGATCTGCAGGTCGCCGCCGACCGGGCCGGAATGCTTGCGCTCGACGTTCAGGCCCAGCTCGTTGATCAGGCGCCCGCCGGTGGTGCCGGTGGCCGACAGCGTGCAGCCTTTCAGGAAGTCGAGATACTCGGCGGCGAGCGAGATCATGTCGTCCTTCTTCTTGTCGTGGGCAATCAGGGCGATGCGTGGAAACGGGGTGGCGGCGGTCGAAGCGGCTGAGGTCGTGGTCATGTCGATGGCGGCGAATTCCGTAATGACGGGGGAGCGCCAAGCATACCGCATCCGGTCACCGCTCAAGAATAAACACTGGCTCCGTTTACAGGTACTGAAGAGTATCAATCGCGGCGCACGGCTGTGGCGGCGATGCCGACACGCGGCGTCCGGCACGCGCTCCGGACCACGATTGCACCGACCAGCACGCATGGCGGCGTGGCGCGGGAGTTGCAGCGGCGCGGGCAGACGGCTCATGCAGCCGGCGAACCCGGCATCGGTCGCTGGCGGCGTCATCCACGCCCCGTTTTTCCTGTGGCCGCGTCCGCCGAACGGGTGGAGCGATGGCGCGGTCGAACAGCCCATTCCAACCCGACAGGAGAAGTCGTCATGACCCGCACCACCTTCGCCGAGCATGCCCCGGGAGCGCCGCAATGAACGTCGGCGAACCCGATGCGCGCGCAGGCAGCGACCGCCCGGTCGCCCTGGCCCTGCTGCTGCTGTCGCTGCTGGCCAGCGTGTTCTGGGCCGCGCTGGCCTTGGTGACGCCGGGCGGCGATGCCGTGCTAGACGCCGGTGCCGCAGCGCCATCCCTGCCCTACCGCGCCGCCCGGCTGGCGCTGGTGTTCCTGATGTGGGCCGGTCTGTGCACGGCCCTGATGCTGCCGCTGGCCAGCCGCGCCGCGGTGCTGTTCGCGCGGCTGGCGGGCCGGCGCGCGCAATCGGCGCGGCGCCGTGCGCGCCTGTGCACCTTGTTGTTCGTGCTGGCCTACCTGCTGGCCTGGACCGGCTTCGCGCTGCTGGCGATGGTCGTCCAATGGACGCTCGATGCGGCGGCCGCCGCCGGCACGGCGCGCCATCCCGCCGTGCTCGGCCTGGCGCTGGCGGCGGCCGGCATCTACCAGTGGACGCCCGCCAAGCACGCCTGCCTGGAGCACTGCCGCGCGCCGCTGCCCGGCATCCTGGCCGGCTGGCGCGACGGCCTGGCCGGCGCCTTCGGGCGCGGCCTGGCGCACGCCCACCAGAGCCTGGGCTGCTGCTGGCTGCTGATGCTGGTGCTGCTGGCGGCGGGGCCGGACAACCCGGCCGCGATCGCCGCCATTGGCCTGTTGGTACTGGCCGAAATCCGCCTGGAAAGCGGGCACTGGATCGCCTGCGCGGGCGGCCTGGCGCTGCTCGCGCTGGGCACCCGATTGTTGTTTCCATGACGCGTTGGCGGCGATTTTGGAAGGGGGCGCTATGCTAGAATGTCGGCCACTCTTGCATACCGTCTAAGGATTTTCGACATGGCTGGACACAGCAAATGGGCCAATATCAAGCACAAAAAAGCGGCAACTGACGCCAAGCGCGGCAAGATCTGGACGCGCCTGATCAAGGAGATCACCGTGGCGGCGCGCATGGGCGGCAGCGACATCGCTTCCAACCCGCGCCTGCGCCTGGCGGTCGACAAGGCGGCCGACGCCAACATGCCGAAGGATAACGTCACCCGTGCGATCCAGCGCGGTTCGGGCGAACTCGAAGGCGTGAACTATGAAGAAGTGCGCTACGAAGGCTACGGCATCGGCGGCGCGGCGATCATCGTCGATTGCCTGACCGACAACCGCGTGCGTACCGTGGCCGAAGTGCGCCATGCCTTCAACAAATACGGCGGCAATATGGGTACCGAAGGTTCGGTGGCATTCATGTTCCAGCACACCGGCCAGTTCCTGTTCGCGCCGGGCGTCGAAGAAGACAAGCTGATGGAAGCGGCACTGGAAGCCGGCGCCGACGACGTGGTTCAGGATGAAGAAGGCGGTTTCGAAGTGCTGTGCGATCCGCACGCCTTCGCCGGCGTGAAGGAAGCGCTGGAAGCGGCCGGCTTCAAGGCCGAGGTGGCCGAAGTCATCATGAAGCCCGCGACCGAGACCGTGTTCACCGGCGAAGATGCGATCAAGATGCAGAAGATCCTGGACGCGCTGGAAAACCTGGACGACGTCCAGGAGGTGTACACCAACGCCGTGATCGAAGAATAAGAGTAGGTAGCATATGAAAATCCTCGTAGTCGGCTCGGGCGGCCGCGAACACGCGCTGGCGTGGAAACTGGCCCAATCGGAACGTGTGCAGACGGTCTTCGTCGCGCCCGGCAATGGCGGCACCGAGCGCGATGCGCGCCTGGTGACGGTGCAGCTGAGCGACCCGGAAGCGCTGGCCGACTTCGTGGTGTCCGAAGGCGTGGCGCTGACCCTGGTCGGCCCGGAAGCGCCGCTGGCGGCCGGCATCGTCAACCTGTTCCGTTCGCGCGGCCTGAAGATCTTCGGCCCGACCCGCGAAGCGGCCCAGCTGGAAAGCTCGAAGGACTTCGCCAAGGCCTTCATGCAGCGCCACGGCATCCCGACCGCCAAATACCAGACCTTCTCCGACGCGGCTGAAGCCCACGCCTACATCGACGCCAACGGCGCTCCGATCGTGATCAAGGCCGACGGCCTGGCCGCCGGCAAGGGCGTGGTGGTGGCGATGTCGCTGGAAGAAGCGCACGCTGCGGTCGACCACATGCTGTCCGATAACGCCTTCGGCGACGCCGGCGCGCGCATCGTGATCGAGGAATTCCTGGCCGGCGAAGAAGCCAGCTTCATCGTCATGTGCGACGGCCGCAACGTGCTGGCCCTGGCCACCAGCCAGGACCACAAGCGCCTGAAGGACAACGACCAGGGCCCGAACACCGGCGGCATGGGCGCCTATTCGCCGGCGCCGATCGTGACGCCGTCGATGCATGCGCGCGTGATGCGCGAGATCATCAACCCGACCATCCAGGGCATGGCGCGCGACGGCATCCCGTTCACGGGCTTCCTGTACGCCGGCCTGATGATCGACGGCGAAGGCAACCCGCGCACGCTGGAATTCAACTGCCGCATGGGCGACCCGGAAACCCAGCCGATCATGACGCGCCTGAAGAGCGACTTCGCCACGGTGCTCGAGCACGCCTGCAACGGCACGCTCGATACGGTCGAGCTGGAGTGGGACCGCCGCACCGCGGTGGGCGTGGTGCTGGCCGCGGCCGGCTATCCGGAAGACCCGCGCAAGGGCGACGTCATCGACGGCATCCCTGCCGAGACGCCTGAATGCATCACCTTCCACGCCGGCACCCGCATCGTCGGCGGCACGCTGCAGACCAGCGGCGGCCGCGTGCTGTGCGTGGTCGGCCTGGGCGACAGCGTCAAGATGGCGCAGAAGCAGGCGTACGAGACGGTCGAGCGCATCCACTTTAATGGTGCGCAGTACCGGCGCGATATCGGCTGGCGCGGCGTGAAGTAATTCGTCTGCGCGGCTGAGCGAACGCTGGCTGAACTTGGGTTCCCGCCTGCGCGGGAATGACGTTTCAACGCAGGTGGTGCTAAAAGCTTGCAGGTGTCCGGCGAGATACCGCGCGATCGACAGCCCCCCGTCCTAAAGACCGTCATTCCCGCCACTGGCGGCAATGACTTCCCGCGCAGGCGGGAACAATGCCATTGGCATCGTTCCCCCCAAGTCCGTTGATCAGCCCCCAAGCATCCATTCACCGCCCCCAAATGTAATCAACCCCACCCGCAGGTGTACAATCTGCGCACTTTTTCACTTCCACACCCGAACCGCATGTCCTCCCCCGATCCCGCCATCGTCAAAGCCTGGCTGCTTGACCTGCAAGCGCGCATCGTCGCCGCCCTCGAGCAGGTCGACGGCAAGCCGTTCCTGCGCGACAGCTGGCAGCGCCCCGAGGGCGGCGGCGGCATTTCGCGCCTGATCGAAGAAGGCAATGTGTTCGAGCGTGGCGGCGTCAACTTCTCGCACGTCACCGGCGCCGCCCTGCCGCCGTCGGCCAGCGCCGTGCGCCCCGAGCTGGCCGGCCGTGCCTGGGAAGCGATGGGCGTGTCGCTGGTGCTGCACCCGCGTAACCCGTACGCCCCGACGGTGCACATGAACGTGCGCTTCTTCGAAGCCACCGCACCAGGCAAGGACCCGGTCTGGTGGTTCGGCGGCGGCATGGACCTGACCCCGTACTACGGCAACCAACAGGACGTACGCCACTTCCACCAGGTCTGCCACGACGCCCTGGCCCCTTACGGCGAGACGCTGCCCGCGCGCTTCAAGACCTGGTGCGACGAGTACTTCTACCTGAAGCACCGCAAGGAGCCGCGCGGCGTGGGCGGCATCTTCTTCGACGACTTCAACGAACTCGGTTTCGACGAGTCGTTCGCGCTGGTGCAAAGCGTCGGCAACGGCTTCCTCGACGCCTACCTGCCGATCGTCAATGCGCGCAAGGACCAGCCATACGGCGAGCGCGAGCGCGACTTCCAGGCCTATCGCCGCGGCCGCTACGTCGAATTCAACCTGGTGTGGGACCGCGGCACCCTGTTCGGCCTGCAGTCGGGCGGACGTACCGAAGCGATCCTGATGTCGATGCCGCCGATCGTCAAATGGCGCTACGACTGGCAGCCGGAACCCGGCAGCGCGGAAAGCGCGCTGTACTCCGACTTCCTGGTGCACCGGGATTGGCTGGCGCCGTGAACGCAGGTGCCGGTACGCAGGGGCGCCGCCCCTGCATCGCCGTGCTGGGAGGGAGCTTCGACCCGGTGCACCACGGCCACGTCGCGCTGGCGCGGCTGTTCGCCGAGCTGCTGCAACCGGACCAGCTGCGCATCCTGCCGGCCGGCCGCCCATGGCAAAAGCAGTCGCTGCAGGCGAGCGACGACGACCGCGTCGCGATGCTGGAACTGGCCTTCGCCCACGCGACGCCGCCGATTGCGCCGCCGGTCACGGTCGACCGCCAGGAAATCGCACGCAGCGCCGGCGGCGCTCCGACCTACAGCGTCGACACCCTGCGCGCGCTGCGCGCCGAACTGGGCGAAGAAGCCTCGATCGTGTTCGTGATGGGCGCCGACCAGCTGCAGCGGCTCGACACCTGGCGCGACTGGCGCGACCTGTTTGGCCTGGCCAACCTGGGCGTGGCAACGCGCCCCGGCTACGACCTGGCCCAAGAGAAATTGCCACCTATGGTGGCGCAAGAATTGTCGGCGCGGCTTGCAACGCCCGACGCCGTGCGCGACAGCGCGCACGGCAAAGTCTGTCTCGCGCAGACGCTGGCGGTCGATATCTCGGCCTCCCGGATCCGCGCGGCCTTGCAGTCCGTTACGAAGGCAAACTTCGGGGCAGACCTGAACGCGCTCGTAACGACGCAAGTGCTAGACTACATTCAACAACATAACCTGTATAAGAACTAATGGATATCAAGAAACTGCAAACGCTCGTGGTCGACGCCCTGGAAGACGTCAAGGGCCAGGACATCGTCCTGTTCGACACGACCCACCTGACCAGCCTGTTCGACCGCATCGCCGTGGTCTCGGGTACGTCGAACCGCCAGACCAAGGCGCTGGCCGCCTCGGTACGCGACAAGGTCAAGGCCGCGGGTGGCGACGTCATCGGCCTGGAAGGCGAAGACACCGGCGAATGGGTGCTGGTCGACCTGGGCGACATGATCGTGCACATCATGCAGCCGGCGATCCGCCAGTACTACCGCCTGGAAGAGATCTGGGGCGAGAAGCCGGTCAAGCTGGGCGCCGCCAAGCGCAAGTCGACCGTCGAGGGCATCGAAGCCGATGCACCGAAGACCAAGTCGAAGCACCTGGCCGCCAACCAGGATCAGGTCGAAGCGAAACCGGTCAATGAACGCAAGCCGGCCGCCAAGCGCGCCACCGCCGCCTCGAAGACCGCTGCCGCCGGCACGGCCGCAGCGAAGAAGCCGGCCGCCAAAAAGGCCGCCGTCCCGACCGGCAAGACCGTGAAGGTCGCGCCGAGCAAGAGCGAAACCGCCGCCGTCGAAGCGCTGAAGGCGAAACCGCCGAAGCGTACGCCGAAGGCAGCCGCAGCACCAAGCGCGGAAGCAGCTGCGCCGGTGAAAAAGGTGATCCGCCGCATCAAGAAGACCGAAGAGTAATCGTTCGGAAGCTTCTTCATGCAGCTGATCATTGCCGCGGTCGGTCATAAGATGCCGGCCTGGATCGAATCCGGCTTTACCGAGTACACCAAGCGCATGCCGCCCGAGCTGCGCATCGTGCTCAAGGAAATCAAGCCGGTCGAACGCTCGGGCAGCAAGACCGCGGCCACCGCGATGGCGCTCGAACGCGAGCGCATCGAGGCGGCGCTGCCGAAGGGCGTGCGCATCATCGCCCTCGACGAGCGCGGCAAGGACCTGACCAGTGTCGGCCTGTCGCAGCAGCTGGAAACCTGGCAGCGCGACGGCCGCGACACCGCTTTCCTGATCGGCGGCGCCGACGGACTCGACCCCGAACTCAAGGCGCGGGCGGAAGGTTTGATCAGAATTTCGAGCATGACATTGCCACATGGCATTGTCCGTGTCATGCTTGCGGAACAATTGTACCGAGCCTGGTCGATCACGCAGAACCATCCGTACCACCGCGTCTGATCGCCGGGCCTGAATCACCGTCCCAACGTCGATGAAACACAAGCACAACAGAATCTACCTCGCTTCCAAAAGCCCGCGCCGGCGCGAACTGCTGCGTCAGATCGGTGTCGATTTCGAACTGATGCTACTGCGCAGCGACCCGGGCCGTGCGGTCGATGTCAGCGAAGACGTGTGGCCGGGCGAGGACGTGCACGACTACGTGGCGCGGGTGGCCAAGGAAAAAGGCGCATTCGCCTTCAACCTGCTGCTGCAGCGGCGCCAGCCGCTGCGTCCGGTGCTCACTGCGGACACTACCGTCACCATCGACGGCGAAATCCTGGGTAAGCCCATCGATAACCGAGAAGCGGTCGCCATGCTCGAGCGCCTGTCGGGCCGCACCCACCAGGTCCTGACCTCGGTGGCGGTACACGCCGAGCGCTGCTCGGAACAGATCACGCAGGTGTCCAATGTGCGCTTCGCCGAGCTGACCGCGGCGCAGATCCGCGCCTATTGCGCCACCAGCGAACCGTATGACAAGGCCGGCGGCTACGGCATCCAGGGGCCGGCGGCGCTGTTCATCGAGCATATCGAGGGCAGCCATTCGGGGATCATGGGGCTGCCGCTGTTCGAGACGGCGAATCTGCTGCGTAAGGCGGGGTTGTCGATCTGAGCGTTGCGTTCGCGGGGTATTCCGGCGTGCGTTGAACGCGTCGGCGCCAACGCGTAATGACGCCGATTGCGTCTTCAAATACTCTCCCCCGTCCTCTCTCACGCCCCACCCCAGCGTGTATCATGTCACCCTGAACAATACGCGCGTCCGGGCCCATGAACGAAGACATCCTCATCAACATCACTCCGCAGGAAACGCGCGTGGCGCTGGTCCTGCAGGGCGCGGTGCAAGAGCTGCACATCGAGCGCACGCTCACGCGCGGGTTGGCGGGGAACGTTTATCTGGGCAAGGTGGTGCGGGTGCTGCCCGGCATGCAGTCGGCCTTCATCGACATCGGCCTGGAACGCGCCGCCTTCCTGCACGTGGCCGACATCTGGGAAGCCCGCCCCCACGACGGCAGTAACGCCCCGCCGACCCCGATCGAAAAGCTGCTGTTCGACGGCCAGGTGCTCACCGTGCAGGTGATCAAGGACCCGATCGGCACCAAGGGCGCGCGCCTGTCGACCCAGATCTCGATCGCCGGCCGCATGCTGGTGTACCTGCCGCAAGACCACCACATCGGCATCTCGCAAAAGATCGAGAAGGAAGCCGACCGCGAGCAACTGCGCACCAAGCTGCAGAACCTGCTCCCGGCCGACGAAAAAGGCGGCTACATCGTGCGCACCCAGGCCGAGGAAGCCTCGACCGACGATCTGGCCGCCGATGTCGACTACCTGCGCAAGACCTGGGGCGCGATCGTGCAAGGCGCGCGCACCCTGCCCCCGACCACCCTGCTGTACCAGGACCTGAGCCTGGCCCAGCGCGTGCTGCGCGACTTCGTGCATGACGAGACGGCCAGCATCCAGGTCGATTCGCGCGAGAACTTCCTGAAACTGGTCGAGTTCGCCCAGGTCTACACCCCGAGCGTTCTGTCGCGCATGGCGCACTACACCGGCGAACGGCCGCTGTTCGACCTGTACGGCGTGGAAGAAGAAATCCTGCGCGCGCTGGGGCGGCGCGTCGACCTCAAATCCGGCGGCTACCTGATCGTCGACCAGACCGAGGCGATGACCACCATCGACGTCAATACCGGCGGCTACGTAGGCGGACGCAATTTTGCCGACACCATTTTCAAGACCAATCTGGAAGCGGCACATGCCATCGCGCGCCAGCTGCGCCTGCGCAACCTGGGCGGCATCATCATCCTCGACTTCATCGATATGGAGAACAACGAGCACCGCAACCAGGTGCTCGCCGAACTCAAAAAGACCCTGGCGCGCGACCGCACCAAGGTCTCGGTGAGCGGCTTCTCGGCGCTGGGCCTGGTCGAGATGACCCGCAAGCGCACCCGTGAATCGCTGGCCCACATCCTCTGTGAACCGTGCCCGGCCTGCGCCGGCAAGGGGCAGGTCAAGACCAGCCGCACCATCTGCTACGAGATCCTGCGCGAGCTGCTGCGCGAAGCCAAGCAGTTCAACCCGCGCGAATTCCGCATCGTCGCCTCGCAAGAGGTGATCGACCTGTTCCTGGAAGAAGAGTCGCAGCACCTGGCCATGCTGGGCGACTTCATCGGCAAGCGCATTTCGCTGCAGGTGGAAAAAGGCTATCCGCAGGAACAGTACGACGTGATCTTGATGTAAGGCTGCGTTTGTCCACAGTGCCGCCAGTGAAAATCGAACTCAAGATGCGCTCCTGGCACGGCTCCCCATTCGTCCTTTTCTTAAACACAGCGGAATCGTTCCAAGCGGCTCCTGGCGCGAATCGTCATAGGCGCTAACATATGTTGTAGGTCATTGATACTGACCAGAACTCTTCTGCGTTTGATTTTGCTTCATGTCAGAAGCAACTCAACCTTTGCGCCATCCCGCCTCCGGCACTAACGCCTCGGCTCAACATGAGAAATTTCGAGAGGGATTTCCATGGCAATCGATGTTTATCTTCAGTTAGACGGTATCAAAGGCGAATCTGCCGACAGCCAACATGCAGGCTGGATTGAATGCACGATGGCTGACTGGATGATTAGTCAGCCGAGATCGGCTACTAGCTCTACCAGCGGCGGCCACACCGCCGAACGTTGTGAACACTCCAGCTTTGCTCTTCGAAAGCTCACCGATCTCGCGACGCCGATTCTTCTTCAACACTGCGCGATGGGGAAAACCATCCCTTCCGGACGGCTCGAGTTTTTTCGTGCAGACGGATTAGGATCGCGAGTGAAGTATTTCGAGCTTGAACTCACAAACGTCCTGGTTAGCGAGGTTGCACCGGAACTGCAGGAAGGCACCTTCATGTCCGAGCATGTGAGTCTCAAATACTCGAAGGTGAAATGGCGGTACATCAAGCAGAAAGTCGGTGGCGGAACCGCAGGACTCACTGCTGGCGGATGGGATCTTGCTGTCAATCGTATCTGCTAAGCCCGGGAGAACCCATCATGTCAGAGGTATATACGGGCGTGGGCAGCCTGGAAGGTCTGCCAAAAGAAGGTAATGGCGAGTGTGTCACCCTCGTCAAAAATCACACCGCAGTGGGATGGACTGGCAACTGGAGGCAAGGAGAACAGGTTGTCGGTAACAACAACCTTGCGCGAGGGACTGCAATTGCTACTTTCGTCGATGGCAGGTACCCAAACCACTCTCATGGTAATCATGCAGCCTTCTACATGGGGCAGGTATCGGATGGCATTTACGTCATGGACCAGTGGCGCTCAAAGCCGAAAATCGGCAAACGCCTCCTCCGTCGGTTGGGCAAAGACGCACACGGAAGATTTATTAGCCCGTCTAACAATGCAGATGCTTTTTTCGTGATTGAGTGAACATGAAGAACTTTTCGATGGCCGTCGCCATATCCTGCGCATTCGTCGTGTCGATGGATGTACTTGCGGGGCAGACTTTATATGAATGCCCAAAATCCATTCCCGAAACTTCTTTGCAGCTAACTTCACCGAATCAGGATTGGAAATCATTTATCTCCTCGCCGTTATATCTGAGTAGCGCAGCGCCAGCAGACGGCCCTCCAGAGCGCTTGGGGATTCTGCGAGAGGACGACTACACGAAGACGAAAGCGGGCTGGAAGAGGAAATATGCGCTGACTGGTCAATATCCTGAAGGGAAATGGTTGAGGTGTGATTACGGCTCGCTCGGTGAAGTGTCGCTGGCAAAGCGACTTCCTGATGATATCAAGGAATGCACCGTTACTGGCAAGAAGGGCTCCCATGCAGGAGAATCGCTGGTAGAAATTCTGTGCCAGTAAATTAAGAAGATTCTCTACACAGCAAAGCCCCAGTTTCTGGGGCTTTTTATTTTTGACTTCAAGGGCGGCACATGATGAGCGATGATAGTCACGCGACAGTTCTAATTTCCGATCCAGATCCGATTTTATGTGAGTTGATGATGAGTACAACGCGATCAACAGTATCCGCAGCGACAGTGGAAGCGCTAACGCACCGCTGGCAGACTCTATCGCGGCATTTGATGCCGACGCAGCACTCCAGTCTGTTGACGCAACTTCTCGACGCCTGGCGCGAACCGCAGCGCCACTACCATACCCCGCAGCACCTGTCCGAATGCCTGTCCCTGTTCGATGAAGTGCGCGACCGGGCAGCGCACCCGCTCGAAGTCGAACTGGCGCTCTGGCTCCACGACGCCGTCTACGACGTGCGCGCCCACGACAACGAAGAACGCTCGGCGCACTGGGCCGACCAGGCCTTGAGCGACGCCGGCCTGGCGCCGGACAGCGTGCGCCGCATCCACGACCTGATCATGGCCACCTGCCACGCCGCCGCCCCGCACACCCTGCACACCCCGGACGCGCCCCTGCTCATCGACATCGACCTGGCCATCCTCGGCGCCCCCGTCCCCCGCTTCGCCGAATACGAACGCCAGATCCGCGCCGAATACGCCTGGGTGCCGCCGCAGCTGTACGCCGACAAGCGGCGCGCC
Organism: Massilia sp.; assembly: GCF_031995545.1. GTDB lineage: Bacteria > Pseudomonadota > Gammaproteobacteria > Burkholderiales > Burkholderiaceae_D > Telluria. The sequence goes on from NZ_DAMAGA010000019.1 coordinate 29,998, forward strand.
GTGCTGCGCGGCTTCCTGGAGCGCCCGCGCATCTATGCCACGCCGCTGCTGCACGACCGGCTCGAACTGCGCGCCAGAGCCAATCTGACACGAGCCACGGCAGGGTAATCAGCAAAGCGGGCAACCGCAACGCCCGCCCGCCGCACCGCTCATCAATATTCCCTATCCGATCCATAGAAATAATTTCGGATAGAAAATTCGCTGTGTGTGTGATCCCACAGAGTTGTCCTTTGTTGCCGAGCTATTTTGTTGGGGCTATTTCTTAACCCCACAACCAACGAGGACAAGGATGACCACTCCCATCAACCCCAACGCTGTCGAAGGCGCCGGCTCGATCCTGAGCACCGTCGCCGGCCCGTCCGATGCCAATCCGCCGAGCAGCCTGGGGGTCAGCAACCCGGTCGCCGACCGTCTGCTGGACAAGATCCCGTCCGAACAGGAACTCGCCGCCGACCGCCCCTACAATGCCACCAAGGCCAGCGAATACGGCGAGGCGTCGCGCACCCCGACCGAGGGCGAGCACTTCAAGCCGTCGACCCACGCCGCCACCGGCAGCACCGCCAGCGAAATCATCGCCAATGACAAGGTCGGCGACGGCAACCCGCCGAAGGGCGAGAACCCGACCGTCGACCCGCTCGATCGCGTGCGCGTCGACCCGGCCAAGCGCGTCCTGACCACCAACCAGGGCATTCCAGTCGCCGACAACCAGAATTCGCTGAAGGCCGGCCTGCGCGGTCCGACCCTGCTGGAAGACTTCATCCTGCGCGAAAAGATCATGCACTTCGACCACGAGCGCATCCCGGAACGCGTGGTGCATGCGCGCGGCTCGGCGGCGCACGGCTACTTCGAAGCCTATGACAACTTCAGCAACCTGACGCGCGCGATTCCGTTCTCGAAGAAAGGCAAGCGCACCCCGGTGTTCGTGCGCTTCTCGACCGTGGCCGGCGAGCGCGGTTCGACCGATACCGCGCGCGACGTGCGCGGCTTCGCCGTCAAGTTCTATACCGAGGAAGGCAACTGGGACCTGGTGGGCAACAACATCCCGGTGTTCTTCATCCAGGACCCGATGAAGTTCCCCGACCTGGTGCACGCCGCCAAGCCGGAACCGCACCACGCCATGCCGCAGGCGGCCACCGCCCACGATACCTTCTGGGACTTCGCCTCGCTCTCGCCCGAGATCGCGCACATGCTGATGTGGGTGATGTCCGACCGCGCCATCCCGCGCAGCTACCGCACCATGCAGGGCTTCGGCGTGCACACCTTCCGCCTGGTCAATGCGCAGGGCGAATCGCGCTTCGTCAAGTTCCACTGGACCCCGAAGCAAGGCACCCACTCACTGGTGTGGGACGAGGCGGTGCGCATCTCGGGCGCCGACCCTGACTTCCACCGGCGCGACCTGTGGGAATCGATCGAGGCCGGCAACTTCCCCGAGTACGAACTGGGCCTGCAGATCTTCACCGAAGAACAGGCTGCCAGCTTCCCGTTCGACATCCTCGATGCGACCAAGATCGTGCCGGAAGAACTGGTGCCGCTGACCCCGGTGGGCAAGCTGGTGCTGGACCGCAATCCGGACAACTTCTTCGCCGAGACCGAGCAGGTGGCGTTCTGCACCTCGCACGTGGTGCCGGGCATCGACTTCACCAACGATCCGCTGCTGCAGGGCCGTAACTTCTCCTACCAGGACACGCAATTGACGCGCCTGGGCGGCCCGAACTTCCACGAGATCCCGATCAATTCGCCGATCGTGCAGATCCAGAACAACCAGCGCGACGGCTTCCACCGCCAGGCGATCAACCGCGGCCGCGTCAATTACGAGCCGAATTCGCTGGGCGGCGGCTGCCCGTTCCAGGCCGGCAAGATGGGCTTTACCAGCTTCCCCGAGCGCATGCCGAGCGAAGACAAGGTGCGCGGCAAGCCCGAGCTGTTCGCCGAGCACTATGGCCAGGCGCGCCTGTTCTGGCAGAGCCAGACCCCGGCCGAGCAGAACCACATCGTGAACGCCTTCCGCTTCGAGCTGACCCGTGTTCAGACCCCGGCCGTGCGCCAGCGCATGCTGGCGCTGCTGGCGAATATCAACGAGACCCTGGTGAGCCGCGTGGCGGAAGGCCTGGGCCTGGAGGTGCCGGCACCGCTGCCGCGTGCCAGCGAAGCGCCGGTCCCGGCCTACCCGGATTCGCCGGCGCTGTCGATCCTGAGCCGTCCGGGCGAGACCGGCATCAAGGGCCGCCGTGTGGCGCTCCTGGTCGGCAACGGTGTCGATGGCAAGTCCGTCGGCAAGCTGTACGCCAGCCTGCTCAAGGCCGGCGCGGTGCCGCGCCTGGTCGGCAATATGCTGGGCAAGGTCGCCAGCGTCGATGGCGACAAGCTGGATATCGAGATCTCGGTGGAAGCCGGCCCGTCGGTGATGTATGACGGCGTGATCGTGCCGGACGGCGCGGCCAGCGCCGAAGCGCTGGGACGCAATGCGCTGGTGATCGAGTTCCTGCGCGAGCAGTACCGCCACGGCAAGCCGATCCTGGTGTACGGCGCCGGCTCGACCCTGCTGTCAAAAGCGATGCTCCCGCAGGCGCTGCCGGATGGCGCGGCCGACCCGGGCCAGATCCTGGGCGATCCGGCCAACCTGGAAGCGGCGCTGGACGGCTTTGCCACGGCGCTGGCCGGGCACCGCGTGTATGCGCGCGAGACCGATCCGCCTGCCGTGTAAAACCGCTGACGTAGTCGTGTCCTGTCCCCGTTCGGCGCTGCCGGCGGGGACAATGCATCAAACTGACAACGCCGGTTGTTGCAATTCGCTTCAAACATCCAGAATTTACAAAAATATATTTTTTAGTATCAAATTACTATTGTATGTAGCGTTTTGCTAACGTAATCTTCCTGTCATACAACGGTCATCTTCCTGTCATGTGCCATGTCATCTCCAATGCGATGACAAGCGACGACGCGGTGGATGGCAACAATAACGACAAGGAGAGAACCTCATGCAATCCTACCGCTTCAGCGGCAGCCCGCGCGCCTTCGCCCAGGTCCTGGGCATCATCATCGTCTGCCTGCTGTGCGCCAATGCCATCGGCCTGGTATTTCGCTTCGGCTTCGACCATGACTACGTGATGGGACTGGTGCCCCTGTTCGACGTCGACACCGAAGGCAACATCCCCACTTTCTTCTCGGTCGCCATGGCGCTGTTCAGCGTGGTGCTGTTCACCATCATCGCGCTCGACGCCAGGCACCGTGCCAGCGTCGATACGCGCTACTGGTTCGTGCTGGCCGGCGGCTTCCTGTTCCTGGCCTACGACGAAGCGTTCCAGGTGCACGAAAAGATGACGGTCCCGATGCGCGACATGCTCGGCAAGGAAGACCTGGGCTTCCTGCACTATGCCTGGGTGGTGCCGGCGCTCGGCGCGGTGCTGCTGGCGACGCTGTTCTTCCTGCGCTTTCTGCTGCGCCTGCCGGCCGCCACCCGGCGCCGCCTCTTGGGCGCCGGCGCGCTGTTCCTGGGCGGCTGCATCGGCATGGAACTGATCAACGGCCGCCACTTCGCTGCGCATGGCGACACGCTGTTCTACAACTGCCTGGTCATGATGGAAGAAGGCCTGGAAATGGCGGGCCTGGCGACGCTGATCTACGCACTGGTGAGCCACATCGCCGAGTCGGGCCGCAGGGTGGAATTCGACCTGCAGGCAAGCCGGGCGACGCCGCCGCCGGTGCTGGCAGTCGTGCCGGCCGTGGCGCCGCTCGCGCAAGCCGACGCCGCGGCCGCCGCCGCCCGCTAAGCCGGCCTGGCGCAGACGCCGCGACCTTCAGCGGCGCCGCTTCTTCCAGTTGTAATCGGGGCCGGTCACATCCACGCCGGGGTGGCCGACCACGTCCGGGTGCTCCGAGCACATGGTCACAAAGCGCACTCCTTCGCCGCCGCGCTGGCGCTTGCGCAGCTCCTCCATGAATCCCATCGCCTTGACCATGTCGCTCGTGTCGAAGGCCTGCGCATGCGGTGCGCCAGCTCCTTCTCCATCCAGCTCGGTCCAGTAGACCATGTACATTGCTTGCTCCCTGCTGCGGTTCTGTTTGCGTTGACGCCGATTGTCGCGCCTTTGGCGCCGCGATGGCGCACATACGTTGCGCAAAACAATGATTGAAGCAGATAAGTGCAGTTAAAGCCGGTTGAGTACCAGAAGGACCCGAATTACCCATAGAAAGTAGGACTTGTCCGAAAAATCACTTTTATGTGGTCCACTTCACATTAGCAGCCGCATCAGGCTATTAGGCTGCAACCTGTGTTCATAACGCAGGTACAGCTTTCATGGATATCCATCACGACTCCCAATCCGTCAGCACTTCGGATTCCTCTTCCGACCTCGCACTCTGGGGCGGACTCGAATGCACCGTCAACCGCGTACGCGACAACTACTTCAGCCAGATGGACCGCAACGGCCACGCCGAGCGCCTGCAGGACATCGAACGCTTCGCTTCGCTCGGCATCAAGGCGATCCGTTATCCGGTGCTCTGGGAGCGCACCGCACCCGACGGCGTCGACCGGGCCGACTGGTCCTGGCCCGACGAACGCCTGCCGGCCCTGCGCGCGCTGGGCGTCAACCCGATCGTCGGCCTGGTCCACCACGGCAGCGGCCCGCGTCACACCAGCCTGATCGACCCCAACTTCCCCGACCTGCTGGCCGAGTACGCCGGCGCGGTGGCGGCGCGCTATCCCTGGGTCGAGTACTACACCCCGGTCAACGAGATCTGCACCACGGCGCGCTTCTCGGGCCTGAACGGCGTCTGGTACCCGCACGGCGGCGATGAAGCGACCTTCATCCGCGCCCTGCTCACCCAGTGCAAGGCCACGGTGCTGTCGATGCGCGCCATCCGCGCCGTCAACCCGGACGCCAAGCTGGTGCAGACCGACGACCTGTCCAAGACCTACGGCACGCCCGAGATGGAAGAGATCACCGGCTTCTTCAACGAGCGCCGCTGGCTGGCCTGGGACCTGCTGTGCGGGATGGTCGACGATGGCCACAAGCTGTGGAACTACCTGCTCGAATCCGGCGCTACTGAGGACGAACTGCGCTGGTTCCGCGAGAACCCCTGCCCGCCCGACGTGATGGGCGTGAACTACTACATCACCAGCGAACGCTGGCTCGACCATCGTCCGGAACGCTATCCGGAAACCCACCGCCACGTGTACCGCGGCGCGCCGCACGCCGACATCGAAGCGCCGCGCGCGCTGGCCACGCCGACGCCCGGCATCGGGCCGCTACTGATGGAAACCTGGGAACGCTACGGCCTGCCGATCGCGATCACCGAAGCCCACATCGACGCCAACCGCGAAGACCAGCTGCGCTGGCTAGTCGAGATTTGGAATGCGGCGCTCAAGGCGCGCCAGCAAGGCGCCGACGTGCGCGCCGTCACGGTCTGGGCGCTGCTCGGCTCCTTCGACTGGAACTGCCTGGTGACCGAATGCCGCGGCTACTACGAGCCGGGCCCGTTCGACGTGCGCGGCGCGACCTTTGGCAATGCACCGCGCCCGACCGCGGTGGCGACCCTGATGCGCGAGCTGGCCAGCAAGCGGCCGCTGTCCAATCCCGTGCTGCAGGGCGAAGGCTGGTGGCGCCGTCCCGGACGCTTCCTGTGCAAACCGGTGGCGACCCGCCTGGCGGTGGCCGACATCGCCGTACGCAGCCAGTTCAAGTCGACCCACGTGCAGCCGATCCTGATCAGCGGCGCCAACGGCACCCTCGGCTCGGCCTTCAAGCGCATCTGCGAGAAGCGCAACCTGGCCTGCCATGTGCTGACGCGCCAGGAGATGGACATCACCGATCCGGCCTCGGTCGAAGCGGCGATCGTGCGCTTCAAGCCATGGGCGATCATCAATGCCGGCGGCTACGTGCGGGTCGACGAGGCCGAGGGCGACGAAGAGCGCTGCATGCGCGAGAACACGCTGGGCCCGACGGTGCTGGCGCTGGCCTGCATCCGCCACGGCCTGCGCTTCATGACCTTCTCGACCGACCTGGTGTTCGACGGCGCCAAAGACCGGCCGTACCTGGAATCGGACCCGGTCAATCCGCTCGGCGCCTACGGCCGCAGCAAGTTCGAGGCCGAGCAGCGCGTGCTGGAAGCCGACCCGCAGGCGCTGGTGATCCGCACCAGCTCCTTCTTCGGGCCGTGGGACCAGCACAACTTCGTGACCCAGGCGCTGAACGCGCTGGATATCGGCCTGCCGTTCCAGGCCGCCGGCGACGTCACCGTTTCGCCGACCTACGTGCCGGATCTGGTCAACGTCTCGCTCGACCTGTTGATCGACCGCGAGCGCGGTATCTGGCACCTGGCCAATGCCGACGCGGTGAGCTGGGCCGAACTGGCGCGCCGGGCCTGCGTGGCGGCCGGGGTGTCGAGCGAGCGGCTGGAGGAAGTATCTTCCGCGTCGTGCGGCTATACGGCGCAGCGGCCGGCGTACAGCGCGCTGGGCAGCGAACGGGCGATGCTGCTGCCGCCGCTGGACGATGCGCTCAAGCGTTATGTGGTGGCGGTGCAGGAACGGGCCAACGAGGTCGGGACCGGGCAGCCGGGAGAGGCGGCGCATTACGCCAGCTGATGGGTTGACGACAGCTTGTCTGTGATTGCCGCGCATGCCGTCAGGCTGCGCGGCTTTTTTGTGCGTGGGTACGCGGGATGCCAGCGTAAAAATCTTTTGTTAGCTTACGAACGTCATCCCCGCGAAGGCGGGGATCCAAGTTCGTCGCATAGCCACTTTGTTCTGCGCTGTTGGCGGAACAAGCAAACTTGGATCCCCGCCTTCGCGGGGATGACGTGCAGAAGGAGCGGGCAATAACGCCGTTATTTGCTCTCGGCCGCGAACTGCAGGCGGTACAGGTTGGCATACATCCCGCCCTGCGCCAGCAGCTCGTCATGCGTGCCCTGCTCCATCACCTGTCCCGCTTCCATCACCACGATGCGGTCGGCACGCTCGATGGTCGACAGCCGGTGCGCGATCACGATCGTGGTGCGGCCAGCCATCAGGGTGTCCAGTGCCGCCTGCACCGCGCGTTCGCTTTCGTTGTCCAGCGCCGACGTGGCTTCGTCCAGGATCAAGAGCGGCGCGTCCTTGTAGATGGCGCGCGCGATCGCCACGCGCTGGCGCTGGCCGCCCGACAGGCGCGAGCCGTTTTCGCCGATGCGGGTGTCGATGCCGTCCGGCAGGCGCGCCACCACGTCCGTCAGGTGCGCGGCCTTGACCGCGGCGCCCAGGCGCTCGTAGTCGATCTTTTCCATGCCATAGGCGATGTTCGCCGCCAGTGTGTCGTCGAACAGCACCACGTTCTGGCTCACCATCGCCAGCTGGCCGCGCAGGCTGGCCAAGGCGATGTCGTGGTACGGCACGCCGTCGAGCAGCAGGCGCCCGCCTTCCGGATCGTAGAAGCGCGTCACCAGATTCACGAACGTCGACTTGCCGCCGCCCGACACGCCCACCAGCGCCACCGTCTGCCCCGGCTGCACGTCGAGCGAGACGTTGTTGAGCGCCAGCGCCGCTGCATTCGGATAGCGGAACGTCACGTTCTCGAGCACCAGGTGGCCGCGTGCGCGGCCCAGGTCGCGCGTACCGGTGTCCTGCTCTGGCTCGGCGTCCGTGAGGCCGAACACGGTTTCGGCGGCGGCGATTCCGCGCTGCATCGGGCCATTCACCTCGGCCAGCGATTTCAGTGGCGTGAGCAGCATCAGCATCATGGTCACGAACTGGGTGAATTCGCCGACCGTCATGTCGGCCTGGATCGCCAGCACGATCACGAGCGACAGCGCGAGCGAGGTGGCGATCTGGGTCACCGGCGTGGTCGCGGCGAATGCCACCGTCATGCGCTGCGAGAAGCCGCGCAGCGCTTCGCTGCGCTGGTGAAAGCGCCGGCGTTCGTAGGTTTCGCCCGAGAACACGCGGATCACCTGGTGGCCGCGCGCGGCTTCCTCGACCACGCCGGTCATCTCGGCGGTGACGCGCTGGCTTTCGCGGTTCAGGTTGCGCAGCCGCTTGGTGGTGGTGCGCACGATGACGGCGGTGAGCGGCACCACGATGATCGCGACCAGGGTCAGTTTCCAGTTCAGGTACAGCAAGGTGCCGAGCAGGCCGATCACCACCAGCACGTCGCGCACGCAGGCCACGAACACCGACTGGATCATGTCCACTACCTGGCGCACGTCGTTGACCACGGTGTTGATGATCTTGCCGGTGGATTCGTCCTGGTAGCGCGCCACCGGCAGGCGCAGCACGCGCTCGAAGGCCATCGCGCGCAGGTCGTTCAGCACGCGCGACAACACCCAGTTGTTGAAGTAGGCGGTGGCAAAGGTGCCGATGCCGCGCAGGACGAAGATCGAGACCAGGATCAGCGGAATCCACCACAGGCTGAAGTCGACCTGCTCCTCGAAGCCTTTATCGAGCAGCAGCTGCAGCGCCTTGCCCAGCAGCGGCTGGGTGGCGGCGGTGAGCGCCATCGCCAGCAGCGCCATCCAGGCACGCGACTGGTACGGTTTGATGATCGCCAGCAGGCGTTTGACGATGACGTTGGTTTCCACGTTCTTGCCTTCGTTGGTTCAGTTCCGCGCCCACGCGCGCAGGCGCGCGGCGACTTGTTGCGGCGTGATCGATGCCATGCAGGTGCAGGTCGCCGTGTCCTTGCAGCCGGCGCACGGCTGGTCGGCGCAGAGTACTTCGGCGCGCGTGCCGAGCGGACCCCAGCGGCCCGGGTCGAGCGGTTTGATCGGCGGGAACAGCCCCAGCGTGCGCGTACCCACTGCGGCCGACAGGTGCAGCGGCCCGGTGCTGCTGGCCACCAGGCCGTCACAGGCGCCGATCAGGGCCAGCAGGCCGTCCAGATCCAGCTTGCCGCACACGTTTTCCACGTTCGGCAACGCCAGCAAGTCCGGCGCCTGCTGCGCGATCAAGCTGCCTTCGGCCGCGCTGCCGGTGACGAACAGGCGAATCTGCGGGTCCGTCGAGAGCTCGCGCGCCAGCGCCGTGAAGTGGTCGAGCGGCCATTCGCGTCCGCTGCCGTTCGACTTTGGATGCAGGATGAAGTGGCGCGTGCCGGCCTGCAGCAGCGCGTCGACCGCCGGCCGGCGCGGCGCTTCGAGCCCGTACAGGGCCGGCATCTCGTCCAGCTGCGGCACGTGCTCGATGCCCAGGGGTTTGAGCAGCAAGAAGTTCAGCTGCGCTTCGTGCAGGTTCGACTTCACGCGGCTGAAATGGGCCAGGCGGTTGCAGGTGAACCAGTGGTACAGGCGGTGGCTGGTGCCGACCCGCTGCGGCACGCGCGCGCGCTTCGCGGCCTTGGCCAGGCGGCGGTCGGGGAAGGCGAAGATCACCGCGTCGTAGCGCTCCTGTTCGAAGAAATCGGCCGGCTCGCCCGCTTCTTCGATCGTGATCACGCGGTCGAGAAAGCGCGAATGGCGCATCGCCGGCGCCACGTAGGCGCGGCACAGCAGGTCGATGCGCGCCTGCGGGAAGCGCGATTTCAGGTAGCCGGCCAGCGGCAGCGTCAGGACGACGTCGCCGATATTATCGGTGCGGCAGATCAGGATGCGGTCAGGTGGTCGCATGGCGTTCGTGCGAGGAAATGGAGGTGGCTGCCGCCGGCGTCTTCGCCGCCAGACAGAAGCCGGTCAGGATGCAGATCGTGGTGGCGTAGAAGGCCTTGGTCAGCATCAGCCAGAACATCACGTCGGTCAGGCCGAACACGATGAAGCAGATCACCAGCAGCAGCCCGGCCAGCGCCGGCCCGGCAGCAGCCGGCGGTCCGTGGCGCAGGGTGCGCATGAAGAAGGCGAACGGCGCGCCGTAGATCAGCAGCAGGAAGCTCAGGTCGAGCAGGCCGCCGGTGGCCAGGGTGTTGAGCACGTCGTTGTGCGGGGTGCTGTAGATCAGGGCCAGCGACTTCTGCAGCCGCCCTTCGCGCTCGAGCGCCTGCAATTCGTCGTGGAATTCGTCCCGGCCGACGCCGACCAGGGGATGCTCGGCGATCATCATCGCCGACGCCTTCCACAGTTCGAGGCGGATGCCGACATTGGTGCTGGCGTCGTTCAGGCTGTGATAGCGCTCGATGTCGGACACCGCTTCGCCCATGCGGCCGGCCACGCCGGTCTGCGGCACCAGGTAGGCGCCGACGCAGGCAGCCAGTACCAGGCCGACCGTGACCCGGATCGTCTTGCCGTGCATGTGGCTGCCGTACTTGAGCATCGGCCACAGCGCCACCAGCAGGCCCAGCCAGGCGCCGCGCGAACCGGAGAACAGCGACGCCAGCGCGCCGCACAGCAGCCCGACCAGCGGCAGCCAGGAAAAACGCGTGTTGCGCAAGTCGTTCAGGGCGCAGAACGACATCACGCCCATCGCCACCGCGATGTCGCCGAAGCTGATCGCATGGTGGGTGGCGCCGACCGCGCGGTCTTCGCCCAGCACGAACCACTGGTAGCCGCCGATCAGGGCGGCGCCGATGGTGCCAATGCACAGGCCGATCCAGAACATGCGGATATTCGGGCGCAGCATGCCGACGAAGCCGATGCAGCCGAGCGCGAAGAGGAGCCGCGATGGCCCGTCCAGTGTGCCGGCGGAATCGCGGAACCAGAGCATGCGCAGCACGGTCAACAAAAAATAACCGCCGAAGGCCAGCGCGATCCAGCGGATCTCGCGCGCATGCGCGGCATAGAACGACGCCAGGCCGCGCCGTACCAGAAAGGCGAGCGACAGCAGCACGATCAGGAGCGTCAGGTGCACGCCGAAGCTGGTGGTCAGTACCGATGCGGGGAACAGCAGCATGAGCCAATCCGCCGCCTTGCCGCTGCGGTTGCCGACGCGCGCGGGCGTTTCCGTCGTTATTGTTTCTGTCATTAATTGAGCCAACCGCGCGTGCCGCGTGTCGAGAAGTCAGGATTATAGTCGATGGTCCGCAAGCGCCGCGGGTGCGCCGGAGCCGGCGTGCGATATGCGACGGGACTGCGTTCGCAGGTGCGGGAAGCGGGCCTGGCAGGACGAGATGTCGCGCCGCCAGCACAGGGCGGCGCTGAGCCCGCGCCCGTGGCTCGGGTGGGGAAGATTCAGGGAAGGCGATATGCGGCGCGCTCACCTCGGTGAGCGCGCCGCGAACGGCAGGTCAAGCCGTGATGAAGTCGGCGGCAACCGCCTGGGCGACGCCCACGACCTGCACCGGCGCCGGATCCTGCGGCAGCGGCACGCCGGCCCAGGGAATGAATTCCATGCCGTCCGAGGTGCTGGCCAGAACCTGGGCCTTGTTTTCCACGCTGTCGCTGAACTCGAGCATGATCTGCTCACGGCTCGAATCGTCGACCCGGGTCAGCCAGTAGGCGAAGCCGTCGGCGTCCGGCGCGCGGTTCAGGACGTTCTGGTACAGGCGTTCGAGGAACACCACGTCGCTCGGATTCTCGCCGTATTTCTGGTCGAATTCGGGCTGCCAGGTGAACTCGTGGGCAATCTGCTGCATCGAGGTGCCGTTATCCAGACGATCCATCCAGTAGCCCAGGCCGAATGCCTCGGGATCGCGGCCGAGCGCGGCGCGGTAGAGACGGAAGATCGAGGCCGCGCCTTCATCGATGGCCTGCCAGCCGTCGTTGAACTGCAAGCGCTCGACGTCGTACAGACCGGTGACATTGCCATCCTGGCCGGTGATCGCGTAGCCCCAGCTATCCTTGGCGATCGTGTAGTCTTCGCGGGTGCCGTCGAAGACGGCGATGTCGATGCCCTTGCCGCCGCTGACGGCATAGCCGCCGGCACCCATCGTGAAGGTGTCGGCGCCGTCGGTGCCGATCCGGTCCATGGCGCTGTCCACCGTCAGCTGGACTTCGCGCGTGCCGCTGGTCGCATTGCCTGCGCCATCGACCGATGCGGCAAACACGGTGTAGGTGCCGTCGGGCAGAGGCTTGGAGTTGAGTTGCCAGGTGCCGTCGGCACGCACTTCCGCCGTGCCGACCTGAATGAAGTCGCCGTCGCGATACAGCTCGATCTTGGTGCCGGCTTCACCGGTGCCGTAAAACACCGGCTTGTTGCTGCCTTCGCTCAGTGCCACCCGCACGGTCGGCGCTGACGGCGCGATCGAGTCGATGTTGAATTTCACGACATTGCTCGCCGCCGAGACGTTGCCGGCTTCGTCGATCACCAGCGCGGTGGCGCTGTAGCCGAGACCGTCGGCCAAAACCGCTGGCGACTTGGCGTTCCACATGCCGTTCTCATCGGTCTTGACGGTGGCCACCAGGCGGCCGTCGATGAAGACCTGGACCGTCGAATTCAACTCTGCCGAACCATAAATCGTCGGCACGTTGCCACGCACATAGTCCTTGGCGTTCAGCGTCATGCCCACCACGGCCGGGGCCGGCGCAGTGACGTCGAACAGGCTGGCGCGTTCCACGCTCATGTCGGCGAATTGCAGTTGTTCGATGTTGTACAGGGTCGTGGTGCCTTCCGCCGCGTTCGACACCGTCAAGCCGCCGTTGGCCAGGTTACCGAATGCATAGGTGCTGCGAATGCCGTTGAATACTGCCGTATCCCGGCCTGCTCCTCCGTCGATCATGTCGTTTCCTCCATTGCCTTGTAAAGTATCGTTGTATTCGGTTCCGATCAGGGTATCCGCCTTGCCGGTGCCAGTGATGTAGCGTCCGCCAGTGCCGTTGATGCCGAGTTCGCCGCGCAGGCCGTCGCCGCCGTACAACCAGTTCAGCGCGGCGATGTCGTACGGGCGCAGCGCGCTGTACGGGCCGCCGCTGTGGGTATAGGACATCAGGGTATTGGCGGTATTGTCCTCGGCGGCGCTCAGCACGATTTGCTGCGCTTCGCCGTTCGCTTCGTAGAACGGATGCTTCAGGCCCAGTGCATGGCCCAGTTCGTGCAGCAGCGTTTCATAGCCGTCGCCGCCCGGCGTCAGGTCGCGCGTCATGCTGCGGAATTCGGCGTTATCCAGGTACACATAGGCATTCGCGCTATAGCTGCTCAGGGTATCGCCATACATGCCGTAGTTCGCGCGCCAGCTGGCCAGGCCGATGGTGTTGTAGCCTTCGATATCGATATTGGCCAGGTGGAGCTGTGCTGCCGTGCCGTTCTGGGTTTCCTGGAATTCGATGCCCGTGATTTGCTGCAGATAGTCGAACGCAGTGCGCGTCCATGCCTGCTGGGACAGCGAAAACATTTCCTGCCCGCTCACACCGTCCTCGTTGCCCGAGGCCGTGGAAAAGGTGTAATACAGGATGTTCCCGTAAGGATTGGTCAAATAATTCCAATCCGGCCCTTTGTCCAGCAAAGCGTCGATATGATTCAGGCCCGAGAGCGGGGTGATGGTGATGTCGGAAACGGTTGCCATTGCTGAAAAAGAGACTTGCCGAGGGGAAAATGGTTTGAATAAATCGCTAATGAACAAGTATTTCTTGCTCGACAGTTCTAGTCAAATGCGATTTTCAATCGTGCGCACCTCTTGCCACCCCATCAAGGCTTGGACGCAACAGTTCGTGAGAATGTTATCTGGATGGCTAGATAATTCAGCATCGGTGGATGCTTGCTACATCCAGCCGCACTCTGTTGTAGAGGTGCGACATTACGCCGCAGCGAAGCTGCGGCAAGACCAATATTGCATCGGTCGTTCCTGGCGCGGCCGTGCCGGCCGCGCCGCGTGGATCAGTACTCGACCGCCACGTCTTTCGCGCCCAGCGTCAGCTCCAGGGCCTGCTTGAGCGTATCGGACGGCGCCACGCGCCACTCGTCGCCCAGCTGCATGATGTAAGGGATGCCGTTGGTCTCCAGACGCAGGCTGACCGGCATGCCGTCGTGCACGCGGTACGGCTGCAGCACCTCGGCGATCTTCGCCGGGCTGACCGTGGTCGCCAGATCCATCTCCAGCTTGTGGCCGTACTGGATGCGCGAGCTGGCCAGGTCGAACACCTTCTCGGCCGTGATGCGCAGGCCGCCATTAAAGCGGTCTTCGGACACCTTGCCGACCACCAGCAAAAATTCGTCTTCCTTGAACGCGTTCTTGTTGGCCTCGGCCACCTCGCTGTACACGGTCACTTCGACCACGCCGGTCTTGTCGTCCAGCGCCACGATCAGGATCTTGCCGCGCTGGGTCATCTGGGTGCGCACGCCGGTGATCACCCCGCACAGCATGCGCGGGTCGCGCGACGGCTCCAGGTCCTTCAGCTTGGTCTTGGCGAAGCGCCGCACCTCGGCCGCGTACGAGTCGAACATATGGCCCGACAGGTAGTAGCCGAGCGCGATCTTCTCTTCCGACAGCTTCTGGCGGTCGGTCCACGGCGTCGCCTTGACGTACTCGGGCGGCGCCACCAGGTCGGAATCGTCGCCGCCGAACAGGCTGACCTGGTTCGCCGCGGCCGCCGCCTGGCCCGCCGCTTCCATCGCGAAGCCGACCGAGGCCAGCAAAATCGCGCGGTCGACGCCGAAGGCGTCCATCGCACCGGCGCGGATCAGGGATTCGATGGTGCGGCGGTTGATCTGCTTGCGGTCCACCCGCTTGCAGAAGTCGAACAGGTCCTTGAACTTGCCGCCCTCCGCGCGCGCGGCGATGATCGCCTCGATCGCACCCTGCCCCGCGCCTTTCACGCCGCCCAGGCCGTAGCGGATCTGGCTCACCTGCTTGCCGGTCTTCGAGCGCGGCTCGCCTTCCGGGGTGAAGCGGAACTGCGATTCATTCACATCGGGCGGCAGGATCACGAGCTTACATATTTCTTTTGCATCCTCGACCAGGATCTTGATCTTCTCGGTGTCTTCCATCGCCAGCGACATGTTGGCTGCCATGAACGCGGCGGTATGGTGCACCTTCAGGTAGGCGGTGTGGTACGACAGCAGCGCATACGCGGCCGCGTGCGACTTGTTGAAGCCGTAGCCCGCGAACTTTTCCATCAGGTCGAAGATCTCGTCGGCCTTCTCGGTCGACAGGCCGTCCTTGGCGGCGCCGGCGCGGAAGATCTCGCGGTGCTCGGCCATCTCTTCGGCCTTCTTCTTGCCCATCGCGCGGCGCAGCATGTCGGCGCCGCCCAGCGAGTAGCCGCCGACGATCTGCGCCATCTGCATCACCTGCTCCTGATAGACCATGATGCCGTAGGTCTCGGACAGGATCGACTCGGTGCGCGGATCGGGATAGTCGAATTTTTCCCCGTGCTTGCGCTTGCAGAAGTCGGGGATCAGGTCCATCGGGCCCGGACGGTACAGCGCGACCAGTGCGATGATGTCCTCGAAGCGGTCGGGACGCGCGTCCTTGAGCATGCCCTGCATGCCGCGCGACTCCAGCTGGAAGATCGCGACGGTCTTGGCATCCGACAGCAGCTTGTACGACGGCCGGTCGTCCAGCGGCAGCGTCTCCAGGTTGAAGCCGGCGTCCTGCGGGTCGAGCGCGCGGATGTAGTTGACGGCGCGGTCGAGAATCGTCAGCGTGGTCAGGCCCAAAAAGTCGAACTTGACCAGGCCCACGGCCTCCACGTCGTCCTTGTCGTACTGCGACACCACGCCGGCGTCGCCGCCCTGGGTGTACAGCGGGCAGAAGTCGGTCAGTTTGCCCGGCGCGATCAGCACGCCGCCGGCGTGCATGCCGATGCCGCGCGTGATGCCTTCGACCTGCTGCGCCAGGTCGAGCAGCTGCTTCACTTCCTCCTCGTTCTCGAGGCGTTCTTTCAGCAGCGGTTCTTCCTCGATCGCCTCGGCGATCGACACCGGTTTGCCCGGCTTGAACGGAATCAGCTTGGAGATGCCGTCGCAGAAGTTGTAGCCGAAATCGAGCACGCGGCCGACGTCGCGGATCGCGCCCTTGGCCGCCATGGTGCCGAAGGTGGCGATCTGCGACACCGCGTCGCGCCCGTACAGGTCTTTCACGTGCTGGATGACGAGTTCGCGCTTTTCCTGGCAAAAGTCGATGTCGAAGTCGGGCATCGAAACGCGTTCAGGATTCAGGAAGCGTTCGAACAGCAGGTTGTATTTCAGCGGATCGAGGTCGGTGATTTTCAGCGCGTACGCCACCAGCGAGCCCGCACCCGAGCCGCGGCCCGGGCCGATCGGCACGCCGTTGTTCTTGCCCCACTGGATGAACTCCGCCACGATCAGGAAGTAGCCCGGGAACTTCATCTTGATGATGGTGTTGTTCTCGAATTCCAGCCGCGCCTCGTAGCGCGGGCGCTCGGCTTCACGCTTGGCCGGGTCCGGGAACAGCTGCACCAGGCGCTCTTCCAGGCCCTTCTTGGTCTCGGCCACCAGGAACTCGTCGATCGTCATGCCCGGGGTCGGGAAGTTCGGCAGCTGCGGTTTGCCCAGCGTGAGGGTGACGTTGCAGCGCTTGGCGATTTCGACCGAGTTGGCCAGCGCGCCCGGCAGATCGTGGAACAGCTGCGCCATCTCGTCCTGCGACTTGAAGCACATGTTCTCGTTGAAGCGGCGCACGCGCTTGGCGTTGGCCAGCATCTCGCCTTCGGCGATACAGACGCGCGCTTCGTGGGCGATGAATTCGTGCTTTTCCAGGAACTGCACCGGGTGCGTCGCCACCACCGGCAGCCCGAGGCGGCCGGCCAGCGCCACCGAGTGGCGCACCTGCTGCTCCTGGTTCGGCTGGCCGGCGCGCTGGATCTCGATGTAGAAGTGGCCCGGGAAGATGCGCGCCCAGCGCTCGGCATTGGCTTCGGCTTTCGCCAGGTCGCCGTTCTCGATCGCCTGGCCGACGTCGCCGAAGTGGGCGCCCGAGAGCACGATCAGGGCGTTGGCCTGCGGCTCGTCCGGGTGCAGGGTCGAGACCGAGGTGGCAAGGGCTTCGAGCCACTCGGCGCGCAGCTCGGCGCGGCCCTTGTACTGGTTGGTGAGCCAGGCGCGCGCCAGCAGGTCGCACAGCTGCAGGTAGCCGGTGTGGTTCTTGGCCAGGATCAGCAGGCGATGCGGCTTGTCGCGGTTGTCGTCGTTGGTGATCCAGGCATCGACCCCGACGATCGGCTTGATGCCCTTGCCGCGCGCCGCTTTATAGAAGCGCACCAGGCAGAAGGTGTTGGCCAGGTCGGTCACGGCCAGCGCCGGCTGGTTGTCCTTGACCGCCGCCTTGACCAGGTCGTCGATGCGGACCAGGCCGTCGACGATGGAGTATTCGGAGTGGACGCGCAGGTGGGTGAAAGTCGGGGAAGTCATCCCGTCATTTTACCTCGGCAGGCGTGCCGGCGGAGATCGGACCCGCAGCGCCGCGACGGCGCGCCCGAGGCGATACGCGGCGATAAGCGGCAAGATAGTTGCAGTTTCACAACGGTTAGGCGGCGATGCGTTGACGTCTATAATGCCGCTCACTCTATTCACCGACGTCGCACGCATGCCAACCCACTCCGACCATCCACGCCCCGCTGATCCGCTCCTGGCATGCCTGAGCGCGCCGATCGAGACGCCGGATGGCGCAGCGTGCGCGGTCGTCGTGGTGGCGCCGCCAGCCCCCCCAGCCGGCAATGCCGCCGCTGCACCTGCCACGCCGCGCGCGGCGTCGCCCCTGCGGCGCCTGGCGCGGCCGCTGCTGTTCGCGGCGCGCCTGGTGCTGCGCCGTCCACGCGCGCGCCAGCTGGCGCTGCGCGTGCTCAAGCGCTTCCCGGCCCTGTACCAACGCGCCTATCGCATGGTGATGGCATCGGGCAGCGCGCCGCCGGCCGCGGCCCAGTCCCGGCCCGGCCACGTGGCCACGCTGTCGCCGCGCGCGAATGCCATCCTGCGCGGCTTGCGCACCCTGGACCGCGCGCCTGCCAACGCCGGCGCACGGCCGCGCCTGGCCTTCGTCTCGCCGCTGCCGCCAGAGCGCAGCGGCATCGCCACCTATGCCACCGAACTCTTGATGGAACTGACGGCGCATGCCGACATCGAGCTGGTCGCAGCCCAGGACGAGGTGCGCATGCCCGCGAGCCTGGCCCACCTGCCGCTGCGCACCGCGGCCTGGTTCCTTGACCATGGCGCCGGTTACGACCAGGTGCTCTACCAGCTCGGCAACAGCCCGCTGCACAGCCATATGTTCGCCCTGATGGCCCGCCATCCGGGTGTGGTGGTGCTGCACGACTTCTTCCTGGGCGGCGCGCTGGTACACGCGCAGATGAGCGGTGCCGCGCCGCACGCCTGGCTCGACGCGTTGTACCAATCGCATGGCTACCTGGCGGTGCGCGCCAGCGAGGCCGCGGCCGCGAACGGACAAGGCCAGGTCCACAAGGACTGGCCGGGCAGCCTGCCCGTGATCGAGGGCGCGACCCGCACCATCGTCCATTCGCGGCACGCGTGCCAGCTGGCCGCCGACTGGTACGGGCCGGGCGCAACGCGCCGCATCGACGTGATCCCGCATCCGCGCACGCCGCCCGCGTCGGTAGACCGCGCCGCCGCGCGCGCCGCGCTCGGCATCGCACCCGACTGCTTCCTGGTGTGCAGCTTCGGCTTCATCGCGCCGCATAAGCTGACCCACGAACTGCTGCGTGCCTGGACCGCGTCATCGCTCCATGCCGACCGCGACTGCGCGCTGATCCTGGTCGGCGCCAACCACGACAGCCCGTATGGTATGGAAGTCGAAGCGCTGATCCGCCGCGCCGGCCCGCATGCCAACATCCGCATCGCCGGCTGGACCGACGACGACACCTATCGCCAGTACCTGCAGGCGGCCGACGTCGGCGTGCAGCTGCGCACCAATGCCCAGGGCGAAAGCTCGGGCGCGGTACTGGACTGCATGAACTACGGCCTGGCCACGATCGTCAACGCCAACGGCTCGATGGCCGAGTTCCCCGAGGACGCGGTGTGGCGCCTGCCTGACGTGTTCGGCGAGGCCGAACTTGGCGCGGCGCTCGAGACACTGCACGCCGATGCGGCGCGCCGCCAGGCGCTGGGCGAGCGCGCGGTGGCGCTGCTCGATGCCTCGTTCCGCCCTGCCAAATGTTCGCGCCAGTACCTGGACACGCTGGCGCAGGCGCGCGCCGAGACCGCGGCGCGCCATGCGGCGTGGCGTGCGGCGCCGGCACAGACCGCACCAAGCGATGAGAGCGGCTTACAGCGCCTTGCCGCCCGCCTGGCGCAGGACGAGACGCCGGCGCGGCGCCAGTTGCTGGTCGACGTCAGCGACTGGGCGCGGCCCGGCGCCGCCTTCGATACCCTGGCGGCGGCCCAGCTGCGCGAACTGCTGGCGCAGGAATATCCCGGCCTGCGCGTGGAGCCGGTGTATCTGGACCAGGCCGGCGACCTGCCCTGCTACCGCCAGGCGCGCAATGCGGTCGGAGGCCTGCTGGGACTGGGCTGGCCGGCGCAGGACGAACCGGTGGTGGACGTGCATGCGGGCGACATCTATTACGCGCCGGATGCGGCGTCGCGCGCGGTCGCTTCGGCCGGCGCCGCCGGCCTGCTGGCCGCCTGGCGCGCACGCGGGGTGACGGTCAATCTGCTGGTGCGTACCGAGCAAGACATCGCGGCCGCGCGCGCCGCCGGCGCCGATCGCCTGCTGTGCACGTCGGACGCGGTGGCTCGCCGGCTTGCACATGCGTGAAGGGCGGCCTACGGCAGCGCTTCACCGTTGAATTGTCGCGAAAATGCCGGCAAGTGGCAGTTGCCCGAGCCGGCTGACTTATAATGTCGGCCTGTCTTTTCTTCAGCCTTTGCAAGGCCTATCGACCATGTCTTCCGAAATCCAATACGTCAACATCGCCGCCTATAAATTCATCACGCTCGACAACCTGGAAGAATTGCGTCCGCAATACCAGGACCTGTGCAACGAGCTCGGATTGAAAGGCACTGTGCTGCTGACGCCGGAAGGCATCAATATGTTCCTGTCGGGGACGCGCGAACACATCGACCAATACCTGGCCTGGGTGCGCAGCGACCCCCGCCTGGCCGACCTGGAGTGGAAGGAAAGCCTGTCGAACGAGCAGTCGCACAAGCGCATGCTGGTCAAGATCAAGAAAGAGATCATCACCATGCGCATGCCGCTGATCAAGCCGGAACTGGGCCGCGCACCGGCGGTGGACGCGCGCACGCTCAAGCGCTGGCTCGACCAGGGCCATGACGACGACGGCGTCGAGGTGGTCATGATGGAAACCCGCAACGCCTTCGAAGTGGACGTCGGCACATTCGACAACACGCTCGACTACCGCATCGACAAGTTCACCGAGTTCCCGGCGGTCGCGGCCGAGCACAAGGACGAACTGGCCGGCAAGACCGTGGTCACCTTCTGCACCGGCGGCATCCGCTGCGAGAAAGCCGCGATCCACATGAAGGAAATCGGCTACGACCGCGTGTTCCAGCTCGAAGGCGGCATCCTCAAATATTTCGAGGAAGTCGGGGGTGACCACTATTCGGGCGACTGCTTCGTGTTCGACTACCGTACCGCGCTCAATCCGAAGCTGGAGCCGACCGAGACCGCGCAATGTTTCGCCTGCCGCGCCGTGGTGACGCCGCGCCAGCAGCTCTCGCCCGACTACGTGGTGGGCGTGTCGTGCCCGCATTGCGCGGGCAAGGGGGCCAACGGCGCCGGCCATCCGGAAAACAGCGGCGTCGCCGCCGGCTGACTGCCAGGGCTCCAATGACAATGCCCCGGGCTGCTCGCGCGGCCCGGGGCGTTTTTTCGTCGTCAAGTACAGGGCACCCGCCCTGTCCCGTCAATCCTGACCGACCAGCAGCCTCCGCAAACGCGTGAACAGGCCGGCCGACGGCAGCGCCGGCTGCGGCAGCGGCTCTTGCGCCTCTTGCAGCGACTGCGGCTTGGCAGCAGCAACCTGTTCCACGCGTGGCTCGCGATACTGCACACCGGCTTCGAACAGCATCAGGCCGAGCGCGCGCTGGTCACCGCTGCCGTCGGCGCCGCCAGGCACGAAGGTCGGCGACAGCAGATCGATGCGGTACAGCTTGCCGGCCTCGAAGTTCAACGCCAGCTCCGCCGTGCTCACTTCGTTCTGCGTTGCGTGGAAGGTCACACGCTGCACGACCTCCGAGACGCGGTTGCTGCCCCGGTCGAGTTCGCGCAGTTCGACCGTCAGCGGCGACGAGGAATCGTGTACGCTCAGATACCGCAACGACAAGGTATTGGCGCTGTGGCGCGCCAGGAAATACATCCAGCCCTGGCCATTCGACCAGCGTCCGCCGATGCCGTTTGCTTCCGGCTCGAACGGGTACCAGCCGCGGCCGAACTTGTCGATGCGCGCAGCCTCGGCGCCGGCCGCTTCCGGGTCGAACACGAACATATTGCCCTGGCAGCGCCGGCACACTTCCGTCTGCATCGAATCCTTGGCGATCGCCTGGCGCTCCGGGCTGCGCAGCAGTTCGACCACCGAGGTGTCGCGCAGGTTGGGCAGCTTCATCTCGCCCTCGTAGTCCAGACAGCACAGCGACAACTGGCCATCGGCGAGCATCGAGACGTTGTGCGCCATCGAGCAGTCCAGCGCTTCCTCGCGCTCTTCCACATAGACGATCGACTCCTTCGGCAAGAACGTCTTCATGAACGATTCTTCCTTGGTCCACAGGCCGAAGTTCTTGAAGCGGATGAAGCAGTTGGGGGCGAACATATAGCCCCAGAACTGGTCTTCGGTCAGGTCGGGCGCATTCTCCGGCACGTCGGCACGGCTGGCCGCCAGGTGATTGCGGGCGATCTGTTCGCCGTACTTGTCCAGGGAGCGCGCCTGCTCGGCGGCATACTGCTCCGGGAATTCCTCGCGCAGTTGCGCGGAAAACGCCTCGAACCGGTCCAGCATGCCGCGGATGAATGCGTCCTTGTCTTCGGATGCGAACGGATCCCACATATCGAGTTCGACGTCGGACTGGATAGTGGAATCGGCGCGCATGTTCGAGGTCGACGTCACGTGCACTTCGACGCGCGACTGGCTGCCGTTCGCGAACTTTTCGCGCAGCGCCGGGAAGATGCGGTCGAAATACTCCTCGTAGCTCAGCTTGTCGTAGCCGCGCAGGCGCTTGTACGAATCTTCGGTCGGCGTTTGCAGGCTGAGCACCAGCGCGACGTTATCGTGCTGGAAGATCGACTGCGCGCGCTGCTGGTCCAGGATCGAGATATTGCTGATCAGGTAGACCTCGATACCGTATTGCTCGCACAGGTCGATGTATTTGTAGACCTTCTTGTTCAACAAGGGCTCGCCCAGGACATTGAACTGGATCGGCCGCTTGATGTCCAGATCGCGCACCTGTTCGATGAAACGCACCGCCAGTTCGTCGTCGGCATTGGTGCGTTCTTTTTTCAGGTAGTCGGACGGACAGAAGGTGCAATGCATATTGCAGTGATTGGTCAGCTCCAGGAAAAACACGTCTGGCTGAATGATCCAGTCATTTACCGGCGCCGGCTTCTGTTCCGTCGTTGGCAGGGGCGTATCCTTACGCGGCGTCTCGGGATGGATTGGTATGTGGATCATGTAGGAGCGGATATCGTCGGCGGTGAACCTGAAAATTATACCAGCGGTATGCACCCGCCACGGCGCATCGTCGACGGCCGCTTACGCGCCGCGGCCTGGAATGAAAACGCGCGCCGTGCCAGCACGAGCGCGAGAAATAACATGCGCGCCCCGTTAAAACAAACGCCCTGGCCGCGCGATGCGGCCAGGGCGTTTATCGAGGACGACAATCGATTCAGCGCGCCACGCCCAATGCCTGCAGCAGCGGCAGGCGCGCTTCGGCGAATTTGGCGGCCTGCTTGCCGAGTTCTTCCAATTGATGCGCCGGCGAATCGACCGGCTTGCCTTCAATCAGAATGCGCTGGTTCTGCGATTCCAGCAGTGCCGACGCAAACCTGGCCCATTCCTGCGGCTCACTGCTTCCACTTTCCCTGGAGAGCAGGAACAGCTGCTCCAGGCGCGGCACCAGCACGCCGCCGCCGGTCACCGGCGAGGCCAGGTAATTCATGTCGGTGGAATAGCGCGCCTGGCGGCACAGCCGCGCATTGATGGCGTCGGTTTCCGGACGTGCCTTGCGGATCGCCTGCTCGTCCTGCACCGGGAAGATGGTCCCGTTGCCGGCCAGGATGATCAGCGCCTGCAGGATCTGGCTGATGGTGATGCCACGTTCGGCCACGGCGCGTTCGATGTCGCTGACGTAGTGCGGCTGGTAGTCGCTCAGGACGTCGAGGATGGGACGATAGATTTCCTCTTTCAGATCGGCTTCCAGCAGCATGCCCTTGGCTTTCAGCACCACCTTGTCGAGCGGCGTGCCCAGCACGACCTGCTGCGCGCGCAGGCGCTCGGTCTGTTCCAGCGGGGTCAGGCGGCGCGCGCCGCGGATCCAGTAGTCGCGCCGGAAACGCTGGTTCACCATGAAATCCTTGGCAGTCTCGCGGAAGCCCTTATTGGGAATCTCGTTGAGCAGTTTGACCTGGTCGCCGCTCAGATTCAGGGCGTCGACGTGATCGAGGTAATGCGCCGATCCGGCAAAGCTGAGCTTGAGCGACTCCATCCAGTCGGCCATTTGCGAGAACGGCATCGGCATCCAGTCGCGATTGAAATACTCGTGCGCCAGGTAGTTGCTTGGGTGGCTGCTCAGGCGCTTCAGGTGTTCGGTGACGGACGGATTGGCGCGCCCGTACAGCGCGCCGCTGTCGAGCACCTTGCCGGCGAATTCGAGCGAGGCCGCGATCCGCTTGCCGGTATCCAGGCCCGGCACCGCCAGGGTGTCGCTGAATCCGGTCAGCAGGTCGCGCAGCGGCGCCAGCGCCGCCCAGCCCGGCTGGGTGTTATAGCTGATGTAGAGCACCCCGCCGACCTTGAGTTTGCGCCGGATGAATTCGGCGATCACGGCGCGGTTGGCGTCCGAAATCCAGCTCCAGATGCCATGCAGGCTGATGAAATCGAAATCCGGCAGGTCGCTGCGGTTGCAGAAGGCATCGAATGCATCGTCGAAGATGCGCGCCGCCCGCGCCGGATTGCCGGCCAGCTCCTTCGCGAACGCGGCCTGGGTCGGATTGAAGTCGGTGCCGAACCATTCGGTGGAAGAGGCGGCTCCGTGGATGTTGATGCTCAGGCCCTGGCCGAAACCGAGTTCGCAGGCGGTCCCGATTTCGGGGTACGCATAGCCGGCGTTCAGCAGCGCCAGACGGGTGCGTAGGGGATTCAGTTCAGCGTAGTACCCGTATGTGTATTCCACATCCGTCATGTAACCGTCAGACCAAGCTTGCATGGCAATTCCTGTTCGTGTGAATAAATCAGTTCGTGCGGCAGATAGGTGCAATTGCAAACTTTATCATTTATTCACGAGGAATTTTGCTTGATCGCTAATTTTTCCGGTTCGGCGCTGCCATGAAAAACGGGCGCTGTACGCGCCCGTCAGACCTCTGCGGCAGCCAGTCCGGTCAGCGGAAGTAAGCGGCAACTTCGCGCACGGCCTGCTCGTCGAGGGTACCTGCGTCGGCGCGCAAGCGCAGCAGCGCCAGCAGATAGCTGTAGCGGGCCTGGGCCAGGTCGCGCTGGCTGGTGTACAGCTGCTGTTGGGCGTTGAGCAGGTCGAGGTTGATGCGCACGCCGCCGGCGACGCTCTTTTCGGTCGCGACCATCAATTCCTTGCCCGAATCGACCGCCCGCTCCAGCGCGTTGATCTTGGCCACGCTGTTCAGTACCAGGTCGTAGGACTTGCGCAGTTCGATCATGATGCGGTCGCTCTGGTAATCGAGTTCGGCGCGCGAGCGTTCGAGGTTGGCGGCCGCCTGGCGCGTCGTTGCGCTGATGGCGCCACCCTGGTAGATCGGGATATTTACCTGAACACCGACGGTCCGGTTGATCGAATCCTGGCGGTAGTTGGTCAGCGACGCCGCGTCGTCGCGGCTGTAGCCGGCGACCAGGTCGACCGTCGGGAAGTGACCGGCCTTGTCGCGCTTGACCTGCAGGCGCGCGTTCTCGATCGCCAGCCGGCCCGCGGCCAGCAGCGGATTGCGCTCCTGCGCGATGGCGCGCCAGTCTTCGTACGATTTCAGCGGCAGGTCCTGGAAGCGGAACTCGGTCCCGAGCTGGTCGAGCGTGCCCGGGTCCATGCCGATGATGCCGGCCAGCGTGTTGCGCATCGCAACCGCATTGTTCTGGGCCTCGACCAGTTGCGCTTCGGCCAGGTCCAGGCGCGCCTTGGTTTCGAGCATGTCGGTCTTGGTGCCCTCGCCTTTTTCGAACAGGCGGTTGTTGACCTTCATCTGCTCCATATACATGTCGCGCTGCACGCGCGAGAGCTCGACCTGGTCTTCGGCGAACAGGGCGTCGGCATAGGCGCCGACCACGCGCATGATCACGTCATTGGTGTCGGATTCAAATTTCTTGGCGCCCTGCGCGGTTTGCACCTTGCCCTGGCGGTAGCGGAAGATCGCGTCCAGGTTCAGGATCGGCTGCTGCACCTGGATCGCCGACGAACGGCTGATGTAGCGCGGATACTCGAGCACCCTCTGGCCAGCCAGGTTACAACAAGTATTTGTATCGGCAATATTACGATTGGCCCGATAACTGGCCGACACCTGCGGCAGCAGGAACGAGCGTCCGAGGATCGCGTTTTCCTTGACCGACTCGTTCTCGTAATAGTTCATGCGGTACTGAGGATCGTTCTTCAATGCCGCTTCGTAGGCCTGGTGCAGGCTGACCGCGCCGGCATTGCCGGCGGCCAGCGCCAGCACCGCGCCGATGGCCAGTCCGTGACGGCGCAGGAAGCCCTGCTTGCTGATCGCGTGCGCCATGATCAATCCTCGCTCATCGACGAGCGGGCACGATCCATCAGCGGCTTGAGCAGGTAGCTCATCATCGTGCGTTCGCCGGTCTTGACGAACATGTCCACCGGCATGCCGGGACGAATGGTCATGTTGTGGTGGGCGATCATCTTGGCGCCTTCCGGCGACACTTTCACGCGCACGTGGTAGTACGGGGCGCCGCTGCGCTCGTCGACGCTGCGGTCGGCCGACACGGTTTCCACCACGCCCGGGATGTGCGGCGTGCGGTTGGCATTGAATGCCGAGAAGATCAGCTCGGTCGGCAGGCCG
The DNA here is from genome assembly GCF_031995545.1 of Massilia sp. Lineage (GTDB taxonomy): Bacteria > Pseudomonadota > Gammaproteobacteria > Burkholderiales > Burkholderiaceae_D > Telluria. Next base: position 55,950 of record NZ_DAMAGA010000019.1, read on the forward strand.
TCATACACCTTGTCGACCAGGTTGACCGGCAGCTGGCCCTCGACGATCAGCATGTCGTCGGTCGGCACGATGTCCATCATCTTGAAGCCGGGCTGCACCACGCCGCCGTTGGTGAACACCGCCAGGCCGACCACGGTGCCGCTGACCGGCGCCTTGACTTCGACGTTCGACAGCTCGAATTGCTGGGCGCTCATGCGCGCTCCCTGGGCCTCGACCTCGCGTTGCGTGTCGGCCAGGGTCGTGCGCACTTCCTTCTGGTATTCCTGCATGCGCTGCGATTTACGCAGCGTCAGTTCCATGACCTGACGCTGGGCGCGCCCGATGTTGCCGATATCCTCGGAGATCTCGCCCTGGAGCTGGGCGTAGGTGCGCTCCAAGTCGAGCAGGCGGTTGCGGGCCACGTAGCCTTCCTTGGCCAGGTCGCGCATGCCGTCGAGCTGCTCCTTCAGGAAACCGACCTGGGACTTCTTGCTGTCGCGCGATTCCTGCAAGCCCTGGATCTGCACCTTCAGGCCGCCGATATTTTCATCCAACCCGCCCAGCTCACTTTGCAGCGAGGCCTGGCGCGACGTCAGCAGCTGGTTTTGCAGCGTCATCATCTCGGCCACGCGCGCATCGTTGGCGTGTTCGGTCAACTCTTGCGGGAAGCGAATGGTCTTCTGGCCCGTCAGTTCGGCCATCAGGCGCGCTTCGGTCGCGCGCGCGGTCAGGTACTGCGCTTCGGTGATGTCATAGCCGGCCTTGGCGGTAATCGGGTTCATCCGTACCAGCACCTGCCCTGCTTTCACCACGTCGCCGTCGCGCACCAGGATTTCCTGGATCGTACCGCCGGTCTGATGCTGCACGCTCTTGCGGTTCGACTCCTTGGCCACGGTGCCGGACATCGGCACGCCACGGTCGAGCGGCGCGAACGACGCCCAGATCAGGAACCCGATCACCCCTACCAGCACGATCAGCCAGCCGATACGCGCATACGAACGCGCATCGGTATTCACCGTCAGCGGTGCGACATCATGGCTGATGACTTCGGCAGCCGCATCCTTTTGTTGAATCAGCTTCATTTATTTGCTTCCTTGTTCGGTCGTTGCCGGCGCGGCGGCGGCGTTCTGTGCCTGCAGCTGCGCCTGGCGAGCCTGTTGCGCCGCCTGCTGCTGCGCCTGGGCCTGGGCCTGCGCTTTCTGATTCTGCTCCTGGATCGCAGCCAGCACCTGGTCGGTCGGGCCGAACAGCTGGGCAACGCCGTCACGCAGCATCAGCAGCTTGTTGGTGGCGCCGATGATGCTGGTGCGGTGCGTGATCAGGACCACGGTCTTGCCGCGCCGGCGCATGTCGAGCACGGCATGGACCAGCGCCTGTTCGCCGACATCGTCGAGGTTCGAATTCGGCTCGTCCAGCACCAGCAGCGCCGGATCGTCGTACATGGCACGCGCCAGCCCCAGGCGCTGCTTCTGGCCGCCGGACAGGCCGGCACCGCCGTCGCCCAGCGGCGTGTCGTAGCCCTTCGGCAGGTGCAGGATCATGTCGTGCACGCCGGCGCGCTTGGCCGCTTCGACGACTTTTTCCGCATTCACTTCGCCGAAACGGGCAATGTTGTCGCTGACGGTACCGCTGAACAGCTCGATGTCCTGCGGCAGGTAACCGATATTCGGACCAAGCTCCGCCTTGTTCCAGCTGAAGATGTCGGCGCCGTCCAGGCGCACCTTGCCGCCGGCCGCCGGCCAGACACCGACCAGCAGGCGCGCCAGGGTCGACTTGCCCGAGCCGGACGGGCCGATCACGCCCAGGGCATCGCCCGGCACGATGCCGAACGACAGGCCGCGCAATACCGCCTGGTTGGAGCCCGGCGCCGCCGCGGTCACGCTTTCGACCGTCAGCACGCCTTGCGGCTTCGGCAGTTCCATGCCGGCGCTGCGCTCCGGATTATCGTTGAGCATCTTCGCCAGGCGATCATAAGCGCTGCGGGTGCTGGACCACGATTTCCAGACCGCGATCACCTGCTGTACCGGGGCCAGCGCGCGGCCGACCAGGATCGATGCGGCGATCATCATGCCCGGCGTGATGCGGCCCTCGATCGCCAGCAGCGCGCCAAAACCGAGCACCAGCGAGGTCAGCGCCATCTGGACGAACTTGGTGATGGCGCCGATGACGCCGGCTTTCTGGCTGGCTTCCGCCTGCAGGTTGAGGAAACGGCTGTGCAGCTTGAACCAGCGGCGCATCAGGTTGGGCAGCATGCCCATCGACTCGATGACCTCGGCATTGCGCAGGTTATTGGTGGCCAGATTGCCGGCCGCGATCGACATGGTGTTGGCTTCGCCCAGCGGACCGCGCGACACGCGTTCGTTGATGATGGCGAGGGCGATGAGGACGATCGTGCCGCACAGCGCGAACAGACCGAGCCATGGCTCGAAGAAGAAGATCACGATGATGTAGATCGGGAACCACGGCGCGTCGAAGAACGCGAACAGCGCGTTACCGGTCAGGAACTGGCGCAGGTTGGTCAGATCGCCCAGCGCCTGGCCGGCGTTGCCGCCAGCCTTCTTGAGGTTTTGCTCGAACGCCGCGGTGTACACGCGCTTGTTGAGCAGCATGTCGAACTTCGCGCCCACGCGCACCAGCACGAAGCTGCGCATCATCTCCAGCGCCGCCATCAGCATGAAGGCGCCGAGCATCATCACCGTCAGCATCAGCAGGGTGATTTCATTGCGGCTGGCCAGGACGCGGTCGTACACCTGCAGCATGTACAGCGATGGCACCAGTGCCAGCAGGTTCGTAATGGCACTGAAGACGCCGATGGTGATGAACGTGCTTTTGAAGCCGCGTAGCGCTGCCGCGATGTCGTTCTTGGATTCGAAATATTGTTTGAACATGTTAGGCCGTCGTGGAAAGTGCTCGATCGCTGAATCCGGTCCAGCATGAGCAGACGCGACATTATCGCCTAAAAACACAAAAAAATGTGATGCACATCACATTTCAAAAAAAAGGAGTTGTTGCAGCTGTGCACTAGGTAATCGCAGCTGAATGAAAAAGGCCATGCTTTTCAGCATGGCCTTCAGGACGTCGTCGATTTCAGGATCGGAGTTACTTTATCCATTCGCGCCGAAACTCAGCAGGGGTGTTCTCCGCATTTGACAGCGCTGCAGAAGTTGGACTTACCGACCGGTACACCCTGGTGATTGCTCACATGGTGAAACCGGGACGCCCGTTTAACTTTACGATGTACGGAAAAACCCTGGCTCCGGGAGCCAGGGTTTGGGTACCGCAACCCCTTGCCGAGGCAAGGGGCATCTTCAATCAAGAAGATTAGGCGTTCAGTGCCGAGACCAGCAGGTCCAGGTCAACCAGGCCGGTCAGTTTGATGACAACGTCAGCGTTGTCCAGACCGTTAGCGCCGACATCCGAGTAGATGTAGGTGTTGTTTTCGAACTGGAAGACGACGTTGTCGCCAGCAGCACCGGCAGCAGGAGCCACTGCACCCAGGTTGGTCAGCACCAGACCCAGGGTCGAACCGGTAACGGTTGCAGCCTTGGCGAAGGTGGTGATACCAGCAACCGAGATGTCATCCGATGCTGCGGTGTCCAGCACGCCAGCAGCGGTCTTGACCAGGTTCAGACCGGTAACAGTGTCAGTCTTTTCGTAGGTCGACGCAGTTGCCGAGAAGGTGACGACGTCCTTGCCGCCACCCAGCTTGATGGTTTCGACAACGTTGGCGCTAGCGGTATAGTCCAGGCCGCCGGTGACAGTCGTGCCGCCGAAGGCTGCTTTACCGGTCATCGCGGTTGCATCCACGTTAGCCAGGACGCCGGTTGCGCCGTTGACGATGACAGCCGAACCGTTACCGGTCAGGGTCAGGGTGGTCAGGGCACCCAGTTCGTCGAATGCGGTACCTGCAGCACCAACCGTACCGTTGCCGGTGGTCAGCGCGAAGTTTGCCAGGACGTCAGCAGTTGCGGTGCCGCTGGTTGCAGCGTTCACACTGTTGGTCAGGTTGACGGTAGCCGACTTAACGTCGCCGGTCAGCTCAGCGAAGGTAGCAACACCAGGACCGCCCGAGGTAGCGGCAACGGCGCTCACGTTCAGGATGATCGAGTCTGCATTTGCAGTAACAACGGTTGGGCTTGCGGCCGTTGGAGGAGTAGTGGCTGCATCGGCGACAGTGCTAGCATCCACATCGACGGTCAGCTTGCCAGCGTAGGTCGTTGCGGTTGCAGCAGGAGTACCGGTGCCGGCAGCGACGTAACCAGCGGCAGTCACGGTGACGTCAGCAACGGTGGCAACGGTCTGGGCGTCAGCAACCTTGGTGATGACGCTACCATCGGTGGTGAACGAGAAGGTGCTGAACTGGCTCAGAGCAGCTGCATCGACGCCTGCGGTCACTGCTTTCGAGAACTCAAGGGTCTCGACGTTGGTCACAACTGCTTTCAGGATTTCCAGATCCGAAGCGGCGATCGTGGTGTTACCGATCGACAGGGTGTCGTTGCCTTCACCACCGTTGACGACGTCAGTCGCGGTCAGTGCGCGATCGAAGATGATGGTGTCGTTGCCTGCACCAGCATTGATGTTGACAGCCACTGCACCCGCAGCAACGGTGATGGTATCAGCACCAGCGCCCGAATTGACGGTTGCAACCTTGCCCGAGGTCGTCAGACCAACGGTGAAGGTATCGGCGCCAGCACCGGTGGTAATGGTTTCAGCAGCAGTGTATGCGCCCTGCAGGGTCACACCAGCAGTCGAACCAGCTGCATTGATGGTCTTGATCGAAGCACCTTCTGCCGAAGCGTTGACGGTCAGCGAACCGGTCGCGTTGACATTCAGGGTCTCGACAGCGGCGCCGGTCGAAGTTGCTTCGATAGTGGCACGGCCGCTGCCATTGACGGTAACGGTTTTGATGCCAGCGCCAACCAGGTTAATGGTAGCGTTTCCAGCAGGGGAAGCTGCATCGGAGGCGCCATTCAGTTGAACGGTTGCCAGACCAGCAGTGCCGAAATTACCGGTGACAGCTGCAGTCGCCTTGCCCTGCACGCCCAGGGTCTTGCCCGACAGACCGCTCACGGTCACAGCGGCAGTAGGGGCCACCAGATTGATCATGGTCGAACCTGCGAAGTAAGCAGCATCGACGGTTGCAGCGGCGCCAACAGCAGCACCTGCCGCGACGATGTTTTGCGCGCCAGTGATGTTGATGATCTCAACGTTTTTGACGGTTGCAGTGCTTGGCAGAACGGAATCTGCTTTGCCAACGATCAGGTTCAGAGTATCGATGCCAGCGCCGCCGTCGATCACGTCACCCGAGTTCAGGGTGGTGGTGCCTTCGGTGGTGGCGGTTGCGTCAGCGCGAACCAGAGCGGTGATAACGTCAGCGGCGTTGGTGCCAACAATGTTGTCGACGCCGTCGGTCAGGACCAGGTTCGAGACTGGCTGCGAGCCGGTCACGATGCCAGTGATGGTCGAATTGATGGTCGACTGGTAAGCGGTAACGTTGGTCGACGAGGTCACGCCGCTCAGCAGGCCACGGCCGGCTGCAGCTGCTGCTTCGCCCGAGTAGGCGTTCAGTTCAGCTGGGGTGTCCAGAGCGGTGGTGAAGGCGGTAGCAACTGCAACCTTGTTGTTCACGGCTTGTGCATCCAGCAGGCCTTGAGCGGTGGTGTTGGTCAGTGCACCTTGGGTGATGGCGGCAGCGGCGTTAGCTTTGGTCACGGCGCCCGAGGTGATGGCGTTGACCCAGTAATTGAAGCCTGGCAGGTCGGCTTCGCGGCCCAAGACGTTCTGGTAGATCGCGGCGACGAATTTCGAGATGCCGACTTGGCTGGTGTCGGTGCCGTACAGGGCGGTCGATTCAGCCGAGTTGCTGAAAGTGTTCACCAGACGCGACAGAGCGGTGGTGCCGGCGCCGTCAGCTTGCACGGCAGCTTGCACTTCGGCGAAGGTCTTCGGTGCGCCCATTGCGTCGAGCTGGGCCGAGAAATTCTGCAGGCCATAGAAGTCAGCCGGGCGGCCGAAGTACGAAATGTACAGTTGTTGCACTACGGCGGTGTAGTCTTGAGCTGCCATGATGTGTAAATCCTTTAAAGATTGTGGTTGAGTCTGCTGCTGAACAGTAAGCAATGTCCAGACGGCTATTGCAGAACTGCGAAGTATATTGCCAGATCGAGAAATCGGTGTTGTGATGGCCATCACAAACACCAACTTTTTTACGTTACCGATACATCTTTTTTACAAATTCTTTCAAAAAACCACCAACTTCCATTACAAATCTCACCAAAACTAGCGACCCCACAGCGCTGCGCCACTGATAACCACGCCGGGGTTTGCATAATTCTTAAAGATATAACCCGCTTGATCGGCTTTGGCACCGCCCAGGTAACCGCGAATGATCGTCTCGGAGCGGTTATCTTCGTACAGCATGCCCTTATCTGTAATGACACCGCTACCAACCACGCCGGCCCGGTCGCCATCGGCATTCACCACCAGCGACGTGGCAAACGTCCTTTTGGCAAAGTCCATATTCAATTGGCCCGATTCCAGCGTAGCGAAGCGATCGCCATCGGAATTGGTCATGATGGCTTCACCGCTCATCAATTTAAATGCCGCATTGCCTTCCTTTGGCATCACCAGCGCCGAATTACTCAGCCGCGTGATTGCATAAGGACCGTAATATGTGGCCATATCGACGTCGTCATCGTCGATGCGCCCGAGCGCCGGCGCCCGGCTCAAGACCGCTTGCCAGCGCCCCCAGAACACTTCCTGCACATCGGGAACGACCGGGCGCGGCGGCTCGACAACAGCGACAGGCGGCGGCGTGACACCAGGATTAATGACAGGCGGAATGATCGGCGTCGGGGTTGGCGTCGGCACCGGCACCGGAACCACCGGCCGCACGCTTCCCAGCGCCTGCTCCGAACGCTGCGGATCCAGATTAACCTGCGCCATCGGCACCGCCGGCGCGGTGGTCTTGACACCCGGCTCGTCATTTCGTGGCTTCTCGGCCTGATCCGGCGCCAGCGCCGGATTGGCCAGCAACTGCGGCATGCTGCTGCCGCGCTCCACCTGCAGCAGCAAGCCGCCCTGCCCGGCGAACAGTTCGCGGGCATTACGTCCTTCGCATGGGCCGCTTCCCGCAGCCGAGCAGTTGGCGCCGAAACCGCTCATCACGACACCACCGGACAGCACGGTCACGCGCGTCGTCTGCTGGTCGGTGAAGACGGTGAAATCGGTGCCGCGCACGCCGATCGCGGCAACCGGCGTATTGAAGCGAAAGTTCTGGCGCGCCTGCTTGACGCCCTGGCCCGAGATCGCGCGCGCCACACCTTGCAGCAGCTCGAGCTTGACCTGGGTTTTGGATGGATCTTCCTTATCGATCGCATACGCCACCACCCGCGCAGTGCTGTTCGGGCGCAGGATCAGAAAGCCGTTGTCGACCGTTTTGACATAGACATAGCCGTCGGCGCCGGTGGAGAGCTGATCGCCCTCCTCCACCGCTGCATCCGCAACGGCGGCGTGGCGGCCCACCTGGGCCTGGCCGGTGACGAACACGACGCGGCCGGCTTCTGCCGCCAGCGCAGCGCAGTTAAACGACCATAACACTGTGGCGGCCACAGCGATTTTTTTGAACATACAATCCTCCGATCTCTAGCATTGTCCGGGCTCAACAGATAAAATCTGTGATACCCATCACAATTTACAATTCTTACACCTGTGGCCGCTATCGGCAAAATATTTCTTAAAGCAAATACAACCCGGTATACTTCAGCCACTATTTGCTGATGTACTCTCCTGGCGCCACTTCTGTCCTGATGACAATTTCCAGCCTCCTGCGCACCAGATTGCGTGATCCAGCCGTCCTGCGCGGCCTGATTGCCCTGGTTGCGCTCATCATGGCGGGGGCGCTGCAATGGCAGGGCGGGACAGTCTTCACTACGGCAGCCGACGAATGGCTGCGCGACAGGTTCATTCAGTTGCAAGCGGCCGATACCCGGGAAAACCGCGTGCTGGTGATCGATATCGACGAGAGCAGCGTGGCGCAGATTCCCTGGCCGTGGCCGCGCGCGCGCATCGCCGACCTGATCGAACTGGCGCTCGCCGACGGCGCCCGTGGCATCGCGCTCGACATCCTGATGGAAAAACCGGCCGATGCCGACGGCGACATGCGCCTGGCGATGCTGGCCGGCCACGGTCCGGTGGTGCTGGCCCAGATGTTCGACTACCTGCATGCCGATACGCCGCTGGCGAGCGGGCGCCTGGTCGGCGGCAGCCGGTCAGGCGCAGGCGGCGCGGCGCTGGACGCGCGCGGCTACCTGGCCAACCATACCGGCCTGGGCCAGGCGCGCTACGCCGGCAATATCGGCGTACTGCCGGATGCGGACGGCATTCTGCGCCGCCTGCCCATGTTCACCAACTACCAGGGCCGAGTCTATCCTACGCTCTCGCTCGCTTTACTTCAGTGTTGCGGCGGCGCGACAAGCGCCCTGCCTGTGCGCGCCGTCGAGCGCGTGCCCTATGTGCGCGACTGGGGCGCCTACGATGTGGTTAAGGCCGCCGACCTGCTGGCGGGCCGCATGCCGGCCGGCATGGCGCGCGGCCGCCTGGTGCTCATCGGCTCGTCATCGCTGAGCATCGGCGACCGTGTCGCGACCCCGCTCGGCGCGTCCAGCGCCGGGCTGCTGGTGCATGCATCGATGCTCACTTCGCTGCTTGACCGCCAGCAGGGTTTGGCCCCAACGCCGCTGCCGGGGAAGGCGATCGCTTTCGTCTTCGTCCTGGCGATCGTGCTGCTGACCAGTTATACGTTGCCGCGCGTGTCGGCCGCCGCCAACGCGCTGCTGCTCGGCGCCAGCGCGCTGGCCTGGCTGGCGCTGGCCTGGCTGCTGGCGCCGCGCGATCCGGACTTCGCGCCGGCAGCGCCGCTGTTGTGCTGCCTGTACTTGCTGGCGGTGGCCGTGCCGTTCCAGTGGGAGCTGGCACAGCGCCGCTCGCGCCAGCTGCTCGGCACGCTGCGCCAGTACGTGGCGGGCGAAGTCGTCGACGAGCTGCTGCGCAGCGACCTGAAGGATCCGCTGGCGCCGCGGCGCCTGGAAGTGACGACGCTGGTGGCCGACATGCAGGGCTACACCAGCCAGGTCGAGGCATTGTCGCTGGAAGAAGCGTCGCGCCTGACCACCGAATTCCTGGAATGTCTGACGCGACCCGTCCTGGCCCATCGCGGCACGCTCGACAAATACACGGGCGACGGCCTGGTCGCGTTCTGGGGCGCGCCGCTGCCGAACGCCGATCACGCCGATCTGGCGCTGGACGCGGCGGCGCGCATCCTGCACGAAGTGGCGCAGTTTTCCGCCCTGCGCGTGGCCAGCGGCCTGCCGGCGCTGCGGGTACGCATCGGGATCGAGAGCGGCGTGGCGATGGCGGGCGACTACGGCACCGCGGCGCGCAGCATCTATACGGCGGTAGGCGACAGCGTCAACACGGCGGCACGCCTGGAGCAGACGGCGCGCGACTACCCGCACGACGTCATCATCGGCGAGGGTACCGCCGCGCTGGCCAGGCGTCACCGGCTGCAGCTTTTGGGAGAACACCAGCTGCGCGGCAAGGGCCGGCCAACGCGCATTTATACGCTGGAGCGCAGCGAATGATGCGTTTGCTCATCGGCGCCGCGCTGTTCGCGGCCTGCTGGTCATGCCAGGCCGCGGCGCAGGAGAGCCAGGCTGACGTCAGTGCTGCAGTCGCAGCGCCGGTCGACCAGGCGGACCAGACCGCGGGCCGGCAGGAAGACCTGTACCGCGCCGCACTGCGCGCGCTCGCCGAAGGCCGGCTGGAAGACGCGTCCGCGCTGCTGCAGCGCGTGATCGCGGCCGAGCCGCGCCATGCCGGCGCCTGGCTCGACCTGGCGATCAGCCAATGCGAACTCGGCAATACAGCGGAGGCGGAGCGTCTGTTTTCCAGTCTGCAGCAACGTTTCGACCTGCCGGCCGCCATTGCCGAAACGATCGGGCGCTATCGCGCCACTGGCTGCGGCACGCCGCTGCCGCGCCAGGGCGGCGCCTGGCTGCTGGCGGCGACCCGCGGCCACGACGACAACGTCAACCAGGGCGCCAACGACTCGCGCTTCACGATCGGCACCGGCAGCGCCCAGACCGAATACGAACTCGATGCCGCCTTCCTGCCCAAAGCGGACGACTTCAGCCAGCTGACCGCGGCCTACGTGCGCCCCTTGGGCAGCGGCGGCACGAACCTGATCGTCCAGGCCTATTCGCGCTGGCATGAAGAAGAGCGCAGCCAGGACACCGTCTCGATGCTGGGCGCGCTCGAACACACGTGGACGCCGGGCGGCTGGCGCCTGCGCGGCACGGGCGCGCTCGGCTATGTAACGCTGGACCGCTCGCTGTACCAGCGCCAGCAGCAGGTCCAATTGCGCGCGACGCCGGCATGGAAGATGCCGGCAAACACCGAGTTCGCCTTCTCGGGCAACCTCAGCCGTATCGAGTATCCGACCCGCCCCGCCTATGACAGCACGATGGCCGAATTCGGCGGTATCTTCGGCTACCGCGGCAAACGCAGCCTGGCGCAGGCGACGCTGACCCGGCTGCACGACGACAGTACCGACGGCCGGCCGGGCGGCGACCGCAAGGGCTGGTTCGGCAGCCTGCAATGGGTTGGCGAGGCCACCGGCCGGCTCGCGCTGGAAGGCGGCCTGAGCTGGCAGCACTGGCGCAGCAGCGCGCTGTATTCGCCCGGGCTGATCGAAACGCGGCGCCGCCAGAACACCGCCACGCTGCGCACCGCCGCCAACTGGCAGTTGCGCCAGCACTACAGCGTGGTCCTGGAATGGCGCGCCACACTCAACCGCGAGAATATCGCGCTGTTCCAATATAATAGCCATGCCCTGCAGCTGAGTTTGCGCTGGGATAATTTTTAACGCCAGGATTGGTGTACAAGCAATAGGCCGATATGTCCTGGGAATTGATTGTCTTCGTGGCCGCCGCCGGTGCGGTGGCCCTCGGATGCCTGCTGCCGGCGCGCTGGCTTCCACTGCTTCCGCATGACAAGCTGCTGCACTTCGTTGCATTTGCCGGGCTGAGCACCCTCGCCCTGCTGATCGAGCCCGCCTGGCCAGGCCGCTTGGTGTGGCTGGCAGGTTTGCTACTGGCCGGACTGGCCATCGAAATCCTGCAAAAGCTTGTGCCTGGACGCAGCTTTTGCTGGCGCGACATGGGCGCCAATACGGCCGGCATCGCCGCCGCCACCCTGGCATTCGGGCTGTTACAGGTGATTTGAGATACGCATGACATCGTCGACCAAACGCAAGAACGACCTCGAGAAAGAACTCGCGCCCAGCCCGCTGGTGCCGGATCCGGCGGCCGTGGCGGCCAACGAGCCGACCCAGCAGGAGCATGAGGTACAAATTCACCTGCGCAAGATTCCACTGCTGGCCAATCTCAGCGAAGAGGACATGCAGCGGGTCAAGGCCAACCTGCGCATCCGCGAATACGCCAAGCGCGACGTGGTGCTGCAAAAAGGCGCGCCCGGCGATAGCCTGCTGTTCCTGCTGAGCGGCTCGCTGCAGGTCATCGACGTCACCGAGGATGGCCGCGCGATCGGCTTGCGCATGCTGCAGCCGGGCGACTTCTTCGGCGAGATCGCGGTCATCAACGGCTCGATGCGCTCGGCATCCGTGGTGGCCCTGACGCCGGTGCTGGTGGCCCTGCTGCCGCGCACCATCGCCCTGCATATGTTTACCCACTCGCCGTCGGTGGCGAACCAGATGCTGCGCTTCCTGGCCGAAAAAGTGCAGCGCGACTCCGAATTCCGCGCCCTGCTCAGCATTCACAACACGTCGCGCCGCATCTTTACTTTCCTCAATCTGCTGAAGGAAACCAAGGAAGGCGATGTGCACGTGGTGGAGAATCTGCCGACGCACCAGGACATCGCCAACATGATCAATACCAGCCGCGAAACCGTCACCCGTGCATTGCTGGCGCTGGTACAGCAGGGAATCATCAAAAAAGGCACGCACCGCATCACCATCATCAAGCCGGATGAGCTGCAAAAGCTCATCCAGGGCAACGGCTGAGGGGCGCAGCCGGCCCGCGCACGGGGCCATCCGACCGTCGAAGACCGGCTAAAAATTAACAGCTTGCAACAAGTAACAATTGGTAAGCTGTAAATTCCTAATCGTCACCATGTTATAATCGGCAACTTATTTTCGGGAAATTTCCCGAGCGAGGACGCGCTTTCCGCGTTCCGATTCTCCGATTCGTGATCAAGCTCCAACATCTATGATTTCCCGTTCCATGCTGGGCGGCGTATGGCGCTACCGCGGTTTCATCGCCGGCAGCGTGCGCCGCGAATTCCAGGCCAAGTACCGTAACTCCCTGCTCGGCGCCGCCTGGACCGTGCTCAATCCGCTGGCCATGATCGTGGTCTATACCGTGATTTTCTCGCAGGTGATGGGCAATCGCCTGCCGGGCGGCACCGGCCAGTTTGCCTACAGCATCTACCTGTGCGCCGGCGTGCTGACCTGGGGCCTGTTCGCCGAGATCACCACCCGCGGCCAGAACGTGTTCCTCGAGAACGCCAACCTGATCAAGAAACTGCAGTTCCCGCGCATCTGCCTGCCGATCGTGGTGGTGCTCAATGCGCTGGTCAATTTCGCCATCATCTTTGGCCTGTTCCTGGTGTTCCTGGCCGCCACCGGCGCCTTCCCCGGCTGGAGTTTCCTGGCCTTCCTGCCGGTGCTGGCGATCCAGATCCTGTTCTCGATCGGCCTGGCCATGGTGCTGGGCGTGCTCAACGTGTTCTTCCGCGACGTGGGCCAGTTCTTCACGATCCTGCTGCAGTTCTGGTTCTGGTTCACCCCGGTGGTGTATCCGATAACCGCGCTGCCGGTCGAATTCCGGTCCTGGCTGGCGTGGAATCCGATGGCCTCGGTGGTTCAAGCCTATCAGGGCATTTTGCTGCGCGGCGAACTGCCGCACTGGCAGAGCCTGATTCCGGTGAGCGTGCTGGCAGTGCTGCTGTGTGCGCTGGGGATGCAGCTGTTCCGCAAGCGCGCGGGTGAAATGGTGGATGAACTGTAATGGGCACGATCGACGTCAGCAACCTGGGCAAGGCCTATAAACAATACGGTAACCGCTGGAGCCGCCTGGCAGAATGGATCTTGCCGGGCAAACAGCAGCGTCACAAGCTGAAGTGGGTACTGAACGACATCAACTTCCGGCTCAGTCCGGGCGACGCGGTCGGCATCATCGGCATCAACGGCGCGGGCAAGAGCACCCTGCTCAAACTCATCACCGGCACCGCCCAGCCGACCACCGGTAGTGTCACCATCAGCGGGCGCGTCGCCGCCCTGCTCGAACTGGGCATGGGTTTCCACCCCGACTTCACCGGCCGCCAGAACGTGTTCATGGCCGGCCAGCTGCTCGGCCTGGCGGTGGATGAAATCGCCGAACTGATGCCGCAGATCGAGTCATTCGCCGAGATCGGCGACTACATCGACCAGCCGGTGCGGGTGTATTCGTCGGGCATGCAGATGCGCCTTGCGTTCAGCGTGGCCACGGTGCGCCGCCCGGACGTCCTGATCGTGGACGAGGCGCTGTCGGTGGGCGACGCCTATTTCCAGCACAAGAGTTTCGACCGCATCCGCCAGTTCCGAAAGCAGGGTACCACCCTCCTGATCGTCAGCCACGACCGCGCCGCCATGCAGTCGATCTGCGACCGCGCCATCCTGCTCGACGCCGGACGCCTGGCGATGCAGGGCACGCCCGAAGAAGTGATGGACTACTACAACGCCCTGATCGCCGAGCGCGAAGGCAGCACCGTGGAACAGGTGCGCACCGCCGAGGGCCGCGTCCAGACCACGTCCGGCAACGGCATGGCGCGGGTGCTCGAGGTAGCGCTGGAAAACGAACACGGCCAGGTGATGGAAGTCATGAACGTGGGTGTGCCGGCCACCCTGCGGGTACGGGTCCAGGCCTATGCCGACCTGCCGCGCCTGGTGATGGGCTACATGATCAAGGACCGCCTCGGCCACCAGATCTTCGGCACCAATACCCACCACCTGCAGCAGGCGATTACCGAGGTGCGCGCCGGCGAGATCATCGAGTACTTCTTCCGCTTCCCGCTCAACCTGGGGCCGGGCAGCTATTCGATCACCACCGCCCTGACCAGCACCGAAACCCACCTGGGCGACAACTACGAGTGGCGCGACCTGGTGGCGATATTCGAAGTCCTGAACCTGACCCGCCTTCCGTTCCTCGGCACCAGCTGGCTGGAACCGCAACTGGAGATTCGGCGATGAGCCAAACATCGTTCTACCGCGCTTTCGAAGACCGCTACCGCGGTTCGCGCGAGACCATCAAGGAGCGCCTGCGCGCCTACGCCCCGTTCACCGCGCCGCTGCTGCAGGTCGGCGCCCCCGCCCGCGCGCTCGACCTCGGCTGCGGTCGCGGCGAATGGCTCGAACTGCTGGGCGAACAGGGCTTCGAGGCGCAGGGCGTGGACCTGGACGACGGCATGCTGGCCGCCTGCCGCGAGCGCGGCCTGGCGGCGCGCCACCAGGACGCCCTGGCCGCGCTGCGCGAGCAGCCCGAAGGTAGCCTGGCGCTGGTGTCGGCGTTCCACCTGGTCGAGCACCTGCCGTTCGAACTGGTGCAGGACCTGATCGCCGAATCGCTGCGCGCGTTGCGCCCGGGTGGCCTGCTGATCATGGAAACGCCGAACCCGGAAAACCTCACGGTCGGCGCCACCAGCTTCTACCGCGATCCGACCCACGTGCGGCCATTGCCGCCCGACCTGCTCGGCTTCGCCGCCGACCACGCCGGCTTCGCGCGCCAGCGCATCGTGCGCCTGCAGGAAGAAGCGCAGCTGCATACCGACGCGCCGCTGGGCGTGATCAACGTGCTCGAGGGCGTGAGCCCCGACTACGCGGTGGTGGCGCAAAAGCGCGCCGAGCCGGCCGCGCTGGCGCCGTTCGACGCACCGTTCGACGCCGCCTGGGGCATCACGCTGGGCCGGCTGGCGCAGCGCTACGAAGACCAGCGCGCCGGACAGCACGCCGAGATCCATCACATCCTGGGGCGCCTGGCGCGCCGCGACGACGAACTGGCGCAGGCCACCGACAGCCGGCTGGCGCAACTCGAACGCGCGCTGCACGAGCAGCGCGAAGCGCACCACGCGCTTCAAGAGCTGCACCGGCAGCACCAGGAACTGCACGAGCAGCACCGCCGCCTGGCCGCCGAGCAAGAGGCGCGCATCGTGCGCGCCGAAGCGCATGCGGCCGAAATGTCGCAACGCGTGGTCGACCTGCTCTCCAGCAGTTCGTGGCGCATCACCGAACCATTGCGGCGCGCGGCGGCCATGTACTACCGGGTGCGCAGCGCCCAGCGCGAAGGCCGCCTGACCAGCGGCGCCAAGGCGCGCGCCAAGCGCCTGGTGCGGCGCGCCGGCGGCGCCGTGCTGCGCCGCCCGGGCCTGAAGCGCCTGGCGCGTGCCGCGCTGCGCCGGGTGCCGGCGCTGGAGGCGCGCCTGTACGCGCTGATGCTCGAACGCGAGGCCGCGCCGGTGGTGCTGCAGGAACAAACGGGCGAGCTGTCGCCACGCGCCGCGCGCGTGTACCGCCAACTGAAACAGGAACAAGCAAGGAAGACCCATGCGGATAGTCATTGATCTCCAGGGCGCGCAGTCGGAAAGCCGCTTCCGCGGCATCGGCCGCTATTCGCTGGCGCTGGCGCTGGGCGTGGCGCGCAATGCCGGCAGCCACGACATCTGGCTGCTGCTCAACGGCGCGCTGGGCGGCGCCATCGACGACATCCGCCAGGCCTTCGCCGGCCTGGTGCCGCCGGAGCGCATCCGCGTGTTCGACGGCGCCGGCCACAGCGCCGAAGCGTATGCCGGCAACAGCCCGCGCGCGCGCGCCGGCGAACTGCTGCGCGAATACGCGCTGGCCCAGCTGCGTCCGGACGCGGTGCTGGTCACCAGCCTGTTCGAAGGCTTCGTCGACGACAGCCTGGTCTCGATCGGGCGCCTGGCCGACGGCGCCGGCACCGCGGCGGTGCTGTACGACCTGATCCCGTTCCTGAACCCGGAACAATACCTGCGCGACCCCGAGCAGCGCAGCTACTACGAGCGCAAGGTGGACTCGCTGCGGCGCGCCGGCCTGCTGCTGGCGATCTCGGACTATTCGCGCCAGGAAGCGATCGATGCGCTGGGACTGGATCCGGCGCGCGTTGTATCGATCTCGACCGCGGTGGACGACAGCTTCTGCCCCGCTCCGGCCAACCTGACGCCGCAGGAGCGCGACGCGCGCCAGGCGCACGTGGCGGCGCTGCGCGCACGCTTCGGCATCACCCGCGCCGCGCTGATGTGCGCGCCCGGCGGCTTCGATTCGCGCAAGAACATCGACGGCCTGGTGGCCGCCTACAGCCAGCTGCCGGCGGCGCAGCGCGCCGCGCACCAGCTCGTCATCGCCGGCAAGGCCAACGACGCCGAGCGCCAGCGCCTGGCCGACCTGGCACGGCGCCACGGCCTGGGGCCCGACGAGCTGGTCCTGACCGGCTACGTCAGCGACGCCGACCTGATCGACCTGTACCGCGAAGCGGCGCTGTTCGTGTTCCCCTCGCTGCACGAAGGCTTCGGCTTGCCGGTGCTGGAAGCCATGGCCTGCGGCGCGCTGGTGATCGGCGCCGACAGCACCAGCATCCCGGAGGTGATCGGCAACCCGGACGCCATGTTCGACGCGCGCGACCCGGGCGCGATCGCGGCCAAGATCGGCCAGGTGCTGGGCGACCCGGCGCTGCAGGCGCGCCTGCGCGAACACAACCTGGTCCAGCGCCGCAAGTTCAGCTGGGACGAGAGCGCCAGGCGCGCGATCGCTGCGCTGGAAGCGCATGCCGCTGCTGCACCGGTGGCCGTGCAGGCCGAGGCCGTGGCCCGGCCGCGCATCGCCTTCCTGTCGCCGCTGCCGCCGGAACGCACCGGCATCGCCGACTACGCGGTGCGCGTACTGCCCACCCTGCTGCCGCACTTCGAGGTCGAACTGGTCACCGACCAGGCCGGGGTGGCGTTGCCACCCGAACTGGCGCACCTGCCGCTGCGGCCGCTGTCCTGGCTCGACCAGCATCCCCAACGCTATCGCAACATCGTCTACCAGTTCGGCAACAGCCCGTTCCACAGCCACATGCTGGCGCTGCTGCAGCGCCATCCGGGCGTGGTGGTGCTGCACGACTTCTTCCTGAGCAGCATGCTGGCCTATGAACAGTCGAGTGGCGCGATGCCGGGCGTGTGGACCCAGGCGCTGCTGCATTCGCACGGCTACGCGGCGGTGCAGGCCAGCCTGGGCGCGGACGGCATCGAACGCGCCAAGCAGGATTACCCGTCCAACCTGGAGATCCTGCAGGACGCCAGCCACGTGATCGTGCACTCCGAGTATGCACGCAGCCTGGCGCGCGAGTGGATCGGCCCCGAGGCCGGCGCCGACTGGAGCCCGGCCCAGCTGCCGCGCGCGGTGCCGGCGCTGAACGACCGTGCCGGCGCGCGCCGCGCGCTCGGCATCGCCGACGATGAATTCGTGGTGTGCAATTTCGGCTTCGTGGCCCCGACCAAGCATTGCCTGGAGCTGCTCGATGCCTGGCTGGCATCGTCGCTGCACGGCGACCACCACTGTCGCCTGGTGTTCGTCGGCGAGAACCATGGCGGCGACTACGGCCGCCAGATCACCGACACCATCGCCGCCGCCGGCGCCCGGACGCGCGTGACGATTTCGGGCTGGACCTCGGACGACGATTATTTCCGTTACGTGCAGGCGGCCGACATCGGGGTGCAGCTGCGCACCGGTTCGCGCGGCGAAACCTCGGGCACGGTGCTCGACTGCATGATCTACGGCCTGCCGGTGATCATCAACGCCAATGGCGCGATGGCCGAATTCCCGCACGACGCGGTATGGATGCTGCCCGACCGGTTCGCGCGCCAGCAGCTGGTCGAGGCGCTGGAAACGCTGCGCGGCGACGATGCGCGGCGCCTGGCGCTGGGCGCGTCCGGTTTCGCCCTGATGCAGCATCGCAACAGCCCCGAACGGGTGGGCCAGATGTACAAGGAAGCGCTCGATCTGGCCGCACGCAAGGACCGCAGCGGCCGCCAGGCCCTGCTGCGCGCCCTGCTCGACACACCCGGCCTGGAGGCCGACGACGCCATGCTGCAGCGCCTGGCGCGCAGCGTGGCGCGCGCGCCCGATCCGCTGCAGCCGCGCCAGTTGCTGCTGGACGTGAGCACCATCGCGCGCAACGATCTCAAGACCGGCATCGAACGGGTGGTGCGCAAGCAGCTGCTGGAACTGCTCCAGCTGCGCGGCGCCGGCTACCGCATCGAGCCGGTGCGCTTCAGCGACGAAGGCGGCCAGCCGCATTACCGCTATGCACGCGACTATTGCGCGCGCCTGCTCGGCATCGAGCAGGTGCTGCAGGGGCCCGATCCGGTAGTCGACGTCCAGGCCGGCGACATCTTCTACAGCGCCGAGCTGTCGCCGCAGGTGGTGCTGGAGTCGACCCGCGCCGGCCTGTATGCCGCCTGGCGCGCGCGCGGCGTGTCGATCAACTTCACGGTGCACGACCTGCTGCCGGTGCTGCGTCCCGAATTCTTCCCGCCGCACGCCGACCGCAGCCATGCGGCCTGGCTCGAATGCGTGGCCGCCGAAGCCGACCGCCTGATCTGCGTCTCGCGCGCGGTGCGCGACGACCTGGCCGCATGGCTGGCGGCGCACGCGCCCGAGCGCCGTCCCGGCCAGCTGCTGACCGCCCTGCACTCCGGCGCCGATCTCGAAGTTCGCAGCGGCGCGTCGGATGACGCGGCGCCGTCGGCGCTGGCGCAGCAGGTCGGCGCGCGCCCGAGCTTCCTGATGGTCGGCACCATCGAGCCGCGCAAGGGCCACCTGCAGGCGCTGGAAGCGTTCGAGCAGCTGTGGGCCGAGGGCGTCGAGGCCAACCTGGTGATCGTCGGCCGCGAAGGCTGGACCCAGCTGGCCGACGCCGAACGGCGCACCCTGCCGCACATCGTCTCGCGCCTGCGCGCCAGCCCGGAACTGGGGCGGCGCCTGCTGTGGCTCGAAGGCCTGGACGACGACGCCCTGCAGCAGGTCTACCGCGCCAGCACGTGTCTGCTGTTCCCGAGCGAAGGCGAAGGCTTCGGCCTGCCCCTGATCGAGGCGGCCCAATATGGCCTGCCGCTGCTGGTGCGCGACATTCCGGTGTTCCGCGAAATCGCTGCCGGCGGCGCGCATTACTTCGCCGGCCTGGACGGCGGCGCGCTGGCCGCTGCCGTGCGCGAATGGCTGGCGCTGCACGCCGAAGGACGCCATCCGTCGTCGCAGTCGATGACCTGGACCACCTGGAGCGAACAGGCGCGCGCCCTGCTGGCGCTGCTGTCCACACCGCACGGCGCAGTTGGCACCTCGGCGGAGGGGGCGCAATGACGCGCCCGGTGCCGCTCGCGTCCTCGCCCCTGCCCTCGTCCCTGCCCTCGTCCCTGCCGCCGGTCCGGCCCCGGATCGCGCCCTGGCGCGACCCGGCCGGCGTGCCCGGCCTGCTGCTGGCGGCCCTGCTGGCGCTCGGCTATGCCTGGTGGCTGTACTCGGGCGCGCTGCTGCGCGGCGATTCTCCTTTCTGGTGGCGCGAGAATGCCGACATCACCCAGTACGTGGCCGGTTTCAACGCCTTCGTGCACGACGCCTGGCACTGGCCGCTGCTGCGCCTGAATTCGCTGAACACGCCCGACGGCACGCTGGCCACCTTCCTCGACACGGTGCCGCTGTACGCGGCGCTGCTCAAGCTGCTGCATCCGGGCACCGGCTACTGGAATCCGTATGGTTTCTGGATCGCGCTGTGCTTCACGCTGCAGGGCGTGGGCGCCTGGTGGATCTGCCGCGAAGCGTGCGTGCGCAGCTGGGCCGTGCTGGCGGCGCTGGCGCTGCTGCTGGCCAGCTTCCCGGCGCTGACCTTCCGCATCTCGCATACCAGCCTGATGTCGCAGTGGATGCTGCTGTTCGCGCTGGCGATCTACGTGCGCGGCACGCGCCGCGGGCGCATCGCCACCGGCGCCTGGATGGCGCTGCTGGTGAGCGGCTTCTACATCAATATCTACCTGTTCGTGATGGCCTCGGCCATCTTCGGCGCCGATATCCTGCGCGAACTGAAGCGCTTCCCGGCGGGACGCGCCGCGCTGGTACGCGCGCTGCGTGCGCCGCTGCTGGTGTACGGCCTGC
Organism: Massilia sp.; assembly: GCF_031995545.1. Taxonomy (GTDB): domain Bacteria; phylum Pseudomonadota; class Gammaproteobacteria; order Burkholderiales; family Burkholderiaceae_D; genus Telluria. The sequence continues at coordinate 76,186 of NZ_DAMAGA010000019.1, forward strand.
TGTTCGCCACCATGTGGATCACCATGCTGCCGCTGCCGAACGGCGCCGGCGGGCGCGAGTGGGGCTTCGGCTACTATTCGATGAACCTGCTGGCGCCGTTGCACGGCGGCCTGCTGCTGCAGTTCCCGCAGCCGATCGCGCACGGCGGCCAGGGCGAAGGCTATAACTACCTGGGCGTGTTCGTGCTGGCGCTGGCCGGTTGCGCGCTGGTGCTGCGGCGGCGCCACGATCCGGCGTTCTGGCGCCGCCACCGCGCGCTGCTGGGCGTCATGGTGGCGCTGACGCTGTACGCGCTGTCGAGCACCGTCCATCTGGGCCCGGTCCAGCTGTTCTCGCTGCACCTGCCGTCGGTACTGGACGGCATCACCTCGACCTTCCGCTCGTCCGGTCGCTTCTTCTGGCCGGTGGGCTACGCGCTGGTGGTGTTCGCCGTGCTCGGCGCCGCGCGCCACCTGCGCGCCGGCCAGGCGGCGGCGCTGCTGGCGGCCGTGGTGGCGCTGCAGTTGTGGGACCTGCGCGAACACAATGTGCGGGTGCGCGCCACCGTGGCCCAGGCCGAAGGCAAGCTGATCGACACGGCGCGCTGGAACGCTTTCCTCGGCACCGATATCAAGGCGCTGCACCATTATCCGCCGTTCCGCTGCGGCCAGACCGCCGCCGCCGAAGCGCTGCTGCCGGTGATGGCCTATGCCGTGCGCCACGGCTATCCGCTGTCGACCGGCTACGTGGCGCGCGCGTCCAAGCCGTGTGACAACTACGGCGCCGAAATCGCGCGCCTGCCGGCCAGCACCGCCGTCTCTTTCGAGAAGCACACATTTCCGCAGCAGCAGGACGCCGAACGCCTGATGGGCCCCGGTGCCCTCTGCGCCGACATGGGCATCGTCTTCTTGTGCCGGCACGGCGGCAGCGCCCCGGCAGCCGGCACGCCCTGATGCGGGACGGCATGCAGGACAGCGCGCAATATGGCGCGCAGCATGGCACACGATCCGGCCCCCGCGCACACGCGGCGCGCGACTACGCCCTGGACGGCATGCGCGCGGCCGCCACCCTGCTGGTGATCCTGACCCACGTCGGCGCCCAGGGCTTCGGCCAGTTGGGCCAGCGCCACTGGTGGGGAATCAACGCCTGGGAAAGCATGGCACGTGTCTCGGTGCCGCTGTTCTTCATGCTCACCGGCGCGCTGCTGCTGGCGCGCGACCACACCGTGGCTTCGCTCGGGCGCCGCATCTGGCGCGTCGCGCTGCCGCTGGCGGCGTGGTCGGTGCTGTACCTGCTGTGGTTCCGCCACACCGGCCAGCACCATGAAAACTGGCCGGCCCTGATCGCCAGCGGCCCGGTGGTCGGCCACCTGTGGTACCTGTACGCGCTGATCGGCGCCTATGTGTTCGTGCCGGTGCTGGCGGCCTTCCACCTGCATTCCGGCACCGGCATCAAGCTGTTCTGCCTGCTGTTCTGGTTCATCGGCGCCACCGTGGTGCCGCTGGAAGTCGCCCTCACGTCCCAGCGCGTGGTCGGCATCGACTGGGCGGTGCTGCCGCTGTACACCGGCTACATGGCGCTCGGCGCGATGCTCTACCACGGCCTGCCGGCGCGGCCCGGCGCGCGCATCCGCATCGGCGCCTGGCTGGCGTGGGCGCTGCTGAGCGCCGCGATCGCGCTGGCGACCTGGTGGCGCAGCGTGACACTGGGCCAAGCCAACGAGACGTTCTACGTTTACTCGAGCCCGCTGGTGGCGCTGTCCGCCGTGGCCGCCTTCATCGCCCTGCGCGCGCTGAGCGCGGCCTGGCTCCCGGCCGGCAGCCGCAGGCAGCGCGCGGTCGCCTGGTTCGCGGCCACCAGTTTCGGCGTCTACCTGGTCCACGTCTGGATCCTGTTCGTGCTGGAAGCGCACGGCATCAACTACCGCTTCATCAATCCCTGGCTCGCGGTTCCGCTGCTGACCTTGCTGGCGGCGGCGCTGTCGGCGCTGCTGGTACGCCTGCTGCAGGCGATCCCGCTGGTGCGCGCGATCGTCCCGCGCTAGCCGAGTGTTAGCGCGGCGCGCCATCATGCTTGCGGTATGGCGGCTCTGTGCGCTCACGAACGGAGCCAGCCGCGCCATATCGCTAAAGTGATACAAAAGGCGCGGCGCCCGCAGTTCCGGGACGTCCTGCGATTCATTCCCAAGGAAAACCCATGGTACTCGGACCGGACAAGGACGATGCGCTGAACAGGCCGCTCGACGTGCAGGGCGAAGGCCAGAGCACGGGCGTGCCGGCCGACGGCGAAATCGAAGGCAATGCCTACAATCCGCAGGGCAATCCCGGCGTCAACCACTGGCAGGCCGGCTACGTCGCGCGCGACGGCCTGGACCAGCGCGGCAACATCTTCTTCGCCGCGGTCGAGATGACGCGCATGCCGATGCTGATCACCGACGCACGCCAGCCGGACAATCCGATCGTGTTCGTCAACGGCGCCTTCCTCGACCTGACCGGTTACCCGGAAGCCGAAATCCTCGGCCGCAACTGCCGCTTCCTGCAGGGTCCGGAAACCGACCGCGCCACCGTGGCCGAACTGCGCAAGGCGGTCGACGAGCGGCGTGCGGTAGCGGTCGACATCCTCAACTACAAGGCCGACGGCACACCGTTCTGGAACGCGCTGTTCTTCGGCCCTATCTTCGACCAGGACGGCCAGATCCTGTACTTCTTCGCCTCGCAGATGGACATCACCGAGCGCCGCACGAGCCAGGAATCCTACCTGCAGGCGCAGAAGATGGAAGCGATCGGCCAGCTGTCGGCCGGCATGGCGCACGACTTCAACAACCTGCTGCAGGTGATCAACGGCAACCTCGAAGTGGCGCTGCTGGGCGTCAAGGACAACCCCAAGGTGAGCGATCCGATCCGGCGCGCCCAGCGCGCCACCATGCAGGCCGGCAAACTCACCCAGCAACTGCTGACCTTCGCGCGCAAGCAGCGCCTCGAAGCCCAGCGCCTGAGCCTGAACAGCCTGACGGTCGAGTTCTCCGACATGCTGGTGCGCACGCTGGGCGACAAGATCAACCTGCGGCTCGACCTGAAACCGGGCCTGCCGGCATGCACGGTGGACCCGACCTATCTCGAGATGGCGCTGCTGAACGTGGTGCTCAATGCGCGCGACGCCATGCCCGAGGGCGGCGCGGTCACGGTCGGTACCGCCGTGCTCAGCCCCGAGCGCCGCCGCCTGCTCAAGCTGGCCGAGGGCGACTACGTGTGCATCTGCGTGCACGACGAAGGCCAGGGCATGCCGCCCGAGATCCTGCGCCGCGCCACCGAACCGTTCTTCACCACCAAGGGCCCGGGCACCGGTCTGGGCCTGGCGATGGTGCACGGCTTCGTGCAGCAGTCGCACGGCCGGCTCGACATCGAGAGCGAGCCGGGCAAGGGTACCAAGGTGCGCATGGTGTTCCCGGTGTCCGGGGCGGTGCAGGACGACGCGCACGGGCGCGACCTGTCCGCAGGGGCCGTGCCGGTGGCGCCGCAGCGGCGCCGCTGCCGCATCCTGGTGGTCGAAGACAACGACGACGTGCGCGAGCTGGCCGAGGCCATGCTCGAGTTGGCCGACTACGAGGTGGTGGCCGCGCCCAGCGGAGAACGCGCGCTCGGCATCCTCGAAAACGGCGAACAGGTCGACCTGCTGTTCACCGACGTGATCATGCCGGGCGGGATGAACGGGCTGGAACTGATCGAGCGGGTGCACGCCAAGCGGCCGGGACTGCCGGTGCTGGTGACCACCGGCTACATGGACGAGCTGCCGGGGCGCGGCAAGCGCAGCGAGCCGCTGGATGTGCTGGCCAAGCCGTATCAGCACCAGGATTTATTGGATCGGGTCAGCGCGGCGCTCAAGCGGGCTGCGTAGGGTTGGCGGCTTCGCCGCCGACGCGTTCAACGCACGTTCGCGGTTCGAAACGCATCCCGACGGCGCATGTTCCGGTTGAACGCGTCGGCGGCACAGCCGCCAACCCTACTTGAAACAAAAAGCTTACGCCTTCGGTCCGCCGCCCAGCAGGAAGGCCAGCTTCTGGCGTGCCGGCTTGGCCTGCGCCGCCGGGGCGTGCTCGGCGCTGTCCTTGCGCGGGCTGGTGGCCGGCTCGTAGGGCTTGAGGAACCACGGATCGACCTTCTCGCGGCGCGAACCCGGACCGAGGCCGGTGCGCGGACCGCGTGCGGCGCCGTTCGACTCGTCGCCGCGGCGTGCGCTGCTGCGTGCCTGGCCGTCGTACGCACCGTTGTCGCGGGCGCCGTGGCGTCCACCTTCGCGGCCGCCGTCACGTCCACCGTCACGGCTACCTTCGCGTCCACCTTCGCGTCCATAGCCTTCACGGCCACGGCCCGACGGCGCCACGAAGCCCTGCAGCTCGCCGCGCGGGATGGTCTGCTTGATCAGCTTTTCGATGTCCTGCAGCAGGCGCTCGTCCTTGTCCGAGTACACCGACAGCGCGTCGCCCGAGGCGCCGGCGCGGCCGGTGCGGCCGATGCGGTGCACGTAGTCTTCGGCGTTGTACGGCAGGTCGTAGTTGATCACCGCCGGCAGGTCCGAGATGTCGAGGCCGCGCGCGGCGACGTCGGTCGCCACCAGCACTTCGACGCCGCCGTTCTTGAACGCGTCCAGCGCCGCCATGCGCTCCTGCTGGGTCTTGTCGCCGTGGATCGCCGAGGCCTTGATGCCGCGCTTTTCCAGGTGGTTCGACAGGCGCGAGGCGCCGATCTTGGTGTTCGAGAACACGATCACCTGCTTCATGTCGCGTTCGCGGATCAGGTGCTCGACCACGTCCTGCTTGTGCGCCTCGTCGACCTTGTACACGATCTGCGTCACGCGTTCGGCGGTGGCGTTGCTGCGCGCCACTTCGATCGTCAGCGGATTGTTGAGGAAGGTATTCGCCAGCTTCTTGATCTCGGGCGAGAAGGTGGCCGAGAACATCAGGTTCTGGCGCTGTTTCGGCAGCAGGTTGATGATGCGCTGCAGGTCGGGCAGGAAGCCCATGTCGAGCATGCGGTCGGCTTCGTCCATCACCAGCATCTGCACCTGGCCCAGACTGATGTTCTTCTGCTCGACGTGGTCCAGCAGGCGGCCCGGGGTGGCGATCACGATCTCGACGCCGCGGCGCAGGATCTCGGTCTGCGGCTTCATGTCCATGCCGCCGAACACCACGGTGGCGCGCAACGGAGTGTGCTTGGCGTAGGCCTTGACGTTGTCGGCCACCTGCACCGCCAGTTCGCGCGTCGGCACCAGCACCAGCGCGCGCACCGGGTGGCGCGCCGGCGACATGCTGGCGTTAGCGTGCGGCATCAGGAGCTGCAGGATCGGCAGCGAGAAGCTGGCGGTCTTGCCGGTACCGGTCTGGGCCGCGCCCATCACGTCGCGGCCCTGCAGCACCACGGGGATCGCCTGGGCCTGGATCGGGGTCGGGTGCTCGTAGCCCTGGTCGGCCAGCGCGCGCCCGATTTCCGGCGCCAGGCCGAAGTCGGCGAAGCGCACGGTGGGAGCGGCGGCAGCGGCCGGGGCCGGAGTTACGGCGGGAGCGGCGGCGGGGGTAGAAGCGGCGGCTGGAGCGGGAGCAACAGCGGCAGGTGCGGCAGGCACTGCGGGTGCCGCCGGCGCGTCGATCGGGGCGGCGGCGATTTCGTTGTTGTTCGGTGTATCAGACATAGTTTTCCAGGCGTTATTCGTTCTGTTCTACGATCGGGCAAGTACTCCCGTCACGGGTCGCGCTGCGCGACACGGCAAGGGGCGACAACGGGAAGCCGGCAAGCACGGGGCGGATTGGACCGGCAATCGGCCGGGGCGCCATGCCCGGAACCAGGTACGGGACCGGGCCGGAGGCGGCAGGCCGTCGGCAAGCCGGAAAAGCGGACGTAGAGACACTTTTAGCGGGTGACACGATACCCGAAATCGGCACCCCTGTATATGCTGTCCTGTTTTGCAGGCAGTTTACCAAAAGAAACAAGCTTTTGCAGACATGCGCGGCCGGATCACCTGATGCGATCATCCTATTGGCGCCAGCCGCGCTGCTGGGCCGCGCGCTCGGCGTCGGTGTCGAGCGTGGCGCCGACGATGCGCTGCTCGATCGCCTCGCGCACCGCCGGCGGCGGCATGCTGCCGTCGACGTAGGCGGCGCCGGCCTGGCCCTGGGCCAGCACCGGAATGGTCCAGCGGCCGCCACTCAGGCAGCCGAGGCCGGCGATGGTGTCGACCACGAAGCTGCGGCAATAGCCGCCGTCGCGCGCCACGAAGGTGACGCCGATGCGCACCCCGCTGCCGGACGGGCCCGGGCTGGCCAGCTGGCCATCGAGCGCCGCCACCAGCGGGCCGCGCGCGACCAGGGTGCCGTTGTCGTCGTCGAGCATGGCCAGGCCGGGGTCGGCGCCCATGGTGCGCCAGCCGAGCGCGCCGGCGGCGGCGCCGAACACGAAAGCGGCGCCGATCGCCACCCAGTGCCGGCGGCACCAGTTGCTGTAAGCCAGCTGCGGCGGCGGTACGGGGCGTCCCGGACGCAGGCTGTTCAGGTGCACCACCTTGGCGCCGCACGGGGGCACCGCCTGCGGCGCCGCGCTGCTGCCGGGATTGGCGCCCTCGTGGTTCTTGCGCCCTTCGCGGCCGTTGGCCGAGATGCTGAACAGGCCGTGGCGTTCGTGCCCGTCGCCGCGCTGGCGGCTGTGGTTGTGCGCCTGCTGCGCATGCTGCTCGGCGCGGTGGCGGGCGATGCGCGCGGCCAGCACCGGATCGGCGCGCATGGCCCGTTCCACCGCCGCCCGCGCCGGTGCGGCGAGTTCGCCGTTGATGTACGCGATCAGGAGGTCGTCCGAGAATCTCATGCTGGCGCCCGCTTGGTGATGGGTGGCTAGGAGGTGATCAGGCCATGTTCGTCCAGCACGTCGTGCAGCAATTCGAGCCGGATCACGGGATTGTCGAGCATCAGCATATTGTGTTTCTGGCCGTTGGGCAGCGGCAGCAGCTCGCACCAGCGGTTGGCGACCCAGCCGCAATCGTCGAGCCGGAACGGCGGCTGCACCGGCCAGCGCTGGCGCGGCACGTCGTGCAGCGAGCCGAGCACCCGGTCGAGCGCATCGGCGGCGCCCTGCAGTTCGGACGGGATGCGGATGCTGCGGTCATCCTCGATCAACTCGGCCTCGGCCATCCACAGGCCGTTGACGCGCTGCTCGGCAGTAACGACATTGAAGCGCGCCCCGCCGCGGCACAGCACCTGCAGCAGGCCGGGGGTGTCGACCGTGGTCTCGGTGACCGAGGCCACGGTGCCGGAAGCAACGAAGCGTTCTTCGTCGGCGTCCGGCCGGCGTACCTCATGACCATGGGTCAGCAGCACCACGCCGAACGGCGTATCGTCGGTGAGGCAGCGGCTGATCATGTCGAGGTAGCGCACCTCGAACACCTGCAGCGGCAAGACCCCGTCCGGAAACAATACCGTACTGAGCGGGAACAGTGGCATGGTAATCGTCGACATGGCCCCATGATGACAGAATCGCCGCGATGGCGGGAGCACGATTGCCATGCCCCGCGCATGCCGAATCCCCACAACCGGGGTCAGTCGTCCGGCGCGCGCAGCGGCAGGTAGCGCAGCGATTGCGCCAGGTTGTCCAGACGCCAGCGCAGCCGGCTCCAGCCGGGGCCGGGGGCGGCCACCACCCGCACCGCGACCTGCCCGCCCGCGAGCGGCGGGCAGACGAACACGTGGCGGCCTTCCTCCCCGAACGGCAGGCGCAGCTCGCCGCCGGCCTTGATGCGCAGCGGGCCGAACACCACCGGCACCCGGCCGCGGTTGCGCAGCAGCAGCACGTCGCGCACGCCGCGCGTCAGGCGGATCTCGGCCGGCACCGTCAGGTCGCCATGCTGGACGCCGGGTGGGAAATCGAGCAGCAGTTCATGGCTGCCGCCGCCCAGCGGCGCCAGCATGCTCCATGCCGCCAGCAGGATCAGGACGATGGCCGTGCCGGTCAGCGGCCAGTGGCGTTCCAGCAGCGCCCTCATGCCGGACACGGCAGCCGGCGGCGGCGAATATGCCCATGGCATATAGGATTTTGCATTAAGATATTGCCTCACATAAATATTAAATGGCCATGGCGAATTGAAAAATTCGCAAACGCGTGCGCCCTGTCATGACAAGGATGCGTATGCTACGAAATCTTCCGGCCTCCGATCAACCCCGCCGCCCCGGCTGCACCGCACCCAAGGACATGCAGCAGACCTCCGACCGCGCTACCCGTTCCGCCATGCCCTCGCCCCAGCCCGGTTCACGCCGGCCGGGCGCCGGCCAGGCGCCGCTGCTGCTGGCGCTGGCGGTGTTCGTGCTCACCCTGCTGGTCACCCTTGCCGCCTACATCGGCGCCCAGCGCAGCGCCGAGACCCAGCTGCGCGAAGCCTTCGACTACCGCACGCACGACATGAGCTACAGCATCGGCCGCCGCATGGCGGTGTACGAGCAGGTGCTGCGCGGCGCGCGCGGCTACCTGCGCGGCGCGGTCGACGTCAGCCGCGCCGAGTTCGGCGAATATTACCGCCAGCTGCGCCTGGACCAGTCCTTCCCCGGCCTGGAAGCGCTCGGCATCGCCACCGCCCTGACCCCGGGCGCGGTGGCGGCGCACGAGGCGCGCGTGCGCGCCGAAGGTTTCCCTGACTACCGGGTCGAGCCGGGCGCGCAGGATACGGCGGCACGCCCGCTGATGACGGCCATTACCCACATCGAGCCGTTCTCGGGCCGCAACCTGCGCGCCTTCGGCTTCGACATGTACAGCGAGCCGGTGCGCAGGAGCGCGATGGCGGCCGCGCGCGACAGCGGCCAGGCCGCCCTCAGCGGCAAGGTGGTGCTGGTGCAGGAAGGCAGCGGCGGCACCGGCTCGGGCGTGCTGATGTACCTGCCGGTGTACCGCGCCGGCGCCCCGCTGTGGACGCTGGAACAGCGCCGCGCCGCCCTGCTCGGCTGGGTATACGCGCCGTTCCGCATGACCGACCTGATGCGCGGCGTGGGCGGGCTCGCCGCCGCCCAGCTCGACGTGACCGTGTACGACGGCGACAGCGCCGATGCCGACACCCTGCTGTACCGCCTGTCTCCGCCCGACGACGCCGCGCCGCACGTGCCGAAGCTGCAGGCCAGCACGCGCATGATGATCGCCGGGCGCACCTGGACCGTGACGATGGCGTCCACGCCCGAACTCGAAGCGACCTACGACGGCATCCGCCCGCGCCTGGTGGCAGCGGCCGGGGTGCTGCTCGGTTTCCTGGTCAGCCTGGTGGTGTGGCTGCTGGCAGGCTCGCGCCGGCGCGCGCTGCAGCTGGCGCAAGGGATGACGCTCGAGCTGCGCGAATCGCACGACCGCATCGCGGCCGAGCAGCGCCGCATGAACGTGATCCTGGAGACCGCCTACGACGGCTTCCTGGCGCTCGACCGCCACGGCCGCATCACCGACTGGAACGCCCAGGCCACGCGCATCTTCGGCCTGAGCGCGCAGGAAGCGATCGGGCGTCCGGCCGAGGTGCTGGTGCCGGACGAGCGGCGCACCGCCTTCCACGCCGCCTTCGCCGCCTTTGCCCAGAGCGGCGCCAGTCCCCTGCTCGACGGCCCGTTCGAGACCGAGGCCCTGCACCGCAGCGGACGCCGGGTGCCGGTGGAACTGGCCGTGGCCCAGCTGCCGGGCGCGGACGGCGCCGGCGTCACCGTGTTCGTGCGCGACATCGCGCCGCGGCGCGAAGCCGAGGCACGCGAACAGCTGCGCCAGGCGCGCCTGGACGAAGCGCGCCAGGCGCTGAACCGGGCCCAGAAGCTGGAAGCGGTCGGCAAGCTCACCGGCGGCGTGGCGCACGACTTCAACAACATCCTGCACATCATCAGCGCCAACGTGCAGCTGATGCTGCGCGCCGACGGCCCGCCCAGCCGCAAGCGCCTGCACAACATCCTCGACGCGGTCGAGCGCGGCTCGCGCCTGGCCGGCCAGCTGCTGGCCTTCGCGCGGCGCCAGCCGCTGCACCCGAGCGTGGTCGACGTCGGCCAGCTGATCGAGCGCAGCGACAGCCTGCTGCAGCGCGCCGCCGGCGACAGCGTGGTACTCACCCGCAGCAGCGCACCCGACCTGTGGCCGACCCTGGTCGACCCGAACCAGCTCGAGCACGTGCTGCTGAACCTGGTGATCAATGCACGCGACGCGATGGAAGACGGCGGCAGCATCGCGCTGCAGCTGGCCAACGTGACGGTCGACGGCGCCCACCCGCCCGGCGCCGCCGCCCTGCAGCCGGGCGCGGCCGAGCAGTTCGATGCCGAGCTGGCGCCGGGCGACTACGTGGCGCTGGCGGTCAGCGACAGTGGGCATGGCATGCCGGCGGAAGTGATGGAACACGCCTTCGAGCCGTTCTTCACCACCAAGCCCGAGGGCAAGGGCACCGGGCTCGGGTTATCGATGGCGCACGGCTTCGTACGCCAGAGCGGCGGGCACATCCGGCTGGCGAGCGCGCCGGGGGCCGGGACCACGGTGACGATCTATCTGCCGCGGCATGTAGCGCCGGAATTGCCGGCGCTGGCGGAGCCGGTCGCCGACGCCCGTCCCTGAACAGGCTCCTACGCTCTACTCGACCCTGGAGCGATAACTCCCCGACACCCGGTTCCGCCCATGCGCCTTGGCGTCATACATCGCCAGGTCCGCGCAGCGCAGCAGCGCCTCGCCATCGCCGCCGCAATCCGGATACAGCGCATACCCCAGGCTGCCCGAAATCTGCAGCACCAGTTCGCCATCGTGGAACGGCTGCTCCAGCCGCGCCAGAATCGCATTGGCGACGCGCTCGGCGTCGAGCGGCTGGCTGCAGCGCGGCAGCAGCACCACGAATTCGTCGCCGCCGACCCGTGCCAGGGTGTCCGATTCGCGCAGCGCGCCGCGTACGCGTGCGGCCACCATGCGCAGCAGGCGGTCGCCCACCGCGTGGCCGTGGGTGTCGTTGACCGGCTTGAACTTGTCCAGGTCGAAGTAGATCAGGCCGACCTTGTGGCCGTTGCGCTGGGCGCCCAGGATTGCCTGATCCAGGCGGTCGCCCAGCAGCACACGGTTGGGCAGGCCGGTGAGCGCGTCCTCGTGCGCCATGCGCCGGATGCGTTCTTCTTCCACCTTGCGCGCGTCGATGTCCGAGAAGGTACCGACCATGCGCAGCGGCTCGCCGCGCTCGCCGCGCTCGACTACCGTGCCGCGCGCTTCGATCCAGCGCCACTCGCCGCTGCGCAGGCGGATCCGGTGCTGGTAGGAGTAATCAGGCGTCTCGCCGGCGATATGGGCGCCCAGGGCGGCGCGGATGCCGTCTACTTCGTCCGGATGCAGCAGTTCAGCGATGCCCTTGTTGCCGAACCAGGAAATCTCGGCATGCTCGCTGTCGAGGATGCGCTGGGCGTTCGGCGACAGCGTCGCCATGCCAGTGGTCACGTCGCAATCCCAGACCCCGTCGCCGGCCGCGTTCAGCGCCAGCTTCCAGCGCGCCTCGGCCGCGGCCAGGGCCTTGAGTGCGCGCCGGCGGCGGTCGGCGGCGCCGATCGCCGCCCAGCCCAGCAGCGCCAGCACGATCGAGACCGTGACGCCGGCGCTGTTCATCACCGCGCGCTGCTGGGCATAGCGCGCCTGGGCGTCGTGCACCGCCTGCCCCACCGTTACCACCAGGCCGTACTCGGGCAGGCGGCGCCAGGCATAGAAGCGCTCGATGCCGTCCAGCTGGCTGGCGCGGCGGAAGGCGCCGCTGGCGGCACCGGTCGACAGGAACGGCGCAGCGGTCAGCCTGCGCCCCATGTCGAGGTTGCGCCCGCCCTGCGTATTGCGCGCGACCACGGTGCCGTCCTCGCGCACCAGGCTGACCGTGGTGTCGGGGCCGAGGTCGATGCTGTCGTAAAAGCGCAGGAAATAGGCCGGCGGCACCGAGGCTGCGATCACGCCGCTCAGGCGCCCGGCGCCGTCGCGGATCGGGCGCGTCAGCTGCAACGCCGGGCGACCGTTGATGCGGCAGTGTTCGGGGCCGCCCACGGCCAGCAGGTCGTCTTTGCGGCCGCGGTGGATGCCGAACTGCGGCAGGTCGCCCAGCATCAGGCCTGCGCGCGCGGTGGTGGCGCCGGTGCTCAGCAGGCGCCCGGAATCATCGGTGATGGCGATGCGCATCGGCACCCGGTCGCGCAGGTAGCGCGCATGGTCGGCCACCGCCTTGCCAAAGTCGGCCTGGTCGCGCTGCCAGGTGCCGCGCAGCTGCACCAGCGACAGGTCGACCACCGCCAGCGTCGCCCGCACTTCTTCGGCGAAGGCGCGCGACAGGTTCTGGACATTGTTCTTGCTGCCGAGTTCGGCGAGCTGGTCGAAGCGCGCCTGCTCCATCGCCACCAGGCTCCAGACCACCGACAGCATCAGCGCCAGGTAGACGGCCAGCCGGCGCAGCACGCGCGCGCGAAAATAGCTGCCGAACGTGGCCACGATGGGATTGGATGAAGTCGAATGAGGCATGGGCAAGGGCGCCCGGTTCACGACCGGGGAAGGCACGGGGCGGCATTCGGAACGCGGCCGGGCGTGCGCGTGCGTGTCCTCCTGCTGCCGCCGCTGGATCAAGCGGATGCGCCCGTCATAGGAAGCGGCTATTATACAGAAGTTGCCGATATGCACTAAAAGTTACTATTAATTATCCCTTTTATGCGAGACAGATACGGTTCAAGTGCACACCATGCTGCCCGCATGAAAGATGATGCGATCGCTCCCCGAATGCTAAAGTGGGACCATGAAACTGTTCTATAACGTGGCCGGGGTACTGGCCGTCGTGCTCGGCATTCTGGGCATCTTCCTGCCGCTGCTGCCGACCACGCCATTTCTGCTGCTGGCCTCGGCCTGCTTCGCGCGCGGTTCGGTACGCCTGCACCGCTGGCTGCTGGGCCACCCGGTGTTCGGCGACTACCTTGCCAACTTCGAGGCCGGACGCGGCATTCCGCTCAAGGGCAAGATCGTCGCCACCGTCATGCTGTGGGGTTCGATGCTGTGGTCGACCCGCCATTTCGACAGCGGCGCCATCCTGCTGTCGATGTTCCTGATCGGCGTCTGCGTCAGCACCTACCTGTGGCGCTTCCTGCCGACGCTGCGCCTGCCGCCGAAAGGCCAGCGCCAGCGCCCTCCTCTCTGAGACGTTCAACGCACGACGCTGCGCTCCAGGAATGCCAGCATGCCGGCCGCGATCTCGCGCCCGTGCGTCTCGATGGCAAAGTGACCGCTGTCGAGGAAGCGCACCTCGGCGTTCGGATTGTCGCGCCGAAACGCTTCGGCGCCGGCCGGCAGGAAGAACGGATCGTTGCGGCCCCATAGCGCCAGCAGTGGCGGCTGGTAGCGGCGGAAATACTCGTGCAGCCGTTCGTAGTGCGTGATGTTGTGGCCGTAGTCGAGCAGCAGGTCCATCTGCGCCTCGACACCGATGCGCTCGATGTCGGCCGAGGTCAGGATCCAGGCTTCCGGCGCCAGCACCGAAGTGTCGGGCACGCCTTCGGTGTACTGCCACTTGATCATTTCCGGCGTATTGAAGCGGCGCAGCGACTCGCGGTTGGCGGGGCTCGGATCGGCCCAGGCGCGGCGCATGTCGGCCCAGCCTTCGCTCAGGCCTTCTTCGTAGCCGTTGCCGTTCTGCGTGAGAATTGCCGTGACCTTGTCCGGGTTGTTCACCGCCAGGCGCCAGCCGACCGGCGCGCCGTAGTCGAACACGTACATCGCGTAGCGCTCCAGCCCCTTGACCACGGTGAACGCGTCGATCGTCGCCGCCAGGCGCTCGAAGGTGTAGTCGAAGCCGGGCGGCGTGACGGTCTGGCCGAAACCCGGCAGGTCGGGCGCGATCACATGGTAGCGGCCGGCCAGTTGCGGGATCAGGTCGCGGAACATGAAGGACGAGGCGCCGAAGCCGTGCAGCAGCAGCACGGCCGGGGCCTGGGGCGAACCGGCTTCGCGGTAGAAGACGTCGACGCCGTCGACCTGCAGCGTGCGGTAATGGACTTGCGCCGGATCGGCGGCGTGCG